>NZ_BBYK01000039.1:399275-502516 GCF_001570365.1 Microtetraspora fusca | reverse complement strand
GAACTGGTCGAGGAGGCACTCGCACTCCGCGACCTTCTCGCGGGCCGGCTCCCTGCCGGGGGCGCCCATCCAGTCACGCCCTTCGACCTTGCGGAGCCGACGCCGCAGCTTCTCCAGGTCCTGACGGATCTCCTCGGCGTTCCTCGAACGTGTAGTTCTCGCGGAACCGCTCAAACCCGATCTCCTTGAAGAACTTCGTCTCGCACTCCTCCACGATCTCGGCGTACTCCTTCGCCGAGTTCTCGCGGAACGACTCGACCAGCGTCTGGTGCACGCGCTCCTCGCCCCCGGTCAGCATGAAGATCATGTTCTCTCCCCCGAACTCTTCGATGCGCTCGCGGACCTTGTCGAGAGGCGTTCCCGTACACCGGGACGGTCCGGCAATACGCACACCGCCTGGCTGGATCTGGAGGGCGCCCAGGCGCTTCAGCTCGCGCCACACCGCCACCCGAGCGCGCGAGGTCGTCGACGGCACGCGGTACACGAGCTGCAGGAATCCCTCGTAGTGCGCTCGCCATCGCGAGCACCGTGGCGGCACTGATGACGCTGACCGCGTTCACCGCCGCTACCTTGATCGACGAACTTGACTCATTGTCGCGCCGGGCTTCAGAGGCAAGACCAGAAAGCCGATCTACCGGCACACGATCGCCACTGGCGATTCGTCATACTCTCATCGGTTCAGACGATCGATGAGGGGCTTGCGCCGGGGAGACCTGCTCGGTACCGGAGACTTCTCCAGAGGGCGGTATCGAACACCGTCTCGCAAAGCAGCGCTAACGCCTATGGCGCCGGCGGGGGGATACCCCGCCACCGACGAACTCCCCTACGTGCCGGCCTACCGGTATGAACCCGCCTGGTGGGTTCGGCCGGGCCCGTCACCTGCCGAGGACATCCCGCCCTTCTGAACGCCACATCCGGTATGGACCTTTACTGAGCACCGTGTCACGTCCCGGGCGTGACGGGGGGGAAGCGGGTGCGGCGGGAAAGCGGAGCGGAGTGCGGGTGGTTGTTCCGGCGCGCGTAAGACCGTGCCCTGTACCACCGCGCCCGCGAACGCCGCGCCAGCGGCAGCACCAGAGGCCCGCTATCACGGCGCGCCGGAACAACCACCCGCCGCAGCGCAGCGCCGTAACCAGCGGTGCGAACCACGCGCGGGATTCCCCACAGCGGCTGAGAAGTACGCCGACGACGGCCACCACGAGCGGGACAGGGCGCGTGACGGGGGGAAGCCGGTGCGGCGGGAAAGCGGAGCGGAGTGCGGGTGGTTGTGGAGGCGCGCGTAAGACCGTGCCCTGTACCACCGCGCCCGCGAACGCCGCGCCAGCGGCTCACCAGGGGCCCGCTATCACGGCGCGCCGGAACAACCACCCGCCGCAGCGCAGCGCCACTCATCAACGGCGAGGAGCCGAAACGCCCACACAGCCGCCGTGATTCACACCGGAACAGCCACGCGCCGCAGCGCAGTGCCGTAGCCGGCGGCGCGAACACGGTCACCCCCACGGCGGAGCCGCGCTCATCGGCGGCGAGGACCCAGAACGCTCCCCACAGCCGCCCCGATGCACATCAGAGCGACCAGCCACCACAGCGCAGCAGCACTCGTCGACGGCGAGGACCCGGAACGCCCACCCAACCGTCCTCGCCGCCGGTTCTCCCAGCGCGCTGTCACCGGACGACGGCGACCGGGCAGCGGGCGTGGTGCAGGACGCCGCGGCTCACCGAGCCGAGCACGGCGGCGCCGATCGTTCCGCGACCGCGGGAGCCGACGACGACGAGGTCGGCCTTCTCCGAGGCGTCCACCAGGGCGGCCACGGGGTGCCCGCGCACGATGTCCAGCGTGACCTCGACGTCGGGGAACCGTTCCTGCAGGTCGCCGAGCTTGTCGGTGGCGGCCTGGCGGAAGGCGTGCTGGATCTCGTCCACGTCGTAAACGACCTCGGGCCCGAGGATGTGCACCGGGAGCTCCCACGCGCTGATCGCGCGCAGCCGGGTGCCGCGCAGGTTGGCCTCCTCGAAGGCGTAGTCGAGGGCCGGGTCGCACTCCTCCGACTCGCTCACCCCGACCACGATCTCGCCGTACGCCGTGGCGGGAGCGGGCCGTACGACGACGACCGGGGCGTGGACGTGCCCGGCGACGTGGGAGCTGACCGAGCCGAGCAGCATCCCGGCGAAGCCGCCCCGGCCGCGGCTGCCCACCACGAGCTCGGACGAGTGCTCGGCCTCCTGCCGCAGCACGGGGGCCGGGACGCCGTAGACCAGTTCGGTGGTCACCTCGACGGCGGGCTGCCGAGCCCGTACGGCCTGGCGGGCGTCGCGGAGGATCCGCTCGCCGGACTGCACGATGGACTCCTGTACGCCGGGGATCGGGTAGCGCGGGATCTCGTACGGCAGGCGGTCGACGACGTGGAGCACACGCAGCGGGAGCTTCTTGCGTGCCGCGTCGTCGGCGGCCCACTCCACGGCGGCGGTGGCGGCGGGGGAGCCGTCGGTGGCAGCGATGATCATGTTGTCCTCCTCGTTCGTCCCTGGCATATCCATGAGACGACCGCGGCGGAGCGGGTTCCAGAGCCGCTGGTCCTCATGGAACGGGACCTTCCGCCTTCCCCCTAACGACAACGCCAAATCCGGAAATTTTCCCCCAAAGCATGCGCGCTCCCCCTGCGGGAAGGAGGGTGATCACGGCAGGTTCCGCCGATCTGGAGGCATCCCGTGGCTGTGGACGGAAGCGAGGACACAGGTGTGGATAACCCTGTGGACACTTCTGTGGAAGGCGCTGTGGAAACTGTGGACAACTGCGTCCTGGTCCTCAACACCGGCTCGTCGTCGATCAAATACGAGCTGATCGACACGGAGTCCGGGGCCCGGCTCGCCGTCGGCCTGATCGAGCGGATCGGCGACGGGCAGGGCGCGCTCACCCACACCGTCGGTGGAGCGGAGCCGTACGAGCTGCACCGTGCCTTCCCCGACCACGAGTCGGGGCTGCGGGCGGCGCTGGACGCGTTCGCCCAGGCGGGCCCGGACCTGGGCCGGATCCCGCTGCGGGCGGTCGGGCACCGGGTGGTCCACGGCGCCGACCGGTTCACAGAGCCGGTCCTGGTGGACGACGACGTGATCGCCGCCATCGAGGAGCTGGCGAGATTCGCGCCGCTGCACAACCCGGCCAACCTGGACGGGATCCGGGTGGCGCGGGCGGCGTTCCCCGGCGTCCCGCAGGTCGCCGTGTTCGACACCGCGTTCCACCGGACGCTGCCCCCGCACGCCTACACGTACGCGGTGCCGCGCGCCTGGACCGACGAGCTGGGCGTGCGGCGGTACGGCTTCCATGGCACGTCATGCGCGTACGTCTCCCGGCTGGCGGCCGAGCTGCTGGACCGCCCCCTTGAGGAGACGAACATGATCGTGCTCCACCTCGGCAACGGCGCGAGCGCGACCGCGATCAGCGGTGGGCGCAGCGTGGACACCTCGATGGGCCTGACGCCGCTGGAGGGGCTGGTCATGGGCACCCGTTCCGGCGACGTGGATCCCTCGCTGCCCTCGTTCCTGTACCTCACGGCCGCCCTCGGCGTGGCTGAGAGCCAGGAGGCGCTGATGCGGGCCGGGGGGATGCTGGCCCTGGCCGGCGCGAGCGACATGCGCGAGGTGTGGGCGAAGGCCGACGCCGGCGACGAGGACGCCCGGCTGGCGCTCGACGTGTACTGCCACCGGATACGCAAGTACGTGGGGGCGTACTACGCGGTGCTCGGGCGCCTCGACGCCGTCGTTTTCACCGCCGGGGTGGGCGAGCACGACGCGCGGACCAGGGCCCGCTCCATGAGCGGGCTGGAACGGCTCGGCATCGCCGTCGACCCGGCCCGCAACCAGGGTGGCGAGGGCGCGCGGATCATCTCGCCGCCCGGCTCCGACGTCGCGGTGATGGTGGTCCCGACCGACGAGGAGTGGGAGATCGCGTCCCTGGCCCTGCGCCTGCTCGGCGGCTGACCCCGACCGCTCAGTACGGCCAGACCCAGTTGCGGATCATCGGCGCGTCCTCGCCGTACTCCCGGGTGTGGACGCGGCAGCGCAGCCGCTCGTCGAGCATCCGCTGGCGCAGGTGGGCGGTGCGCGCGCCGAGGCCGGGGACCCGGTCGATCACGTCGAGGACGAGGTGGAACCGGTCGATGTCGTTGAGCATCGCCATGTCGAAGGGCGTGGTCGTGGTGCCCTCCTCCTTGTATCCGCGTACGTGCAGGTTGTCGTGGCCCGCCCGCCGATAGGTGAGCCGGTGGATCAGCCACGGGTAGCCGTGGAAGTTGAAGATCACCGGCCGGTCGGTGGTGAACAGCGTGTCGTACTCGGCGTCCGACATGCCGTGCGGGTGCTCGCTCGGCGGTTGCAGGCGCATCAGGTCCACGACGTTGACCACGCGGACCCGCAGTTTGGGCAGGTGTTCGCGGAGCAGCGCGGCGGCGGCCAGGGTCTCCATCGTGGGCACGTCGCCGGCGCAGGCCAGGACCACGTCGGGCTCCAGGCCCTCGTCGTTGGAGGCCCACTCGATGATGCCGAGCCCCCGGGTGCAGTGCGCCACCGCCTCCGGCATGGTGAAGAGGTCGAGGGTCGGCTGCTTGCCGGCGACCACGACGTTCACGTAGTCACGCGACCGCAGGCAGTGGTCCCCGACCGAGAGCAGCGTGTTGGCGTCCGGCGGCAGATAGATGCGGACGACCTCGGCCTTCTTGTTCACGACCACGTCCAGGAACCCGGGGTCCTGGTGGCTGAAGCCGTTGTGGTCCTGGCGCCATACGTGCGAGGACAGCAGGTAGTTGAGGGAGGCCACCGGACGCCGCCACGGGATCTTGCGCGACGACTCCAGCCACTTGGCGTGCTGGTTGAACATCGCGTCCACGATGTGGATGAACGCCTCATAGCAGTTGAACAGGCCGTGCCTGCCGGTCAGCAGATAGCCCTCCAGCCAGCCCTGGCACAGGTGCTCCGAGAGCACCTCCATCACCCGGCCCCCGGGCGCGAGGTGCTCGTCGGTGGGCAGCCGCTCGGCGTCCCACGCCCGGTCGGTCACCTCGAACACCGCCTGCAGCCGGTTGGACGCGGTCTCGTCCGGGCCCATCAGCCGGAAGTTGCGCGGGTTGGCGGCGATCACGTCCCGCAGGAACGCGCCGAGGATTCGGGTGGGCTCGCTGGTGGCGGTGGCCGGCGCCTTCACCTCGACCCCGTAGTCGCGGAAGTCCGGCAGCACCAGCGGGCGCAGCAGCTCACCGCCGTTGGCGTGCGGGTTCGCGCTCATCCGGCGCGGCCCGTACGGCACGCCCGAGGTGACCTCGGGCAGCGGGCGGCCCTCGGCGTCGAACAACTCCTCCGGACGGTAGGAGCGCATCCACTCGCCCAGGGCGGCCAGCCGCTCGGGGCGGTCCCGCACGTCGGCCAGCGGCACCTGGTGGGCCCGCCAGGTGCCCTCGACGGGCAGGCCGTCCACCTCGCGCGGGCCGGTCCAGCCCTTCGGCGTGCGCAGTATGATCATCGGCAGCCGGTCGCCCGACCCCGCCTTGATCTCGGCGATCCGGTCGAAGACCTCGTCCAGGGTGTCGGCCATCAGGCGGTGCATGAGCGCGGGGTCGTCCCCGGAGACGACGTACGGGTGGTAGCCGTACCCCTCCATGAGCTTGATCAGCTCGCTCTCCGGGATCCGGGCGAGGACCGTCGGGTTGGCGATCTTGTAGCCGTTCAGGTGGAGGATCGGCAGCACGATCCCGTCCCGGGCCGGGTCGAGGAACTTGTTCGAGTGCCAGCTCGCGGCCAGCGGCCCGGTCTCCGCCTCGCCGTCGCCGATGACGCACGCCACGACCAGGTCGGGGTTGTCGAACGCCGCGCCGTACGCGTGCGCGAGGGCGTAGCCCAGCTCGCCGCCCTCGTGGATGGATCCGGGCGTCTCGGGCGCGACGTGGCTGGGGATGCCGCCGGGGAAGGAGAACTGCCGGAACAGCCGGCGCATGCCGTCGGCGTCCTGCGACACCGAGGGGTACACCTCGCTGTACGTGCCCTCCAGCCAGGCGTGCGCGACGGTGGCGGGCCCGCCGTGGCCGGGGCCGGCGATGTAGATCATGTCCTGGTCGCGCCGGCGGATGATCCGGTTGAGGTGCGCGAAGCAGAAGTTCAGCCCGGGGGTGGTCCCCCAGTGGCCGAGCAGCCGAGGTTTGACGTCGGCGGGGGACAGCGGCTCCTTGAGCAGCGGGTTGTCGAGCAGGTAGATCTGCCCGACGGACAGGTAGTTCGCGGCACGCCAGAATGCGTCGATCTGCGCGATTTCATCCATGACCACCCCTGTACCCGGGAGCGGGGGTTTGATGGGCCGGAACGTCCCCGAACGAGCCGAACGCCGAGACACCCGGGACCTTCGTCCCTGCGGGCGGGCAGGGGGCGTGGGTGACCCTGGAGGCATGAACATCGACATGGCCGGGCTCCAGGAACTTTCGCGGGCGGAGTGCCTCTCCCTGCTGTCCTCGACGCCGATCGGCCGCGTCGTGTTCACCGAGCGCGCGCTGCCGGCCGTGCAGGTCGTCAACTACGTGCTGGAGGGGGAGGACGTGGTGTTCCGCACCGCCGCGGGCTCGCGTCTGTCGGAGGCCGCGCGCGGCGCGATCGTCGCCTTCGAGGCGGACGACTTCGACGAGACGAGCCGCACCGGCTGGTCGGTGACCGCCGTCGGCCCGGCGCGCGTCGTCGAGGAGCCCGGCGAGGTCGTACGGCTGGCCCGGCTGCCGCTGGTCCCGTGGGCGCCCGGCCACCACGACCAGCTCGTCGCCGTCCGCGCGGAGCTGGTCACCGGACGCCGCCTGAGCTGAGGGCCCGGTTCAGCCGAGCGGGACCCGCCAGGACAGGCAGGTGCCCCGCGGCTCGCGCCGCAGCACCTCGAACGTGCCGCCGAGCAGCTCGGCCCGCTCGGCGAGGTTACGCAGCCCACTGCGCCGCCCCTCCTCCGGCACGCCGACGCCGTTGTCCGCCACCTCGAGCACGAGGACGCCGTCGCGGGCGTCCACCGTCACGTTCACCTCGGTCGCGTGCGCGTGCCGTACGACGTTGGACAGCGCCTCGCGCAGGACGGCGAGCGCCTGGTCGGCGATCTTGGGGGTGACGAGGGTGTCCAGCGCCCCTTCGAGGAGGACGCCCGGCATGAAGCCGAGGTGGCCGCGCGCCGACTCCACCAGGTCCATGAGCTGGCCGCGCACGGTGGCGGCCTTGTCCTCACGCGGCGTGTGCAGCGCGAAGATGGTGGAGCGGATCTGCCTGATCGTGGCGTCGAGCTCGTCCACGACGTGCTGGATGCGCCCGTTGACCTCCGGTTTCTCCACCAGCCTGACGACGCTCATCAGCGTCATCGCCGCCGCGAACAGCCGCTGGATCACCACGTCGTGCAGGTCCTTGGCGATGCGGTCGCGGTCCTCAAGCAGGCCGAGGCGCTCGGCGTCCTGCCTGGCCTCGGCCAGCTCCAGCGCGACGGCGGCCTGGCCGGCGAGCGCCTGGACCATCCGCAGGTCGGCGGAGCTGAACGGCAGGCGTCCGGTGCGCTTGCCGAGGCCGAGCACGCCGCGCACGTTCCGCCCCTTCCCGAGGGGGACGGACAGCGAGGGGCCGGACTTGGGCGCGCCCGCGTGGGCGTCCGGGCAGGTCCTGATGTCGGCGATCTGCGGCTCGGCGCTGCGCAGCACCTGGCCGGCGACCGTGTCGCCCGCGCGCAGCTCGATGCCGAGCAGCTCCTCCGCGTCGTGCCCCTCGGCGATCTCGACGCGCAGCGTGTCCGGGGCCACGCTGAAGGAGATCGTCACCACGTCCGCGTCGGTCATCTCCCGGGTGCGCCGGGCCAGGATCACCAGAACGTCGTGCGGGTCGGCCCCGGACAGCAGGCTCGTGGTCACCTCGGAGGAGACCTCCAGCCACGCCTCCCTGCGCCGGGTCTCCTCGTACAGCCGGGCGTTCTCGATGGCGACACCGGCGGCGGTGGCGAGCGCGGTGACGATCGCCTCGTCCTCCTCGTCGAACTCGCCGTTGCGCTTCTCGGTCAGGTAGAGGTTGCCGAAGATCTCGTCGCGGACGCGGATGGGGACGCCGAGGAAGGAGCGCATCGGCGGGTGCCCGGCCGGAAAGCCGTACGAATCGGGGTGGTCGGCGATGTCGCGCAGCCGGAGCGACTGCGGGTCCTTGATCAGCAGGCCGAGGAGGCCGAGCCCGTGCGGCCAGTGCTCGATCCTGGCGATCTCCTCCTCGGACAGTCCGACCGGGACGAACTGGACCAGCGTGCTCTCCTCGCCGATCACGCCGAGCGCGCCGTACGAGGCGTTGACCAGGGCGGTGGCGGACTCGACGATGCGGTGGAGCACGCTCTCCAGGTCGAGCTCGCTGCCGACCGAGACCACGGCCTCCAGCAGCGAGTGGACGCGGTCGCGAGTGGCGAGCACCGCCTCCAGCCGGTTCTGCAGCTCGGCCAGCAGATCGTCCAGCCGCATTCGCGGAAGAAACGATCCTGATTCGGTGTCCGCCATCTCTACCCTCTCAAAGTGGTACCACTCCGGGCATAGCACACCGCCCGTCCTCTTCGCGAGGACGGGCGGATGAGGGGGACGTAACTTCGGTCACTTGAGGATGGGGTACCGCCGGACGAGCGCGGTGCCGCCCCACCAGCGGCCGATGCCCAGGGTGTCACCGGCGTTCGCCAGGGCGAGCCCGGCGAGGACGACCATGTAGATCACGTGCTCGTCGAGGAAGGGGTTGGTCGCGAGGGGCAGCTCGGCCGCCCACATGAGCATGAGGAGCAGGCCGCCGGTGATCGCGGCGACGCGGACGCCCGCGCCGAGCATCAGCGCGGCGCCGATCCCGGCCAGGCCGATCATGAAGAGCCAGTCGGCCCAGCCCTGCCCGGCGAGCGAGGAGAAGAAGCCGCCCAGCGTGTTCTCGGCCGTCCCTTTGAGGAATCCGGTGGTCGGACTGCCGCCGTTGATCCATGCCTTGTTCCCGGGGGTGGCGAACCCCAGGCCGAACAGCTTGTCCAGGAAGGCCCAGAGGAAGATCCAGCCGATCGCCATGCGGGCGATCCCCCAGACGTACTCCACCGGCCTGCGCGCCGTCATGGCGTGCGCGCCGGGTCCCGGGACCACATGCGTGTCCTGCCGGCCGCGCCGCTCCGTGATCGCCATCGTGAGCCCCTTTCCCTTTTGTCTGTGCTGTCTTAAGTGCACCGTGACCGCGGGATCGGCGGCAGTGCCGTACGGCTCGGGCTCGGCGGCCCCGAGGTCCCGGCCCGCAGGGACCTTCGGCCCGATCGCATCGGTGAGGGAGGAATGACCCTTACTCCGGGACTTTGGTCCCTAGCGGGACATGCCGTTACCAATGGCATGGTGGATCTCGTGAATCGCGGCGATCCGGCATGAACGAACGAGAACTCCGGGAACTCCCCCAGGACGAGTCGCTGCGGCTGCTCGCCTCGGTGGCGATGGGCCGCGTGGTGTTCACCCTGCACGCGCTCCCCGCGATCCGGCCGGTCAACCACATCCTCGACAACGGCGACATCATCATCCGCACCCACCTGGGCGCGGCCATCACGTCCGCCGCCGCCGACGGCGACGGCACCGTGGTCGCGTACGAGGCGGACGCGATCGACCCGCACGACCACCTCGGCTGGAGCGTGATCGTCGTCGGCACCGCCCGCCTGGTCAGGGACCGGGGCGAGATCGAGCGGTACAGCGAGATGCTGCGGCCGTGGGTCTTCGGCAACATGGACCACGTGATCCGGATCCGTCCCGAGGTCGTCACGGGGTTCCGGCTGACGCCCCTCGGCGATCCGGCGCCGTCCACGGACCGCTGACGCCAGGGCGACCCTGCGGCGTTTTCTCGCAAAGAACGCCCTTGGTCCTGTTTGGCGGCGAAGGGCGCGGTTAGCGGGGCCGCATGAAGGCACTCACCTGGCACGGAAAACGCGACGTACGGGTCGAGGAGGTCTCCGACCCGACGCTCAAGGAATCCACGGACGCCGTCATCAGGGTCACCACGACCGGGATCTGCGGCTCCGACCTGCACCTCTACGAGCTGTTCGGGCCGTTCATGATGGAGGGCGACATCCTCGGCCACGAGGCCATGGGCATCGTCGAGGAGGTCGGCACCGACGTCAAGAACATCAAGCCCGGCGACCGGGTGGTCATCCCGTTCAACATCTCCTGCGGGCACTGCTTCATGTGCGATCGGCAGCTCTACGCGCAGTGCGAGACGACCCAGTGCCGCGACCACGGGATGGGGGCCGCCCTGTTCGGCTACACCAAGCTGTACGGCGAGGTGCCGGGCGGGCAGGCGGAGTACCTACGCGTCCCCCAGGCCCACTTCGGTCCGATCAAGGTGCCCGAGGGGCCTCCCGACGAGCGGTACGTCTACCTCTCCGACGTCCTGCCCACCGCCTGGCAGGCCGTCGACTGGGCCGACATCCCCGAGGGAGGGACCGTCGCCGTCTTCGGCCTCGGCCCGATCGGCCAGATGTGCTGCCGCATCGCCCGGCACCTCGGCCACCGCGTCATCGGCGTGGACGGCGTCCCCGAGCGGCTCGCCATGGCGCGCAGGCACGGCGTCGAGACCGTGGACGCGGGCAGCCACACCGACGTCGCCGAGGCCATCCGCGACATGACCGCGGGCCGCGGCCCCGACTCCGTGATCGACGCCGTCGGCATGGAGGCGCACGGCTCCCCATTCGCCAAGATCGCCCAGACCATCACCGGCATGCTGCCCGGCCGGATGGCGGCGCCGCTGATGGAGACGGCGGGGGTCGACCGGCTCTCCGCGCTCCACCACGCGATCGAGACCGTACGGCGCGGCGGCACCGTGTCGATCATCGGCGTCTACGGCGGCATGACCGACCCGATGCCCATGCTGCGCATGTTCGACAAGGGCATCACGCTGCGGATGGGCCAGGCGCACGTCAAGCGCTGGATCGACACGCTGCTTCCGCTGGTCAACGACGACAAGGACCCGCTCGGCGTGATGGACCTCGCCACGCACCGCCTGCCGCTCGACCAGGCGCCGCACGGCTACGAGATCTTCCAGAAGAAGCGCGACGGCGCGATCAAGGTCCTGCTCAATCCGTGATCGGGACCGAGCAGACGGATCTCGCCCAGGCCAGATAGGCGGGCGTCCGGTCGGTCACGACACCGTTCACGCCGTAGCCGGCCAGGCGCCGCCAGGCGTCTCGGTCGTCGGCGGTCCACGCGTACACGGACAGGCCGGCCGCCTGGTACTCCCGGACCCGCGCCGGCGTCAGGCGGTCGTACCGTACGCCGACGAAGGAGAGCCCCTCGGTGGCCGAGGGGCTGGGCGCGGTGGACGAGAGCAACCCGTGAGCGGCCGGGATGGTGCGCACCGCCCGCAGCGCGGCGGCGGAGAAGGACATCAGGCTCGCCCACCGGCGCGCGTCCAGCGTGGCGTAGATCTCGCGCAGCTCGCGCAGGTCACGAGCGTCCGGGACCTGTTTGAGCTCCACCAGGACCCGCCCGCCGCGGTCCCGGACCAGCCGCAGCGCGTCCGCGAGGGTCGGGGGCCGCTCGCCGCCCGCGGTGCGCAGCGCGCGGAACCGCGCCAGTGTCATGTCCGCGACCCGCCCCGATCCGTTGGTCGTACGGTCGACCGTGGCGTCGTGCATGACCACGGGGTGGTGGTCGCGGGTGAAGTGCACGTCGAGCTCGACCCGGCCGGAGCCCTCGTCCAGCGCGTGCGCGAAGGCGGAGAGCGTGTTCTCGTCGCCCCCGTACCCCCGATGGGACACCACCTTCGGAGCGGGACAGGACGACGTGGTGGCCAGTTGGGTGCGCCCCGGCCGGGGGTCGAAGATCGTGATCAGCAGGAGCGCTGTGCCGAGCGCGTTGGGAAGGCCGACTGCCATACGACCTATGATGCTCACGTTCTGTAGTCGTTAACTTACAAATCGTTGACAACGGCTCGATTATTTCCATGCCCGCGAGCTACGCTCGCATAGCGGACAAAACGAGAGGTATCCGTACGATGGCGGAGCACGGCCACGGTCAGGGACACGGGCACGGGCACGGCGTCAGCGCCACGGCCGACCGGCGCCTTCTCACGGCGGCGCTGCTTCTGATCATCGGATTCATGGTCGCCGAGGTGGCCGTCGGCCTCATCGCCCACTCGCTCGCGCTCGTCTCCGACGCCGGGCACATGCTCACCGACGCCATCGCCATCGTGCTCGCGCTGGTCGCCATGCGGATCGCGGCGCGCCCGCCGCAGGGCGGTTTCACCTACGGCCTCAAGCGGGCGGAAATCATCTCCGCGCAGATCAACGGCATCACCCTGCTGCTGCTCAGCGCGTACTTCGTCTACGAGGCGGCCCGGCGGCTGATCGCACCGCCCACGGTCGCGGGCGTCTACGTCGTCGTCACCGGCCTGGCGGGCATCGGCGTCAACATCGCCGCGACCTGGCTGCTCACCCGCGCCAACCGGGCCAGCCTCAACGTCGAGGGCGCCTTCCAGCACATACTCAACGACCTCTACGCGTTCATCGCGACCACGATCGCCGGCGTGGTCATCTGGGTGACCGGGTGGAACCGGGCCGACGCCGTCGCCGCGCTGCTCGTCGCCGCCCTGATGCTGAAGGCCGGCTGGGGGCTGGTCCGCGCGTCGGCGCGGGTGTTCATGGAGGCGGCGCCCACCGGGATCAACCCGGCCGAGATCGGGCGCAGGACGGCCGCCCTCGACACCGTGGTCGAGGTGCACGACCTGCACGTCTGGGAGGTGACCTCCGGCTATCCCGCGCTGTCCGCGCACATCCTCGTCGCCCCCGGCGCCGACTGCCACGCCGTACGGCTGGCCGCCGAGCGTCTGGTGCGCGAGGAGTACGGCATCGAGCACACGACGCTCCAGGTCGACCACGCGTCGCCGGACGTCCTGTCCATCGGGCGTGCGGAGGACCCGCACCCGGACCACTGCGCCGACCCGCACGGACCGGCGCATCTCGGAAAGGGGATGGAGGAGTGAGCGCTCAGAAGCTCAGGCCGCGTCCTCCGCGATAGGGCTGCAGCCAGGCGAACCCGACGTTCCCGAAATTCACCAGCATGCTGTGCGCGACCTGGGTGCCCATCTCGGAGACCTCCAGCCGGACGACCGCGCCCGACTGCATCCAGCGGGCCACCTCGTCCTCGGTCAGCGTCGGTCGGTGCACACGCAACACGAGATCGTGCAACTGCCCGACCATCCGGAGATGAAGCTCGCACACGGGCTCACTGGTCTTCATCGGCCCGCCCCCCATCATGCGTAGCGAGCGGACTGCCGGATCACCCGGCAGGTAATCACTGCCCTGTTATGGTTTCGTTAGGAACCCTACTCCGCGTGGAAGACACTCCCCCGACCGATCCCCCTGCGGCGCAGCGGGTACGGCCGAGCGGAGGAGGAGACCGCGATGCACGTCCAGGATCTGCCGCGAACGCGGCGCGCGTTGCACGGTGTGGCCGAGCTGGTGCTGGCCGGCCCGCAGTACCGGTTGAGCGGCACCATCCGGCTCCGGCCGGTCTCCGGCGGCTTCGCCACGATCGCCGCGCCCGTGCTGCGGATCGACTGCGACACGTTGGTGACCGGCGACGGACTGCGCCTCCCCCTCCGGGACGTCACGTTCGCCGGGCTGGCCGAGGCGGCCGGGGTCCGGGCGGGCGCCCCCGAGGGGCTCTACCGGGGCGGGTCCGGCGTCCAGCCCGACGAGCCCGTGGAGGTCGATCCGGCCGCCGCCGAATACATCGCGGACTGCCTCGCCATCGGCGAGACGGCGCTGCGCCACCTCGACCCCGAGCTGATCCCCGTGCTGTGGCCCGAGCACTTCGACCTGGGCGTCACCAGCGACGAGGTCAACTACGGGGTCTCCCTCGGCAACGCCGACATCGAGGAGCCGTACGCCTACGTGGGCCCCTGGCGGCCCAGGCCGGGCGGGTTCTGGAACATGCCCTTCGGCGCGGCCCGCCCGATATCCGAGCTGGGCGGCGCCGACGCGGTCACGGCGTTCCTGGAGGAGGGCCGCCGCCAGGCCCACGACCTTTAGTACGGCAGGGCGTTGGTGGTGACGTTCTTGGCCACGAACGGCGTCTTGAACTTCGGGAACGCCACGGTCGTGGGGTTGCCGTCCGAGGTGTAGCGCTCGTCCGGGTGGGCGTTGAGCTCGTCCAGCCAGGCCGTCGAGCAGAACTTGACGCAGTCGCCCTTCTTGTCCATCGACCTGATCCGCGGGATGCCGACCGGGTTGAACTCCTTCGTGAAGGGCGAGGGCGCGGGCGTGTAGCCGGCCAGGAACACCCCCTGGTAGTCGTACCGCACGCCGTTCGCGGAGCCGTGCAGCGCCCACTGCTTGTCCCGCGGCTGGTTGCCGTACGGCAGGGCCAGCGTGTGGACCTGGACCTTCTTGTCCAGATCGCTGATGAGTTTCTGGCCGGCGGCGATCTGCTCGGTCACCTCCTTCTCGGACTTCCCGAGCAGGTTCAGGTGGTCACGGGTGTGGTTGCCGATGTCGAACCCGTTGTCGCGCAGCCAGCCGAGGACCTGGGCGCGCTCCTCCGGCGTGAACTTCCCGAACATGTCGCGGATCACGAAGAAGGTGGCGACCGGCCGGAAGCCCGGGTGCTTCTTGGAGACGTCGAGCAGGATGCCCACGGCGGTGTTCGGCTGCGGCGTCCCCATCGCGTCCAGGGTGAGCTGCGACGGCGAGGAGTCGTCAAAGGTCAGCACGACCGGGTGCGTGCCCGCCGGGATATCGATCTTTCCGCTGACGTACTCGGCCGCGGTGATCGGCACGTAGTTCTCGGAGGCGAGACGCTCCAGTTCGGCCCGGAACTGGGCGGGGGTGCGGTCGTCGGTGCCTCCGGGCTTGTCGGTGACGCGGTGATACATGATCACCGGGATGTTGCCCAGCTCGTTCGCTTTCACTTTGGCGGCGGCGGCCATGTTCGCCTTCCGCGTCAGCTCCGCGGAAGCCGCCGCCGCCTTGGCATGCGTCGCCTTCGCCGCCGTGTTGGACTCATTGGACTGGCAGGCGGCGAGTGCTACCAAGCCCGCACACGCCACGCCGATACGGACAACCCCGAAGCGACCCATGGTCCCTCCAACCGAGTTGTGGAAGATAGGTCACCTGTACCCCGGCGATTTCCCTACTTCACCCTTTGTATCGCCATGCTCACGCTTCGGATTCCTTTACTCGGGTTAGCGTGCCTTCGACACCACCCAGTCGTACAACTTGACGGCAATGCGGTGAAATACCCTGATCTGTTCCGATTTGCCCGCCTGGCAAGCCGAAATCGTCTAAGTTGATCTCCTGGGCGTGTGTGCTGTGACGCCGATGAGGAGGCAGTGATGGGTGGGGAATCCCGGGAGATCGACAACGAGGTGCTGGCCCGCATCAACACCTCGGTCCCGCATTCGGCTCGGGTCTGGGACTACTGGCTGGGCGGCAAGGACAACTACGCCCCCGACCGCCAGGTCGGCGACGAGATCGTGAAGGTCATGCCGGACCTGCCGGTCAACGCCCGGGCGGAGCGCCAGTTCATCGGGCGCGTCGTCCGCCACCTCGCCGACGAGGCCGGCATCGACCAGTTCCTCGACGTCGGCACCGGCATCCCCAGCGCCGACAACACCCACGAGGTCGCCCAGCGGGTCAACCCCAAGGCCCGCATCGTGTACGTGGACAACGACCCGATCGTGCTGGTCCACGCCCGGGCGCTGCTGCAGAGCACCCCCGACGGGGCCACCGCGTACATCGACGCGGACCTGCGCAAGCCGGAGCCCATCCTGGAGGAGGCCGCGCGCACCCTCGACTTCTCCCGCCCGATCGCGCTGATGCTGATGGGCGTGCTGGAGTTCGTCCCCGACGCCGAGTTGGCGCACGCCGCGGTGGGCGCCCTGCGGGACGCGCTGCCCTCCGGCAGCTACATGGCGATCGCGCACAGCGTCCACAGCGCCTCCATGGACGACGCGGCGGCCAAGTGGAACGCCAGCAACGCCACCCCGCTCACCCTGCGTACGCCCGAACAGCTTGAGGAGTTCTTCGCCGGGATGGAGCTGCTCTCGCCCGGCCTGGTGTCGCTGCCCAGGTGGCGCCCCGAGCCGGAGACCAGCTTCCAGGACCGCTCCGTGTTCCAGTTCGGCGGCCTCGGCCGCAAGCCGTAAGGGGGCGGCTCACCGCCGTGCGATGCCCGGGGCCGGGCCTCCCTGCCCCGGGCATCGCCGTACGCGGGGGCGACCAGCGTGGCGGCCGCCGAACCGGCGGGCGAGCATATACGTGATAGGGGCATGACACACCGACTGCTCGCCGTCCTCCTGTTGATCATCGGGACGGTCGCGTTCACCCCCTCCGCCGCGTGCGCCTGCTCGTGCGCGCTGCGCCCGCCGTCCGAGCTGATGAAGGGCTCGGCCTCCGTGTTCACCGGGACGGTGACGGCGGTGCGCCGGGTCGAGGGCGGCGACCCGCTCGGCCCGCCGCCGCCGCTCGTCTTCACCTTCCGGGCGGACCAGATCTACAAGGGCACGCCGAGCGCGACGTACGAGGTCGCCACCAACGCCGACAGCGCCGCGTGCGGCGTCAACTTCACCGTCGGCTCGCGCTACCTGGTGTTCGCCTCCGCGGGCAAGAGCGGCCTGTTCGACACCGATCCGGGCGTTCCGCTGTACACCTCGCTGTGCTCCGGGAACGTCGTGGTGCGTCCCGGCACCGGCCCGCTCCGCCCGCGGGACGGCATCGTGCGCGACGAGAACGGCCAGGGCGGGGCGCGCCTGAGCAAGGCGCTGCTCACCGCCCTCGGCACGCCGACGCGGGCGCCGGCCGCCACGACCACTCCGTCGCCGGTCACCGTGACCCCGGGCACCCTGAAGGACGACCGGACGCCCGTCGGGATCTACACGGGCGCGGCCGGGGCCGGAACCGCCGCACTCGCCTTCGTCGGCTGGCGCTTCCTCCGGCGGCGTCCCCGTACCTGACCTCGCGTGACGGCGCGGCCGGTCATCTCGCCGATGATCGGCCGCGGGTCAGGGAAGGCAGCCGACGTACGCGAGGGCCTGCCTGAGCAGCACGCCCTGACCGCCGGTCATCTCCTGCTGGACCAGCGGCGACGCGGCCTCTTCGGGGGTGAACCAGACGAGATCGAGGGCGTCCTGCCGGGGCCGGCAGTCCCCCACGACCGGCACGACGTAGGCGAGGGACACCGCGTGCTGCCGCGGATCGTGGTACGGCGTGACGCCGTGCGTCGGGAAGTACTCGGCGATGGTGAACGGCTGCGGAGACGCGGGAACGCGCGGCAGCGCGGTGGGGCCGAGGTCCTTCTCCAGATGACGCAGGAGCGCGTCACGCACCCGCTCATGGTGGAGCACCCTGCCGGACACGAGAGCGCGGCTGACCGTCCCGTCCGACCCGATCCGCAGCAGCAGGCCGACGCGCGTGACCACTCCGGCGTCATCGACGCGTACCGGCACGGCGTCGACGTAGAGGATCGGCATCCGCGCGCGGGTGGACTCCAGCTCCTCAGGAGAGAGCCAGCCGGGCGTGGTTTCGGTCATTTCGGTCATTCACCGATCGTACTTCGCGGCCTGCGCGGCCAGACGGCCAATCAATGCGATCCCCGTGAGCCGCCATCCAGGCGATGGTCGTGGGGCCGGTGTCGGTGATCCCGATGCTCGCGGTCATGCCGCCGTCCCACGGCCAGGACGTGTACTCCACATCGCATCTGATCGAAGGCGATGGGCTGACGATGTCGTTGTAGATCACCACGTTCACCGTCCCCGATCGGGGGCTCACCGCGCCCCGCGAGTCGACGACGGCCACGATGTCATGATTTGTTATGACCTATAGTCATAACATTTGAAGCAGCGAGAATTCTGGCGAACGGAAGAAATAGCTACATAGCGGGGGATAATCGAGGCGGGCCGACCCCCTCCAATGCGACCCGATCCGCAAGCGGAGCCTGCGGGAGCCGGTGCACCGACGGGCATCAATGACACGACAGGAGCTGCCTAAGAAAGGCATAGCGGTGTTTGTCGTCTCGCGGTTCTGGAGATCCAGACGATACGGAAATAGCCCCATCGGGGGTTATCCGGAGCATTCTTCCGCACGGATGGCGGAGATGCCCGAGCGTCCAGAGGAATCGATTTCTTTTCGGGGGAGAATCGCTATGCCAACGTTCAAGAGTCTCGTCGGGCTGCTCGCCGTGAGCGCTGCGCTGACCGGTGGGGCGGTCGCGCTGGGCGCCGCCACCACCGCCACCGCGGCGAGCGCCGCCATCGTCCAGGCCGGCGGCTACATCCCCCCACCGACCCCGGTGGCGAAGCCGGTCGCGGTGGCACCGTCGGTCAGCTTCCCCAGATGGAGCAGCAGCCGCAACCGCAACTGGAACCGCAACCACAACCGCGACCACCAGCAGCAGCGCGACGACCAGCGCCAGCACCAGCGTCAGCGCCAGAACGTGATCAACAACATCCAGATCCGCCAGCCGGAGGTGCGGCGCGAGCGTGAGGTCAGGGAGGAGGAGGACCGGGGCTTCGACATCCCGGCTGCCGCCCTTCTCGCCCAACTCGTCGCGGCCCGCGGCGGCAACGGCGGCAACGGCGGCGCGATCGCCGGCGGCAACAACAACAACGCCCGCGGCGGCAACGGCGGCAACGGTGAGGCCGCAGGCGCCGCCACCCTGCTTGGCCTTGTCACCACAACGGAGGGTCCGACCCCGTAGGTCTCCGCTTCGGGAAACCGGCGACGGCGCCGGCGTGAGTGCCATGCTCGCGCGAAGCGCCTCACGTCCTTCGCTGAACCTCCTGCCCGGCGTCGCCCGCCCTGGTGAGCGGCGCCGGGCCGGCTTCGTCGCGGCCGCCCAAGCGGCGCGGTGACCGCTCACCCGCCGCGTCCCGGTTCGGCGCAGCGGGCCTCCCGTCAGGAGCCGACCGGCCCAGTACTACGGGCGCACCACGGTCGTCTTCGCCCCGCAGCGGGCGAACTTGACCTTGTACGGCTTGCTCACACACGCCCAAAGCTCGATCTTGCCGTGGGCCATGTTCTTCGTCTTCTGCTCGATGCAGTCCTGGTTCTTGTAGTAGTTCGCGTACTGGTAGGTGTGGCCGTTGTAGCGAACCTTCGCCATGGCGTAGCGGTGGTCGGTGGAGCGGTCGCAGATGATGATCGTGTTCTTGCCCATCAACTCGGCCTCGGCCAGCACGCCACCGTGTCCATCGTCGATGTACGCCCAGGGCCTGGTGGAGGAGACGGTGGACGCCTGGACGGCGGTCCCCGCGCCCACCGTGGCGAGCGCCAGCCCGGTCATGAATGTGGCCATCAGGACCTTCTTCACGCGAGTTCTCCCTTTCTCCTGCGAGGAATCAATCGGTTGGAGTACCGAAATCCCGCCGAAGTTCAGGAAGTGTCAGAACTCGCCGTCAGAGTCAGGTCGCCGACGGTCGGAGAACAGGCCCGGCATCCCGGAGCCAGAGCGCCCCCGCCGGAGGCGCCTTCATGGCGGGTCAGTGTCGTCTCCAGATGCGGTGGGTCTCAAGCGCGTCGGAGAGTTTCTGGGCCGCTTCCGGTGAGCTGGCGGAGAAGAATCCGCGCTCCAGGATCGCCGCGGGAGCCGGCCCCCTGATCCAGTTGTCCAGGAGCGCATCCCACTCGGTGTTGCGGGCGATGCTGACAGTGAAGTCGTGCATGAGCCACGCCATGTGACGGGCCGCCGCCTCGGTGGTGTTCGATTCCCACTCGGCCAGGTAGGGAGCCAGATCCAGCTCCAGACTGTCAGCGATAATTTCGATCATCGTCATGACGTCGACGTCGCGTGGATAGTGGTTCAGGGTGTGCCGCCACCATGCGTCGATGGTGGCGGTGATGGCTTCCTGCTCGATCTTTCTCCAGCTGTGCCACCTGACGCCGAGTCGCAGCATCAAGGAGGGGGCGTGCAGGCCGTCGAGCTCTTCGAGGATGAGCAGCTCCATTAACCGGGGCAGATAGTGCTTGAACTCCTCGACGTCTCCCCATGTGGACAGGCCATTCCAGGCGTAGGGCTCCAGCGCAGATGCGGTTAGCATCCGAAGTGGTGCCGCACGCGCCGCACGAACCCGCTCAGCTGACACACAGTGGTCACACACGTCGGTCTTGGCTGGAAGCGGGTACCGGGAGAAGGCCGCGTAGAGAGCGTCCAACGCACGGTCGAGATCAGGCGGCGTGTCCATGCTCGGATGCTATTGCGCGGCTGCTGTCGGGCTGGGAGCTGTTTTCCGCTCGTTGAGTGGAACGGTAGGCACTGCCCTCCCCCTGGCGGCACGGTTGCGACGATCTCCAGGAGTGCGGCAAGGAGTGGCACCGCTGGCCGTGTAAGCCGCGATGCAAAACCCACAAGCACGACCCCAACTGTCCACAGGACTGCGAGAAACACGGCCACGTCTGCCTGACGAGGACATGCCCCAAGTGATGCATCGGCCATGTGGGACCACTGCCAGCACGACCTTTGCATCTGACATCTGCACCCCTGACCGGCTCCGGATCGTCACCGGGCCGCGAAGTGGGGAGGTACGTGTTTCCCCGGTTCGACAGTGAACACCACGGAGGAATCATGGCCCGGCCGACACACCCCAAGATCGAGAGCGTCCCGCATGAGGTGAACCGCCTGGCCATCGCCGTCGGCGAACCATACGACTCCTTCCGCGCCCGCTACGAGGAGGCCGTCCCCCAGTTCGAGACGGAACGCTTCGGCCGGTTGGTCGAGGAGAACGCCGGCTGGGACGCCGTCGTGCGGGCGACGGCCGAAAACGCGCCCCACGACTTCATCACGTACTGGAGCCAGGACTTCGGCCCGCTCCTGCGGCTGGCCGGGGAGCGGCGGCGCTGCATGGAATACCTGATGGGAAACCACACGATCGCCCAGCGGATGTTCCACCACAATCCGGCCATCCTTCTGTACGCCCCGCTCCGCACCGCGATCTACGAAGACGCGCAGGGCGAAACCTGGTTCGCCGTCGACCAGCCGAGCACCCGCTTCTCCAGCTTCGGAGATCCCGCGATCACCGAGGTCGGCATCGAGCTCGACAGGAAGCTCGCGGCTCTGCTCGATCACCTCGGCGTGCCGGTGCCGGACGTGCTGACCTCAAGCGGCTCCTGAAACCTGGCGATTTGCGCCGTAAGAGGCAG
Source organism: Microtetraspora fusca (assembly GCF_001570365.1). Classification (GTDB taxonomy): domain Bacteria; phylum Actinomycetota; class Actinomycetes; order Streptosporangiales; family Streptosporangiaceae; genus Microtetraspora; species Microtetraspora fusca. The sequence goes on along the minus strand of NZ_BBYK01000039.1, from coordinate 481,359 downwards.
CGAGCACCACAGCGAGCACCCCTCCCAGAGATCTATCACCAGGGTTAGCGTCGTTCAGGAGATCCGCGGGCATCCTCGTGAGATCACGACGGAGCGCCCATGTCACCAGTCCACAGGCGAAGGACCCGCATGGGGCCAGCTCTCGGGCGATGACGACTGACTGCAACCCAAACTGCAACTACGGCGCCTGCGAAGATCGAAAGAGCCCCCCTCGCTGATGTCGCGAGAGTGGCTCTGACCTGCGGAGGCTCGGGGATTTGAACCCCGGATGGGCGGTAAACCCAAACCGCATCAGCAGCTCGGATCACGGCCGTCCCCATCCGTTCCACCTGGACCAACACCGCCTGGTGGTCGTGGACGCAACCCCGGCAACGCTTATCCGGCACGCTTATCCGCACGGCCGCGCCTGGCCCGCCTCCGCGAGGGCTTAGCCGGCGGCGCTGTCAGGCAGCACCGCCAACTCCTCGCCGCTCAGCCCCCGCAGTCAAGGCCTCCGTATCGAAGCCTCTTGTGATCAGCCACACGGCCAGGACCAAGCTTTGTAGGGCTAGTGGTGCGTTCATGGCCAGGTAGAGCGGCGTGACGACGTCAGTCACACGAAACAGCACCAAGAAGCTCGCCAACATGGCTAATACAGCCCCAAGGATTCCCCATACAGACAGCCAGCGAGGGACAAATCTCCACCGATATAGAATGGCGAACAGCAGGAGATCTCCGAGGCTCAGCGAGATGATCACGCCGACATGATTGACCAGGTCGCGCGCCGTCCGCAACAACTCGCCCAAGGCTCCGAGGTGAGATGCGCCCACAGCGCCGGCTTGAGTGAATTCCTGACCCAGCACCAGGAACAATGGTAAGAGAATCACACCTGCGAGATGGAACGTCGCTGCGATCATTCTGAATCCAAGGAAGCCCAGACTGAGCGCTTCATTCGCCATTCTCAATGTCGGGTACAGGTACAACGCAAACCCGACATAGGCGGGGATCATGATGAACTGAGAAGCTGCGCCGATGATGATCTGGCTCTCATGCGCAGAAATGAGATCGAGATAGTGCGGCTCCTCTATGGCGGGAACAACACTGAACACGCCGACGACCATGCCCACGATGACTAGTGCGCCGGCAATTTTAGTTGCTCGCCTGGCTGTATTCATGACACTTCTCCCCCTGTATGTCGCCGCGGCGGGCCGCTCGTCTCTTACACCTGTAAGGCTGCTGCAGACGCTATCCTTACATGCGTAAGGCCGCAAGGGTTCCTGCGCATCACACCGCCGACCCCGATAGATCAGGAGAGAAAAAGACCTCGATCCTGGTCGCGGCGACAGCCTGCCCGCAGCCGTGTCCGCGGACATGTACCGCCGTTCCCCGGCAAGATCGCGCTCCGGCTCGATGAGTCCGAACAGGTGGACATGGTCCTCGGTGATGGCGCACGTGATCGCGGTGCACTGGCTGACCACATCTCACCGGTTCCCGAACTCGGGGCGGGCGTCGGATACGTCCGACTGGAGACCTCGCCGGATCCGGTGCGGGCCGCATACGTCTCCGATGACGACATCCGCGCGATGGTCGCCGAGTACGCACAGGCTGTAGACACCGTGCTGGTCCCGGACCAGGCGATGGCCCCGAGCCCCATGCCCATCACGACCCGCGTGCCGGTGATAGGGGAGGTGGCCCCGTGATCCTGGCTCACCTCCTTCACGGCCTGCGCTGCTCCGGCTGCGGCCTGCTCGACGTGCTGTGGCTCGACCCCGTACGCAGCCTGATCGAGTGCCACGAATGCGGACAGACCGCGCTCACCTTCCCCGAGATCGGAAAGGAGGACAGTTGACCGACACCACCGACGCCAACCAGGCTGGGGGAGACCAGGCGATCTCCCCCAGCCCCTCCTCCCACCCCACCAACCGGGCGACACCCCGCGCACTGCGCATGGCCCAACCACTCGCCCGCGAGGTCGTCGAAGAGATCGCCAAACAGTACGACGTCTGCATCCGCCCCATCGCCTTGCGGCCGCTCGACACCTATACCGGCAAAGTCGAAACCATCGACGTGCCGTGCGGAGCGACCTTGGAGAGCAAGTGCCCTCCGTGTGCCAAGCGGAACCGCCAGCTTCGGATGGCCCAGTGCCGCGAGGGCTGGCACCTCGACCACGAGCCGGTCAACACCCCCGACGAGGCCGACGACTATCAGCGCTACCTCGTCGAACTCCGCGCCGACGCCCAAGCTTGGCGGGATGAGGCGGAAAAGGCCGGCGAGGACACCACCGACCTGGACGCCGCGATAGGCGACCTGGACGACGAGATCAACCGAACCGGGATGCGCGGCACCGTCCTCGGCCGCACCACCGCGTCACCTGGAAGAGGTGGCATAGTGGCCGACCGCAAGCCGAACGGCCGCTCCTCCATCTATCTCGGCAACGACGGCTACTGGCACGGCTGGGTCACCATCGGCATCAAGCCGGACGGCTCCCCCGATCGTCGCCACCGCATGGCGAAGACGGAAGCTGAGGTCACCCGCAGGGTTCGCGAACTGGAGGGCAAGCGAGAGGCTGGGCACGTCAGCAAGCCGGGCCGCATTCCCAACGTCACGGAGTGGATCACGGAGTACCTCGACGAGATCTGTGATCGCCTCGTCGCCTCCGGGAAGATGGCACCTCGGACGCTGGAGGACTACCGGTCCAAAACCCGCCACTGGATCATTCCGCTGCTCGGCCGCCATCGCCTCGACCGGCTCGCCCCGGAGCACCTGGACAAGGCGTACGCCACGATGCTCGAACAGGGCCGCTCTTCCAGCACGGTTCTCAAGGTCCATCGCATCCTGTCGCGTGCGTTGAAGATCGCCATGCGCCGGGGGAAGGTCACGAGGAACGTCGCCACCCTGACCTCGCACCGGTCGCCGCTGACCCTGACCTCGCACCGCTGACCCGCAACGAGGCACGGAAGATCTTGGAGGCCGCCAAGCCGCGCAGGAACGCCGCCCGGTGGTCGGTCGCCCTGGCTCTCGGCATCCGGCAGGGCGAAGCGCTCGGTCTCCGTTGGTCTTTCGTCGACCTCGAAACCGGCGTGATCAAAGCCTGGTACCAGGCGCAGCGGTCCCCTTGGCGGCACGGCTGCGACGATCTCCAGGAGTGCGGCAAGGAGTGGCACCGCTGGCCGTGCAAGCCGCGGTGCCTGGGGGCTGCCCTGTGGGGCGAGTCCTGAGAGCAACTGCAACCCAAACTGCAACCACGGCGCCTGTGGAGATCGAAAGAGCCCCCCTCGCTGAAGTCGCGAGAGGGGCTCTGACCTGCGGAGGCTCGGGGATTTGAACCCCGGATGGGCGGTAAACCCAAACCGCATTAGCAGTGCGGCGCCATAGACCTGACTAGGCGAAGCCTCCTGGTTGCCGATTGGCTCAAGACAGAGTACCGGCGATTGTGCCAGCCAGCAAAGCGAAACGAGCTCTGATTGATCACGGTCCGCTCTCGACCGCCTGCCCCGCCGACCTGGCCCCACGCTCGAACCGGGCAAGCCTGCCATACCCGTTGCCGATCGAGCACCCCCGCCGCGCCTATCGTGGCGGCGTGGGCGGCCGATCGCATCGGGGACGGTTCGACCAGGTGAGAAACACACAGCCCTTGTCCACAGGCTGTGGACAAGGGCTGTGTGTAAGGCTGGGGAAACGCTCAGGCCTGCCGTACGGCCTCGCCCTCGATCTCGATCTTGACCTTCTTGCCGACCAGGACGCCGCCGGTCTCCAGGGCCTGGTTGTAGGTCAGGCCGAAGTCCTCACGGTCGATCTCGGTCTCGGCGCTGAAGCCGAAGATCTCCTGACCCCACGGGTTCTGCGCGGCGCCGCCGAACTCGACCTTGAGCTTGACCTCCTTGGTGACGTCACGGATCGTGAGGTCGCCGACGAGGACGAACTCGTCGCCGGAGTGCTCGGTCACCCGGCTGTTCCGGAAGGTGATCTCGGGGAACTTCTCGGCGGAGAGGAAGTCGTCGCTGCGGAGGTGGTTGTCCCGGTCGCCGACGCCGGTGTGGATGGTTCCGGCCTTGAGCACGGCCTCGACGCTCGACTCCAGCGGGTTCTCGGCGATGGTGATCTTACCCTCGAACTCGGCGAAGTTGCCCCGGACCTTGCTGACCATCATGTGCTTGACGACGAACCCGACGCGCGTGTGTGCGACGTCCAGGGCGAAGGCGCCGGCCGTCGGAATCTTGATGCCTTCCCACTCACGGATGCTCATGCTGGTCTCCCGATGTACTTGCCGTGTGGATGTCTGAGCGAACAACTTTCTACCGGAGGAATATTCCGCATGTCAACTAAGACGCGGTAGACTGCCTACTTATGAGCCCATTTGATGATCCCCGGCTCACCGCGATGGGACTGCTCGCCGAGGTCATGGCGGGGATCTCCGAGAAGATGAGTCCCGCTCTCGCGGGCGCCGGGCTGTCCGACGTCGAGTTCGAGACGTTGATCAGGCTCGCCCGATCTCCCGAACACGGCCTGAGGATGAGCGACCTCGCCGCGCAGACCTCCCTCTCGACGAGCGGGATCACCCGCGTGGTGGACCGGCTGGAACGCGAGAACCTCGTGGTCCGCCGCGCCTGCCACAGCGACCGCCGCGCGTCGTACGCGGTGCTCACGGACGAGGGCAGGCAGCGGCTGCTCGGCGTGCTGCCCCAGCACCTCGACGACATCGAAACGTGGTTCACCGGCCTGCTCCCCCCCGAGCAACTCGCCGACTTCCTGTCCACGCTCCGCCTCATCCGTGACGTCGTACGGCCCTGCGCCACGGCGGGGGTCACCGAGCCGGCCAAGGTCGAGTAACCGGAAGGAGGGATCAGTTCAGCGAGTGCTGGACCGCCATGTCCCCGCGCAGCTTGGCCATCCCCCGCGACACCGTGCTCTTGACGGTCCCGATGCTGATGCCCAGCGCCTTGGCGATCTCGGGCTCCGTCATGTCCTCGTAGTAACGGAGGACGATCGCGGTGCGCTGCCGCACCGGGAGCCGTTCGAGCGCCCGCTCAAGCTCCTCGTGGTTGTGCCGCGCGTCCGGCTGGACGGGGACCTCGGGCAGTTCCTCGGACGGGAACTCCTGGAGCTTGCGCCGCCGCCACCAGGAGATGTTGATGTTCACCATGGCCCGGCGCACGTACCCGTCGAGCGCGGAGCGGTCCTGGATCCGGTCCCAGGCGACATAGGTCTTGGCCAGCGCGGCCTGCAGCAGGTCCTCGGCGTCAGAGGGGTTCCCGGTGAGCTGGTGAGCGGCGCGCAGCAGTGCCGGCCCGCGCGTCACGACATACTCGCGGAACTCCTCATGATTCCCCATAAAACGATCACCGGTCCGGCCGTGGAGAGGCTGCTTCCGTCGCCAGAATCGCAGTTGGGACCCGCGATCCGGCTGAACCGCCATCCAGGTTTCGTACCGTCAAGTGCAAAGAGACGGCAGATCGGTGGCGGACCGGTTCGGCCCTCGTCGCCATCGGACGGCCCGGTTGGGGGAAATCAGGAGACAACAGCTTCCACCGAGTGGAGGAATATTGCTCCCGAAAGCACCATCGGCCTCGAATGCGTCCCTATCGGTCATCGGTCTCATGTGACGCTGGGCGGGTGAGAGTTCCCATGCCGCATGCGCGGGTCGAGCGCCGGCACCTGCTGTCCGCGGCCGCCCTCGGCCGGACCGCGCAGCCGCCCCAGCCGGCTGAGGACGACGACGGCCCCGCGCTGGACGCGCTCAGCGGCCGGATCCTCGACACCACACCCCACCTCCTGGTGATAGAGGACGACGAGGGCCAGGAGGAGCGCCTCGTCATCGCGCCGTGGGCCACCGCCTGGCGCGGCGGCCCGGTCCCTCCGGACCGGCTGCCCCTGGGCTCCCGCGTGATCGTCAGGACGCGGTCCGGGCGAGTCGCGGACTGCGTATGGGCCGACATGACCCGGATGACCGGGACCATCCTCGACGTCAGGGGCCGACGCGACCTCACCGTCGAGATCGACAGCGGCCCGCACCGGGGCCGCCGCTCGGTCGTCATCCCGTACCAGGCCACCGGCCGCCTCCTGGTACGGCACCCGAAGCTGGAGCCCGGCTATCTCTTCGACGCCATCGGGACGATCCAGGACGGCACCGCCCTGGCCCAGGTCCCGGCCACGTCGCAGCCGCCGTACCGGGCCAACGCGACGCCCGCGCCGCCTCCGGCATTCGGCGGGGCTCAGTCGAGGATCTCCGGGACCGCCGTGTGGTCCGACCTCGACGACGACGGCGCGGCCTATCCCATGCTGGAGAGCTCCGACACCGGCTGCGACCAGGGCGTCGTCCCGTGCGCCCGGCTGCCGTACCTCTCACTGGGGTCGATGCTCTTCGTCCGGAACGTCTGCGGCCGACGGTCGACGGCGGTGCCGATCGTGGCCTGCGGCTGCATGGCCGGCCGCTTCTGCGACCGGTGCGTCGACTGTGACACCTCTCCGCGCGGACGGATCGTCGAACTGTCCCCGCTCTCGTACGTACGACTCGGTGGCGACCTGACCAAGGGCTGCTTCAACGCCCAGGTCGGATTGAGGTGACGTGTGCTGGTGACCGCGGCGGTGGCCGCCCTGCCCATCCTGACCCTGCTCCTGATCATGGGGGGCGTGGCCAAGCTGTTCACCGCCGGAGACGACGGCGGCGGGCAGGACACGCTCAGCCGGCTCGGCCCCGCCGTCCTCGTGCCGGAGCGGTTCAGGAAGGCGGCCATGCTCGCCTGCGCCGTCGGGGAGTTCGCGCTGGTCGCGGGTCAGCTCGCCGCCGATCTCGTGGTCGCCCGCCTGCTCACCGTCGCGTTCTTCGCGATCTCGACATACGTGCTGTGGGATCTGCGCCGCCGCCGGCCGGATGTGGGGTGCGGCTGCTTCGGCGAGGTCAGCTCCACGCCGGTCGGCCTGCGCTCGGTCGCGCGTACGGCGGTGCTGACCGGGATGGCGGTGGCCGTCGCGGCGGCGGACGTCGGCGTGGCCGACCTGGTCGCGGGGGTGTCCTGGACCGCGGCGGCCTGGGCGGCGGGCTACCTCGCACTGCTGCTGGCGCTCTCGCCCGAGGTGGAGGAGATCATGTCGCGGCTGCGACACCGGGCCCCCTGTGAGGAGCGGCCGGTGCCGCCCGGCCGCGCGCTGGCCCGGCTCAAGGCAAGCGCGGCCTGGCGGACCCACGCCGCCGTCCTCGAGTCCGGCGAGCCGGACGACTCGTGGCGCGAGCTGTGCTGGCGGTTCTTCGTCTTTCCCGGTCAGGGCGGGGCCGACGTCGTCTTCGCCGTCCATATGAGCGGCCGGCGGCCGACGGTCCGGGTCGCCGTCGTGGGGCAGGACGGCAACCCGATCGAGCCGCTAGCGGAATCTATCCCTGTATCGGCTACACGCTAGACAGCCCTAGATTCCGCAATGGGAATGAGTGAATTCAGCTCTCTACGGCTCTCTAGCTTCCCCTCTAGAAAGCCGTAGAGAGGTCAATGGCGGGGGTCGCTACAGCGGTTGCGCACGCAGGAACCTCCCGAAATGGGGGACGGTGAAGGCGATCACACCGCGCTCCGCGCTGTAGATCAGGCCCTTCTTGATGAGGCTGTCCCGGGCCGGCGACAGGCTCGACGGCTTGCGCCCGAGCACCTCGGCGACGTCGGCCGTGGGCACCGGGTCGTCGCCGAGCTGGGCCATCGCGTGCATGTAGTCGCGCTCGGCCGGCGTGGCGCGCTCGTACCTGCTGCCGAAGAAGCCGACCGCGAGCTCCTCCTCGGCCTCGGGCGCGGACACCTTGATGTCGTCGGCCGTGATGGGGCTGCGCGGGGCGAGATCCCAGGCCACCTTGCCGTACGCCTGGACGAAGTAGGGGTAGCCGTCGGCCGCCTCGTAGAGGGCGTCGAGGGCCTCGGGGGTGAACTCGACGTCCTCGCGCTCGGCGGGGGCGATGAGGGCGAGATCGGCGGCCTCCCGGTCCAGCCGGTCGATGCGGGCATAGCGGAACAGGCGCTCGGAGTAGCTCTTGCTCGCGGACAGGACGCCGGGCAGGTGCGGCAGCCCGGCCCCGACCACGATCAGCGGCCCGCCGTTCTGCGACAGCTCGTGGCAGGCGGCGCAGAGCGCGGAGACGTCCGCGGCCGGCACGTCCTGCATCTCGTCGATGAACAGCGCGATGCCGACGCCGAGATCGGTCGCGACCCCGGCGGCGTCGACGAACAGCTCGGTCAGGTCGATCTCCAGGTCGCCGGAGTCGGCCCGGCCGCGCGACGCCGGGACGTCGATGCCGGGCGACCAGTGCGAGGTGCCCTTGGCCGCCGCCGGGTCGCGCATCGCGAAGGCCTTAAGCACGCCGAGGAACGCCTCGATGCGGTCCGGGGCGCGGTGCCGGGGCGCCAGCTCCCGGATCGCCATGTGCAGCGCCGCGGCGACCGGGCGGCGGATCGACTGGTCGGGCCGGGCCTCGATCTTTCCGGTGCCCCACAGCCGCTGCATGGCCATCGACTTGAACGTGTTGAGCAGGACGGTCTTGCCGACGCCGCGAAGCCCGGTGAGCACCATGCTCCGCTCCGGCCGGCCGCGGGCCACCCGCTCCAACACGACTTCGAACTGCTGAAGCTCACGATCGCGCCCGGCGAGCTCGGGTGGGCGCTGCCCCGCACCGGGGGCATAGGGGTTGCGCACGGGGTCCACGCTCTCGGACTTTATGACCGGATATAGCGGCCGCCGTAGATTTCCGTAGAAAGCGCTACGGCGTGTCGCTCCCGGCCGGAGCGGGACACATCGCCCGGAGGTGGCCGGCGCGCGCCGCGGAGACGCCAGCGGTGCCGCGAGCAGCGCCATGGCACACCTCACCTGCAGAGTCGGCGACCGAACCCATGTTCGATCGGATGCCCAAGACTGTAGCGCTCCCTCGAACATGTGCGCGACGTCTTCCCGGAAAAGCCACGCCGGGGAACGACGCTTTGCCGTACCGCTAGGTGAAGAACTTCAGCACGATCGCGGCGATCGCGGCGACGACGATCAGTCCGAGATAAGCCAGGACCAGCCGCGTGTCGCGCAGGAGGCACTTGCTCCGCACCAGCCCGGCGCGGCGGGCCCGGACATACCCGGCGAACCCCACCCCGGCGAAGGCGATCACCGCGAACGGGCCCAGCACCCAGCCCAGCAGGGCCACGGTCGCGTAGACGCACAGCCGCAGCGGATCGAACGGCGTCACGATGACGGGCCCGCTCCTGCCGCTGTGGGCGGTCGGTCGCGGCCCACCCGGCCACGGCCCACCCGGCCTCGGGCCGCCCGCTCCGTGCGCGCCGGTCCCATTGCCGTACCCGCCGGACTCACCGTCTCCCGTACCGTCCTCGGCGAAGGTGGCGGTGAACCCGTTCGCCTCCGGTTCGCCGGGCGAGTGTCCGTTCACCCCGGCTCCGTTCACCCCGGCCCCGTTCACCCGGGTCCGGTGCGTCCCGGACCCGTTGGCCCCGAATCCGCTGGAAGTGAATCCGTCGGTCGTGAATCCGTTGGCGGCGGCCTGGGCCGCGATCGCCTCCTCGTAGGCCACCCCGGTCAGCGGCGGCCTCCGTTCTCCTGGCATCTCTCCCCTCGTCTCTGCCGATTTCATGTGATCTCCACCAGCGGGAGCCGTACGCCGCCGTCCACTGAGGCGGTGGCGGACAGGCGCTGGCGGGCGAGCGCCGGCCACGCCTGGACGGCGCAGAACGGCGCGCACTGGTGCTGCCCTGAGCGGGTACCGACATGCACGCAGCACTGGGTCAGCCGCTCTTCGATCATGGTCGACATGTCCATGAACGGCTTCACGGTGATGCGGACCACGCGCTCGCCGAGCAGCCGCCGCAGCCGCTTCTTGCGTCCGGGCAGCACCGAGGAGGCGAGCGTCAGCAGCGTGGACAGGCCGAGGTCGCAGTTCTCGCAGATGTCGCGCCAGATGTTGCCGATCTCGGGATGGGACAGCGACGACTGCTCGGACAGCAGCCCGAGGAGCGACTCCTGCACGGCGAGACGCAGCTCGCGCGGGATCTCCGAGTCGGCGATCCGGTTGGAGACCAGGCCGAGGTTCTCCTTCAGGCGGTCGTGCCCGATGAGCGCGGTGAGGGAGCGCCACCGGTCGGAGTCGTCCTTGATCATGTAGCCGACGGAGCAGCAGTGCGGGTGCGAGCACGGCAGCGCCGTCAGGTCCCGCCAGGTGACCAGGCCGTCCGTCTGCGGGCCGAGCCGCTTCAGCACGCCGGTGTGGGTGAGCCGGTCCATCGGGTCGATCACGCCCGAACGGCCGGAGCCGAACTGCGGTTGGATCGACACGCCTCCGACGTAGGGCGTGTCGAGCGCGAGCCGTACGACGTCGCCGATCTCGCCGTCGTTCACACCGAGGGCGGTGGTCATCACGAGCGTGGTGAAGATCTCACGCTCGGAGAGGCGGGCGAGCGCCTCCTGCTTGAAGCGCCGCAGGTCGCCGCCCCGGTGGTGGCGGGACGCCTCCGCGCTGACGCCGTCGTACTGGAGGTAGATCTCGACCCGCTCGCGGTGCTCGGTCAGCAGGTCGAGCAGGGCGTCGTCCCTGGCCACGAGGACGCCGTTGGTGTTGATCAGGATGCGGGTGACAGGCCGGGTCACCAGCGCAGCGAGCAGTTCGGGCAGCGCGGGGTGCAGGGTCGGCTCGCCCCCGCTCAGCATGAGGACGTCGAGGCGGCCGTTCTCGCGGCCGAGCCGCTGGTCCACGCTGGCCAGGATGTCGTCGACCGGCACCACTCCGCGCAGGTCGGGCGAGGAATCCGTGAAGCAGGTCGGGCAGCGGAGGTTGCAGGTCTCCGCGATGTCCTCGAGCAGGATGCAGGTGTGCTGGGTCTGCATCTCGGGGAGGCCCTGCAGGTACGCCTCGGGGATCGGGGCGAAGTTTCCCGGCACGTCGGGGATGTGGGCCTTCGTGGGAGCGGTCCATTCCTCCAGATAGGCGAGGATCTCGGGGTCCTCGTCGTACATGGTGCGGACCATGCCGTGGGTGCGGCAGCCGCGCTCCAGGTAGACCCGGCCGTTCCGGGCGGCCAGCCAGCCGGAGAGGCGTGGCACCAGGTCGAGCGGACGGTCCGGGTCCTCCTCATGGCAGAGGGGACAGAACGCGTTGACGTAGCGCAGGATGCGATCACCGCGCAGGGGCATACCGCTCAAAGTGTTCCGCCAGCGTAGAGGCTCGGGTTGACGCCGGTGCAGAAGCCGGCGGACACGATGGAGACGAGCGCCCAGCCGATCATGAGGCCGAGGCCGAGGCCCTTGGTCCAGGGCTTTCGCAGGAGGATGAGCGCGAGGCCGCCGCCGAGCGCGATCAAGGCGAGGATCGCGGCGCCGATACCGACCACGATCTCCCCGTTGCCGCTCCCGGCGATGGCCAGTGTGAGCACCACGCCGACGAAATCGATCGTGATGAAGGCCGCGAACCCGGCGAAGGCCGTGGCGACGACGACCCCTCCTGTCTTCGGGGGCGGCGGAGGCGGTGGCGGCCAGCCCTGGCCGGGCGGCGGTCCGTACGGCCCCGGCGGACCCGGGGGCCCGGAGAACGGGCCCTGGGGAGGTGGCGGGGGCGGCGGAGGTGGCTGTGGGTCCCGCTCGTTCGGGGATTCGCCGGCAGGCTCGGGGGGAGTGGTCATCGTGTCTGCGGGGCCTGGGGGGCGCCCTCCTCCTGTCCTCTGTGCGTCCGGCTGTCCCTCTTGTGTACCAGCATGTCGTAATAACCACGGTGATAGCCGTACAGCAGCCGAATGAACACGAGCACCAGGCCGGGGAGGAGGAACCACTGCGGCCGGGTCAGGTCGAGCCAGACCGTCTCGTTGGCCCGGGTGAACTCCACGAGGAAGCGGAACACCGCGTACGCGCCGACGTACAGCGTGAACAGTTCGCCGGGGCGGCGCACCCGGTCGCGGGCCCAGGCGAGGGCGAAGAAGGCGGCCAGCTGGAAGGCGACCTCATACAGGAAGGACGGGTGCATGGCCTGCCCGGCGAGGCAACCCGGACACTCGGGGACGGACGCCGACGCGTGAACGCCCCAGGGAAGGCCGGTGGGACGGCCCGGCGCCTCGGTGAGGAAGCAGCCGATACGGCCGACCGCCATGCCGAGCGCGACGGCGGGGGCGAACAGGTCGCCCGTCTTGCCGCGATAGCCGACGAGGCGCTTGGCGATCAGCACCCCGACGTAGGCCCCGGTGAGGCCGCCGAGGATGCTGCGCGAGCCGAACATCCAGGCTTCGAGAAGACTGGGGTTCAGATGCGGGTCCAGGTGCTCGGCCCAGCCGGACAGGCGCATGCCGATCGCGCCGCCCACCAGGGCGCCCGCGACCGCGACCAGCGAGTCCTCGTGCAGCGCGCCCCTGCGGCGCGCCTCCAGGACGAACACGACAGCCGCCACGAGCACGCCGAGGCCGACGAAGAAGCCGTGGGTGGGGACGGCCAGCCCGCCGAAGCGCAGCTCGGGAAGCACGGGGCCACCCTAGGTCATGTCTGACAATTCACGCCCTGCTGCGCGACCCGGACGGCGCCTCGCCTTGTTGTCGGAGTCGGCCAGAGGCTCCACCTCCTCCGCGGGGCCGGGTTACGCTGACGTATGGCTACCACACGTTTCCGCAGATCAGCGACAGTGCTGTTGGCCATCGCCGGAGTGTCGGCGTGCAGCGTCGCGGGCAGGGCGGCGGCGCCCCCTCCGGTCACGGTCAGCCCCTCGGAGAACCCATCGCAGTCACCGGGCGCGGTCCCTTCTGAAGGCACGCCGTCACCGACCCCGAGTCCGAGCGGGACGGAGAAGCCGTCCGCCCCGCCCTTCTCGGCCCAGGTGACGAAGGTGACGCGGGACCAGGTGCGCTACTCCTGGCGGCCGGGCTGTCCGGTCGAGGTGAGCGACCTGCGCATGATCACCATGCCGCACTGGGGATTCGACGGCAAGATCCACACGGGCCGGCTCGTCGTCAACAAGGACGTCGCCGACGACGTCGTGTCGGTCTTCAAGAAGCTGTACGGCTACCGCTTCCCGATCAGGAAGATGGAGCCGGTGGACGCGTACAAGGGCAGCGACTACGACTCGATCGACGCGGGCAACACCTCGGCGTTCAACTGCAGGAGCGCCACGGGATCGACGAGCTGGTCCGAGCACGCGTACGGCCGGGCCCTCGACCTCAACCCTCGCGAGAACCCGTACATATACGCGGACGGGTCGAACGCGCACCGCAACGCGGACGCGTACGTCAAGCGCCCGCTGCACAAGCCGGGCGTGATCAATCCGGGCGACCGGGTCGTCCGCGCGTTCGCCGCGATCGGCTGGGGCTGGGGCGGCTACTGGAGCGGGGCGAAGGACCTCCAGCACTTCTCGAAGAGCGGCCGTTAGCCGGCCCGCGACCGGTGCGGTGGAAGGGCGATCATGGGCGTCGGACCGCGCCGTCGGGGGTACGGATCGGACGCGCCGGATTCGGCGTTTCCCGTCGGGGCCGGGCAGGTAGGCGGCCCGGCCCCGGCGGGAAGGCGGCCGGCTCCAAGCAGGTGGGCGGCCCGCGCGGTAACCCGCGCTGCGGCCCGCACAGTGAATCGCACTGGTGCGAGCGGGACCAGGCGTGTCAGGCTGACGTCTGGCCCGGCCGCCGCCGGAGTCCGGCCGGATGCGGAGGGGACTGACACTGCGATGGCGTCGAGCGGAGCACCCTCGGGTGAGACACGCGTACGCCCGCTCCTCCGGCCGAAAGGGGCGAGCTCCTGTCTCGTGCTATGAGAACTCGCGACCCCCGGAGCCGCCGGGAATCGCGAGCGAGGGCTCACACGCTAACGGATATGGCGGGGGAAACGGGAAGGATCGCTTACCACTTCATAACGATCGGCAATCGGGCCAGTCACGTTCCAACGGGCCGGCCATGTCAGGGGATCACGACAGCTCGTCTCACGAAGGCGCGACAGGAGAAGCACCACATGTCTGGCTGGAACAATTCAGGCCCCACCTTCCGCTTGTGGCCAGCGGACCGCTTCGAAGTCCGTTGCGTGCGGGCGAGTCCGGAGTTCTCCTCGGCGGACCGCTACCACTACGCGAAGAACGCGCACGAGGCCGTGCTCCGGCTCAGGGACGTCGGGCTGGTGACGCAGATGCAGGCGATCCGGATCGAGGACGGGGCGGTCCTCTTCGACCTCGCCTCCGGCGCGAGCGTGCCCGCCGATCAGTGGTGAGCCGCCGAGACGGCGAGGCAGACGGGTGATGGCGGCCAACGACGGGGACGGCTGGGCACTGTGCGACCGCGGGCACCGGCACTGGGGCGTCCACGGCGCCGCCGGCCTGCTCGCCGTCCACCACACCCAGGACGGCATGCCGTACGTCCTGATGCAGAAACGCTCCTGGTGGAGCCATCACGGCGGCACGTGGGGGCTGCCCGGCGGCGCCCGCGACAGCCACGAGGACGCGATCAGCGGGGCGCTGCGCGAAGCCCGCGAGGAGGCGGCGCTGACCGGTGACCAGCTCCGGATCCAGGGCGTCTACCTCGACGATCACGGCGGCTGGTCGTTCCAGACCGTCATCGCCCAGGCAGCGGGGCTGCTCGACGCCTCCCCGGCGAACGGCGAGAGCACGGACATGCGCTGGATCGCGGCCGACGAGGTCGGCGCCAGGAAGCTGCATCCCGGGTTCGCCGAGACCTGGCCGCTGATACGGCCCGCGCTGGCTCCCCTCATCGTCATCCTGGACGCGGCCAACATCATCGGCGCGCGGGCCGAGCACGGCTGGTGGCGGGACCGGGCCGGGGCGGCCGCCCGGCTGATCGGGGAGCTGCGCGTTCTCGCGGCGCGCGGCCTGCGCCGCCCTCCGGAGGGCTCGCACGACCTGGCCCAGTGGTTCCCCCGGATGACCGTCGTGGTCGAGGGCGTGGCCCGCGGCGCCGCCGGTGAGGGCACCGGGCGTTCGGGTGATGGCCCGCACGGTATCGCGGGCGTACCGGGTGGCGTCCTCGCCGGTGTCACGGGCGGCGTTTCGATCGTCGAAGCGTCCGGCAGCGGGGACGACGCGATCGTGGCACTCGTACGCGACGCGAAACGCTGGGAGAAGGTGCTCGTCGTCACGGCGGACCGCGAGCTGCGCCGCCGGATCGAGGCCCTCGGTGCCTCCTTCACCGGGCCTCGCTGGCTGTTGAACCAGCTCTGAATCGGCTGAACCGGCCCAGCTGCGCGGTTGTCCACAGGACAGTCAGCACCACGCGGCGGCCCTGCCAAGATGACCTCATGGCCGACCGGACCCTCGCCGATCTCCCGACGGAGTTGCCCCCTTCAGAGTGGGGACGCCGATCGGCGGCCCCTTCCGCGATGCCGTGGATCTTCGCCGCCGTCGTCGTCCTGCTGATCGCGGGGCACTTCGTCCTGACTCCCCTGCTGGCGTTCCCCTCGCTCCAAACCTGGGCGACGATCTTCGTGGCGATCTCGGTTCAGGCGCTGCCGTTCCTCGTCTTCGGCGTTCTGCTGTCCGCGGCGATCACCGCCTTCGTCCCGGCCTCGTTCTGGACCCGCGCGCTTCCCCGGCATCCGTACGCGGCGGTCCCCGTGGCGGGGGCGGCGGGCGCGGTCCTTCCCGGGTGCGAATGCGCGTCGGTTCCGGTCGCCTCGGGCCTCATGGCGCGCGGCGTCACGCCCGCCGCCGCGCTGGCGTTCCTGCTCGCCTCACCCGCGATCAATCCGGTGGTCGTGGTGGCCACCGCGGTGGCCTTCCCCGGCCAGCCGATGATGGCCGTCGCCCGGTTCGTCGCGTCACTCGTCGTGGCCGTCCTGGTCGGGTGGCTGTGGCTCCGCTTCGGCCGCTCCGACTGGCTGCGCGTCCCCGCCCGCACGGCGCCCGCCGGCTCCAGGTGGCAGGCGTTCCGCGAGGCGGCGCAGCACGACCTGCTCCACGCCGGAGGCTTCCTGGTCGTGGGCGCCCTGACCGCCGCGACGCTCAACGTCGTGGTGCCGCGCTCCTTGCTCACGACGGTGGCCGACGTGCCGGTGCTCTCCGTCGTGGTGCTCGCGCTGCTCGCCGTCCTGCTGTCGATCTGCTCGGAGGCGGACGCCTTCGTGGCGGCGTCCCTGACGGCGTTCTCTCCCACGGCGCGGCTGGCCTTCCTGGTGGTCGGGCCGATGGTGGACCTGAAACTGATCGCCCTCCAGATGGGGACCTTCGGGCGCGCGTTCGCGGCCCGGTTCGTCCCCGTGACGTTCGTGTTGGCGGTGCTGGTGAGCGTCGCCGTCGGAGGTCTCCTGCTGTGAACCGCATGTCGCAGAGCCTGGTGATGGTGTTCCTCGGCGGGGCCGTCCTGCGGATCACCCTGCTGTCCACGACCTACCTCAACTACGTGAAGCCCGGTTTTCACCCGTTCCTGGTCGCGGCCGGCGCCGTGGTGCTGGCGCTGGGGGTCGCCGGTCTGATCCAGGAGTGGCGCAAGCCGTACCTCACGGAACAGGAGTACGCGCATCGGAGTCATGCCGGACGCGGCAGTCACGACGACCGGCACGACGCTCGATACGACGAGCACGGCGAAGCCGTTCGGCACGACGCTCACGAGAACGCGCACCACGACGGGCACGACCACTCCCGCGGCCCCCGCGTGGCCTGGCTGCTCTGCCTGCCGGTGTTCGCGATCTTCCTCATCGCGCCGCCCGCGCTCGGCGCGTTCGCGGCCCGGTCGGAAGAGCCTCCGCCGCGCCCGCCAGTCACGTCGGACACCTATGCCCCGCTCGCCGACGAGACCGTGACCGCGATGCCGATCGGAGAGTTCATCGGCCGGGCGTGGGCGGACTCCACCTACTCCCTCACCGGCAAGCGGGTCCGGCTCACCGGATTCGTGGTGCCGTCGAAGAAGAAGGACCGGTGGTACGTCACCCGCATCCAGTTGAACTGCTGCGCCGCCGACGGCATCCCGTTGAAGGTCGCCGTACTCAAGGCCGCCCAGCCGCCGGTGGACACGTGGGTCGAGGTCACCGGCACATGGGTGCGTCCCAAGTCCGACAAGATCCCCAACGGGACGGTGGCTCCCGAACTCGTGGCCACCGACGTCACCGCGATCCCACGCCCGGTGGAGCCGTACGAGTGAGGGAGCGCATCGGCGGCCACCTCACCCGCGAGGGGCCCATCAGCCGAGCGCGAGCATCACCGGGCCGAACAGGCGACTGCGGTCAGTCGGGAGCGGCGCGCCGTACTCCATGATCGTGGTGGAGAAGGTGCAGGACAGGCCGTGCTCCTTCGCCCAGGCGATGAGCTCGGGCTGGATCGTGTCGATGTCGACCCGTACCGGGCCCTCGGCCTCGCGGGCCAGGTCGGCGAGCAGGCCACGCGCGGTGGCCGCGTCCTGGGCGACCACCGGGCCGAGCACCGTCTCGCCCAGGTTGCGCCAGGCGCCGGCGAACCCGGCGAGGCCGCCGTCCGGCCCGTCCACCACGCGGAATCGCTCGGAGAACGTCTGCAGCCGGGTCAGCAGGGCGTCGCGGGGCGCGCCGAAGACCTCGGCGTCCAAGGCGAGGATCGCGGGCAGGTCCGTCGGCTCGGCCGGGCGCGACATACCGCGGGAGCGGCCGGTCGATTCGGCCGGCCGGGACGCGTCCTGGGCAAGGCTGGTCGGCTCAGCCGGCCGTGACCCGTCCCGGGAGAGGCCGGTGGGCTCGGCCGGCCGTGACCCGTCCCGCGAGAGGCCGGTCGGCTCGCCCACATATGTCGCGCACTCACCGATCGCGCGGAAGCCCAGCCGCTCGTACATGGGCCGCCCGTACGCGGTCGCGGTCAGCCAGGCGCTCGCCGTCCCCGATCGGTCCAGCGCGTGCCTGAGGAGAGCGCTGCCGAGGCCGCGCCGCTCGCACCGCTTGGCGACGAGCATCATGCCGATCGCGGTGATCTCCTGGCCGAACCTGGTGGCCACCACCGTGGCGGCCAGCCCGCCCTCGGGATCGTCCAGGCCGTAGACGTCTCCGACCTCGAACAGCAGCCGCCACTTGTGCTCCTCGGGAGACCATTCGCGGTCCTGGGCCAGGGCCAGGCAGGCGGGGAGATCGTCGATAGCGAGGAGGCGGACGGGAAAGCCGGAGATCAGTTGGTCGGTCACATGGCTCCTTCGCATCAGGGTGGTCGGTTCGACGACGGTAACTCGGCGCACGGCGACGCTCGACGCGGAGCCGGCTCAGCAGGGGCCAGAGCGCCTGAATCATGCCCCCTGGCTCACGAGGGATTCAATCGGAATTCGATCCTGCTGGCCCGTCATGAGCATTGCATCCGGTTCACGGCGATGGCGTGCATCGTGTCGTCCTCGTCCGAACGCCTCCCGTCCTTGTCCGAACGCCTCTTTCAGGGCACCGGCCCACACCTGCCCCTCCCGTAGCCGGACGCAATGCGCGAAGTGGCGTGCCCGCTGCGCCCCCTGTCCGTGACGAGGACCCCCACGAGCAGCGACAGAAGTTTTAGATGGTTCGTCCTGTAAGTCGGGTTTCCCGTCAACAGTCAGCGGTAGGGCCGATGGGGACAGCGAAGGACGGAGGAGAAGATGATCACCCAGGAGCAGATCCCGCGGGTGCTGGACATCCCGGTCCAGGGCACCGGCGGGCAGCGACTCGGCGAGGTCAAACACGTCTTCCTCGACGACGACACCGGGCAGCCGGAATGGCTCTGCGTGAAGACCGGGCTGTTCGGCACGCACGAGACGTTCGTCCCGATCCGTAACGCCGACCTGGTCGAAGACCATGTGGAGGTCCCGTACGACAAGGAGCGCGTCAAGGGCGCGCCTCACGTCGACGTGGACGCCGGCGGCCACCTGTCCGTGGAGCAGGAGCGCGAGCTTTACCGCTACTACGACATGAGCTGGGAGCAGGCCAACGAGCCCGGCCGTGGCTGGGCCCACACCGCGGGCGAGCAGGAGCGGGAGCGCCTGGCCGGTGGCCTCGGAGGTGAAACGGCCACCCGTCCCGAAGGGACCATACGCCCCGGAGAGACGGCGGGCGGGCCGGTGACAGGTCCCCGAGAGACCGGTCGGGTGGGAGAGCCGATCCAGCCCGAGCAGAGGACGCGGGAACCGCTGCGCGCACGCCTGCGCCGGTACCTGAGGCCCGGGGAGTCACGCGGGGAGCGTCCCGGCGGCAAGCGGGACGACTTCGGCGACACAGGACCCTTCTGACGGGTGACGGGCCGATCAGGCCCACGGAGTCACGTGGCACAGGCTCGGAGGTCCGCCCCTCCGGGCCTGTGTCGTACCACCTGGGCCGGGCCGGAACGGGCGTCATCCCTCTTTCTTCATCTTCCGAGTGCCCCGGGGATCGACGTACGGAGTCTCGTCGGCGGCGTGGCCGGCCTTGATGAAGCGTTCACGCGCCAGTTCGGCGTCGAGCTCCACGCCGAGCAGGACGGCGATATTGGTGATCCACAACCAGATCAGGAAGATGACCACCCCGGCCAGCGTGGCGTACGTCTTGTTGTAGGAGCCGAACTTCGCCACGTACAGGGCGAAGAGAAGCGATGCGACGATCCACAGGATCACCGCCAGCAGGCTGCCCGGGGTGAGCCAGCGGAAGCGCGGCTGCCGCACGTTGGGAGCCATCCAGTACAGCAGGGCGAGCACCAGCGCGACGAGGATCACCAGGACGGGCCACTTGCCGATGTTCCAGATCGCGACCCCCGTCTCGCCGATTCCCAGCGCCTGACCGGCCTTGTCCGCCAGTCCGCCGGTGAAGACCACGGCGAACGTTCCGATCACGACCAGCACGATCAGCATCGCGGTGATGCCGACGCGCAGCGGCAACGTGACCCACAGGGGGCGTCCTTCAGGTATGTCGTACAGCGCGTTGGTCGCGCGTATGAAAGCCGCGACGTAGCCCGAAGCGGACCACAGGGCCACGACGATGCCGATGCCGGTGGCCACCCCGGCCGCCTGGTGGTTGCTCTGCAGCGCCTGCAGTACGGGCCCGAGGGTCTGCTTGGCCGGACCGGGGGCCAGGGCGGTGAGGTCGGCCGTCGCGGACCGCGTCGCGGAGGCGCCGAACAGGCCCAGCAACGACACGATGGCCAGCAGCGCCGGAAAGAGGGAGAGCACCGCGTAATAGGTCAGCGCGGCGGCCCAGTCGGTGACCTTGTCCCGCTGGAACTCCTTGGCGGTGCGCTTCAGCACGGCGAGCCACGACCTCTTGGGCAGTTGCGTGGGACTCTCCGGCACCCCGTGTGAATCCGGCCGAGGATCTTCTCGCGTCATGGCCCATTCCCCTCGCCGTGCCCGTTCGTCAGGTGAGGCGGCTACCCATGCGACCAGGCCGTATTCGCCCGGCTGTACGTTGATCGGCGCACCCGTGCCCGGAATCACGCAGCCGACCGGCCGGATCCCGCTCACGGCTGGGCGGGATCCCGTCCCCGCTCTCGAACGAATTCGCCGCTTCCGCACATCCTTGTTTCCCGATGCCCTGCCGGTTTTAGCGGAATTCCACCCCCAATACGCGTGGAGCGTGCCATCATCGCGAGCGGATCGGGGAGTCCCACAGTGACGTGAGGAGAGTCCACCGTGAGCGATCTCGACCCCGTGGAAACCACCCTCATCGGGACGATCCTGCTGGTCATCGTCACATTGACGGTCGCCCTGGTCGTCCTCACCATCAGGGTCGCGATTTGGGGCAGACGGGAAAGGTGACCCCGCAATACGATCGCGTGCGAGCCGGCTGAGAGAAACGGGTTTCACAGCGGAAATGAGGCCGGAGGAATAGCCGTCGCCCTTCGACGCTCCCGCGAATAGAGGCGTCCGCACCACGCGTACCCGGCCAGGCCCCGCCGCATAGGGACGGTCGGACGAGCCGCATAGGGACGGTCGGACGAGCCGCACCGACCGGCGGACGTTGATCGCGTAGCCGGTTTCGGGACCCCGATCACCCGCGGATAGTCTCTCCGCTGATCGGGGAGGTCACCATGAGTCTTGGCGAGTTTCGCATGCCCACAGGGGCGGAGCAGTTCATCGGTTCGGAGGAGCTCTTCTTCTCCACCACGGACCGGCGCGGTCTGATCCGCAGCGGCAACTCTGTCTTCGTGCGGACCTCCCGGTTCTCCCTCGACGAGCTGACCGGCGCCCCGCACAACATCGTGCGCCACCCCGACATGCCGGCCGGGGTCTTCCGGCTGATGTGGGACCGCCTGCTCTCCGGCCGCCCGGCCGGCGCGTACGTGCAGAACCTGGCCAAGGACGGCAGCAACTACTGGGTCTTCGCCACGATGACGCCCTCGGCGGAGGGCTTCCTCTCGGTCCGGATGGCCCCCAGGTCCGAGCTGTTCGACGAGGTCAAGCGGATCTACAAGTACGTCGCCGACGTCGAGGCCGAAGCGGCCGAACGCCACGGGATGAACCGGCGTGAGGTCGCGGTGGTCGGCATCAGGCAGCTCGAGCAGCACCTGGGCGAGCTCGGGTTCCGCTCGCACGACGACTTCCTCACCGAGGCGCTGGCCGGCGAGATCGCGGCACGCGGGCGGCTCGCCTCGTCGGCGTACGCCCGCCCCGAGGCGCGCGGGCCGATCGCGGAGGTGCTCGCCGGGGCCGGCGCGCTCGATGCGATGCTCACCGACCTGGTGGAGCGACTGGAGAGCTACCGCCTGCTCAGCGATCGCCTCCTGCGGTCGTCCACCCAGGTGCTCGACATGTCCCGCAGGCTCGACCACACCGTCGCCGCCGCGCAGACCGCGTCCGAGCGGGTCGCCGACACCGCCCCCGTCCTGCACAACGTCGCCCGGGTGATGGCCACGCCGACAAGCACCGCCGTGGACACGCTCGAGCGGCTGGTGCCCCGGCTCACCGCGCTGCGCTCGTACATCGCGGACCTGCGGTTCCGGATCGCGCTGGCCAGCGTGCACAGCGACATGGTCGCCGCGTTCGCGGCCGAGGTCGTGGACGGCCTCGCGCCGTCGACCTCGCTCAGCGAGGTGCCCCTGCTCTGCGACGCCGTACACGAGAGCGTCCTGGAGATGTCGGCGCGGGCGCAGCAGGTGAACCAGGAGCTGCACGCGATCGTTTCCGAGGTCGCCGTCGCGGGCGAGCGGTTGGCGGACTTCCGCCGCTTCCTCGGGCAGTGGCGGATCCTCGTGATGCGCAACCGTGCCGAGAACGCGCTCGCCGACCTGATGCAGCCGATCGACGACGAGTTCGCCGCGAGCTGGGACGGCATGGACATGCTGCACGCGCTGGGCAAGGAGTTCGAGTCGGCGGCCGTGCCGTTCGACGTGGACGCCCTCGCGACGCAGGTGGCGCGCATCCGCGCCGGAGCCGTCGGCTCCCGCGAGGCGGCCTGACCTTCCGCTCCTGACGCGCTCCCGTACGATCTGACGGTGAAGATCGAATTAGTCGCGATCATCGTCGACGACTACGGCGAAGCCATCGAGTTCTTCGTCGGCGTCCTCGGCTTCGACCTGGTGGAGGACTCGCCCTCCTTGACGAACGACGGCCGTCCGAAACGGTGGGTCGTCGTCCGCCCGCCGGGCGCGGAGACCGGCATCCTGCTCGCCCGCGCCGACGGAGAGCGGCAAGCCAAGGCCGTCGGGAACCAGGTGGCCGGCAGGGTGGGGTTCTTCCTCCGCGTGGACGACTTCGACGCCGCCTACCGGCGGATGGTCGCCGCGGGCGTCGAGTTCGTGACCTCGCCGCGCAGCGAGCCGTACGGACAGGTCGCCGTGTTCCTGGACATCGCCGGAAACCGCTGGGACCTGCTCGGCCCGGCCTGAGCAGGAGAATCCCCGCGGTGAGGCATTGTCGGTGGCGGCTGGCACACTGCACGCCATGGGTGATCGCGATGTCCTGGCGGGGCTGGATGAGATCGACTGGGCGGCGCTGAGTCACGCCTACGGCCCCGCGGACGACGTCCCGGGACTGCTGAGGGCGCTGCGCTCCGAGTCTCACGACGAGCGCGAACGCGCCGTGTCCGAGCTGTACGGCAACATCTTCCACCAGGGCAGCCGATACCAGGCGACCGCGTATGCGGTGCCGTTCCTGGCCCGGCTCGCCGTGGATCCGGCGACACCCGATCGGCAGGAGATCGTGCATCTGCTCGCCTCGGTCGCGATCGGATACGACGAGGCGCACCTGCCACGCGGCGTCGACATCGCGGGCTGGCGGGCCGAGGTCGAGCGGATGAGCGCCGCCGACCCGGCAGAGGAGCTACGCAAGATCGTCGAGTGGGTCGCGGCGGCCCGGGACGAGGGCGAGCGGCGGGCCCGGAGCGTGCGGCGGGACTGGTACGACCACGCCGCAGAGCTCCAATACGCGCAGGACGAGCTGGGCGTCTACGACGCGGTCCGAGCCGAGGTACCCGGGCTTCGCCGGCTGCTGGGTGACGACGATCCGGAGATCCGGTCCGCCACCGCGTACCTGCTGGGCTGGTTCCCGGAGGAAGCAGCCGATTCCATCCACGCGCTCCGGCCCCTGCTCGGATCCGAGACCGTCACCGGCGTCGTCGCCAACGCGATCATCTCCGCCGGGCTGCTGTCGGACGTTGAGCTGATTCCGCGGCTGCGCGAGCACCTCAGCGGACCCGAGCCGCTGCTGCGCTGGGCCGCCGCAGTGGCCCTCGCCCGGCTCGACGTCCTCGACCCTGACGTCATCGGCGCGCTGGCGTCGGCCAGCATCGACCCGCCGGAAGCGGACGTGGTGCCCGGGGTGCATTTCATGGAGGGCGATGGGCGCGCCTACGCGTCGCAGACGCTGGCCGCGCTGGACGTCCGCTTGCCGGCAGAGTCTGTCGACGCCGTCCTGGAGGGCCTGTCGCGTAGCTCGGAGATCGCGGTCTTTTCGATGGCCACGGCGGCGCTACGGCTCACGTTCGAGGAAGCCGCGCCTCGTCCGCTGCCGCCGTTCGAGGAGCTGACCGAGCCGCGGCAGCGGGTCGTACGCGTCCTGGCCGAGCTGGGTCCCGAGACGTGGCGCTGGGGCGATTTCATCGAGATCCTGCGGGCCTGGAATCTGCCGAGCACACACGCGGAGTGCCGCGCCTACGCGGGCCTCGACGCGCTGAAATGACGCGGCGTTCGTGCTGCACGTGGCTCGCCTTGCCTGACCGCCCCAGGTGCCGGCTCTATCGGCTGAGCGAAGGCGCGGCGGTCACCGTCGAACTGAACGACGGGTCAACACGCGGGTGATGCTGCCGTCGTCCTCGACGATGTCCCGGACGTGCTCGAAACCGATCCGCTCCAGCAGGGCCAGCGAGGCCGTGTTCTCCGCGGCCACAGTGGCATGCACCTCTGCCAGCCCCAGAACGTCGAAGCCGTAGGCGACGATCGCCTCCGCCAGCTCTGTGCCCAGGCCGGATCCCCATGCCGTGGGCGTCAGCGCATAGACGATCTCGTGGCCCTGGACCTGATCGGTCGGCTTGATCTCGGCATGTCCGATCAACAGTCCGTCCCGGCGCACGGCCCATACGTCGAACAGGTCCTGGGCGTACACCTTCGTGAAGATCCGCCCGAACAGGGCCCGGTCCTCTGCCTCGGAAGCGGGGCCGTCGCCTATCCATCGGGTCACCCGCGTGTCCTGGAAGAGGGCGACGAAACCCTCCTCGTCCTCGGGTGTGTAGGGGTCCAGGACAAGGCGCTCGGTGCGAAGGGTCGGAGTCACGAACGGCCACGCTATCCACGCGACATCAAGCACCGCAAAGGAGTTTCACAGGCGTCAGGTAGGGCCAGAGCGCCAAGGAGGCGGGCGTCGACCGCGACGTGGTCAATCGGGCCAGCAAGGTTCGAGAAGTACAGACGCCACGCGGGCACGGTCGCCATACCGCGTAGGGTCTTCAGCCGCATGGTCGTGAAGATGGCGCCGGTCAGCTTGTACGCCTCAGCCGTCCGGATAAGTGTGCCGACCGGGCCAGATCCACTCCTCGGGCCAAGGGAAAGGGGTTGATGCCGTTCATGTCCCGGCTTCTGATCGGTGACAAGAGAGGCCCGGGAACGACCCGATCTCGGTGAGGATGCGTTCCGCCTCGGCCTGGTAGGAGGCGGAACGACAAGAATCGGCCCGGCCCCGGCGGGCGGCGTCGGCCAGCAGCAGCAGAGCCTGTCCCTGGCCGAGGCTGTGGCCGGTCTCGCGGTGCAGAGCGAGCGCCGATGCGGCGCGTTCCGCGGCTCGTTCGACCCTTCCGAGAATGAGGTCGGCCTCGGCGAGGACGAGCAGCGCCCGGCCTTCCCACAGGCGATATCCCGCGTCCTTCGCCAGGGCCAAAGCATGCTCCGCATCGGCCGTGGCCGCGGCGACGTCGCCTGCCGCGAGGCGGGTCGCGGCGAGCTCGATCCGGATCCACGTGCCCAGCAACCGGTCAGCGACGACCTCTGCCGCAGCCTGAGCTTGTTGGAGATACCGGAGCGCGGACGGCAGGCGCCCGAAGTGCCGGTGCACCGAGCCGAGATCGCCCAGGACGCCGGCCTGAATCCGTTCCCCGGCGCCGCACGCGGCGTGGACGGCCGACTCGGCCTGCCGCAGAGCTTGCTCCCGGCGTCCGGCGTCACGGTGCACGGTGGCGCAGGCGGCCAGCACGAGAGGCTGGTCAACGGAGTTCCCCATCTTTCGGTAGATCTCCAGAGCATGCTCGAAATGGCCGAGTGCCTCCTCGGACCTGCCAAGGAGATGGCAGGCGTGACCGAGGGTGTTGAGGACGGCGGGGTGCCCACCCGAACCGGCCATGTCGTATCGCGTCAGCACGTGTTCGCAGTACGCCACGGCCTGCTCCAGGTTCCCCGCATGCAGGGCCACGACTGCGAGGTTGGCCAGGTTCACTGCCTGTAGCGCCACGTTTCCGCGGTCCAGGTTCAGTCTCAGGGCTTGGCGGTAGCAGCCGGCCGAACGCTCAAGCCGGCCCCGCTCAAGGTGCAGGTTGCCGAGCGCACTGAGCGCGGACGCCCGGCACTCTGGCCAGTCGAGCCGGTCCGTCAGTTCGATGACCTGACCAAGCTGGCCGAACGCCTCCTCGACCCGTCCGAGCCGGGTGAGGGTCTGGCCGAGGGTGAGCCGGGCCCCGGCCTCACCCCGCGGGTCCTGGACCGCCCGCGCGGCGGCGACACCCGCGTCCGCCGTGGTCATGGCCGCGTCCGCGTCGCCGGACAGCCAGAAGTAGCCGCGCAGCGCCATGGCCAGATGCCATGCCTCGCGCGGTGCGCCGCCTTCGGCCGCCTCAACTGTCGCGACCACCAGGTTGACCGACTCGGCGTCCAGCCATCTGCGGGCGTCGTGGGCCGCCTCGAACTGTACGGAGGGCGCGGGAAGGGGAGGCATGCGCAGCAGATGCGAGTAGAGCAGGTCGGCCGCGCCGTCCGCGGCCGACAGGTACCACCGGTAGACCCGCCGGACGGCTACCACCCGCTCCTCGGCGCTGTCCTCCGCGTTCGCCTGGGCCTGTGCGTACAGCCGGACGAGGTCGTGGAAGGCGAAGCGGCCCGCCACTCGCTCCTCGAGGAGATGCGCGGCCGAGAGTCGATCGAGCAGCCGCACCGTCTGGTCCAGGCTCCGGTCCGAAGCGGCGGCGGCCGCCTCCACGGTGAAGTCCATGCCAGGCGCGATGCCGAGGAGTCGGAACATTCGTCGCTCCTCCGACGACAGCGTCTCGTACGACCCGTCCAGGGCAGCGCGTACAGCTGTGCCGCTGTCTCCGGCGATCTGCAGCGCGGCAAGCGGGTTGCCCTCGGCGAGTTCCGCGGCGTAGTCCGCGATCCCCTGCAGTGGGCGATCGGCAAGGCGGGCGGCCGCGATCCGCAACGCCAACGGCAGCCACCCGCACCGTTCGGCGATTTCCGCCACGGCCTCCGGCTCCGACGCGATCCGCTGCCCGCCGAGGAACGAGACGAGCAGTTCCCGGGCCTCCGCCGGCGTGAGGACGTCGAGCGTGATCCGCCGCGCTCCTTCCCGAGCGATCAGCCCGCTGAGGCGGTCGCGGCTGGTGACGACCACGAAGCAACCGAGGGCGCCCGGCAGCAGGGGCCGGACCTGTTCGGCGGACGCCGCGTTGTCCAGCAACACGAGCATCCGCCGACCCGCCATGAGCGAACGGTAGCGCGCCGCGGCCTGTGCCGTGTCGGACGGCATCCGCTGTGGGGGCGTGCCCAGCGCGCGCAACAGCACCGTGAGCGCCTCCAGCGGACGCAACGGCGGCTCCGCGGAATACCCGCGCAGGTTCAGGTAGAGCTGCCCGTCTGGAAACAGATGCGTGATCCGCTGCGCCCAGTGCACCCCGAGGGCGGTCTTGCCGACGCCGGCGGGCCCGGCGATGACCGCGAGGGCGACCGGCGCGCCCGTTCCCCCACGATCACCCGCCAGCATCTCGTCGAGCGCCTCGATCGCAGCCACCCGGCCGGTGAATCCGTACACGTCGACGGGGAGTTCCCGGGGAACGAGCGGCGACGACGGATGCGGCGGTGACAAGAGGTCCTCGTCGCCACGCAGCATCGCCTCGTGCAGCAACCGCAGCTCGGGGCCCGGTTCGATGCCCAGCTCCTCGATGAGCAGGGAGCGGGTCCGGCGGAAGACGTCCAGCGCCTCGCTCTGCCGGCCGGACCGATAGAGCGCGAGCATCAGGTGGCGGCGCAGGACCTCCCGATACGGATGCTCCTCCACCAGCAGGGTCAGTTCCGGCACCACTTCGGCGTGCCGGCCGAGCGCGAGGTCGACGTCGGCCCGCTCTTCGACGGCGCGCAGGCGCTCCTCCTCCAGGCGGGCCGCGGTCTCGCGGATCAGAGGGGTCTGGGCGATGTCGTCGTACGCCTTCCCCCGCCACAGCCCCAGCGCCTCCGTCAGCAGCTCGCCCGCGCGGTTCAGGTCACCGCCCTCCCGGGCCCGGCCCGCGTCGGCGGCGAGCTCGCCGAACCGGTCCGCGTCCAGCTCGCCGGGATGAACGGTCAGCAGGTAGCCGGAGCCGTGGCTGGTGATGCGCTGTGGCGCTCGGAGTACGCGGCGCAGCCGGTGTACATAGAGGCGCAGGTTCTCCACGGCGGACGCCGGCGGCTCCTCCCACAGCGCCTCCATGAGGCGCGCCCGAGAGACCGGGGTGTTGGCGTGGCAGAGCAACGCCGCGAGCAGGGTCTGCTGCTTGCCGGAGGTCAGGGGCATCGCCTCGCCGTCGCTTCGCACGGTGAGCGGCCCGAGAACTCCGAACTCCACGGCGGACTCCCTGCGCTTCGGAGGCGTCGCTGCAGAACGTATACGGCAGGGGTGGGATTCACAAGATCGATATACATCGCGTATACCGCGTTGTCTGATCCTGTGACCTGAAGCGAACGAGATCGCGAAGGAGTGATGGGTCATGCGCAAGGACGTCATCTGGAACGCCCCCGACATCATCTGGAACGCCCCGGACATCGTGTGGCAGGCCCCGGACGACATCTGAATGTAGCGGCGCCGGATACACGGCGCTCCCTATCCGAACGGGCGTGACGAGTCGCTCGGTTCCCGAGTTGTCGGCGCAACCGTGAACCTTCATAAAAGGTGATCGCTCCAAGACGGCGCTGGAACCGACGATCCCGTGTCCCGGCCGGGTGGCGCACCGCACCGCGCCACCCGGCCTTCAGGAAAGGACAGGCGAATGGCCGCGACAGGGGAGCGCTCCGCGACGTTCCGCGACGTGCTCGCCGTGCCGGAGTACCGGAGTCTGTGGCTCTCCGGCCTGATCTCCCGGGCGGGAGACCAACTCGCCCGGGTGGCGCTCGCCGTGCACGCCTACGGTCTGACCGGGTCCGCGACGGTGACCACCCTCACCTACGCGCTGACGTTCGTCCCCTCGCTGATCGGCGGGCCACTCCTCGGGGGCCTCGCCGATCGGTTCCCGCGCCGGCGGCTGATGATCGCCTGTGATGTGGCCAGGGCGCTGTTGGTGGGGATCATGGCCGTTCCGCAGGTCCCCTTCCCGGTCCTGTGCGTGCTCCTCTTCACCGTCCAGCTGATCGACGCGCCGGAGAAGACCGCGCGGATCGCCACCACGCCCGACGTGCTCGACGCCCGGCTCTACGTCACAGGGGTCACGCTCGCTCAGATGACCTCGCAGCTCACCATGCTGGTCGGGTTCGGGGTGGGCGGTCTGATCGTCACCGCCATCGGCCCACACGCGGCGCTGGGCCTCAACGCTCTCTCCTTCGCCCTGGCCGCGCTGGTGGTGGCGACAGGCGTCAAGGAACGGCCGGCCTCACGCACCGGCCGGGTCGTCTCACTGGGCGAGATGGCGACCGGCGTCGGTCTGATCGTCAGGGACCGGAGGCTGCGCGGTCTGCTCGCGTTCGCGCTCCTCGCCACCTTCTCCATCGCTCCCGAGGGACTGGCCGTACCGTATGCGGGCGCCCTGGGCGGCGGGACCGTCGAGGCGGGCATCCTGCTGTGTGCCATCCCCGCCGGCAGCGTGGTGGGGATGTATCTGGTCAACCGGCTGTCGGCCGGGTTGCCCGCGCTGGCACCGCTGGCGGTGGTCTCCTGCCTGCCGCTCGTGGTCAGCGCGTACGGACCGGGCACGGCGGTCTCCGCCGCCGCGTGGTTCCTGACCGGCGTCCTGTCGGCTTACCAGGTGATCGCCAATGCGGAGTTCGTCCGTGCCGCCCCGCCGGAACGGCGCGGCCAGACGGTCGGCGTGGCCGCCTCGGCGCTCACCGCCGCGCAGGGCGTCGGCGTGCTGCTCAGCGGCCCGCTGGCCGACCTCACCGGCCCGCCGGCCGCGATCGCGACGTACGGCCTGGCCGGCACGATCGTCGCCCTCCCCCTCGCGGTGACGTGGCGCCGCCGCACCACCGTGCCCCAACCCCAGAGCCGCTAGCCTGTGCGGTTCTCGTGTGTGCTGTTCGATGACGTCCATTTAGTTGGTCGTTGCGGATGAACGATGAATCCCCGGCACGTCGAGCAGTCGCTCCGATCCCGCACTACTGCAGAAAATTCAGCAGTTGGCGTGTGGTCTTCTCGGGTGCTTCTTCTGGAATGAAGTGACCGACTGGTACCGGGAGGCCGCGAACGTCATCGGCCCACTCCTGCCATATCGCGAGCGGATCACCGTGAAGTTTCGCGACCGAACCGCGCCGGCTTCATAGCAAAAGCACGCGGCAGGAGACCTTCCGGTTCCCGCGATCCGCCTCGTCTTGCTGGTAGTCCAAAGTTGTACGGGCCGAACTCCGCCGATGGAGACATGTGTCCTCGCGGACGACCGGTCACGTGTTCAGCTTGTCCCGTTCGGCCCTGGGTAGCCGGGCCACGACCAGCTCGTACGAATGATCGATCAGGTCGAGAAGTTCGTCGTCGGGCACGGAGCCGTCCAGCGTGACGGTGTTCCAGTGCCGCTTGTTGAGGTGGTAGCCCGCAGTGATCGCGGCATACTGCCGGCGCAGGTCGATCGCGAGATCCGGGTCACACTTGAGGCTGACGCTGCCCGGGGACGGCCCCAGCGGCACCAGCGCGAACATCTTGCCGGCGACCTTGAACACCGCCACACCGTCGCCGAACGGGTAGTCCTCCACCGATCCCGGCTTGGCACCGCACTCCGCGATCACCCGATCCCGCCGCGAGCTGTGCACCATCACATGCTCACCTGCCCTTCCGCCGGCTGCCAGGTCTGCACCGGGCTGATATTAGGGCGCTCACACCGGAACAGGCCGTGTCCCCACTGGCGGCCCCGCCATACGATCTCCGGCACGCTGCCGTTGCGCTCTGGCTCAACGCCGGGGTAGCCGCTCCAGAGGTGGCCGAACGCGCCGGGCACGGCGTGGACGCGTTGCTCAGGGTCTATGCGAAGTGCATCGACGGTGGCGCAGAGATCGCCAACCGGCGGATAGACGACGCCTTGGAGACATGACGGCGCAAGCTAGCGTCAGAGGGTCCCGGTCATCCCGGGGCCTCTTCGTTTCGCCTAGCCCAGGCGCAGGATGCTTTCCTCGATTTCAGCGTTTCGCGCGGGCGCGTACGAGGTCTCGGTGCCGATGATCGTGAAACCGGCCTTCTGCAGGACCCTGAGCGAACCGAGGTTGTCACTGGCGGCACGGGCATACAGCGGGCGGACGGGGACGAGCTCAAGGAACTGAGCGAGAGCGTGGCTGGCGACTCCCTGCCCCCAGGCCGCGCGGTCGATCCAGTAGGTGACCTCGGTGTCCCCGTCGATGACGAAGCTGCCGATGCTGCCGACCAGGTGACCATCCCGGGTCACCGCACGCAGGATGACATCCGGGGACGTCCTCAGCTTCGACATATGCGCATCGAACGCTTGGCGATCGTCGGGGTCCTTGGAAGTGAAGGCAGCCATCTGAACCGACTGGGGATCGCGCATCTGGTGGAACAGCGCATCCAGGTCGCCGTCCTCAACACCCCGCAACGCCACACCTGACATCGACGCTCTCCCCATCACCTGGCCGTTTCAACTCGTGCAGCAACCTAACAGCGGCTTCCGACAGTCCTGCCCGAAGGAGTCGCACGAAACAGGAGAGCATCGCGAACGGTGCCTGACCGGAAACCCGAGCTGACCGCACAGCACCGTCGAACCTGGCCGGTAGCTCCCAACCCTCCCAACTCGGTCTTCCCGCGCATGGCCGCTCCGCATCAACAGGCCCATGCACCTCCGCTGTTCGGCCGAATCCAGGGCGAAACTCCCGCTAATTTGTTTGCCGCCGACCAGCCTGGCCGGATAGGAAGCTTGGGTGCTAAAAGGCAGCAAAGTCGGGCTCAGGGCCCGGCATGAGGACGACATCCCGATCCTGCGGACCGAGCTCTACGACGACGTGGTCAACGGCTCGCGGGCTGAAAGCCGGCCGTGGCGGCCGATCACGCCCGGCTCGAAGGACTCGCGGCTCGTGGTGGACGACAAGGAGCAAGGGCACGTCCCGTTCTCCGTGGTGGAGCTGGACGGCGGCACGCTGATCGGCACCGCGACGCTGTGGGGCATCGACACCCACCACCGGTCCGCGCACATCGGGCTGGGGCTGCTGCCGTCGGCCCGCGGCAAGGGCTACGGCACCGACGTGGTCGCGGTGCTGTGCCACTACGGTTTCGTCGTGCGCGGCCTGCATCGACTGCAGATCGAGACGCTGTCGGACAACGCTGCGATGTTGCGCTCCGCCGAGCGCAACGGCTTCGTCCGCGAGGGCGTGCTGCGCTCCTCGGCCTGGGTGATGGGCGAGTTCCTGGACCAGGTGCTGCTCGGGCTCCTCGCCCAGGAGTGGAAGCCGGCCTCGAAGGGCTAGCCGACCTGCGGAAACACGCCATGATCCATCCCGGATATATCCCGGGAACAGCGGCCGAGGGCTGCTCAGGGTGGCGTACGGCTGCACATGAGTGGAAACGATCAACAGCGTCCGACCGTAGCGAAACCGCTGGTCAGACGCCGTTGTCGTCCGATGGCCCGCCCTCGCAATCCGGTGCCAAGTGGACTGGACCGCAGGGCCGCCAGGCCCGTGGACGCAACCTAACTCAATCGCCTGAGACCGGCGCGGCGGGACAGCGAGGAAACCCACCTTCCGATTGAGACTGTCTGAGCCCTTCCGCATGACAGCTGTCATGTCCGTCCGAGGCGTCCCCGGCATGGCCGCGGTAGCGCCAGGTCTACCACCCGCACTCCACCGAGGGCCCGTTCGCTGGGAGCCTGCCGCTCGTAGGGTGGTCCGGATGACGCACAGCGGTTCGGTATGGCGGGCGGTGGCCGGCAACCCGTTCAGGTTCCTGCTGTCCCGGTGGCCGTGGCGATGTCTGGCCTATCTGCTCAGTACGGTCGTACTCGCCTCGGCGGCCTGGCCGGCGATGCTGGCGCTGCTGCTGTTCCCGCCGGTGCTCGTTCTCGCGGGGGTGCCGATCGGGGTGTTGGAGCGGCGCCGCCTCGGCCTGCTCGAACGGGTTCCGGTGCGAAGCCCGCACGCCGCCTCCCCCGGCGGCGTGGGCACCTGGTTGCGTCGACGGCTGATGGAGAGCGCGACGTGGCGGGAGCTGGGCTACACGGTCTGCCTGCTGTCCGTCCTGTTCGCCATCGACCTCGTCGGGCTCTTCGTCCTGTTCGTCTGCGTCACCCTGCTGGCACTTCCGCTGTGCGTCGCGGCCGGGATCACGAGCCGGGTGAACATCCGGCTGGGCGGATCGGTCGTCGACACGATGGGCGAGGCATGGCTCGCCTCCGCGATCGCCCTGCCCGTCACGATCGTCACCGTCTACGCGCTGTGCCTCCTCGCCGCGGGCCAGGCGGCGTTCGCCCGCTGGCTGCTCAGCCCGACACAGGCCGAGTTGAACCTGCGGGTCGAGGAACTCTCGACGTCGCGGATGCGGCTGGTCGACGCGTTCGAGGCCGAGCGTCGCCGCATCGAGCGGGACCTGCACGACGGCGCTCAGCAGCACCTGGTGCTGCTGAACATGAATCTCGGCCTGATGGAAGCCGAGCTCGGCGGGCAGGAGCAGCGGATGGCCGAGCTCGTCCGCGACGCCCGCCGGCAGGCCCGGCAGGCGTTGACGGCGATCCGCGAGCTGATCCGCGGCATCCATCCCCAGATCCTGACCGACCTTGGGCTGGCGGCGGCCGTCGGAGAGCTCGCCGAACGCTGCCCGGTCCCGGTCGAGCTGGATCTCGCCCTGGACCGGCGCCTGCCCGCCGCCGTCGAGTCCACCGCGTACTTCGTCGTCTCCGAGGCGATGACCAACACGGTCAGGCACGCCGGGGCCGGCCGGATCACGGTCAGCGGCGGGTTCGTGTCCGGACGCCTGCGTGTGGCGATCGGGGACGACGGCCAGGGCGGCGCCGACCCGGCCCGGGGCAGCGGCCTGCGCGGCCTGGCCGACCGGGTCGCCGTACTGGATGGCACCCTGGTGATCGACAGCCCGGAAGGGGGACCCACTACCGTGCGGATCGAACTGCCGTGTCATTGCGAATAGTGCTCGCCGAAGACGCCACGCTGATGCGCGCCGGCCTGGCCGGGCTGCTGGAGCGGTTCGGCCACACCGTCGTTGCGGCCGTCGGCGACGCCGACGCCCTGATGGCCGCCGTCCGTACGCACCGTCCGGACCTCGTCATCACCGATGTGCGGATGCCGCCCGGCTACACCAATGAGGGTCTGCACGCGGCGGTAGAGCTGCGGACCGCCGATCCGGGTACGGCGGTGCTGGTGCTCTCGCAGTACGCCGCGACCGCGTACGCCGCGGAGCTCCTCGTGCCCACCTGCCGGGCCGGCGTCGGATATCTGCTCAAGGACCGGGTCGGGGAGATCTCCGACTTCGCCGACGCGGTGACCCGGGTCGCGGCCGGTGAGACCGTCATCGACCCCGACGTGGTCCGGCAGCTGCTGGCGCGGCAGCGGGTCACCGATCCACTCGACCGGCTCACTCCACGGGAGCGGGAGGTGCTCGGGCAGATGGCCGAGGGCCGCTCCAACCCGTCGATCGCCCGCGTCCTCGGCATCAGCGACGCCGCGGTCGCCAAGCACATCGGCAACATCTTCATGAAGCTGGACCTGCCGGCCGAGGACGGCCACCGCCGGGTGCTGGCCGTCCTCACCTACCTGCGGCGCTGAGCCGCCGTCCCGGTCGCCCGGGGCAGCGGCGCTGAGCCGTCACTCGCCGGTGTCGCCGGAGGTGTCGCAGACGATGTCGGTGCCGGGCAGGGTGCCGTCGACCAGGTAGCGGTCGACGGCGGCGTTGACGCAGGCGTTGCCGGCCGCGAGGTAGGCGCCATGGCGGAAGGCGCCGGTGAGCGTGATCATGCGCGAGCCGGCCAGCGCGCGGTGCATGGCCCGCTGGCCCGGATAGGGAGTCACGGGGTCGCCGTCGGCGCCGACGATCAGCGCCGGGACGTGGTTGCGGATCTCGGTGGCCGGTTCCGCCGGCGTGGTCGGCCAGAACGCGCACGGGGTGATGTTGCGGGTCATCGGCCCGAACAGCGGTTCGCTGGCCCGGTGCGCCTGGATGTCGCGGAAGTAGGTCGCCGGGTCGCGGGAGGCGGCGCGGTCGGCGCAGACGATCGGGGTTCCCGCCCGGTCCTCGGCCTCGCCCGCGCCGGTGAACAGGCCGGTGAGGAGCTTCTCCAGCGACGGCGGAGGAACGACCGAGGCGCCGCGGGCGGCGTCGGCCAGCGCCCGCGTCTCCGCCGCGAGGCCGGCGTACGCCGCCGCGCTGTCGTCGTAGAGGCGGACGAACAGCAGGTACGGGACGAGGTGGGCGTCGACCCGGTACGCGCCGACCCGCAGGGGACGCCGGGCGGCGGCCCGGTCGATCCGCTCCACGGTGGACAGGACCGCGGCCGTCGTGTCGCCCAGGCCGTACTTGCTGTCGTGACCGGCGGCCCAGCCGGCCCAGTGCTTCAGCGCGGCGGCGAGGGCCGGGGCGTTCCGCGAGATCAGGTTGGGGCCGTAGACGTCGGGGTCGGCCGCGCTGTCCAGCACGACCCGGTCCGCCCGCGCCCCGAACATCTGCAGGTAGACGGCGCCGAGGTAGGTGCCGTACGAGTACCCGAGGTAGGACAGCCTCGGCTCGCCGAGGGCCGCACGGATCACGTCCATGTCGCGGGCGGTGTTGCGGGTGGAGGCGTGCGGCAGCAGGTCGCGATCGCCTTGGGCGCATCCGGCCGCCAGCGTCTTCATGAGGGCCGCGCTCTCATCGAAGGTACGCCGGTTCGGACCTGCCGACCGCGTGAAGCTGTCGGTCGTCCACTGGCAACGGATCGGCGTGCTGCGGCCCACGAAGCGCGGATCCATCCCGATCAGGTCGTAGCGCTCCGCGACGGCCGGCATCATCCCCTTGAGAAGCACCTGGTCCAGTCCGACGGCGCCGGGACCGCCGGGATTGATGAGCAGGGCGCCGCGGCGGCGGCCGGGATCGGTGGCCTTGATCCGCGATATCGCCACGGTGATGGTCCGCCCGTCCGGCCGGCCGTAGTCCAGCGGGACGGTGACCGTGGCACACCGCGTGCCGGCCGCGTCCAGCGCCCCGCCGGTTTCGTCGTCCGGCCCCAACCGGCAGCCGTGCCAGCTGATCGGTTGCCGGTAGAACCGGGCGGTCCCGTCGGTCCCATCGGTCCCGGCCCGGCTGGCGACGCCCGCCGACGCCGGGCCGGTGGCCGATATCCCGACCGTCAGAGCCGTCCCCACGGCGACGGCCACGGCGATCGTTCGTTCACGCACAGAAGTTGTCCTCTCCGGATGATGTCGCTGCCGGGCCGCGGTCCCGGCGGTTGATCCGGATCAACCGTATGGACGTCCCCTCGTCGTCGCGATGGCGTAGCCTGCCGCACGCTCGGTGGTGTTCCCGGGTGTCCCTAGGTAGACACAGCACTACTACGCCCCCGCCGATCACCAGCGGCTCCGTACGCGAGGTCAGGTCAGGGCAGGCAGGGGTGTGGGGGCGTTCTCGTCAGCGCAGACGAGGAGCAGGACGGAGGACCGCGTCTCGCTCAGCGATCGCACCTTGTGCGGTGTCGTGGCCTTGAAGTAGACGGAGTCGCCGGGCGCGAGTGCGACGGCGTAGGACGGGAAGAGGAGTTCGGCCCGCCCCTCGTGGACGAAGAGGAACTCCTCGCCGTGGTGATCGCGGAAGGGCATGCGGTCGGCGTCGTGCGGCGGGTGGAGCATGAACTGGAGAGAAAGGCACTCGCTGACCGGGAGCCTCCCCAGCCGTCCACGAAGATCAGCTCGGTATAGTGGCGGCTCTGGCCGCATGAAACCGGGTGTCCACGCCCCGGGCGGAAGAGCGTTTGCGGCCCTGGACCTTCTTGCCGGCGTCGTATCCGCGGCTGGCGGCGCCCATGGTCTCAGCCGCGCGCAGCGACTGGGAGTCGACGATCCCGGCGCTGGGCTCGGCTTCGCGTCCTTCGGCCTGGCGGAATGTGTTCGCGCAGGTCATTGTGCACGGCGAGCAGGTCTCCGTCCTGCCAGCAGCGGGTGAAGATCGCATGGACGGTGCGCCACGGTAGGAAATCGGCGGGCAGATTGCGCCACTTACAGCCGCTATCGACCACGTAGCGGATGGCGTCCACATCAGGCGACGGCCGTACTCCTCCGGGCGTCCGCCGTTGCCGGTCAGCCAGGCTGACCAGGGCATCAACGGCTTGATGGCCTGCCACTCGGCGTCGGTCATGTCGGTGTGTAGCCCTCTTCGTTTTGCCTGCCCGACCTGCGGAAACGCGCCGTGATCCATCCCGGATATATCCCGGGAACAGCGGGCGAGGGCTGCTCTCAGTGGCGTATGGCTGCACATGCCAGAAACGATCAACGGCGCCTGGCCAGGGCGGAACACCTGGTCAGACGCCGTTTTCGGAGGTGGGAGCGGAGAGCGTGGGATTCGAACCCACGAGGAGCGTCAAGCCCCTAGCGGTTTTCAAGACCGCCGCCATCGTCCACTAGGCGAGCTCTCCTGGCCGGTGCCAGACGCGCGGACGCGCAAAGGCATCGGAACATCACCATAGTCTCTCACCACGCGCTGCGTGCCCGCGACAAAAGACGATCTCTGAGCATAACGTCAGATCTGATCGGGGATCTCCGAGAACCTGCGCTCTGCCATGGCCTGCGGGCCGGCGAAGCCGTCGCCCACCGCGGCCGCGAGCCGCAGGTACGCCTCGCGGGTCGGCTCCAGCAGCCGGTCCAGGTCGATCTCCGCGCCCTCCTCCAGGTGCGGGTCGTACGGCACGCGGATGACGGAGCGGCAGCGGGCGGCGAAGTGCGATTCCAGCCGGTCGAGGTCCACGGCGGACTTCGACCGCGGCCGTACGCTGCACAGCACCACGGTGGCGGCCCGGACGAGCTCCTCGTGGTCGTGCGCCTCCAGCCAGTCGAGCGTGGCCGAGGCGGCCCTGGCGCCGTCCACGGAGGGGGAGCTGACCAGCACGAGCTGGTCGGCCAGGCCGAGGACGCCCGACATCGCCGAGTGGAGCAGGCCGGTCCCGCAGTCGGTGATGCAGATCGAGTAGAAGTTCTCCAGCACCTGCGCCACCGCCTGATAGTCGCTCGCGCTGAACGCCTCGGACACGGAGGGGTCCCGGTCGGAGGCCAGGATCTCCAGCCTGGACGGTCCCTGGGACGTGAACGCCCGGATGTCGACGTACCGCTTGATCTGCGCCCGCTCGTTGAGGAGGTCGCGTACGGTCGCGGAGGTCTCCAGCTCGACCTTGTCCGAAAGCGTCCCGCGGTCGGGGTTGGCGTCCACGGCGATCACCCGGTCGCCGCGGATCTGGGCGAGCGTCGCTCCGAGGCCGACCGTCGTGGTGGTCTTGCCGACGCCTCCCTTCAGGCTGAGCACGGCCACGCGGTGATGGCCGGTGGCGACGGGAGTGCGGGCACGCGCCGCCAGCTCGCGCCGCCGCCGCTCGTCGGGGGCCTCGCCGGGCCTGATCCAGCCGCCGGACGCCTTGTAGACGAACCTGCGCCATCCCCGGGTGGGAGCGGTCCTGCGTCCCTTGAGCAGGGTGCCGGGGTCCAGGCTGTCCGCGCTCGGCCTGCCCGCCGCCCGCGTCCCGCTCGTACGCCCCGAAGGGCCGAACGTGGTGACCTGCGGCGCCTGCCTGCGCCGGGCCTTGTACGGCTCCTCCGGCGCCTGGCTCTCGGGGGAGGTGTCCGCCTGGCGGGGTTCCTCCCGTGGCGGAGCGGCGTCCGCCGAAACGCTCCCCAAGGACGAGACGGCACCCGAAGACGAGACGACGCCCGAAGACGGCGCCGTACCCACGGACGGGGCGGCGTCCTCGTACGACGAGTTGCCGGGGGCCAGATCCTCGCGCAAGGAGCCCCCGAACGGTGTGTCCCCGGCCGGTACGCCCCCGAACGGCTGGGGAGCGGGCCGTTCCTCCCGCGTGAAGGCGTCGAACGACTGGGCGGAGGCGAGGTCCTCGCGCAGCGAGCCGCCGAACGGCTGGTCCGGCTGCTCCTTGGCCGGAGCCTCCTCGGGGACAGGACCGGCGAAACGCTCGGTCACCGCGCCGACGAGGTCGCCGGAGAAGGGCGGCCTGCCCTCGTCTCCGGACGGCGCGGGAGCGGAGAACGTGGGCCCCGGGAAGCCCGAGCTGGGAAATCCCGACGAGTCGGCGGACGAGGAGCCTCCGGCCGTCTGAGTCCCCAAGGTCCCCGAGGATCCGTCGGTCTCGACCGGCACCGCCGGCTCCAGCCACCCGCGAACAGGCTCTTCCGCCGACGTCTGAGTCGGGCCGCCGAGGTCGCGCTCCTCGGCCCGGAGGTCGTCCAGCCGGTGCTCTCCCGTCGGGAGCCGGACCGGCTGCGTGTGGTGCTCCTTGTACGAGGTTCCGAAGGAGCCGACGTTGAAGGAGTCGGTGTCGACGGGGGAGTCCGGGAACAGCGGCCCGCGCCCCAGCTCGGCCGGCGGCGTACCGGGGAAGCTCGGCGAGAGCGGCGGCGTGGCCGGCTCGGCCTCCGTCTCCGCCGGCCCGTCCGAGGTGACGGCCACCGGGGCGCCGTACGCGTGGTCGGGAGTGGTGCGGAGCAGCCCCTGCGGAGCGGGCTCGGACGGCACCGAGCGCCACGGGTCCTGAGGGTACGGTGACGGCACCTCCGGCTCGCCGGTCGGCCCCGTGAAGGAGCCCGCAGGAGGGCCGGCGGGGGTCGCGGGCGCGGAGGCCAGGGACGCCGAGGTCACCGCGCTGACCGCGATGTCCACTTCGTCGGGCATCTCCTTGATCGCGTCGAGCCAGGCGAGCTGATCTTCGAGAGAGTGGGGATCCTCACGATCGTGTCTTGCCACCGTGTTCCCCCTCGGGATGGGCTAAAGGGGCAGCAAACACATTGCAGATTAGCGCCCTCTTATCCAGCGAATGCGGGCAACCGCCGAGTTCGCGGCCCCGCTACTTTGGTCGCATGCGCGCGATCGTAATTACGGAACCGGGTGGACCCGAGGTTTTGGACTGGCAGGAAGTCCCCGATCCGGAGCCGTCGCGGGGCGAGGTGCTCATCGACGTGGCCGCATCCGCCGTCAACCGGGCGGACGTCCTCCAGCGCCAGGGGTTCTACCCCCCGCCGAAAGGCGCGTCGGAGATCCCCGGCCTGGAGTGCTCCGGCACCGTGGTCGCGGTCGGCGCCGACGTCGAGGGCATGAAGCCGGGCGACGAGGTCTGCGCGCTGCTCGCCGGCGGCGGGTACGCCGAGCGCGTGGCGGTTCCCTGGCAGCAGGTCATGCCCCTCCCCGAGGGCCTGTCCTTGGTTGACGCGGCGGGGCTGCCCGAGGTCGTCTGCACCGTCTGGTCGAACGTCTTCATGACCGCCCGCCTGCGCCGGGGCGAGACGCTGCTGGTCCACGGCGGCACGAGCGGCATCGGCACGATGGCGATCCAGCTCGCCAAGGCGTTCGGCTCCCGCGTGATCGCGACGGCCGGCTCCCCGGAGAAGGTACGGCGGTGCCTGGAGCTCGGCGCGGACGAGGCCCTGAACTACCACGAAGAGGATTTCTCGACCAAGAAGGCCGATGTGATCCTCGACATCATCGGCGCCGCGTACTTGCAGAAGAACCTGGACGCGCTGGCGGTCGGCGGCCGCCTCGTCGTGATCGGCATGCAGGGCGGCCGGGTCGGCGAGCTGGACCTCGGGAAGCTGCTGGCCAAGCGCGCGTCCGTCTCGGCGGCGGGGCTGCGGGCCCGGCCGGTCGACGAGAAGGGCGCCATCTGCGCGGGAGTCGTGCGCGATGTCTGGCCGCTGATCGGCGCGGGCGCGATCCGGCCGGTGATCGAAGCGCGGGTGCCGATGCGGGACGCCGCGGACGCGCACCGCCTGCTGGAAGCGGGCGAGCACATCGGCAAAATCCTCCTGTTTCTGTGAGCTAGGTTTGAACGCATGAGTACCGACCGAGCCCGACGCGGACGAGGAGTGATGAGCGGCCGATGAACGCAGATGAGAGCACGCCGCAGATCGTGGTCGTGGGGCCCGACGGCTTGTCCGTCGCGGGGGAGAACGGCGAGCACGAGGAGCGCTCCGTCGCCGACCTCGTGGAGCAGCCGGCGAAGGTCATGCGCATCGGAAGCATGATCCGCCAACTCCTCGAAGAGGTGCGCGCCGCTCCCCTTGACGAGGCCAGCCGCAAGCGCCTCAAGGACATCCATGAAAGCTCCATCAAGGAGCTGGAGGACGGTCTCGCACCCGAGCTCGTCGACGAGCTCGAACGGCTGTCGCTGCCGTTCACCGACGACAACGGCGCGCCGCCCTCGGACGCGGAGCTCCGGGTGGCCCACGCGCAGCTCGTCGGATGGCTTGAGGGACTCTTCCACGGCATCCAGACCACGTTGTTCGCCCAGCAGATGGCGGCGCGCGCGCAGCTTGAGCAGATGCGCCGCGCTCTGCCCGGCGGCATGTCGCAGGGTCAGGAGGACCAGCAGCACCACCGCGCCTCGGGGCCCTACCTGTAGGCCCCCGGCTCGGTCAGCCGGCAGACCCGGAGGCCGTGAGCGGTCACCGGCGGTAAAGATCTTCCAAAATTCGGGCGACCCCGTCGTCGTCGTTGGCCGTCGTCACGTGATCGACGGCGGCCAGCACCTCCGGATGGGCGTTGGCCACCGCGTACGACGTCCCGGCCCAGGCCAGCATGGGCAGGTCGTTCGGCATGTCTCCGAAGGCGACGACCTCTCCCGCCTCGATCCCCAGCTCGGCGGCGAGCACGGCGAGGGCCGACGCCTTGGTGACGCCGTGCGCGCTCATCTCGATCAGCGCGCGGCGGCTGGAGTGCGTCGGGGTCACCAGGTCGCCCACGAGTGACACGGACAGCCGATAGAGCTCGTCCGGGTCCATCGTCGGGTGGTGGGCGAGCAGCTTGGCGCACGGCTGCGCGGTGAGCGCGCGCATCGCGGCCCGCCGCCCGTACGCGGGGTCGTCGCCGTTCACCGCGAAGTCGGACTCGTGCGCGTAGCCGCCCTCGTACTCGACGGCGAAGACCAGCTCCGGCAGGTGCTCACGCAGGCGGCGGACGGACTCGTCGATGACGTCGGGGTGGATCATGCGCGCCTCGACGATCCGCTCGGTGTGCAGGTCGTAGACGAGCGCACCGTTGGCGCAGATCGACAGCCCCCGATGGCGTACGGCTCCCGCCACGCTGTGCATCCAGCGGGGCGGCCGTCCGGTGACGAAGACGAGCGTGCCGCCGGAGTCCTCCACGAGGGCGAAGGCGGCGGCCGTGCGGGCGGAGACGGTTCCGTCGGCCCGCAGTGCGGTGCCGTCCAGGTCCGTCGCGACGAGGCGGGGGCTGCTCATAACAGCCTCCAGTTTGCCCGCTGTTGCACCCGCGTCCGTCCTCGGGGATGAAGACGGAGGAAATCTTCCCCCGGACGTGGAACACCCACCGGCGACATAGTGTTAGATGTGATGGCGTTGTATTAGCTGTTCCCGTAGCGAAAACCAGCTTGACTGTATGAGCCACCCGGGGAGCTGTGCGACACACCGGGGTTCACGAGGTGTGAGCCCCAAGATTCACTTCCTTAGGGAGAGCATTAATGGCTCAGGGAACCGTCAAGTGGTTCAACGCTGAGAAGGGCTTCGGCTTCATCGCACCGGACGGCGGGGAGCCGGACGTCTTCGTCCACTTCTCCGCGATCTCCGGCAGCGGCTACCGCAACCTCGAGGACGGCCAGCGGGTCGAGTTCGAGGTGACCTCTGGTCCGAAGGGTCCGCAGGCGTCCAACGTCCG
Source organism: Microtetraspora fusca (assembly GCF_001570365.1). Lineage (GTDB taxonomy): Bacteria > Actinomycetota > Actinomycetes > Streptosporangiales > Streptosporangiaceae > Microtetraspora > Microtetraspora fusca. Next base: position 438,847 of record NZ_BBYK01000039.1, on the reverse strand, counting down.
TGCGCTCTGATCTCTGAACACCGCTGAAGGCGGGGTCCGCGTCCTGCGGATCCCGCCTTCGCGCTTTCACGGGCGGACTCGGAGCCACGCGGACGAGTGGGCAAAAGGGGCTTGCCGCAAGCAATCACTCTTGTGATGGTGGGAGGGCACCGGCTCATCGGCACTCCCCCAGCAGAGAGCGATCATGCGCAGAGTCCTCGCGGCCGCCACCTGCCTCGTGGCGGCGTTTCTCGCGTCCCCCGCACCCGCACACGCCACGACGGCCTCCTCGGGCGCCCACGCCGCCTACACGGCCGCACGGCGGGTGCCCAAGGTGAAGGTCACCTACCCCTCGGCGATCCGGAGGGGGCGGCCCGCCCGCATCACCTACACGGTCACCCACCCCGACCAGTTCACCGACGAGGCGCTCGTCCTGCAGACCGACCTGCCGCGCCGCATCGTGTCCAAGGTGCGGTTCGTGACCAGGCCGAAGGGCGCCAAGTGCGGCACCCAGAAGCGCAACTCGGTCGGGAACTACGCCGTCTACTGCGTGATCCGTTCGCTCAACCACACCCGGCTGACCATGTCGTTCAATGTGTGGATCAAGACCAGTTACTACGGGAAGTTCCGCTCCGGCCACTACTGGCGGCCGGTGACGCTCGACTACGGCGGCAGCACCCGCGACTACCTGGACGAGATCACCAGGAAGGACCTCATCGGCAACGCCTGGATCAGAGTGCGCTGAGGCACCGCGGCGTGCGCGGCATGACCGAGTCGTCCCCCAGCCGGGACCGGTTCGTGACAACCCGGGCCGCCGGCCCCGCATCGAACCGGGCGTGACGACGCGAAGCTCTGACCACGCGCTCGCGTGGCTCGGCCACCCGGTCACCGTACTGGCCCTGGCCGTGCTCCTTCTCAACGATCACGTTCTCAAGGGACTGTGGCCCGGCCCGGTCACCGGCAAGCTCAGCGACGTCGCCGGGCTGGTCGTGGCGCCGCCGCTGGCCGCGCTGCTCCTCCGTTGCCCGGCCCCGGCCGCGATCGCACTCACCGGCACGCTCTTCACTCTGGTGAAGGCCACCGCCGCGGGGGCGGAGGCGGCGTCGTGGCTGTGGTCCCTCCTCATCCCGTCGCGGGTCGTGGCCGACCCGACCGACCTGATCGCGCTCCCCGCCCTCGGCCTCGCCTGGCTCGCCTGGCGGCGGGCCGCCCGGCGCCCTCCCGTACGGCTTCCGCGCGCCGTCCTCGTCGTCCCGGTGGCCGTCTTCGCCGTGACCGCGACCTCCGCCGCTCCGCCGGCGCCGTCGGCCGTCTCCGTGGCCGTCAGCGGCACGGCGGTCGTCGTCGACGTCACGGAGGTCCAGGCGAGGGCGTCCACCGACGGCGGCGCGACCTGGCACCCGTGGACGGAGAACCAGACGTACGCGCCGCAGAGCAGCGCATGCGTGCCGGGGGAGCAGGCGCACTGCTACCGGATCCGCCCGGGGCTGCTGGGGGTCGAGGAGACCGCCGACGGCGGGAGCACGTGGTCCACGTCCTGGGCCGTCTCCTCCGGCCGGAGGCACTGGCTGGACCGGACCTACCGGAACTCCGACCCGCAGAGGCTGCCGACCGATCTCGCCGCCTCCCGGGCGCTCGCGGTGCAGGCCGTACCCGGCGGCGCGGGCGCACACATCGTGGTCGTCGCCAACGGCCCCGACGGCGTGGCGGTACGGGACGCGTCGGGCCTGTGGCGGCGCTTGGGCTTCGCAGCCGACGGCGGGTTCTCGGCACGGGACGCCGCGCCCCTCATCGACCCGGGGGAGCAGATCTACGACGAGCTGTGGATCGCGGCGCTGATCGCGGTCACCGTCCTGCTCGTCGGCCTCGCCGGGGACGGCTTCCTGGAGCGGGCCCGGGCGGCCTTCGGGATCGCGGGCCTCCTCCTGTGGATCGGGCTGCTCCTCTTCGTCGGGGCCCCCGTCCTGGAGTGGCCCTTCGGCTTGGTGGCCTGGCTCGCGGGCTACCTGCTGGTCCTGGCGGGGGGCGTGGGCGTGCTGGTGGTCTGGGCGGTCCACCAGAAGCACACCGAACGGGCGGGAGGGCGGAGCGCCCTCGTCGCCCTGGTCACCTTCGCCGGGGTCTACCTGCCGTTCCTGGGGTGGAGCGCCGGCCTGCCCGACACGTACGGCACGGCCGTCCTGCTGGCCGTGATCCTGGGCGCCGCGGCGCCCGGGTGGCTGATCGCGAGACGGATCCTCCAGAAAGGGGAAGGCCCCGCCGGCAGGATCTCGACCACTGCCACTCCTGAATAGATCAGGTGTTGCAACGATCACTGGAACCTGAGAGGCGGGGCCTTCCTTGGGCCTTCGGTTACTTGACGGGCTCCAGGACGTCGAGCCCGACGAACGGGCGCAGCGCCTTGGGGACCACGACGGAGCCGTCCGCCTGCTGGTGGGTCTCCAGGATGGCGACGATCCAGCGGGTGGTGGCCAGAGTGCCGTTCAGGGTCGCGACGGCCTGCGGCTTGCCGTCCTCGTCGCGATACCGCACGCGCAGGCGCCGCGCCTGGAACTGGGTGCAGTTCGACGTCGAGGTGACCTCGCGGTAGCGCCCCTGGCTCGGGATCCACGCCTCGCAGTCGAACTTGCGCGCCGCCGAAGTGCCGAGGTCGCCCGCGGCCGTGTCGATCACGCGGTACGGCAGCTCGACCTTGGCCAGCATCTCCTTCTCCCAGGCGAGCAGGCGCTGGTGCTCCTCGCGCGCCTCCTCCGGGCGGCAGTAGGAGAACATCTCGACCTTGTCGAACTGGTGGACACGGATGATGCCCCGGGTGTCCTTGCCGTACGAGCCGGCCTCGCGGCGGAAGCACGACGACCAGCCGGCGTAGCGCAGCGGCAGCGAGCCGCGCTCGAGGATCTCGTCGCCGTGGTAGGCCGCCAGCGGCACCTCGGAGGTGCCGACCAGGTAGAGGTCGTCGTCGGGCAGGCGGTAGATCTCCTTGTCGTGGGCGACGTGGAAGCCGGTGCCCTGCATCGACTCGGGCCTGACCAGCACCGGAGTGATCATCGGGGTGAAGCCGGTCTCGATCGCCTGCTGCATCGCCATGTTGAGCAGGCCGAGCTGGAGCCGCGCGCCGACTCCGGTCAGGAAGAAGAACCGCGCGCCGGAGACCTTGGCGCCGCGCTCCATGTCGATGGCGCCGAGCATCTCGCCCAGCTCCAGGTGGTCGCGGGGGGTGAAGTCGAACGAGCGCTTCTCGCCGACCTCCTCCAGCACGACGTAGTCGTCCTCGCCGCCGGCCGGGGCCTCCTCGTCCACGATGTTGGGGACGCCCTCGATCACCGTGTCGAACTCGGCGGCCGCCTTCTCGGCGTCGGCCTCGGCGGCCTTCACCTGCGCGGCGAGGTCCTTGGCGCGGTCGAGCAGCGCCTGGCGCTCGTCCCCGGAGGCCTTGGACACCGACTTGCCGATGGACTTCTGCTCAGCGCGCAGCGACTCGAAGGCCGACAGTGCACTTCGACGGCGCTCGTCAAGGGAGAGCAGCGTGTCGACGACCGAGTCGTCCTCACCGCGGGCGCGCTGCGACGCCCGGAGCCGGTCTGGGTCCTCACGAAGGGTACGCAGGTCAATCACGAAACAAAGGCTACCGAGCGACGGCTACCGCGTGCGCCCCGATTGTCTGGTGCGGCGCGGCGGGACGCCGTGATGCCGGACGGCCCGCGCCGATCGTCCAGGTGATCGGGCGGGCGCCGGCCCGGCAGACCTCAGACCCGTCCGGAACGGATCCGGGTGAGCCAGTCGGTCGCCTCGCTGAAGTCGCCGTCGGACGTGCCCGGCCTGATCTGCGTGACCACCCGGTCGGCCCGCGGATAGCTGCCGAGGAAGCGCAGGTCGCTGCAGATCCGGTGCAGGCCGGAGAGCGCCTCGCCCACCCGGGCGTCGGCGACGTGCCCCTCGGCGTCGAAGTGGAAGAAATAGCTGCCGATGCCCTGGCCGGTCGGGCGGGACTCGATCCGGGTCAGGTTCACGCCGCGCACGGCGAACTCGCTCAGCATCTCCAGCAGCGCTCCGGCGTGGTCCTCCTTGAGGAAAGCCACCATGGAGGTGCGGTCGGCGCCCGTCGGCTCCGGGACGTGGCCGGGCGGAGCCACCCGGACGAACCTGGTCACCGTGTCGTTGCGGTCGCCGATGTTCGACGCCGCCTCCTCCAGGCCGTACACCTCGCCCGCGATCGCCGGGCTGATCGCCGCGTCGTACGGAGACTCGGGGTTGGCCACCTCCTGCGCGGCGGCGGCGGTCGAGGATGCCGGGATGACAACCGCTCCGGAGAGCTCGCGCTCGATGAAGCCCCGGCACTGGGTGTGGGCGGCGGGGTGCGTGGTGACCCGCTTGATCTGGCGCAGCTCGGTGCCCGGGCGGACGAGCAGCGAGAACTCGACCGGCAGCAGGTACTCCGCGATGATCAGGAGCGGCTCGCCCCACGCGAGCTCGTCCAGCGTCTGGATGATGCCGCCTTCGAGCGAGTTCTCCAGGGGGACCACGGCGCCGTCGGCCTGCCCGGAGCGGACCGCGTCCAGCGCGGCTCCGACGTTCGCACAGGGCAGGCGCTCGGCGTCGGGCGCGAGGGCGCGCACGGCGGCCTCGGTGAAGGTGCCCTCCGGCCCCAGGTACGCGAGCTTTGGCATAGCACAAGGTTAGCGACCCGTCACACCTGCCTACACCGAGATTCCCCTTAATCCAGGCAATTCAGGCAGGCCAACCGACCTCCTCGCCCGTCACCCCCGGGAATCGGCCACCACTCCACCCTCGGAGACCGCCGCCGCAGCCAGGGCACGGCGCCGGGGGAGCCAGGAGCCGAGCAGCCACACCAGGACGAGCGCCCCGAGCCCGAACCCGTTCTGCACGATCTTGCCGAGCACCGGGCTCAGGACGGGGATCTCCAGCGCCTTGAGGGACACCCCCCACCAGGGCACGGGCACCACGTAGAAAAGCCAGACGCCTCCGGCGACCAGCAGCCGGACCCGGTCGGTCCCGGCCCCCACGAGCGCCGCCAGGACGACGACCACCCAGGCGAGATGGTGGATCCACGCGACGGGGGAGAGCAGCACCGCCATCAGCCCGGTCAGCGCCACGGACGTCATCGGGTCCCCGTCGAGGTACGCGCGGCGGGCCTGGCGGAAGCCGTACCAGCCGACGGCGGCGACGGCGACCAGCCACAGCGCGGAGGTGACCGAGTCGGGCAGGTAGAGACGGATCAGCATGCCCCGGATGGACTGGTTCGTGGTGGCCGCGTTCGCGCCCAGGCGGCCAGGATCGAGCAGCGCCGAGAACCAGAACTCCTTGGCGTCCGAGGGGATGACCAGGAACGGCATCACGGTGAGCAGCGCCGCGGTGAACACCGCCATGAAAAAGGCCCGCCCCTGCCCCTCATCCCGCATGTACGGCTTTCGCCCCGAAAATCCCGTTATAGCGAGATAGATAAGGAAAACGCCGGGAGTGAGTTTTACCGCGGTGGCCAGCCCGATGAGCATCCCGCGCGGCCACCAGGGACGGCGCGCCACGCAGTCGAGCAGGCACAACGCCACGAGGAACAGATCGACCTGGCCGAACCGCACCTGATCCCTGATCGGCATGAGGTAGAGGCACGCCACCACCACGACCGCGAACGCGAGCGGCACCGCCCAGCGCGCCGGCCGGCCGAGCCACCGCGCGGTGGCCGGCGCGGCGTCGCCTTCGGCTCCCGGCCGCGCGGCCTGCGGCGAGAGCGCGGGGCGGAAGCCGTACCGGACGGTCGCCGCGAGGGTGGCGACGATGCCGACCGTCCACACCCATTGGGCGACCGGCCACGAGACGGCGGCGAGCGGCACCGCCAGCATGGCCGCGACCGGCGGATAGGTGAACGGCAGCAGTTGGGGAGCCGGCGTGATCACGTCATAGAGCGGGACGCCGAGCAGGAGGCTCTGCCCGCCCGTGCGGTAGACGTCCAGATCGACGAGACGCTGGTCGGCGGGGTTCGTCAGCCAGTACGCGACAAGCGGGATCGCGGCGCCGACGACGATCAGCGCGGCCGCCGCCCAGGCCCACGGGGCCCGTTTCGCGGTGATCGTCTCGCCTGTCCTCATGTCCAGGCAGGCTACCGTGGACTTTCGCCATGGTTTGCGGAGCAGGGTGACGGGGCCGCCGAGGTGCCTGTACGCCGAGGGCCGCGTACGGCGAGGCCGGGCGGGCCGGGAGCGGCCGGTCCGAGCACGCGGTATCCGGACGGCGGCGGGCCCGGCCAGGAACGGCCGGCCCGGGCCAGATGACAAGGCGCGGCCAGGCGGCAGCGGGGCAGGCACGACCGAGCCACGCGACAACCGGGCCGTGAGCCCGGCGACGGCCGGGTCGGACGAGGTGAGGAGAGCATGTGACGCGATTCGGGATCGGCCTTTCCCGGTCACGACCGCACGGCCGCCCGCGGCTCGCGTTTTCCGCCGCGCCGGACGGCTCCGGCTCGGCGGCGCCGCTTCCGGCGGAACTCTCCCCCACGTTCCGGACAAGGTTCAGCGGCTCGTCCACAGGCCGAACGGGCACGGCGCCGCCCCCGCAGGCATCTGAGGTCCCGTCCGGCTTCCTCCGTCGCTTCGTGGCCGTGGTGGTCACGCTCCTGCTGGGCCTGCTGCTCCTGGCGCTTCCCACCCCGGCCCACGCCGATGAGGCACGCGCCTCGGGAGAGACGCGCACGCGGACCGCCCCACTCCACGCCGCGACGGCCGAAGCCTCCGGGCGGGTGGTGGTCATCGGAGTGCCCGGGCTGCTCTGGAGCGACCTCGACCGGCGGCGTACGCCCAACCTGTGGCGGCTGACCGGCGAAGGGAGCTCCGCCTCGCTGTCCTCCCGCGTCATCCCACCCAGCGGCCGCAACGTGACCTGCCCCGTCAGCGGCTGGCTGACGGTCTCGGCGGGCCAGCGGGCCGGGACCGCGGGGAGCGACTGCGCGGCCACGCCGGTCCCGCAGGCGGCCCCCGACGGTTCGGCGACGATCCCCGGCTGGGACGCGTTCGCCGCCTACCAGCGGACCCAGTCGTACGGCGGGCGGATCGGGCTGCTGGGGCAGACGATCGTCGACGCGGGCGGGAAGGTCGCCGCGATCGGTCCGGGCGCGGCCCTGGGTGCCGCCGACGCATCCGGAAAAGTCCAGAAATATGCAGCCACACTCAACGAGCTGCCCGACCTGACCCCGTACACCGCCGTGTTCACGGAGGCGGGCGAGATCGCCGAGGCCGCCGCCGCGCGGCGCGCCGCGGGCCCCCCGGGCACCACACCCTCCGATCTCACCGGCACGGCGCGCGACGCGGCCGTGCTGGCGGCCGACCAGACCGTCGGCGACATCCTCGGGCGCGTCCCTTCCGGCTCCGTCGTCCTCGTCGCCGGTCTCGCCGACTCGGGCGTCGGCTCGCTCGACCCGCACCTGCATGTCGCCATCGCGAGCGGCGCTCCGAACGCCACAGGCGGCACCTCCGCGACGATCGGCGCCTCGCCGTACGGACGCGGATACCTGACCGCGACCTCCACCCGGCAGGACGCCCTGGTCACGATCACCGACCTGACCGCGACCATCCTGACGACGGTCGGGCTCGACGTGCCGCAGGGAGTGGTGGGCCGGGCCTGGCAGCGGGGCGGCGACGCGCCCGAGGACACGGCCGAGATCGTCGCGGAGCTGGCCGACGCCGACCTGGCCTCCCAGGTGCTCAGGGACGTCAGGCAGCCGTTCTTCATCGCGCTCGTCGCCATCCAGGTGCTGTTCTACGGCCTCGCCGCCTTCGTGATCAGGCGGCGCCGGCGGATGCTGACCACCACCCAGGTAGTGGCCGTGATCAGCGGCGCGATCCCGATCTCGACGTTCCTGGCGCAGCTCGTGCCGTGGTGGCACATGGCGTACCCCATGCCCGCCCTGATCGTGACGATCCTCGGGTTCGCCGGGGCCATCGCGGCACTCGCGTTCGCCGGGCCGTGGCGCGGGCACGTGGCCGGGCCGCTGACGGTGGTCGCCGCGGTCAGCTCGCTCGCGCTCCTCCTCGACGTCATGACGGGCTCGACGCTCCAGGTGAACGCGGTCACCGGATACGAGCCGGTGACCGGTGGCCGCTTCTACGGCTTCGGCAACATGCCCTTCGCCATCTTCGCGACGGGCACGATCCTGGCCCTCGCCGGGCTCGCCCACGTCGTCAGGCCGCGGTTCCTCCTGCTCGCGTACGGGGTGCTCGCGATCGTGGCGGACGGCTGGCCGGGCTGGGGGGCCGACTTCGGCGGCGTACCCGCGTTCGTGGTGGGGTTCGCCATCTTCGCGCTCATGCTGTACGGGCTGCGGGTGTCGTTCGTCCGGCTGGTCGCCATCGGCGCGGCGGGAGCCGTGCTGATCGCGGCCATCGCGCTGTTCGACTGGCTCCGCCCGGCGGACCGGCGGACGCATCTGGGCGCGTTCGTCCAGCAGGTCGCCGACGGCGAGGGCCCCGAGGTCCTCGGCCGCAAGCTCGGAGCGATGCTCAACACGCTCGGCAACGCCGAGCTGACCCTGCTCTCGGTCGTCGCGATCGCGTTCCTGTTCCTGGTGCTGGCCCGCCCGTCGCGCTGGGGCGCCCCGGCGCTCACCCTCGCCTACGGCAGGGCCCCGGCGCTGCGTGCGGGGCTGTTCGGCGCTCTGGCCGCCACCATGACCGGCTTCCTGATCAACGACTCGGGGATCGCGATCCCGGCCATGGCGCTCACCGTCGCGGTGCCGCTCACGCTCGCCGCGTCCGTGCGCGCGCTCCAGCTCGCGCCGCCCACCACACCAGGGCGGCCGTCAGCGCCAACAGCAGCCACGGCACCACCTGCGCCCTGACGACCGTCACCATCCAGCCCAGATCGGGCGGCTGGTCGAGCTGCCTGGCCGGCAGATAGGCCGCCGACAGCAGGGCCATCCGTCCCACCACGAACCAGTCCAGCGCCGACGCCGGGACCATCGCCAGCAGCGCGAGGGCGAGCCCGTCGTACCACGGCAGCGCGTACGGCGTGGCGAACAGCCAGGCCACCACGACGGCCAGCGCCACCAGGCGAGCCTCGCCCGCGCCGCTCTCCGGCATGCCCGAGGGAGACCCGGTCCGGCCCGCCGCGCCGGCGCGGAGCAGCAGCCAGGCGAGCACGACCATGAGGATCATTGACCCGGCCTGGATCCAGGCCCGGTAGGCGCCGTCGCCGAACACGGCCTGGAGCGCCCGCTGCGCCAACTTCCAGGGGGTGGCGAACGACACCGACTTGCTCGCGTTCAGCACCTGGTCGAGCGCGTGTGGCCCGGCCAGCCAGTACGCCACCGCCACGGTCAGCGTGGCCGCGCCCGCGATCAGCAGCAGCCGTCGCGGATCGCGCCGATGTCGCCAGGCGGGCCCGAGCGCGACCAGGCCGACGGTCACCTTGACCGCGATACCGAGTCCGAGGAGCACCCCCGACTCCACGACCAGGGCGGCGACCACGAACGCCACGGCCAGCGTGTCCACGTGCATCCCCGCGGCGAGTTGGTAGACGACGAGCGGGTTCACCGCCCACAGCAGCGCGGCGCGGCGCTGCCGTACGGGGTCGCCACGGGTGACCCGGTGCAGCAACAGCGCGGTGGCGACGAACGCGGCGGCGTTGACCAGGGCCAGCACGAAGACCGTCAGCCGCACCGAGTCGCCGCCGACCCAGCTCGCGAGGGCCTGCACCCCCGTCGCCACCGGGCCGTACACACTCGGCGTGTTGCGCCACTCCTCCACCGCTCCGGCCACCGGGTCGTACGGCACCGCCGACGGCACGGTGACGTACGGATCGAGGCCGAGAACGGCGATCCGCCCGTACGCGGCGTAGTTCAGGTGGTCGGCCGACCCTACGGGCGGTAGGAACGCCAGCACGCCCGCCGCCAGGCACCCGGCCGCGACCAGCAGGCGGGTGCGGCGGACGTCGGGAGCGGCGCGGCGGCGAAGGCCGCGGAGCCCGGCGACGAGCCCGATCGCGCCGGCCACGACGGCGACCGCCGCGAGCGCCACGACGAGATGCCCGTCGGGCCGCAGGTCAAGAGAGTACGGCGGCTGCGCGCCGGGGCCCGGAAGCGGCGGGACCATCGCCGAGGGGCCGAGCGCGGCGACGACGATCGTCAGCAGGATCGCCCCGGCGACGAAGACCGGCGCGACCAGCGTGGCGGACCACCAGGCGCTCTCCCGATTCACCCCCGAATTCCATCACAGCCGCAGACCGGTCCCATAGAGGTCGGCTCGCGGCTGTGGACAATCCGGGATCGGCTTCGAGCGGATCGAATCGCGGCCGGTCAGCCGGGAGACGCGTCCGCGGGCTCCGGCCTCCGATCCGATCTGCGGCCGGTCAGTTCCGGATGGTCCGGAGGACGGCGTCGGTTCCCTTCATGACGGCGGGTTCCCTGGCGGCCAGGGCCCAGCCGACGTCCCTGAGCTGCTTGGCCCGGTGGAGCTGGGACCTCCAGTCGTCGCCGGTGGCCCGGTGCGCCATCTCGACCTCGACCTCCTGAACCCGGAACCCCTTGCGGATCAGGTCGATCGTCAGTCCGGTCTCCACGCCGAACCCGCGGGCGAGCGGAAGCGCCGCGTCGAACGCGGCCCGGGTCAGGCAGCGCTGGCCGTTGAGCGGCTGGGCCGCGTCGAAACCGGTGGCCCGCTTGATGCCGTCGCGGGCCAGCCGCACCACGATGCCGTGGCCGCCGAGCTTCACCCTGGTGGCGAAGACGGCGATGGTCATGTCGGCCGTCCCGGAACGGACGGGCGCGATGAGGGGAGCGGCCTGCTGGGCGGTCTCGCCCAGGTCGGCGTCCAGGAACAGCAGGTGCCGAGGCGTCTCCTCGTCCAGGAGGCGCACGGCCTCGGCCCCGCTCTCCATGGCCGCGGCCTTGCCGGCGTTCCGGCTGTGCCGTACGACACGGGCTCCGGCGGCCTTGGCCACCCGGCCGGTCTCGTCGGTCGAGCCGTCGTCGACGACGACGACGAGATCGACCCCCGGAAGCCGCATCGCCGCGGCGACCGTGGCGCCGATCCGCTCGGCCTCGTCCTTGGCCGGGATGACGACCGCGGTGTCCGCAGGCCGCTCCACCAGGTCACTCATAGAAATTCGGCCACCTCCGCGGGGACGGTCTCATGGACGGTGAAGACCGAGTCCAGGCCGGTGACCTGGAGGATCTTCCGTACGGCGGGGCGAGGTGAGGCCACCTCGAGGATGCCGCCGCGCTCGCGCAGCCGCTTGAGCGCGGAGAGCAGCACGTTCATGCCGGTGGAGTCACAGAACTCCACTCCCGACATGTCGATCACCACTCGCTCCGGCTCGGTCTCCAGCAGGCGGGTGAATTCCGCCTGCAGGCGAGGCGCGGTATATAGGTCGATTTCGCCGACAATGGCCATTACGGCCTGGCCAGCATGGGTTTGCGTCGCGACTTTGAGCTCCACAGCGCGCACACTAGCGCCGTACCGGCCTGGGGTCACGTTCCCCCAGGCTAGCCGAAGAGTCGCCCGCGCTTTGTCCCCGATTCCCCCCTCACACAAACGCGCGGTGCGGGAAGCTTGACGGAAAGCGACACCCGGCTTGGGGCGAAGGGACGAGCGTGTCAGGCGCAGCAGGCATGGAACCCCCCGAGGACCCGCAGCGACGGCTGCTGCGCGAGCGGCTGGAGTCCATCCAGGTCCGCACGGAGAAGGCGACCTCGTGGCGCGACGGCACCGGACGCCTCCAGGCGCTCCTCAACCGCGAGGGGTACGTGCCGGTCACGGCGCGGCTGGCCGGCGAGGACCTCGAATTCCTCGCCACCGCGCGCGAGGAACTGCTGAGCCTGTCCGAGCTGGGCATCCGGCTGCTCGACCTCCACCAGCCGAGGGACGCGGGCGGCATCACCAGCGACACCGCCAACCCCATCCTGCGCTGCCGCAGCTGCATGTGGCGGTGGCCCTGCCCGACGTTCCGCGCGATGTACGACGCTTTCTCCTGACCGGCTCCCGACCGGCTCCCGACCGGCTCCCGAGGTCTCAGCCGACGGGCTCGTACCGGTAGCCCACGCCCCACACGGTGACGATGCGCCGCGGCTCGGCGGGGTCGGTCTCGATCTTCTCCCTCAGCCTGCGCACGTGCACCGTGACGGTCGAGGAGTCCCCGAAGGACCAGCCCCACACCTGGTCGAGCAGCGCGCTCCTGCTGAACACCTGACGGGGGTTGCGCAGCAGGTGGGCGAGCAGGTCGAACTCCCGCGCGGTCAGGCCGATCTCCCTGCCCGCGAGCCGTACCTCATGGGCGCCGACGTCGAGGACGAGGTCGCCGTCGGCGAGCACACCGGTGCCGAGGGACGCCACCGCCCCGGTACGGCGCAGCACGGCCTGGACGCGCAGCGCGAGCTCCCGGGGGCTGAACGGCTTCGTCACGTAGTCGTCGGCGCCGGTCTCCAGGCCGACCACGCGGTCGATCTCGGTGCCGAGAGTGGTGAGCATGATCACCGGAGTCGGGCCGCGGCCGCGCTCGCGGTCGTGCTCCCGGAGCCGCCCGCAGAGCCGCTCCGCGCCGGACAGGGCGAGATCGAGGACGAGCAGGCCGGGCGGGTCGGCGAGCGCCCGCTCCAGCGCCTCGGCGCCGTCGCCCGCGCACTCCACGACGTGCCCGTCGCGTTCCAGGAAGCGGGCGACGACCTCGGCCACCATCGGGTCGTCGTCGACCACCAGGATGCGGGCGGTTCTTCCGGTCACGCGCCCATTCTCACGGTCGCCGGGCCCGGCCGTCAGTTGTGATTCACGTGAAACGTCCAGATCTTCGCGGCGGCGGGCGGCAACGCGTACCTTGTGGCTATGGCCCGTACCGTACTGACCGTCCTGGGTGTCGTTCTCGCCATCTGGCTGGTCTTCGCGTTCATCATCCCGGCGCTGTTCGCCACGCTGAAGTTCCTGCTCATGTTCGCGATCATCGCCTTCCTCGTGGTGGCGGCGATCACGCTCGTGGGAAAGATGTCCCGCTGACTCGTCCTCGGAGGGCGTGAATTTCGGGCTTTCGCTCCTGACCGTTTCGGACAGGCTGCGGCAGCGCGAGGATCGCCCACACGGTGGTCGTCTCGCCCTCGTGGCGCACACCCCACCGCTCGGCGAGGTATTCGACGATCCCAAGGCCGCGGCCGCCCAGCGACGAGAGCGTGGGGCGGCCCGCCCGCGGTTCGGTGGTCGCTCCCCCGTCGCTCACCGCGACCTCGAGACGGCCTTCCGAGCACGTCCAGGCGAGCCTGAGCTGCCCTGATGGCAACGGGTGAGCGTGACGCAACGCGTTGCTCAGCAGCTCGCTCACGACCAGGACGGCATCATCCACGGTCGCGCTGAAGAGCCCCGAAGCGAGCAGATCCGAGCTGAGACGCCGACGCGCGGTGGCGACGCTCGCCAGCGCGTACGGCAACATCACGACGCTCGACGGACTCACCTTCCCCCTCCCCCGAGGAGACAACACACCCCAGTAGGACCGAAATGCCCCATTCGGGGGCTCAAGAAACCGCGCCTTCATCACAGCTTGCACACATCAGATCATGTGGCGCTCACCGCGCGACACGGCGGCCGCCTCGTTGAGGACGAAACGCATCCGGGTGCCGCCGCCCGGCCGCGAGTGAGCGGTCACGTCCCCGCCCTGCGCGCGGGCCAGGTTGCGCGCGATGTAGAGCCCGAGTCCCACGCCGCCGAACCTGCGGCGGTTGCCGCTGTCGGCCTGTACGAACCGTTCGAAGATCCGCTCCCGGTCGGCGGGGGCGATGCCCACTCCCTCGTCGTCGATCACGAGGACGACTTGGCCCTCCTCCGCCCATGCCTCGACCCGGATCAGGCCGCCGTCTGGGGAGTACTTGAACGCGTTCTCCAGGAGCTGCCCGAGGAGGATGTCGGTGGCCAGCGAGTCGCCGTGGACCTTGGGCAGGTCGTCCGGGATGCGCACCTCGACGCGGTGCCGGTCGGACAGCACGGGCAGGCCGAGGGTGGCCGCGCGGACCCGCTCACCCAGGTCGAACGTCTCGATCCTGATCCGCATCTCGTCGGCCCCGGTGCGGGCGCCGAGCAGCAGGTGGTCCACGAGCCGGCCCAGCATCCTGGCCCGCTCGGCGATGGTGTGGACGGCCGAACGGCGCTCCGCGTCGGACAGGTTGTCCCAGCGGGCGTCGAGCGTGCTGGCGAAGCCGTGCACGATCGTGATCGGCGTGCGCAGCTCGTGGCTGGTGGTGGCGAGGAACAGGTCCTTGGCCTCCTCCAGCTCCTTGGCCCTGGTCACGTCGCGGAAGTCGGCCACGACCTCGCCCGTCTCCGGGATCGCGGCGCACAGCACGTCCAGCCAGCGGCCGGAGTCGAGCTGGATGGTGAGCTTCTCGCCCGGCTCCGGCAGGGGGAACGGCGGCGGGCCGCCGATCACCCGCTCGGCCGGGAAGCCGGTCAGCTCGGCCGCCGCGGGGTTCCACTGGATCACCCGGCCGGCCTCGTCCAGCACGCCGATGCCGTCCGCGCTCGCGTCGAAGACGGCCCGCTCGTGCGCGCGCTGCCGTACCGCCTCCTGGTAGGCCTCGGCGTTGCCGACCGCGATGCCCGCGTGGCCGGCGAGCAGCTCAAGCAGCTCCAGCTCGACGTGCCCGGCCTTGCCCTTGGCGAACAGCGCGTACAGCGCGCCGTACGGCCGGCCGCCGACGGCGGCGATGCCGACCGCGACGGTGTGCAGCCCGGGAAGCCGGGCCCAGACGAGGTCCTGGAGGCCCTGGGGGCTGGTCTCCAGCAGGACCGTCTTCCCGGTGCGCAGCAGCTTGCCGACCAGGCTGGTGTGCAGGTCGGCGGTGACGCCGCGCAGCTCGGGCGGGATGTGGTGGCCGCTGACGAGCCGCAGCCGCTCGCCCTCGATCAGCACGAAGCCGCCGGCGTCCGCGCCGGTGAGTTCGGTGAGGCTGCCCGCGATCCGGTCGAGCACGACCGGCAGGTCGAGCGCGGCGTTGATGTCGGCGACGACGTCGGTCAGCCGCCGGACCAGCCGGGCCCGGCGCGCCGCCCGCGCCGCCTCGTCGTCCTCGGCGAGGTGGTAGACGCTGACGTATCCGAGCAGGGTCCCGTTGTCGCTCCGCAGCGCGTTGGTGTCGACGCGGACCTCCATGAGGCGGCCGTCACGATGGAAGCGCCTGGTCCGCAGCGACACCTGGCCGCCGGTGCGTACGCGCTCCATGACGGCGTTGTGCTCGGCCATCAGCTCGGCCGGGACGATCGGGGCCCGCCGGCCCATGAGCTCCTCCGCCGTCCAGCCGAACAGCCGCTCCGCCGCGGGGTTCCATCCGAGGACGGAGAGATCACGGTCCAGGGCCACGATGGCGTCGGGGGAGCTGGCGACGGCAGCCCGCGCTATGCCGTCCTCGTAGTCGCTCCTGTCGTCACCCATTCCCCCATGGTGCCCCCTTTCCCTCTCTGATCTTGAGGTTTTGCATCCGATACGCTTCGCATACGCACTGAGAGGAAGTGGGGCGCATGTCCACAGCCGACCTCGAAGCCCTGCTGCGAGTGACCGCGCGGGGATACGTGGGGGAGTCCCCGCCCGAGGTCGCCTTCGGCACCGTGGACACCCCCGTGGGCCGCCTCACGCTCGCCGCCACCGGGCGCGGCGTCCTGGCGTGCAGCTACGAGGACGAGCACGCCGTCTACGGCCGCATCCACCGGGACGTCAGCTCGTTCATCGGCCCCGATCCGCGCCGCCTCGATCCGGTGCGCCGGGAGCTCGACGCGTACTTCGGGGGACGGCTGCGGACCTTCTCCTCGCCCGTGGACCTCCAGCTCGTCTCCGCGTTCGGGCGGACCGTCGTCCAGATGATGACCGCTGTGCCATACGGACATGTCACGACTTATCGGGACATCGCGGAGCGGATCGGGCGGCCGCAGGCGCTCCGCGCGATCGCCAACGCGCTCGTCGCGAACCCGGTGTGCCTGCTCGTCCCCTGCCACCGCGCGATCGAGGCGCCCGGCGTGCTCGGCGGGTACGCCGGAGGACCCTCGGCGAAGGAGGAGTTGCTCCGCCTGGAGGGCGCCCTCGCCTGACCTGGAAATGTGTTTGCGAGTTGCAGGGATTTGTCCCGCTTTGTCGTGGAAATTGTGAGGGGCAGGCGGGACCCACGGGCACGCTCCACGCGGGACGGCACAAGCCGTTCCGGTTTTTCATGGCACCCGGGAAATTGGTCGAAATCACCGCCTGAAATCACGTCACCGGAAGACCGGAAGGTGTACGGCATGGCGAATGTGGACACCGCGCGGAATACCCGCCAGGCGGAGAAGTCGGTTCCCTCCACGGCCGAGCAGGCGAGCACCGGGAAAATGCCCGCCGCGTCCAGGGCGACAGGCGACTTCCGCTCCCTGGAATGGGAGGAGCGGCTGCGGGACACCCTGGAGATCGGCGGCCTGTGGACCCGCGACGCGAAGGCCCCCACCTACGAGGAACTGCGGCCCTACGGCACGCGGGAAACCTCGGGATTCCCCGTATACAAGGATCTGGAACAGCGGCTGTTGCACGCCGCCGAGCACCCCGACCCGGAAATCGCGCACGTCATGGCCACGTGCGCGGCCTACGCCTATTCCGGACCGGAGACGGTCTCGATGATCATGGCGAGAATGGGGCTGGAAGACAACCAGTGCCGAATGGTCCAGGCGTCCGTGGACGCCATGGGAATTCATTCGACCGCTTTTCTCGTCCAGAGCAAGAGCGGCCGGGTCGGCATTCTCTGTTACCGGGGCGACGAACCGCTCGACTTCGCCCACCGGCTGGCCGAAACGGACCGCGAGCCCGAACGGATCGCGTACCGGGCCTGCCATCCGTCGGCCACCGTCCACGCGGGCTTCTACCGCAACGTGCGGGCGACCAGGTACGAGGTCATGAACGCCCTACGGAGCGCCTCCGACCGCCACTCGGTGCGCGCCTCGCGGCCGAACGGCTCCCCGGGGATCGACCTCGGGCGCGTGGACGGGCGGCTTGAGGCCCTCTACATCACCGGGCACGGCCACGGCGGCGCGATGGCCGCGCTCATGGGCGTGATGATCCGGCGGGAGCAGAAGTACCGGGAGGCGCTCGGCGACCGCCTGCGCGCCGTCTACACGTACGGCCAACCCATGATCGGCGACAGGCGGTTCGCCGAGGCGTGCGACCGTGACGACTTCCTCCGCGAGAACGTCGTCCGCTACATCTTCGACCGGGACGTCGTTCCGCACCTCCCGCCCGCGGCATCGGGACCCTTCCGGCACTTCGGCCGGGAGTACCGCTACGAGATCCCGCACTTCCACAACATCATGGCGGGTGCGCTCCGCCGTCCAGAGGCGCACCTGCCGGGCCGGGCGGGCGTGTGGCGAATCGCCGGACATCATGCCGGGCAGTTGCCGCACCTGTTGGGCATCGCGATCACCGCGCCGGCGTTCGTGGCCCGCGCGTTCCCGGCCGCCCGGTCGCTCCCCGCCGTCCACTCGATCGACGACCATCTGCCACACCACTACGTCTCGGCTCTCACCCCGCCTGGCGTGCAGAACGAGTTCGGCGACTGATCGATCGTGCCGGGGCTCCGGGCGGATGCCGCCCGGAGCCCCGGCGGGCGTTCAGCGGCCGTGCCGTACGGACCGGGTGGCGGACAGGCGGGCGAGCAGGCCGGCCGCGAGCATCGTCAGGGCCGACACCAGGAACGCGGCCAGCGCGGCGTTCATCCACGGCTGGTGGACGAACCCGACCGCGTCCCGGACCCGCGCCCACATGCCGTCCCACCACGCGACCGTCGGGGTGACCGTGACGATCCAGTACGCGGCGAAGCCGAGAACCCACGGGGGCAGGGTCAGCCAGCGCAGCGGCGCGTTCTGCGCCATGTTCCACCGCGCCGCCCCGCCGAGCAGGAAGTAGTCCACGGCGAGTACGGCGAACATCGGGACGAACACCGCGCCGATCACGCTGAGGAACGCGCCGTACGAGTTCACGTCGGCGAAGAGGGCGATGGCGATGGTCAGGACGCCGATCGCCACCGAGATGATCCGCCGGTCCACGCGGGGCGCGAAGTTCTGGATCGAGACGGACGTGGAATAGACGTTGGCGAACGACTGGTCCACCTCGCGCAGCACCAGGATGCCGAAGAAGAGGGCGCCGAGCGGCGCCGCGACGAACGGCTCCCAGACCTTCTCGGCGTCGTTACCGACCAGGGCGAGGGCCGCGATGCCGAGCGCCAGACAGGCCACCTGGGCCACGGTGTAGCCGCCGACGATGCCGGCGAAGGCGCCCGAGCTCGACCGCGAGTGCCGGGCGTAGTCGGCCGCGACCGGCACCCACGAGACCGACAGCGCGATCACGTAGTCGACGGCGGGCGCGAACGCGTCCCACGACCCCGCGCCCAGCGACGGCCCGCGGCTGAACAGCGCGACCGACAGCCACACCATCGAGACGATCACGCCGACCGTGACGTACCGCCTGAGCAGCCGGAGCGCGCCGAGGGGGCGGATCGTCAGCGCGATGGTCAGCACCCCGGCCGCGACCACCCAGACCCCGTACGGCACCGCGTCGCCGAAGATCGCCTCGGCGCCGGTGGCGACCACCCAGAGCTCGAACGCCCCCCACCCGAGGAGCTGGACGATGTTGAGCACGGTCGGCGCGTACGACAGTCGCGCGCCGAACAGCCCCCTGAGCAGCACCATCGCGGGCTGCCCGGTGCGCGCCCCGGGGATGGCGGCGAGCCCGACCATGGCGGTGCCGATCAGGCTGCCGACGACCGCCGCCACGATGGCCCCGGTGAAGGTCAGCGGCTTGCCGCCCAGCGGGTCGAGGAGGAACAGCGCCCCCGAGAAGCCGAGGAGGCTGACGCCGAGGTTGGCCCAGAAGGCGCCCTGGTCGAGGACTCCGAGGGTTTTCGGAGCCTCCTCCTCGAGGGTGAGGGGGGCTTCCACATCGTCGAAGACGGCAGGCGCCATCACACGCTCCCTACGCCGGCATTATCCGGACAGGTTCATGCGGTCGGCGGCGCGCCTCTCAAGGAGCCGCCCTCTCAGCCCGGTTACGCCCGAGCTCCCGCGGTATCGAGTTGTCGCCCCGGATTATGACATTGATGGGCGAAATGTCCAATGCCCACCCGTTGGCGGCGCCCCGAGCCCGCCGCGCCGAAGGCGCGGCCAATAAGCACGGCACAACTCAGGCCACGAACGGCGTCCCTCCGTCCTCGTTCACCATGGGAAGGCCGGCGGCGGCCCACGACTGCATGCCGCCGTCCACGTTGATGGCCTCGCGGCCGATGTGGTTGAGCCAGGCGGCCGCGTGGGCGGAGCGACCGCCGACCCGGCAGATCACATAGATCGGGCCGTCCGGCAGCTCGCCGACCCGGCCCTGCAACTCGCCAAGGGGGATGTGGCACGCGTCCGGCGCGTGCCCGGCCCGCCATTCGCCCGGCTCGCGAACGTCGAGCAGGTACGCCCCGTCCGGCAGGGATTTCACGTCGATCTCAGAGAACGTCATACCGTCCATTTTCCCAGCCGTGCCGCGTTGGAGGGCACGCTCCGCCATCCGGGAGCTCCCGGCAGAATCCGGCCACCATGTACGGGCTCGCCACGACGGCAAGAACCTGCGAGCGGTCAGAAGAACGACGGGACACGGGCACCGACGCCCGCCCGGGCGCGGCGGCCGAAGGCGCGCCACACCCAGACCTGGGCCGCGACCATGACCGGCACGCACGGCAGGATCACCAGCGTGAGCACGCGCAGCGTGCCCGACGGGGCCACGTGGTCGAGCAGCCACGGGGCGGCGACGGCCAGCGGCACCGCCACCGGCACCGCCGCCAAGGCCGCGGAGCCGAGCAGCGCCCGGCCGGTACGGCCCGGCCCACCCGCCCGCCACGCGGCGAACCTGCGCCCGTGGATCGCGAACACTCCGACGACCACCGCCGCGTAGCCCACCCCGAGCGGGGTGAGCACCGGACCGCCCTGGACGAGGGCGGCCAGGGCCAGCCCCCAGGTGAGGGCCAGCCCGTACGAGCCGGCGCAGAGCGCGCCGCCCCAGAACGCCCGCCAGGCCCGGCCGTCGAGCCTGCGCCGGAACCACAGCCCGGCGTCGCGGATCACCCAGGACACGAGCAGCCCGACGACCAGCGGATACAGGGCGAACAACGTCTCGCCCTCCAGGTGCGGGAACGCGCCGAACAGCACGCCCGCCACCGCGACCAGCCACACCTCGCCGGCCAGGACGAACGGCGCCATGCCCGCCACCAGCCGGTCGCGCTCCTCCCGCGTACGGCCCAGCACGGGCAGCAGCATCCCGATGCCGATGTCGAAGCCCTCCAGGGCGAAATAGCCGATCAGCAGCAGCGCGAACACGCCGAGCCAGAGGATGTCCATCGTGGTCTCCTAGAAGGCGGCCTGGGGGTGGCAGGGGCTAGAAGGCGCGGCGGGGTCGGGCTGGCCGGGAGCGCCGAGGGTCGCCGCGGCCGGGCCGCGCCGTACCGTGCGGGCGATGAGCACGTAGTCGATCACGGCGAGCAGGCCGAGCACGGCGGTGAAGGCGACGAAGGACGCGGTGATCATGCCGGGGGTGAGCCCGGGCGACATGGCGTCCTTCACGGTCAACCGGCCGTACACGATCCACGGCTGTCGGCCGATCTCGCGGACCAGCCAGCCGAGGATCGCCGCGATGAACGGCATCGGGGTCACGAGCATGAGCAGCGGGTGGATCCACCGCCAGCGGGCCAGCCAGTCGCGGAAGAGCAGCGGGGTCAGGACGAACAGCACACCGAACAAGGCCAGCTCGCCGATGAGGATCATGAATCCCAGCGACGTGCCGACGGCCGCCCCCCGGAACTTGCCCGGCTGGATCTGCCCGACCGGGCCGAACTGGGCGAAGCCGAAGCCCACCGTGACCAGGATGCCGACGAGCGCCCCCACCACGCCGACCCGCAGCGAGCGGACGAAGAACTCCCACTCGCGGGTGCGGCGGAAGAGCTGGTACGCGCTGGCCCCGATGATGACGGAGCTGCCGGTGAACAGCCCGGCGCCGAGCACGTGGGGAAGCGCGAACACCAGCGTGGGGTTGGTGAGCAGCGCGCCGAAGTCGGTCAGCACGAGGTGGTCGCCGCGTACCTCGGCCCCCGCCGGGTTCTGCAGGAACGAGTTCGCGACCAGGACCCAGTACGCGGACGCGTACGCCGTCAGGGTGACCAGCCAGATGCAGGCCAGGTGGAGCCACCGGGGCAGCCGCCCCCAGCCGAAGATCCACAGGCCGAGGAAGGTGGACTCCAGGAAGAAGGCGCCCATCGTCTCGACCGCGAGCGGCGCGCCGAAGACGTCTCCGGCGTACCGGGAGAGCCCGCTCCAGCTCAGCCCGAACTGGAACTCCATCACGAGGCCGGTGAAGACGCCCAGCGCGTAGTTGATCACGTAGATCTGGCCCCAGAAGCGGGCCATCCGCTCCAAGACCGGCTTTCCGGTGATGACGTGGCGCGTCTGCATGATCGCGACAAGGGGGGCCAGTCCCAGAGTGAGCACGACGAACAGGAAGTGCAGGACCCCCGTCACCGCGAACTGCGCCCGTGCCAGATCAAGCACATCCATGTTCTCACCCCTTTGGTTATGCCTCTCTACATATAGAGAGACTACATGTAGGATGACAAGAACGACACAGGGAATCAGGGAATAGGGTGAGGCCGTGAACACCAACGCGCTCCATGGGCACATGGACGCCCTGCTGCTCTCCGTGCTCGAACACGAGCCCCTGCACGGCTACGCGATCATCGAGGCGCTTCAGGAACGCAGCGGTGGAGCGCTCGCCGTCCCGACCGGTACCGTCTATCCCGCGCTGCGGAGGCTGGAACGCGCCGGCTACCTCGCCGGCGAGTGGGCGACCGTCGGCGGGCGCAAGCGCCGCACGTACCGGCTCACCGACACAGGCCGTACGGCTCTCGCCGGCGAGCGGTCGGCCTGGCGCGAGTTCACCGCCGCGATCGGCAGCGTCCTGGAGCCGCGCCCCCGATGACCGGCCGGGCCGCGATCAGGCGGTCGAGCGCGGCGTGAAGATCAGGCAGCGGGTCGCGCTGTAGAGCTGCCACAGCATGAACGTCCAACTGAGCAGCGTCGCCGCGACGCCGGGCGGATACGACGAGAAGCCGTCGAGCGAGGCCGACATGGACAGCATGAGCGACAGCGCGCCCACCAGGGGCACCTCCACCCAGACGAGGACGCCCAGCGCGCGGGTCACCAGCCAGGGCCGGGCGAGCCGACGCCGTGCCGGCCCGAAGACGAGGAGCGCCGCCGCGGCGAGCAGGCCGACGGCGAGCTGGGAGTAGTCAACGATCCGGGACACCGGATGGAACCAGCCCGGCCACCGGGCCATCTCCGTTACGGGATCCACCGGGAAGACCCGCCAGATCACGCTCCACACGAGCGCGATGAAGGGGACGCCGAGGAACAGCAGCAGCGCCGTCCGGCGTCCCTGCCCGACCGCGAGTTCCTCCTGGTACGCGGGAGCGATCTGGGCGATCGGGCCGAACTCCTCGACCGCCAGCCGCTCGGCGTCCGGCCGGGGAAGGCCGTCGGCCTCCAGCGCCTCGGTGGCGTCGACCAGGCCGTCGCGCGCCTCGGCGAGCAGGTCACGCTTGGCCCGCAGGGGGCCGCGCAGGGAACGGCCCAGCCCGGTCACGTAGTCGTCGATGACACTCGTGCTCGCCATTCCGTCCCCAGTCGGTGCGCCACGCGCGGTGCGCCCATGGCGCGTCCCCATGGTCTGTCCCGCTTGGTGTCCCGCGCCCGCGCGGCGGTTGCGGGACGCCTCCATCTTCACCCGGAACGGCGCTGTGACAAATCAGGGAGAACCCTGACCCGCTCCCCGGCTTCTCCGCGCCCGGCGGCCCCGCGTCGCTACTTCAGCAGTTTGGACAGGCGGCGGTCGGCGAGGGGCTTGCCGCCGGTCTGACAGGTCGGGCAGTACTGCAGGGAGGAGTCGGCGAACGACACCTCTCTGATCGTGTCCCCGCACACCTCGCACTTCTCGCCGGTGCGCCCGTGCACGCGCAGACCCGACTTCTTCTCGGCCTTGAGGTCTTTCGCGGCCAGTCCCCTGGCCCTCTCGACGGCGTCGCGCAGCGTGGTCACGATCGCCTCGTGCAGCTCGGCCACCTGCGCCTCCGTCAGCGTTCCCGCGATCTTGAACGGCGACATCCGGGCCACGTGCAGCACCTCGTCGGAGTACGCGTTGCCGATGCCCGCGATCACCTTCTGGTCGCGGAGCAACCCCTTGATCTGGGTGCGGCTGCCATCCACGATCGCCCCGAGCGCCTCGGGCGTGAAGTCGGCGGCCAGCGGGTCGGGCCCCAGGCTCGCGATCCCGGGGACGTCGGCGGGATCGCGCACCACGTAGACCGCGAGCCGCTTCTGCGTACCCGCCTCGGTGAGCTCGAACCCGGGGGCCTCGCCGTCGCCGTCGGGGGCGAGCCGCACCCGGACCGCGAGCGGGCCCTTGCCTGGGCGGACCGGCTTCGCGCCCGAGAGGTCGTCCCTCCAGCGCAGCCATCCGCCGCGGGCGAGGTGCGTGACGAGATGCGTGCCGTCGCAGTCGAGGTCGAGGAACTTGCCGTGCCGGGCGACCCCGGTCACGGTCAGCCCGCCCAGCGCGGTGACCGGCGGGTCGACGGTCTTCAACGCCTGGAAGGCGACCACGTCCACAGCGGCGATCACGCGGCCCACGGCGCGCTCGCGGAGGAACTCGGCGAGCGCCTCCACCTCGGGAAGCTCCGGCATGACCTCACATTACCGGTCACCCCCAGGCGTCACCCGCCATTCGTCCACAGGCTGTGGACAGACGCTACGGCACGTCCCAGAAGGCCAGCTCGTGCCGCATCCCCTCAAGGAAGAACTCCTCGGCGCGGTCCGGACGCACGTCGTCGATCATCTGGGCGATGCGGTCGGAGAGCGCGGCGAAGGCGGGGTCGGCGTAGGTGTCCACCCACGCCTTGTAGCGCGGCTCGGCCGGCGGGTTCTCCGCCAGGATCCGCCCCAGGGACGAGTACCCCCACATGCACGGATAGAGCGCGGCCAGGCCGTTGCCGTAGTCGGCGGCCGACTCCAGCAGGAACGCCGTGTACGCGACGCAGGCGGGCCCCTTCTGGGCGCCGCCCAGGTCCGCGCCGAACTCGGCGGAGAGCGACCGGTGCAGGTCCAGCTCCTCGTGCCAGGTCGAGTACGCGAGATCGACCAGCGTGCCGAGGTGGGCGTCAGGGGCCTGCCACGCCAGCCGGGAGAAAACCCGGACGTAGTCGACGAGGTACAGGTAGTCCTGCTCCAGCCACGAGCGGAAGACCTCTTCGGGCAGGTCGCCGCGGGCGATGCCGCGCACGGTGGGATGCGCGAGCTGGGCCTCCAGCAGCGGGCGACCGATGACGTGCAGTTCCTGAGAGATCCCCATAAGTGGTCATTCTTACCCATATTCGCGGCGAGGCCGGCCGCCGCCGGGCCCGGCCCACTGTCCGGAATATCCGGCCGCGCGTCCGGCCAGGCCGGCCCGTAGGGTCGAGACGTGATGATGACGATCGCCGAGGAAATCCTGCTCCTCGCCTACCGCGAGGACACCGGCAAGCCGCAGATCGGCTCGATCGAGCTGGACGCGGCGATCGGCGGCGCCGTACTGGCCGAACTGGCGGTGAACAACCGCATCGACCTCGACGGCAAGGACGTCGTGGCGAAGGACGCCAGTCCGCTGGGCGACGCCGAGCTGGACGCGGCCCTGGCCCGCATCGCCGGGGAGCCCAGGCAGCGCAGGCCCGAGTGGTGGGTGGGCAAGCTCGACTCCCGCAAGCTTCGGGGCCGCCTGCTGTCCCGCCTCGCCGAGCGTGGCGTCCTGTCCGAGGAGCAGACGAAGATCCTCGGGATCTTCCCCTCGACCCGCTACCCCGAGCTCGACCCCACTCCGGAGCGTGAGGTCCGGCACCGGGTCCAGAGCGTCCTCGACGGCGCCACTCCGGACGAGCGCACCGGGGTCCTCATCGCCGTGCTGCATGCGGCCAAGCTCGACCGCAAGGCGTTCCCCGACGCCTCGCGGCAGCGGATCAAGGAGATCGCCGAGGGCGAGTGGGCGGGCGCGGCGGTGCGGAAGACGATCGCGTCCATTTACGCCGCCGTCACCGCGGGAGCCGTCGCCGCGACCGTGGTCGCCACCAGCTGACCGCCCGCGTCGCCCAGCGACTTCACGCCGGTCTCGGGCCCCTCGCGGGGCCCGCGGTTACTTGGTGATCGTGTCCTTCGGCGCGGGCTTGTCCTGGGCCAGCGCCTCGAAGAGACGGTTGGCCTTCGCGGTGTCCCACTTGACGACCGAGGCGCCGTTGATCGTGGGGAACCCGCTGGTCGGGACGCCGGTGGCGATCGGGCCGTCCTTCATCGCGAGGCCGACCGACAGCAGGTCGAACAGGCCGGACCCGGGGTCGACGGACACCGACTCGGCGGCGCTCAGGCCCAGCGGCACCGACTTGAACGGGTTGAGGAGGGTGCCGGGGGCCGCCGCCTTCTGCACCACGGCCGCGAAGAACTGGCGCTGCCGCTGGGTCCGCTCGAAGTCCGGGATCGCGCCGGTCTTCCGGGTCCGGACATAGCCCAGGGCGGTGCCCCCGTCCATGTCCTGGCAGCCCTTCTTCAGGTTGATGCCGGCCTTGGAGTCCTCGATGTTCTGCTTCACGCAGATGTTGACGCCACCGATCGCGTCGACGACGCCGACGAACCCGCCGAAACCGATCTCCATGTAGTGGTCGATCCTGATGCCGGTGACCCGCTCGACCGTCTTGGTGAGCAGCTCCGGCCCTCCGAAGGCGTACGCGGCGTTGAGCTTGTCGCTGCCGTGCCCCTCGATCGGCACGTACGAGTCGCGGGGGAGGCTGACCAGGGTGGGCCGCCCGTCCCCCTCGGGGATGTGCAGCAGCATCATCGTGTCGGTGCGCTTGCCGACCGCCTTGCCGGTGGCCAGCTTCTTGCGCTGCGCCCGGGTCAGGCCCTCGCGGCTGTCCGAGCCGACGAGGAGCCAGTCCTGGCCGGGCGTGGCCGCGGGCCGTCCCGAGTAGTCGGACAGCGACTCCACCGGCCGCAGCTTGGAATTGATCATGAAATACACGGCTACGGCGGCGACGATGAGCACCACCAGCAGGCCCGCGACGACCATGACGATGGTCCGGCCGATCCGCCTGGGCTTCCTGGGGCGGCCCTCGACCGT
This sequence comes from Microtetraspora fusca, assembly GCF_001570365.1. Lineage (GTDB taxonomy): Bacteria > Actinomycetota > Actinomycetes > Streptosporangiales > Streptosporangiaceae > Microtetraspora > Microtetraspora fusca. The sequence continues at coordinate 412,663 of NZ_BBYK01000039.1, read as the reverse complement.
GCGGTCGCCCGCGCCGCCACCGTCGCCCCCGGCGCCGTGCAGCGGGCGGACCGGGCTCGTTCCCGATCGCGGCTTGCCGTACACGCGGCCGCGCGAGGCGGACGACGACGCCCGCTCCTGGCCGGGCGGCGTCCCCGCTCCTCCCACGGGCTGCGCCGGACGGCCGCCGGGCGGGATGCCGGGGACGGGCGGCCGGGCGGCGCCGGGCGTGCGGATGGCCCTTGTCGGGTCGTCGTCCTGGCCCACGTCTTCTCCCCCTGCCGCTCAGCGTTACTGCCGGAATCCACGCCGTAAACCCAAGAGAGCGCGGGCACGACACCAAGGTTTCCCCTGGAACGTACCCAGAAGAGCCCTAAGAGCTCAATAAAGGCATTGGGGGAAACACTCCGGCACATTCAGCCGTTACGGTGGTAGACCCCTACACGAAAGGACGGTCGTGTCCGCTTCGGACTCGTGGAGTACCTGCCCGTGCTCAGGCACGGGATCTTACCGCCCCCGGGCAGGCGCCCGATGAGCATCGCCCTCGGCCTCCTGGCCGTATTGGTCCTCACTCTTCTGACCGGATTCTTCGTCGCGCAGGAGTTCGCGTTCGTCGCCGCGGACCGGACGGTCCTCCGCGAGGAGAAAGACGACGCGGCCGCCCAGCGCGCTCTTGAGGTGACCGGTCGTCTCTCGTTCATGCTCTCCGGCGCCCAGCTCGGGATCACCGTCACCACCCTTCTGGTGGGCTTCATCGCCCAGCCGGCCATCTCCGACGTCATCCGCGACCCCCTGCAGAACGCGGGTGTCCCGGCCGCCGTCGTGCCCGGCCTGTCCGTGGCGGCGGGCATCACCGTCGCCACGATCGTCCAGATGATCCTCGGCGAGCTCGCGCCGAAGAACCTTGGCATCGCCCGGCCGGAAACCGTCGCGAAGTTCCTGGCCCGGCCCACGCTGATCTATCTGAAGGTCGCCGGCCCCGTGATCCACCTGTTCGACTCGGCCGCGGCCCGGCTCGTACGGCTCGTCGGCATCGAGCCCGTCGAGGAGCTGGAGCACGGCGCCACCCCCGAGGAGCTGTCCCGCATCGTGGCCGAGTCCGCCGCCGCGGGCGAGCTGCCGCCCCGCCTGGCCGAGCTGCTCGAACGGGCGCTCTCCTTCGGCGACCGCACGGCCGAGGACGTGATGGTCCCGCGGCCGCGCGTCATCTCGCTCCGCGCCGACCGCCGCGTCCGCGACCTGCTCGACGCCGTACGCGACCACGGCCACTCGCGCTACCCGGTGCTCGGCGCCGACGGCGACGACGTCGTGGGCGTCACCGGCCTCCCCGAGCTGCTCAAGGCCGGCGTGTCCGACGACGACCCGGTGACCGCGATCATGCGTGCGCCGGTGCTCGTGCCCGCGACGCTGCCGCTGCCCGCGGTGCTCCAGCGGCTGCGCGCCGCCGCGGACGACAGGTTCGCGTGCGTCATCGACGAGTACGGCGGCCTGGCCGGGATCGTCACCGTCGAGGACCTCGCCGAGGAACTCGTCGGCGAGCTGGTGGACGAGAACGACCCCGAACCCCTCGGCGTGATCCCCAACACGGACGGCTCCTGGAATGTGCCCGCCACACTCAGGCTCGACGAGGTCGAACGCGCCACGGGCGTCCGGCTCCCCGAGAGCGAGGACTACGAGACCGTGGCCGGCCTGGTCCTCGCGTCCCTCGGCCGGATGACCGAGCCGGGCGACGAGGTCACCGTCCCGGTCGAGCAGGACGCCGACCCCTTCGCGGAGGCGGACGAGAAGCTCGCCGCCATCACCGTCCTGTCGCTGCAGCGCCGGGTCCCCGGCTGGGTGCGGCTCTCGCTCCAGGACGAGGCTCTCCCCGAGGCGGAGGAGGAGCCTGAGAGGGAGCACGCCACCCGTCGCCACCACAGGGACTACGCTCCCGGCCTGTTCTCGGCCCTGCTTCAGGGGGATCGGTCCGCGTGAACGAGATAGCGGCCATTCTCCTCGGCGTCGTCCTGCTCGCGGCCAACGGCTTCTTCGTCGCCGCCGAGTTCGCGGTCGTGTCGGCCAAGCGGCACCGGCTTGAGGAACTCGCCGCCTCCGGCGGCCGGTTCACCAAGGTCACCGCACGCATGGCCGTACGCGGCGCGCGCGAACTCTCGATCATGCTGGCCGGTGCGCAGCTCGGCATCACGCTGTGCTCGCTCGGGCTCGGCATGGTGGCCGAGCCTGCCATCGAGCACCTGCTCGAACCGGTCCTCGTCCTGCTGCCCGAGACCGCGCGCACGCCCGTCGCGTACGTGATCGCCCTCACGCTGGTGACCTTCCTGCACATGGTCGTGGGGGAGATGGCACCCAAGTCCTGGGCGCTCACCCACCCGGAGAAGGCGGCGATGGGCCTGGCACTGCCGTTCCGCGGCTTCGCGTGGCTGGTACGCCCGGTCCTCTCGGCGCTGAACGGCATGACCAACGGGCTGCTCCGCCTGTTCAAGGTCCACCCGAAGGACGAGCTCGCGACGACCCGCACGCCGCACCAGCTCGCCCTGCTCGTCGCCGAGTCGGGCCGGATGGGCATGCTCGACCGGGACGAGCACAACCTGCTCACCCGAGCGCTGCGCGTCCACCTGCAGCCGGTGGAGCGGCTCATGGTGCCGATCGAGCACGCCGCCACCGTCCCCGCCGGCGCCGACGACCAGGTCGTACGGGACACCGTGGCGGCCACCGGCGACCTGCGGATGCTGGTCGTCTCGCCGGAGTCCGTCGTGGGCGTGCTGCACGTGCGCGACACGCTCATGCAGCCGGGACGGCGTCCCGAGGAGCTGGCCACGCCCGTTCCCCGGCTCACCGCGAGCACCAGCATCTCGGACGCGGTGGCCGTTCTTCAGGAGGCCCATGCCCAGATCGGCCTGGTGACCGACGAGAGCGGCATGATCGTCGGGGTGGTCAGCCTGCCCGCCCTCATCGGCCAGCTCCTAACCTCCTGACGGCGTCGCCGCGGCGGCGGCGACGGCGAGCGCCCCCGCCACGGCGAAGGCGGCCGCGAACCCGGAACCGGAGATGAACAGTCCCATCACCCCCGGGGTCGCGGCCGCGACGAGGTTCTGCGCGGTGTTCTGCGCGCCCAGTGCGCGGCCGGCCCAGAACGCCCCCGCGAGCTCTGAGACGGCCGTGAAGGCCAGTCCGTTGCCGCTCATCGAAATCACCAGGGCGGCCAGCAGAAGAGCGGCACTGAGGCCGTTTCCGGCCTGTACGGCCCCCGCCAGGAGGATCATCGCCGCCCCGTTGACCAGAGCCAGCCGCCGCATCGGGCCCACCCGGCTGCCGACCAGATCCGACCAGCGGCCGCACAGGAGGCGCCCGGCCGCGCCGGCGAACTGGGCCAGCGCCACCACCCTCGCCGCGGTGCCAAGATCCCAGTGCCGCTCGGACACCAGGTAGGTGACGGCGAACCCCGCCGTCACGAACTGCGGGACGACGAGCAGCATGCTCGCGCCGTGTACCCGCCACAGGGCCGCCGCCGTGTACGGCGACGAGGTGCGCGTCCCCTGCGCCGCGGGCGGCCGGGGCGGGTCCACCACCATCAGGCCGACGGCGACCGCCGTGACCAGGCAGATCGCGGCCATGACGAGAAGCGCGGCGGTGACGTGCGCCACCGCGGGGGTGACGAGCCCGGCCACCGCGACGCCGAGCGGCTGCGCCGCCTGCCGCAAACCCATGGCGAAGCCGCGCCGCTCCTTGGGGAACCAGCCGAGGACCACCCGCCCGCTGGACGCGTTCGCCGACGCCCCTGACGCGCCGGCGAGCGCCAGCAGCGCCGCCAGCACGCCGGGATGGGCGGCGAACGCGGCGGCGACGAGGAATCCGCCCGCCAGGCCGAGACCGGCGGTCATCGCGAGCCGCTCGCCGTACCGGTCGGCGACCCAGCCCCAGGCGATCAGCGTGAACAGCATGCCCGCACTCGGAGCGCCCACGAGCAGCCCCGCCTCGGCCAGCGTCAGCCCCTTCTCCTCCTGGAAGGCCGGCAGAAGGAACGGCAGGCCGTACATGAACACGCAGCCCGCCGCCTGGGCGGCCACGCCGAGGCCCAGCATGGTCCAGCGATTCGGAGTCCCCATGTCGGCAGCATAAGGACTATCTCAATCAACAAGACATCTTCGACCGCATGGTGAGACAGATAGCAAAGAACGCTGATCATCCGCCTGCAAGCAGATCGAAAGCGGCACTCCGGAGAATTCGATCATGCGCATCCGGCAGGCTCGGCGAATTCGAAAGGAGGCTCGACCATGCCACGGAGGACCGCAGGAACCCGGAAAAAACGAAAAGACCCTGGGGCGGGAAGCTCGGCTTCCGACCGACCAAGGTCTGTCGTTGGTGGGCAAGGGGGGAGTTGAACCCCCACGTCCTTTCGGACACACGGACCTGAACCGTGCGCGTCTGCCATTCCGCCACTTGCCCTAGCGGGTGCCCCATCGCTGGGTGCCTGGAAAGGTTAGCACGTATCCGCCGCTACTACCGAACCCGGATACGATCCCTCTAGACGATGGAGGAAGGGAGGTACCCGGTGGGAGTCCTTCAGCGCTTCGAGCGCAGGCTCGAAGGCTTGGTTGAGGGGGCCTTTGCACGGGCGTTCAAGTCTGACCTTCAGCCGGTCGAGGTCGCCAGCGCCGTCCAGCGAGAGATGGACGAGCGGGCCGCGATCGTCGCTCAGGGTCGCACGCTCGTACCGAACGACTTCGTGGTGGAGCTGTCCACGACCGACAGCGAGCGGCTGGAGGTGTACGCCGACAGCATCGGCCACGAGCTGGCAAACCTCGCCAGGGAGTACGCCAAGGAACAGGGGTACTCATTCGTAGGACCTGTCCGGGTGCGTTTCGAGACCGCCGACGACCTCGCGGTCGGGCTGTTCAGGATCCGGTCGGGCGTCATCCGCGGCGCGACGGTGGAGCAGGACGAGATCCGTCAGCCGGTCAGCGACACGCCTCCCGCGCGCTCGGGGATGTTCGGCGGCCGCCCCCGGCTGCTCGTTTCCACCCAGGACGACCCGCAGGGCCAGCGTTCGTACGAGCTGACCACTCCGGTGACGCTGCTCGGCCGCGGCACCGATTGTGATCTTCGACTGGTCGATCCGGGCGTATCACGGCATCATGCCGAACTACGTGTTGAAGGGCAGCAGGTCGTACTTGTCGATCTGGGGTCCACGAACGGCACCTTCGTCAACGGCCAGCCGATCCGCAGGATCGAGATGCAGGACGGGACGAGGGTGACATTGGGGCGCACGACCCTGGTGTTCCGGCGAGATTAGAGGTAGACAGACGGTCCATGTCCGAGCTCACGCTGCTGCTGATCCGGCTCGCCTTCCTGGCGCTGCTGTGGTTCTTTGTGATTGCCGCGGTCGGCGTGATCCGGACAGACTTGTTCGGTCCGCGTACGGCTCCCGCGCCGGCACGGAAACCAGCCAAGGCCCCGAAACCAGTGTCCAAACCCAAGAGGGGGGAACCACGTCAGATGGTCGTCACGGGTGGCCCCCTTCAAGGGACCGTCATCGACCTCACGGAGACACCGATCACCATCGGCAGGGCGACTGACGCCACGCTGGTGCTGAGCGACGACTACGCTTCGAGCCGGCACGCCCGGCTCTTCCCACAGGACGGCCAGTGGATCGTGGAAGACCTCGGTTCGACCAACGGCACGTACCTTGACCGCTCCAAAGTGACCCGCCCGACGCCGGTGCCCCTCGGAGTTCCGATCCGCATCGGCAAGACCGTCATCGAATTGCGCAAATGACAATCGCACTCCGCTACGCCGCCCGCTCGGACGTCGGCCTCCTCCGCGAAGGAAACGAGGACTCGGCGTACGCGAGCGGTCGCCTGCTGGCCGTCGCCGACGGCATGGGCGGGCACGCACACGGCGAGGTGGCCAGCTCGGTCGCCATCGCCGCAATGTCGTCCCTCGACCACGCAAGGGACGCCTTCGGGGGTGACCTGCTCAGCGACATCGACGCGGCGGTCCGGGAGGCGAACCGTCAGCTGCACGCGATGGTCGCCCGGGACCCGAGCCTCAAGGGCATGGGCACCACGCTGACCGCGATGCTTTGGAGCGGCGCGAGGTTCGCCCTGATCCATGTCGGTGACTCCCGTGCGTACATGCTGCGCAACGAGGAGCTGTATCAGATCACCCACGACCACACGCTCGTGCAGTCGCTGGTGGACGACGGCCGCATCACGCTGGAAGAGGCCGCCAACCACCCGCAACGCTCGATCCTGCTGCGCGCGCTCGACGGCAGCGGAGAGGTCGATCCCGACCTGCAGGACCGGGAGGCCCAGGTGGGCGACCGGTACCTGCTGTGCTCGGACGGCCTGTCCGCGGTGGTCAGCGCCGAGACCCTGCACCACACCCTCAGCACGGTGGACGACCCCGAGGACGTCGTCCGGCAGCTCATCGACCTGGCCAACAGGGGCGGCGGGCCGGACAACATCACCTGCGTGGTCGCCGACGTGATCGAGGTGGACGACGTCCAGCCGCCGATGTACGCGGCGGCCGTGGTCGGGGCGGCGGGCTCCGGGCGGCTGCGATCGGGCGGCCCTCCGGACACCCCGCCCGGCCGGGCCTCCACGGCGACCGCGCCCCAACCGGTCATCGTGGACGAGGACCTCGACGACAACCCCGCGCCGGAGGCTCAGGCCTCCGGCCGCCGGGCCAAGAAACGTCGGGTCTGGCCCTTTCGGGTCACCTCATTCGTGGTTGTCGCCGCCGTGCTCGGGCTCGGCGGCTATTTCGGCTATGAGTGGACTCAGGACCAGTACTACGTCGGCGCCGACGGAGACCAGCTCGTGGTCTTCCGCGGCGTCGACGCGGAACTGGGCCCTGTTTCCTTCAAGAAGGTCGCCTACACCGACGACGTACCGGTCTCCTCGCTCAGCGCGGCCCAGCAGGACCAGATACGCAGCGGCATCCCGGTCGACGATCTCGCGGCCGGGATAAAGACCATAAAGAATTTCAGCGGCGAGACCCCGCCGCAGGCGACCGTGTCCTCGTCACCGTCCCCGGGATCCGGTAAGTGAGTTCAGCGGAAGCCACCCCCGTCCCCATGACCGCGAAGCGGCGCGGGGCGCAGCTCGCCATGCTCGCCTTCGCCGTGGTCGTCGTCATGTGCGCGTACGCCGGTGTGGGTCTCGGCATCGACGGCCAGATCCCCGCCGGCATGCTGACCTACGGCCTCGGCCTGGGCGCGCTCATGCTCGCGGCCTATCTCGTGCTCGCCAAGTGGGCGCCGTGGGCCGACCCTCTGCTTCTCCCGCTGGTGACCCTGGTCAACGGCATCGGTCTGGTGATGATCTACCGGATCGAGCAGGCCGGCCAGCCCGGAGCCTCGGCCACCACCCAGCTCATGTGGACGGCGCTCGGCGTCGTGATGTTCTCCGCGACATTGATCGTGTTGAAGGACCATCGCGCCTTGCAGCGCCTCACATACACGGCGGGCTTCGCCGGCCTCGCGTTGCTGCTGCTCCCGCTGCTGCCGTTCGTCGGCAAGGAGATCAACGGCGCCCGCATCTGGGTGGGCATCGGCCCCTTCTCCATCCAGCCGTCCGAGTTCGCCAAGATCACGCTGGTCGTCTTCTTCGCCGGCTACCTCGTCGCCAAGCGGGACGTGCTCGCCCTCGCCGGGCGCCGCCTGCTCTTCATCGACCTGCCGCGCGCCCGCGACCTCGGCCCCGTCCTCATCACGTGGGCCGTCAGCCTGGGCGTCCTCGTCATGCAGAAGGACCTCGGCAGCTCGCTGCTGCTGTTCGGCGCCTTCATCGCGATGCTCTACATCGCGACCCAGCGCACCTCGTGGGTGCTCATCGGCGCCCTGCTGTTCGTCGGCGGCGCGGTGCTGGCCGGGCAGATCTTCAGCCACGTCGAGCTCCGGTTCAACATCTGGCTGCACGCGGACGACCCCGCCCTCTTCGAGGGCTCCAGTTTCCAGCTCATGCAGGGGCTGTTCGCGATCGGCTCCGGCGGCATCCTCGGCACCGGGCTCGGCCAGGGACACCCGAATCCGATCCCGCTGTCGTTCTCCGACTTCATCTTCACCGCCACGGGCGAGGAACTGGGCCTCACCGGCCTGATGGCGCTCCTCATGGTCTACGCGCTGATCGTCGAGCGGGGCCTGCGCACGTCGCTCGCGGCCCGCGACCCGTTCTCCAAGCTTCTCGCGGGCGGTCTGTCCTTCATCCTGGCCTGGCAGGTGTTCATCATCGTCGGCGGCGTGACCCGGCTGATCCCGCTGACCGGCCTGGTCACCCCCTTCATGTCGGCGGGCGGTTCGGCCCTGCTCGCTAACTGGATGCTTATCGCCCTGCTGGTACGCATGTCAGACGCGGCGCGCAAGCCCCCGCCGCAGGCGATCCAGGACGAAGGACTCACTCAGGTGATGCAGCGATGAACAGCCCACTCAAGCGCGTCGCGGTCGCCTGCTTTCTGATGTTCGGCCTGCTCATGGCCAACGTGACCTACCTTGGCGCGGTCAAGGCGGAGGACCTGCGGACGGACTCCCGGAACGTGCGCTCCTTCTACGCGCGGTACTCCGTGGACCGCGGGTGGATCACCTCGGACAACGGCAAGGTCGTCCTGGCCAAGAGCGTGGACACCGGCGACACCAAGTTCCGGTTCGATCGGAAGTATCCCGAGGGCAAGGCGTTCGCGCACGTCGTCGGCTACTTCGCGCCGGAGAGTTCCTCGGGCATCGAGGGGGCCGAGGGCCGCTACCTCGACGGCAGCCACCCCGACCTGGTGGTGCGCCGCGCCATCGACCTGATCAGCGGCAAGCCGCACAAGGGCGCCAACGTCGACCTCACGCTGAACGCCAAGGCGCAGAAGGTCGCGTACAAGGACCTGGCGAACACCGGGAAGCGCGGCGCGGTCGTCGCCCTCGACCCCAAGACGGGCGCGGTGCTGACGATGGTGTCCGTGCCCTCGTACGACCCGAACCCGCTGGCGGTGGCCAACAAGGACTCGGTCAACAAGGCGTACAACAAGCTCGACGCGGACAAGACGAACAAGCCGCTGCTCAACCGGGCGATCGGCCTCACGTACGCGCCGGGCTCGACGTTCAAGACGGTCACGTCGGCGGCGTTCCTGATGGACGACCGGTCGCGTGACGTGAACACGATGGTGAACGCGCCGGACGCGCTGCCGCTGCCCGGCACGAACATCTCGCTGCCGAACTACCACGGCGAGTCCTGCGGCGGCCGGGCGACGCTGCTGGCCGCGTACACGATCTCCTGCAACACGCCGTTCGCCGACGTCGCGATGGAGATGGGGTACGACAAGCTAAAGGAGCAGGCCGAGAAGTTCGGCGTCGGCACCCCGCTGAGCATCCCACTGAGCGTCACGAAGAGCGACATCGGTAAGGACGATGGCAAGGCCGCCCTCGCCATGACCGCCATCGGGCAGCGCGACAACCAGATGACCCCGCTGCAGATGGCGATGGTCGCGGCCGGCATCGCGAACCGGGGCACGGTCATGAAGCCGTACCTGGTCAACAAGATCACCGGCCCGGACGGCGGCGAGATCGACACCACCAGCCCCGAAGAGATGAGCGAGGCGGTGACCCCCGAGGTCGCGGCCCAGCTCACCACGATGATGATCAATGTGGTGCGGAACGGCACCGGCCGGGCCGCCGCCCTGCCGAACACCACGGTCGCCGGCAAGACCGGAACCGCGGAGACCGCCCCTGGCAAGCCGTCGCACGCGTGGTTCATCTCGTTCGCCCCCGCCGAGGACCCGAAGGTCGCGGTCGCGGTCTTCGTCGAGTCCGGCAGCGCGGGCAACGACGCGACCGGTGGCGCCATCGCGGCCCCGATCGCGCACGACGTCATGCAGGCGGTGCTCGGTCAGTGACATCGGGCAACCCCGTTCTAGGCGGCCGTTATCGCCTGACGTCCCGCATCGCCGCGGGCGGCATGGGCGAGGTGTGGCAGGCCACGGACCAGCTTCTCGGCCGCGAGGTGGCGGTGAAGCTGCTGCGGCAGCACATGGCCGCCGATCCGGCCTTCCGTGAGCGGTTCCGGAACGAGGCGCGCATCACCGCGGGTCTGACCGACCCGGGGGTCGCCCAGGTCTTCGACTACGGCGAGAGCGACGGGGTCGCCTATCTCATCATGGAGCTGGTGTCGGGCGAGCCGCTGTCCGGCATCCTGAGCCGCCACGGCACGCTCAGCCCGGAGATCACGCTCGACGTGGTCGGGCAGGTGGCCAAGGCGCTGCAGTCCGCGCACCGGGCGGGGATCATCCACCGCGACATCAAACCGGGCAACCTGCTCGTCACCGAGGCCGGGACCGTCAAGGTGACCGACTTCGGCATCGCACGGGCTCTGGAAGCCGCCCCGGTGACCCAGAGCGGCGTCGTGCTCGGCACCGCCCAGTACGTCAGCCCTGAGCAGGCGTCCGGCGAGCGGCTGACCCCGGCCACCGACGTCTACTCCCTCGGCGTCGTCGCGTACGAGTGCCTGGCCGGGCATCCGCCCTTCGACGGCGAGACCCAGGTCGCGATCGCCCTGCACCACCTGTACGACGCGCCGCCGCCGCTGCCCGCCTCGGTGCCCGCGCCCGTGCGCGAGCTGGTCCTCGCCATGCTGGCGAAGGACCCGCAGGCTCGCCCGGCCGGGACGCGCGAACTGGCCGAGCGGGCCGTCGCGATACGCGAGTCGCTGACCGGCGCGCACACCGTCATGCTGGGGACGCTGACCGACCCCGCCTGGTTCGCGGTGGGCAGGGCTTCCGGCGCCTCCTCCGGTGGCGGCCCCGCGACCCCGCCGATGAGCGCGTCTCCGGCCTCTCGGCCGGCTCCACCCGCCAGGTCGGCCGGTCCGGAACGGCCGGCCCACCCGGCCACCGAGCCGCAGGCGCCGCGGCGTGCCACCGCGAGGCGCCGTCGCAACCGGGTCACGACTGTGGTCTTCGCCACGGCGGGGTGCGCGGCGGCCGTCGGCCTCGGCGCCCTCGTGGTACGCGGCATGCAGACACCGCGTCCGCCGGAGGGCGGCGCGACCTTGGTCACCGACCCGACTCCGACGGTCCAACGCCCCGCTCCGCGTCCGCCCAGGTCAGTCGTCCCGACGGCGCCGCCACCCCGTCCGCGGCCGACGTCAACCCGGCCGACCCCTTCGGCGTCGGCTACCGTTAGCACGTCGGCTTCGCCCACTCGGAGGCCGACGCCATCCCCGACGCACACCCCGCAGAGAACCCCGACACCCACCCCCACACCCACCCCGACGCCAAGTGAGATTCAACCTTCCACACCCTCCCCAACTCCCGCTAACTCGTCTAATACGGAGACGTGATGCGAAAAGGGGTCGATGATGGACACCGGCGGCACCCCAAGATGAACGGCAAGGGACAGTGCAGGAAATGACTCAGCCTCGGCTTCTCGGTGGTCGCTATGAACTCGACGGTGTCGTCGGGCGTGGCGGCATGGCCGAGGTGTATCGCGCCCGGGATCTCCGGCTGGACCGTGTTGTCGCGATCAAGACGCTCCGCTCGGACCTTGCCAGGGACCCCACCTTCCAGGCGAGGTTCCGCCGGGAGGCTCAGTCGGCGGCCTCGCTGAACCACCCGTCGATCATCGCCGTGTACGACACGGGCGAGGACATGATGGACAGCACGCCCGTGCCGTACATCGTGATGGAGTTCGTGGACGGACGGACGCTGCGCGACCTGCTGCGCGCGGACCGGCGGCTGCTTCCCGAGCGGGCGATGGAGCTGATCGACGGCATCCTGCGGGCGCTGGACTACAGCCACCGCGGTGGCATCGTCCACCGGGACATCAAGCCGGCGAACATCATGTTGACGCTCAGCGGCGAGGTCAAGGTCATGGACTTCGGCATCGCCCGAGCGATGGCCGACTCCGCGGCCACCATGACACAGACCGCCCAGGTGATCGGCACCGCGCAGTACCTTTCGCCGGAGCAGGCCCGCGGCGAGCGTGTGGACGCCCGCAGCGACATCTACTCCACCGGCTGCGTGCTGTACGAGCTGCTGACCGGGCAGCCGCCCTTCACCGGCGACTCGCCGGTCGCGATCGCGTACCAGCACGTGCGTGAGGACCCGATCCCGCCCTCCGGGATCGACCCCGAGATCCCCCAGTGGGCCGACGCGATCGTCCTCAAGGCCATGGCCAAGGACCCGGCCAACCGCTACCAGAGCGCGACCGAGATGCGCGCGGACATCCAGCGCGTGATGTCCGGCATGCCGGTCGATCCGCAGACGATGGCGATGGCCACCAACCACGGCTCGTACGGCCCGGCCGACCGCACCCGCACCATGACCAGCGCGGGCGGCCAGATGAACGCGGCACAGGGCACCCGGGCGATCCCGCAGTACGACTACGGGCCCGAGGAGCGCGACGGCGGCCGGTACGACGGCCGCAGGCGCAGCAAGAGCGGGAACACCGCGCTGAAGACCGCCGCGTGGATCCTGGTCCCGCTGCTGGTGATCGGCGCGTTCGTCGGCATCGGGTACAAGTTCCTGAGCTCCAACTCCGGCGCTGATGAAACCCTCAAGGTCGCGACCGTGGTGGGCCAGACCAAGCAGGCGGCCGAGAAGGCCCTGGGGGACCAGGGTCTCAAGCCCACGTTCAAGGAGGAGTTCAGCGACGAGGTCGAGAAGGGCGTGGTGATCAGCACCGACCCGATCGGCGGCACGGAGGTCGCCCCGAACTCGGCGGTCACCGTCACCGTCTCCAAGGGGCCCGAGCTGGTCGAGGTCCCCGACCTCGTCGGCAAGACGTACGAGGAGGCCAAGGCCGAGCTGGACGCGTTGGGTCTCAAGGCCAGCAGGGTGGACAAGCCGTCCAGCCAGCCGCAGGGCAAGGTCTTCGAGACCAGTCCCAAGGCGGGCAAGGAGGTCGCCAAGAACAGCTCGGTGCGGCTCTACCTGCCGAAGGAGGCCATCGAGGTCCCCAGCGTGATCGGCCTCACTCTCAAGGACGCCAAAGCGACGCTGGAAGGCGCGGGCTTCCCCGTCAACGTCTCCAAGCGGGCGAGCGACATCGTTCCCGCAGGAAACGTGATCGACCAGACTCCGGGCGCCGGGGCCAAGCTCCAGTCCGGCACGACGATCACGCTGACGGTCTCCACTGGTCCCAACCAGCAGCAACCGCAGCCGAACAACACACCGAGCGACCAGGTCACCGAGCCGCCGGTGGACAACGGCGGCGGTGACGACGGCGGCATCGACCTGCCCGACGGCGACAACCCGTTCGGCAACTGACGCCGTCCGGCAACTGACGCCGTCCGGCATCGCGTAACGCACGAGAAGAGGCCCGCTCATCCGAGCGGGCCTCTTTTTCGCGCCGCCCCGGCCGACGACCGCGGTTGGAATGTGGAAAACGGGCGCTGCGGGCGATCGCTGCCGTCCGGGGAAGGTGGGGAGGG
>NZ_BBYK01000039.1:0-398789 GCF_001570365.1 Microtetraspora fusca | reverse complement strand
ATTGCCCCGGAACATGGAGAGGGCTTCCGCCACTCGGGGGCAATGGCGGAAGCCCTCGTCTGTTAGTCGTGTCCCGGGGTGGAAGCGTTACACGATCCGGTCGAGCCAGTTGCCGAGGAGCCGGTGGCCGTGCTCGGACAGGATGGACTCGGGGTGGAACTGGATGCCCTCGATGGGCGCGTCGCGGTGCCGCAGGCCCATGACGACGCCTTCGGGCGTGGTGGCGCTGACCTCGAGCACGAGCGGTACGTCGATCACGGCGAGGGAGTGGTAGCGCGTCATGGTGACCGGCGACGGGATGCCGGCGAAGACGCCTTTGCCGTCGTGGTCGATCTCGCTGGTGCGGCCGTGCATGAGTTCGGGGGCGCGACCGACGGTGCCGCCGTACGCGACGGCGATGGCCTGGTGGCCGAGGCAGACGCCGAGCAGGGGGAGGCCGCGTTCCGCGCAGTGGCGGACCATGGGGACGCTGACTCCGGCGGCTTCCGGAGTGCCGGGGCCGGGGGAGACGAGCACGCCGTCGTACCGGTCGGCGTCGTCCACGGTGACGTCGTCGCGCGGCCGGACGTCACAGTCGGCTCCGAGTTCGCACAGATACTGCACGATGGTGTGGACGAAGCTGTCGTGGTTGTCCACCACGAGGACACGTGCGGGGAATCGCGGTCGGTCGACCATGCAGACTATCCTTACTCGGAACTGCGCCCACTAACGAGGGAACTGCCGTGCCGAAGTCCAAGATCCGTAAGAAGGCCGTCTACACGCCGCCGCAGAAGGCGCAGACGGTGAAGGTCAGCCCCCGGTGGCTCGCTCCGCTGATGGTCGTGTGCTGGATCATTGGGATCGCCTGGATCGCGGTGTACTACATCGCGCCGGACGTGCCGGGTCTGGGGGCTCTGGGCAACTGGAACCTGCTGATCGGCTTCGGCGCGATCATCTTCGGTGTGATCCTTTCCACACGCTGGCGCTGACGGCGATCGTTGTCCACAGGCTTATCCACACCTGTGGACGAGATCACGCGATTACGACGTGCGGCGGGAAGGTCAGCAGGATCACCGCCATGATCGTGAGCAGGGCGACCACGGCGGAGAGCTGGACGGCGTTCCGGGATCCGCGCGGGGCGTAGACGAAGGCGGCCGCGACGACGGTGCCGGTCACGAGGCCGCCGAGGTGGCCCTGCCAGCTGATCCCGGAGACGACGAAGGTCAGGACGATGTTGATCCCGATCAGCCAGAGGACTCCGCGGGCGTCGAAGCCGAGCTTCCTGGACACCACGAAGAGCGCGCCGAACAGGCCGTAGATCGCGCCGGACGCGCCGACGGCGACGTCGCCGAAGAGGTAGACGGCGACCGAGCCTCCGAGCGCGGACAGCAGGTAGAGCGCGGCGAAGCGGAGTGAGCCGAGCCGCCGTTCCAGCGTGGGGCCGATGGCGTACAACGCCCACATGTTGAAGAGGATGTGGGACAGGGACCAGCTGGACGTCAGCGGGGCGTGCAGGAACGCTCCGGTGATGAGGCGCCACCACTCGCCCTGGTAGATCCCGTAGGACCACGTCGCGAAGCGCCCGATGACCCCTTCGGGGTCGGCGATCTCGGCGAGGTAGGCGAGCACGTTGACGATCAGCAGGGCCCAGGTCACGCGTGGCGTGGTGACCACGGCCCCGCCGAACATCCCGCGGGCGTTCCGGACGCCGCGGTTGCCCTGCTGGACGCATTCGACGCACTGGTGGCCGACGGCGGCGTCGCGCATGCAGTCAGGGCAGATGGAGCGCTCGCAGCGCTGGCAACGCACGTATGTCTCGCGCTCCGGGTGGCGGTAGCAGGTCGGCGCGGCTTCCGCCCCCGGGTGCATCGGCGGTGGCTGGGAGGTCATGGAGTCCTTCCGAAGGGCGTGTCCACGGCCTCCTAGCCTATAAGCCGTTTTTCACGAACGCTCGATGGTGACTTCCTCGAGCACCACGTCGTTGACGGGCCGGTCCTGGCGGCCGGTCGGGGTCTTGGCGATGGAGTCGACGACCTCGGTGCCCTCGATGACCTCGCCGAAGATGGTGTGGCCCTGGTTGAGGTGCGGCGTGGGGGCGACCGTGATGAAGAACTGCGAGCCGTTGGTGCCCTGACCGAAGCGCTTGCCGGCGTTGGCCATGGCGAGCAGGTAGGGCCGGTTGAAGATGTTCTCCGGGTGGATCTCGTCGTCGAAGCTGTAGCCGGGGCCGCCGATGCCCTGGCCGAGCGGGTCGCCGCCCTGGATCATGAAGCCGCTGATGACGCGGTGGAAGATCGTGCCGTCGTACAGCTTGGCGGTGGTCTTCTCGCCGGTCTCGGGGTGGGTCCACTCCCGGGTGCCTTCGGCCAGTTCGACGAAGTTGCGCACGGTCTTCGGCGCCAGGTACGGGAAGAGCTTGACCCGGATGGTGCCATGGTTGGTGCGAAGGTTCGCGATGAGGTTCTCAGCCACGAGGGCCGCCCCCTTTTCGTGCAGGTATCGGTTGTTCGTTGAACTTCGGTGAACAGCGTATCGACCCCGCCTGGGGGGACCGCGTCATGATTGAGCCGCTTTGACACGGGAAGAGGGTCGTCACGGGGCCCCAACAACGGGGAGGTTTGTCGTGTCCCTGACACTCAGAAGGAACCGTGTCAATGTACGGATGCCGCGGAGGGGACTGGGCGGCATGAAGGGCCGCATGAAGGCCCAGATGCGTCCGATGGTCAGCAAGATGAGCCCGGTCACGGGCAAGGTCAGCCCTATGGTGGGCAAGATGACGCCCATGGTGGGCAAGGTGCCTCCGATGGTGGGGAACGCGCGCGACGTCACCGTGACGCGCATCACCGACGCCCGCGTGTGGGCGGCGCCGAAGCTGGAACAGGCGGCGTGCACCATCGAGGACGAGATCGCCCCTCGCGTGAGCTCGTTTCTCCACGAAGCGGCCCGGCGGGTCGAACCCGGCCCCCTCGCCCGGACCCGGCGCCGCTGGCCGATGCTGATGCTGTTCGCCGGTCTGGCGATCGGCGTGGCCGGCGCGGTGATGTACCGGAACAGGTCCGGTCGGTGGGCCGAGAGCATGAAGGAGACCACCGCGGAGACCACCAGGTGGGCCGGCGAGAAGGTCGAGCAGGCCGGTGCCAGGGCCGGTGGCAAGGCACAGCAGGCCGGCGCGAAGGCCGGCGGCAAGGCCGACGAGATCGCAGGCAAGATCCAGTAGTGCGTACGGCCGGCGCTCCGAGCGCCGGCCGCTACCACTCACGGGCCGGCGCCTTGGGGCGCGCGGCCCGTTCTCATGTCCCGCGCCATGCCGGGCGTTCCGCGCAGCGCCAGGGTTCAGTCCGTCCGCCGGTCGTCGCGGGCCAACTGGGCGAGCATGCCGGGCAGGTCGCCGTCGTACAGCACGGTGAGCCGCCGGGTGGCTCTGGTGATCGCGACGTACAGGTCCTGGCCGCCTTTGGGGGACTGCGCGAGGATCTCGGCGGGCCGGACGACCACCACCGCGTCGAACTCCAGGCCCTTGCACCGGTTCACGGTGAGCACGGCGACCGGCGCCTCCAGCGGATCGTCGCCCTCCTGGGGGAAGAGCGCGGCGATCTCCGAGTGCCGGGCGTCCGGGGCGAGCACCGCGAGCCGGCCGTCCCCGATCGCCTCCAGCTCCTCCTCGACGAGGGCGCGCAGGTCCGTCCCCTCGTACGGCACGGCGCGCGGGCGCGCCTCGCCGTCCCGTACTGAGACGGGAGGCTCCTGATCCGGGGCGACCGCCTTCAGCACGTCGGCGGCGACGTCCATGATCTCCACGGGCGTCCGGTAGTTCACCAGCAGCCGCTCCTCGCGCCAGCGGCCCGCGACGTACGGGTCGAGCATCTCGGCCCAGGAGCGGGCTCCGGCGGCGGATCCGGTCTGGGCGATGTCGCCGACCACGGTGAGGGACCGGGCCGGGATCCGGCGCATGACGGCGCGCCAGGCCATCGCGGACAGCTCCTGCGCCTCGTCCACGATCACGTGTCCGTACGCCCAGGAGCGGTCGGCCAGCGCCCGCTGGGCGGTGGTCACAGCCGGACCGCCGTCGTGGTGCCGGGCGGCGAGGGCGGTGGCGTCCATCAGCTCGGTGAGGTCGGCGATCTCCAGCACGCCCCTGGCGTAGGCCTCCTCGTCGTCGCGTTCCTCGGCCGCCGCCCGCTCACGTGCCTTGGCCTCGGCATCGTCCTCGCCGAGGAGCTCGGCGGCCTCGTCGAGCAGGGGCACGTCCCCGATCGTCCAGGGGGAGCCCGCCGGGCGGAGCAGCGCGTCACGCTCCTCGTCGCGAAGCAGGCCGGCCGTCGCGGCGCGCAGCCGGTCGGGGTCCGAGAGCAGCTCGCCGACCAGCCGCTCCGGCGTGAGGTACGGCCACAGCTCCTCCAGCGCCGCGCGGACCGACGCCTGTCCCCAGAGCGCCTCGCGCGCGTAGCGCAGGTCCTCCTCGTCGTACGGCCGGTCGAGCTGCCTGGCCTCGTCCACGGCGAGGCCCATCAGCACCTTGTTGACGAAGGTCCGGCGTGCCATGTTGTGCGGTCGGCCGAGGGCGCGGGCCCGGTCGCGGGCGCGCACGCAGGCGTCGTGGTCGAGGCGCAGCGCCATCCGCTCGACGACGACCTCGACTCCGCCGCGGATGGACGTGCGCACGTCGATCAGGACCTCCAGATCGCCCTCCGGGACGCGCTGGCGGTCGCGTACGGCGGCTTCGATCACCTCGGCCATCCGCAGGTCGCCCTTGACCTCGGCGACGGCGGGGGCGTCGTCCACGGTGGCGTGGACGCCGTGGTGGAGCTCGCCGACGCTGGACAGGACGACCTCGGTCTCGCCGAGCGAGGGCAGCACCTGGCTGATGTAGCGGCTGAACATGGCGTTCGGGCCGACCACGAGCACCCCTCGCCGCTCGAGTGTGGCGCGGTGCGCGTAGAGGAGATAGGCCGCCCGGTGGAGGGCGGCGACGGTCTTGCCGGTGCCCGGCCCTCCCTGGACCACGAGCGCCCCGCCCAGGCCGGACCGGATCACCCGGTCCTGCTCGGTCTGGATCGTGGCGACGACGTCGCCCATCCGCCCGGTACGGCCGCGGCGCAGCGCCGCCATCAGGGCCGCCTCACCGACGAGGTTCCTGCGGTCGTGGTCGTCCATCCGGTCGAGGTCGAAGACCTCGTCGTCCAGCCCGGTGACGGTACGGCCGCGGGTGTGGATGTGCCGGCGGCGGACGAGGGCGCCCGGGTCGCTGGGGCTGGCGACGTAGAACGGCCGCGCCGCGGGGGCCCGCCAGTCGATGAGGACGGAGTCGTGCTCGTCGTCGCGCAGCCCGATCCGGCCGATGTAGTAGGTCTCGCCGCCGGAGTCGTCGATCCGGCCGAAGCACAGGCCGCGTTCGACGCCGGAGAGCTGTGCGAGGCGCCGGGAGTGCTCGTCCGCGGAGACCTCGCGCTCGATGCGGGCCTGGCGGGTGCCGCCACCGCCGCGGGCCAGGACCGTGGTCAGCGCCACCTCGGCGCGTCCCCGTACGGTGTCGAGCCGGTCGTAGAGCATGGAGACGTAGGACTGTTCTTCCAGGAGCGCTTGTGCGACTTGACCACTCGCCATGGCTTTGATATCATCCTAATGTTGGGTGTGGTGTTTGTTGCCCGATGGCATAGAGGGTTGAGGATATCAGTACTCCCCTCGGTTTGTCGTCGCCTTGTTCCGTGTTCTTCCGTCGTGCCCCGTCCCCATACGGGAAGGGCCCGGCACCGGTTACGAGGGTGCCGGGCGGCGCGCTTGTCCGCGCGCCCTCAGGGCTCGACCAGCCCGGCCCGGATGGCGTACTTGGTCAGTTCGAGCCGGTCGCGCATGCCGAGCTTCTGCAGGATGTTGGCGCGGTGCCGGTCGACGGTCTTGACGCTGATGACGAGTGTCTCCGCGATCTCCTTGGAGGAGTTCCCCTCGGCGATCAGCTTGACGATCTCCTCCTCGCGCGGCGTGAGGATGCTGTCCGGCACGGCCTCGCCCTGCCGGTCGCGCTGCAGATAGTCGCGGATCAGCGCGGCCACCGCGCCCGGATAGAGGAACGGCTCTCCGCGCATGGCCGCCCGGCACGCCTCCAGCAGGTCGCGGTCGGCGACCGACTTCAGCACGTAGCCGGACGCGCCCGCCTTGAGCGACTCGAAGAAGTACTGCTCGTTGTCGTACATCGACAGCATCAGGATGCGGATGCCGGGGGCACGCCGGGAGATCTCGCGCGCCGCCTGGATCCCGGTCATGCGCGGCATCGCGATGTCCAGGATCGCCAGGTCGACCTCCTTCTCCGAGGCGCGTTCGACCGCCTCGGCGCCGTCGGCCGCCTCCGCGACGACCGTGAGGTCGGGCTCCGCGTCGATGATCAGCCGGAGGCCCTGGCGCACCAGCGCATGGTCGTCCGCCAGCAGGATCCGGGTCGTGGGCGTGTCCACCGGGTCAACTCCGTTCCGCCGTGATTTCCGCCGTCTTCTCCGCCGGGACGGGAATGACGAGCCGTATCTCCGTGCCTTCTCCGGGAGGCGAGGTGATGGTCAGCGACGCGCCGACGAGCAGCGCCCGTTCGCGCATGCCCCGGATGCCCGCGCCCTCCTGGAGCACCCCGCCCCGGCCATTGTCGGCGACGCGCAGGACCACGGCGCCGGGCTCGGCCGTCAGCGACAGCTCCACCCGGGTGGCCCCGGCGTGCCTGGTCACGTTCGTGAGGCTCTCCTGGGTGATCCGGTATATGACGAGCTCGACGTCCCCGGACAGGGCGGGCAGGGCGGGATCCGTCCTGCGCACCACCGACAGCTTGCTGACCTGGGCGACGTCCGTCGCGAGGGCGCTGAGAGCGCTGAGCAGGCCCAGGTCCTCCAGGACGCCGGGCCGGAGCCGGCGGGCGATCTGCCGTACCTCGTCCAGGCTGGAGCGGACCGTCTCCTGGACCGCGTGCAGGTCGTCGCGCAGGTCCTCCGGCGCGCGGTCGATGGCGCGCTTGAGCCCGAGCAACACGACCGTGAGGGTCTGGCCGATCTCGTCGTGCAGTTCCCTGGCGATGCGGCCGCGCTCGGCCTCCTGGGCCGCCAGCGCGTGCGCGCTGCTGGTGTTGTGCTCGGCCTCCAGGCGGTCGAGCATGGCGTTGAAGGTCTCGACCAGGTGGGTCAGGTCGCCGGTGCCGCGCAGCGCGAGCCGGTCGCCGCTGGACCGCAGCAGATCGACCCGTTGCATCAGCGTCGCGAGCGCGCCGAGCGGCGCGAGGCTCGCCCGCAGCAGCACCGCGTTCGCGCCGAGGATCACCGCCAGCCCAACCGTCAGGACCGGTACCTCTTTCAAAAGGACCGGGGACGAGACGGTGGCGGGGGAGACCGCGAGGATCAGCGTGCCCGCGGTGAAGACCAAGCCATTGATCATGAAGAGCCGCCAGAACAGCGTGCGCGGGGCCCTCCACCGCGAGCGGGACGCCTGGGGCGGCCCGCCCGTCTGCCGGTCGGCGAAATTGCTCATATCCCCACCGTGGTGGCGGCGAGGAGTGTTTGTCCATCCGGCCCCTCGCGTATCCGGGCGCGGGTGCCGCGCCCTCCCATCTGCGGTTTCTACATGCCGTCCCCCACCCGGGATGGGTGCTGGACCCGATGGTGCCCAGGGCCGCGCGCGGCAAGACTTGAGGCGGCGGGTGCCCGGGCTCCCGCCGCCACACGCCCCCGGTGCCGGAGAGGAGAGCGATGACCTCAGCGGCGCGATCAACGTGCTGACGTCACCCCGGCCACCAGCAGGGACGAGGAACGGAGACACAACGGAAATGGACATCACCCGCACCACCGTCCCCGGCGTCGGCGTGCTGCACCATTGCGGGACGCGCGCCGGCCAGCGCTTCGGCGTCATGGTCGACGACGACGAGCGGCGCTCACTGCTGATCTACGAACCCTCGGGCGACCCGGACGTGCCGCGACAGACCATCGTCATGGACCGGGACGAGGCCGACCAGGTCGCCGCGATCCTGGGTGACCGGTCCGTCTCCGACCGGCTCGCCGTACTCGAACGGCGGCTCGCCGAGCTCGCGGAGAAGTCATGACCGGCCCGTACGGCGACGGCGGCCGGAGAAGGAGAGGCGAGGGGACGGTGACATGCGGGCACGTGACATAGCGGTACAACTGCCGACGGTCACCGTCGGCGACCCGGTGACCAGGGCGGTTCGGGTGATGACCCTCGGCCGGTTGCCGGGACTCATCGTCGTGGACGGCATGGGCCGCCCGCGCGTGGTGCTGCCCGGGACGCAGGTGCTCCGTCTGGCGGTTCCGCGGACGTACCAGGAGGATCCGGCCCTCGCCCGGACGGTGGACGAGGCGCACGCCGACATTTTCTGGCAGGAGCTCGGCGCCCGCACGGTGGGCGACTGCCTGCCGCCGCAGTCGCTCCGGCCCGTGATCGTGGCCCTGGACGCGACGCTCCTCGAGGTGGCGGCCGTGATGGCGTCCATGCGCAGCCCCCTCGTGGCGGTGGTGGACCGCTCGGGTGTACTCGCCGGAGCGATCACGCTGGACGGGTTGCTCACCGGCATGGCCGTCTCGGACTCGGACGTCTGACCCGGCGCCGTTGAAACCGCTCCCCGAGCTGTTCACCCTGCATCTCACCCTGAATCCCTGAAAACACCGCCACCCAGGCGTCGACGGCTGTCCGCCCCTGGGGCGTTCGCGCGCGTCCGGGCCACGTCCAGGACCGGTCCCCGTGGTCCGGCGTGGCCCGGCCGCTCACGGCCGTCCTCCCGCTCGAGCACGGACTCCCGCTCGAGCACGGACTCCCGCTCGAGCACGGACTCCCGCTCGCGCACAGACTCCCGCTCGCGCACAGACTCCCGCTCGCGCACGGACTCACGCCGCTCCGTGAATCGGCGGCGCGGTGGGTGGCGCATGCCCGCATATCGTTCGGAGGCCATCTCGTGCACCGCTCTTCCGCGTCTTCCGCGGCGACGCCGTTCCGGCGCGCCTTGTCACTCCGCCCAGCCGTACCGACCGCGCGCCCCGCGGCCCGCGCCGCGACCGTCGCGCCGGCGGGCCCGCCGGGGTGGACCGGATGACCTCCGTCGCCGCGCTCACCATCTTCGTCGTCGCATTCTTCTTCATCGCCACGGAGAAGGTGGACAAAGTCAAAGTCGTGCTCGTCGCGGCGGGGGCGATGGCCGTCCTCGGGCTGATCCCCGGGGCGAAGGTCTTCTTCTCCGAGCACGAGGGCATCGACTGGAACGTCGTCTTCCTCCTCCTCGGCATGATGATCATTGTCGGGATCATCAAGCAGACGGGACTGTTCGACTTCCTGGCCATCTGGGCGGCCAAGAAGTCACGCGGCCGGCCGTACCGGCTCATGGTGATGCTGATGGTCATCACCGCGGTGGCCTCGCCGTTCCTGGACAACGTCACCACGATCATGCTGGTCGCGCCGGTCACCGTCCTGGTCTGCGACCGGCTGCGCATCCCCGCCCAGCCGTACCTCATCGCGGAGGTCCTCGCCTCGAACATCGGCGGCGCGGCCACGCTGATCGGCGATCCGCCCAACATCATCATCGGCAGCCGGGCCGGGCTGACGTTCAACGACTTCCTCGTCCACATGACGCCGATCGTCGTGGTGATCTTCGTGGCGTTCGTGATGCTCACCGGCGTGCTGTTCCGGAAGTCGTTCCAGTACAACCCGGACCATGTGGCGTCGGTGATGGCGCTGCAGGAACGGCGGGCCATCACCGACCCGCGCCTGCTGGCGCGCTGCCTGGTCGTGCTCGGGCTCGTCATCGCCGGTTTCGGGCTGCACGCGGTCGTCCACATCGAGCCCTCGATCGTCGCCCTGGTCGGCGCCGGCCTGATGATCATGGTGGCCCGCCCGGACGTCCCCGAGGTGCTCCGCGAGGTCGAGTGGCCCACTCTGGTGTTCTTCATGGGCCTGTTCGTCATGGTCGCCGGGCTCGTCCACACCGGGGTCATCTCGGCCGTGGGCACGTGGGCGATCGGCGCCGTGGGCGACAACTTCTTCGGCGCGGCGACCTCCCTGCTGTTCGGCTCGGCCGTGCTCGGCGCGTTCTTCGACAACATCCCGTACGTCGCCACCATGACGCCGGTCGTCGAGGGGCTGGTCGCCCAGGCGCCGGACGCGGGCATCGGGCAGGCGCTGTGGTGGGCCTTCGCCCTGGGGGCCGACTTCGGCGGCAACGGCACGGCGGTGGCCGCGAGCGCCAACGTCGTGGCGATGGGCATCGCGGCCAGGACCGGTCACCGGATCTCGTTCTGGCAGTTCACGAAGTACGGCATCGTCGTCACGATCCTCAGCACCGTGCTGGCCTGGATCTACGTCTGGCTCCGCTACTTCATGTGAGCGCGGCGTCCCCACCGGGGCCTCGTTCCCACGCGGGAACGGGGCCCCGATCCCGTCTGGGACCGTTACTGGAACGGCTGGGCGACCTCGGCGAGGACCTCTTCGGCCAGTTCGATGAGGCTGCGCGGCCGGGACTCGTCCGACTGACCGTCGATCCAGAGATTGGCGGCGATGCGGAGAGCCATCAGAAACGCGGCCGCCAGGACGCGCGGCCGCGAGGCGCCGGGCTCCAGCCCCTCGCGCTCGGCGATGGCCCGCGCCAGCTCCCGCTCGACGCGGATGTGGTTGGCCATCTGCCTGGCCAGCAGAGACGGGTGCTGCTTGACGAGCCGCGTCTGGATCGCCCACTCGCGGTTGGGCTCGCCCATCTCCTCGTAGAGGCCGCGTGCCGCGTTGAGCAGCGCCTGCCACGTGGGCTCCTCCGCCGGCCGCTCGCGGAACGCCTCGACCAAGGACCAGACGCGGCGCTGCTCGCCGTACAGGAGGGCGTCCTCCTTGCCGGCGAAGTAGTTCGAGAACGTACGCCGGGAGATGTTGGCCGCGTCGGCGATCGCCTCGACGGTGACGTTGTCCAGGCCGTGCTCAACCGTGAGCCGCATGGCGGCCTCGTGGACGGCCTGCCGGGTCTCGGCCTTCTTGCGCTCGCGCAGCCCCACCGTCGTGTCCATGTTCCGGCAATCCTAGCGCCCAGGGAATATATGCCCACTGAGCAAAGTTGCTCAGTGGGCATATATTATGCGATCGCTCGCATCCCCACTCCACCTGCTACGGAGGCAGTTCTTGAGCGCGCAGACCGCTTCGCCGCCAGGCCCGGCACAGATGACCCACCGGCAGATCTTGGAAGCCCTCAGCGGCCTCCTCCTGGTGCTGTTCGTCGCCATGATCAGCAGCACCATCGTGTCGGTGGCGCTCCCCCAGATCATCGGCGCCCTCAACGGCACGCAGTCGCAGTACACCTGGGTCGTCACCGCCTCCCTGCTCGCGGCGACCGCGTCCACGCCCATCTGGGGCAAGCTCGCTGACCTGTTCAGCAAGAAAGCGTTGCTGCAGATCTCGATCGTGATCTTCCTGCTCGGCTCGCTGGCCTCGGGCTTCGCGCAGAACACCGGGCAGCTCATCGCCTTCCGCGCCTTCCAGGGGCTCGGCATGGGCGCCCTGCAGATCCTCGTCCAGGTGATCATCGCCGCGATGATCCCCCCGAAGGAGCGCGGCAAGTACAACGGCTACCTGGGCGGTGTCATGGCGGTCGCGACCGTCGGCGGCCCGCTGCTCGGCGGCCTGATCGCGGACACCTCCTGGCTCGGCTGGCGGTGGTGCTTCTTCATCGCCGTGCCGTTCACGCTGATCGCGTTCGTCCTGCTGCACAAGACGCTGAAGATCACGACGGTGCGGCGGCCCGACGCCAAGGTGGACTACGCCGGCGCCACCCTGATCGCCGCGGGCGTCAGCCTCCTGCTCATCTGGGTCACCTTCGTCGGCGGTTCCTTCGACTGGCTGTCGTGGCAGACGGCCGTCATGGTCGGCGGCGCGGTGATCATCCTTGTTCTCGCGACGTTGGTCGAGTCCCGGGTGAAGGAGCCGGTCGTGCCGCTGCACATCGTGCGGATGCGCACCCCCGCCCTCGCCATCCTGGCCAGCCTCGCCGTGGGCATGGCGATGTTCGGCGGCTCGGTGTTCCTCGGGCAGTACTTCCAGATCGGCCGCGGCTACAGCCCGACCGAGGCGGGCCTGCTCACCATCCCGATGATGTTCGGCGTGCTCGTGTCGTCCACGATCTCGGGACGGCTCATCTCCCAGAGCGGGCGGATCAAGCCGTACATCGTGGTCGGGTCCATCGTGCTCACCGTCGGCTTCCTGTGCCTGTCCACGATCGACCACGAGACGTCGCTCGTGCTCATCGGCGGCTCCATGATGCTGGTCGGCATCGGGGTGGGCATGTCGATGCAGAACCTCGTCCTGGCCATCCAGAACACCGTCCCGCTGCGCGAACTGGGCGCGGCCAGCGGCGCCATCACGTTCTTCCGCTCACTCGGTGGCACCATCGGCGTCTCGGTCCTCGGCGCCGTCCTCGCCGACAAGGTGGCGACCAACATCGCCGAGGGCCTGGCCAAGATCGGCGTCAAGCCGACCGGCTCCGGGACCGGCAGCCTGAACATCGCGGCCCTGCCCGAGCCGATCAAGCAGATCGTGCGCGCGGCGTACGGCGACGCGACCGGGCACATCTTCCTGATCTCCGCGGGCATCGCGGTGGTCGGCATCGTCGCCGCCCTCTTCCTCAAGCCGGTCAAGCTGCGGGAGACCGTGGACCTGTCCGAGGCGACGAAGCAGGAGGAGCCCGCCACCGCGCGGTGACATCGCCGACCCCTCGCGCGTACGGCATGCCGGCTCCGGAGCGGCGGAGGTGCTCCGGCACGACGCAGGGTGAACGAGCGGCGCAGGGCGTCCCGCACGCGGGGCGCCCTGCGGTCGGCCGGACGGGGTACGGCGGGGCGGCGCCTGCCCGGCGCGGGTTTCCTCAAGGTGCCGTGACGGACTCGTCCGCCGGGATCCAGGCGACCGTGACGCCTTCGCGCCCCTCTCCCTTGCGGTAGACCTCTCCGGCGTCACGCCCCTGCGCCCAGCGCCGCGCGTACGGCGGGGCCTCGACCACCACGCCGTCGCGCACGACCAACCCCACCGTGGCACGGTCGGTGGACCACCAGATGAGGCCGTTTCCGAGGTCGTCCTCCATGAGGCGACCGTACCGACAGGGTGTGACAAATCACCCCTAACCCCGGCCCGGCTCGGTCAGCTCCAGGTGGCCCGCTTGAGCACGCCCGACAGTCCCGGAGTGTTCCAGACGTCCACGATGAGGATCTTCGATGTGGGCAGGAACCACTCCCGCTGGGTGAAGCGCATCGTCTGCCGGGCGCCGTTGTTCGTCACGCACCGGTTGGGCCAGGCGTTGTACAGCGCCTTGTGGCCGCGGCCGACCTGGCGCAGGCCCGTCGAGCTCGGCTTCTCCCCCTGGTACCAGCTCGTTTTGGGGTTGAAGGGGCAGGGCACCACGCCGCTGAAGGGGTGGAACTGCCACTTGCCGGTATAGGTGAGGGAACCGCCCCCTACCGGGAGATTGGTGAACGCCTTCGGACCGAACACCCAGAACGACTGGCAGTTCGACGCGAAAGGCTCCGGGTTCGCGCACGTTCCGGTCACGACCACGATGCTGTCGCCGTCACGGTGCGCCTTCCAGCCGGAGGGGAGCTTCAGATTCATCCCGCGGAAAGAGAAGTCACGGCTTGAAGCCGCCGAGGCTGCGGTCGCGGCGGAGGCGGAGGCAGCGGTGGGGGCGGCCAGTACGGCGACGGCCACCAGGGCAAGAACGAAAGATCGTTGGGCCATGCCCAGAAGGTACCGATCTGCACTTGTCGCTCTCTGAAGAACCAGTTGAACGCGAAGTCCGTGCCCTGGTCAGAAGAGAGTCAGCGGCTCGGACGGCATGGGCTCGGGCAGCGGCTCGACCTCGGGCAGCCGCTCCCGCACCTCGTCGTGGAAGCGACGGGCGAGCTCCGGCGCGTCGGCGTTGTCGGGGGTGTGGACGAACACCGTCGGCGAACGGCCCTCGCGCAGCCATTCCACGACCGTGTCGATCCAGTGCCTCCAGCCCTCGACCGTACTGGCGGTGTCGTCCCGGCCGATGTAGCGGACGATCGGACGCTCCGTGAGGGCGGACGAACGGCGCGGCACCCGGGGTTTCTTCGTCCACGCGTCGCGTTCGGCGTCGCTGGTCGGCGGCCGCTGGAAGAGGGCGGTGGTGTCGAACGGGATCCACTCGGCATCGACGCCGGCGAGGGCCCTTTCGAGAAACCGCGCGGATCGCGCGTCGTCGAAGAACGCGCGGTGGCGGACCTCGACGGCGTACCTGTGCGAGTGGGGGAGCCCGCGGAGAAAGCCCGCCAGGGCGCCGAGGTCGGTCGGACCGAACGAACCCGGCAGTTGGATCCAGAGGGCGTGGATCCGCGGCCCCAGCGGCTCCATCGTGTCGAGAAACGCACGAAGTTCCTCGTCGACGCCGGTGAGGCGGCGCTCATGCGTGATCGTCTTGGGCAGCTTGATCACGAAGCGGAAGCCGGGATCGGTCTGCCCGGCCCACGACTCCACCGTGCTCCTCGCCGGCGTCGCGTAGAAGGTCGTGTTGCCCTCCACCGCGTTGCACCAGGTCGCGTACGCGCGCAGGCGCTCGCCAGGGGGCAGCGGATGCGGCAGGAAGCGCCCCTGCCAGGGCGCGTGAGTCCACATCGCACATCCCACGTGAAGCCGCATGACACCGACGCTATCCAAGATCGGTGCGGTGCAGAACCGCGGAGGCGGGCGATCCGAGCGGTCAGCCGTCCCGCCGGAAGAGGCAGGTGAACGCCTGGCGCTCGCGCAGCATGGAGGAGCCGTGGATGCTCTCCACCATGCGATCGAGCCGCCATCCCTCCTGCTCGATGATTTCGATCTCCTCGGCGATGTCCCAGACCGTCGCGCTCTCACCAGGGCGTTTGATCTCGGAGACGATCCGGGCGACGTAGATCCGGTGTCCCCGTTCCCGCGCGCGTCGGGCGTCGATCACGAGAGGGGGCGGGTCGTCGCCGAAGAGCACCACTGCCGACCTCTTTCAGCGGGCGTATTAACAGCACGGTCAAGTGATCGGACGGTCGTTTCCGCGAAATCGTTCCGCCGCTTTTCCGGGAATGGTCCGAGCTCGGACGGATCGGGTGGCGAATCGGAATCCGGGTTCGCCGAGATCGGCCCCGGTTCGTCGTTGACAGCTATACCAACCAAGCGCATGATTGGTCGGCGGCGCCAGATCATGCTCTTGACCAGCGGGTACCCGAACGTGGGGTGCCGCCGCGGTCGCTCTCTTAACGCGAAGGGTCTCTCCATGCCTGCACACCGTTCTCAACCGACCCGCCGGGAGGTTCTCCGCGGCGCAGCCGCCGCCGGGGTCGGGATCGCGTTCGGCTCAAGGATTCTCGGCAGTGTCGCCGCTCACGCCGATACCTCCGACGCACCGGAATACGACGTCGTCGTGGTCGGGGCGGGCGCGGCCGGGATGACCGCGGCGCTGGTCGCGGCCAAGCGGGGGCTGAACACGCTGGTCGTCGAGAAAGCGGCCAAATTCGGCGGCTCGGCGGCCCGTTCGGGAGCGGGCATCTGGATTCCGAACAACGAAGTGATCCTCGCCGCGGGCGTGCCGGACACCCGGGCCAAAGCCGCGGCTTACCTGTCGGCGGTCGTCGGCAGCGAGGTCCCCGCGGACCGGCAGGCCGCGTTTCTCGACAACGGCCCCAACATGATCTCGTTCGTCATGCGGAACAGCCCGCTGCGCTTCCGTTTCATGGACGGCTATTCCGACTACTACCCGGAATTACCCGGCGGCCTGGCGAACGGCCGATCCATCGAGCCGGACATGTTCGACGGAAACCTCCTCGGCGCGGAACTGGCCAACCTGAATCCCGCGTACATCCCGGTTCCGAACGGACAGGTGGTGTTCAGCGGTGACTACAAATGGCTCAATCTCGCCCTGGTGAACGTCAAGGGCGCGGCCATCGCGCTCGAAACGTACGACCGCTGGCTCAAGGCCGCCGCTCAGGGCGTCAAGCCGCTCACCATGGGGCAGTCGCTGGCCGGAGCGCTGCGGGCCGGACTGCTGCAGGCCGGCGTCCCGGTCTGGCTGAACACGCCGCTCGTCGATCTCCGCGTGGACGCGGGCCGTGTAACGGGCGTACTGGTCACGCGCAACGGCACGCAGACCCTCATCCGGGCCAAGTACGGGGTCGTGGTCGCGTCGGGCGGCTTCGAGCACAACGGGGAGATGCGCAACCGCTACCAGCAGCAGCCCATCGGCACCGACTGGACCGTCGGCGCCTCGTCGAACACCGGGGACGGCATCGCGGCCGGTCTGGCGGCCGGCGCCGAGGTCGCGCTGATGGACGACTCCTGGTGGGGGCCGGTGATCCCGCTGCCCGACGAGCCGTACTTCTGCCTGTCCGAGCGCACCCTCCCGGGCAGCATCATCGTCAACCAGCAAGGGGTGCGCTTCGTGAACGAGGCCGCGCCGTACAGCGACGTGGTCCACGTCATGTACGAGAAGAACGCCGCCGCGCCGGACATCCCCGCCTGGATGGTCGTCGACCAGAACTACCGGAACCGCTATCTGTTCAAGGATCTCGTGCCGACCCTGCCGTTCCCGGACAAGTGGTACAGCAACGGCACCCTGGTCCGGTCGAGCACGATCTCGGGCCTGGCCGCCAAGATGGGCGTCCCCGCCGCGGCCCTGCAGAACACGATCACCCGATTCAACGGCTTCGCGCTGAAGGGGAAGGACCTCGACTTCAAACGCGGCGACAGCGCCTACGATCACTACTACACCGACCCGGCGGTCCTGCCCAACTCCTGTCTGGCCCCGCTGTGGCTGCCGCCGTTCTACGCATTCAAGATCGTCCCCGGCGACCTCGGCACGAAGGGCGGCATGGTCACCGACGCCAAGGCCCGGGTGCTCTCTCCGTCCGGCGTGGTCATCCCCGGCCTGTACGCGGCCGGGAACTCCAGTGCCGCCGTCATGGGCCACAGCTACGCCGGCGCCGGTTCCACCATCGGCCCCGCCATGACCTTCGGCTACATCGCCGCCAACCACATCGCCGACAACCGCTGATCACTCGTTGCGGGTGTGACATGGCGAGGTCGGCAGCGCCATGCCCGCCGATGACCCGTTGACGACACGAACGCCGCTTTCCTCGCCCCGGAAAGCGGCGTTTCCGTGGCCGTACCACGAAAAGCCGCAGATCCTAGAATGACGTCCATATGGTCACGCTCACACCGGTCATCGAGGTCCTTCCACCTGAGACCTCCAACCGCTGGCCCGT
The DNA here is from genome assembly GCF_001570365.1 of Microtetraspora fusca. GTDB lineage: Bacteria > Actinomycetota > Actinomycetes > Streptosporangiales > Streptosporangiaceae > Microtetraspora > Microtetraspora fusca. The sequence goes on along the minus strand of NZ_BBYK01000039.1, from coordinate 381,567 downwards.
AGCGGACCTGGCGGGTCACGTCCCTCTTTCCGGTCGCCTGACGGCAGACGAAATCGGCGCCCTCCTGCACGCGCTGGCGGTCGACAATCTGACGCCGGAAGGCTGGGACGACGGTGTTTCCCCTGCTCAAATCGCCGACGAACTCCTGAGCCTGGACCGACTCGTCGCCCTTGGGGGGGCTCCAGGTGTATGACAGCGCGACCGGCCTCACGATCAGCCCATCGTGCTGTTCAGGGCTTGAGGACTGGCGAGAATGGGGCGCCTTGCCCCAGGGTTACTGGCCGTTCCTGGGCCACGACCCGTCGCCGTGGATCGAGATCTTGAGCGACAGGTTCCGGGTCTGGCCGGACGACGGACGATCGGCGGGGGATCTCTTCATCGATATTCCGGCGAGGGAGTTGCCGGGCCTGCTCCGTGGCGTGCAACGCGATCTCCTCGGTTTCCTGAATGCCGTGGAGAAATGGGCCCTCGCGATTTTCCCGGATCGTACGCCGGCCCTGCTGGAACTGCTCGATGAATGCTTCGACATCCGCTCCGCACTGGACGATTCCGCCGGCTGAGGGCACCGATGCCGTATGCGAGGATGCCGGGATGGACGGAAGCGTTGTTCTACGGGTGGCCGACGAATGCGCGGGTTTCCTCGACTCGGTGGTGGATCAGGACTGGACGGCCCCGATCCCCGGCATGGAGTGGACGGTCGCCCAGGTGGTGGCGCACATGAGCGAATGCGTCCTGTGGTACTCCATCGACCTGGCCGCGGGCGAGCGGGTGCTCGACACGATGGAGATGCGGGTCCGTCCGGAGTCCGAGGCGATCGACCTCGTCGCCACGCTGAGATCCGCCGCCGGAGTGCTGGCCCGCGTCGTGGACGGCATGCCGCCGGAGTCCCGCGGATGGCACCCCCACGGCCGCGCCGACGCGTCCGGCTTCGCGGCCATGGCCTGTGACGAGATGCTCGTTCACACGGCGGACGTGGGTCACGGTCTCGGTCGCGAATTCGCCCCCTCGGCGGAACTCAGTGACGCCACCGTGCGCCGCCTGTTCCCGTGGGCTCCCACCGACACGGACCGGTGGACCATGTTGCTTTGGGCCAACGGCCGCGCCGACCTCCCCGGCCACGAGCGTCAGGTCGACTGGAAGTGGCACTGTGCTCCGCTCGACGAATGGGACGGCGTCAACCCGTCAAAGGTCCCCGATCTGAAGGCATGAATTCGGATAAAAGAAATTCTCGTACGTGACCTGCGATCGCCTTCGCGTTCAAGGAATGAGCCGTCGACGACGCGGCTTTGGAGGGCTGCCGAATGGAATTCGCGTCAGGTGAGGCGAAATGGCGGGCGCGTCTGGGCAAACTCAGAGACGCCGTACGCCAGGAACTGGTCACCCGCCAGTTGGCGCCGTACCTTCCGGATCAGCCGGCGCGCATTCTCGACGTCGGATGCGGGCAGGGAACGCAGACCTTGCGGATGGCGGCGCGGGGGCATCACGTCACCGCGCTGGATTCCTCCCGGGAGATGCTGGCCCTGGTGACCGCTGAGATCACGCCTGGAATGCGGGTCGAAACGGTGCACGGCTCGGCCACCGAACTGCCCGACGGCCCCTTCGACGTGGTGCTGTGCCATGGCGTGCTGATGTACTTCGACGATCCCGCCCCGGTCGTGCGATCGATCGCGGACGTGATCAGGCCCGGCGGCCTGGTCTCCCTCCTGGTCAGGAACGGCGACGCCCTGGCGATGCGGCCGGGTTTGGCGGGCGACTGGGCCCGCACCGGTCAGGCGTTCGACGACATGACCTACGTCAACCGCATCGGCGTCACGGCCCGGGCGGATCGGCTGTCGGACCTGCGGTCGGTGCTCGCCGACCACGGGTTGCGGACCGAGAACTGGTACGGCGTACGCGTCTTCACCGATCAGGTGGACGACGCGCCCGTCCCCGAGGATTTCGCCGCTCTGCTGGCCTGCGAGGAGCGGGCGGGCCGTACGGATCCCTACCGTCAGGTGGCCGCTCTCACGCATCTGATCGCCCGCCGCGACGAGTAGAGCTCCCCCACGGTCGGGTTTTCCAGGACACGTGGTGGCCTTCGCGAGAGCCTTTTGTCGGGAACCGGCCGACCTGCCGCGCGCGCTCGGGCTTCATGGACAGCGGGTCATCCGCCGTCATCGAGCGATCGATTCGGATCGGACATCGCACCGGAACGCTCCTCCGCGTACCGGCGGACGACCGGCTCCAGGTAGTCCACCAGCGCCCCGCCAAGGTCGGCCAACTCGGCGGGGGAGCGCACAAAGGCGATGCGGTCCAGTTCCGGCTCACGCCCCAGTGCCGTTTCCGCGGACACCAGGGCTGCGAACCGCTTTCGCAGCAGCGCCGCCGGCTGACACGGAGCAAGGAACAGGACACCGATGCTCCCGTTCTCCCCACGCGTGACGCCCCACAGGGTCAGGTCGTCGGACGCCGTGTCGATGCCCGTCTCCTCGACCAGCTCCCGGGCGGCATGTCGGCGGAGCGCCGCCACATCGAGGGGCTCATGGTCGTCCGGCGGTTCGACTGATCCGCCCGGTAGCTGCCAGCGACCGGGACTGGCCGTCGTCGGCGACATCCGTCCGGCCAGCAGACGGCCGTCCTCGGTCGGCTGCACAATCGCGACGAACAGCGACGGAAGCCACGACGCCGCACCCGGGACCCGACGCAGGGCGTAGTGCCGGTAGGTCGTCCTCACCCAGGCGAGGACCACGCTGTGCGGCCCTTCCCAGGTCAGCCCCGCGGACGCCACCACCGGCCCGTCGAAGAAGCTCGGGTTCGCCCGCACCGCCTCCTCCCAGGCGCGGTCCAAAGCGAGTCGATCTTCGCTCGACACGTGAGGAGCGGGGGCTTCGACCAGGCGGAGCCGGTGAACCTCCAGGAGTTCGGCGCCAGAAGAGTGCAGCGATGGCTCGGTCACCGCCTCATGCTGACGCACCGCCGCCTGCCCGACAACGATCATCGTCCGGTGTCGGATACCTATCCCCTGCTCGTACCGGGCATGCGTCGATCACGGTTAGTCAACCAGGAAGGAGAAGTAAAGCCACTCGCTGTAAAAGGATGCGAAGTGGTCCTGCCAGTCGGCACGTACGGAGGCGAGCCACTCATCGTTGCCGCCCGCGAGCGCCGCTTCGGCCTGGGCCACGGCAGTGGGGATGTCGTGGGCGACCAGGTGGCGTACCTCATCCTCGGGATCATCGCCGCCGAGCGAGACGATCTCGCCCGTCTCCAGCAGAAAGAACTTCCCCCGCTGTTTCTCCAAGTGGGCCATGGTCTTGTCGACGCATGCGGCGAAGTCGCGGTCCGCGATCCCCTGGCCCACCACCTGGAGGAGGTCTCCGAGCAGTTCCGCGCCACCGGCGAAATCCGCGGCGATGCCGATGCGCGGGTTCCAGATCATGGACGGAACGACAGCCGTCTCACGTCCGACCAGCAACTTGTGCGCGAGCGGGATGCTCCAGTTGTGCTCAGAGATGCACCGGACCGGCTTCGGAATGTCTTCCTCGCTGGGCAGCGAGTCCGCGGAGTAGAGGTAGGAGCGGTTTGCCATGATCGCGAACATAACAGCGCCGGCCGACAAGAAACGCACCGTCCCGGCTCCCGACCGCGGTCGGCGGCGCGGTCCTCGCCGCACAGTCCGAGGCCGAGCCGGCCTGAAGTAATGACAGCGATCGAGCGTCGCTGAGGCTGACCTGGGCCACTACGCCGGAGATCAGCCGCGATCTCATGGACCGGAGGATCCCGTCGGAGGCATCCGTCCTATCCGGTGTATTCGTGCAGGTAACGTCCCGCTCGACACAGTAGGCGTTCGGCGGCATTTCGGTCCCATCAGTCGATGACAGGGTCCGCAAGGACGTGCATGAGGATCCGACCCTGAATGCCTTCGGGGTCGGAACCGGACATGGTGATGAGCGCTTTCCACAGCGCCCACCCGCGTGCTCGTCGCCAGGTGTCGTCGGGAAGGCCGACGGCCTCCCGAAAGACCTTCCGCTCGTCACCGACGAAGTAGGTCCATGCCATGACGAGGTCACATGCCGGATCGCCGATGCCACAGGTGCCGAAGTCGATCACCGCGGACAGTTTTCCGTCCTCGGTGAGCAGATTGCCGACGGCGAGGTCACCGTGGAACCACGTCGGCGGAAACGGCCAGGCCGAGGTCAGCGCACTCGCCCAGACGGCCCGGCAGGCGGCGGCATCGACGAGGTGCCCCACCTTGTCGAGGGCATACTCGACGTCATCGCTGTATACGCTCGGGTGGCAGCCTCGGAAGCAGGAGTGACGACCGCAGGCCGGTCCCTGATCCGTGGGGATCCTCCGGAGAACGGTGAGAAATCCCCCGAGGTCGCGTGCCAAGTCGATTCGATCGACGTTCGCGGCGCTCTCGACGGTGTCTCCCGCGATCCAGCGGCGTACCGACCAGGGGAACGGGTACCCAGCGGCCGGGCGTCCCGTCGCCACTGGTGTCGGCACGGGTAGCGGCAGATGCTCGGCCAGGATGGGCAGGCAACGGTCTTCCTTCTCTATGCCGGCTACGTAGCCTTCCGCACTGGGCAGGCGTACGGACAACCGATCCCCGAGCCGGAAGGTCCGGTTGTCCCAGCCTTGGCGGGCAACGGGCTCGATCGGGAGGCCGTCCCCTTCGGGGAACTGTTCGGAGATCAAGGTGCGTACGAGGTCGGCGGTGATGTCGATCACGGCCCAAGTCTCCGTGCTCCTGCGCGAGTTATCCAGCATCACGAAAACCGGCCTTTGAGAGGGCGGGCGGCACGCCGGTACGGCGGGCTGTCCGTAGCCGCTTCCGGCCTCGGCGCGCCCAGAGACGGGCGGAGGAGAGGCCGCGTTCCGGCGGACGTGCCCTGCCCACCGCCTTGATCTCCCAAGGTGTCCGTCCCGCCTGCTGCCTCTACCGACAGGCCGGGAGGCGTCCATGGCGAGCAGTCCATGCGGGCACGTCCGATCCGAGCCCGGCACCGAAAAATAATTTTGTCTTGACAGCAGAAGTCGTCGGCTGCCAAGGTGGGTCACACAACGAGAGACAGAGGAGATCGAGAGATGCGCAAGATCGTCGCGGCTTTCTTCATTTCGCTGGACGGCGTCGTCGAGTCGCCCGACAAGTGGCACTTCCCCTACTTCAACGACGAGATGGGGGCGGCCATCGGCGCACAGATGTCCGAGAGTGACGCGATGATGATGGGTCGGGTCATGTACGAGGACTGGGCGGCCTACTGGCCGGGCAAGACCGAGGCGGACGACCCCTTCGCCCCCTTCATCAACAACATCCAGAAGTACGTCGTCTCATCGACCCTCGACAAGGTCGAGTGGCAGAACTGCACTCTGGTCAGCGGCGACTTCGTCGAGGAGATCACCAAGCTCAAGCAGGAGCCGGGCAAGAGCATCAGCATCAGCGGCAGCACCACCCTCGTACGCTCGCTGATGCGACACGGCCTGCTCGACGAACTCCGCCTGCTCGTACACCCGATCGTGGTCGGCACCGGCCAGCGGCTGTTCGAGGAGGGCGTCCAGATCCCGATGAAGCTCACCTCCTCGACGACCTTCGAGACGGGTGTGCTGTCCCTCGTCTACCAGCCCGCCGAAAACTGAACGGCCTGGCCGCCAGCGCCGAAGAGGGACAGCCTTGCGGCCGGTCGGCTTTCCACGCGAGCGCTCACCTGACCGAGAACGAATCGCCGGACGGAATGTGCTCCGCCCGGCGATCAGCCCGGAGGTCGGGCGCTATGCCCGTCCGACCGGTCGGGTGTCACTCATCGAATGGTGACGCGATCCCCCTCCGGCGCCCTGACCGGTGAGTTCTTCACGATGTAGGACGCCAGCGCTCCGGTGTCGTCCGGCCCGCCGTGGTAGACAGTGGTGCTTCCCTCCCATTGGGGGAAGCCCTCCCAGCCGCCCATCAGCGTGTAATTGGCCGCAACCTTGATCACCTGCGTGTCGGTCACCGGAGCACCGTTCAACGTGATCTCGGTCACGACGCCACCCTCCAGCGTGTAGCGAAGTGAGGCCGACGGGGTCAGCACCCAGCCCGAGGGGTTCGGATACGCCAGCAGCTTCTTGAGCTGCGCGCCGGTCATCGCGTTCACGTCTACGGCGAGCCCGGCCGGCCGGGTGTTCCACAGTTCCTCGTAGGTGACCGGCCCCGCGTTCAGGTCCGTCCGGAACCCGTACCTGCTGACGAGGGCGACCTCCGCGCCGGAGAGGGCCTGGACCGCGTCCAGGTAGGCGTCAGCGACCAGTTCGACCAGCGGGCCACCGCTGGCGGTCAGTCCAATGTTCTCGGCGGTCGCGCCGAACGTTTCCTCCGCACCCGGCGAACCGCACTTGAAGTAGTAGAGGGTGTTGGATTTCAGACCGTTCGGCTGTCTGATCTCGATCTGCATCGAGGTCTTGGCCGTAGTCTCCCAGTCCCACTCCCAATCCCAGTCGAGCGTCTCCAGCACGGTGGTGAACACGGCTCCGTGGTCGGCCGGCACGTTGACGGTCTTCCACTCGTCGGTGCCGACGAGGCGATATTGGATAACCTGCGGGCCGGCGGGAAGCCCCTCGAAGGAGCCGTGGATTTTGAAGGTCAACGGGCACTTCGACGCGGTAATCCGCTCGAAGTTGATGGTGAGCTTCTGAACGAGGTTCTGAGTCGGGTCGCCACCCTGCTCAGGCGGCGTGTCGGCGTCCTCGATGGAGGCGGACACGGTGTTCCATGATTTCGGGGCGGCATGCGCCGCCGGGACAAAGGTGCCGGACGCCAGGGCGATAACAACCACCGGCCCGCCGATTCGGCGTCCAGTTCTCCCTAATAGACCCACAGGATTCCTCTCTTGCGGTCGCGACAAGGAATAGCGGATTAGCCCGTTCCCTTGGAGGAACAGAGGCTAGCCGGACCGACCGACAATTCGGCGGGGGCCTGAAAGCGGAGAGCACAAGCGCTTCACAGACCCGACCACATGGCTGACCGACGGTTCCGCCCGTCGGTCCTGCTCGCCACGCTCGTCGCCCGGCATGGGGTGCTCTGAAGGTGGACATGATCGGCCTGCTTGAACGGCTCCGCACGGTCCTGTACCGCAACCCGAAGTGTGACTAATTCGAGAATCGCCGTCAGCACGGCGGCATGCTGGGCTCCCGCATGAGCGCCCACCGCAAACCGACCTCCTTCACCATCCCCACACAGCCCCGATACGGTTGGACGGCAATCTGATCACGGCTCATGGCAGTAACATTCGGTCCTGCTTAGCCTGCAAATATGAGGCGCTTATGCGGGGTCTTGCTGATAATCATCGGGATCATGGGCGTTACGAGTTGCTCACCTCCCATAGCCGGGTCGACCGGAGTCAGCGTCGACGCCGAGGGGCATCCGATCGTCGTCCTGGCATGGTGTGAGGGAGCGACTCCTGAAGGCGTAAGCATCTCTCATTACGAGGACGCCTCGGGCCCGCTGGATGCCATGCCCGGCCCTTCATCAGGCGCAACGGTCGCGGACGATGTGGACTTCATCGCACCGTCCCTTGACGGACAGAGCGCATCCTTCCGGCTGGACGCCCCCGATGACGGCTGGACGGTGGAGCCAAAGCCGTTCGTACTGCGCCCGGGGGTTTCCTATCACGCATTCGGTTATCAGGGACGGGGCTCCAACCAGGTCAACACCAACTACGTCAGCTTCTCCGCCGACAGTGTGGCGACGCTGAAGCCAGGGTCGGTGCTGGTCCAGCGTTACGACGAGAAACGGTCGGTGCCCGATTGGGTTGATGTCGTGATCACACGGAAAGAATTCGACCGCCAAGGCCAGGATCCGGCCAACTGCCAGTGACCACTCTCGCAATGCATCACAACGCCGATCTCGGGCAGGCAGTGGAGGCGGCGCGGGCCCCTGACCTGCGAGCTTCATCTCCTGGTAATGGCACGGCAGTTGGCTCCGGCGCGGAGAGCGCCGGGTTGATTTCTCTGCGGATACAGCGCCTCGAATTCGGCAGGCGGGAGATCCCGGCAAGCTCTGCGCAACCGCGGACTGTTGCAGCAGTCCACCTATTCCATGGTGGCGATCTCCACATCATCCAGGCCCGTCCCATCGGTCTTGTACGGGTCGGTGGGGCTCTCGGCCAGAGCCTTGTCGTAACCGTCTCCGCGTGAGCCGGCCCGAGCAGACCCAACCACGTCCCTGCTGAAGGTGCTGGGCCGTTTCCTGTCGTCGCTCTCGGCCTGGCGGACCTGGCCGCGCCACGCCTTCCCATGCACACCGAGTTGGCCGGCGACGGCCGCAACCCTGCCGTGAACCATTTCCGGAATCAGCGGTAAGTACAGGCAACCGTGCTCACGTGTCGAAAGGCATCGAATGAAGGAGCAAGCAATCCATGCCCGGACTACCCGCGAAAGATGAGCGGCTCGCCGACACGACGCTGATACAGCTGTCCTGGGAGGAACCGGAGGTCGAGTGCGGTAGGGGCCTTGGACGAAGTAGCGCAGCTCGGGAACGAGGTGGCGGCTGGTCTAGGTGCCCTTCCGGGTGCGGAGACCCTGGACGGCGGCGATGATCCTTTTCTTGTCGTAGCCGCTGGTGGGCATGGTCGCGCCGTGAGCGTGGCGGATGACGCCTCGGGAGTCGATGAGGATGCTGCCTGACTGCTGCAGGGAGCCGAAGACCTTTCTGCTCAAGCCGATCATCTCGTGCGGGGTGCCCCGGCGGCCGACGAGGACGGGGAACGGGACCTGGCGCTTGGCCTTCCACGCCGCCGCTTCTTGACGGTCCTCAGGAACCGCGACAAGCACCTGAACGTCGTCAGCTGCGAACTCGTTGCGGCGCCGGATGAGGTCGTGGACGTGCCTGTTGCAGACCGCGCATGACGTCGACCGCATGAAATAGATCAGCACGGCATGATTGCCCTGGAAGTCGGACAGGCGGACGGCCCGGCCGTCGGTGTCCTCCAGCGCTATGTCGGGTGCGGGCGATCCGGTTTCGAGCATGGCGAAGCTTCCCCTTCTAACTCGGGTTGTGGAAATGCGGTCTACACAGGCCAGGTGCCGGTGGTTCCGGGGTCATGCCGGCCGTCGATGGGGCCGGTCGTGCCGCCCAAGCTGAGGCGAAGCCTGTTGCGGGCCCGGTGCAGCTGGGACTTCATCGCGGCGTTACTCAAGCCGAGCGCCCCTGCGACGCTCCGCCCCGGGTAGCCCAGTACATCCCGCATGATCAATACTCTGCGCTGAACATCTGGCAACTCCTGGATCGCCTTCGCGACGAGTTCGGCTTCCAGACGCCGGATGACCTCGTCCTCGGCTGAGGTCACCAGACCGGCTTCGGCCTCGTCAGGACGCTCGAACAGCACTCGAGCGCGGCGCAGGCACTCGTTCCGGACGATTTGGAACATCCACGATGCCAGTGCCCTGGTGGCGCGCAGGGAGCCGATCTTCCGGTAGAGGATGATCAGCGCTTCCTGCGCGGCGTCTTCGGCATCCTGCGGGGACGCACAAAGATGCTCCGCGAAGCGCCGCACATGAGAATGGGCACCATGGAGCACCGCAGTGATCGACTCGCGATCACCGGCCTGTGCGGCCTCAATGAGCTGCGTGCTCGCCCAAGAGCGGTCAGCCACGTCCACGCCCTCGCCGCCGAAACGAGGTCCCGAAGAGCGCCAGCCGCACAGTCGGCATCACGACGTCACTCATCCCCATCTCCTTCGCCAGTGTGGCCATCACCCCATAAGAGGCCCCCACACCGCGAAAGGATTCGCCGTTATCACGGCAAACCTCGCCGGGCTCACACCGAGCAGCACGCCGCCCAACCTCGTGGAATTGATCATGTTGGGGGGAGTGGGCTTCTGACCTGCGGCCCGGCGCGGCGCCGATCAGCTGCCCTCGGCAGCGTTCCGCACCTTCTTTGCTGCTTGGCCAACCATCGCGTGGCCTTCGCTTCCCTTGGGTAATGCGAGCGCACCGCAACCGCGACGAGAGGTCGAGACGGCGGTCAGCAGACGGTGATCAGCACTCGCCGGCCGGGAGCAGAGGCGAGCCGAAGCACGCCACGCAGTGCCAGACCTTCTTCAGCGCCTGCACGTCGTAGCGTCCAGTGCGGGCAGCGTCTCCGATGATCCGCGGATCGAGCAGGCCGTCGACCGCGATCTCGGCGCCGAGCGCTACGTACTCCTGTCCCCGGTAGTTCGGGTGGCGCCGCAGATGATCGATCGTGAGACGAAATCCGGAATGCCACTTCAGGGCGCACGGAAGCCGGCGGGCCGCAGCCTCCACGGCCGTGCCGCGATAGCTCGGGTCGAGGAACAGGGCCTCCACGTCCCGGTCGAGCCTGACCGGCCCGTGCACCTGCGCCTCGATGTAGTCGTCCAGGAGGTCCTGGTCGTCAGCTTCGGCCAGTTCGATCAGCGCCATGCGGGACGCGACGCCGAACGCCGAGGGTTCGAAGAAGCTGTCTGGGTAGCAGAATGTGGTTCGCCGAAGAGTCTCGGCCGTCAGCTTGAAGTGGGCGGAGCCAAACCGCGGCGCGGCGCCGATGGACTTGCGCCGGAAGTTCAGCGCACCGTAGACGGGGCGCTCCTCGGCAGGCGCATGGTCGTACGCGCCACCGAAGATCCTGCTTTCCCAGCGCCACCGGTCGCCGCCGGGATGAGCGGTGAGTCCCCCGTTGCTCGTTCCGGTGACGAATTGCGACACGTAGACGCCGTCGTCGGCCAGCCTGAGCAGGATCTGCCGGCCGCCGACCAAGCGGTCAGGGTGGAAGTTGAGCGTCACCTGCAACCGAGGGTCGAGCGGGTCCCCTGACGACAGGGCCTCGACGTGGCGGAGGGCTCGCTCCTGCGGCGACGTAGACGTGTCCACGCTCATCCGCACAGTCTGCCTGCGCGCGATCTGTCATCGCATCCCGAATAGACGTGCCCGGCCTACGCCTGGGTGAGGCTCTGGGCTCCGTATTGCCGACAGCCCGCGAGTGACCGTGACTGAACGTCCTTAATGGCACGCTATTGACACCGTGATCACCCGCACGGGCTGCTCTGACAGAGGTGCCATGCCCGGCCTGTCCCCGCCCTCCTCGTAGCTGTCGCCGAGTCCGTGGTAGGTAATCTCGGCATGGAGTTCTTCTGTTATCACCGTGATCGGCCTGACTCCGCGGCGCTGCGCGACGAGCTGCTGGAAGAGCACTGGTCCTACATGGACCGGTACGCGGCGGAAATGATCGCCCGTGGCCCGACCTTCGGCCCCGGCAGCGACACGGCCACCGGCAGCGTGCACATCCTCGACCTGCCAGATGTCGCCACTGCGCGTGCGTTCGTCTTCGACGAGCCCAACTATCAGGCCGGTGTATATCGGGATGTGGTGTTGCGCCGATGGCGCAACGTGCTGGGGCGCACCATGTGGGATTTCCCTGGCGGCCGAGAGGGCGGCAACCGGTATCTCGTGCTGGGCCTCGGCTCCGGGCAGGCTGCCGACCTTGTCCCGCCGTCCGGCCAGGACGAACTGATCGCGTATGGGCCACTGCTGTCCGACGACGGCACCACCTGGCTGGGTACGGCGCTGCTGGTCCGGGCGCCGGACCCGGATGCGGCACGCGCCGTCCTGACCCCGGACCGGTACGCCGACATCGAGGTCCACGACTGGGAGTTCGGCGGGCGGCGGTAATGAGCACGTGACCATCACCGAGGTGTGCCGGCGTAGCTCGTCGTAGTGGCCGGCGCCTCGGCGCGTTCGGTACGGGACCGAGGCCGTATCAGGGCCCGCCGGGGCGGATCAGTCCGCACTCGTAGGCGAACACCACCGCCTGAACGCGGTCGCGCAGGGTCAGCTTGGCCAGGACGTGGGTCACATGCGTCTTGATGGTCGGTTCGCTGAGGAACAGGGCGGCGCCGATCTCGGCGTTCGACAGTCCACGGGCGATCATCACCAGCACCTCCAGCTCCCGCGGGGTCAGCTGGTTCAAGCCCGCAGGGGCGGCGGCCGAGGGGCGGGGGCGGCGTACATAGTCCTCGATCAGCAGCCGCGTGATCTCCGGGGCGAGGAGCGCCTCGCCCGCCGCGACGGTGCGGATGGCGTCCGCGAGCTGCCGGGGCGGTGCGGTCTTGAGCAGGAAGCCGCTGGCGCCGGCGCGCAGCGCCTCGTAGACGTACTCGTCGTGGTCGAACGTGGTCAGGATCAGCACCCGCGCCCGACTGCGCCCGTCGGCGAGCAGCCGCCGGGTGGCCTCGATGCCGTCGACCCGGGGCATCCGTATGTCCATCACGACCACGTCCGGGTCGCCGGTCAGCGCGGCGACCACCGCCTCGCCGCCGTCGGCCGCCTCTCCCACGACCTCGATGTCGGGCTGGCCCTCGAGGATGGAGCGGAAGCCGCCGCGCACCAGGGCCTGGTCGTCGGCCAGGAGGACCCGGATCACGGCTGCGGAGCCGCACCGGCGCGGGCGGGCGGCTCGGTCAGCGGCAGACTCGCCCGCACCGCGAACCCGCCGGTCGGCTCGGCGTCCGCGCTGAGCGTGCCCCCGTACAGGCCGACCCGCTCCCGCATGCCGACGAGCCCGTGCCCGGTCCCGGCGCCGATCGCGCCGCGCCCGTCGTCGACCACCTCCACGGTCACCTCGCTCTCCGTGTAGTGCAGCAGCACCCGGGCCTGAGCGGGACCGGCGTGCTTGAGCGTGTTGGTCAACGCCTCCTGCACCACACGGTAGATGGTGAGCTCGACGCCGGGCGCGAGCGGGCGTACCGCGCCGGTCGCGGAGACCGTGACCGGCAGCCCGATCTCGCTCATGTGGGTGGCGAGGTCGGCGAGGTCGGCGGTGCCGGGCTGGGGGCGCAGGCCCGGCCCACCGGCCGCGCCGCGCAGCAGCCCGAGCATCCGGCTGAGCTCCGTGATCGCCTGCCGGCCCGTGTCCTGGACCGAGCGCAGCGGGGCCCGGGCCGCATCCGGATCGCGGTCGAGCAGGTCCTCGGCGGCACCGGCCTGCACGACCATGACGCTCACGCAGTGCGCCACGATGTCGTGCAGTTCCCGGGCCAGCCGGCCCCGCTCCTCGGAGATCGCGGCGCGGATGGACTCCTGACGCTCGTCCTCCAGCCGCCGCGCGAGGGCCCGGGCCGCCTCGTGGCCGTGCACCTGACGGCGCACGATCCGGCCGGCGGCGATGCAGAAGAGGTACGGCAGGAACATGATCGGCAGGTTGGGCGTGCTGTGGACGGCCGGCACCAGCAGCCAGGCGACCGTCATCGCCGCGCAGGGCGCGAGCACACCCAGGATCACCCGGCGGCCCTCGGCGTACCGGGCGGCGGAGTAGGTGGCGATGAGCAGCGGCAGGAAATCGCCCCACAGCTGCACGGTGAGCGTGGTGAACAGCTGCGGCCCGGCGCTCGCCAGCGCCACGCACACCGCCGTCGCGACCGGCGCGCGGCGGCGCAGCGCGAGCACGGCGGTGGCCACCGCGGTGGTGATCGCGCGGACCGGCTCGGAGCCGTAGTGGTCCGCCTGCTCGACGTTGAAGCGCAGGTCCAATTGGGCGAAGACGGTGAGCACCAGGGCGAGCACACCGTCGCCGATCAGGTGCGCCTGGCGCCGGTCGGTCATGCGGCGAATGTACCGACCTGCACGGCCGTCGCACGTCATCCCCGGGTATCTCCCGGGTCATCCGCGAGTATCGGCACGAGGCGACCCCAGCTCGATGCCCCGGCCCCGGCCGCGGGGCGACCCTGGGTGCGCCGGAGCGCGCCACCGGGGCGCGGCGGCGGAAGGGTGATCATGAACGACATGCGGACACGCCTGGCCGGCTGGGCGCTGATCGTCGGCACCGTGGTGGCGTGCGCCGGATACCTGACGGCGAACGCACTGGCGAGCGGCACCGGGGACGCCCGGTTCACCAGCCCGCACTGGCCGCTGCTCAACGGCATCGCCATCGGCGGCGACATCCTCGTCGTACTCGGCCTGCCGGCGATCCTCACCGGGCACGGGCGCCGCGCGGAGAAACTGACCATGTTCGGGTACATCGGCACCTTCGCCGCGCTGGTGATGCTGAACGTCGCCGAGGGCGTCATCGAGGCCTTCGTCAAGCCGTACCTGGTCGGGCACGGCGGCATCCCGTCGGACCCGCCGGCCGGTTACGCCGTCTACGAGACGTGCGCGCTGGTTCTGATGCTCGCCGGCTTCATCTGCCTGGGCATCGCCGTGCTGCGGGCCAAGGTGTACCCATGGTGGACCGGTGTGCTGTTCATCGTCACGCCGGTGGCCAGTTTCCTCGGCCTGCCCGGGGGCTGGGCGCTGATCGCCGACTACCTGTGCTTCACCGCGCTGCTCACCATCGGGGTGCTGACGGTGCGCGGCTCAGCGCGTGCAGCGCTCGACCCGCAGTTGCGGGTCGGAGCCGAGCAGCAGGCTTGAGCCCTGCCTGCTCGGCGCGTACTCACTCGCGGCGGCGGCTGCTGACGAAGGTAGTCGCCTCGCGGGCGAGCGCGAGCCGCAGTTCGGGTAGCCGCGCAGTCCAATGGTCCCGCAGAGCCGCGGCACCGTGGTCTCCGAGGTGCCGCGCTCGGGAGCGAGCACGCCGCTCGACTCGGCGACGCCCTGGGGTCGGCCGGCACCGCGTACGGCGTGAGCCCGAGCCACATGTCGGGGCAACGCTCCCCGTTCAGCGCCCCGCATATTGCGGGTGTTCCAATGAGCCGGCTACAGGCACTTCAGCCAGGCAGCAATGGGGAAGCTGATCCCATCCGGCGTCTTGACCCAGCGGTACCCGGCTTCGACCCTGGCCCCTCTACTGCGTGGCTCATGGGCCTGGGCATCCCAGAGACAGGACGGGCGACCACCTACTGTGGTCTGGCCGCCGGCGTCTGTCCACACCATGTTTGCGCGGAAGGCCGCCGTGACCCCGTTGTCCGCCTGGAAGGACCCCTCCTCGCCATCAGCCATCAGCCATGCTTGCCCCTCCGCCACGCGCAGAGGGACCGTCCCGAATGGAAGGTATGTCGCGACGAAACCACCCAGGAGGGCAGCGGCGACTGCGATCAAGGCTAACTGCATACGGCTGAGGGACAGGCGTTTTGGGCGCATGTCGAGGGTCATGGTCGAACTGTACGGCCGGCGCATCTTCTTGTCTGCGCCCCGCTGCCCGACGTCAGGTCCCCACCTCAGCCATCCATGGACCTCCGGTCGCGTATGCCGATCACACCGATGCCTGTCCTCCGGCCGGAGGCACTGAGTTGAAGCGGTGTGGGCCGAGAGGCGGGAACGGCCGACGCCAACGTGAAGCGCCGAAGGGCCGCGATGCGGTTGAACTCGGTGGCGGAACGCTCGACCGTGATGCTTGTGGTGCTTGGCATCTTCGGTAACCGCGCACGGGCCGCATGGTTCACGCGAGGACGGCCCTCAGGCCGCACGCGCAGCATGCGGCCGAGCACAGGGCGGCGCGTTACCGACGAGCGGCGGCACCAGGTGGCGAAGCAGATAGACAACCTCGCACGAGGACAACAAGAGACAGAACGTTTCCGTGTCGGCACTCTGCGCCATTCGGCCAAATCACCATCCTTCCCGCCCGATCCGGGTCAATGGCCTCAGGCAGCACGGAAAGAAAACTCGGCACCGCCGATCAGTCTCGCAAACGCTCTGATTCGACGATTCCGTCCGACTTTCGTTCAGTTGTATGGGCGAGTTGTTAGGCGCTGACAGAGAGTGTGGTTACCGCACTTTGCAGCCGGCCCTGCAGAATTAAGGACCAATGGTGCTCCACTCTGGTCCGACTGATTTATCGGCAGGTCACCGAAGTCCACAACTTCGGATGCCGGAGGGGCAATGACCTTCACCTTTGCGTTCCAATGGTGGTACCGAGTATCCACCACGTGAGCACTCATTTTCCTGGTCAGCTTGCCGTCGGAGCCGCGTTCATACTCCTTTGCGTCGTACTGCGTAACCAGGCGGACAGGCAACCCATCCTTGTCGGTGAACAACCTGAAAGAAATTTTTTGTTTTTCTGGGTTCATGGGACCCAGCTCGGCATACAGATCCTCAGCTTTGAGGGTGCCGCGATACTCGCCCGAGCGGAGAGAAGTGGCTTTCGAGATCACGAACTTCAGCCTTGCGGGGCTAAGGATGTCAACAAGCTGATCGCCGCGCTGGCCATAATTTTGCCAGGATGCGCTCTTGCCGAACCTGATCCAGGTCGTTCCTTCAGGCATCGGCCCCCAGTCGAAACCCTGGACATAGGTGTAGCGTCCCACGTTGACTGCACGAAGGGGTGTGCGTATGCCTTCCAACTCTTCGTCACTGAAGGTGGCCTCGAGTTCGGGCGTGATCTTCACCTTGGATGTGAGGTCATAACCGACCACTCCAGACTTCCCAAACCCGATCACGCCAGTGGTCCGGTTGATATAGGCCCGCTTGGACCCCTTGGAGATCGTCTGGTGCGTCTCGGAAACCAGGACTCCGCGTCCGACCACGAACTGCTGCCTGAGAGTCTGAACCGGCTTGACAGGCGATGCGGCAAGAGCAGTTCCAGTGTCAGTAAGCAGGGCCGCGAGCATACCAAGCACGACGACGACGCTGAGACGCTTCATATCGCTCCTTGAGCTAAAGCAAGCAACGGAAACCTTGCCGCCTTTGAATCACATAGCGATCTCGGATTTGGCTAGGTTAGTGCTCAATGTTCACGCCTGGGACACTTTGTGGGATGCATCGGGAGCTGCTGGGAGCGCTTCGATCGCATTGGCGGTCAGGCCGGCGCCCGAGATCAGCGCTACGACGGAGACAGTCGTCTGGCGATCGTCATCCGCATAGCCCCCAGACGGTTCTCGCTCGGGCGAGACGCAAGCCGAAGTGTCTAGAGGTCGACAGAAGAGGAGGTGTGCGACATGGCTCCGCAGGGACCGATCCCGGTCCCATTCGACGCGATCGCGCGGAATGGACCCGGAGAAGCCCATCCCCGACGGGTATAGCGTCTAACACGCGAAGTTGATCAGAGGGGTACCTGCCATTGGAACTGCAAGACACACGGTTGGACATGTCTCAAGGTGAGCGTGTCAGCAGATACAGCGATGTCGCGAGCGCGTTGGCGTTGCACAGTGACCGGCAGCTCGGCGAGTCACTGGAGCAGGCGCAGATTCTGGGCTCGGGGATCGGTGGTACCTCGGCAGTGTTGGCGATCGATGGCGTACCGGTCTTCGCCAAGCGAATCCCACTGACCGACCTGGAGCGCCGCGCGGGCAATGTGATGTCCACCGCGAACCTGTTCGGGGTGCCTCCGTTCTGCCAGTACGGACTTGTCGAGTTCGGCGGGCCAGGCTTCGGTGCGTGGCGTGAACTTGCGGCCAACGTCATGACGACCAACTGGGTCCTGGCCGGGCGCAGTGCGGCCTTTCCGCTGCTGTATCACTGGCGGGTGCTGCCGGGAGCGCCGCCACCCAGCGATGAGCACGCCGACGTCGAGGCGGTCGTGCAGTACTGGGATAGATCACCGGCGGTACGGGATCGTCTTCACGCCCTTGCCCGCGCCTCGGCCAGCATCGTGCTGTTCCAGGAGTTCATCCCCTACAGCCTCAACAACTGGCTCGCCGCTCAGCTCACCGCCGGCCAGGAGGCTGCGATAGCGGCAAGCGCCATGGTCGAGTCGTGCCTGCTCACCGACGTGGCCTTCATGAACGGCCAGCAATTGATGCACTTCGACGGCCACTTCGGCAACATTCTCACCGATGGCGAACGCCTGTACATCGCCGACCTCGGATTGGCGACCTCCTCTCGGTTCGACCTGTCCAAGCAGGAGATCGAATTCCTGGAGCGCAACCGGACCCACGACATCGGGTACGCGCTGATGCGGCTGGTCAACTGGCTCGTCACCAATGTCTGCGGGGTGAAGGTGCCGCAGAACGGCGGACCGGTACAACGCAACGAGTACATCCGCGCGTGCGCGGACGGCGCGGACCCCGCTGATGCTCCGCCGACTGTAGCCGCAGTGATCCGCCGGTACGCACCCGTGGCGGCGGCCATGAACGACTTCTACTGGGACCTGTTCGGCACCAGTAGGACAACGCCGTATCCGAGCGAGAAGATCGAACGCGCCATGAGCGCAATAGGTTGATCTACCAGCACGCGACGCGCGACCTTGATCAGGAGATCGCTGATGCGCTGAGCGCCCGGGTGGAAGCTGAGCGCAAGGGCTCAGAAGGCTGTGGCCGCAAGCTAATGGCACGAACGCCGCTTCCCTTGATCGGGAAAGCGGCGTTTTGGCTGGTGGAGCCTAGGAGATTCGAACTCCTGACATCCTGCTTGCGAATCGGCCTGATCTTCAGGGGGATGGCCGCGACCTGGGCGAGGAGCGGTCCGTGAGTGACCGTGACTGCCCCCTGTTGACCGCCCCTAATGGCCCGCCAATGGCCCGACGATCAGCTCAGCCGCGCGGATCCCGAGTCACCACCGGGACACGCACGCCCACCATGTGCGCCTGTCTGCGGAACGCCCTATCCATCGTGGTTGTGTCGGACATAATATGGGCATGAGGAAGTTGCGCTTCTACCGGTCGGCACGCAAGCACCGCATCGGGCAGGCGCGTGCTCTTCACGTGGTTCGATCCGGACCGCCGGCCATCGTTCCGGCTGCCGACCCTAACTTGGAGGACCGATGGGTATGGATCGGCCCAGATGATAGGGGCGTCGAACTGGAAGTGATCGGCATCCTCACCGATAAGTACCTGGTGATCATTCACGTGATGCCGACCGCGTTGAGGAGGAGGAAGCCATGACCGAGCACCGAGAAGCGTGGCCGCCCGACGACATCGAGTTGGTCCTGGATCACGACTCCGAGATCGACAGTGACGTCGAAGAGATCTACGACAGCAAGGGCAATCGGATCACCGACAAGTATGTGGATGATGCGATCGCCGATGTTCACCATGCGATCGATGAGGGCCGCGTACCCGTCCCGACCAGCCGCGGCGGGCGTCCCTCACTGACACGCGAAGGGACGCACTCACCAAGGGTCTCCTTCCGGGTACCCGAAGAACTACGCGAACGCGCGAAGGCTCGAGCCGAGCAAGAGGGTAAGACGGTGTCCGCACTGGCCCGAGAAGCATTCGAGCAGTTCCTCAAGGCAGGGTGACTTTCAGAACCGGCCTGTTGATAGCGGAAACGCAATCCGCCGGAGGCCGATTGCCCCTGCGTCGGTTCCGCACTTCGCCACCTCACAAGATCGAAAGGCCACTTCCTGATCATGGGAAGTGGCCTTTGACGTGCGGTGGAGCCTAGGAGATTCGAACTCCTGACATCCTGCTTGCAAATCGGGCCGATCTTCTGGGATGACGGCCGCAACCTGGGCGAGGGGCAGTCCGTGAGTGACCGTGACTGCCCCCTGTTGGCCGCCCTTAATGACCCGCTAATGGCCTCGCGATCAAGCCGCAACCTGCCTCAACGAAGTCGAGTGGCGGAGATGTGCCACTTAGTAGCACGTCGTAGCACACGGACATAGACTTGAGGGGTGAGCATCTCTGAACCTGACCCCTCCCACCAGATCTCTCAACGCGACCTGCGTAACCGCTCCGCGGAGATCATGGATGGGCTGGAACGCGGGGAGCGGTACGCCGTCACCCGCAATGGCCACCACATCGGCGATCTGGTCCCTATTCGGCGCCGACGCCGGGCCGTGTCACGTGCCGAATTCGTGGCGATGTCCCGCGGCATGCCCCGTTTGGACGACCGGAAGTACCGCAAGGATATGGACCGTCACGTCAATGACGATCTCTACGACCCGTACGATCGCGCCTACGGCAGGGGCGAGTTCACAGAGGACGGGGAATGACCCCTAATCAAGGGCTGCTCGACACCAACATCCTCATCCTGCGGGCTGGGATCGACCCGGATGAGCTACCCGACGAGATGATGATCAGCGCCATCACCACCGCAGAGTTGTCGGTCGGCGTGCTGGTGGCGTCCGGACCGCAAGAACTCGCTCAGCGAATGAAGATCCTGCAGGCAGCCGAGGCCGAGTTCGACCCCCTCCCCTTCGACGAGACCGCCGCCCGCGAGTACGGCCAACTCTGGACCGCTGTCATCTCCTCAGGCCGCAACCCACGTCCCCGGACGGCGGATCTCATGATCGCCTGTGTCGCCATCGCGAACCGCCTGCCGCTCTACACATGCAACCCGAAGGACTTCAAAGGGCTGGATCACTTGCTCACAGTGGTTCCGGTTACCCGGCCACAGTGGGATGGCGAGTAAGGAATCCTGTCCCGAGGCCGCTTGTCCTAGCCGACGATCTGTCGCTATCGATCGCCAAAATCAAAGCCCAGGTCGGGGAAACTATCCCTCACCTGGGCTTTCTTATGAGTGGAGCCTAGGAGATTCGAACTCCTGACATCCTGCTTGCAAATCGGCCTGATCTGCAGGGGAAACGGCCGTGACCTGGGCGAGGGGCACTCCGCGAGTGACCGTGAGTGCCCCCTGTTGACCGCCCTTAATGGCCCGCTAATGGCCCGGCGATCACGCTCGCGATCTGCGGCGGCGTGCCATGCGCAGCCCGTCCCCTGGTCCGCCCCCGTCCTCCTCGTAGCTGCCGACCCCCAGGACGGGACCGCCGTGTCAGGGGTCAACGAAGTTGATCGCGAAGCGACGCCGCAGGCGCCCTTGACTCGGCGGGCACGGCCGGGACACTCACGCAGCGAGGAGGACAAAGGGCATCGGATTAGAAGTGGATCGCCGTTTCTTGTTGTGAGACCGTGTCGACCTGCGCGTGGCTTTCAGGCATCTGAGGCTTGGCCAAGATCATTCCGAGCATGTTCCGGATCTACACTCCGCGCGCGGGCGGCCAGGCCATGGGCGGTGCGGCTGGCAGGCGTTTGGTTCCATCCAGGCCCATTTGAGGTCAGTCGCACATGGTTATGAGGCGACTGATGCTCTGCGCAGGTTCGTCACCCTCGGTATAGAGGACCGTCGTCGCAAGAGCGTGATTTCCCGGATCGTGTACCCACTGGTAGAGGAAGTCGTGCCCGTCCCTGCTGATCCAGTTGGTCCCCTTCGTGGCGAGGCTGCGCTGTCGCAGGACCTGGACGGATCGTTCATGGTCAGGGGAGGGCAGTACAAGCACCACATGGTTGACAGAGCGAAGGGCAGCCTGAACACGCTGGAACAGTTCAGATTGCGTGTAGTGGCTGTGGCCGGCTCCCAGGGAAATGATCGTTCCGGGGTGGTCAGCGACAATGCGTTCCACGGCATGAGCGCGCGCAGGTTCCCACTCCTGCTCGGCTGCCACTCGGCCCACGGCCTGGATTCGGTCACGCAGTTTGTCCATGTTCCATCCCACTTCGGCGTAATAGGTCTCGCCAAGGGTGTCAACGTCGAGAAAACTTCGCCCTGTCGCTGAGGCCAGTCCGTCACCGAGTGTGCTCTTCCCTGCTGCGGCCGGACCAATGAGGACCATCCAAGGGGCTGTATGCATTCATGCATTCTCCTCTTGCTTGGCCGCGCGCTGTGGGCCGACTGAACAGACAAGCGCACAACTGCAACCGGGCAGCCTTCCGAAAGATCACCATTCGGGAGTCTGCCCAGCTCATTGATGGTGGGGCGCCAGGGATTCGAACCCTGAACCTACAGATTAAAGAAGTCGATTCGATCGAGGTCCGAGGCTCCGACCTGCGGGTGCGGTGTCCGTGGACGTCCGCCGAGTTCCGCCGTCGCTCGCCCCTTGGCTGTACTCGTGGCTGTACAGCCAAACCGCATTAGCAGCTCGGATCTTGCCCGTCCCGATCTGTTCCACCAGGACCAGCGGCGCTCAGCGGTCCTTCTGGAACCGCCTCAGACGGCGTGAAACTGCAACTAGAACCGCAACTAGAACCGCAGCTAGAACCGCTCCCACGAAGATCTCAAAGGGACCGAGCAGGAGCCGGGTCGTCGACACTTCGATGGTGTATCCGCTTTTGGGCTCGGCTTTCCGCAGGGCGTCAGTCAGCTCTCTCGCCTTGTCGGGTTTCTCCCACTCGGCTTGGAAGCGCTTGCCGTCGATCATGGTGATCTCGATGCGCTGTTCCTTGTCACGAACAGTGGCGCTCCAGACCTTGTGCTCCTGGATCTGCTTGACGATGAACGGAAGATCGGCCTGCTCGTAATCATCGCGGTTGAAGAGAGCCAACCCCGCAAGGAGCACAATGACGACGGCCAGCACCAAGAGCACCGGTTTACGTAGCGACCGCTTTTTCGGCCTTGATGCAGATGCCTCGGTCATCTAACTCCTCTCGAAGGTCTGAAAGCAATCTGACGGCTTACGGCTGAGAAGGCAAGGAGAGTGGCGCGCCCGCGCACGCCTTCCCCCTGATCGTCCCGTATGCCTCGACCCACCGCGAAGCGGCAGCGGGCCGGCGACGGAGGGGCAAGCCCGTCTTCGCGTGTACGCGAGCCGGTCCCCATTCCTCGATCATCGGACGCCAACGGCCACAGACGGGCTTGAGCCGTAGGAGTCGGTCTGCTGGGCTTGCCTGGGTCGTGGCGGGCGGGACGATCAGGCTCCCACCTCAGCCAGCTACGGACTTGGGCTCACGGCCGGGCGATCATCCCGGAGCCGAGGCCCCGCCGGAGGCTAATTCTTCGACATCAGCCCTATGTCGCCGTACGCTTTTCGTGCCGCCGCGGGCAAATGCTGAATGGGAGTTCAGGCCAACGCCCTGTGCGTTCGTTTCCCGGTAATTGGGGTGAGCCGGTTCGAGTCCGGTAGCGCGCGGTGGCTCCTTCCTCGCGACGGCGCGGCAATGTGAGCGGTGAGGGCGCTGGTTGTGGCGTGATAGGCGTGCGGTGGGCGGCCCGAGCTGCCGGCGGCCGGGACCGGCCCCCAGGCCGCATGCTCGGCCGCCGAGCGGGCGTAGGGCCGCGAGGCGGCGCGGAGCGCCGCCCTTGATCCTTAAAAGCTCAATTCGGCAATGATCGGCCGAGCTGTCTACGTCCGGTGGTAGACCGTTGGTCATGGAGGAGCGGCGGGATCGGTTGCGGGAGCTGGGGGAGCTGCTGCGGCGGCTGCGTAAGGATGCGGGGCTGACTGGTAAGGACCTGGCGCAGCGGGCCGGGGTGGCTCAGCCGACGATTTCTCGGATGGAGACCGGGCGATTGCTGCCGACTCCGGAGACGGTTGAGCGGGTATCCGCGGCGCTTACCCTCGACGAGGACAGGCGGCGTGAGTTGGACGCGCTGCTGCTGCGGCTGCGTGATGAGGTGTCCCGGTTGAAGAGTGGGCTTGCCGGTCGAGAGGCGGCGAACGCCGCACGGGTTCGCTCGGCTCAATGGATGGCCGTGTTCTCCTCGGCGATGATTCCGCCGCTGTTGCAGACGGCCGAATATGCCCGGCTCGCTCTCTCGATCGGCCAGGATGTGGACCCAGAGGACGCGGCCAAGGCGGCGGCCGTACGGGTCGAGTCTCAGGCCGTCGTGTTCGAGCCTGGTCGGAAGTTCGCGTTCGTGCTGACGGAGGGCGCGGTGCGGACGTGGCCGGGATCGCCGTCGTTGATGCCGGCGCAGCTTGACCGGCTTACCCAGGTGTCCACGCTTCCCCATGTGCGCCTGGGGGTCGTGCCCTGGAGCGTGGAAGCGCCGGCCTTCCCTCTCCACGGGTTCACGATTTTCGACGGTTCGGTGAGCGTGGTCGAGAGCCTGACGGGTGATCTCACCCTGACGGAGACCGGCGAGATCGACACGCATATGGATGTCTTCGAGGCGTTCGCGGCTGCCGCTGTGTATGACGATGCCCTGCGGGATCTTCTGGGGCAGATCGGGGCGGACTACCGCGCTCTCGCGAGCAAGTAGCCAGTTCTGGCGCATTTATACGTCGAATGCCTTGAGTAGCTTCTAGCGTTGGTCATACGCTGCCGACATGCATGTATAGCCCCCTATACACAGGAGTACGCCCATGTCAGGCTGGCGAATGTCCCGCCACTTCCTCGGCTCCCCCGCCTCGATCACCGAAGCCCGCCGCTTCGTCACCACCTTCTTGAAGGGTTGGCCGTCCCTGGAATCGGCCGAACTCATCGTGAGCGAACTGGCCACCAACGCCGTACGACACTCGGCCAGCGGCCGGTTCGGCGGGCTGTTCATCGTCACGATCCGCGTCAACCATCGGCGGCTGTGGCTCGGCGTCGCCGACGAGGGCGGCCCCCGCTCTCCGGAACTGCTCCCCGCCTACGAAGAGGCCGAAGGAGGGCGCGGCCTCATGCTCGTCTCCACCCTCGCCACCGGCTGGGGCGTCCTGGGCGACCACAACGGCCGGACCGTGTGGGCCGTCCTCGACCCCGCCACCGCCATGGCGACCGGCAGATGAGCGACTGCGTCGCACCGCACCTGTCGTTGCCTCAGCCCAACTGCCGCGAGCTGCAATGGTTCGAGTTCGTATCCGGCGACCGGTGCCGGGTGGTGGCGTGGACGTGTGACTGCACGGCCCGGTTCTACGAGCTGTACGAGATGGCCGGCGTCGGCTTCATCCGGCGCACCATCCAGGGAACTCCGGTCTCGATCGTTGAGACGAACCGCTGGCCGCTCCGGCAGGCCCGCGAGGTCTGGGCGGACATCATGGCCGGACGGGCGAGATGAGCCCTCGCGGTGTCCCCAACCGACGCTCCGCCATACGGGCAACGAATCCCAAAACAGGCGAAGTCATACCGTCTAGGGGGATCGACGGCATTCTGTCCAGGGGTCTAGACTCAGCGGAGTTCAACCCAGGGGGAGCAATGCCACCGAACGACCTTGAGCGCATAGCCGCCATCGACGATCCGTACCTGCTGCTACGGACCGCCACCGAACGGCTCAACGCCGCTCAGCAAGAGGTCACCGAACTTGCTCGACTCCGCCGTCGTGTGATCCAAGAGTTGCACGCGCAAGGCATGTCCTATGCGCAGATCGCCCAGGCGGCTGGGCTCACCCGTGGCCGTATCCACCATATCCGCCACACCGGCCCGGCACCTGAGGGCGCTTTCCTCGGCACCGGCACCATCACCCTGGCCACCCCGCTCAAGCGCGAGGCCACCAACGCCCGGCCCGTGGTCGCGATGGAAGACGTCGCTGCCGCAAAGCGGCTGGAAGACCTCGCGCGCGGCTTCGGCCTGTCAATGGAGCTCGAACACGTCCCCCTCGGCGGCGAGATCGACCTCAACCGGCCCAACCTCATCGTGATCTGCGGACCCAAGCTCTCCCCCGTCATGGGAGGGCTGTACGAGACTGATCCCGTGTTGGAGTGGGTCAAGGACGGCGCCTGGACCCTCCGTGACACCCGTACCGGCACGACCTACCGCTCGGGTTCCGACAGCGACCCGGCCCGCCCGGTCGACTACGCGTACCTGGGTCGGCTGCCCCGGCCGGACGGCAAGGGCAACGTCCTGGTCTTCACCGGCATCCACCCGCAAGGAACCCTCGGCGTCGTCCAGCTCATCACCACCGAGATCGCCACCCTGTGGGGGCAAGCTGGGGACGGGCGCTTCTCCACTGTGGTCGGCGTCGAATACGACCTGGAGACGGGGGAACCGGTTACAGCGGAACTCGCCAGTCCGCTCTACCGCCACGAGGACACCTGATGCACGTCACCTTCGCCACCGAACCCGCATCCCCTGACCGGCCCAACGAGGACTTCATCGCCGCGATCCCGGATGCCGTGGTCCTCCTGGATGGCGCGGGTACGCCTGCGGGCTCGGAATCTGGATGCTCCCACGGAGTGGCCTGGTACGCGCGAACCCTCGGCTCAATACTGATCGCATCTCTGACGCAAAGCGCCGGCACCTTGACCGAAATCCTGGCGGAGTGCATCAAGGCCGCAACGTCGCTGCATGACTTCACCTGCGACGTGAACCATCCCGGCTCACCTTCCGCCACCGTCGTCATGCTCCGCCGTACCGGTGACGATCTGGACTATCTCGTCTTGGCAGACTCTGTCCTCGTGCTCGACGTGATCGGTACAGAGGATCCGGTGGTCATCACCGACGACCGGGAAGGCCAGGTAGGCAAGCGTTACCGGACGGCCATGGATGCGCTCGACTCTGGCACTACCGATCACACCGCCGCTCTGCGGACGTACGTGGAAGCCATGCGAGCGCACCGCAACCGCGACGGCGGATTCTGGGTCGCCTCATCCGACCCCCTCGTCGCAGAACAAGCGCTCACAGGAACACTCCCCGCTGACCAGGTTCGCGCGGCGGCGCTCCTCAGCGATGGCGCATCCCGCCTCGTCGACCGCTTCGGACTCGCCACCTGGCGGCAAGCCCTCGACATCCTCGCCCAGGGCGGCCCCGCCGAACTTGTCCGCCGGGTCCGCGATGCAGAACGGTCCGACCTCAATGGCAAGCGCTGGCCTCGGGGCAAGGTGTTTGACGATGCCACGGCCGCATACTGCGGTGTCTGATCCCTACTCCACCCACCACCAGCCGCTCCCAAGGTCACGAACTGGACTGCCCATATCACCGGCAGCGGTCTGAACGATTGTCTGGGAATCCGGCGTGCCCGGCAGGTAAGCGATCCCAGCACCGGTTTCCGAGCGCCAGGGATCTTCGAACACCGGAAGGTAGAGAGTCTGTCCCTGCTGCCGCACTTGACCGTCTATCGACAGGTACTCCATCCACCAGGGCACGATGAGCGGCCGGTGGTTCTCATGGGCATCGACGAGAGCGGCGAACTCCTCACGATGCAACCAGAACTGGCTATCCACATAGATGGCTTTCCAGTCAGCCCACCAGATGGCTGGGCCAATGGTCAGCACGATCACCAGTGTGGTGAAAGCTCGGGCGTAGGCCTTGAGCGAGAGGCAGGAAGCCACCGCAGTGAAGGTTGAGCGGATGACCCATATCCAAAGCGCCAGGAGCACAAGCCTGTTGAGCGGCCCGATCACCCTAAACATCGGTATCCACAGATAGGACGCAGCGGTCAGCAGGAACCAGCCGAGCAACGCTATGAAGAGGGGCCGCTTGGGTGATCGGGCAGTCTTCGGCATGGGGGGCACGGGCGCAGTTTCCTAGAGCTGAAGAGGGGCCGCCATTCTCAAGCAGAGATATTCACGTCTTTTGCGCAATTTCTTCACAAGCGATCGGACCGCTCTTATGTTTACCCCCCTAGACAGTTGGGGTAGGACGGAGCTATCGTCATCCGCATAGCCCCCTAGACAGTTCTCGCGCAGGGCGAGACGCAGCCGAAATGTCTAGGGGGGTCGACAGAAGAGGAGGTACACGACATGGCTCTACAGGGACCTATCCCGGTCACGTTCGACATGGTGTTCCCGCACGGCTGCTACCTGGTGGGCGAGGTCGAGGCGGTCAAGGACTTCGACGCCTCGACCAACGGCCGCTTCGTCCAGGCCCGCGACAAGCAGACAAGGGAACTGGTCTGGCAGGTCGCCGTGATGGACGCGGACCCGACGCTCAAGCCGTCACAGAAGACGGTGGCGGTGAAGATCCTCGCCGCAGTGCAGCCGGTTCCGCCGGCCCCGGTGCCGGGGGTGCCGTTCACGCCGGTCGAGTTCGACGGCGTCACGGTCACGCCGTACGTCAACAGCAACACCAACCGGCTGGCGTACTCGATCCGGGTCCGCGAAATGCGCGCCGTTCGGATGGGCAAGGCCGCCGCGAGCGCGAAGGACGCGGCGTGATGCGGCGGCGGGCGGCTCACCCGGTGAGCACGATCAGCCTCAAGACGGGTCCGGGCGCCTCGGCGGTCAACCACCCGTACCCGCAGCGCTCCCCGGTGCTGGGGCTGGTCTTCGGCGGAGTTCAGGTGCTCGTCACCACCTCCGCCGCCGACCACGTCACCGCCGAGGACGTTGAGTTCGCGCGAGTTCTGGCGCGTGAGGCGGCCTCGTTCGCCCGGTCGGTGGAGCGCATGTTCCACGGCCTTCCGGACGGTCGAGGGGTGGCGGCCTGATGAAGCGCACCCCGTACACCTACGTGACGATGTCGATCGATCCGGGCAAGCCGCCCCGGCTCGCGGTCTCGTTCTACACACCTGATCTGCGGGTGGGGGCCTCGGTGCTGGACTCCGGGCGGCCGTACCTGTCGATCGAGTCCAACGAGGCCGACATCGCGGTCTCGACCAGCGGAGCAGGGCCGGTCAGCACGACCGATGTCGACATCGCCCGGCAGATCTTCAACGCCGCCGCGCGGTACCTGGCCGACTGCGAGCGCCTGCACAACGACGAGCAGCAGTCGGCCACGTCTCCGGTCCCCGGTGAGGCGGCCTGAGAGATGAAGCGGGGCCGCTGGAACTGGTCCTTCCGGCGGCCCCTGATCTCCCACACACGCGAATGCTTGAGAGAGGAAACCAAGCCTAATGTTCCGAAAGCTTCCCGGAGACGAGGCGCGCAACCTCGTCTCCACCACACCCGACACCGCTGTCGTGTTCCGTCCGGCCGTCGTCCGGACCCCGGCGTTCGTCACGATCGTGATCTGGCTGTCCCGCCTGGTCGCGGGCCTGATCCGGATCGTCTGGCGGCACCCGATCGCCGTCGCCGGCCCGGCCGTACCCGGTGTGATCTGGACCTTGTACGGCTGGCGTCTCGCCCTGCTTCTCGTCGGCCTCGTCCTCCTGGCGGGCCTGTCCTGGGCATCGCTTCACCGGGCCTCGTTCGCGCGGCTGGTCGCCTGGCGGCTGCTCGCCTTCTGGCGACGGATCTGGATCTACCGCCGTCACTGGCAACCCGTGATGATCGTCTCCGGTCTCGGGCGACACTTACGCGGCCGGGACTACCTGCCCCGACTGGTGCGGGTCGACTGCGACGGCTGGGCCGACCACGTCACCGTGAAGATGCTCAACGGCCAAGCGGTCAAAGACTGGGCCGACCGAACCGACCAACTCGCCCACGGCTTCGACTCCCGAACCTGCCGCGTCTCCATCGCGCGGGCCGGTCGCCTCGTCCTGACCTTCCCTCGGCGTGACCCGCTCGCCGTTGCCCTGCCTGCCGTCCCGATCCCGGACGTGGTCTCGGTTGGGCCGGTCGAGATCGGTGCTCGTGAGGACGGCACCCCGTACCGGCTCAAGGTCCACGGCACACATGTCCTGATCGCGGGAGCGACCGGGGCCGGCAAAGGCTCGTTCCTCTGGTCGACGATCCGCGGCCTACTCCCCGCGCTGCGGGCGGGCCTGGTCGAACTCTGGGCACTCGACCCGAAACTGATGGAACTCTCGTTCGGCCGGGACCTCTTCACCCGGTACGCGGCCGACCCCGAGCAGTGCGCCGACCTGCTCGACCAGGCCGTCACGGTCATGCAGGAACGCGCCGGACGCTTCGCCGGACAGCAGCGCAACCACGTCCCGACGGTGGCGGACCCGTTCGTCCTGGTGCTCGTCGATGAGGTCGCGTTCCTCACCGCCTACCAGTCCGACCGCACACTCAAGCAGCGCATCACGGCCGCACTCGCCACGCTCACCACCCAAGGACGGGCGGTCGGCGTCGGAGTCATGGCCGCGTTGCAGGACCCGCGCAAGGAAGTCATGAACATCCGCAACCTGTTCCCCGACAAGATCGCGCTCCGGCTCGACGAGTCCGAACAGGTCGACATGGTCCTCGGCGACGGCGCACGTGATCGCGGTGCACTGGCCGACCACATCTCACCGGTTCCCGAACTCGGCGCGGGCGTCGGATACGTTCGGCTCGAAACCTCACCCGACCCGATCCGGGTGCGGGCCGCCTACGTCTCCGACGACGACATTCGCGCGATGGTCGCCGAGTACGCACAGGCTGTGGACACCGTGCCAGTCGCGGACCATACGGCGACCCTGAACTCTGTCCCGGACACCACGCCTGTCACTGCCCGCATGCCGGTCGTGGGAGAGGTGGCACCGTGACCCTGGCTCACCTCCTCCACGGCCTGCGCTGCTCCGGCTGCTCCGTACTCGACGTGCTGTGGCTCGACCCCGTGCGCGGCCTGATCGAGTGCCACGAATGCGGACAGACCGCGCTCACCTTCCCCGAGATCGGAAAGGAGGACAGTTGACCGACACCACCGACGCCCACCAGGTCGGGGGAGACGACACGATCTCCCCTGGCCCCACCTCCGACTCCTCAACCTCAGCCCAGCTCGCCAATCGGGCCACGCCCCGCGCCCTGCGGATGGCTCAGCCACTCGCCCGTGAGGTCGTCGAAGAGATCGCCAAGCAATACGGCGTGTGCATCCGCCCCATCGCCCTCCGGCGGCTCGACACCTACACGGGCAAGGTCGAAACCGTTGACGTGCCGTGCGGGGCGACGTTGGAGAGCAAGTGCCCGCCGTGTGCCAAGCGGAACCGGCAACTGCGTATGGCCCAGTGCCGGGAGGGCTGGCACCTCGACCACGAACCGGTCAACACCCCGAACGAAGCCGACGACTATCATCGCTACCTCGTCGAACTCCGCGCCGACGCCCACGCCTGGCGAGATGAGGCGGAAAAGGCCGGCCAAGACACGACCGACCTCGAAGCGGCGATAGGCGACCTGGACGACGAGATCAACCGGGCCGGGATGCGTGGCACCGTCCTCGGCCGTACGACGGGTAAGCGGTCGCGCTCGACGAGGCGGCGACAGGACGCGCCGGACCTGCCCAAGCGAACCATGAGCGCCACGACGCTCGGGCGGACCTTCACCGGTGCGGACGGCAAGACGTTCCGGCCGTCGATGTTCATCACGCTCACTCTGCCCTCCTACGGGCGGGTCAGGAAGAACGGCGCGCCCGTCGACCCGGCCACGTACGACTATTCGCGGGCGGCTCGGGACGCTCTGCACTTCTCCAAGCTGGTGGACCGGTTCGTGCAGAACCTTCGCCGGGTCGCCGGGTTCGATGTCCAGTACTTCGCGAGCGTCGAGCCTCAGAAGCGGCTCGCGCCGCATCTGCACATGGCCATCCGGGGCCATCTCCCGCGTGCGGAGATCAAGCAGATCGCGGCGGCCACGTACCACCAAGTGTGGTGGCCGTCTGTCGACACGGTGAAGTTCGAGGCTGATCACCTGCCGGTGTGGGCGGATGGGGTCGGCTACCTCGACCCGACGACTGGGGAAGTCCTGCCTACCTGGGATGAAGCGCTCGACGACCTTGACCAGGACGACGAGGCCGAACCGCTGCACGTGCTGACCTTCGGTCCTCAACTCGACGTCCAAGGCGTACTGGCCGGGACCACTGATGCCGACACGTGCATCCGGTACCTGTCCAAGTACCTCACGAAAAGCATCGGGGACGCGATCGACCCGGACGACTCCGCGCAACGGGAGCACGCGGAACGCCTCGGCAACGCCCTCCGCTATGAGCCGTGCTCGCCGACCTGCCCGAACTGGCTCCGCTACGGGGTCCAGCCCAAGGGGGCCAAGTCGGGCATGATCCCGGGCCGGTGCCGGGGCAAGGCGCACAAGCCTGAACACCTCGGCTACGCCGGTCGCCGCGTTCTGGTCTCGCGGAAGTGGTCGAACAAGACACTGACCGAACACAAGCACGACCGGCGTACCTGGGTCCTGGAAGCCCTCGGCCTGCCAGACGAGCCGATCGATTCGCACCGCTATGTCTGGCGGACGGTCAAGCCCGGTGACCCCGGCCTCGACCCCATCAGCGTTCGGCTCCTGCGGTCGGTCCACGAACGCCAGCGATGGCGCAACCACATGAACCAACTCCAAGCCCAAGCAGACGGACAAGAACTTTCGGCAACTCCGGAAGCCGCGTAGAGAGGAGGCCCCACATGGACAAGCTGCTCACCGTTGAGGAGGCGTCGGACCTTCTCCACACGTCGGTCAGGTTCGTGCGCCGACTGGTCGCAGAACGGCGGATCGAGTTCGTCAAGCTCGGCCGACACGTGCGTATCCCCGAGTCGGCGCTGATGGCCTTCGTCGTCGCCGGCACTGTCGCGCCGATGCACGCCACTGACGTGACCTCCAAGCGCGGGAGGGCCGCGTAATGGCGAACAGAGACGGTCGCCGCCGTTTCGGCAACATCAGGAAACGAGAGTCCGGGCGCTATCAGATCCGCTATCCCGGCCCGGATGGCCGTATGCACAGCGGCACCACGACCTACGCCACGAAGACGGACGCCGATCGGGCACTCACCCTCAT
The DNA here is from genome assembly GCF_001570365.1 of Microtetraspora fusca. Taxonomy (GTDB): domain Bacteria; phylum Actinomycetota; class Actinomycetes; order Streptosporangiales; family Streptosporangiaceae; genus Microtetraspora; species Microtetraspora fusca. Next base: position 349,581 of record NZ_BBYK01000039.1, on the reverse strand, counting down.
CGAAGCGCAGATGATCTCAGGGGAGTGGACGGACCCCGAGCGCGGGAAGATCACCCTCGGAGACTACGCCCGGATGTGGATCAAAGAGCGGCCCGGCCTGCGCCCCAAGACGGTCGAGCTGTACACCTGGCTCCTGGAGCGGCACATCGTTCCCGGCCTCGGTGGGGTGGCGGTCGGCAAGCTCACCACACCGATGGTGCGCTCATGGCGGGCCGAACTCATCGACAAAGGCGTCTCGGTGTCCACCGCGGCCAAGGCGTACCGCCTGCTGCGGGCCGTGCTCATGACGGCGGTAGAAGAGGACAAGCTGATCAGCCGGAACCCCTGCCGTATCAAGGGCGCGGACAATGAGCAGACTCCGGAACGGCCCATCCTCACCGTGGCCCAGGTCTTCGAGCTGTCCGATCGGATGGCCGGTCGCCGCTTTCGTGCGCTGATCCTGCTCACCACCTTCGCAAGCCTCCGATGGGGCGAAGTGATCGCGCTGCGCCGGTCTGACCTCGACCTCAAGGCGCGCACCGTCCGGGTAAGGGAGCAGCTCATCGAGCTGGACGGGGGAGAGATGGTGCTCGCCCCGCCCAAGTCGCGGGCGGGGAAACGCACGATCAGCATCCCCTCGGCGATCGTTCCGGCGTTGTCCGAGCATCTCGCCAAGTACGTCGACGAGGCGGAGGACGCGTTCGTCTTCCTCGGCAAGCGGGGCGCGTTCCTGCGTGGCGGCAATTTTCGGCGTGAGGCCAAGTGGGCGAACGCGCTCAAGGAGATGGGTGTCTCCGGCCTGCACTTTCACGACCTTCGGCACACCGGCAACACGCTCGCCGCGCAGTCAGGGGCGAGTCTCGCCGACCTCAAGGCCCGGATGGGGCACGACAGCGACCGGGCGGCGCTGATCTACCAGCACGCGACCCGCGACGCTGACCAGAAGATCGCCGACGCGCTAAGTGCTCGCGTCGAGGCCGAGCGGAAGAACGACGAAGAGGACGCGGCCGATGTGCCGGTCTCCAAGGGTTAATGGCCCGCTAATGGCCCGAACGCCGCTCCTCTTGATCGAGGAAGCGGCGTTTTGGCTGGTGGAGCCTAGGAGATTCGAACTCCTGACATCCTGCTTGCAAAGCAGGCGCTCTGCCAACTGAGCTAAGGCCCCTGGTGCTAGGGAAAGCTTACCGGGCGGAAGTGGCAACGTGGTGCGCGCCGACCCCGTCGGTGGCGGTGAGCACAGCGGGGAACTCCGCGATCGACTCGACGATGTGGGTGGCGCCGCCGTCGATGAGGCGCTCACGGCTGTGACCGCCGGACAGCATCCCCGCGACGATCGAGGCGCCCGCGCGTCTGCCCGCGAGCATGTCGTTCTCCGAGTCGCCGAGGACGGCCACCTCGCGTACGTCCTCGAGGCCGGCGCGTAGCAGGGCGGTGAGGATCAGGTCCGGGAAGGGGCGGCCCCGTCCGGAGCAGTCCTCGGGGCAGAGGGCGAAGTCGAGCTCTGCGGCCCAGCCAAGCGTGCCGAGGACACGTCCGAGAGTGGACCGGCTGAAGCCGGTGATCAAGGCGACCTTGACCTCGGCCTCGCGGAGCTGTCGCAGCGCCTCGACGGCCTCGGGAAGCGGGAACAGTCCCGTCCGCTCGATGGCCCCCTCGTAGGCGCGCTCGAACGTGAGGTTCGCCGCCTGCGCCTGGGCCTCGTTGCCCGGGAAGATGCCGCGGAAGACGTCGATCGTCGGGCAGCCCCGGGACCTGTGCACGTGCACCATGGCGCGTGCGTACGCACCGGTCCCGGGGACAATGCCCTGGGTGGCGATCGCCTCAGCGAACGCCCTCTCCACCATCGCGATGTCGCCGATCGTGGTGCCGGCCAGGTCCAGGCAGACCAGCCGTACGGGCGTCATGCCCGCTCCTTCCCCACGATCAATGTCCACCTCTGGTGGTCAGTTCTCGCTGCCGGTGGCCTCAGTCCACAGGTCGAGCTCGGCGCGGTCCGCCTGCACCTTGCGCCAGACGAGCAGTCCCCCAAGAGCGACCAGCGCCAGAACGAGCAGCTTCTTCACGGTGTGACCCCACTTCTTGACGGTCTCACCTGCCGGGTGAGACAACGCCCCGGTTCTACGGTTCCCTGCAGCCTAGCAAGGGATCGACGTTCAGCCCTGCCGACCATGGAACCGGTTGGACCTTATCTCAAGGCCCGATCGGTCCGTATGGCAGGCCGTACAACTCGCGACGCACGGTGTACTACGTGAGATTGCCCAGGTCATGGACGCGCTAATCCCGGCGACGCGAGCGAGGTCCCCGGTTTTTCGGACAGCCATCACCGGATCCGCCCTGAGCAAAAAACGTTCTCAGGAGATGGGGGTGGAGAGAAGCACCCTCGTACCTTCGGGGCCGGTGCGAATGGTGACGTCGGCGAGCCGGTGCATCAGCCAGATCCCGCGGCCGCCGAAGTCGAACCGGGCCATGCGCTTGCGGTGCAGCGTGCGGTCGGGGATGCCCGGCCCGCTGTCGGTGACCTCGCACCGCAGCACGCCCGGCTCTCTCCACATGGCGATGCCTCGGGGGGCGTTGCCGTACCGGACGGCGTTGGTGACCGCTTCGTGGACGGCGAGAACGAAGTCCTCCAGCGCCATGCCGGTCAGGCCGGCGTTGCGGGCCGAGTCGGTGACCATGTGCCGGACCATAGTGATCGTGCTGCGGTCGAACTCCAGGCTCAGGAGGGTGGCCGACACCTCATCACCGCCTCTCGCCGTCTGCGGCTTTCGTCTCTTTTGCCGTTACTTCTACTTACCGACGAGGGCCACCTGACACGTCCTGCGGACAATCGGCTGAGGAAAGCTCAGCCGCCGAGCAGATCGTCGAACTCGCCAGCCTTGACGGCGTGTACGAAGAGACGCAGGTCCGCGGCTCGGTAGACGAGCGCGGGTCCCTCGGGGTGCCGCGAGTTCCGCATCGCCACGCCGCCGCCGGGCAGCGGCGCGAGTTCGACGCAGTTGCCGTTCGGGTTGCTGTACCGGCTCTTGCGCCAGGGAAGGTCGCCCAGTTCGGCGCACGGCACTCCGTTGGGGAAATCGGTCATCCATGCCTCACTCTCTCTTGATCATGGGCAAGAATACGACTCTTTACATTTGCACGTGCATCGGTACATGCACCGGCAATGCCCCTGATATACCGAATCGGCAGAACTCCGGCGTACGGCTATCGCACGCCGCGGGCGCGTACGGCGATGAAGGCGGCCGCGAGGAGCACTCCGAAGGCGGCCCCGACGAGGAAGCCCGACCCGCCGTCGCTCACGCCGGTCTTGATCAGGACGACACCGACCACGGCCAGGAAGGCGAGATACGTCGCGGAGAAGACGTAGAAGCGGCGGCTGAAGAAGGTGCGCCTCCCCGGGGCGTCCGGCGGCGAGACGACCTCGGCGGCCGGGCCCGCGCTGGCGGAGGCGGGGCGCTTGAAGTATTCGAAGTACATCCAGGAGCCGCACGGCTCCCAGCCGTCAGGAGCGAGGCGGTCACTCAGGACGCGGCGTCCTCCGACGGGGACCCGCTCGCGGCGGTACTCCCACTGGAGCGGGCGCTCGGCGTCACGGCGGCAGACGAAGCGGCCGAGGCCGTCCACCCGCTCGACCTCCCAGCCCTGCCGTCCGAAGTGATCGAGCATCTGCCGGTCCTGGAAGATGTCGGCGGTCCACCGCCACTCGCTCGCCTGCGGCGGCGCCTCGCCCTCGTCGGCCGTACGCGCGGTGAGCTCGGCGGCGAAGTCGGCCGCGGGACCGAACTCGGCCTCGGCCTCGGCTCCGGTCTCGTCGAGGTGGGCGGCCAGGTCGTCGATCGTGGCGGCCACCCGGTCCGCCGGGACGCCCGCGGCGCGCAGCCGCTCCGCCAGCTCCTCGAAGTAGTCGTCAGAGTGGTCCGTCATCCGATCTTTCCCTTGGACAGCACGGCGCGCACCGAGTCGTCGAACGCCAGCCACAGCCGGCCCTGCTCGTCGAGGGTCCGGTGCCCCTCCTCGGTGAGGCGGTAGTAGCGGCGGCCCGGTCCGCGCTCGGTGGCCCGGAACTCCGCGGCGACCAGCCCCGCCTCCTCCAGCCGGTTGAGCACGGGGTAGAGCGTGCCGCCCCTGATCTGGCCCAGCCCGGTCCCCGCCAACGTCTTGGCGATCTCGTATCCGTAGCTCTCGCCCTCGGTAAGGCTGGCGAGCACCAGGAGGTCGAGGACGCCCTTGAGCCAGCTCGCGCGTCGGTCGGTGGCCATGCGCTCATCCTCGCACCGGTTCGACCGATCCCGTGTCGGCGCCGACCGGCCCTGCGGGAGCGGGCACGAAGAGCAGCCCGCGGAGGTCGACGAGGACGTGAACGACGATCGGGAGGAGCAGGCTGCCCTGCGCGAGGTACAACGCGGTGAGGCCGTATCCGGCCACCGTCACGATCAGCAGTCCCTTCCACCCCTGGTACCAGTGGCCGGCGACGAAGACGACCAGGGCGGCGCCGGCCGCGACCTTCACGTCGAGACCGAGCACGCCCACGCCGAGCGCGATGAGGAAGCCGCGGTAGAGCACCTCCTCGCAGACGCCCGCCGTCACCGCCATGGCGGCCGCGGCCCAGCGCTCGGCCGTCGTACGCGGCAGCATCGCACTGAAGGCGGCCTGGCCGGGGACGGCGCGGCCCGACTTCGCCCGGCGCCGGAACACCAGGGTCACGGCGACCAGGCCGATCGTCGCCCCGACGACCATTCCGGTGACCCGCGAACCACCGCCGGACGGCGCCACGAGGCCGAGGTCGGCGAGGCCGACGCCCGGCGACATGGCGGCGAGGACGAGCGCGACGGCCATCAGGGCCCACGTCTCGGCGATCCAGGAGCGGAACATCCGTACGAGTGCCCGGGGGTCGCGATCCCGTTGGCGGGCCAGCTTCTCGTACGCGCGCTTGCCCAGCCAGGGGGTGACGAACAGCAGGTACGCCACCAGCGGGACGGCGAGCCAGGCGGCCAAGGGCGAGAACTCGGGGGAGATCGTCATCGCGGTGATCCCTTCACTTGTTGCGTGACGATCTAAACCGTAGAACAAGCTAGTTAGGATCGCAATCTAGGTGAGGCCGCGAGCGTAGGCATCGGAATCCCTACGGCACAGCCCCGGACGTACGCGCGGGTATGACGTGGGCCGACAGGGGTAAGTGCGGGCCCATGGCCCAAATAGCGTCGGAATCTCTGATCGAACGGCTGGCCGCCTGGGGCGTCGACACGGTCTTCGGCCTGCCCGGCGACGGCATCAACGGGATCATGGAGGGGCTGAGACGCCACCAGGACAAAGTGCGCTTCTTCCTGGTCCATCACGAGGAGGCGGCGGCCTTCATGGCCACCGGCCACGCCAAGGCCACCGGCCGCATCGGGGTGTGCCTCGCCACATCCGGCCCCGGCGGCGTCCACCTGCTCAACGGCCTGTACGACGCGAAGCTCGACCACGTGCCCGTGCTGGCGATCACCGGGATGCAGGAGACCTCCGTGCTCGGCACCGGCTACCAGCAGGAGGTCCACCTGGAGCGCCTGTACGAGGACGTCACGGTCTACAACGAGATGATCTACAACCCGGTGCAGCTTCCCGCGCTGGTGGACATCGCGATCCGGACGGCGTACGCGCGGCGCGGGGTGGCCCACCTGACCCTGCCGAACGACATCCAGGTCGCGCCCGCGGGCGCCGACCCCTGGGAGCACGTGGCCCCGGCCCGGCCGCCGGAGACGGCGCCGATCTACCTCAGACCGCCGGGACGGCCGCGCGAGGCCGACCTGGAGCAGGCCGCGAGCGTGCTCAACTCCGCCGTGCGGCCCGGGATGCTGGTCGGCGCGGGCGCGCTGCACGCGCGCGACGAGGTCCTCGCCGTCGCGGAACGCCTCGGCGCGCCGGTGATCAAGACGCTCCCCGGCAAGGCGGTGATCCCGGACGACTCGCCGTACACGACGGGCGGGATCGGGCTGCTCGGCACGCGGCCGAGCGAGGAACTGGTCGACGACGTGGACGTGCTGTTCATGGTCGGCACGAACTTCCCCTACACCAAGCACCTGCCGCCGGCGGGCAAGGTCAAGGTGGTGCAACTGGAGGTGGACCCGTCACGGGCCGGCGTCCGCATCCCCACCGACGTGCCCGTGATCGGGGACGCCAAGGAGGGCCTGCGCGCCCTGCTGCCGCTGCTCGACGAGCACGACCACGCCCATCTCCAGAAATATCAGGAGAAGATGAGGTCCTGGCGGTCGGACATGGAGGCGCTGGAGAACCCGGAACGCGACCCCATCGCTCCGCAGTACCTCATGTCGGTCATCGACGACCAGGCGAGCGACGACGCCATCCTCACCTGCGACAGCGGCACCATCGCCACGTGGGCGGCCCGGCACTGGACGATCAGAGGCAACCGCGGCTTCTACCTGTCCGGCAACCTCGCCACGATGGCGCCCGGCCTGCCGTACGCGGTCGCGATGCAGCACGCCTTCCCGGGGCGGCAGGTGATCGCGTTCGTCGGCGACGGCGGCTTCGCCATGCTGATGGCCGAGTTCCTCACCGCCGCGCAGCACGGCCTGCCGATCAAGGTCGTGATCAACAACAACAACTCGCTCGGCCAGATCCTGTGGGAGCAGATGGTGCTCGGCTACCCCGAGCACGGGGTGCGCTTCGACGAGCCCTGGCCCGACTTCTCGATCTGGGCCCGCGCCTGCCACGGCTTCGGGGCGAAGGTCACCCGCGCCGCCGACGTCGGGTCGGCCGTGGCGGAGGCGCTGGCGCACGACGGGCCGGCGCTGGTCGACGTGAACGTCGACCCGAACGAACCGCCCATGCCGGGCAAGGTGACCTATCAGCAGGCCAAGAAGTTCACCCAGGCGTTCCTCCGTGGCCAGCCGCACAAGGTGGCGATCGCGACCACGCTGTTCAAGGACCGGATCCAGCAGATGGGCGACTAGATCATGGCTTCCCGCAACCTCCTGCTCGAAAGCGAGCTGCGCCGCCGCGTGGACGGCGAGGTCAGGTTCGACGACGGCAGCCGCGCGCTGTACTCCACCGACGCGAGCAACTACCGGCAGGTGCCGGTCGGCGTGGTCGTCCCGCACACCGTGGAGGCCGCGGTGGAGGCGGTGGCGGTGTGCCGCGAGCAGGACGTCCCGGTGCTGTCGCGCGGCGGCGGCACCAGCCTCGGCGGGCAGTGCTGCAACGCGGCCGTCGTCATCGACTGGTCCAAGTATTGCGACCGGGTCGTCGAGTTCGATCCCGATGCCAAGAGCGTGACGGTCGAACCGGGCATCGTGCTCGACACGCTCAACGCGCGCATCGCCGAGCACGACCTCATGGTCGGGCCCCGGCCGGCGACGCACGACCACTGCACGATCGGCGGGATGCTGGGCAACAACTCCTGCGGCTCCACCGCCCAGGCGTTCGGCAAGATGTCCGACAACGTGCTCGGCCTCGACGTGCTGACGTACGACGGCGACCGCTTCTGGGCGGGGCCGGGCGGCGGCGACGGCGTGCCCGCGCAGATGACCGCGCGGCTGCGCTCGATCGCCGAGCGGTACGGCGAGGAGATCCGGCGTCGATTCCCGGCCATCCCGCGCCGGGTCTCGGGATACAACCTCGACGCCCTCCTGCCGGAGAACGGCTTCGACCTCGCGAACGCGCTGGTCGGGTCGGAGTCCACTCTGGTCACGATCCTGCGGGCGCGGATGCGGCTGGTGGACCGGCCGAAGGCGCGGGCGATGGTCGTCCTCGGCTATCCGTCGATCTTCGAGGCGGCGGACGCGGTGCCCTCGATCCTGCCGCACAAGCCGCTCGTCCTGGAGGGGCTGGACGACAAGCTGATCGGCTTCGAGAAGCGCAAGCACCTCAACGCCGAGGCGCTGCGCCTGCTGCCCGAGGGCGCGGGATGGCTGATCGTCATGTTCAGCGGGGACACCCAGGACGAGGCGGACGCCAGGGCGCGGGACCTGGCCGAGGAGCTCGGCCACGCCGTGCGCTTCTTCGACGACCCCCGGCGCGAGGACGAGCTGTGGCAGATCCGCGAGGCCGGCCTCGGCGCGACCGCCTGGGTGCCGCTCGAACCGGACACCTGGCCCGGCTGGGAGGACTCCGCGGTCGCCCCGGAGGATCTCGGCTCCTACCTGCGCGATCTGCACCGGCTCCAGGAGGAGTACGACTACGCCGAGGCGTCCTCGCTGTACGGACACTTCGGGCAGGCGTGCGTGCACACCCGGATCCCGTTCGACCTGGTCACGGCCGAGGGGATCAGGAAATATCGGGAGTTCGTGGAGCGGGCGGCCGACCTCGCCGTCTCCTACAACGGCTCAATGTCCGGAGAGCACGGCGACGGCCAGGCCCGCGGCGAGCTGTGGCCCACCATGTTCGGCACCGAGCTCATGCCGGCGTTCACCGAGTTCAAGGCGATCTTCGACCCGCACGAGCGGATGAGCCCCGGGAAGCTGATCCGCCTCTCGGGTGACGAGCCGTACCGGATGGACGAGAACCTGCGCCTGGGCACCGACTACGCGCCGCCCCACCTCGACACGCACTTCGCCTATCCGCACGACCGGGGCTCGTTCGCGCGGGCGGCGCTGCGCTGCGTGGGCGTCGGCAAGTGCCGCCACGAGAAGGGCGGCGTCATGTGCCCGAGCTACCGCGCGACCCGCGAGGAGAAGCACTCCACCCGAGGCCGGGCCCGGCTGCTGTTCGAGATGGTGAACGGCGGCGTGATCGACGACGGCTGGCGCTCCGAGGCCGTGATGGACGCCCTCGACCTGTGCCTGGCCTGCAAGGGCTGCAAGAGCGACTGCCCGGTCAACGTGGACATGGCGACGTACAAGGCCGAGTTCATGGCCCACCACTACGCCGGGCGGCTGCGCCCGCGCGCCCACTACTCGATGGGATGGCTGCCGGTGTGGGCGCGGCTCGCGGCGATCGCGCCCGACCTGGTCAACTTCGTCACCGGGACGCCTCCGCTGGACGCCCTGGTCAAGCGCATCGGCGGCATCGCGCGGGAGCGGGCGCTCCCGCCCTTCGCCGCCGCCAGGTTCAGCCGGTCCTACCGCCGCCGGGGGCCGCACGGCGACGGCCACCGCGGCGAGGTGCTGCTGTGGCCGGACACCTTCACCGACAACTTCCACCCGGAGGTCGGTGTGGCCGCGGTCCGGGTCCTGGAGCGGGCCGGGTTCACCGTACGGCTGCCGCGCGCGGCGGCGTGCTGCGGCCTGACCTGGATCTCCACGGGGCAGCTCGGCGTCGCGCGCAAGGTGATCGAGCGGACTCTCGGGGTGCTCCGCGAGGAGATCAGGGCGGGGCTCCCGATCGTCGGCCTCGAACCGTCCTGCACGGCCGTGTTCCGCGCCGACGCCGCGGAACTGATGCCGAACGACCTCGACGTCAGGCGGCTGCGCGACCAGACGCGCACTCTCGCCGAGCTGCTGGACGAGCACGGCGTGGAGCCGCCCCCGATGGACCGCGATGTCGTCGCGCAGCCGCACTGCCACCAGCACGCGGTCATGCGGTTCGACGCGGACCGGCGGCTGCTTGAGGCGGCCGGGGCGCGGCTGACCGTGCTCGACGCCGGATGCTGCGGGCTCGCTGGGAACTTCGGGTTCGAGGACGGCCACCACGCCGTGTCGATGGCGTGCGCCGAGGACGCACTGCTGCCCGCGCTGCGCGCCGCCCCGCCGCACGCGCTCGTCCTCGCCGACGGGTTCAGTTGCCGTACGCAGATCGAGCAGGCGCAGATCGGGCGGCGGCCGATCCATCTCGCCGAGGCGCTGGACGAGGCATGGCGGGAGGCCGTCTCCGGCGCGCTGCCCCGGCAGGCGCGGCGGCCGGAACCGGTGCCGGCGGATCGGACCCCCGGCTCGCGATGACGCCGATCCGGAGCCTGCGCGCGACCGCCTACACCGTGCCGACCGACCGGCCGGAGGCCGACGGCACGCTGGCCTGGGATCGGACGACCGTCGTCGTGGTCCAGGTCACCGGCGGCGGGCAGAGCGGCCTCGGCTGGACGTACGGCGCCGCCGCGTGCGCCGCGGTCGCCCACGACGAGCTGGCCCCGGTGATGATCGGCCGGAACGCGTTCGACGTGCCCGGCGCGTTCCAGGAGATGGTCCGCAAGATCCGCAACGACGGCCGGCCGGGCGTGTGCGGGTACGCGATCTCGGCGATCGAGACCGCGTTGTGGGACCTGAAAGCGCGGCTGCTCGGCGTGCCGCTCTGCGTGCTGTTCGGCCAGGCGGTCGACGGGGTGCGCGTCTACGGCAGTGGCGGCTTCACCACCTATCCCCACGCGGTCCTGGCCGAGCAACTCGGCGGCTGGGTCCACGACCAGGGGATCCCGCGCGCGAAGCTCAAGATCGGCGAAAGCCGGGGCACCCGGGAGGAACGCGACCTCCAGCGCGTACGGCAGGCCCGCGAGGCCGTCGGCGACCACGCCGAGCTGTACGTCGACGCCAACGGCGCGTACACGCCGAAGCAGGCGATCCGGATGGGCCGGGCGATGGAGGAGTGGGACGTCCGGTGGTTCGAGGAGCCGGTCACCTCCGACGACATCGCGGGCCTGCGCCGGGTCCGCGACGCGGTGCGCGCCGACGTCGCGGCGGGGGAGTACGGCTGCGACCTGTACACCTTCCGGCGGCTGACCGGCGTGGTCGACTGCCTGCAGATCGACGTCACCCGGTGCGGCGGGATGCTGGAGTGGCGTCGGGCCGCCGCGCTCGCCGCCGCGCGCGGCCTCGACGTGTCCGGGCACTGCGCGCCGCAGCTGCACCTGCACGTCGCGCTGGCGACGCCGAACGTCCGGCACCTGGAGTGGTTCCACGACCACGTCAGGATCGAGTCGAAGTTCTTCGACGGCTTCCGTGAACCGGTCGAGGGCGTGCTGCGGCCCGACCTGTCCCGTCCCGGCCTCGGCCTCGATCTGCGGGAGGCCGATGTGGCGAGGTTCCGCACCGGAGGCGCCGATGCCGCAGGCGATTGAGGACTACGCGCTGATCGGCAACCTGCGCACCGCCGGGCTGGTGGGCCTGGACGGGTCGATCGACTGGCTGTGCCTGCCCCGGTTCGACTCGGGCGCGTGCTTCGCCTCCCTGCTCGGCCACCCGGGACACGGCCGCTGGCTGCTCGGCCCGGCGGGCGGGGGCCGTGTCGTACGGCGGGCCTACCGGGAGGACACGCTGGTCCTGGAGACGGAGTACGCGACCGGCGACGGGCAGGTGCGGCTGACCGACTGGATGCCGCTGCGCGACGGCGAGGCCGAGATCGCGCGCCGGGTCGAGGGGGTCCGCGGGCGGGTGCGGCTGCGCTGCGAGCTCGTCCCCGCCTTCGACTACGGACACATCGTGCCGTGGCTGCGGCGGGAGGGGCGGCGGGTGCAGGCCTTCGCCGGCCCGGACACGCTGACGCTGACCTGCGACGTCGAGCTGTCCCTCGCGGACGGGCGGCTGTGCGGGGAGTTCGAGCTGTCCGAGGGGCGCGCGGCCGACTTCCACCTCGTGTGGACGCCGCTCGGGCGGGAGCCGCGGCGGCCGGACGACCTCACCCGCTCGGTCGAGGAGACCACCCGCTGGTGGCGCGACTGGGCCGGCCGGTGCGCGTACGAGGGGCCCTACCGGGACGCGGTCGTGCGTTCGCTCATCACGTTGAAGGCGTTGACGTACGCCCCGAGCGGCGGGGTGGTGGCCGCACCGACCACATCGCTCCCCGAGCGGATCGGCGGCACGCGCAACTGGGACTACCGCTACTGCTGGATCAGGGACGCCACCTTCACGCTCAAGGCCCTGCTCGAAGGCGGCTACGCCGAGGAGGCGGTGGCCTGGCGCGACTGGTTGCTGCGCGCGGTCGCCGGCCGTCCCGAGCAGATGCAGATCCTTTACGGCGTGACAGGGGAGCGGCGGCTCCTCGAGATCGAGCTGCCGTGGCTGCCCGGCTACGCGGACTCGGCGCCGGTGCGCATCGGCAACTCGGCCACCGACCAGCTCCAGCTCGACATGTACGGCGAGCTCATGGACGCGATGCACCAGGCCAGGCGGTACGGCATGGCCCCGGACGACCGCGCGTGGGAGGTCCAGCGCGACCTGCTGGAGTTCCTGGAGTCCAACTGGCGGCGGCCGGACCGGGGGATCTGGGAGATCCGCGGGCCGTGCCGCCAGTTCACCTCCTCCAAGGTGATGGCGTGGGTGGCCGCGGACCGGGCGGTGCGGGCCACCGAGCGGCTCGGGCTGGAAGGCCCGGTGGACCGGTGGCGGCGGCTCCGCGAGGACATCTTCACGGAGGTCTGTGCCAAGGGGTACAACGCCGAGCGCCGCACGTTCACGCAGTATTACGGCGGAAAGGATGTGGACGCGGCGCTGCTGCGGATGGCGCCCGTGGGTTTCCTCCCCGCGGACGACGAGCGGATGCGCGGCACCGTGGCGGCCATCGAGTCCGAGCTGGGCCATCAGGGCCTGCTGCGCCGCTACGACAGCGACTCCGGGGTGGACGGGCTGCCGCCCGGCGAGTCGGCGTTCCTCGCGTGCAGCTTCTGGCTGGCGGACAACTACCTCCTGCAGGGCAGGGCCCGCGAGGCGCGGGCCCTCTTCGAGCGGCTGATCGCCCTGCGCAACGACGTGGGCCTGTTGTCCGAGGAGTACGACCCGTACGAGGGGCGGATGACCGGCAACTTCCCGCAGGCGCTCTCGCACATCCCGCTGGTCGGCACCGCGCTCGGCCTCGCCTCCCAGGCGCCGTCCTGAAACAGGTCAGGAGACGCCGAACCGGGGCCCGGCGCCGAGCGCCGGACCCCGATGGCATCCCTTTTTCCCTAGGAGCTCATCCCTAGGTCGTGCTTCCCTGACGGGCGGAATCACCCGATGGGGGAACTAGACGATCGAACCCGACCAGACGTTGGCGGCCTGCTTGTAGACGCCGTACGTCTCCCCGTCGAAGTACGGGGACATGCTGGTGTCGATCCGCTTGTTGCCGTCACGGTCGGCGACCGCGATGGTCACGCCGTTCAGGTAGCCGAGGCGGCGGTTGTTCTTGTAGTTGAGCAGCCACGCCGAGCCGAGGGAGCCCTCACCGGTGAAGGAGGACTTCACGGCGACCAGTTCCTCGGCCTTGATCGCGGGAGCCTTGGCGGCGAACGTCTTGCCGTAGCTCCACTTGAGGGTCTGGCCGGTGTAGGCGTGGTTGCCGTCCGGGTGCGACCCGCTCGGGTAGCCGAAGACGTAGACGTTCTTGCCGAGCTTCTGGTTGTAGGCCAGGCCCTGGCCGCCGACCTGGTCGCCCAGGCGGCCGACGTTGGAGACCGCGCGGACGTAGTAGTGGTCCTTGTAGTACTTCTCCTGGGTGCTGGTCTTGATCCACCGCTTGAGGAAGTACTGCTTCTTGTACGCCTCGATGTAGCGCTTGCCGCGCTCCACCTTGAGGTCGCCCAGGAAGTTCTTGTCGTGCTTGAGCTTGTGGTACTCGATCATGGAGATCCGGGTCCACACGTCGCTCTGGTGGCCGCACCAGTTCGGGCACTTCTCGCCGTTCTTCATGGCGTTGGTGCCGCCAGGGGCCGCCTTGTAGGTCTTGGCGTCGACCTCGACGGCGGTCAGCTTGATGCCGTCGATGCCCTTGGTGTAGTACTCGTCGTGCTTGGCGTGGCCGTCGGCCGGCGGGTCCACCTCCACGCTCTCGGGGTCGAGCGCCTTCTTCCAGTACGGCCCGCCCTCGGTGTACTTCGCGGCGAACTCGGCGGCGCTGACCTCCTCGGAGAGGATCTGCTTGTCACCGGTGTAGGCGTCGTAGGTCTTCTTGTCGACTTCCTTGTCACCGGCGAGCTGGATGCCGTTGTAGACCGTCACGAACGCGTAGTCGCGGTCGCCGTCCTCGTAGACGTCGTAGTCGTAGTGCGTGAACGCCTGCTTGCCGACGTAGATGCCCCACGGGGTCTTGCCCTGGTAGTAGCCGGGCACGAAGACCCACTTGTCGAGGGTGGCCTTGTTGCTCTTCGTGTCGTACACACAGTGGCCGGCGGTGGCGACCAGGTTGCGGTACTTGGACTGCACGGAGGTGGCGGTGCACCAGTGCGGCTGGTTGTCCGCCCCGAGGAAGAACACCTTGCCGGTGGTCTTCGGAAGGTTGACGTTCTTGGACTTCGAGGACGACTTCTTCTCGTCCCCGATGGCCGGAACCGTGCCGGGCTTGCTGCTCTTGGACGGCCCGCCGGTGGAGATGTGCTTCGCCGAGACCGTGGTCTCGACGTTGTACGGCGTGGCCTGCTTCAGCATCTGCGCCGACCAGAAGAAGGCGACCTGCTGTGCGGCCTGCGAGGTGCCGGCCAGCGTCTCCTTGACGCTGTAGCCGCCCGCCTGGGCCGGAGAGGCCACCAGGCCGGCGGCCAGGAGGCCGGTGAGGGTTCCGCCGATGGCGAGGGTGCGCTTCAAGGGAAAAGCTCCTTGGGCTGTCGTGGGACGTCATCTGCGCCCCATCCGTCAGTTAAGGACAGGTCAAGAACCTACAAGCCGCACCAACTCCCCGTAAGGCGGTTTGAGGTCATCATTTGCGCAGGTCGGACGAGTGACCGTTTCGTTACCCAAAAGACGATCAAAAGGAGACAATGCCGTTTGACCTGGTCAGACGGCAAATTTGGCCGCGAACCATGACCGGCGGGACGCCCTCAAGTCAGGACGTGGAATGTGACGCAGATCACAGAAGGAAGATGGCACGGATTCGGCTCTGGGATCGTCTAAGTCGGCCTCACTCTCGACGATCATCCCTGAACCGGCTCCACACGAGACGGGTGATGGTTGCGCACCAGACTCGGCCACACACAAAGAGTGACCGAATCGAGGCGCTCGACAGCGCACCGGCCTGCAGGGGGAGAGAGCTAGGCTCCGGCCTCCGCCGGGGCGACGTCCGGCGCCTCCGGCCCCGGCTCCTCGCGCGGCGCGCGCAGATTCCGTACGCCGGGAGACAGCAGCGCGAGCAGGGAGACCACGGCGACGATCGCCGCGCAGCCGAGCAGCGCCGGGCGCGGACCGATCGAGATCGCCGCCGGCCCGGCCAGCATCAGGCCGACCGGCCCGAACATCAGCGAGCCCAGCGCGTCATAGGAGCTGACCCGCGACAGCGCCTCCGGCGGCACCTCCCGCTGCATGGTGGTGTTCCACAGCACGCCGAAGATGTCGAAGCAGACGCCCATCACGACCGCGGCGGCCACCACCGCCCACAGCGGAGCCGCCGCCCCGAGCAGCAGGTACGGCAGCGCCGTCGGCAGGGTGAGCAGGGTCGCGACCAGGATGGGTCGGCGTGGCCGCAGCCGAAGGGTCACCAGGATGCCGGCGATCATGCCGACGGCCTCACCCGCGAGAACCGCGGACCAGGCGGGGGCGCCGCCCAGGCTCTCCTTGGCGACCAGCGGGCCGAGGACGCCGTGGGCCGCCTGCATCGCTATGACCAGGATGGAGAACTGCGCGACCACCACCCACAGCCACTGCCGGGAGCTGAACTCACGCCAGCCGTCGCGCAGGTCGCCGAGCACCGAGTGGCGTTCCGCGGCGACGCGTTCCGCCGAGGTGAGGCGCAGCGCGGCCACCAACGTGGCGGCCACGGCGAACATCGCGCCGCTGACCGCGAGCGACCAGCCGGCCCCGATCAGGACCACCGCCGCGCCGCTCAGGACGAGCCCGGCCACCCGCGAGATGTTGGTGCCGAGCCCGAGCAGGGCGTTCGCCGTCTGCAGCCGCTCGGCGGGGACGACGTCGGGCACGATCCCGGTCAGCGCGGGGAAGAAGATCGCGGTCGCGACGCCGCTGACGGCCGCCGCCGTCACCAGGCCGGGGATCGGCGTCCAGCCGGTGAGCATCATCATGGCGAGGCAGCAGTACGCCGCGGCGTTGAGCCCTTCGCCCACCATCATCACGCGGTTCCTGGGCAACCGGTCCGCGATGACGCCGCCGACGAGCATGAACGCGACCATCGGCAGCGCCTCGGCGGTGAGGACCACCGACAGCGTGGTCGGCGTCGCCCCCGGCAGCGCGAGCACGCCGAAGGCGAGGGCGACGGGCGCGAAGCTACTGCCGAGCACCGAGATGGTGCGCGCGGCGAGCAGCAGGGCGAAGCGCCGATCCCGCAGCAGGACGAGATCATGACGGACACTGTGCACTGCTGCTCCTCGCCTGACGCCCCCGGACCTGATCCATGGTGCCGGTCCGGGGCCCGCGCTGTCGCTTCATTTAGGCCCGGCTCGCACGGATCGGCGGCGGGTGTGGCCGCCCGGGGAAAGGGCAGACACAGCTCCTCCGGGGGCTACTGCCGCTGCGCGCTCTTCATCTCCGTCACCCAGTCCACATAGTCGGCGATGTTGGCGCGGAACGCGGGCGTGTCACATCCCCGCCCTGTGATGATCACGTCCTCGACCCGGGTTGGCAGGCCGTAGCCCTCCCAGTCGAACGAGCAGATATCGCGTGATGTCCATCGGGACGTCCGCTCCGCCGCCCCTCACGGCGTTTCCCGGGCGGGCGTTCCATATCTCGGCGCTATGGATTTTTGGAAGGTACCCGCCTTCGCGCTCTCGGTGTCAGCTTTACGCAGCCCACATTGTGGTCCCCCTCACCCCCCTCCAGAGGAGTCACGAGAGTGAATCCCAAGATCAGGCCCGGTGTCGTCGCCGTGCTGGCGACGGCTGTGGCCGCCGCCTCGCTGGCCGCGGCACCGGGCGCCTCAGCCTCGGCACGGACGTGGTCCGTGCCGGCCGGATCGAGCCCGGTCGGTTCCGCGCTGGCCGGTTCCGCGCTGGCCGCGTCCGCCGCCGACCCCTCACCTGCCTTCAGCCCGCCGAGTACCGACGAGCGCAAGCGGGCGATCAGCAGCGCGGGCAGCGCGCTCCTCACCGACGCGACGGCGCTGCACACCTCCTCCGACGACGCGTTCCAGCTCGAGCGCTCGGTCGCCGGCAGCCAGGGCCTCCAGTACCTGACCTACCGGAGGACACACCGGGGCCTGCCGGTGTACGGCGGCGACGTCGTGGTCGCGACCGACAAGTCGGGCCAGGTCGTCCAGACCGTGACGACCGGCCAGCGCGCCACCCTCAAGATCGACCCCAAGAGCTCGGTCACCGCGAGCGAGGCCACGACCACGGCCAGGGCCAAGCTGTCCGTCGTCGAGAGCGTGGGCGAGCCCACCCTCCTCGTGCACGCGATCGGCGAGCGGCCCCGCCTCGCCTGGGAGGTGGTCGTCACCGGCGCCACCGACAAGGGCCCGAGCGTGCTGCACGTCTACGTGGACGCGAGGGACGGCTCGGCCTTCGACTCCTGGGACGAGGTCAAGGGCGGCACCGGCAACAGCAACTACAACGGCTCGGTGACGTTCAACACCTCCGGGTCCGGCTCGTCGTACTCGATGACCGACACGACGCGGCCCGGGCTCCGGTGCGGTGGCCAGGGCGGCACCGCGTACACCAAGTCCACCGACACCTGGGGCAACGGGTCGGGCACCGACCTGGAGACCGCCTGCGTCGACGCGATGTTCGCGGCGCAGAAGGAATGGGACATGTTGCGCGACTGGCTCGGGCGCAACGGTTTCAACGGCTCCGGCGGCGCCTTCCCGGCCCGGGTCGGCCTCAACGACGTCAACGCGTACTGGAACGGCAGCTACACCAACTTCGGCCACAACCAGGCCAACAACAAGCAGGCGACGCCGATCGACGTGGTCGCCCACGAGTACGGCCACGCCGTCTTCCAGTACTCGGGCAGCTCCCAGCAGAGCAGCAGCAACGAGGAAGGCGGGCTGAACGAGTCGACCGGCGACATCTTCGGCGCGCTGACCGAGCACTACGCGAACGAGCCCGCGCCGTACGACACACCGGACTACCTGGTCGGCGAGGGGGTCAACCTCACCGGCACCGGGCCGATCCGCAACATGTACAACCCGAGCGCCCTCGGCGACCCCAACTGCTACAGCGCATCGATCCCGAGCACCGAGGTGCACAAGGCGGCGGGCCCGCAGAACCACTGGTTCTACCTGCTGGCCGAGGGCAGCAACCCCGGCGGCGGCAAGCCGACCAGCCCGACCTGCAACAGCACCACCGTGGCGGGCGTCGGCATCCAGAAGGCCGGAAGGATCTTCCTGGCCGGCCTGAACACGAAGACGGCTCCGTGGACGCACGCGAAGGCGCGGGTGGCCACGCTGAACGCCGCCAAGTCGCTCTTCCCGGGAAGCTGCGTCGAGTTCGACGCGACCAAGGCCGCCTGGGCCGCGGTGAGCGTACCCGCGCAAGCCGGTGAGCCGACCTGCACGGCCACGCCGGGCAACGACTTCTCGGTCTCGCTCAGCCCCTCGTCGGGGACGGTGCAGCCGGGCCAGTCGGTGACCGCGACGGTGACCACCGCGGTGACGGGCGGCAACGCGCAGTCGCTCACGCTCAGCACCCGCACCCCGCTGCCGAGCGGCGTGAGCACGTCCTTCTCGCCCTCGACGATCAACTCCGGGCAGTCCTCGACGCTGACGATCAGCACGTCGTCGAGCGTCGCGAACGGCACTTACCCGCTGACGGTCGTCGCGACCGGCGCGAGCGGCACCAAGGAGACGGCGTTCTCACTGGTGGTCGGCGCCCCCTCGACCGGGGCCCCGGACATCGCGGTCGCCAACGTCACCGCGCACCTGAACCAGCTCCAGTCGATCGCGACCTCCAACGGCGGCACCCGCGCCTCCGGTTCGGCGGGCTACACGGCCTCGCTGAACTACGTCAAGGGCAAGCTGGACGCCGCCGGATACACCACGCGGATCCAGAACTTCACCTACAACGGGGCCACCCACGCGAACCTGATCGCCGACTGGCCGGCCGGCCCGACCGGCCCGACGGTGATGCTGGGCGGCCACCTCGACAGCGTGAGCGCCGGCCCCGGCATCAACGACAACGGCTCCGGCTCCGCCGCGCTGCTCGAGGTCGCGCTCACCCTGGCCTCCCGTAACCCCACGCTCACCAAGCACGTACGGTTCGGCTGGTGGGGCGCGGAGGAGCAGGGGATGCGCGGCTCCACCTATTACGTGCAGAACGGCGGCGCCACCGGTGTCGAGTCCTACCTGAACTTCGACATGCTGGGCTCGCCCAACCCGGGCTACTTCGTCTACAAGGACGACGCCGCCATCCAGAAGGTCTTCACCGACTACTTCACCTCGATCAACGTGGCGACCGAGCCGGAGACCGGCGCGGACGGCCGTAGCGACCACGCGCCGTTCAAGAACGCGGGCGTCCGGGTCGGCGGCCTGTTCAGCGGGGCCGAGGGCGTGAAGACCGCCGCGCAGGCGCAGAAGTGGGGCGGTACGGCCGGCCAGGCGTACGACTCCTGCTACCACTCGGCCTGCGACCGCTACCCGGCGAACGTGAACACCACCGCGCTCGACCGGAACAGCGACGCCGTCGCCGCGGCACTGTGGAAGCTGGCGGTCAGCGGCACGTCGGTCCCGACCGACGACTTCGCGCTCTCGCTGAGCCCGTCGTCGGCCTCCGTCCAGGCCGGCCAGTCGGCCACGGCGACCGTCGGCACCCAGGTCACCAGCGGAAACGCGCGGAGCGTCACGCTGTCGGCCAACGCGCCCTCGGGGATCACCGTCTCGTTCAGCCCGTCCACGGTCACCGCCGGCCAGTCCTCCACGGTGACGATCGCCACCTCGGCGACGACCACGGCGGGCACGTACACGATCACCGTCAACGGCAACGGCACGGCGGCCAACCACTCGGCGACGTTCACGCTGACCGTCGGCGGCGGGGGGCAGGGCGACACCTGGGCGCCCTACACCACCTACGCCGCGGGCGACGTGGTGACTTACGGCGGCGTGCGGTACCGCTGCCTGCAGGGGCACACGGCGCTGCCCGGCTGGGAGCCGCCGCTCGTCCCGGCGCTCTGGCAGAAGATCTGATCGGGTGAACGGTGGGCGGCCGCGGGGAGCCGCCCACCGTTTCACTCTCCGAATCTGAAATGTCACGCTCCAAAATGAAATCAGTCTGTATTTCGTGACACAGCTTGATTGCACAGACAACTGAAGCGCCGTACTTTCCGGCTATGGATCTCGAGCTGCGTCACCTCAAAATCGTGACCGCGGTCGCGGAGGCGGGAAGCATCACCAAGGCCGCCACGTTGCTCGGCCTCGCCCAGCCCGCGCTGACCGCGCAGCTCAAGCGCATCGAGCGGACACTCGGCGGCGCCCTGTTCGAGCGCGACCGCTACGGCGCCCGCCCCACGCCCCTCGGGGAGCTGGTCCTGAGCAGGGCCCGCGTGGTCCTGCCCGCGGTACGGGAGCTCCAAGAGGAGGCGGTGCGGTTCGCCAACACGTACGACGGCATCACCTGCTTCCGGATGGGCGCCACCAACGGGCCCATCCTCGGCGGGCTCGTCGCCCGGCTGACCACCACCTGGCCGGAGACCCCGGTGAACACCTACACCTCGTGGTCCGCGCGGGAGCTCACCGGGATGCTCGTCACCGGCCGGCTGGACTTCGCCATGGTGGGCACCTGCGGCGAGAGCCCGCCACCCGCCGGCGACCCCGTGGTGTGGAGCACCGTCGGCACCGTCCCGGTCTTCGTGCTGCTGAGCGAGGACCATCCGCTCGCCGACGCGGACGAGATCGAGCTGAGCCAGCTCGCCGACGAGAGCTGGGCGGTCACGCCGGGGGACGGCTGCTTCGGCGACTGCTTCGCCGCCGCGTGCGCCCGGGCCGGCTTCACCCCGGCCACCATGTACGAGACCGACCTGGCCACCTGTATCTACCTCGCGCAGCTCAACCGCGCCGTCGTGCTCTGCCAGGCCACCTTCCAGCTCGTCCCCGGCATCGTCATGGTGCCCCTGGCCGGAGCGCCGCTCCACTGGCGGCAGCGGATCGGCTGGCACGCCGACGCCCCCGCCGCCCGGGCCGCGCCCATGATGATCGACCTCGCCATGGCGGCGCATGACGATGCCGTACAGCGCAGCCCGCGATGCGCGGAGTGGCTCAGAGCGAACCCGCAGTTCCACGCCATTCCATAACACCGAGACAGGGGTAAAGAGGTAGATACTCCGCGGATGTGATGGCCGTTACCTTGAGGGCGTCCCCACCCCCCAAGGAGAAACGTCATGCTCCGCATCCGACACTCCGTTCTCGCGGGATGCGCCCTCACCGTCGCCGCCCTGGCGTTCCCCGCCACCATGGCGGCCGCGCAGCCCGCGACCTCTCCCCAGGGGCCGGCCGCCGCCCAGCCGGCCCCGCAGCCGCCGCCCGGCGTGGCCGAGGCGATGCAGCGCGACCTCGGCCTCAGCGCGGAACAGGCGCAGACCCGCCTCGCCAACGAGCAGCGCGCCGGCCAGACCGAGGCGTCGCTGCGCGCCCGGCTCTCCGACAGCTTCGGCGGCTCCTGGCTGAACGGCCCCACCGCCTCCCTCGTGGTCGCCACCACCGACGCGAACGCGGTGCCCGGCATCGTCGCCACCGGAGCCGAGGCCAAGGTCGTCCAGCACTCCCTCACCGCGCTCGACGGCGCCAAGGAGGCCCTGGACCGGGCCGCGGCCAAGGCGCCCCGCACCGCCCCCGTCTGGTACGTGGACGTGCGGACCAACAGCGTCGTCGTGCTGTCCTCCCAGCCCGCGAAGGCTGAGGCGTTCGTCGCCGCCAGCGGCGCCGACCGCTCCCTCGTCCGTGTGGAGCAGTCGGCGGAGCAGCCGCGGACGTTCTACGACCTGCGCGGCGGCGACGCGTACTACATCGGCAGCGGCACCCGCTGCTCGATCGGCTTCCCGGTGACCCGTGGCACCACGCAGGGATTCGTCACCGCGGGCCACTGCGCCGTGGCGAGCTCCACCAGCGGCTCCAACCGCGTCGCCCAGGGCACCTTCCAGGGCTCGTCCTTCCCGGTCAACGACTACGCCTGGGTCGCGGCCAACAGCAGCTGGACCGCGCAGCCGTGGGTGTACAGCAACGGCGCCAACCTCCCCGTACGCGGCGCGAACGTGGCGATCGAGGGCGCGTCCGTCTGCCGCTCCGGCTCGACCACCGGCTGGCACTGCGGCACCGTGCAGCAGCGCAACAGCAGCGTCACGTACCAGGAGGGCACCGTCTACGAGGTGACCCGCACCAACGTATGCGCCGAGCCCGGTGACTCCGGCGGTTCCTTCATCTCCGGCGACCAGGCCCAGGGCGTCACCTCCGGCGGCACCGGCAACTGCAGCAGCGGCGGTACGACCTACTTCCAGCCGGTCGGCGAGATCCTCTCGACCTACGGCCTCACGCTGAAGGTCGAGGGCGGCGGCGGGAACCCCAGCCCCAGCCCCAGCAACCCGCCCGGCGGCACCACCTGGCAGGCCAACACGTCGTACGCGGCGGGCGCCACGGTGACCTACGGCGGCGTCACCTACCGGTGCCTCCAGGGGCACACGTCGATGGCCGGCTGGGAGCCGCCGAACGTGCCCGCCCTCTGGCAGCGGGTCTGATCACGAACCGGCCGGTGCCGGCCGCCGCGTGACCTGCGACGGCCGGCCCCGCCACCTGGTACCGACAACGGTTCGAACAGCGAGGACCATCATGACGATCGACGCCATCGGCCACCTGGAGCGACTCGGCACCGAGCTGGAGCAGCGGCGGTTCGCCGTGCGCGTGCGCGCCCGCGGGAGCCACGCCATGCTCAACATCACCAACGTCGCCGCCCCCGCCCTGGCGGAGAGCGTGTTCACCGCCCCGGACGAGGAGGGCGCCCTCTGGTTCTGGTTCCCCTGGCAGACGCGCATCGGGCCGGTGGCCGACATCGTCGCGGCGGCCGACCGCATCGAACGGGTCCTCGCCGAGGTCGGGCGTCCCGGCCCCGCCCCCGCGGCCCCCTGAACCGCCGGCGCGGTCGCACGCATGACATGCCGGGGCCGGGGTAGGCGTGGGCGGCCGAACCGGTTGCGACAAGTCGAGGAGATACCGTGGCCACCGCTGATCCCGTCCATGTGAGCGAGACCCTCTCGGCCTTCCCGTATCCGGGGACCCGGGAGCAGCTCGTCCGCTTCGCGGAGCGCATGGGAGCGGACGAGAGCGTCGTGACGGCACTGACCCTGTTGCCCGCAGGCCGGTACGCCAACTCTGCCGAGGTCATGCGCGCGGTCGCCGGGGACGACACCGGCCCCGGGCACTGATCGCGCCTGCCCGGCCCGGGGGCGCCGGGCAGGCAGGATCAGACGGGCGCGGCCGCCGCGACCACCGGCAGGCGCACCGTCTCTCCGCGGGCGACGTAGCGCACGCGGTCCGAGAGGCCGGCCTGCTCCACGCGGCGGCGGAAGTCGTCGAGGGGCGAGGTGAACACCTCGTAGTCGTCGTAGTGGATCGGAACCGCGATACCGGGGTCGATCAGGCGGAGCCAGTCCATCCCCTCACGTCCGTCCATCGTCACCAGCATCCCGAGGATCCTCGTTCCTCCCAGATGGACGATCCCGAGATCGATGCCGGGACAGCGCCGTGGAATCTCGGCCAGCTGGGGGACCATCAGTGTGTCCCCGCTGATGTACAGCCGCAGGTTCACCCGGTCGCCGCGGCAGAACTCCAGCAGGCTGCCCATGACCGGAGGCAGCAGCGCTCGCGCCGGCCCACGGGCGTGCCGGGCCGGCAGCGCGGTGATCCGCAGCGTCCGGCCCCCGTCGCCCCGGATCAGATGCCGCTGCCAGGTGTCCATGCCGCGCGCCCGGCCGAACCCCTGCCGTACGAGGCGACGCGCGGCGTGCCGGGTCGTGATGATCGGCAGATCCCGATCCAGTCTCCGCCGGGCCACCCGGTCCCAGTGGTCGCCGTGCATGTGCGACAGCACCACGGCGTCCAGGGCGGGCAGCTCGTCGACGTCGATCGCCGGATCCGTACGCCGCCGCGAGCTCAGGCCGTGGCCGAGGTAGGCCCGCTGGCCGCGATGAAGGAAGTTGGGGTCGGTCAGCAATGTGAAGCCGCCGCACCGGATCACGGTGGTGGCGGTGCCGACGAAGAACACGCTCACGTCGTCCATATCGGTCATGGCTCCTCCGATTCCCGCGTCTCCGATCTCCTGCTACGCCTGATCCGGGCCCAGATGACGACCAGGTCGATCGCCGCGACCAGGGCGATGAAAGCGGCGATGCCCGACTCCACGGCCCAGACCGCCGCTCCCGTCACGCTCGCGAGCCACCCGAAGAAGACGGCGGCCGCGAGCGCGATGGGCAGCGCGATCCCCGAGAGGAGCGCCCGGGCGCGAAGCGCGGAGCGCGCCTCCAGCGGCTCGGTGCCTCGTCGCTTGCCCCACATGACGTCGTCCCCTTCCCCCGGAGGTGGCGGGAACACCCGGCACAAGCGTCCTGCGGCGTCAGCCTTCGGGGGCGGTCGGCCCAAGAGGGTCGTGGCCCACCGACATCAGCGCGCGCCGCCAGCGGTCGTCCCGCGCCGCCCCGGCCGGGGCCGTCGTCACCCTCTCGCGTACGAAGTCGACGACCCGGCGCATGACCTCGACGTCCTCGTCGGTCAGATCGACCTTGCGTTTGCCGAGCACGTGCAGGACGCCGCGTCCAAGTTCCTGGACGCCCAGGTCCGGATCGGCAGGGAAGGCGTCCTCGTCCGACGCGGAGGTCAGCAGCCAGGAACGCAGCTCCGCCGACGTCATGTTGACCACCTCGTGGAACTCCTCCCAGAGCAGGTCCACCTCGGGGTCCGAGCGATCGGTCATGAGTTCCCCCTTCGACCAGGCTCGCCTACCCGTGAGCGCCGCGCCGATGCGGGTCCCCCGGAGACAGACGAAACCCCGTCAGGAACGCTCCTGACGGGGTCTCGACGTATATGTAACCGGTGCCGGGTCGCCTCTCGGCGAAAGGCACAACGCGGCTCCAGCCGAACGGTAATCCGCGAAGGCGAAATTAGGTGAGGCCCGGGGACACCTGCACACCGGCCACGTCGAATGTAACCACCCGTCCCCGGGCTTTGTTCCCGGCCCCGGAAACTCGTTTTCCGGCACTCCGGAAGGCGCGGGCACGTGCCTTGTCCCGGACGGCGGGTAAGGGCTGACCCATGGTGCACACGATCGACCGCGACGCCGTACAGGACCTGCTGGCCGGCCACGGGGCCCAGCTCGTCGAGGTGCTCCCAGTGGAGGAGTACGAGTGGGCGCACCTCCCCGGCGCCGCGCATCTGCCGCTGACGGATCTCAACGAGGAGACGGCCGCCCGGCTGGACGCGACCCGGCCCGTGATCGTCTACTGCCACGACCGGATGTGCGACCTGAGCCCCCGCGCGGCCCGCCGGCTCGAACGGCTCGGCTTCGCCCAGGTCCACGACTACGCCGAGGGCAAGATGGACTGGATCGCCGCCGGCCTGCCCTTCGACGGGCACGCCGTCCTGGTCGCCCAGGCCGTACGGCGTGACCCGGTGATCGCCTATCTCGACGACTCCGTGGACGACGTCGCCGAGCGGATCATCGCCGACCCGGCCGGCCTCGCCGTAGTGGTCGACCGGGACCGCCTCGTCCAGGGCGTGATCGGCCCGGCCCAGCTGAAGGACGTGCCGCCCGGCGCCACCGCCGAGCGCGTCATGCGCGTCGGCGTCACGACCGTACGGCTCAGCGAGGACATGGAGCCCCTGGTACGCCGGATGGACCGGAAGAAGGTCCACCAGGTGGTCGTGACGCGGCCCGACGGCGTCCTGGTCGGCCTGTTCGTCCTGGACGCCGTCCGGGCCCCGGAAACCGGCCCCGACGAGGGGTAGCGCCTCGACCAGCAGGGTCAACCGGCCTGGAGCACGATCCGGGCGGTCCGTTCGACGGTGGTGAAGTCGCCCATCGAGGCGCGGTTCTTCATCACGCCGAGGCAGAAGCCCGTCGCCGTGTCCGCGAAGGCCGCGGTGCCGCCACTGCCGGCCATCCCGAACAGGGTGGGCTCCGAGAGGGCCGCGGTCAGGCCGATCGTGTAGCCGAGCCCGAAGACGGCGGGGGCGCCGGTGACCTCGTCCGTCCCGGAGACCGCCGGCGAGGACAGCTCCGCCAGCTGGGCTGGGGAGACCAGCGTCCCGGCCAGGAGCGCGTCGTACAGGCGGGCCGCCGCGCGGGCCGTCGTCGTCGCCCCGGCCGGGATGTCCGAGGTCAGCACGTCGGCGCGATTGCCGAACGCGGCGTCGGGGAGCGCCGCCATCGGAGCTGCTCGATCGTCTCGCGCTCGATCACCTCGTCTCTCGAAGGTGAGGTCGGCTCCCCGGCCCGATGCGGGGGCAGGCCGTCCCCCCCGCACCGGATCACGTTCACGGCGTCGGCAGCGACCCGGCGAGCGCGTCGGCCGGGTCGGCGGGCTTGGGGAAGTCGCCGTCGACCGTGAACCGGGTGAAATACCGCGTGCCCTTCACCGTCGTGACGCCGCTGAGCGTGACCGTCGCCTCGTACCGGTTCTCCAGGCAGCCGGGCAGGCACCAGTTCCCGCTCAGCCCGCCGGTGCCGACCGCCCGGTCCGGCTCCCAGCTCGTCCAGGTGATCCCGTTCATGGAGCTGAACTCCGACAGCACCAGGTTCGCCGGACGGCTGTCGTCCCGTCCTCCCTGCTCGGCCCCGTAGAGGTTCTTCACGTAGACGGGCGGGGCGGTCGGTGACGTCGCCACGACGGCCTCGGGCGCCGTCCCGGCCGTGGTCAGGGCGCCCTTGAACGCCGGCTCGCCCGCGCCCTGCCCGCACGCCGCCGCCGTTGTCGTGGTGAGTGCGGCGATCGCCGCCGCGATCAGAATCCTTCGCACGTTTCCCCCTTGTCGTCTTCATCGCGATCTCGGCGTCGCGATCCGCTGCAACCGGAGCGGGTCCGTCCGGGTGCTTCCCTTTCGTCCCCGCACGTCACCGACCTTAGGAGAGGGTTTCTCCGCTTTCCTGCGGCTGTGCAGTTCATCGGTGCCGAGGCCCCGTTCAGCGCCTGTCGGGCCCGGTGCGTCGGGCGCCTCCCCCGCTGGGGGGAGGCGGTCGGCACCTACGGGGGAGGCCCGCCCCCTCCGTCACCGGGACGCTGAAAACATGAGCAGCCGAGCCGAGACCAGTCCGCACGTCCCCGCGATGAGCGCGCTCCCCTCCGTCCCGCCCCCGCCCCGCTGGGCGGTCTGGGCGGCCCACACCGTGCCGCTGCTGGTCCTGCCCTCGGGACTGTGGCGGGTGGCGCTGGTGACCGGCCTCCCGATCGGCTACGCCGACCACATCCCGGCCGGAGGACTCCACTTCAGCCCGGGAGAGATCGCGTACATCCTCTCGCTGAGCCTGACCAGCGAGCTGGCCGCGTACATGACCCTCGGCCTGGTCCGTCCCTGGGGCGAAGTGGCGCCGCGCTGGATCCCCTTCGTCGGCGGCAGGAGGGTACGGCCGGCCGCCGCCGTCACGGCCGCGTGCGTCGGCGCCGCGCTCATCGCGATGATCTGCGCCTGGGCGCTGCGCGGCGACCTCACCGGCTTCACCATGCTGTCCTCGACGGGGATCGCCGTGCTGGTCGCCTGCTACGCACCACTGCTCGGCTGGAGCCCCCTGCTGCTCGCCGTCACGTTCTCGTACTGGCGACGCCACCGGAGAGCCGTGCCCGCAGAGGCCTCGTGACCGACGCGACGCTCGCCGCCGCTACGGGATCAGCGTCGCGTAGTGCCGCTGGAGGGCCTGCTGCTCCTGCGGCGACCAGGGCAGGCTCTGGCCGCTGAGATACGCCCCGAGCATGTCGAGCACGTGGTGCCAGCCGGCGCCGTTGCGGGCCAGGATGGTGAGCGTATCGTCTCCCGCCGCGATGCCCTTCGCCGCCGCGCGTACGTCGTCCATGGGCAGGCGGTGGGTGAAGGTGAGCCGCGAGCCGGAGTCGGCCTCCTGGAGCCGCCAGGTGACGACGGCGCCGGGGTTGACGTCCTTGAAATAGGTGTGCTCGAACAGGTGCGGCGGCTCCGTCCGCAGCACCTGGTCCTCGACGCGGTGGCCGCCCTGGTGATACGAGACGAACCGCCCGCCGGGCCGGAGGTCGAGTTCGGTGCGCACCCCGCCCCAGCGCTCGATCTCCGCCGGGTCGGTGACGGCGTGCCAGGCGACGTCCAGGGGCCGCGCCAGGCGGCGTTCGTACCGGAAGACGACCTGTTCGCCGTCACGCTGGATGATGCCGTCCGTCATCACTGCTCCTCGTCGTGGAAATGGGCTCGCCGCCGCCCGCGAGTGCCGCGCTACCCGGCCGGCGGCTCCCGCACGCGAGGGGCCGGGCTCGCATCGGGCCGCCGCGCCAGGTCGGCAGAGCGAGGTGACCGGCCGCCACCTCGTACGCGGCGCGGGCCAGCAGGCGGGTCGAGTCCAGCGTAGGCAGGGGAGACGCCTCGGGAGTGACCAACAGCGGAATCTCCGTGCACACCAGGGCGACCGCGTCGCAGCCCCGGGCCGCCAGCCGCCCGATGACACGGCAGTACTCCTGTCGCGAGCTCTCAGTGACCACGCCGTTCACCAACTCATCGAAGATGATCTCGTTGACGATCCGGCGGTCGTCGGCGTCCGGCACCTCGGCGGCGATGCCCCGGGTGGCCAGTGCCCGCGGGTACAGCGGGCCGTCCATCGTGTACGTCGTCCCCAGCAGGCCGACGCGGCTGCGTCCGTCACGAGCCGCCTGGTCGGCCACCACGTCGGCGATGTGCAGCCCCGGCAGGGCGAGATCGGGCCCGGGTGCCTCAAGAGCCATATGGGCGGTGTTGTCCGGGCAGACGAAGAAATCCGCGCCCGCGCGGGCGAGCCGCTCCACGCTCCTGGCCAGGGTGGTCCGGATCGTCGCGTGATCTCCGGCGTCCCACGCCGGCATGCTGTACCCGAAGGCGATGTAGTCGAGGGTCACATCGGGGTGCTCGTGACGGCCCACCCGCCGGAACCCCTCCTGGCAGAACTCGAGGAAGCACAGCGCGGCCCCTCCGGTGCTGTGGGCGAGGATGCCGAGGTGATGCATGGCTTCTCCGGGGGTCAGGCAGGCGGATTCCTCCATCCTGGCACCGGCGCACCTCCGTCTCTTACCGTGAGGCATCGATCGGCATAGCGATCATGCCTGGGAGGTATGGATGGATCTGCGCGTGCTCGGCTACGTGATCGCGATCGCCGAGGAGGGGTCGATCAGCGGCGCCGCTCGTCGGCTACGCCTCACCCAGCCGACGCTGAGCAGGCAACTGCGCGAGCTGGAACGGCGGCTGGGCGTCGACCTGTTCGCCCGTGCGGGCCGCGGGCTCGTGCCCACCGCCGCCGGCGAGGCCCTGCTGCGCCGCGCGGTGACCGTCCTGGGCGAGGCCGAGGCGGCCCTCGACGACGTACGACTGGCCGCCCAGGGCCGGACCGGACGCGTGACGGTCGCGTTCGCCGGATCGGGCATCAACGGGGCGCTGGGGGACGCTCTCGGGCGCCTCCGGCACCACCTCCCCGACGTCGATCTGCGGTTGGTGGAGATGTTCGACGACGCCGAGATGTCGGCGGGCGTCCTGGACGGCAGCATCGACGTGGCGGTGCAGCGGCTGCCGGTCCGCGACGCCCGGCTCGCCACCCGGGTCTGGACGCGGGAGCCGCTCACCCTCTTCCTGCCGTCCGCCCACCCGCTCGCCGCGACCCGCGAACCGGCACCGGTCTCCGTTCTCGGAGACGTCCCGCTGGTCCTGTGGCCACGCGAGTCCGCACCCCACTCCCACGACGAGATCCTCGCGCTGTGCCATCACGCCGGGATCGTGCCGCGCATCGGCGCCCGGGGCCGGAGCGTGCAGACGATCCTCGCCCTGGTCGCCGCGGGCTTCGGCGCGGCCGTCATGACGGACTCCTACCGCGTCCTGCGCCGCGAGGGGGTGACGCCCCGGCGGCTCGTGGGCACCACCACCACGCTGCATCTCGTCTGGCGGGCCGCCGAGCCGAGCGCGCTCCTCACGCGCTTCCTGGCCGTCCTCACCCCCGCCGATCCCGCCCAGCCGCGTACGAACAGGTAAAAGCGATCGCCCGACGAACCGCCCCCTGCCATGATCTTGCCGTCTACGCGAGTCGTCAGCAGGAGGGCGGCACCGCGTGATCTGATGTGCCATCTCCCCTCAGGAGATTCCGGTGGGCGTGATTCTTGCTCCGGACAACGGCGATGCCACAAGTCCGGACGTGAGCTGGTCGTGGACCTGGTTCGGGCACTTCCGCAGGGCACTGGCCGTGGCCGAGGGGATCGACCTTGACTCGATGGTCGGGTTCGGCGGCGATCGTTCGTGGGACACCGTGGAGACGAGCCTGTCGCCTCTGCTCAGCCATCCAGGTGACGAGTGGGAACTGACGGCGGCCGAATGCGCGCAGCTCTTGCCGCGGCTCTCGGAGGTCATCTCGCGATGGCACGCCGCCCCTTCGGAAGATCTGCAGGCGTACGCGGAGCGGGGACAGGATCTCATCGAAGTCGTGCGGGTGTGCATCCACCAGGACGTCCCCCTCATGGTCTTCTGAGCGCCGCCGAAAGCCCTGCCACAGTGCGAGGAGACATCACGACCGGAAAACGCCCCGCTCACCGGAAGTGGCAGACGCTCCGACGCCCCTTGCGTCCCGGGTCGCTCCATCAACCTCCACGTCCTCCGATAGGGCGGCACGATGTTCTCCGACAGCGAGCTTGATCCGCGCGCGTTGAGCCGACTCTGGGAACGACAGTGGCCCGAGTGCCCACCGTTCGCCCACTGGCTGCGCGACCACTATCCCGACCGTTGGGTCAGATTTCACAGCCTGCCCGACTCCAAGCGCTATCCGGACAATGAGGCGGAATACGCGGTCGTGCTCGACCGCCACCACACCCTGCTGTCCGAACTCGATCCGGGCGCGGACCTCCTGGTCATCACGGCCGAATGGACGGACACTGCGGCGACCACGCCCCAGCGGTGGCCGAGGCGATCCCAGGTCGCGCCGTCAGCGCGGCACTGGCGGACCCTCATCGAAGAGCCCGACGACCCCGAGTTCCGCGCCTATACGCAGCTCTATGCCGAGCTACGACCATGGCGGCCCGGCATCATCGACGCCGTGTTACGAGCGGTCGCGGACGACGAGATCAGCGGCGTGATCCTCGGCCCCTCGGACCTCCGCTGGCTGTACCACCCATACGACGGCGGCGCCGACGTGATACTGCCCACGCGCTCAGAACGTGACGCCCTCAAGGAACGGCACCGTACCTGGTTGTCGAAGCACCCGTTGGGCTTCTAGGGACCTCGGCGCACAGGCTGTGGACAAGCGGAAGCGGGTGAACGAGCCGCTCGTTGGCCACCCGACTGCGAGCGCCACGTCTCGCCATTGTTTACGAATAGGTGTACTGTTCACCATATGGTGAACGATCCGTTTCGGGCCGTGGCCCATCCGATCCGCCGCAGGATGATCGAACGTCTGGGGAACGGCCCCGCGACGGTTGGCGAGGTGACATCGGACCTGGGTGTCTCCAAATCGGCGATCACCAAGCATCTGAAGATCCTCGAAGACTCCGGTGTCGTCGTTCGAAAAGTGGTCGGCCGCACGCACCGGCTGGCGCTGAATCCGGCAGCGCTCGTCGACGCGGTCGGCTGGGTCGACCGCCAGCGCGCTCTCTGGGAGCGCATGTTCGACACCGTCGAGGGATACCTGGCCGACAAGGAGCAGACAACAGTGACCGATACGACCACACGGTCAACCGCCGTCCGAATCGAACGCACCTACCGAGCATCGGCAGATGTCCTGTTCGACGCCTGGACCAACCCAGAAGTGATCAAGAAATGGTGGCACGCCGGCCCTGACTGGGAAACCGCCGAGGCCGCGGTCGACCTCCGCGTCGGCGGGCGCATCCGCGTCGTGATGCGCGACACCGACGGCATCGAATACACGGCCACAGGGGTCTACACCGTCATCGAGCGCCCTTCACGCCTGGGCTGGATTTGGCACGGCGAGGACGGCGAGTCCGGCACCGGATCACGGTGCGACCTGGAGATCGTCGAGCATGACGGTGTCACCAGCGTGGTGCTCACCCACCATGGCCTGCCCGACCAGCATTCGGCGGCCGAGTTCCGCGAGGGCTGGGGCCTTTGCCTGGACAACCTCGACAAGGTGATCACCCCATGACACACCTCGACGACCCGATGACCTTGCCCCAGGGCGATGTACGCCTGCTACAGAGCGAGGTGGCCCAGCGGCTACTCCACTCCACCGAGCTGGCACGTGTCGCCTACGTGGCCAAGGACGGAACGCCACGGGTGTTCCCCATGCTGTTCCACTGGAACGGCAGCGAGATCGTGTTCTCCACGTTCGGGGGTCTCAAGGTCAACGCCCTGCGAGCCCGTCCCGACGTCGCCATCACCATCGACACCGCCACCACCCCGCCTTCGACACTTCTCATCCGGGGAAAGGCCGAGGTCACAGACGTCGACGGCATCGCCGAGGAATACGCAGCCGCGCAGCGCCGCTACGCCGGCGAAGAGCAGGGTGCGGCGAACGTCGCTTCGGTTGACCGGCCCGGTGTCAAGATGGTCCGCATCGCCGTACGGCCTGCATGGGTCGGCGTTCTGGACTTCGTCACTCGCTTCCCCGGCGGCACGACCCCCGACGAGTTCGCGCGGCGGGGCCAATAACGCAGCCCGCCAGATCAAGCCCGATCAGGGCGGTAAACCAGATCCGGCACGACTGATCCTGGTCGGAACGCAGGCCCGGGTCAGTCTCTGCCGCGTGCTCGAGACGACCACACATGTATCCGATCTCTCGCGGAGCCGGCCAGTCCGGCGGAGCTTGACCTTCCGCGCCCGCTGCTTGCCGGACCTGTACGGCTGGGCTTGACCTGGAGTCGAGCCGCTGGGCTCTGCCTTCGTCGATGGCGGGCGCTGCCTCGATCGGTAGTCACTCGGCCAGTCACGCAAAAGATCAAAAAAAGCCGCTCTCCGATACCCGGAGAGCGGCTTTGATTTGGGTGGGGCTATCAGGACTTGAACCTGAGACCTCTTCCTTATCAGGGAAGCGCTCTAACCGACTGAGCTATAGCCCCTCGTACGCGCAAGGAACGTTACCGCATCCGTAGGACGGAGGCGAATTCCGCTGCTCGAACGAGAGAAAGCTTACCGTGTCCGGCGGGCTGGTCGAACCGCCAGGCTGGTACGGCCACCGCCCGGAGAGCGGCGACCGTACCGGAGCGGGCTACTCGGCCTCGCTGAAGGTGACCTCGATGCCACCCACGAGGCTGGCCGACAGGTTGTAGATGACGGCGCCCAGCGTGGACAGCGCGGTGATGAGGACGACGTTGATCGCACCGAGCAGGGCCGTGTAGCCGAGGATGCGGACCGGATCGAACCACGACTCGATGCTCTTGGCGAGGTCGCTCGTCGCCTTGCCGCCGTCACCGGAGGTGAGCTGGGTGACCATGTCGGTGATGGTGTCGAAGACGCCGAGGGCCGAGAGCACGCCGTACAGCACGGCCACGGCGACGAACAGCACCACGAAGCAGACCAGCGACAGGACGAAGCTGAACTTCATCGCCGACCACGGCTCCACCCGGCGGAGCACCAGGTGGGCCTTACGCGGGGCGCGGATCGCCGCCTTGCCGTCGGGGGCCGGTTCGGTCCGCAGGGGCGACTCGGACGCGCTGGAGGCGCCGGGCCCGCCCGGCTTGGGCGTGGAGCTCATGGCGGGCCGGGGGTAGGCGGCCGTCGGGCCCGGGCCGGCGACCTGCCGGCCGGGAGCGGCGCCGCCCGCGCCGGAACCAGCGGGACCGTTCCCACTCGGGCCACTCGCACCGGGGCCGCTCGGCCCCGGGCCGCCCGGATTCCCGCCCGGCCGCTGCGGCTGGCCGCCCTGCCCGCCGGGCCGGGGCCGAGCCGAGTCTCCGGCTTTGCCGTCCTTGCCGGGAGGTGTCACATCAGCTTCACGCGCCACCCCAGCGACGTTACCGCTTTCGCCGACCCGCTCGGTCACCTGATCCCGCATCTGTGAAGACGCGGGACGGGCGCCTCCTGCCTTCTTCTTTGGCGCGCCGGCCGCGTTCTCGCCGCTGGAGCTGCTCATGCCTCGTCTCCTGCCCCGTTTTCCTCGGTCTCCAACGACTCGGCATTCCGGGCGAGGGCCACGACACTGTCGCCATCGGCGAGGTTCATCAGGCGCACACCCATGGTCTGCCGGCCGGACTGCTTGATTTCCCCGGCACTGGTCCGGATCACCCCACCGACTGAGGTGATCGCGAAAACTTCGTCCTCCGGACGAACCATAACGGCACCGACCAGCTTGCCACGAGAGCTGACGATTTTCGCCGTCAGCACGCCCTTACCTCCGCGGCCCTGAACCGGATATTGACTCGCTGGCGTCCGCTTTGCATAGCCGCCTTCGGTCGCGATCAGCACGTCCTCGCCGTCACTGATCACGTTCATCGCGAGCAGCTCGTCGCCGTCGAGGAACCGCATCCCGATCACGCCGCTGGTCGCGCGCCCCATCGGCCGCAGCGCCTCGTCCGAGGCGGTGAACCGGATGGACTGCGCGTTCTTGGAGACGAGCAGCAGGTCGTCGTTCTCCGAGACGAGCCGGGCCGCGATCACCTCGTCGTCCTCACGCAGGTTGATCGCGATCAGACCCCCGGAGCGCGGCGAGTCGTACTCCGCGAGCCGCGTCTTCTTCACCAGACCGCTGCGCGTGGCGAGCACCAGGTACGGCGCCACGTCGTAGTCGCGCAGGTCGAGGATCTCCATGACGTGCTCGTCCGGCTGCATGGCGAGCAGGTTCGCCAGATGCTGCCCCCGGGCGTCCCGGCCCGAGTCCGGCAGCTCGTACGCCTTGACCCGGTAGACCCGCCCCTTGTTCGTGAAGGCGAGCAGCCAGTGATGCGTCGTCGTCACGAAGAAGTGCTCGACGATGTCGTCCTGGCGGAGCTGCGCGCCCCGGACGCCCTTGCCGCCGCGCTTCTGCGCCCGGTAGAGGTCCATGTTGGTGCGCTTGGCGTACCCGCCGCGAGTGATCGTGACGACCATGTCCTCTTCGGCGATCAGGTCCTCGATGGACATGTCGCCCTCGTAGGCGATGATCTCCGTCTTGCGCTCGTCGCCGAACTTGGCGGCGATCTCGCCGAGCTCCTCGGAGACGATCGTCCGCTGCCGCTCCGGCGAGGCGAGGATGCTCTGGAAGTCGGCGATCTGCGCCATCAGGCCGTCGTACTCGTCCTGGATCTGCTGCCGTTCGAGGGCGGCCAGCTTGCGCAGCTGCATGTCGAGGATGGCCTGCGCCTGAACCTGGTCGATCTCCAGCAGCGCCATCAGGCCGCCCTGGGCCTCGGCCGCCGACGGCGACCGCCGGATGAGGGCGATGACCTCGTCCATCCGGTCGAGCGCCTTGAGCAGACCGCGCAGGATGTGCGCCCGCTCCTCGGCCTTGCGCAGCAGGAAGCGGGTCCGCCGGACGACGACCTCGACCTGGTGCTCGATGTAGTACTTGACGAACTGGTCCAGCCGCAGCGTGCGCGGCACGCCGTCCACCAGCGCGATCATGTTCGCGCCGAAGGTCGTCTGCAGCTGGGTGTGCTTGTACAGGTTGTTCAGCACGACCTTGGCGACGGCGTCGCGCTTGAGCACGATCACCAGCCGCTGGCCGGTGCGCGAGGAGGTCTCGTCGCGGACGTCCGCGATGCCGCTGATCCGGCCGTCCTTGACCAGCTCGGCGATGGTGAGGGCGAGGTTGTCCGGGTTCACCTGGTACGGCAGGGCCGTCACGACCAGGCACTGCCGGCCCTTGGCGTCCTCCTCGACCTCCACGATGGCGCGCATGGTGATCGAGCCGCGGCCGGTGCGGTACGCGTCGTCGATGCCCCTGCGGCCGACGATCAGGGCGCCGGTCGGGAAGTCAGGGCCCTTCACCCGCGCGATGAGCGCCTCGAGCAGTTCCTCGTCGCTCGCCTCGGGGTTCTCCAGGCTCCACTTGACCCCCGCGACCACCTCACGGAGGTTGTGCGGCGGGATGTTCGTCGCCATGCCGACCGCGATGCCGGCGGAGCCGTTCACCAGGAGGTTGGGGAACCTCGACGGCAGGACGACCGGCTCCTGCGACCGCCCGTCGTAGTTGGGCTGGAAGTCGACGGTGTCCTTGTCGATGTCCCGGAGCAGCTCCATGGCGATCGGCGCGAGGCGGCACTCGGTGTACCGCATCGCGGCGGCCGGGTCGTTGCCCGGCGAGCCGAAGTTGCCCTGGCCGTCGACCAGCGGGTAGCGCAGCGACCAGGGCTGCGCGAGCCGTACGACGGCGTCGTAGATCGACGTGTCGCCGTGCGGGTGGTAGGAGCCCATGACGTCGCCGACGACGCGGGAGCACTTGAAATATCCGCGGTCGGGCCGGTAGCCGCCGTCGAACATCGCGTACAGCACCCGGCGGTGCACGGGCTTGAGCCCGTCGCGCACGTCGGGAAGGGCACGCGACACGATGACCGACATCGCGTAGTCCATGTAGCTGCGCTGCATCTCGGACTGGATGTCCACCGGTTCGATGCGGTCAGCGGGCGGTCCAGGCGGAGTGTTCACTTCCGTCACGAAAAGTCAGTCCTTACACGTCGAGGAAGCGGACGTCACGGGCGTTGCGGATGATGAAGTTCCGGCGGGCTTCCACGTCCTCACCCATCAGGACGGTGAACAGCTCGTCCGCCTGAGCGGCGTCGTCGAGCGTCACCTGGAGGAGGACCCGGCTGTGTGGGTTCATCGTGGTGTCCCACAGCTGCGCGGCGTTCATCTCGCCGAGACCCTTGAAGCGCTGGACGCCGTCGTGCAGGCGCGGGTCGCGCTTGCCGCGCGCGATGCCGTCCTCGATGACCGCGTCCCGCTCCCGGTCGGAGAACGCGTACGACGCGTCCTCGCCCTTGCGGTCCCACTTGATCTTGTACAGCGGAGGCTGGGAAAGGTAGACGTGCCCTGCCTCGATCAGCGGCCGCATGAAGCGGAACAGCAATGTCAGCAGCAGGGTGGTGATGTGCTGGCCGTCGACGTCGGCGTCGGCCATCAGGATCAGCTTGTGGTAGCGGAGCTTGGAGATGTCGAACTCGTCGTGCACGCCGGTGCCGAGCGCGGTGATCATCGCCTGGACCTCGTTGTTCTTGAGGACCTTGTCGATGCGCGCCTTCTCGACGTTCAGGATCTTGCCGCGCAGGGGGAGGATCGCCTGGAACTTGGGATCCCGGCCGCCCTTCGCCGAGCCGCCCGCCGAGTCACCCTCGACGATGTACAGCTCGCACTTCTCCGGCTCGGACCACTGGCAGTCGGCCAGCTTGCCCGGCAGGCCGCTCCCGCTCTCCAGCAGCGACTTGCGCCGGGTGAGGTCGCGGGCCTGACGCGCCGCGATGCGGGCGCGGGAGGCCTGGAGCGACTTGTTGATGATCTCCTTGGCCTCGCCCGGGTTGCGCTCGAACCAGTCGCGCAGGTGGTCGTTGCACGCCTTCTGCACGAACGACTTCGCCTCGGTGTTGCCGAGCTTGGTCTTGGTCTGGCCCTCGAACTGCGGGTCGGCCAGCTTCACCGAGATGATCGCGGTGAGACCCTCGCGAATGTCGTCACCCGTGAGGTTGTCGTCCTTGCCCTCTTTGAGGAACCGCTGCTCGCGCGCGTACCGGTTGACGATGCTGGTCAGCGCGGCGCGAAAGCCCTCCTCGTGGGTGCCGCCCTCGGCGGTGTTGATCGTGTTGGCGAAGGTGTAGACCGACTCCGAGTACGAGGAGTTCCACTGCATGGCGATCTCGACCGAGATGCCGTCGCCGTGCTCCTCGAAGTCGATGACGGAGCTGTGGATGGGCTCCTTCTTCTTGTTGAGGTGGCCGACGAAGTCGGACAGACCGCCCTCGTAGTGGTACGTCGCGACGACCGGCTCGCCGTTGACGTGGTCGGGCCGCTCATCCTTGATGATGATCGTCAGGCCCTTGTTGAGGAAGGCCATCTCCTGGAACCGGCGGGAGAGCGTCTCGAAGTTCCAGGTGGTCGTCTCGAAGATCTCGTCGTCCGCCCAGAACGTGATCGAGGTGCCGGTCTCCTCGGTCGCCTCGCCCTTGCGCAGCGGGCCGGTCGGCCTGGAGTGGTCGTACGTCTGGGACCAGTGGTACCCGTCGGTGCGAATCTCCACTTCCAGCCGCGTGGACAGCGCGTTCACCACGGAGACGCCCACGCCGTGCAGACCGCCGGAGACGGCGTACGACTTGCTGTCGAACTTGCCGCCGGCGTGCAGCGTGGTGAGCACGAGCTCGACCGCGGGCCGCTTTTCCACAGGGTGCTCGCCGACGGGGATGCCTCGGCCGTTGTCGACGACCTTGACCCCG
This sequence comes from Microtetraspora fusca, assembly GCF_001570365.1. GTDB lineage: Bacteria > Actinomycetota > Actinomycetes > Streptosporangiales > Streptosporangiaceae > Microtetraspora > Microtetraspora fusca. The sequence goes on along the minus strand of NZ_BBYK01000039.1, from coordinate 311,389 downwards.
TTGTCCGCGAGCAGCGTGACCTCGATCGTGTCGCAGTACCCCGCCAGGGCCTCGTCGACCGAGTTGTCCACAACTTCGTAGACCAGGTGGTGGAGGCCGCGCTCGCCCGTCGAGCCGATGTACATGCCGGGGCGCTTGCGGACCGCTTCCAGACCTTCGAGAACGGTGATAGAGCTAGCGTCGTAGGACAAGTGCGAAATCCTCCTGCCGCGGACACGTGGCGAGCGAGACCTCTGCTGGCTGCCCCTGCCGTGCCCGTCACCGTCGTGAATAAGCCCCGTGCGTTCACCCAGAGGAAAACGGCCTCGAACCGGGGTGACGCGCAAGCGGACGTGTCCTTGAGTCCGCGTTCATTCTACTGCGCTCACAGCACTTATGCGGCAATGACGGCCGCTGTGATGCCCTGTAGCGCGACGATCATGTTTTCAGGCACTCCCCCTCATGGAAGGGGGTCAGCCGCTCAGGGGCAATTAGGGAGCCTAGCCGTAGGTGTCGCCGGGACCCCCGCCGCCGCGGACGCGCAACCCGCCCTGCCGCGGTCCCGCCCCCGGACCGCGCACCTTGACCCGCTTCACCGTGCCGTCGCCGAGTTCCTCGTTCAACCGCCTCACGAGCGTGGCCGCGAGAAGCCGCACCTGCGTGGCCCAGGCGGTGGAGTCCGCCGCCACGACCACTTCGCCGTCCTCGAAAGTCTCCGGCCTCGTGTGCGCCGCCAGATCGGGCCCCACGATCTCGCGCCAGCGGCCGAACACCCCGCCCACCGCGACCGGACGCTCCCAGCCCCGGGCGGCCAGCAGATCCCTGATCGCCTGGCCGAAGGGCTGTGGATCGCCGGCGTCCCGCCGCTGCCCCGGGGACCTGCGGCGCGGCTCCGTGCGGGGGAGCTGCCCCCGCCTGGCCGCGTCGGCCTTCGCCTGGGCCAGCTTCTCCCGCGCGAGCGCCGCCCCCTTCGCGGCAGTGTTCATGGCACTCGCTGTGCTTACGGCGCTCGCTTCGCTCGCGCGGTTCGGGGCGGACGCCTGGGACGGCTCATCGGACACGGGTGGCGCTCCCTTCGGTGACGTCGAACCGCGCGCCGGCCAGCTCGGCGGGGACGTCGTCCGGAACCGCCGCGGTGATCAGCACCTGCTCGGCGGGCGCGACGATCTCCGCGAGCCGGGTCCGGCGATGGCCGTCCAGCTCGGCGAACACGTCGTCCAGGATCAGCACCGGATCGCCGCCGTCCGCGCGAAGCAGGTCGTAGGCCGCCAGTCGCAGCGCCAACGCGAACGACCACGACTCGCCATGGCTCGCGTATCCGCGTGCGGGCAGTTCGCCCAGTGCCAGGTGCAGGTCGTCGCGGTGCGGCCCCACCAGGGTGACGCCGCGTTCCAGCTCCGCCTGCCGCGCCTCGGCGAGGCTCGCCCGCAACGCCTCTTCGAGAATTTCACGTGATCGTCCACAGTCTGTGGACAACTTCACGCCGGTCCGGTACTCGAGATCCGCCGCGGCCGAGGCGGGCGCGAGCGTCGCGTACGCCTTGGCGGTCAGCGGGCGCAACGCCTCGACCAGGTCCATCCGGGCCGCGAGCAGCTCCGCGCCGTGCCGTACGAGGTGGGAGTCCCAGACGTCGAGCGTGCTCAGCACGTCACCCGCGCCCGCCGACGCGAACGCCGCGTCGTCTTCCTGCCGGCGCGCGCCGCGCCGCCGCCCCTGCCTGGTCGCGGCGGCCGTACGCAGCAGGGTGTTGCGCTGCTTGAGCACGCGGTCGTAGTCGGCGCGGACCCCGGCGAACCGGGGGGCGCGGGCCACCAGCAGATCGTCGAGGAAGCGGCGCCGCTCCGAGGGGTCGCCCTTGACCAGGGCGAGGTCCTCGGGGGCGAACAGGACCGTGCGCAGCAGGCCGAGCGCCTCGCGCGGCCGCGCGACCGGCGAGCGGTTCACCCGCGCCCGGTTGGCCCGGCCGGGGTTGATCTCCAACTCGATGAGCGCCCGGCGCTCGTCCCTGACGACGAGCGCGCGGACGATCGCCCGCTCGGCTCCGTGCCGCACCAGCGGGGCGTCGGTGGCGACGCGGTGACTCGACTGCGTCGCGACGTACCCGATCGCCTCGACCAGGTTGGTCTTGCCGTGCCCGTTGGGGCCGACGAACGCCGTAACCCCGGGATCCAGGGCGATCTCGGCCGAGGGGTAGGACCGGAAGTCGGTCAGGGACAGGTGGCACACACGCACCCCGAAAGGCTAGTCCCTGCCGGCGACCGCCCGCGGGGCGATGAACCTCGCCCCTGTCACGCCTCGGCCGCGCCGGTTGTCCACAGCCTGTGGATCAGCGCTGGACCTCCACCGGCGGGGTCACGTCGGCGCCGGGAGCGTCCGCGCCCATGCCGGTCTGCCCCTCCTGCGCGGTGACCGCGTGCCCGCCGAACTGGTTGCGCAGCGCGGCGACCATCTTCATCGCGGGGGAGTCCTCCTGCCGGGACGCGAACCGCGCGTACAGCGCGGCCGTGATGACCGGCAGCGGCACCGCGTGGTCCACCGCCGCCTGGACCGTCCAGCGGCCCTCGCCCGAGTCCTGGGCGTACCCCTTGATGTCGGCGAGACCCGGGTCCTGGTCCAGCGCGCGGACCAGCAGGTCGAGCAGCCAGGAACGGATGACCGTGCCCTGCCGCCAGCTCTTGAACGACCCGTGGACGTCCGTGACGATGTCGGAGGCCTCGAGCAGCTCCCAGCCTTCGGCGAAGGCCTGCATCATGCCGTACTCGATGCCGTTGTGGACCATCTTGGCGAAGTGCCCGGCGCCGACCCGACCGGCGTGGACGAAGCCGTCCTCGCCCTCGGGCTTGAGCGTCTCGAAGACCGGCCGCAGCCGCGCGACGTCCTCGGCCGTGCCGCCGACCATCAGGGCGTAGCCGTTCTCCAGCCCCCACACGCCGCCGCTGACGCCGACGTCGACGAAGCCGACCCCCCTGGTGGCGAGGTCGGCGCCGTGCTTCTGGTCGTCCACATAGTGGGAGTTGCCGCCGTCGATCACGATGTCGCCGGGAGAGAGCATCTCGCGCAGCAGCCGGATCGTGCTGTGGGTCGGCTCACCGGCCGGCACCATGACCCAGACGGCACGGGGAGCCTCCAGGCGGTCGACCAGCTCCTTGAGGCTGCCGACGTCGCTGAGCTCCGGGTCCCGGTCATATCCGACGACGTCGTGGCCGCCGCGGCGAAGCCGCTCGGCCATGTTGCCGCCCATCTTGCCGAGCCCGATCATGCCGATCTGCATAGAGCAACCCCCCTCAGGGTCGAACATCCACAAGGACGCCGTACCCGGACATACGACCTCCACGCCCGGGAGATCGTACGCCCCCGGGTCAGCTCGACAGGCGGATCGGCATGATCAGGTAGCGATAATCCGGGGTCGCGCCTTCGTCCACAGGCTTGCCGCCGGTGAGGATGGCGGGCTTCGTCGCGGTGGTGAACTGCAGGCGGGCGACGTCGGAGTCGATCGCGCCGAGGCCCTCCAGCAGGAACTGGTGGTTGAACGCGATGTTGATGTCGTCGCCGTCGAACTCGACCGGCAGGACCTCGACCGCCTGCGCCTCGTCGCCGCTGCCCGCCTCCAGGACGACCTCGTCGCCGCGGAAGGCCAGCCGTACCGGAGTGTTGCGCTCGGCGACCAGCGCGACGCGCTTGACCGCCTCGACGAACGACGCGGTGGCGATGTCGGCCCGCGCGGAGAACTCCGTCGGCAGCAGCGAGCGGTACTTCGGGAACTCGGGGTCGAGCAGCCGCGTGGTGGTCCGCCTGCCCGCGCTGGAGAAGCCGATCATGCCCTCGCCGGTGCCTCCGACCGAGCTCAGCGCGATCTCCACCTCGGCCCCGGTGCCGCCCAGCGCCTTGGCCGTGTCCGCGAGCGTACGGCCCGGCACCATCGCGATCGCCTGGAAGTCGGGCTGCTCCGGGTGCCACTTCAGCTCGCGTACGGCGAGGCGGTAGCGGTCGGTGGCGGCGAGCGTCACCGTGTCGCCCTCGATCTCCATCCGGACGCCGGTGAGCATCGGGAGGGTGTCGTCCTTGCCCGCGGCCACGGCGACCTGGCCGACCGCTCCCGCGAAGACGTCGCTGCCGATCCGCCCCGCGGCCGGCGGCATGGACGGCAGGGACGGGTAGTCCTCGACCGGCATCGTCAGCAGGGTGAACCGTGCGCTGCCGCACGTGACCACTGCCTTGGCTCCGTCCACCACGAAATCCACAGGCTGTGCAGGAAGCGCCCGAGTGATTTCGGCGAGGAGCTTGCCGGAGACGAGGACGACGCCGGGCTCGCCGGTCTGCGGTTCGAGGGTCACCTCGGCCGAGACCTCGTAGTCGAAGCCGGAGAGCTTCAACTGCTGGTCGTCGGTGACCTCTAGGCGCATGCCCGCCAGCACCGGCACGGACGGCCGCGCCGGAAGGCTGCGTGCCGTCCACGCGACGGCCTCGGCGAGTACGTCGCGGTCGATCCGGAACATCACGTGGATCAGCCTCCTGGGTATCGCTGATTGAGCATTGTTGCAAGTGTTCACTCTCCCGCACCTTGGAGCCTCGAGAACCCTCTATGGCTCTTGAGTTCTTCAGTAGAGAGAGCTAAACGTCATCGTCATAGGGGCGGTGGATACTGTGGAAATCACGTCCCACCGCAGGTCAGAGCCCATTATTCATCCACTGGCGGGTGTGGAGGACCAGTGGATTACCGGGGATCGGCTGGGGATGTCCGTACGTTCCCCACAGGCCGTCCCCAGAAGACGGGGTCTCTGTCCACCGGTTATCCACGAGGTTTCCACCGGTTATCCACTGGGTAAAAGCACTCCTCAGGCGGACATCTTTCCACTACGCACAGGGCGTCCCCAAGCTATCCACGAGAAATCCCCAGGTTGTCCACAGACTCGTCCCCAGGGTGTGGGCGGGATTCTCCCCCGGATGGCGGGGTTATCGGGTGAGCAGGGCAGACGTCAGCGGACGTCGATCCACAGAGTTATCCACAGCCTGTGCATCACGCGTTGCGTGCGCGCTGCTTGATCCGGGTCGTCAGCTCGTTGACCTGGTTGTACATCGACCGACGCTCGGCCATCAGCGACCTGATTTTGCGTTCGGCGTGCATGACCGTGGTGTGGTCCCGGCCGCCGAACTGCTGACCGATCTTCGGCAGGGACAGGTCGGTGAGCTCGCGGGCGAGGTACATGGCGATCTGGCGGGCCGTCACCAGGGCGCGCGAGCGCGAGCTGCCGCAGACGTCGTCGAGGGAGACGCCGAAATATTCGGCGGTTGTGGACATGATGAGCGAGATGGTGATCTCCGGCGTGGAGTCCTCGCTGATCAGGTCCTTCAACACGATCTCGGTCAGCTTGATGTCCACAGACTGCCGATTCAGGCTGGCGAACGCGGTGACCCGGATCAGGGCGCCCTCAAGCTCGCGGATGTTGGTCGCGATCCGGCTGGCGATGTACTCCAGCACGTCGGGCGGCGCCGCCAGGCCCTCCTGGATCGCCTTCTTGCGCAGGATCGCGATCCGCGTCTCCAGCTCGGGCGGCTGGACGTCCGTGATCAGTCCCCACTCAAAGCGGTTGCGCAGCCGGTCCTCCAGGGTGACGAGCTGCTTGGGCGCCCGGTCGCTGGAGATCACGATCTGCTTGCTCGCGTTGTGGAGCGTGTTGAAGGTGTGGAAGAACTCCTCCTGCGTCTGCTCCTTGCCCTCGAGGAACTGGATGTCGTCCACGAGCAGGATGTCCACAGCGCGGTAGCGGGCACGGAACCCGTCCGCCTTGTGGTCGCGGATGGAGTTGATGAAGTCGTTGGTGAACTCCTCCGAGCTCACGTATCTGACCCGCGCGCCGTCGTACAGGCTCTGTGCGTAGTGGCCGATCGCGTGCAGCAGGTGCGTCTTGCCCAGCCCGGAGTCGCCGTAGATGAACAGCGGGTTGTACGCCTTGGCCGGCGCCTCGGCGACCGCGACCGCGGCGGCGTGCGCGAACCGGTTGCTCGCACCGATGACGAACGTCTCGAAGGTGTACTTGGCGTTCAGCCTGGCCGGCTCACCGGCGGTGCGGCCGCCGCGGCTGTCCCACCTGTTCTGCGGCGGCTCCGCGCCCCCCTGGTCGAGCGGCTCCGGAGGAGGGGCGACCCCGTTCTGCGGCTCCTGTGCGCGCTCCTGTGGATAGTCGGGCGGCGGCGCCGCGGCGGGGCGGGACTGCGGCCCCGGCCCCCGCTGCGGAAAGGACGGCGACGGGGAGAAGGTGTCGTGCTTACGGCTGTCGCCCCCGCCGGCCTCGTGCGGGTCGACCATCACCGCGATGCGCATCGGCCGGCCGAACTCCTGCGAGAGGGCGTGCGCGATCAGCGGGCGGAGCCGTACCTCGATGACTTCCTTGGCGAAGTCGTTCGGCGCGGCGAGGAGAATGGTGTCGTTGATGAGCCCGGACGGCTGGGTCATCTGGAGGAACGCGCGCTGTTGTCCTGAAACGCCCTCATCGAGAAGGGTCCCAAGCGCGCGAGCCCACACCTCGTTGAGGTCGTCGGCCTCCATGGTCCGGCACTCCTCCCTTGCGCGGCGCCCGCGTATTGCCGCGATCTGTTCTTCCACGCCGATCCCGGCCGGAGGCTCCCCGGCGGGGCCAGCCCCCGATACGTGATCCACAGAAGGATCCACACGTTATGCACAGGCCGTCGCACAGGTCCCGGGCGCATCCACGTTCGATGGAGGAGGGTCCGGAGGGTTGACAGTAGTGGTGTGCGCGACCTGGGTTCAAGACGTTGTCCACAGCCTACTGGTAGCTGTGGGCGGCTCGTGTGGGCGATATGGCACCTGGGGAAAAACCCCCTCGCTGAGGGGAGAGTGCCACACCTTGATCGCGTCCCGGTTTGACCTGTGGCAGGATCGCCCCCTAACGTGTGGAGGTCGGCTGGTCACGCGACGGCTATTTCGCATGTCCACGCACTGGCGAGCCGCATCCTTTGGAATGTTGCGCGCCCGCGCTCCTGCGGGTGAACCTGATCCCTGGAGTCCACTCGTGAGCAAGCGTACTTACCAGCCAAACAACCGTCGTCGCGCCAAGACCCACGGCTTCCGGCTGCGTATGCGCACGCGTGCCGGCCGTGCCATCCTGGCTGCCCGCCGTCGCAAGGGCCGCGCCGAGCTGACCGTCTGACGAGCGAAACCGTCGTCGCCCGCCGTCGTAACTGCCGGCGGGCGATAGTCGTAGGTCGAGGAAGTTTCGGTGCTGCCGTCCGCGTCCCGGATGCGACGCGGTGATGAGTTCGCTGACGCGATCCGGCGCGGGCAACGCGCCGGGCGCCCCACCCTGGTCGCTCACCTGAACGTACGCGACAGCGAGGGGCAGCCGTTGGTGGGCTTCGTCGTGAGCAAGGCCGTCGGCGACGCCGTGACCAGAAACCGGGTAAAGCGCAGGCTCAGACACCTGATGCAGGCCCGACTCCACCGGCTTCCGCGAGGTAGCCTGCTTGTGGTACGCGCCAACCCTGCTGCCGCGTCCGCGCGGAGCGAGCACCTGGCCGCCGAACTCGACATCGCGCTCGATCGTTTACTCCGGCGGCGGGGGTCCGCGTCGCGGACCCTTACGGATGGACGGTCATGACAGTCGAGCAGTCGAGTCCCGGGCGAGCGGTCGCCGATGACGCGCGACCCACGCTGGCCGCGCGAGTGCTGCTCGTCCCGATCAGGTTCTACCGGGCGTTCATCAGCCCGGCGCTCGGGCCGCGCTGCCGATTCGAGCCGTCCTGCAGCGCCTACGGTATGGAGGCCATCGCCGTACACGGAGCGGTACGCGGATCGTGGCTGACCATAAGGCGCATCGGGCGTTGCCACCCGTTCCATCCCGGAGGTTACGACCCGGTGCCCCCACCCCGAGGCCGGTCTCACGACACAACGCAAGGGAGCTAGCTCGGTGGAGCTGTCATTCCTCAATTGGCTGTATACCGCCGTGGCATGGGTGATCACCCATATCCACGCCGGTTACAGCACTTTCCTCTCCCCGGACAGCGGACTGACCTGGGCGCTGACCATCATCACGCTGACCGTGCTGATGCGGATGCTCATCTTCCCTCTCTTCCTCAAGCAGATGCGCTCATCGAGGAAGATGCAGGAGCTCGCTCCCAAGGTGCAGGAGCTGCGCAAGCGGTACAAGAACGACAAGCAGCGCATGAACCAGGAGGTCATGCGCGTCTACCAGGAAGCGGGTGCCAACCCGCTGGGTGGATGTCTGCCCATCGTGGCGCAGTTCCCGATCTTCATCTCCATGTTCACGGTGCTCCGGGCGATCGCCGAGGACAAGGCGAAGTTCGGCATGACCCAGGAGCTCGTGGACAGCGCGCGGCACGCGCACGTTCTCGGGGCGCCGCTTCCCGCCACGTTCTTCACGAGCAGCGCCGACATCACGGCATTCGGCGCCGACCCGCTCATGACGAAGATCGTCCTCGCCTGTTTCGTCGCGATCAGCTCGCTCACCACGTTCCTCACGGTTCGCCAGAGCACGAAGCGGTCGATGCAGCAGATGGTCGACAACCCCATGGCGCAGCAGCAGAAGATCCTGATGTACATCTCGCCGCTGTTCGCCATCTTCAGCCTCAACTTCCAGCTTGGTCTGATCCTCTACTGGGTCACCACCAACCTGTGGACGCTCAGCCAGCAGCACTGGTTCTACAGCCGGCACCCCATGCCGGTCGTGGACGAGAAGGGCAACGTCACGACGCCGCCGCCTTCCAACGGCGTCTTCGGGAAGATACTCGGCAAGCCGAAGGCGGCCGCCACGTCGACCCCTCCGGCGCCGCCGGAACCTAAGATCGTCCGTCAGCAGCCGTCGCGGCAGCCGCGCAGCAAGCGGACCGGCAGCAAGAAGTCGTAGGAGAAGGAGAGACCGGACGTGACCGAAGCCGAGGAGAGCGTCAAGCCTGCTCCCGACGTCGCCGCCCTGGAACAGGAAGGTGAGATCGCGGCCGACTACGTCGAGGGCCTGTTGGACATCGCCGACATCGACGGCGACATCGACATGGACGTCGAGGGCGACCGCGCGATCGTGTCGGTCGTCGGCATCAAGGGCAGCGACCTGGTCGGCCCCGGCGGCGAGGTGCTGGAGGCGCTGCAGGAGCTCACCCGGCTCGCCGTACACCGCCAGACCGGCGAGCGGTCCCGGCTCATGCTCGACATCGGCGGCTATCGGGAGCGCCGCAGGGCCGAGCTGACCAAGATCGGCGCCGCTGCTGCCGACGACGTGAAGCGCAGTGGAGAGCCCAAGGCGCTCCAGGCGATGACGCCGTTCGAGCGGAAGATCGTGCACGACGCGGTCGCCGCGGCCGGGCTGCGCAGCGAATCCGAGGGCGAGGAGCCCCGGCGTTTCGTCGTCGTACTTCCCGCGTAGTCGCGCTTTCGTCCCGAAGGCCGCCGATCCTCCGAGGGTCGGCGGCCTTTTCCGTACCCGCTGGGGGAGCGCGGCGGACATACCGGAACAGTTCGCGAGGCCGATGGACGGGGAACGGGGGCGACCGTGCGGCTCCGGCCGGAGCGGGGCGGCTACCCTTACCCCGAGAGCATCCATAGATGAGTGAGTGATGACGGAAAGCAACGAACTGCCCGAGACGCCCGTGGCGGCGCATGAGGTGTTCACCGGTGAGGCGTTGGGCAGGGCCGAGGCGTTCGCGAAGCTGCTCGCGGGCCCCGGAGTGGTACGCGGACTGATCGGGCCACGCGAGGTTCCCCGGATCTGGGATCGCCATCTGCTCAACTGCGCGGTGGTGGCGGAGGCGGTGCCCGAGGGCACCCGGCTGGTGGACATCGGTTCCGGCGCCGGTCTGCCCGGACTCGTCCTGGCGATCGTCCGCCCCGACATCACGGTGACGTTGCTCGAACCGCTGCTGCGCCGTACGAACTTCCTGGGGGAGTGCGTGGCGGCGTTGGAGCTGGACAACGTCGAAGTGCTGCGCGGTCGTGCCGAGGAGCTGGCGCGCAAGCGCACGTTCGACATCGCCACAGCGCGGGCGGTGGCGCCGCTTGACCGTCTGCTTGCGTGGTCCATGCCTCTTCTTGAGGAAGGCGGCGAACTACTCGCCATGAAGGGCGAGCGCGCGGCCGAGGAACTCGAGGCGGCCGGGCCGCAACTCAAGGCGTACGGGGCGCGTACTGCCGAGCTTGTTACGGTTGGGCGCGGTAAGGTCGAGCCGCCCACCACTCTCGTTCGCGTTGTCGCGGGCCGGTCCCCGGTGCTGAGTGGAAAGGGCACGCGGCACCGACGGAAGAGGTGAAGGTCGTGGCGGGTGCGGCTGGGGGCCTGGGTTGGCCGGAGAATCACATCCCCGTACCCTTGGAGATCGCGTCGGTAGGTCGGCCATCGGGGGTCGGCTGGCCTTTTATCTCTGTTTCGCAGGGTGAAAGGGCGACGACCGTGTCCCAGACCCCCCTTACTCCCGGCGATTCGCCGCTGGTACGAGAGGCACTGAGCTCTGTGGTTTCACGTGAAACAGCGACGGCCGCTCCGGCGGCCACGCCTTCGATTGGATACTCCACGCGGGACGAGGAGGCGTGGCCCCGCCCCCCGAAGTGTCGGGTGATGACCGTGGCGAACCAGAAGGGCGGCGTCGGGAAGACCACGACCACCGTCAATCTGGCTGCGGCGCTGTCGATGCACGGGCAGCGGGTCCTGGTGGTCGACCTTGACCCGCAGGGCAACGCGTCGACGGCGTTGGCGACGGAACACCGGTCGGGCGTGCCGTCTGTTTATCAGGTGCTGGTGGACAATCTGCCGTTGGAGTCGATTGTGAAGCCGGTCCCGGAGATGCCCAACCTGTACTGCGCGCCGGCAACGCTTGATCTCGCGGGTGCCGAGATCGAGCTTGTCCCCATGGTGGGCCGGGAGACCCGGCTGAAGCGGGCATTGAACGCTTTCGACTCCATGGAGCTGGACTACATTTTGATCGACTGCCCGCCGTCGCTCGGGCTACTCACGGTGAACGCCATGGCGGCGGCGCAGGAGGTCCTGATCCCCATCCAGTGCGAGTACTACGCGCTTGAAGGGCTCACCCAGTTGTTGCAGAACGTCGAACTGGTGCGGGTCCACCTGAACCAGGAGCTGACCGTCTCCACGATCCTGTTGACCATGTACGACGGCCGCACCCGGCTGGCTTCCCAGGTGGCTGAGGAAGTGCGGTCCCACTTCGGGGACACCGTGCTCAAGTCGGTCATCCCGAGAAGCGTCCGCGTCTCCGAGGCGCCCAGCTACAGCCAGTCGGTCATCACCTATGATCCCGGTTCGAGTGGCGCCCTGGCGTACAAGGAGGCCGCCCGCGAGATGGCCCACCGCGGGGCGGCGGTCACCGAGGCGTAGCGGGTCGCGGGCACGCGAAACGCCCGCGCGGCGGTACCCTCTCGTGGTGGAGTGCCCGGCGACTCTTCGATCGCTGGGCACTGTCTTTCGTACGGTGTTGTGCGGTGGTAAGGAGCAACGGTGTCTCAGCAGCGTCGGGGACTGGGCAAGGGTCTTGGGGCACTGATCCCTACCGGACCGATCGTCGAGCCGACGATCGCGGCCGCCTCACCGGCGGAGCCCGCGGACTCCGGGCTGCGGCCGGTCGAGGGAGCCTACTTCCAGGAGATCCCTCTCGACGCCATCGAGCCCAACCCGCGCCAGCCGCGTGACGTGTTCGATGAGGAGCGCCTGGACGAGCTGGCGACCTCCATCTCCGAGGTCGGCCTGCTCCAGCCGGTCGTCGTACGTGCTCTCGGTGAGGGACGCTTCGAGCTGGTCATGGGGGAGCGGCGGTGGCGCGCCTCCAAACTCGCCGGCCTGGAGAAGATCCCCGCGATCGTGCGTGGCACACAGGACGACGAGATGCTCCGCGAGGCGCTGATCGAGAACCTCCAGCGCGAGCAGCTCAACGCGCTGGAGGAGGGCGCGGCGTACCGCCAGTTGCTCGACGACTTCGGGGCCACCCACGAGGTCCTGGCGAAGAAGGTCGGCCGCTCCCGCTCGCACATCACCAACACGCTCCGGCTGCTCAACCTGCCGTCGAACGTCCAGCTCCGCCTGGCGGCGGGGACGATCAGCGCCGGCCACGCCCGTGCGCTGCTGACTCTGGACGACCCCGCGGCGCAGGAACGTCTGGCGACGCGGATCGTCGCGGAGGGCCTCTCGGTCCGTACGGTCGAAGAGATCGTCTCCCTGGGGGAGGCCACCGCCGGTCCCGCTCCGCGCAAGCCCCGCGAGAAGAAGCCGACCGCGCCCGCCCTGAACAAGCTGGCGCAGACGCTTTCTGATCATTTCGAGACCCGGGTGAAGGTGGACCTGGGCAGTCGCAAGGGCCGGATCGTGGTGGAGTTCTCCACGATCGACGACCTCGAGCGCATCATCGGCACCATGGCTCCCGAGACCGTCCGGAGCATGCACGACGTTGAGGATTAGTTAGCTCTTGTCGGCGGGTCGGCGGGTCGGCGGGTCGGCGGGTCGGCGGGTCGGCGGGTCGAGTGTGCCTCTCGCTGCTCGCGCTGGTGGTGCTGTTTCACGTGAAACAGAATGACGGCTGGCTATCGGCCAAGGCTCGGCTGGCGGCGGTTCTGGCGCATCCTCGCAGCGGCCTTCCTCAGGAAGCTCGTGCTACTCGCGAACGAGCTGGCCGTCGACGACGTCCAATAGGCGGCGGTGATCTGGCCGCGCTGTCGGCCTGTCGGTGTGAGCTGTTTCCACTGCAGGCACGAGCCGTTCTTCTGTGGCTGCGGGGACCGGTGTCAGGCGTCTTCGAGGAGCTGTGCAACGTCGCGATGGCGGCACGAAACGCCTCGACCGTCGCCACGCCTGACAGCACCAGCAGTTAGTCGTACTGCCCAGGCAGTGACGACGCGGCTGATGGGTGGCCGGCCTTTCAAGGCGATGCGTCCGCGGTGATGGTTGTACGTGTGCAGCCAGGGGTCAAACGCGGCCCGGCGTTCTGTCTCTGAGCTGTACGCGCGGGCGTAGGCCCATTCATCGGCCAGAGTGCGGTGGAAGCGCTCGACCTTGCCATCCGTCTGGGGCCGGTAGGGGCGGGTGCGCTTCTAGCTGATGCCCGCCTGCAGGCAGGCCGCTGAGCAGCTGCCGGGTGTACCGCCCAGACAGGTTGGTGATGGCGCGGCTGATGGGGCCGGCTGGCTTTCGACGCTTGGGCCCCGCAGTAAAGTTCTCGCAACCCAGGACAGCGGCGGTACCTCGCGGTGGCGCAGCACGGCATGAGCGGTGGAGGAGGCGATGCCGAGCCTGGCCGCGATCCGGGCCGGACCCAGCCGGCTGGTCACCCGCAGTTTGACGATGCGCCACCCGAGGCGCTGTGCGGTTCTGGTGGGCTGCGGTGAGGTCGGCTGGAGCGGTCGGCCATCCCGGCCCGGCCGTACTGGCGGTATCGCTTGGTTCATCGGGATGCGGTGGTGCCGGAGACCTGAAAACCATTCAGACCTGAAAACCATTGGCGGTGCGGCGGGTGCTCAAGCGTCGTCGACGATGCAGCGGGTCAGTCGAAGGCGTCCGGTCTCGACGAGCGGAGCATTGCCGTGGGCATTGAGTCCTTTCTGCGGAGCGTTTCGGCCGCTACACACCGAGGCGCGAAAGCCTTCACCTTTGCAACCGGTTCAATTGTCGGCGGTCGCCACGTCTGTCACCGATGTTCGCGAGCAGACCTGCCACTCGGCCGCCACGTTTGGCCCGCGCTTCGGAGCTCACTTCGCGATCAACACGCCTTCAACATCAGGTGCGTTGCGAAAGGCATCAGAACCGGGGCGTTGCCAGGGTCAGTTTTCACGTGTCGCCGACGAGGTGGGCTATATGGCAGGTGACGCGACTTGGCCGGTGGGCGCATCGGGCAGACCCTGGAGGCGCGCGGGGGAGTCATCGTCGACGATGGGGAAGAGCGGCACCAACGCTTTGGTGTACGAGGCGCGAACCTTGAGGCCCGCGAGTCGCGGACATGTGGCGGCTCCGACGGGTGTCTGAGAGCAGTCGAGCCAGAGATTTCACCGGGCCGATCGATGGGCTCCAGCGGCGACCGGGGAACCGCCGGATGCGGGGCGCACGGTCTTGAGTGTGAACGAAACCAGCGACACGGCGGACATCAGGCGGCCAATACAGGGAGCACGCAATGAAGACTGTCATGCCGTCTCGCGGCCAGGTCCATTGCCGGCGAGCTCAAACGCGGCCATAGCCAACTGGCGCAGGTCCGTGGCCATCGCGATTATCGGGCGTCCCCAGCACCGTCGCTTGCTTCGCCCGGCTCCGGGGCCGGCGTTGGTTCCCTGCCACCTACGGCCGCGTTTGCTCCGGGAGATCCAAGGCCGTCGCGTGACTCGATGCGGACCCTCGCTTCCTCCCAATTGAGGCGTCGACGGCTGCCCTGGCGGCTTGGCGGCATTACTGGGTTCCCTCGGATCCATGTCCTCACTATGGCCTGTCCCGTCTCAGGGGGAGCTGATCCAGTCTCTGGGTGAGATGCCCCCATCTGACATGGCAGCGACCGAACATGGGACGACTGAGCTGGTCGTCCTCTGGGGCGTGCGAGCCGCCCATCCTGGGCGGCGGACGCATCTCTGGCCGGCGCCCTCCCGACTACGGAGAAAAGCCGGCACTTTCCTCTGCCGTCGTCCACATTGCCGAGTCGCCGGTCAGGCATACGCACCGGGTCTCTGCGCGGTTCCGCCCGCCCTACGAACTCCTGCTCCGTCGCCGCAGGGGAGCGGTATCGGGCCTCAGGCGGACACAGCGAACCCTCGGACCAAACGCGGGATGGTGAGCGCGAGCCGACTGGAGGCCGCGGGGCGGCGCTCGGCTGCTGCCGCCAGTTCATCTCCTTCGACGGCTCGGCGCGGCGGCCACGGCCTGCTCGTCTCCTCGGCCGCCCCGTCGCGACCACGGGCGGATCGTCGGTGGCAGCGACGGCCGGATGAGACAGACCCACAGGGAGGCCCACTCACCTCTCCCGGGAGCGAGTGTCCGCCCGTCGACGACGGGGGTCGTCTAGTTTGTTTGCACTGTAAGCTTATAGTGTAAACAAAGGTCTCCTCAAGGAAGAGTCTCGAATGCACACTGCCGCTGTCGTCTGTCCGCTCGTCCTGGTCGCCTATCTCGCCGTCACGGAATGGGTGCCTATGTTCCCGTTCAACGACCTGGAATCGCAGACGGTACGGGAACGTCTCGCCTTGGCCGCCGTGAACTACCCGGTCTTCGCGGCGATCTCCATCGCGGTCGCTCTGGATTTCGGTGTCGTGGCGCTGGTGCTGGCCGTGCTGACGATGGTCGGTCACATCATGAGCTGGTGGCTGCCCTACTTCGGGTTCAGCTTCGCGGCGCAGCGTGAGGCGTACCAGCGGGAATACGCGCGCACCTGGAAGATCCTGCCCACGGAGGGACGCGCGGTGGTCATCGACGTGCAGCACATGGTGGTCGGCGTGCTCTGCCTGGCGACCTTGATCAGCGTGAGCTTCGCTACCCTGGGCGGATGAGCGCATCGGTACGGTCGCGAGGCGGTCGGCCCGCCGTCCTGAGCAAGGAGAAGATCATTACGGCGGCCCTGGCCGTCATCGACCAGGAGGGTCTTGAGGGGCTGTCCATGCGACGCGTGGGGGCGCTGCTCGGCGTCGAGGGTATGGCCCTTTACCGGCACGTGCCCAACAAGAGCGCCATGCTGGCCGCCGTCGTCGACCATCTCACCGCACAGGCGGCCACCGCCGACCTCCCCGTCGGCACCTTCTGGACCGAGGCTCTGGTCGACTTCGGTCATCGCTACCGTGCCGTGCTGCTTCGCCACCCCTCGGCGGTGCCGCTCCTGGCCACCCACCCGGTCAGTCCCGCGGCCGCCGAAACGCTCCTCGCCCCGATCCTCGCCGCGGTTGATCGTGCTGACACCGGCATCGAGCAGATCCAGTTCGCCTTCCAGTCGGTGGCCGTCTTCGTCCTGGGGCACGCGCTCGCACAGGTCGGTACGCCAACGGACGGCCAGGCCGCGCAGTCGGCGGATGCCTCCTACTACGACACCTGGTTCGACATCGGACTCTCGGCGCTCTACCGCGGCTTCACTGCCGAGCCCGCGCGGGGGCGCTGACGGCTCCCCAGGGCGCTGCCCGCCAGCGGCAGATCCCGGATGGCCGGAGACCGCAGTTTCACGTGAAACATGAGAGGGACCTACCGCGCGGGCAGGTCCCTCTCGTGGAGATGGCGTCAGCCGCGGTGGGCGGCGAGTTCGAGGAGTCCCTTGCAGAGGGTGCCGAGATCCCGCCCGGCCGCCTCGGCCGCCATCGGGAGCAATGAGGTCTCGGTCATTCCGGGGGCGACGTTCACTTCGAGGAAGTAGGGGCGGCCGGTCTCGTCCACGATGAGGTCGGTACGGGAGATGTCCCGCAGCCCGAGCGCGGCGTGCGCCGTGACGGCCATCGCGGCGCACGCCTCGGCATCCTCCGGCGACAGGCGGGCGGGAGCGAAGAACTCGGTGTGGCCGGCCGTGTAGCGGGCGGCGTAGTCGTAGACGCCGCTGTCGGGCACGATCTCCACGGGCGGCAGGGCCACCGGGCCGTCACCGAGGTCCACGACGGACACGGCGACCTCCACGCCCGCGATGTACTTCTCGATCAGCACGGTGTCGCCGTACGCGAAGCAGCCCACCATCGCGGCGGGCAGTTCCTCGGCGGACCGCACGATGGAGGCGCCGAGCGCGGAGCCGCCGCGGGAGGGCTTGACGAACAATGGCAGGCCGAGCCGGTCCACGATGCGGGCGAGGACCGCCGTCGCGCCGAGGTCGTGGAAGGTCTCCTTGGGCAGGGAGATCGAGTCAGGGGTGTTCAGCCCCCAGGAGCGGACGACCGCCTTCGCCGTCGGCTTGTCGTAGGCCACCCGGCAGGCGTCGGGGGTGGCTCCGACGTACGGCACATTGAGGAGTTCCAGCACGGAACGGATCGCGCCGTCCTCGCCGGCTCCGCCGTGCAATGTCACGAAGACGGCGTCCGGCGGGTCGGCGAGCACGGCGGGGACGAGGGTGGCGTCGGTGTCACGGGTCTCGACGACCACTCCGGCCGCACGCAGGACCTCGCTGACCCGGCGGCCGGAGCGGATGGAGACCTCTCGTTCGTACGAAAGGCCCCCCGCCAACACCAGCACATGCGCCAAGTCACTCATAGGGAGAGGGCCCTTTCTCACTTCGGATTCCGGTACGGCCAGCCCGAACAGGCTAGCCGTACCGGAACCTCAGGCGAGGTCGGGACCCGGCGTGTCGACTCCGGGGTGGTCCGGTGCGGAGCCGGTGCCGAAGGTGTCGCGCAGCTGCAGCTCCTGCTCGATCACCCCGGCGAGCCGGCGCACGCCCTCGCGGATGCGCTCCGGCTCGGGGTAGCAGTAGGAGAGCCGCATGTGCTGCGCGCCGCCGCCGTCGGCGTAGAAGCCGGTGCCGGGGACGAACGCGACACGTTCCGCCACCGCGCGCGGCAGGATCGCCTTGGAGTTGAGCCCCTCGGGGAGGGTCATCCATACGAAGAACCCGCCGGCGGGACGGGTCCACGAGCAACCGGCGGGCATCAGCATCTCAAGTGCGCCGAGAAGGGCGTTGCGCCGTTCCCGGTACAGCTCCCGGAAGGATTTGATCTGCTCACGCCACGGCTGGGTGGCGAGGTACTGCCCGACGGCGAGTTGCGTGAAGGTCGAGTGTGACAACACCGCGGACTCCATCGCGAGGACCAGCTTCTCGCGGATCGCGTGCGGCGCGAGCGCCCAGCCCACCCGGAAACCGGGGGCGAGGGTCTTCGAGAACGAGCCGAGGTAGACCACCCCGTCGGGGTCGTCGGCGCGCAGCGCGCGGTACGGCTCGCCGTCGAACCCGAGCAGCCCGTACGGATTGTCCTCGACGACCAGTACCCCGGCCCGCTGGCAGATCTCCAGCACCTGCCTGCGGCGGACCTCGTTGAGGGTCACGCCCGCCGGGTTCTGGAAGGTGGGGATGGTGTAGAGGAACTTGACCCGCCGGCCGGCGGAGTGCAGCGCGTAGATCGTCTGCGCGAGCGACTCGGGGACGAGGCCCTGGTCGTCCATCGCGACGTGGATGACGTTGGCCTGGTACGCGCTGAAGGTGCCGAGCGCTCCGACGTAGGAGGGGCCTTCGGCGAGCACCACGTCGCCCGGGTCGATGAAGATCCTGGTGATCAGGTCGAGAGCCTGCTGGGAGCCCACGGTGACGACGACGTCGTCCGCCCCGGCCTCGATGCCCTCCAGGCGCATGACCTCGCAGATCTGCTCACGCAGATCGGGGTCGCCCTGGCCGGAGCCGTACTGCAGCGCGACCGGGCCGCGCCGGGCGACCAGGTCGGCGACCAGTTCGCCGACCACGTCGAGGGGGAGGGCCGTGACGTACGGCATGCCGCCGGCGAGCGAGACCACCTCGGGCCTCGACGCGACGGCGAAGAGAGCTCGGACCTCGGAGGCGACCATCCCGGTAGCTCGTGCGGCGTACCGATCGACATAGGCGTCAATTCGCGACCCTTGGGGCGCGGTCGTCCGACCGTGATCGAGCTCGTGCGTCACGGTCCACCTCCGTTCACATAGCCGAGAAACCAGACTACGGCAGCGCCGTGGTTCGATCACCGCCGGGGACGCCGTGCGACCGCGGACGTGGCCCTTGGAAGGCGTCCCCAGTACGGCGACCGAGCGGGTTCGCTGAGTTACGATGCCAGCGGAAGACGCGATGGTCGTGTGGTTTTCCACACATCCGGCGGCGTTTTCGGGGGCTCATGTACTCCTCTCGGGGATTGGGGCAACACGTGTCGCGTCGGCTGGCCAACGTCACTTTGGACAATCTGGACGATCTGCCGAGGCGATGCCGACGCTGCGTCTTCTGGGAGCTCGACCCGATGAGCGGCGAGCGCGCGGTGCAGGTGGGCGACCCGGGCCTGGAGAAGGAGGCGTGGATCTCCGCCACCCTGCTGGAGTGGGGGAGCTGCGGCAAGATCGCGTACGTCGACGGGGTCGCGGCGGGCTTCGTGCTCTACGCGCCACCGCTGTACGTGCCGCGCTCGGTGGCGTTCCCGACGTCGCCGGTCAGTTCGGACGCGGTGCTGCTGATGACGGCGCACATCATCCCGGAGTTCTCGGGGGGCGGCCTGGGCCGGATGCTCGTGCAGGGCGTGGCCAAGGACCTCACCCGGCGCGGGTTCCGGGCGATCGAGGCGTTCGGCGACCTGAAGTGGGAGCAGCCGAGCTGCGTGGTGCCCGCCGAATACCTGCTCTCCGTCGGATTCAAGACGGTACGCCCGCATCTGAGATTTCCCCGGCTCCGCCTGGAGCTGAAGTCGGCCGTCTCGTGGCGCGAAGACGTCGAGGTGGCCCTGGAGAGGCTGCTGGGCTCCATGAGTCCGGAGCGGGCACTTCGCCCGGTCTGAGGCGACCTCAGGGCCTCCCGTCGGCGAAGACGCGGAAGCCCCCTGCGCCGCGGACGGCGAGGGGGCTTCGCTGTGGGTGGGTGCCGCCGGGAAGGCGGTCGGGCACCAGCCGGGGCTAGATGATGCCCTCGAGCTCGCGAAGCAGCATCGCCTTCGGCTTGGCGCCGATGATCTGCTTCACGACCTCTCCACCCTTGTAGACGTTCATCGTCGGGATCTGGAGTACGCCGTAGTCCCGAGGAGTGGCGGGGTTCTCGTCGATGTTCAGCTTGACGATGGTCAGCCGCTCGGCGTTCTCGGCCGCGATCTCCTCCAGGATCGGCGCGACCTGGCGGCACGGACCGCACCACTCAGCCCAGAAGTCGACGAGGACAGGCTTGTCGCTCTTGAGGACGTCGGCTTCGAAGGTGGCGTCGGTCACGCTCTTGATGGCGCCCAATGTTCTCTCCCCTTGCTCGGTGTGGAGGGTTAAACCGCGAGGACCGGCCCCGCATTCCCCGGGTCAGCTGTTCTGGTGGGCGAGCCAGCGCTCGGCGTCGATGGAGGCGGCGCAGCCCGTGCCCGCGGCGGTGATCGCCTGGCGGTAGGTGTGGTCCACGACGTCGCCCGCGGCGAAGACGCCCTCGATGTTGGTGCGCGTGCTCGGCGCCTCGACCTGGATGTACCCCTCGGCGTCCAGGTTCACCTGGCCCTTGAAGAGCTCGGTGCGCGGGTCGTGGCCGATCGCGACGAACAGGCCGCCGGCGGGGAGCTCGGTCTCCTCGCCGGTCTTGCGGTTGTGGATCCGCACGGCGGTGACCTTGCTCTCGCCGACCACGTCGACGACCTCGCTGTCCCAGACGAACCGGATCTTGTCGTTGGCGAACGCCCGATCCTGCATGATCTTGCTGGCGCGCAGCTCGTCGCGCCGGTGGACGACGGTCACGGACGACCCGAAGCGGGTGAGGAAGAGGGCCTCCTCCATCGCGGTGTCGCCGCCGCCGACCACGACGATGTCCTGACCGCGGAAGAAGAAGCCGTCGCAGGTGGCGCACCAGGAGACGCCGTGGCCGGACAGCCGCTTCTCGTTCTCCAGGCCCAGCTCCCGGTAGCCCGAGCCGGTGGCGAGGATGACGGCCTTCGCGTAGAAGGTGTCGGTGTGGGTCTTGACGACCTTCGGGTTGGCGTTCAGGTCGACCTCGACCACGTCATCGGCGACCAGCTCGGCCCCGAACCGCTCGGCCTGCTTGCGCATGTTGTCCATGAGATCGGGTCCCATGATGCCGTCGGGGAAGCCGGGGAAGTTCTCCACGTCGGTGGTGTTCATGAGGGCGCCGCCCGCGGTCACCGACCCCTCGAACACCAGGGGGTTCAGCTCCGCGCGGGCCGAGTAGACGGCCGCCGTGTAGCCGGCGGGCCCCGACCCGATGATGATCACGTTACGGACGTCGCTCAACGGTCTGCCTTTCGCTCCGGGTGATGCCAGTCGCGTCAACAGATCCTAGGCGTCCGGGATTCCCTCCACTCCTTTCCGCCGCTCTGCCCCGTAAACGAAGGCAGCCCCCCGCCGTGATGGCGGAGGGCTGCCGAAGGTCGTCTGTACGGTGGGTCACTTCCAGGTGGCGAGGCCCTCGGAACGGAGGCTCTTGCAGGAGGAGTCGACCACCACCACGCGGACCGCGTTGATGTTCTTGTCCTCCCAGAAGGCCATGATCGTGGCCTCGTTGCCGTTGTAGAACGCCTTGTCCACCCCGATGGGCTGGCGGTCGAGCTGGTCGGAGAACCGCTTGACGCACTTGTCGAGCGACTCGTCGTCGTTGGTGCCGAACGCGGGGGCGGCGCCGAAGTACTCAACCAGCGAGCCGCTCAGCTCCCGGTTCGTGTAGTTGTGGTCGCTCTTGGAGACCGTGTAGGCCAGGACCGACCCGCCGGTCGAAGGCGTCCCGTTCGACCCGGAGACGTGGACCGTGGACGGTGCCGAGCCGCCCTGGGCGGACAGCATGGTCGTGGCCACTCCGGTGCCGCCGATGACGACCGCGGCCGCGGCCGCCGCCACGGCGGGCATCCGCCACATGCGTCGCCGGCTCTTGGGAACGACCGGGACGACGCTGCCGTCGTCCGCGACGACGCCGAGGGCGGCCACGGCGGGCGCGTCCTCCTCCTTGGGCGTCGCCGTCTCCCATGGTGCGTCCCGCATGATCCGGCCCCAGTCGGGGGTCTCCACGAGGCGGAGTCCCCGGTCGCCGAGGTCGCCTGTGCTCTCCACGTCGCGGGACGCTTCGGCGGCCAGCGCGCGATCGATGCGCATGGCGACACCCAACGGCATCGCCGGCACCGGGACCGCGGCCAGCACCTCCCGAACCGCCGCCAGGTCGGCAAGGCTCTCCCCGCAGGGATCGCAGACCGCGAGATGCTCGCGGACCCGCCGTGCCGTGGCGTCGTCGAGGAGTCCCTCCGCCAGTTCGGCGAGAATCTCCAGGTCGTAGTGCGTATCACCCGTCACGAAGTTCTGCTCCCTTCGCGGATGAGACGCGAGTACGCCCGGATCGGTTCCGCAGATGCGAAAGAATCGGGGCAAGTTTCGCGCGTCCCCGCGCGCAGCGGCTCTTCACGGTGCCGGCGGGGACGCCGAGCACCCCGGCCGCGTCCTCCACCGAATAGCCCATCATGTCGACCAGGACCAGGGCCGCACGCTGGTCGGCGGGCAGCACCTTGAGCGCGGACGAGACGTCCATCGACACCTCGCGCTCACCGGCCTGGTCGGCCATGGGAGCGTCCCGCTCGGCGGCCTCGATCAACTCGTCGTCGGCCACCGGCCGTACCGACTTGCGACGCATCCTGTCGAGGCAGGCGTTCACCACGATGCGGTGCAGCCACGTCGTGACCGCGGCCTCGCCGCGGAAGCTCTCCGCCTTGCGGTAGGCGGACACGAACGCGTCCTGCACGGCGTCGGCCGCCTCGTCCGGGTCGCCGAGGGTTCGCAGGGCGACGGCCCACATGCGGTCCCGATGGCGCTTGACGATCTCGCTGAACGCGTGCGGATCGCCGCCGATGTGGCGGCTGAGGAGGTCGGCATCGCTCACCGCCGACCGGGCGGCGTGCTCAGCCGGGGGAGGGTTCTCGGGTGGGGAGTTCACTTGGCCTGCTATGCCGATCCGGGGGAATGCACGATTACGTCATAGATGGTGCCACGATACCTACCCTCATGGGGCGGAAGCCGGGTGAACCAGATCAAAACGTATTGACCTGTGACCGGCTTGCCGGGCGTGAGGGTGACCGTCCCGGAGACGTTCTTGACCTCGGCCACGGTCTTCAGCACGCTCAGGTCGGCGGCGTTCCCGACCTTGAGCTGCACGGACGCGCCGGGCGTGTCCGCCAGCGTCACCATGACGTCGGAGATCGTGACCGGCTGGTTCATGTCGAGGATGAGCCCGACACCCTCCTTCAACCGGCCGAAGTCCGCGCTGTTGTAGCTCGTGGTGTGCCAGTCGGTGGACGGCTTGCCGTCGATGGCGTAGTTGGAGAGCTGGGGGTTCTCCTCCTGGTCGTCCCCGAGTGGGTCGAACCCGATCGCGCTGCCCGGCTTGACGACCACCGGCGAGGGCGTGGCCGTGGGCGCCTCGGTGGGCGTGGGCGTGGCGACCGGGTTGTTCCCGAGGCTGCGGCCCACCGTCCAGGCGCCGATCCCGACCACCAGCATGACCGCGATCACCAGGACGGTGACCAGGACCCGGCTGAGCGTCCCCGACGATGCGGGAGGGCGCATGCCCAGGCTCGTCTTCTGTGCCATCGAGGGAACGGGAGGCATGGTGGCCGACCGCGAGGTGAGCGTGTCCGGCGCCTCGGACTGCAGCACCGCCGGGGGCACCGGGCCCACCGGGACGGGGGCGGGGCGCGGCACCTCCGAGAGCGCCTCGGCGACCTCCGCCGGGGTGGACAGCGGCGTCAGCCCGCGCCGGCTCTCCGGCAGCAGCGCCCGGCAGGTGATGGTGTCCAGGTAGCCCGGCACACCCGCGGTGACCTGGCGCGGGGTGCACACCTTGTCGTCGTCCATGGGCGCCGGGGGAAGGCCGGTGTCCTCGTCGCTCGGCCAGTGGCCGGTCAGCGCGGCGTACAGCAGCCGGCCGAGGCCCTCGGCGTCGTCCCGGGCCGGGTCGTCGCTGGTCAGGCCGACGATCGAGGCGTCCACGGCGAGGCCGAGCAGCTTGACCGTGCCGCTGGAAGTCCACAACAGCCGGGCGGGCGTGAGCTGCAGATGGGTCAGCCCGGCCTCGTGCGCGTGTGCGAGCGCCTCGGCCGCCTCCGCGACCAGCGAGGCGCCGCGCTCGGGCTCCAGCCCGCCGGCCGAGAGCAGGTCGGCGAGCGAGTCGCCGCTCACCCACTCGCTCACGACGTACGCGGTGCCATCCTCGTCGGCCGCGTCGAACACCTGGGTCAGGCGGGGGTCGGTGAGGCGACTCGCCGCGCGCGCGGCGAGCACGACCTCGTTCACGCGGTCGAACTCGGGGGCGAAGGTGTGCACGGCGACCGGGCGGGCCAGGATCTCGTCGATGGCCTTCCAGAGGGTGACACCGTTGGACTCGCTCACGCGGTCTTCGAGCCGGAACCGATCGGCCAGACGAGACCCCGGTTCGACCGTGGACATACTCATCAGGCCGCCTCACCCCACAGCCGACCGGCACGCATCGGACGATGCCGGGTGGATCCGCCCACGCCTTCTCGCTTCCCGCTCGCCGGTCGAACTCTTTTGGCGCACCATGCTAGTGCCGTACCGGTCCTGCCCGCCTTCCCCTTGGGGTACGGCTGACACGCGGGCAGGCGTTCCTTAGCGCCTTACCCGTCCCGCGACCATTCCAATGATGGAGCTGACCTCCGGGATCCGCATCTTGTGCGCCGTGGCGAGGTAAAGCACCAGGCCCAGTCCGCCGCCGGCCGCCAGCACGATCGCCGAGGTGAGCGCGGTGATGTCGGCGAACTGCCGGGTCAGCCACAGCGCGACCAGCGCGACCAGCGCGGCCGGGATCGCGGCGAAGTACATCTGCGAGAGCCCCGCGGCCACCTCGCGGCCGCCGAGACCGCCGACCTTGCGGCTGGCCAGCGTCCACGCCACGCCGCTGCCCAGCACGTATGCGATCATGAAGGAGAACGCCAGCCCGATCACGATGTAGCGCGGCGGGAGCATGAAGTACGCGACGAGGCTGAGCGCCCCGTTGATCGCGACGTTCACCGCGCCGAGGATCGTGGGCGTCCGGGTGTCGCCGAAGCTGTAGAACACCCGCAGCAGGAGCTGGAAGATCGAGAACGGCACCAGCGCCAGCCCGAAGACCTGCAGCACGTTGCCGATGTAGAGGGCGTTGCCCCCGGTCATCCGGCCCCAGGAGAAGATCAGGGTCGTCACTGCGGGGCCGAGCACCATGAGCAGCAGCCCGGCCGGCACGATGACCGCCGAGATGAGCCGCACCGCCGACCCGAACTCGCCGCGTGCCGAGTCGAACTCGCCGTCCGCGACGTACCGGCTCATCCGCGGCAGCATGGCCGTGATCACCGACACCGCGATGATGCCGTACGGGAGCTGGAAGAGCTGGAAGGCGTAGGCGTAGGCGCTGTTGCCCGCGCCCGGCGCCCGCTCGCCCGCGCCGGTGGCGAGCTTCGTGGTGATCAGGAAGCCGAGCTGGGTGATGCCGACGTAGACGAAGGTCCAGCTCGCCGTCTTGGCGGCCTCGCCGAGCCCCGTGCCGCGCAGCCCGAAGCGGGGGCGGAACCGGAACCCGGCCCGGTGCAGCGCGATGATCAGGATGATCGCCTGCGCCACGATGCCCGCCGTCGTCCCCAGGCCGAGGAGCAGCAGGTCGCGGTCGGTCACCTCCTCGATGTTCGCCGAGGCGCCGCCGACGACGATGTAGGTGATGCCGACCCCGATGACCACGATGTTGTTCAGCACCGGCGCCCACATCGGGGCGGCGAACCTGTCGCGGGTGTTGAGGATGGCGCCGGCCAGCGCGCCGATCCCGAAGAAGGCGATCTGCGGCAGGATCAGCATCGCCAGCGTGGTGGCGATCTCGACCTTGCGCGGCGTCCAGTTGTTCGCCGTGTAGAGCTGCATGATCGGCCCGGCCAGGACCACGCCCAGCACGGCGATCGCCGCGAGGATGAGGATGGCGAGGGTCATCAGCCGCTGCTCGAACGCCTCGCCCGCGTCGGCGTCCTGCTTCTGCGCGCGCACGATCAACGGCACGATCACGCTGCTCAGAACGCCGCCGATGAGCAGGTCGAACAGGATGTACGGGATCTGGTAGGCGGCGTTGTAGGCGTCCCCGAGCGCCCACGTGCCGATGGCCGCGGCGATCACCGCGGTCCGCAGGAAGCCGGTGAGCCGGGACACCATCGTCCCGGCCATCATGATCGCGCTCGCGCGCAGCATCCTGCTCATGCCCGTCCCTCACCCGGCGGTTCGGGACCGCGGTCGCCGGGGGCGTCGATCCGCTCGCTCACGATTTGTTGTCTCCCTGGTCGGCGGACACGGGCCGCTGGTCGGCGGCGGCCTGGCCGGAGGACGCCTGGGCGCCTGGGGGAAGAGACTTGCCGGACCGTCGCCGCAGGATGCGCATGACCACGGCGGCCAGCATGATGGCGAGAGCGGCGCCGACGATGACGAGGGCGATGCCGGTGTACCCGGTGGCGCGGACCGTCACGTGGACCGGCTTCCCGTACGGCCGGCCGTCCGCGGTGAGGAGTTGCACGGCGATCGTGCTGTCCCCGCCGTTGCCGTGCACGGTCACCGGGACGTTCACCAGTTGGCTGCGGTTGTCGAGGATGATGAGCTGATCGGTCTCGTAGACCCCTCCGTCGATCGCGAGGCGGGACCTGTCGTCGGACGTCACCCTGATCTTGAGCGAGATCCTCTCGGGCAGCGAGTTGTCCACGCTGACCGGGACCTGTCCGTTGGTGCCCGCGAGCGCTCGGGGCGTGTCGATGACCGACACCAGGGCCATCTGCTGGTCGATGGACGTGCGCACCTGTTTGACGAAGCCCGCCGCCCGCTTCGCGTCGCCCCGCCAGGAGGCCGAGGCGAGCCGGAGCACGGCGTCGCCGAACAGGTCCTGCGGTTCGGTGGTCACCGCCTCGGCGATGTCCGCCTCGCGGGCGAGCTTCTTCACGCCGCCGAGATAGGTCCGGGGCAGCTCGGCCCCGCGGTCCTGGTCGGTGTAGACGAGGTCGGACCGCGGCACCTGCGTCTTCCCCGGCCGGATCGAGTTCAGCGTGGTCATCTGCAGCCACGGGGCCGACGAGGCGGCCTTGATCAGGCCGGACACGAACTCGGGATCGGGGTTCCACAGGCGCGTCGTCGGCGCGGCGATCACGGTCCTGACCGGCTGACCCTGCGGCGCGACCTGCTGCTGCCCGATCCCGCCGTGCGCGGCCTGCTGCGGCTGCTCGAACGCGATCATCGCGGTCTCGGCGAGGAAGCGCTGCCGCGCGAGCAGGCCGGCCCCCGGCAGGGAGGTGTCCGTGCCGAGCGCCTCGCTCAGCGTGGGATCGGAGAGCAGCGCGGTGACCGGTCCGGAGACGGTGTCCACGGTGGTGGCCGCGTCCGGTGTCGTGGTGATCTGCGGGTCCGGCGGCAGGGTCGCGCCGGACAGCAGGAGGGTGCGTACGCCCGAGGTCGCCAGCTCGTCCAGGCCGTCGCGGTCCAGGGCGCCGCCGACCGGCCAGGCGGTCGCGGTCGAGATCTCGCGGCCGAGCACGTCGCCCGCGATGTCGGCGCCCCGTTTCACCGCGTCCTGCGTCGGTGTGTCCAATCCGGCGTGGACCAGCGCGGTCACGTCCGGATCCGCGTACGGCGTGGCCACCACGGGCCGGCTGCCGAGCGCGGCGCGCAGGCCGTCGAGCCAGCGGCGGGCGCCGGGGTCGGCGGCCTTCTTCGCGCCGCCGCTCGCGGTCCTGACCGTGTACTCGCCGGTGGCGGTGCGGCGGGCGTCGTCGAGCAGCGCGGGATCGACGAACCAGGTGACCGCGCGCCCGCTCTTCTGCACGAGGTCGAGCAGCGACGCGAGTCGGCCGGTGGAGACGGACGCGCGCAGGTCGTCGTCCATGAAGTCGGAGTCGCCCGCCCGGTGCGGCCGGTCCACGATCGGCATCGCGAGGGCGAGCTTGACCTTGGGCACGGGCTGCTCGGGCGGCACGTACGTCAGGAAGGTGCGCTCGATCTCGATCGGCTGGAGGGTGACGCCGTCCTGCGCCTCGATGGCCAGGGGATAGACGCCCAGGCTCGACATGCCGAGATCGCGCGGCGTCAGGGTGAACTCGAACCGCAGCTTGCCCGAGCCGTCGAGCGGCGTGGCCTGCACCTTGGTGTTGTAGGACGGCGTGGGATAGCCCTGGCCGGCCGCGAAGGCCGCCATCTGCTCCCGCGACTGGAACGGCTGGCCCCAGTGGACACGGACCCGGACCGAGGCCGACGGCGTGCCGGTGACCACGCCGGAGATCGTGATGGGCGCCTCCGGATCGCGCAGCACCGCGGAGCTGATCTGCTCCACAACGAGTGGATCCACCGCTCGCGCCTTCGCCGAGGTCTCGGCCGCGGTCCTGGCCGGTGCGACGCTCGTCGCCGCCGTACCCGCGACAGCCGTACCGGCCATGCTCGTCGGAGCGAGCAGGGCGGACAGAAGGATCAGCGGAGCGGCCTTACGAATCACGTGCGGGCCAGGTGTGAGGATCGGCGCACGCCCAGAATGGTATGGCCTAAGCCGTCCTCATTGGGCTTGCCAGGGTCGTCAGAGCGCGCGGCCGGGGCATCGCGAGGTCCGCAGACTCGCCCGTGACCAGCGAGAAGAGGTGCCGGGCACGGATTCGCAGCGCGGTGCGGCGCTCGCCCGTGACGGTGTAGACGGATTCGTCGGGATGGACGCCGTCGGCGAGTCGCCGGTCGACGAGGACCGTCAGGCCGTCGGGGAGCAGCAGCGGGCAGACGAGCCCGGCGGCGTAGTCGGTCACCGAGTTCACGAGGAAGGCCGAGGCGGCCGAGACGCGGTCGGCCCCGAGCAGGGCCGCCACCGCGGAGGGCGCGGGCGCCGTGCCGACGGCGCCGACCACGGCCACCGGCTCGGCCACTCCGCGGGTCACGGCGTCGAAAACCGTGACGCAGACGCAGCGCGCGGCGGGAGCGTCGAGGACCTCGGGCAACTCGTCGGCGCATGTCAAGGGGCGAGGAAGACGTACGATCTCATGGTGGATCTGGTGGGCGAGGAGCCAGCGGTGAATGGCGAGAGCGTCCTTCATCTCATAGCTCCTTGCCTCGTCCCAGAGCCCCCGGCATGGCCGTAAGAGGTGATCGCAGCGTGTCGGGGGAAACCTGTTCCGTGACCGAAGGACGTACCCAGCCTTGTCCGTTTCAAATCTGAGCGATATTCAGAAACGATCCGTGGACGACCTTTTCCGGCGGATCGCCCCGGTCGCCGACGAGATCGGCGAGATGTTCGCCGCACGCGGCCACGAGCTGGCCCTCGTCGGAGGGTCCGTCCGTGACGTCTTCCTCAGCCGGATCGGGAACGACCTCGACCTGACCACGGACGCCAGGCCCGAGCAGGTGCTGGAGATCGTCAAGGACTGGGCGGACGCCGTCTGGACCATCGGCATCGACTTCGGCACCATCGGCGTCCGCAAGGGCGGCTGGATGCTGGAGATCACCACCTATCGCGCCGAGTCGTACGACCGGACCTCGCGCAAGCCGGAGGTCTCGTACGGCGACACGTTGGAGGGCGACCTCGCCCGGCGGGACTTCGCCGTCAACGCGATGGCGGTGCGGCTGCCCGGCCACGAGTTCGTGGACCCGCACGGCGGGCTCTCCGACCTGATGGCCAAGGTGCTGCGGACGCCGGGCACACCGGAGCAGTCCTTCGACGACGACCCGCTGCGGATGCTGCGCGCGGCGCGGTTCGCCTCGCAGCTCGGGTTCACCGTCGATCCGAAGGCCGTCGAGGCCATGACCGCGATGGCCGGGCGCATCGAGATCGTCTCGGCGGAGCGCATCCGCGACGAGCTGGACAAGCTCGTCTGCGGTGGGCGGCCGCGCGAGGGCCTGTCGCTGCTCGTGGAGACAGGGCTGGCCGCGCACGTCGTGCCCGAGCTGCCCAAGCTCCGCCTGGAGATCGACGAGCACCACCGGCACAAGGACGTCTACGAGCACACGCTGATCGTCCTGGAGCAGGCGATCGCGCTGGAGGACCCCGGCCCGGACCGGGTGCTGCGCTGGGCCGCGCTCCTCCACGACGTGGGCAAGCCCAAGACCCGCAGGAACGAGCCCGGAGGCCGGGTCTCCTTCCACCACCACGAGGTCGTCGGGGCCCAGATGGCCAAGAAGCGGCTGTCGGAGCTGCGCTTCCCCAAGGACGTCGTGTCGGACGTGTCGCGGCTCGTGGAGCTGCACCTGCGCTTCCACGGCTACGGCACCGGCGAGTGGACCGACAGCGCCGTCCGGCGGTACGTGCGCGACGGAGGCCACCTGCTGGACCGCCTGCACAAGCTCACCCGGGCCGACTGCACCACACGCAACAAGCGCAAGGCGGCCGCGCTGTCTCGGACGTACGACCAGCTCGAGGAGCGCATCGCGCGGCTGGCCGACGAGGAGGAGCTGGCCAAGATCCGGCCCGAGCTCGACGGGAACGAGATCCAGGAGATCCTCGGCGTGTCCCCGGGGCCGGTCGTCGGCCGCGCGTACAAGCACATGCTGGAGGTGCGCATGGACCAGGGCGTGATCGGCAAGGAGGCGGCGCGCGAGGAACTGCTCGCCTGGGCACGGGCCGAGAACGTCCTGTCCTGACCGGGCCGCCTCTAGGGTGGCGGCGTGGACGCTGACGAGATCCTGCGGCTGGACCTGCGGCACGTGTGGCATCCCTATGCCGCCACGCCGGCGGCCGTCCCGGCTCACGTGGTGCGCCGGGCGGAGGGCGTACGGCTGACGCTCGCCGACGGGCGGGAGCTCGTCGACGGCATGTCGTCCTGGTGGGCGGCCGTCCACGGGTACAACCACCCGCGGCTGAACGAGGCGCTCCGCGCCCAGCTCGACGACATGGCGCACGTCATGTTCGGCGGCCTCACGCACGAGCCTGCCGTACGGCTGGCCCGGACGCTCGCCGGGATGACCGGTATGGACCGGGTGTTCCTCGCCGACTCGGGGTCGGTGGCCGTGGAGGTCGCGATCAAGATGGCGATCCAGCACGACGCCGGGCACCGGGGCCGCTCGACGCTGCTGACCGTGCGCGGTGGCTACCACGGCGACACGTTCGGCGCCATGGCGGTGTGCGACCCCGTCAACGGGATGCACCACCTCTTCTCCCGGGTGCTGCCGCGCCACGTCTTCGCGCCCCGCCCGCCCGCGTACGGGCTGGACGACGACGACCCGCGGCTGGCGGCGTACCTGGACGAGCTGTCGGCCCTCGTCGCGGCGCACGCGGACGAGCTGGCCGCGATCATCGTGGAGCCGGTGGTGCAGGGCGCGGGCGGGATGCGCTTCTATCACCCGGCCTGCCTGCGGCGGCTGCGCGAGCTGGCCGACGAGCACGACGTGCTCTTGATCGCCGACGAGATCGCCACCGGGTTCGGCCGCACCGGGGAGCTGTTCGGCTGCGACCACGCCGGGATCCGGCCCGACATCATGTGCGTGGGCAAGGCGCTGACCGGCGGCTATCTCTCGCTGGCGGCCACCCTCTGCACGGAGCGGGTGGCCGAGCGCGTGGGCGTGCTGATGCACGGCCCCACCTTCATGGGGAACCCGCTCGCCGCCGCCGTCGCGAACGCCTCGCTCGACCTGCTGGCGGAGCGGCCCTGGCGGGCCGAGGTCGCCCGGATCGAGGCGGGGCTCGCCACGGGTCTGGCGGAGGCCCGTGACGCCCCCGGCGTGAA
The DNA here is from genome assembly GCF_001570365.1 of Microtetraspora fusca. GTDB lineage: Bacteria > Actinomycetota > Actinomycetes > Streptosporangiales > Streptosporangiaceae > Microtetraspora > Microtetraspora fusca. Next base: position 280,128 of record NZ_BBYK01000039.1, on the reverse strand, counting down.
GGATGTACGGGTGCTGGGCGCGATCGGCGTGATCGAGACCCATCACTCCGTCGATGTCGCGAAAATTCAGGACATGATGATGGCCCGGGGCGTCTGGCTCCGTCCCTTCGGCACCCTGATCTACGCGATGCCGCCGTACGCCTGCACGCCGGAGGACGTGGACAGGATCGCCGAAGCCATGGTGGCCGCCTCAGGCGCTCTTTGACGTCCCGAGAGCGGCGGCGCGGGGCGAGGGGACGAGCAGGCGGTATCCCAGCGCTCCCAGCAGGTACGCGCCGGCGATGACGCAGAGCGCGGCGTAGGACTTGCCGTTCGGCGGGAGTATCGTCGCCGCGATCAACGCGCCGAGCACGGTCGTGGCGTTGAAGAGCATGTCGTAGATCGAGAACACCCGGCCGAGATAGACGTCGTCGACGTCGCGCTGTACGACCGTGTCGGCGCAGATCTTGACACTCTGGCCGCCCACACCGAGCGCGAACCCGGCGACGAGGAAGCCCCACCGGTGGAACGGCAGGCAGAGCACCAGCTCCAGCACCCCGCAGCTCGCGAGCATCACCGGGACCCAGTTCTCGATGCCGAACCGCTGGGTGCCCCACGGCGTGATCAGGGCGGCGAGGAAGAAGCCCGCGCCCGAGGTCGCCACCACGAGCGTGATGCCCTTGAGCGCCACCTCGGCGTCGGTCGTGAAGTAGTACCGGTAGAGCATGACCACCAGCGCGATGGACAGCCCGTACAGGAGGCGGTGGGTGGCCATGGCGCCGAGCGCGGCCGCCGCGGGGCGACGGGCCATGACGTGCCGCGCGCCGTTCAGGAGACCGGCCAGCACGTCGCGGATCACCTCGCTCGCCCGCGGCCGGTCCGGGGCGTACGCCGGGCCGAGCAGCTCACGCGGCATGGTGCGCGCGATCAGGGCGCTGAACCCGAAGACCACGCCCGAGACGATGAGCAGGGCGACGGTGCCGCCCATGTCCGGGCCGATCGCGAAGCGGAGCAGGAACCCGACGCCCGCGCCGATGAAGGTCATCACGGTGCCCGAGGTCGGCGTCACCGCGTTCGCGATCATGAGTCGGTCGGACGGCACGACATGGGGTAGCGAGGCCCCGAGCGCGGACAGGAAGAAGCGGTTGACGCCGAGCACGGCGAGCGCCGCGGTGTAGAAGACGGCGTCCGAGGCCCCGCTGGCCAGCAGTGCCGCGGTCAGGACCAGCAGCGTGCCCCGCACGAAGGGCGCGATGACCAGGATCTGCCGTCGCGACCAGCGGTCGATGAACACCCCGACGAACGGCCCGAGCAGACTGTACGGCAGGAACAGCACGGCCATGCCGGCGGCGATCTCCGCCGCGGTGGCCTGCTTCTCCGGGCTGAAGAAGGCGAAGCCGGCGACGGCGACCTGGAAGATCCCGTCGGAGAACTGCGACAGCAGACGGGTCCCGAAGAGCCGTCTGAAGTCCCGCCCCCGCAGGACAACGCGCAGATCTGAGACGTAGGACACGGCGGCAAGCCTACGCGCGCGGTACGACAGGCGTATCCGGATCATCCCTGACACGTCCCTGATTGGGCGCGTCACTCGCGGGGAGCGGGAAAGGGCGTGTCCACCGGATCCGCCGGTTCGCGAGGTTTCCGGGGACGGACCCCGTAACCTCGGTCGTGTGACCAATGACGAACATGTCGTGCTGGTCGACGGCGAGGGAAACCGCGTGGGTACGGCCCCGAAGGCCGCGGTGCACGGCACCGACACTCCGTTGCACCTGGCGTTCTCCAGCTACGTCTTCGACCACGAGGGGCGCCTCCTGCTCTCGCAGAGGGCCGGGCACAAGCAGACCTGGCCGGCGCAGTGGACGAACAGCTGCTGCGGGCATCCGCTGCCGGACGAGGCGCTTCCCGCGGCGGTGATCCGACGGCTGGAGTACGAGCTCGGGCTCGTCGTCGAGAGCGTCGATCTCCTGCTGCCCCGGTTCGCGTACCGGGCGGTGATGGACAACGGGACGGTCGAGAACGAGCTGTGCCCGGTCTACCGGGTGATCGTCTCTGCGGAGCCGACGCCCAACCCGGACGAGGTCGACGCGGTGCGCTGGATGCCCTGGAAGCAGTTCGCCGACACGGTGATGAGCGGGGAGCTGGACATCTCGCCCTGGGCGCGGGAGCAGGTGCCGCAGCTCGTGGCGCTCGGCCCCGACCCGCTGACCTGGCCCGTCGGCGACCCGGCCCGCCTGCCCGCCGCCGTACGGTGACCCGTACAAACGAAGACGCCCCGGCTCACGACGAGCCGGGGCGGTGCGTCAGCGATCGGCCTCGCCGCGGATGAAGCGCTCGACGGACTCGCGGGCGACGTCGTCGGAGTACTGCTCCGGCGGCGACTTCATGAAGTAGGACGACGGCGAGAGCAGCGGGCCGCCGATGCCCCGGTCCAGCGCGATCTTGGCGGCGCGGACCGCGTCGATGATGATGCCCGCGGAGTTGGGGGAGTCCCAGACCTCCAGCTTGTACTCCAGGTTGAGCGGGGTGTCGCCGAAGGAGCGGCCCTCCAGGCGGACGTAGGCCCACTTGCGGTCGTCGAGCCACGGCACGTGGTCCGAGGGGCCGATGTGGACGTCGGCCTTGGACATCTCGTGCGGGATCTGCGAGGTGACCGACTGGGTCTTGGAGATCTTCTTGGACTGGAGCCGCTTCCGCTCCAGCATGTTCATGAAGTCCATGTTGCCGCCGAAGTTGAGCTGGTACGTGCGCAGCAGCTCGACCCCGCGGTCCTCGAACAGCTTGGCCATCACCCGGTGCGTGATGGTGGCGCCCACCTGCGACTTGATGTCGTCGCCGACGATCGGCACGCCCGCCTCGGTGAACTTGGCCGCCCACTCCGGGTCGGACGCGATGAAGACCGGCAGCGCGTTGACGAAGGCCACCTTGGCGTCGATCGCGCACTGGGCGTAGAACCGGTCGGCCTCCTCGGAGCCGACGGGCAGATAGGACACCAGAACGTCGACCTTCGCGTCCTTGAGCGCCTGGACGACGTCGACCGGCTGCTCGTCGGACTCCTCGATGATCTCGCGGTAGTACTCGCCGAGACCGTCGAAGGTGTGCCCGCGCTGCACCGTGACGCCGACGGGCGGCACGTCACAGATCTTGATGGTGTTGTTCTCGGAGGCCACGATCGCCTCCGACAGGTCGCGGCCGACCTTCTTGGCGTCCACATCGAAGGCGGCGACGAACTCGACGTCGCCGACGTGGTAATCGCCGAACTTCACGTGCATCAGGCCCGGCACTCGGCTGGCCGGGTCGGCGTCCTTGTAGTAGTGGACGCCCTGCACCAGTGACGCGGCACAGTTCCCCACACCCACGATGGCTACGCGTACCGAACCCATCGCACTCGCTCCTTTACTCATCTGCCTCGGGCATGTCCGCCCTGTTGGTTTCGTCCTGTACGGCATGCGGTGGTTCTGTCGTGCTCGGGTCCTCGCGGGCCGTGGCGCCACGCCGTTCCGAGTCGATCAGCTCGTTGAGCCATCGGACCTCGCGCTCGACCGATTCGAGCCCGTGGCGCTGAAGCTCCAGCGTGTAGCTGTCGAGCCGTTCCCTCGTCCGGGCGAGAGCCGTACGGACGATGTCCAGGCGCTCTTCCAGCCGGCTGCGGCGGCCTTCCAGGATGCGCAGGCGCACCTCCGCCTCCGTGTGGCGGAAGAAGGCGAAACGGATGCCGAAGCTCTCGTCCTCCCAGGAGGAGGGGCCCGACTGGGTGAGCAGCTCGTGCAGCCGTTCCTTGCCCTCGGCGGTCAGCTTGTACACGATCTTCGACCTGCGGCCGATGACGGTGTCCGCCGGCGGCTCCTCTTCGGTGATGAGACCGTCGTTGAGCAGCGCCCTGAGGCAGGGGTACAGCGAGCCGTACGAGAACGCACGGAACATCCCGAGCAGGGTGTTGAGCCGTTTCCGCAGCTCGTACCCGTGCAGGGGGGTTTCGTGTAGCGAGCCAAGGACGGCGAGCTCCAGCATTCCACCACGCGGGCCGGTCACCGGAACACCTCCTTGTATCTCGCGGATGTATCGAACCGATACATCCGAAGGATACGTCCGTGCTGGCATACCGTGCAACGTGTCAAGGGCGCGGCACGATCCGGTAAAGAGCCGTAATCTGTGTCACATGCGGTCAGAGTGGACGCCCGGGACCGGGCGGGCCGAGCGGGCGGCGCGCGTGCCGATCCGCCGGGACCGCATGGAATCGGGCGCTCCCCGCGATCGCGCGCGGTACCCCTTTCTTGCGCCCTTTGTCACCAATGTGACCAAGATCACGCCGGTGGAACGTGATCGGCGCGAACACTTGGCGGCCAGGGTAAAAGCCGGGCAGTTCCCTCCCGCGACCCCCCGGGAATGCGGTGAAGTCCCCGTCCACGTGGTTCGGGTCTGCCAAGGTTGGGGCTGGAACCACAGGAGCCGCCCGCCTGGCACGGACGGCGGTCCGCCGGTTCAGGGTGGTCTCCTGAGGAGACGCGCTCACCCGCCCGCCGGCCCGCGCCGGCGACATTCCCCTGATGACTGAACGAGGACGCGTGACTTACAGCAACTATGGACCGGAGCCGACCGGCCGTCCCGAGGATTTCTCGGGCTCCGGTGGATCAGCCCGCCCTGGGCGCCGCCGTCGCGCGGACGCCGGGCCCGATGATCAGTACGGCCGTGCCCCCCAAGGAGATCCCGGCGGACGGCAGGGCGCCCAGCGTCGCAGTGAGGCGGCCTTCGAGGACACGCAGGGCATGCCGCCCGTGTCGCCCCCGCCGCGCCCGGGACCCGATCCGCGTAGGAACGGTCCTGGCGGACCCGGCGGTCAGGAGCGCACCCAGCACATGCCCCGACCCGGCGGTCCTGGTGGTCCTGGTGGCCCCGGTGGTGGTCCCGGTGGGCAGGGACGGCCGGGCCCCGGTGGACCCGGAGGCCCGGGCGGCCGGCCGGGTGGCGACCGGACGCAGGTCATGGGCGCGCCTTCGGGGGAGCCGCGTCGCCGGGGCGACGGTGAGGAGACCCAGGCGATGGGCGCGGACGGGCGGCGCCGCAGGGGCGAGCCCGGTCCGGGTGGTCGCGGTCCCGGAGGGCCGGGGGGCCGAGGTCCGGGAGGACGCGGGCCGCGGGATCCGCGCGATTTCGACGACGACGATGACGACCGCAAGCCCCGCCGTGCCGGCTGGAAGCGGTTCATCCCCAGCTGGAAGATCGTCGTGGTCGGGTTCACCGTTCTGGTGGCCGGCGTCTTCGGCATGATCGCCATCGCGTACGCGAACACGCCGATCCCCAAGGCGACGCAGGCGGACGCCACCGCCCAGGGCAGCGTGATCTACTACCGCGACGGCAAGACCGCCATCGGCCGGGTCGGCGAGACGCGAGTGATCATCGACGACATCAACAAGATTCCCCGGCATGTGCAGGACGCGGTGATCGCCGCGGAGAACCGCAGCTTCCGGGAGGATGCCGGCATCTCCTTCAGTGGCCTGATGCGATCGGTGTGGATGACCGTCAGCGGGGAGCAGGTCCAGGGTGCGTCCACGATCACCCAGCAGATGGCCAGAAACTACTACGACGGCCTGAGCAGGGAAGTCAGCGCGCAGCGAAAGATCAAGGAGATCTTCGTCGCGATCAAGCTGAACAAGTCGATGTCCAAGGACGAGATCCTCCTGCAGTACCTCAACACGGTTCCGTTCGGCCGTGGTGCCAACGGGATCGAGGCGGCAGCGAGGGCCTTCTTCAAGAAGCATGTCTGGGAGCTGAACGAGGCCCAGGCCGCCTACCTCGCCGGCCGCATCCAGAGCCCCAGCCGGTTCGACGTGGAGGAGCTGAAGAAGAACCTCGCCCCCACCCAGGAGCGCTTCGCGTACGTCATCGACGGCATGGCCAAGCTGGACCCGGGGAGGTACAGCGGGCTCCCCGCGAAGTACGGCGTGCAGGACGGCAAGCTCGTTGACCCCAAGAAGTTCCCCAAGCTCGCGAAGGAGAACAACAAGGACGTCATGGGCGGGCTCAAGGGCTACATGATCATCCAGGTCATGCAGGAGCTCAAGGAGGGCGGCCTGTCGCCGGACATGGTCAGGAGCGGCGGCTACAAGATCGTCTCGACGTTCGACAAGCGGTTGATGGTCGAGGCGCAGAAGGCCGTGAAGGGCGTCACCAACGGCATGTCGAAGGAGTTCCACACGGGGCTCGCCGCGGTCGATCCGCGCAACGGCCGGGTGCTCGCCTTCTACGGCGGTGACAACTACGTGGCCAACAACTGGAACACCGCGTTCGACTCCAGGAAGCAGGCGGCCTCGGCCTTCAAGCCGTACGTGCTGGCCGCGTGGCTGGACGCGGGCCACAGCCTCAACAGCTACGTGCCGGGCAACGTGACGGTGCCGGAGACGCTGCCCGGGACGACGAAGATCAATAACAGCCACAACGTCGGCCAGGCCATCGACGTGGTCAAGGCCACCGCCCAGTCGGTCAACACCGCGTTCGCGTCCATGGCGTACACGCTGGACGAGCAGAGCGGCACCATCGGCCAGCTCGCCGCGGTGAAGCAGATCGCCGTCGCCGCCGGCCTCAACAAGCAGGCGATGGACAAGGACGTCGCGGACCACAAGTACCTGTTCTCCATCGGGAGTGCCCTGGTGACACCCGTCGAGCAGGCCGCGGGTTATTCGATCTTCGCCAACGCCGGCAAGCACGTGGACTACCACGTCGTCAAGGAGGTCAAGAAGGGCGACCTCGTCGTCGTGCGCGAGCAGTCGACGGTCAAGAACGTGATCAGCCCTGAGGCGGCGGCGGACGCCACCGTGGCGATGGAGGAGGTGCTCAAGACCGGTACGGCCGGAGGCAAGGGCATCGGCCGTCCCGCAGCCGGCAAGACCGGCACCAACAACGACGAGAAGGAAGCCTGGTTCGTCGGCTACACCCCGCAGCTCGTCACCGCGGTCGGCATGTACCGCGAGCAGTGCCGCACCAAGAGCGGCAAGGTCGTCGAGCTCAAGGCGCTGACCTGCCCCACGGGCAAGGCGCCCAAGTACGGTGACGACAACCCCTACTCGCGGCCGAAGGAGGTCTCGCTCGGCTTCGAAGGCGCCGATAAGCCGACCAGCATCTGGCGCGCGTTCATGCTGGAGGCGATGAAGGACGAGAAGGTCGAGCAGTTCCCCGGCAAGTCCGGCATCGGCCAGCCCGAGAACATCGTGCCCAGCCCGACGCCGACGCCGACGGCCACGCCCGAGGACGACTTCCCGCCGGACGACGGCGGGTTCCCCCCGGACGACACGAGCGACTGCGACCCCATGGACCTCTCCTGCAACGGCACCGGGAACCTGGATCCGGGCGGTGACGGCGGAGGGGACCCGTGGGGCGGCGACAACGGCTTCGGCCAGGCCCCGGCGATGGCGCCCGCGCCCTCGCCGTCCGGCGGCAGGAGGACCACGTCCGGCACGGGCAAGTAGCGCCCGAAGCCCCCGCGCGTCCCGTACGCGCGGGGGCTTCGCCTTTTCCGTGAACGGGGGAATCCACGTGAAAGATTCAGCGATGAACGCCGTGAATTCGCCCCGCTGCGAACCCGGTAAACGCGGTGATCCAGGCGAACACCGCGAAAGACCGTTCCACCGTTCTTGGCTTATTGTGCGTACGGTGCCGCTGCTGAAAAGCTGATCGTCGATGGGCGGAGATCCGCCCCGTACGCCCCCCGCAAACGTTTCCCCGAAGTGAACGATAGGCGCGTGATGACTCGGACCACCAACGCTCCTGGGCCGCTCGGCACGGCCGCGCAGAGGGCCGTGCCGTACCTGCCGCTCGGGCTCCTCGCCGGGCTCGGCGCTGTGCTCGCGTTTCTGTGGAAATGGCCGTGCCGGTTCGGGGGCGCGTGGAACGGCGGCATCGGGCAGTACACGAACTTCTGCTACACCGACATCTATCCGCTGTGGTGGAGCGAGCACCTGAACGAGGGGAAGATCCCCTACGTCGACTATCCGGTCGAATACCCCGTCGGCATCGGCGCGATCATGGAGTTCGGCCGGCGACTGGCGAGCGGTGACGGCGTCGCGTTCTACGACATCACGGTCGTCCTCATGGGCGGCTCCCTGATCGCCGGAGTGCTCGTCATGGCGGCCCTGGCCGGCCCGGCCCGCCCCTGGGACGCCCTCTGGTATGCCATCGGCCCGGCGGTCATCCTCTGCGCGTACATCAACTGGGACCTGGCGGCCGGGGCGCTCGCGCTTGGCGGGCTGCTCGCCTGGTCACGCGACAGGCACATCCTCGCCGGCGTGCTGCTCTCGCTCTCGGTGGCGACGAAGTTCTATCCCCTGATGTTCTTCGGCGCGCTGTTCCTGCTCACCGTGCGCACCGGGAAGTGGGTGCCGTTCCTGCGCATGGCGCTGGCGGCGGCCGGGACCTGGCTGGTCGCCAACGTGCCGGTCATGCTGATCAACTTCGAGGGCTGGAAGCGGTTCTACGCCTTCAGCAGCGAACGCGGCGCCGACTGGGGCGGCCTGTGGTTCTTCTTCCAGCGCAAGGACTGGGGCTTCCTCGCCGACGCGGACTCGCTGAACACGATGGCCATGGGCGCGCTCGCCGTGCTGTTGCTGGGCATCGCCGTCCTCGCCGTGGCGGCCCCGCGCCGCCCCCGGCTGATGCAGCTCTGCTTCCTCGCGCTCGCCGCGTTCATGGTGACGAACAAGGTGTGGTCGCCGCAGTACGTGCTCTGGCTGGTGCCGTTCGCCGTCCTGGCCCGGCCGAAGTGGGGCGCGCTGCTCGCCTGGCAGATCGCCGAGTGCTGGTACTTCTTCTCGATCTGGCTCTACCTCGCCGCGCAGTACCCCGAGGGCGTGGACCTCGGCATCGGCGACACCGCGTACTTCCTGTCGGTCTGGGCGCGGGCGATCACGATCGTCGTCCTGATGGCCCTGGTCGTACGGGACATCCTGCGGCCCGAGCTGGACACGGTGCGGGCGTCCGGGGTCGACGACCCGTCCGGCGGCGTCTTCGACGGGGCCGAGGACCGGTTCACTTTCCCGCCCCGGCCGAAGGCCGACGCCGCGGTCGTGGAAGCCTGAAAGGGTGCGACACCGGTTTCCCTGGCAGGTGCTGCCGGTCTGGCTGATCACGCGCCTGGTGCTCTTCCTCGCCGCGACGCAGGTCATCCCGGTCGGGCACGAGGGGTCGTTCGAGGGCGACGTCACGCTGTACGGCAACTGGTCGCAGATCCTGCTCGACGGGCAGTTCCCCGCCGGGGACGAGAAGTGGCAGTACCCGCCCTACGCCGCGCTGCCCATGCTCGCGCCGCACCTGCTGCCGTGGAGTTACCGGATCAACTTCTACGTGCTCGCGCTGGTGTGCGACCTCGCGATCCTGCTGCTGTTGTGCCGGTTCACCGTCAAGACCGGCGGGAGCCGTACCGGTGTGTGGGCCTGGACGGTCGGCGCGGCCCTGCTCGGGCCGCTGCTGATCTCCCGGTACGACCTGATGGTGACCCTGGTCGCGGTCCTCGCGCTCACGCTCTCGACGGATCCGGCGGTGCGGGGAGCGCTGATCGGGTTCGGGCTGGCGATCAAGGTGTGGCCGGTCGCGCTGCTCGCCGGGCTGCGCCGCTGGCGCGAGCTGCTGAGCGGCGGCGCCTCGGCCCTGGTCGTCGTGGTGCTCGGCTGCGGCGTGGCCACCCTGGTCCTGCCGCACGCGCTCGACTTTCTCACCGCCCAGCAAGACCGGGGGCTCCAGATCGAGTCGCTCGCGGCCACGCCGTTCGCGCTCGCCCGCGCGCTGGGGTGGTGGGGCGGGTTCACCACGTACCAGCACGGCGCGATGGAGCTCGTCGGGCCCGGCGTGGAGATGGCCACCCTGGTGAGCGTCGCCGCGACGCCCGCCGCGCTCGTCCTGCTCGCGGTCTGGTGGTTCCGCGCCGCGCCGACCGAGAAGACCTACTATGACGCGGCGCTGACCACGGTCCTGTTCCTGGTGGTGACCAGCCGGGTGCTGTCGCCGCAGTACCTGATCTGGATCCTCGGCGCCACGGCCGTGGTGTTCGTCGCGCGGACCCGGCAGCGGCCCGCCGCCTGGCTCGTCCTCGTCGCGACCCTGCTGACCGGGATCATGTACCCCTGGGTGGAGGAGGACTACAGCTGGAGCGGCCGGCTGCCCGGCACGCTGATCCTGGTCGCGCGCAACCTCATCTTCCTCGCGGCGGCCGTCGTGTCGTTCGTCCAGCTCTGGCGGAGCACCCGCAGGCCGGGCCGGGACCGGCGTGACGTGCTCGCCGCAGCCGGCGAGCACGGAGAGGACGCCGAGCCCGGCAAGGATTCGGGCGCCCCCCGGGACGGCGCGGCCACGCGCGGTCCCGGGATCCGCACGGCGTAAGTCCTTACCCGTTCTTACGCGCCCGCAATCCAGAGAAGTTATCCACAGGCTGTGGATCCGTGGTGGAGATCAGAGGTGCTTGCGGAGGAAGGCGATGTCGTCCGCCTGGCCCTCGAACGGCGTCTCCACGACGATCGGCGCCTGTGCCTGGCGGCAGATCGCGATGATCCGCTCCGTGTCGATCTGGCCCGCCCCCAGGTTGGCGTGGCGGTCCGCGCCGGAGTCGAAGGCGTCGCGCGAGTCGTTGCAGTGGACCAGGTCGATCCGGCCGGTGATGGCCTTCACCCGGTCCACGACGTCGGCGAGGTCCTCGCCGCCCGCGTGGGCGTGGCAGGTGTCCAGGCAGAACCCGATCATCGAGGCGTCGCGCGCGCCCGAGGTCACCGCGTCCCACAGGCGGGCGATCCGGTCGAGCCGCCGGGCCATCGCGTTGCCGCCGCCCGCGGTGTTCTCGATCAGCACCGGGATGGGGCAGTCCATCCGCTCGAAGACCTTGCGCCAGTTGTCGAACCCGATCTGCGGGTCGTCGTCCTTGTTGACGTGCCCGCCGTGGACGATCAGCCCCTTGGCGCCGATGGAGGCGGCCGCCTTGAGGTGGCTCTCCAGCAGCTTGCGGCTCGGGATGCGGATCCGGTTGTTCGCCGTCGCCACGTTGATCACGTAGGGCGCGTGGATGTAGACGTCCACGTCCGAGTCCCTGATCGCGTCCGTGCTCTCCGGGAGGACGGGGGCCTTCCAGCCCTGCGGATCGCCGAGGAAGAACTGCACGACGTCGGCGTCGCGCGCCGCCGCGTGGGCGAGCGGGTCGTCCTGGTCGACGTGCGCGCCGATGCGCGGGAGGTGTCCGTCCTGGCCACTGCCCATCGTCGTCGTACCTCCGTGGGTCGGGGAACGTGTGTGGAAGGAGCCGCGTGCCCGTCGTACGGCCGCGCACGGCGGGGGCGTGCCGTACCGACACTAGGCCGTACCGACACTAGACGGTCCGGCCGGCGCGCGTCCCGGGGGTGAAGGGCGGACCATATGGCCATCGGTAAAGAGTGTTTCAAGGGGATATGACCGGGCAACCTTCTCGTCGGTGGCGCTGCACGCGCCGGATCGCGAGGAGGCCGACATGACCCCCCGGCTGTTCCGTGTCGTCTTTCTGATCTATCTCGCCGTCGGCGTCTACGTCGCCTGGACGCATCACTACCTGACGCCCGGCGTCCTGCGGCAGATCGCCGAGGCGTTCCTCTCCGTCTTCCTCTGGGTCCTCGTGCTGTTGGGCGTGGACCTGCACCTGGCACGCTGAACGGCCGGGCCCGGCGGCCCGGCGTCACGCGTCAGTGCGGAAGGAACCCGCCGTGGGCGATCCCCAGCGCGGCGCCCACGAAGGAGCCCACGATCCCGATGATGATGAGGCAGCGCTGCGGGGTCGTCACGGATACGTACTGCGCGTACAGCCCGCCGCAGAATCCGATCGTGCCCACCCACGCGGCGACCGGGTGGAGACTGACGATGAACCCGGTGACGATCGCCAGGAGACCGACGACCAGCGTGCTGACCGCGAGGGTGTTCTCCAGAGTGTGCGGCCTACCGTCCGTGTTGAGGGTGAGGCGGTGGGTCGGCCTTCGGACGCGGCCAATAACGTGCGGCATGTGCGTCACCCCTTCCTGTTGCTCAGTTTCCCTCGCGGAGGCGCGTACGGCCAGGGGCCTGGTAGCCTGATTCGGCTGTGTTGGATACGCGTGGGGTGGAGTTTCCCCGCGCCGCCCGCAGCGTCCTCCTGTCACGGCAAGGCGTCGTGACCGCAAGAGTCCAGAGGAGGTTGGATTCCGCATGCGTCGTTACGAGCTGATGGTCATCCTCGACCCGGCCCTCGATGAGCGCACCGTGCAGCCCTCGCTCGACCAGTTCCTCAGCGTCGTCCGCAACGACGGCGGCACCGTGGAGAAGGTCGACGTCTGGGGCCGCCGCCGGCTGTCCTACGACATCGCGAAGAAGTCCGAGGGCATCTACGCCGTGGTCGACCTGACCGCGGAGCCCGCCACGGTCAAGGAGCTGGACCGTCAGCTCAACCTGAACGAGGGCATTCTCCGCACCAAGGTTCTCCGTCCCGAGCTCCACTGACCGAGAACGGCCGAGCCCGGCTTTTTTGTCGGGCCATGGCCGTACTCTGAGCCCTTGACGGCTGAGCTGACGGGATAGGAAGGCGAAAGCGACCGATGGCAGCAGGCGACACCACGATCACCATCGTCGGCAACCTTGTCGACGACCCGGAGCTGCGCTTCACCCCGACGGGGCAGGCTGTGGCCCGGTTCCGCATCGCATCCACTCCGCGGTTCCTGGACCGCCAGACCAACGAGTGGAAGGACGGCGAAGGCCTGTTCCTGACCTGCAACGTGTGGCGGCAGGCGGCGGAGAACGTCGCCGAGAGCCTGCAGCGCGGCATGCGGGTCATCGTGCAGGGACGGCTGCGCCAACGGTCGTACGAGACCAAGGAAGGCGAGAAGCGCACGGTCTACGAGGTCGAGGTCGACGAGGTCGGCCCCTCGCTGCGCAACGCCACCGCCAAGGTGAACAAGACCGCCCGGCAGGGCGGCGGCGGTGGTGGTGGCTTCGGCGGACCGGCGAACGACCCCTGGGCGTCGGCCACCCCCGCTTCTCCGAGCGGCGGCGGCGGCTACAACCAGGGTGGCGGCGGCGGTGGCTTCGGCGGCGGCGACTTCAGCGACGAACCGCCTTTCTAGATCACCTTTCCAGGTGACACCAACCCACGAAAACGTATCCGAGCGACCATTCCCGCATCTTGCGGGGCTCTGAAAGGAGCACCACGATGGCGAAGCCGGCACTGCGCAAGCCGAAGAAGAAGGTTTGCCTGTTCTGCCACGACAAGATCTCCTACGTCGACTACAAGGACACGGCGCTGCTGCGGAAGTTCATCTCCGACCGCGGCAAGATCCGTGCTCGCCGGGTGACGGGCAACTGCACCCAGCACCAGCGCGACGTGGCCACCGCTATCAAGAACGCTCGTGAGATGGCCCTGCTGCCGTACACGAGCACCGCGCGCTAAGGAAAGGAGTCTCAGGACATGAAGCTCATTCTCACCACTGAGGTCTCCGGCCTCGGCGCCCCCGGTGACATCGTCGAGGTGAAGGACGGCTACGGCCGCAACTACCTCATCCCGCGCGGCTTCGCGATCCGGTGGACCCGCGGCGCCGAGTCGCAGATCGCCTCGATCAAGAAGGCCCGTCAGGCCCGTGAGATCCGCGACCTGGGCACGGCCAAGGAGGTCGCCGGTCAGCTCGGCGGTCTCAAGGTGGTCCTGAAGACCCGCGCCGGCGAGGCGGGCCGCCTCTTCGGCTCGGTCACCACCGGTGACATCGCCGAGGCCGTCACGGCCGCCGGCGGTCCGAAGCTCGACCGCCGCCGCATCGAGATCGGCAACGCGATCAAGAGCGTGGGCTCCCACCGGGTCAGCGTCAAGCTGCACCCCGAGGTGTCCGCGACCCTGGACGTCGAGGTCGTCGCCGGCTGAGCCAGCCGTCACCCGACTGAATCGAAGGGCCCTTCCCGCTCCGGGAGGGGCCCTTCGACGTGCGCGGCCGTTCCCCGGTGGGCCCGAAATAAACGGCCGATAGTATCTAGCCCGTCCCAAACGCGGACTATGCACGATCTTTACTGCATGGAGGCTGAAATGCACCGTCCCTCGCTGTTGCTGGCGCTCGGCGTCCTCACGACGGCGGCGGTCGCGTGCGCACCGGCCGGCAACGACGCGACGGCCCAGCCGGCCGGGAGCGCCTCCGGCAGCCCGGCCGCGGCGAGCTGCGCGAAGGACCAGCTCACGCTGGTCACCCCGGGCAAGCTGACCATCGGCACCGACAAGCCCGCGTACGAGCCGTGGTTCAAGAACGACGACCCGACGAGCGGCGAGGGCTTCGAGAGCGCGGTCGCCTACGCCGTGGCCGAAAAGCTCGGCTTCACCAAGGACGAGGTCGCCTGGGCCACCGTCCCGTTCGACACCGCGTACGCGCCGGGGGACAAGAAGTTCGACTTCGACGTCAACCAGATCTCGATCACGCCCGACCGGGCGAAGGTCGTCGACTTCAGCGAGGGGTACTACACGGTCAAGCAGGGCATCGTCGCCCTGAACGGCGGCAAGTACGCCTCGGCCGCCGGGCTGGCCGACCTCAAGGACGCCACCATCGGCGTCCAGGTCGGCACCACCTCCCTCGACGCGGTCAAGAGCGTGATCCAGCCGGCCAAGGAGCCCAAGGTCTACACCCAGCAGGTGGACGCCGTGAACGCGCTCAAGAACAAGCAGGTCGACGCCATCGTGGTGGACCTGCCGACGGCGTTCTACGTCACCGCCGCCCAGGTGGAGAACTCTAAGATCGTCGGCCAGTTCGCGGCCACCGGCGGAACGCCCGAGGAGTTCGGCCTCGTCTTCCAGAAGGGCAGCTCCCTGGTCTCCTGCGTCAACGAGGCCGTCGGCGCGCTGAAGTCCTCCGGTGAGCTCGCCAAGATCGAGCAGCAGTGGCTGAGCGCGGCGGCCGGCGCGCCGGAGATGAAGTGACGCAGCCCCCCAAAAGCCCCCGACAGCAGGAGAGGGAGCGGATCCGCCGTCGGCAGGCGATCCGCTCCAGCTCGGTCGCCACGGCGTCCACCATCGTCTTCCTGACCCTGGTGGCCGTCCTGGTCGTCAACTCTCCGGGCTGGCCGCGGGTGCAGGAGACGTTCTTCAGCCCCGAGGCGTTCCTCCGGTCCCTGCCCGACGTGCTCCGCGGCTTCTGGATCAACGTCCAGGTTTTCCTCATCGCGGAGCCGATCATCCTGGTGCTCGGGCTGCTGGTCGCCCTGGCCCGGGGGCTACGGGCGCCGGTCTTCTTCCCGCTGCGGGTGCTGGCCGTGGTCTACACCGACGTGTTCCGCGGGGTGCCGACGCTGCTCGTCATCATGCTCGTCGGCTTCGGCCTGCCTGCTCTCCAGCTCTCCGGCGTGCCGTCCGACGAGATCACCCTCGGGGTCATCGCGCTCGTCCTCGCGTACAGCGGGTACGTCGCGGAGGTCTTCCGCGCGGGCATCGACACGGTGCATCCGAGCCAGATCGCGGCGGCGCGCTCCCTCGGGCTGTCCCACGGGCAGGCCATGCGCCACGTCGTGCTCCCGCAGGCGGTGCGCCGGGTGATCCCGCCGCTGCTCAACGACTTCGTCTCGCTGCAGAAGGACACCGCGCTCGTCTCCACGATCGGTGTGATTGAGTCGCTGCGGCAGGCGCAGATCTACGCCGCCGGGAAGTTCAACTACACCCCCTATCTCGTCGCGGCGCTGCTGTTCATCCTGCTCACGATCCCGATGGCGCGGTTCACCGACTACCTGTCGGCGCGGGCCGCCCGCCGCCGCGGCCCCGGAGGTGCCTGATGACGCTCCTGCGCATCGAGGGCGTGTGGAAGAACTACCACGACCAGAGCGTGCTGCGCGGCATCGACCTCGACGTGGCGGCGCACGAGGTGGTCACCCTGATCGGGGCCTCCGGCTCCGGCAAATCCACGCTGCTGCGCTGCGTCAACCTGCTGGAGACCATCGACGACGGCGCCATCCACCTGGACGGCGACGAGATCACGGACGTGCGCGCCGACGTGGACGAGGTCCGCAAGCGGATCGGCATGGTCTTCCAGTCCTACAATCTCTTTCCGCACATGACCGTGCTGGAGAACATCACCCTGGCCCCGCGCAAGGTCCACAAGGTCGCCCAGGCGCAGGCCGAGGAGCAGGCGCGGGAGTTGCTCTCCCGGTTCGGTCTCGCGGACAAGGCGGGGGAGTACCCCGACCGGCTCTCCGGCGGCCAGCAGCAGCGGGTGGCCGTCATCCGGGCCATCGCCACCCAGCCGCGGCTGCTGCTGCTCGACGAGGTGACCTCCGCGCTCGACCCGATCCTCGTCACCGAGGTGTTGAGCATCATCCGCGAGCTCAAGGACACCGGGATGACGATGATCCTCGCCACCCACGAGATGAGCTTCGCCAGGGACATCTCCGACACCGTCTGCTTCCTCGACGGCGGCGTCCTGCTCGAACGCGGCGCTCCCGACCAGATGTTCTCCTCGCCCGAGCATCCGCGCACCCGTGAGTTCCTCCAGCGCGTACTGGACTCCGGGCGACTCTGACGCCTTCTGGGGGCCTTCAGCGGCGTCCGTGCGGTGGGTCCGGCGCGAGCAGGCCGGTCACGCGCCGGTGACCAGCCAGGCCGTGCCGTACGCGCGGAAGGAGAGAGTGAGCATCCGGGCCAGCATCCACACGCCGAAGGCCGCCCACAACGCGACGAGGCTCCCCGCGATCAGGGCGAACGGCAGGTACGCGAGAGTCGTGATCAGCCCGGCCCAGGCGAGGTAACGCTGGTCGCCCGCGCCGATCAGCACGCCGTCGAGCACGAACACGACACCCGCGATCGGCTGGAACAGTGCCACCAGCCACAGCACCTCCTCCAGCCGGTCGGACACCGCGCCAGGGGCGTCGAACACCCCCGGGATCAGCGGGCGGAGCGCGAGGACGGCCAGGCCGAAGACGACGCCGCACCCCACTCCCCATGCGACCATGCGGCGGGTGGCCGACCGGGTCGCGGCCGTGTCGCCCGCGCCCAGGGTCCGGCCGGTGATCGCCTGCCCCGCGATGGCGATGGCGTCCAGGGCGAACGCGAGGAACGTCCAGATCCGCGCCGCGATGGTGTGCGCCGAGATCTGCGCGTCGCCCATCCGGGTCGCGAGCGACGTGGCGGTCAGCAGCACCACCTGCAGGCACGCCGTACGGATGACCAGGGCCAGACCGGCGGTGCCAGCGGCCCGGATGCCGGCGAGGTCGGGCCGGAGCGAAGTGCCGTGGCGCCGGGCGCCCCTGACGACCATGACGAGGTAGACGGCCGCGCCGAGCGCCTGGGCGATGACCGTGCCCCACGCCGACCCGGCGATGCCCCAGCCGAGCCCGAGGACGAACCAGGCGTTCAGCACGCCGTTCAGCAGGAAGGAGGCCACCGAGACCACGAGAGGCGTCACCGTGTCCTGGAGGCCGCGCAGCACGCCCGTGCCCGCGAGCACGAGAAGCAGGGCGGGCGTGCCGAGCAGGCTGACCCGCAGATAGGTGGTCGCCAGCCCGGCCAGCCGGTCGGAGGCGCCGAAGAGATCGACGATCCCCGGGGCGAGCGGCCAGCAGACGGCGATGACGGCGACGCCCACCGCCGCGGCCAGCCACATGCCGTCCACACCCTGCCGCATCGCCCGGCGCGCCTCGCCCGCGCCCATCTGCCGCGCCACCGCCGCGGTCGTGCCGTACGCGAGGAAGACGCACAGGCCGACGATGGCGGAGAGGGCGGCGCTCGCCACGCCGAGAGCGCCGAGGGCCGGATCGGGCAGCCGTCCGACGATGACGGAGTCGGTCAGCAGGAACAACGGCTCGGCGACCAGGGCCCCGAACGCGGGGACGGCGAGGCGGAGGATCTCGCGGTGCCCAGCGCCGGCCTCTCCCCGCCGCTCGGCGTCCCTTGTCAGTGGCATAAGGGTATTTTGCCAGTTACATATCGATGCTCGGCCTTGTTACCCGGCGTCGCGGCGCCGCCATGCCGATCCGGTCTCGGCCATCTTCCGACTTTCCTTCCTCCACAGCCCTTGGATAACGTTTCGGCTGGTCAATGGGGCTGTAGTGGCGATGGCCACAGGGTTATCCCCAGGCTCGTCCCCAGGGTGTTCACACCTGGGCGGCCGAAGTGCACACGTTATCCACAGGTGGGTCCACAGGCCGCGTTGCCGGTAGGGCGCGGCAGCCGCGAAACTGTCAGACCGGCGGATTACAACTGGGGTTGCTGTGTTGGGGGGTGTCTCCGGTGAGCGTTCTTGATTTCCCGGGCGGGCCGGGAGGTCCCGGCGGCCCCGGCGGCCCCGGTGGGCCGGGTGGCTCCGACGTCACCTTCGAGCGGACTCCGCCGCACAACATCGAGGCCGAGCAGTCCGTTCTCGGCGGCATGATGCTGTCGAAGGACGCGATCGCCGACGTGGTCGAGGTGCTGCGCGCCGACGACTTCTACCGCCCCGCGCACCAGATCATCTACGACGTCATCACCGACCTCTACGGCCGGGGCGAGCCCGCCGACTCGATCATGATCCTGGACGATCTGCAGAAGCGCGGCGAGCTGGGCCGGGTCGGCGGCGCCCCCTACCTCCACACGCTGACCGCGGTCGTGCCCACCGCGGCCAACGCGGGTTACTACGCCAAGATCGTGCGGGAGCAGGCCGTGCTGCGCCGGCTGATCGAGGCCGGCACGCGCATCGTCTCCTACGGGTACGGCGGCCAGGGCGAGGAGGTCGACGACCTGGTCGACCGCGCGCAGGGCGAGATCTACAAGGTGACCGAGCGGCGTACCTCTGAGGACTACCTGCCGCTGTCGGAGATCATGCCGGGCGCGCTGGACGAGATCGAGGCCATCGGCAGCCGCCACGGCCAGATGGTCGGCGTCCCCACCGGCTTCCAGGACCTCGACGCCCTCACCAACGGTTTGCACCCCGGCCAAATGATCGTCGTGGCCGCTCGCCCCGCGATCGGCAAGGCCCTTGCCCTGGACACTCCGCTGCCCACTCCCACGGGCTGGACGAACATGGGCGACGTGAAGGTGGGTGACTGTCTTCTCGGCGCTGACGGGGTCCCCACACGAGTCGTCGCCGCCACTGAGGTCATGCACGGACGGCCGTGTTACGAGGTCGAGTTCAGCGACGGCACGGTGATCGTGGCCGACGGCTCGCACCAATGGCGGACGACCACGAGGGCGGCCCGAAGGCAACGAGCGGAGAGCGGGCGCGCTCTTCACTGGCCGGCCCAGTCTGTCAGCCGTGTAAGGAGCGCGTACGAAGCGTCGCCGGCCCGCGAGGACGATCTCGTCACCCACCGCGAGGCGCTCGCCATGGTGGGCGCCGAGTTCCGGAACGTCCTTCACACGGTGCAGAAGGAGATCGGGAGCGCGGGCAAGGTGGCTCGACAGGTGAGCGGCTCCGCCCGCGGCTACCTGTGGAACACCCCCGGCTACTCGCGCCGGCGCCTGTTCACGGCGCTTTACGCCCGTGCCGGTCGGCCGAGAAACGCGGCGACGACGGCCATCCACAGGGACGTCGTGACCACCGAGGAGATCGCGGCCACGTTGCGCTGCTCGTCGGACAACCGGCCCAACCACGCGGTGGCGGTCGCCGCCCCCTTCGCGCTGCCCGAACGCGATCTGCCGCTGCCTCCGTACGCGCTCGGCGCATGGCTCGGCGACGGGCACAGTGCCGCCGCGCGGCTCACCACGGTCGACCCGGAGATCGTCGCCAACATCGAGGCGGAGGGGCTGCTGGTCTCTCGCATCGGGTCGGAGCCGACGTACTCGCTGAGGCTTCCCGAGCCGCCCGTCGCCCCGCGGGTGTGTGTCGTGTGCGGGGCGCTGTTCGTGCCCAAGAACTCCCAGGTGCGCACATGCGGCCGGTCGTGCGGGGGCAGGGCTCGGTTCGTCTCACCGCCTGCACCGGCTCCCACATGTCCCGACTGCGGAGCTCCGTCCAGCGGTCTTCGGCGGTGCAAGGCCTGTCGCAAGCGGCACGGCACGGTTCAGGCCATCCTGCGCGGTCTTGGCGTCCTGGGAAACAAGCACATTCCTCAGCAGTATCTCCGGGCCTCGGAAGGCCAGCGGCGGGCTCTCCTGTCCGGACTCTTGGACACCGACGGATACGTGAGCCGCGACGGCCAGATCCAGATCGCGGTGACCAACAGGAGGCTCGCGGAGGACGCCCTCGAACTCGTTCTGAGCCTCGGCTACCGGGCCACGATGAAGACCAAGCCGGTCAGGGGCCGATCGGCGCAGTCGTCCGTGTGCTACATGATCAATTTCACCACGGCCGACAAGGTCTTCCGCCTGGCCCGCAAGGCCGAGCGACAGGTCATGCGGTCGCATCCGTCCACTCGGGTGCGGTACATCGTGGACGTCCGTCCGGTGCCGTCGACGCCGGTGCGGTGCGTGGAGGTGGACAACGCCGACCACATGTACCTGGCCGGCAGGGCCTGCGTTCCTACGCACAACAGCACCCTCGGACTGGATTTCGCGAGATCTGCCGCTATCAAGCACGGCCTGACGACTGTCATCTTCTCGCTGGAAATGTCGCGTAATGAGATCACGATGCGACTGCTTTCGGCGGAGGCGAGGGTCGGGCTGCACACGATGCGCTCGGGGTCGATGAGCGACGACGACTGGACCCGGATGGCCCGACGCATGGGCGAGGTCGCCGAGGCGCCGCTGTTCATCGACGACTCCCCGAACATGTCGATGATGGAGATCCGGGCCAAGTGCCGCCGTCTGAAACAGCGCAACGACCTGCGGTTCGTCATCGTCGACTACCTCCAGCTGATGAGCTCTCCCAAGCGGACCGAGAGCCGCCAGCAGGAGGTCTCCGAGCTGTCCCGGTCGCTCAAGCTCCTCGCGAAGGAGCTCGAGGTGCCCGTCATCGCGATCTCGCAGCTCAACCGAGGTCCCGAGCAACGCACCGACAAGCGGCCTCAGGTGTCCGACTTGAGGGAATCTGGGTCGATTGAGCAGGACGCCGACATGGTGATCCTCTTGCACAGAGAGGACGCCTACGAGCGGGAGTCGCCGAGGGCGGGCGAGGCCGACCTGATCGTGGCCAAGCACCGTAACGGCCCCACCGCCACCGTCACGGTGGCGTTCCAGGGCCACTACAGCCGCTTCGTGGACATGGCCACGCACTGACGGGCTCCCGCAGAGGGCGGTTACCGCCAGAGGGCCGCGACGGTCGCGGCGGCCGCCCGTCCCTGGGCGTACCCCGCCTCGGCGGACGGCGTCCGCACCTCCGGGTCGAGCGGGTCGGGGCCGATGGCCGCGCGGGAGGCGTCGTCGGGCTGGATGACCTCGACGGTCGCGCCGAGCGCCGCGACCTGCCCGGCCAGCTCCGGGTCCTCAAGCGGCGAAAGCACGAGCACGCGGTCGTGACCGGCCGCGAGGTCGGCGTTGTTCGACGAGCGCATGCCGCCGTCCATGTAGCGGGTGTCCCCGATGGTCACCGGAGGCCAGACGCACGGCACAGCGCAGCTCGCCGCCACCGCGTCGACCAGGTTCACGCCCGACCGCGGCGTGAACAGGATCGGCTCGCCCGTGTACGCGTCGACGGCGACGACGACCAGGTCGCGGTCGGGCCACTCGTGGACGGGCAGCCGCGCCGCGATGACCTCGCGCCGCCGTTCCTCCGTCACGGTGGCCGCGGCGAGCGCGAGCGCCCCGGCCTTCCTGCGCGCCTCGGCAGGGTCGGAGGTCTGGGTGTAGATCTCGACCCATTGCGCCATCAGCTCGTCGATCGCCACGCCGCTGGGGATCTCCGGGGCCTGCGCCGCCGGGTCGGTCTGCCGCCTGAGCAACTCGTCGAGTGTCAGGCCGCTGGTGATCTGGGCGGCGACGGTTGAGCCGGCCGAGGTGCCCACGATCCGGTCCGCGCCGGTGACGTCGACTCCGGCGTCGGCGAGCCCGGCCAGAACGCCGGTCTCCCAGGCGATCCCGGCGACGCCTCCACCGCCGAGCACCAGCGCGCGGGTCGTCGTGTCCATGGGCATCCCCTTACGCATAAGCCGATATTTCACTTGAGCGTGTTGATCGTAATGAAGCAGGCGGGATGTCGGCTCACCGGCACTGAACGAGCATCGTCGCCTTGTCCGCCCGGGTCACCGGAAGGTGGTATTTGAGCGCGACCTGGGCGAACCGGGTGACGTACGCGCAACGGATCTTCCGGTTCGGAGGCAGCCATGAGGCGGGCCCTGAGCCGCCCTTGGCCTCGTTGGCCGGCCCGTACACGGGAAGCAGGTTGAGCGGGTCGTTCGCGATGCGCAGCCGTTTCGCCATCGGCCAGTGGGCGGCGCCCATGCGCCACGAGTACGACATCGGCACCACGTGATCGACCTGGACGACGTCGGCGCGCTGCTTCCGCCACCGGATGGTCCGGCCGGTGTACGGGTCCTTGAGCGTCATCTTGATCACCACGCAGTGTGAGCCCTGGCGATATCGGACGTTCTGGCCGTCCCGGGCGAGCAGGTCGTTCCGGGTGTTGCAGCCGTTCCCCGCGTACGGCACGCCGTCGGCGGTGTCCGCCCAGTTCTCTCCGAAGCGGGTCCGCGCGTACCCGGTCTTGGGGCCGCTTCCCTTGACCCGCAGCTTCCGGATCAGCGCGACCGCGGCGGCCCGGTCCCTGGTGGAGGTGATCGGGGCGAGCCCCGGCTTGGTGCCGTGGGTGTTGTGCAGCGGTATGGCCCGCGCGACGCCGGGCGTGGCCCGCGCGCCCGAGGCGCCTGCGGCGCTCTGCTGGGTCCCCTTGGCGGCGACGGCGGCGAGCAGGACGCCCGCGACCACGACGACGATCACTTCGCGCGTTTCCAGAGCCGCCTCCCCGATGAAGCCCGGCTAAAGAAATCCCCAAAAATGGGGCGCCTGACCCAGCGGGGAGGTGACGTCCCCGTTTACGAGATCACCACACGCGTGCCGAAAGACAGCGGGCGCGACCTCACCCCACGGGGCGATAGTGCGTGGTGATCCGCCCCTCGTCGAAGACGTGCAGGGCGACGGCCGGAGGGAGGTCGAGGTCGATCGGCGGGTGGGCCTTCGTCTCGAACGGCGTCAGCAGGGTGTTCACCACGCCGGGCGCCACCAGCAGGGGCAGGCCCGCGAACGTCGTCGCCGCGCCCGTGTGGGCGTGCCCGGCCAGCACCGCCACCACCTGGGGGTGCCGGGCGAGCACCGCCGCCAGCCGCTCCGGCTCGCCCAGCCTGATCTCGTCGACGTACGGGATGCCCAGCGGGACCGCGGGGTGGTGCATCCCGACGAAGGCGGGCACGTCGGGAGCGGCGGCGAGCACGGCGTCGAGCCAGTCGAGGGTCTCGTCGCCGAGGAGCCCGTCCGGCCGTCCGGGGATGCTCGAGTCGCACAGCGCGATCGTCGCGCCCGGCAGGTGGAGGACCTGGTTGACCGGCCCGTCGGCGGCCCGGCCGTCCTCCGTCGCGTCGAGCATGACCTTGCGGAGGTTCTCGCGGAGGTCGTGGTTGCCGGGGCACAGAACGAAGGGCACGTCGGCCGGGACCAGGCCGCGGGCGATCTCGTACTCCTCGACGGCCCCGTGGTCGGCGATGTCTCCGGTGAGGAGGATCGCGTCGACGGGCAGGCCGCCGACGTGATCGAGGACTCTCGCGGCGCGCGCGGTGTTCCGCTCGCTCCCGTCGATGTGGATGTCGCTCACATGGGCCAGCACGAGCATGGGCTCTCCTCGGAGTCGGGGATCTCAGCTTTCCACGGGCGGCCTCAGCCGACGGGCACGGCGAGGCGCTCGGCGAGGATGCCCGCGCGGGCGAGCTGGACCTTGCGCGCCTGGCCGGCCGCGAATGCCGTGAGGAACCAGGGGGCGGTGATCTCCAGCCGGTCGTCCACCCGGGTGCCGGGCCCGTCCGGCGCCAGATCGAACCGGTAGACGAGGCGGACGTTGCCCGGGCTCGTCACGTCACCGCGTACGGAGAGTCCCTCGGTGAGGAGCGTCACCGCGATCGGGTTGTCGTGCGTGAAGACGCCGAGGAACCGGAACCGCTCGATGGAGGTGTAGCGGATCACGCCGGGTTCGGAACGATCCACATCCTTGACCGCCACCACGAGTGGCGACAGCCCGATGTAGCTCTCGGGCGTGGTGAGATGCTCGAACACCGCCTCTGGGGCGGCGTCGACGTGGAATGTATTGGTCAGTACCTTCTGCGGCACGACGGCCTCCGGACCTGGAACGTGATCTATGCCGGGAATTGTGACAAAGACCGCGCTTCGCGAAAAGTCCGGATCATGAATTTCGGAGAAGATCATATGCGGCCGCCCGGTGCGCATGCTCCCCGGGCGGAGGCGGGCGGCCGTCACTGACGGGGCGACTCACCCGACGTCGCGGAGGAAACGGATGGTCTCCTCGTCGGCCGGGAAGAACGACTCGATCATCATCTCGGCGACCGTGACGTCGAGGGGCGTGCCGAAGGTCGCCACGACGCTGAAGAACGACAGCTCCCGATCCCCGCGCCGCAGCCGGAGCGGGACGAAGATGTCGCCCGGCCCCGGCAGCTCCACCTCGGGCTCCGGCTGGTCGCAGGGATACTCCCGCAGCTCCGCGTACAGCTCGGCCAGCTCGGCGTCCCCGGTGAGTGTGATCTGCCGCTTGAGCCGTCCGAGCAGGTGCGCCCGCCACTCCCCGAGGTTCGCGATCCGCGGGGCGAGCCCGTCGGGGTGCAGGCTCGCGCGCAGCACGTTCGACAGCAGCTCGGGGGCGATGCCCTCCGCGAGCATGCGGAGGCCCGTGTTGGCGTCCACCAGGTTCCACCCCCGGTCCACCACCACGGCGGGGTACGGCTCGTGCCCCGCCAGCAGCTTGCCGATCGCGTCGCGTACGGCTGCCAGCTGCGGCGAGTCCAGCGTGGATTCCGTATAAACAGGGGCGTAGCCAGCGGCGAGCAGCAGGTGGTTCCGTTCGCGGAGCGGGACGTCAAGATGCTCGGCGAGATGGAGGACCATCTCCCGGCTGGGCGCGGAACGTCCCGTCTCCATGAAGCTCACATGCCGGGTCGAGATCTCGGCCTGGATCGAGAGGTCGAGCTGGCTCAACCGGCGGCGCTCGCGCCACTGGCGGAGCAGCACGCCGATCGGCCGGTGATGGATCGAAGCTGTGGTCACGTGCATGACGCTATGCCCGCCGGTGAACGATCGCGATTCCCCGAGAGGTAATGGACCGGGCGCACCCCGGCCGGGCCGGATCACTGCCAGCGGAACATGCGGGCGGCGGCGATCCCCGCGACCAACGCCCATCCGGCGAGGACCGCGAGATGCGCGAGCGAGGGCGCGTGCCCTCCCATCGTGTCCCGCAGCGCCTGCCCGAACGCGCCGGTCGGCGTGAAATCGCTCACCACGCGCAGCGGGGACGGCATGAGGTCGCGCGGAAGCCACATGCCGCCGAGGAACAGCAGCGGGAACAGCACCGCGGCGCCCGCGCCCTGCACGACCTTCGCGCTCGGCGCCACGGCGGCGAGCCACAGCCCGACGGAGAACAGGGCGACCGCGCCGAGCAGGAGCACCCCGGCGAAGCCGGCGAGCAGCCGCGGCACCGGCATGTCGAGCACCAGATGTCCCAGCGCCAGCGTCAAGGTCGTGCTCAGGACGGCGACGGCCGCGCTGATCGCGATCTGCGCCACGAGCAGCGCCCCGGGGCGTACCGGCGTCGTGGACATCCGGCGCAGCACCCCCTTCTCCCGGTACGTGACCAGCGTCGCGGGAAGCGCGCTCAGTGCGAGCGTCGCGACCGAGAGCAGCACCATCATCGCGGGGAACTGGGCGTCGACGAGCCGCTCGCCTCCGAGGGCCGGATCCGCCTTGCTGAACCCGGGGATGGAAAGGCCGAGCACCAGCAGCAGCGCGACGGGCAGGAGGGTCACGAAGAACACCGCGGCCGGCTCGCGCAGGAACAGCTTCGCTTCGGTGAGGATCAATTTCTTGTGGACCAGCATCAGGATTCTCCGGTTTCGTCAGAGCCGGCACGCGACGGCGTACGGGCGGGGGGACGGGTCACTGGGGGCGGGGTGTGCGCCGGGGGAGGCGTCACGACGAGGCGGGCGCGTTCCCGGTGAGGGCGAGGAAGGCGTCGTCGAAGGTGGTCCGCTCGGTGCGCAGGCCGCTGACCTGCCCCGGTGTGAGGGCGCCGACCACGGCGACGAGCAGGTCGCCGGTGCCGGTCACGACCACCTCGTCACCGTTCCGCTGGACGGTGGTGACCTCGGGCAGCGCTGTGAGGGCGTCGACGGGCCCGGTCGTGTGGAAGACGATCCGCTGCCCGCCGCCGGCGCGCTCGATGAGCCGGTCCGGGGTGTCCACCGCGAGTACGCGGCCGGCCGAGATCACCGCGACCCGGTCGCAGAGCCGCTCGACCTCCTCCATGAAGTGCGTGACCAGCAGCACCGTCACACCCATCTCGCGGACGCGCTCGATCAGGTCCCAGGTGTCGCGGCGGGCCTGCGGGTCGAGGCCGGTGGTCAGCTCGTCGAGTATCGCGACCCGCGGGTTCCCGACCAGCGCGAGCGCGACGGACAGCCGCTGGCGCTGCCCGCCGGACAGCTTGGCGAACGCGACGCGCGGGTCGAGGCCGATCTCGTCGAGCAGCGCGCGCCAGTCCGCGGGTCGCGAGTAGAAGGACGCGTAGAGCTCCAGCGCCTCCCCGACCTTCAGCTTGTCCGGCAGCGAGCAGTCCTGGAGCTGGATGCCGATCTGCTCCTTCACGTCGGTCAGGCCGGCGCCGAGCTCCACGACGCCGGACGACGGCGCGCGCAACCCGGCGACGCACTCGACCGTGGTGGTCTTTCCGGCGCCGTTGCGGCCGACGATCCCGAAGATCTCGCCTTCCTCGACCGCGAACGACACGTCGTCGACCGCGACCTTCTCGCCGTATGTCTTACGCAGGTTGTGGACAGAGATGATTGCCATGCCACGAAGCTAGAAATTTCCCGCGCAGGGGAGAATGCGGGTGCGGACCCGGTTGTGGTGCACTTTTGACCGACGGGGGGTGGGGGAAACTCCACCCCTTCCGGGCGTCTCGGGTCACTGCGCACGCCCGTTCCCTCCGTACACACTGAGGCGCATGAACCGACGTACTCTCACGGCACTGGGCCGCGCGACCGGCCTTCTCGGAATGGTGGTCCTCGGGCAGTTGGTCGGCCTGGTGATGCTGGTCGCGGTCGCGCTCACCTTCCTCGTGGGGTTCGTGTTCGTGTTTCCCCCTGCCGTACGGCTCACGCGGGCGACGACAGGGGCGCAGCGGAGGCTCGCCGCCAGGTGGTCCGGCGTGACGATCGACGAGCCGTACCGGCCCACCCCGCCGGCCCCGCGGCCACAGCGGGACGGCTGGTACCGCGACGGCCGCAACCTGTACAAGACGCCGCGCATCCCGGCGTTCAACCGGCGGCTCACCTGGATGGTGAACGACCCCGCGACCTGGCGTGATCTCGCCTACCTCATGCTGAACCCGTGGGCCGGCGGTCTGATCGTCGCCATTCCGGTGCTGCTCGTCGCGGCCGGGCTCCCCACGCTGCTCAGTGGCAACGTGCTCGGCCTGCTGCCCGCCGTCATCGCCGTGGCCACGGCGCCGATCGTCGTCCCCTGGAGCCTGCGGGTCCACGGGCAGATCGCGCTCGGGCTGCTCGCGCCGACCGAGAAGGCACGGCTCGCCCAGCGGGTCAGCCACCTGGCCAGGACCCGGATCGACGCGGTCGACTCGCAGGCGGCCGAGCTGCGCCGCATCGAGCGGGACCTGCACGACGGCGCGCAGGCGCGGCTGGTCGCGATCGGCATGACCATCGGCGCCGCCGAACAGCTCGTGGACACCGACCCGGCCGCCGCCAAGGCACTGCTCGCCAAGGCGAGCGAGGCGTCGGCCACCGCGCTGCGCGAGCTGCGCCAGGTCGTGCGTGGCATCCACCCGCCGGTGCTCGCCGAGCGCGGGCTCGGCGACGCCGTACGCGCTCTCGTCCTGGACACCTCGCTCACCGCGCACGTGACCGTCGACCTGCCGGTACGGCCGGACGCCCCGGTGGAGTCCGCCGCCTACTTCGCGATCAGCGAGCTGCTGACCAACGCGGTGAAGCACGGCGGCGCGACCGAGGTGTGGATCGACATCAGCCACCATGGGACCACCCTGCGGGTCACCGTGACCGATGACGGCCGGGGCGGAGCGGACCCCGGACGGGGCACCGGACTGCAGGGCATCGAACGCAGGCTCGCGGCCTTCGACGGCGTGCTCGCACTGAACAGCCCGGTCGGCGGCCCCACCACGGCCGTCCTGGAGCTGACCCGCGCCCTGGACAGCGTGGTCCCGCCGATCCCGAGGTGGAAGAGCATGACCTTGGGCGTGTGCTGGGGCCTGTGCTGGCTCCCGCTGTTCCCGCAGGGGCTCGTCGCGATGGTCATGAAGCTGGCCGGCACCCCCGTGAAGTCGTGGTTCCTGGCGCTCTACATGCCGGAAGCACTGCAGTGGCCGACGATCGTCGGGATGATCCTCCTGGGTGGTGGAATGCTGGCGACCGCGGTGACCCTCACCAACCAGGCGAAGCGTGGCAAGGTGGACGGGTGCGCGTAGTCATCGCCGAAGACCTGCACCTCCTCCGGGAGGGCCTGGTCGCCCTGCTCCGGGCACATGGGTTCGACGTCGTCGCCGCGGTCGAGTCCGGCCCCGATCTTCTCGCCGCCATGCTGAGAGAGCGCCCCGACGTGGCCGTCGTCGACGTCCGGCTGCCGCCGACCTTCACCGATGAGGGGCTCCAGGCCGCCCTGGAGGCCCGCCGCCGGATCTCCGGCCTTCCTGTGCTCGTCCTCTCCCAGCACGTCGAGCAGTTGTACGCCCGGGAGCTGCTGGCCGACGGCTCGGGCGGCGTCGGCTATCTCCTCAAGGACCGGGTCTTCAACGCCGGCCAGTTCATCGACGCGGTCCGCCGGGTGGCCGAGGGAGGCACCGCCATGGACCCCGAGGTGATCGCCAAGCTGCTGGCCCGCAACGCGCGCAGCGAGCCGATCGGCCGGCTCACTCCCCGAGAGCGCGAGGTCCTCGAACTGATGGCCGAGGGCCGCTCCAACGCCGCCATCGGGCAGCGGCTCTTCCTCAGCGACAGCGCGGTGGGCAAGCACACCGCGAACATCTTCGCGAAGCTGGGACTGGCCCCCTCGGACGACGACAACCGCCGCGTGCTCGCCGTACTCGCCTTCCTGAACGGCAAACAGGCCCCCTGAGGGGCCTGTTCGAGGTCGGGTCGGATCAGGGGAGCAGCTGGCCCCAGTAGAGCGCCCAGGGGATGAAGAGCAGGCCCCCGGCGATCAGCATCCACTCCCGGAGCCGCGCCGTACGCCACCGGGTCGCCGAGACGGCCGTCGAGATGAGGGTCGTGAAGGCGAGGAGCTGCACGACCAGCCAGAGGATCGGCCGACCGGCGATCAGCGGGCCGAGGTCGATGCCGTGACCGTTGGCGGAGCCGATCATGGACACGGCCGCGTACACGAAGAGGGGCACGCCGACGAGACCGGACGCCGCGAGGACCCGGTTGGACCAGGAACCGCCGGCGCCGCCCCGGCGGCGACGGACCAGCGCGGCCACCGGATAGGTCGCGAACGCCACGAGCAGCAGCACAAGCACGATGAGCTGGGCCTGCCAGCCCTCCCACCACGCCGACTCGGGGAGTGGCACGCTCCTGGTCGGCTGCGCGGGCAGCGGGTCGGCGCTCGACGCGGGGACGTGGCCGCCGGTGACGTCGCGGACCCAGGAGCCGACGGTCTCGGCGTAGCCGGGCACGAGTTCCTCGGCCTTCTCCCGCCCGGCGGCCCACAGCGCGTGCGGGGCGTGGGGGAAGAACCTGACCGTCACGCTGCCGGGAAAGGTCTTACGGAAGATCTCCGCGCTCTCCGCCGGAGGGATCTGGTTGTCCTCGGCGCCCCACAGGGCGAGCACCGGCTGGTGGATCTTCTTCAGCGTCGGCACGGGGTCGTAGTGGGCCTCGGGGAACAGCCCGGCGTCCGCGCCCAAGCGGTAGAAGCTCTCGTTGAGCAAGGTCCGGACCGATCCCTCGATCCCGGCTCTGTCCACCTTGTTGGCCATGTTCCAGGCCTGGCTGCGCAGCGGTTCCAGGCCGGGCCCGCCAACCGTGATCAGAAACTTGATGTCCGAGGTCCGGGTGACGGCGATGGGCGCCACCCAGCCGCCCTCGCTGAGGCCCCAGACGCCGGCCTTCGCCGGGTCCACCTCGGGACGGTCCCGCAGTACGGCGAAGGCCTTCAGCGCGTCGTCGGCGAGCTGGGAGTAGTCCCGCTTCATCTTGGAATAGCCGACGCTGCGTTTGTCGGGCGCCAGCACCACCATGCCCTGCTTGGCGAACTCCTCGGCCTCCATCTGGAGCTCGCTCCACTTGTTGCCCTGGCCCGACCCGTGGACGAGCAACAGACCGGGCAGCCTGCCGGTGGCGTTCGCGGGTTCGAAGATTCGGCCGCCGAGTGTCAGCCCATCGCTGGTACGGAAGCTCACATCGGCGGTTTTGAGCTCGGACGACCAGGCGCTCTTCGTCCCGGCGGCCTCGGCGGCGGTCGCCGGTGCCACGGTGGTGGCCATGGCGCCGAGGGCGAGAGCGAGGGAGGCGGCGCCCAGAGCGATCTTCATGGGGTTCTCCAAGATGGTGTGCCAGAAGCCGGGAAACGCGATGTGAGTGACGTCGTGTCGGGCGCCGCGTCGTGAAATGCGATGGCCTCATGGTTTCCCGACGGGGTACCCCGTGAGATCGCCGATTCGAGCGGTCTTCCCGCTCCGTCACGCGAGGGAGGGAGCCCGGAAAAGGGATCCCTCGTGCGAGGGAGGAGCGTGCATGGCTCACCCGCGATACTTGGGCGCTATGTCCCTGATCGCGCGACTTCGGACGCTTCCTCCGCTCGCGGTCGATGCCGCGTTGACGGTCGTCGTGCTCGCCGCCCAGACCGTGCCGTTCTTCTACTCGAGGCGGATGGCCGGCCCGGAGCCGTGGACAGTCATGGAGTACCTACCGGTCATCGGCGCCTCCCTGCCGCTGATCGTGCGCCGCAGGTACCCCTTGGCCGTGCTCATCGTGATCATCCTGGCGACCAATGTGTACTCGATGCACGATCCGGACATTCCCCCGCAGCCCCTCTGGTACGGACATCTCGTCGCCACGTACACCGTCGCTCAACTCGCACCACGATGGCAGCGTCTGGGGGTCATTCTGATCATGGTGCCGGGATCGATCCTCTTCGGTGGCAACTCGGTCCCCACCCTGGTCCGCGGTCTGCTGACGTGGGTCGCCTCCTACGCCC
Organism: Microtetraspora fusca; assembly: GCF_001570365.1. GTDB lineage: Bacteria > Actinomycetota > Actinomycetes > Streptosporangiales > Streptosporangiaceae > Microtetraspora > Microtetraspora fusca. The sequence continues at coordinate 248,888 of NZ_BBYK01000039.1, read as the reverse complement.
TCGGCCGGGCGGTCACCGTACATCAGGCGTACGCGAGGGTCCTGGAGGAGCGAGCGGCCCAACTGGAACGCGAGCGGGAGCTGGAGGCGGAACGCGCCGCCGAGCGCGAACGCGCCCGGATCGCCCGGGACATGCACGACATCCTCGCCCACGCGGTCAGCATCATGGTCGTGCAGGCCGAGGCCGGTCCGCTCGCCGTACGGACCGATCCCGACCGGGCGGAGGCCGCCTTCGACGCGATCGGCGCGGCGGGCCGGGAGGCGATGGCGCAGCTCCGGCGGATGCTCGGCCTGCTGAAGGAGACCGAGGGGCCGAGGGAACCGCAACCCACGATCGACCGGATCCCCGAACTGGTCGACGGAGTCGGCGACACGGGGCCACGGGTGTCACTGACGACCACGGGACAGCCGGTCGCCGTCTCGTCGGATGTGGAGGTGGCCGCCTACCGGATCGTCCAGGAATCCCTGACGAACATGCTCAAGCACGCCACCGCCACTGAGGCGGAGGTCCGGCTCGACTGGCGGGACGACGCGCTGTCGATCACCGTCACAGACGACGGGCGAGGTGCCGCGGCCGACGCGCGCGATCGTCGCGACAAGGAAGGCGCCTCCGATCCGCACGGCTTCGACGTGCAGCGGTCTTCGACGCGCGCCGCCGATCTGGACGGAGATCTGCACGCGTCTTCCCTTCGCGGGCCCGGTTTTTCCGGCGGAAACGGGCTGATCGGGATCCGTGAGCGGGCCGCGGCCTGCGGCGGCACCGCCTCCTTCGGCCCGCCACCCGGCCGTACGCATGGCTTCCAGGTGGCCGTATGGCTACCGCTCGCCGATATGTGAGAGTGAACCCGGTTCCAGGCATACGACGCCCTCTGGCAGGGTTTCCACGTGACGATCAATGTTGTGGTGGCCGACGACCAGGAGCTCGTCCGGAGCGGTTTCGCGATGATCCTCGACGCCCAGCCGGACATATCCGTGGTCGCGGAGGCGAGTGACGGTGCCGAGGCGATCGAGGCCGTCCGCCGTCAAGTGCCGGACGTGCTGTTGCTCGACATACGCATGCCCCGCATGGACGGCATCGAGGCCGCCCGCGTGGTGTGCGACGAGACCGACACGAGGGTCCTCGTGCTGACCACCTTCGACCAGGACGACTACGTGTACGACGCCCTCCACGCGGGCGCGAGCGGCTTCCTTCTCAAGGACGTCCGCCGGGACGACCTCGTCCATGCCGTACGCGTCGTGGCGGCGGGTGATTCCCTCCTGGCCCCGGCGGTGACCCGCAGGCTGATCGACGACATGGTGCGCAGGCGGCCGCGTCCCGCCGCCGCGCCCGTGGGTTTGGACGTGTTGACCGACCGCGAGCGCGAGACCCTGGTCCTTCTCGGGCGCGGCATGTCCAACGCCGAGATCGCCGCCGAGCTGGTGGTCAGCGAGCACACGGTCAAGACGCACGTCAGCAACGTGCTGATGAAGCTCGGGCTGCGCGACCGCGTCCAGGCCGTCGTCGCGGCCTATGAGTCGGGGCTGCTCCAACCCGGCACCCGCTGACCTGACCGGATTCGTTCTGTCGGTCCCGGCCGATACCTTTGCCTGGCAGGTAGGCGTGACAGGAGGTCCCGTGAAGTTTGAGGTGAACCGTGACGTTCTCGCCGACGCGGTGGCGTGGGCGGCCCGTGTCCTGCCCGGCCGGCCGGCCGTTCCGGTGCTCTCCGGTCTGCTGTTGGAGGCCGGCGACGATCTGCGGATCTCCGCGTTCGACTACGAGGTCTCCGCGCAGGTGGTGATCGAGGCCGATGTGGCCGAGCCCGGCCGGGCGCTGATCCCGGGAAAGGTGCTCGCGGAGATCACCAGAAGCCTGCCCAACGAGCCGGTGCGGATCGCCCTCGACGGCTCCGAGGCGCTGCTCACCTGCGGCAGCGTCGAGTTCGGTCTGATCACCATGCCCGCCGAGGACTTCCCGTCCCTGCCCGCGATGCCGCCCAAGGTCGGAGCGGTCGGCGGCGGAGTGTTCGCCACCGCGATCGGCCAGGTCGCCGCCGCGTCGAGCCGGGACGAGACGCTCCCGATGCTCACCGGCATCCGCATCGACATCAACGGCGTCTCGGTGTCCATGGCCGCCACCGACCGCTACCGGATCGCGGGGCGCGACTTCCTGTGGCATCCCGTCCAGGAAGGTGAGCAGCACGCCGCGGTGGTGCCCGCCCGGGTGCTGGTCGACGTGGCCCGCTCGCTGCGCGGCGGCGAGGTGTCCATCGGCCTCGGCGACAGCGTCGCCGGTTTCGAGAGCCAGGGGCGCACGACCACGGTCCGCCTGCTCGACGAGCAGTTCATCGACTACCGCTCCCGGCTCTCCAGCGAGTGGACCATGTACGCCGAGATGCGGGTGGCGCCCTTCATCGAGGCGATCAAGCGGGTGGCCCTGGTGGCCGAGCGGAACACCGCGATCCGGCTCTCGTTCTCCGCGGGCGAGGGAGGTTCGGCGGACGGCAGGTGCCTGATCCAGGCGGGCGGTGGTGACATCGGCCGCGGCGCCGAGGTCGTCGACGCCCATTTCACGGGAGACGACATCCAGATCGCGTTCCAGCCGCACTTCCTGCTGGACGGCCTGGCCGGGGTGGAGACGGAGCACGCCCGCATCAGCATGGATTCGCCCACCCGCCCGGCGCTCATCTCGAACGAGGGTGACGACCCCGACTTCCGCTACCTGGTCATGTCACTGCGCCTCGGCTGAGCCCGTTGACGCAACGAGCGCGGAGCGCATAAGGGCGGCCGGGCGAGACCGGTCGCCAAAGTTGCTGGGTTGGCCGAGGCCGTCCCCGCAAAGGGGGAGTCGACGTGGGCCAGCCGCAAGAAATGGGTTGGCGGACCGAAACAGCCGTGCCCGGATCGACCGGCTGGGATCGGCCGGGTGAAGAGGGAAGGCCGGGGGCAGCGTGCGCGCCGATCAGTGGGCTGGGATCGGTCGCGTGAAATGAGAGTCGAGAGTCCGCCGGGACTCAGCCCGCGAGGTCCTGCGACTCGGTGAGGGCGATCAGGATGTGCTCGATGCACGCGTGTCCGGCCCGCTCGGCCGCCGCGGCGTCACCGGCCACGATCGCGCGCACGATCGCGTCGTGCGGGATGTAGTTCTGCTTCAGCGAGCCGCCCGCCGCCGCGATGCTGGCGCGCAGCGCGGCCGCGAAGTCGCCGTACAGGTCCATCAGCACGCGGTTGTGCGTCGCCTCGACGACGGCGATATGGAACTCCAGATCGGCTTCCACGAACGCGTCCACGTGCCCGCCGGACCAGGTCTCCTCGCGCTTGGAGAGAGCCTTCTCGATCTTCTCGATGTCCTCCGCCGTACGGCGCGTGGCCGCGAGCCGCGCGGCCTCCACCTCGAACGCCCGGCGGACCTCGAGGATCTCCAACTGCTCGGCGGCGCGCAGCCGGCGCGCCATCGCGCCGGACAGCTCGCTCGTGGCCCGCACGTACGTGCCGTCGCCCTGGCGGCACTCCAGCAAGCCGGCGTGGGTGAGGGCCCGCACCGCCTCACGTACGGTGTTCCGGCCGACACCGAGGTGCTCCGCCAGCACGGTCTCCGTGGGGATCTTGGCGTTCATCTGCCAGGAGCCAGAGGTGATCTGCTCCTTGAGCTGATCGATCACCTGGTCGACCAGTGACGCCCGTTGCGCGGTACGCAGGCTCACATCCGCCTCCTCGGGGGACAGTCATCCGATGAGTCAATGACCGGTCGACCCTGATTATTCCAGAGCCCCCGAACGGGCCGCGAGCTCAGGGAGGGTTATCGGACGAGCGCCGCCGATGCGGTGGACCCCGGCATGTTCGCGCGGATTCCGACGGCTTCGAGAGCCCTACGATACGCCCTGGCCTGCTCCTCGCCGGAACCGGCCTGTCCCCAGAGGTCGCCGAGCTGGCGCCAGGCGCGGGCGGTCTCCCGGTCGATGCCGGTGGCGGTCCCTTCCAGCAGCTCCTGCGCCGTCCGCAGAGCCGGACCGGCGTCCTGGGAGCGTGCCAAGGCGATCTCGGCCAGCACGAGATGGGCGGTGGCCGGCACCGTCCCTCGCGTCCCTGCGAGCAGATCGAGCGCCCGTACGGCGAAATCCGTCGCCGCTTCGACGTCACCCGAACGGAAGCGTACGTGCGACAGCACGATCAGGCTGCGCGCGTGCTCGGCCACCCTGCCGGGCAGTTCGGCGAGGATCTGCGTCGCGGACGCGGCGTACTCGTTGGCTCGGTCCAAATCGGTGTCCTCGGCGGCCGCCGAGGAGATCCTCGCCCAGTTCATCGCGATCCGGGCGAAGCGGAACGCGAGCCGCTCGGGCCGGCCGGTCGCGATCGCGTCCTCCGCGAGCTGTACGGCGAGGGCCGAGTCCTCGCCTTCGGAGGCGGTGACGCTCGCCTTCCAGAGCGCCATCACCTCGCCGCTGCGGTCGGCGCACTCCGGAGTGTCGTGCGCGGCCAGGACGCGCTCGACGTACGGGAGGCCGGTCTCGGTCTCGGCCAGCGCGTCGGCGAGTTCCATCGCCAGCTCGCCGTGATCGATGCCGAGCGGCTCCACCTGGGACAGCGCCTGCGCACCCAGGTCCCGGGCGCGCAGCGTGTCACCGGCCCGCTGGTAACAGCGACAGAGAGCGACGGTGATGGGCAGATCGGCGAGACGCTCGGGGTGCGCGGTCGCCTCCCTGCGCAGCCGTTCGTACGCCTCGACCGCGGAGCCGGTGAGCCCCTGAGCCTCCAGCGCCCGCGCGAGCCCGAGCTGGGCGTGCGCGGCGAGCATCGCGTTCTCCTCGCCTGCGGCCTTGACAATGTCGCCGAAACGGTCGGCCGCAATTGCCGGATCGCCGTGGAAAAGCTCGAGCTGGGCGTGACGGAGACCCAGCTCGGTGTCGATGCGTTGCCGTGGTTCGATCCCGTGCAGGAGGAACTCAGTGGTGCATCCGAGCCGTTCCGCGAGCAGTCGCGCCACGACTGGCGTGGGCGTTCGCTTTCCGGACTCGATGAGCGAGACATAACTGTCGGAAAGGTCGGGTCCGGCCAGCTGGGCCTGAGACATGCGCCTGCTCAACCGCAGTCCGCGGACGCGGTCACCGATGGTTCCCTGACTCGGCATCTGATCTCTCAGGGCGGGAAAATGGTCAATGGTCACGTCATAATGGCATGAAGCTAGCGAATCGTGTAACCCTTGGTCAGGAATCGCCACGGTGAAGGTTCGATCACAGCCTCACGGGCCATCAGTCGTCCGCATCGTCCTTGCTCGGGAAGATCATCTGACAGACCTCGAGATACAGGGTCTCGGGGTAGGGGATAAAGGGAACCGTGCGCAGGGCCTGATCTTGGCCGGCCGACTCCATGACGAACTCTCCGTAACCGAGCATCCGGCCCAGCAGTGAGCGCTGGAAGCTCATGTCGGTGACCTTCGCCAGTGGCATCATCGCGACCCTGCGCGTGATCAGGCCCGTGGTGAGGAGCATGCGCTGGGACGTGACCACGAAGTAGTCGACCGACCACTCCGCGACCTTCCAGACGAAGCGGATGAGGAGCAGCAGCCAGGCCCACCAGACGACGACGAGTGCCTCGCCGCCTCCGGCATCGCTCAGCCACTTGCTGAGGAGGCCTGCCACGATCAGCCCGCCGAAGATCTCGCCGACGGGCCTGAGAAGTACGGCGGGGTGCCGCCGCACCATGATGACCTGGTGTTCGTGGGGGAGGAGGTAACGGTTGACCGACGACGGGGCGGAGTCCCCGTGGGTCACTAATCTCATGTCAGCTTGGCGAAGAACTGCGCCATCGAGTCCGCCGCCTTCATGACGCCGCTGACGGCGCCTTGCACCGTGTGCGCCGCGTCATCAGGCCTCGACAACAGGTAGAAGGCCACCAGACCGACCGCTCCCCACTTCACTACTTTCTTGAGCTGCACCGCCGTCACCACTCCCATGACCAATAGATTACCCAGGCGCCTACTTCGGTAAAGCGGTAAAACCGGAAGAACCGGCTTCGGTGTCGACGGTCATGCGCGCCCTTCGGCGAACACGGCGAGAACCTGTAGGTGCTTGCGCGCGATTCGCTCGACCAGGGCGGGGTACGCGTGGCCGGTGACCTCCTCGGCGCCGTGGTGGGCGACCTCGATGCACCGTGTCACGGTGGCGGCGGGGTGGATACCCGCGAACTCGTCGCGGAGCACGGCCTCGACCAACTCGTAGCGTCCGCCATGCGGAAGCTGACTCATGACTCCCCCTGATGAGCGACCCCGGTGGCCGGGAACGCAAAGACACGTCGTCGTTACTCTACGTACCCAGACGAGTACATGGTGTAACTAGACGCGGGAAAGTCTGGGAAAAGTTCAGACGACGCCGTAGAGGCGGTCGCCGGCGTCGCCGAGCCCCGGGACGATGTACCCGTTCTCGTTGAGCCGCTCGTCCATGCCCGCCGTCACCACGCGGATCGGCTTGCCCGAGCCCTGGAACATCTTGTCCAGGTACGCCACGCCCTCGGGCGCCGCGAGCAGGCAGAGCGCGGTGACGTCCTCGGCTCCCCGGTCGAAGAGGAACTGGATCGCCGCGCCGAGCGTGCCTCCGGTGGCCAGCATCGGGTCGAGCACGTAGCACTGCCGGCCGGAGAGGTCCTCGGGCAGGCGGGTCGCGTACGTCTCGGCCTGGAGGGTGGACTCGTTGCGGATCATGCCGAGGAAGCCGACCTCGGCCGTGGGGAGCAGGCGCATCATCCCGTCGAGCATGCCGAGGCCGGCCCGCAGGATCGGCACCACGAGCGGCGCGGGGCGCGACAGCCGTATGCCGTGGGCGGGCGCGAGCGGGGTCTGCACGGTCACGTCCGTGATGCGGACGTCTCGGGTCGCCTCGTACGCGAGCAGCGTGACCAGTTCGTCGGCGAGGCGGCGGAACGTCGGGGAGTCGGTGCGGACGTCACGCAGCGTGGTCAGCTTGTGGGCGACGAGAGGATGGTCAACGACGAGGCTTTCCATGCCACAGAAGGTACCGTCCATGGCAATAGGGACGAACGTCACCGCCGGTTTTGATCACAATTTGGCGCGGAAGCCGTACGGTTGGGACCGGAGTCTGGGACGATTGCCTGACGTTGGGACCGCATCGGTGGGGATGACGATGACAGACGAGGACGCGCTGGACTTCGCCATCGTGGTCTATCGCGAGGACGACCGCTGGGAAGCCGAGATGCTGCCGGTGGGGCTGACTTCCGATCTACACGGGTTGATCCACGCGCTCCGCCAGACGCCGAGCATGGGCACCACGATTGGCCTGGTCGCCGTTGGGGATGACTTCTTCGTGGCGCTGCGAGTCTTCGGTGAGCGTGTGACCGTTTTCCTGTCCGACATCACTGCCTCCTGGGACTGGCCGCTCGCGCAGCAGGTCCTTGATTACCTCGACGTCCCCATCCCCGAAGAGGAGGAGCTGGACAGCGTGCTACCCGCCGGCGATCTGTCGATCTTCGCCGACCTAGGGCTGGACGAGATGGAACTCGGCGCGCTCTCCGGAGACCTCGACCTTCTTCCTGACGAGGTGCTTTCGAGCATCGCCGCGCGGCTGGGGTTCTCCCAGCCGTTTGAACGTGCCGTCGACGCCGCTATCGGCTGACCTCGGGAGCCCGGCCATGCCCTCGAGATCCAATCTCTTCTCCGCCGCCTTCGTGAAGACCGACGGCGGCTGGACCGGAGCCGAGGTCGACCTCAGCTCGGCGGAGATCGCCGACGATCTGGGCGACGCCGTACAGGAGGCACTCGGCCTCGAAGGCGACGAGCTCGTCCTGCTCTGCGTCGAGGTCGAGGACGAGTGGTTCGCCATCGTCCGGTACGAGAACGACCTCGACCTGCGGGTCTTCCTCTCCGACGCGCAGTCCGGCCTGAGCGACCCGTTGGGAGAGATCTTCACCGACCTCGCCGGCGTGGCGGTCGACAGGGAGTCGTCCGACCTCGGGGTCCGGCCGGCGGGCGACTTCGAACTGCTCGCTGACCTCGGGGTGAGCTCGGAGGAACTGCTGGAGCTGAGCGTGGAGGAGGGGCTGCCCGCCGACGTCCTCTCCGTGATCGCCGAGCGGCTGTCCTTCGCAGACGAACTCGACCGCTTGCGGTGATCGGCCCGTCCTCGGCGTACGAGGCGGCCATGCGACGGGCGCTCGCGCAGGCCGTACGCGCGGGCGAGCGGGGAGAGGTCCCGGTCGGCGCCGTCGTGCTTGACGCGGACGGCGCGATCGTGGCGGAGGCGGGCAACGACCGCGAGGCGAGCGCGGATCCCACCGCGCACGCGGAGGTCCTGGCGCTGCGATCCGCCGCCGAGGCGCGCGGCGAGTGGCGGCTCACCGGCTGCACCCTGGTCGTCACTCTCGAACCCTGCACGATGTGCGCGGGCGCCGCCGTGCAGGCCCGCGTCGATCGTGTCGTGTACGGCGCGGACGACGACAAGGCGGGGGCCGTGGGCTCGCTCTGGGACGTGGTGCGGGATCGCCGGCTCAACCACCGGCCCGAGGTCGTCCGCGGGGTGCTCGCCGCGGAGTGCTCCGCCGTTCTCACCGACTTCTTCGCCCGGCGCCGGCCCTGAAACGACGGCGCGGGCATAGGCGTTTGTCCGGTAAGCTGACCAACGGTGGCGTCGCCTAGTGGCCGAGGGCGCACGCCTCGAAAGCGTGTGTAGGGCAACCTACCGTGGGTTCAAATCCCACCGCCACCGCCAGCACGAGAGAGCCGCCGACCTACGGGTCAGCGGCTCTCTCGCTTTCATCCCCATGGGCGCGGCTCAAGAGCCGCCATGGCCATGGGGAGCCATGAAGGTACCGACCTCCGCGTTGTGCCCTGTGGACACCTGATCCCGCTGATCAACGCAAGAGCCGCCGACCTGCGCGAGGTCGGCGGCTCTGTCGCCTTTCATGTCGCCCCCTGTCCGGGCGGCGTGGCTCAGCCGTCGAGTTCGAGCACCCGGGCGTGCAGCACGGAACGCTGGTGCAGCGCGGCGCGCAGCGCCCGGTGCAGGCCGTCCTCCAGGTAGAGGTCGCCGTTCCACTGGACCACGTGCGGGAACAGGTCGCCGTAGAAAGTGGAGTCCCTGGCGAGCAGGGAGTGCAGGTCGAGGACCGCCTTCGTCGTGATCAGCGAGTCCAGCCTGACCTGCCGCGGGGGGATCTGGGCCCACTCGCGGTTCGACAGACCGTGCTCGGGGTAAGGGCGTTTGTCGCCGACCAACTTAAAGATCACAGTACGTAGTCTAGGAGAGAAAGCCGCTCCGCGACGTGGAGGATCTCGTCAGATCGCCCCGGAGAAGGTGTCGCAGCGTCGCGGATCGCCGGAGCCGTAGCCGTTTTTGAACCACTTCATTCGCTGTGCGGACGTGCCGTGCGTGAAGTTCTCCGGGCTGACCCGGCCCCGCGCCTTCTCCTGGATGCGGTCGTCGCCGACGGCGGAGGCGGCGTCGAGCGCCTGGCGGATGTCGGCGTCGCTGAAGGGCTTGGCGAAGAACCCGGTGCTCACCGCGTTCTTCGCCCAGACGCCGGCGTAGCAGTCGGCCTGCAGTTCGAGCCGTACCGAGCCGCTGGTGGCGCCCCGGCCGGTGCCCTTGGAGATGTCGCCGAGGAGGTTCTGCACGTGGTGCCCGTACTCGTGGGCGATGACGTACGCCTGCGCGAACGGGCCACCCTCGGCGCCGAACTGGCTGTGCAGTTCCTCGAAGAAGCCGAGGTCGAGGTAGACCCGCCGGTCGGCCGAGCAGTAGAAGGGGCCGACTGAGGAGTCGGCCGCGCCGCAGCCGGTCTGGATGCCCCCGGTGAACAGCGTCGTCTTGGCCTGCTGGTAGCCGTCGATCTTGCCCTTCCAGTACTTCTGGAGGCTGTTGACGACGCCGACGACCCGGCACTTCTCGGACTGGTCGGCGTCCGCGCCGGTCTTGCACTGGGCGGCGAGGTCGCCGCTGCTCGCGGACCTGCCGCTCTGGGTGGGCTGCCCGCCGCCGCTCAGGAGCTGGGTCGGGTCGACGCCGAAGACGAGGGCCAGGACGACCACCACGATGCCCACGGCGCCGCCGCCGATCGCGAGCCCGCCGCCGCGGGACATGCCGCTGGACCCGACGTCGTCCACCTGAGAGGCGTCGAGTTCGGCCCGGTCATCGAAATCCATTCGGCGACGCTCCAGTTTGCGCGTGATCCTCTTGCGCATCTCGATGCTATCCACATCGCAGATGCCCCTTATGAAGAGAATCATGACCGCTGGAGGCTTGTGCCGGGTGTGAGGGGGCAACCGGGGCGCCGGAGCGGGCGCATGCCCGCAGTAGAGCGGGTGGACGGCCCGTCGTGGGAGCCCGAGACGGCCCCGAGGAAGCCTCTTCAGGGAGTCTGCTGAGACCCGAACCGAGGCCAGACGCACGAAAGCCCCGGTTGTATCAGACCGGGGCTTTCGTGTTCTTGCTGCTCAACCAAGCGCGGAGGATACGAGATTCGAACTCGTGAGGGGTTGCCCCCAACACGCTTTCCAAGCGTGCGCCCTAGGCCAACTAGGCGAATCCTCCGCCGAAAAGCTTAGCGGACTTTCCGACCTGTGGTGACCACAGTTTTTCCGGTGCGCTGTCCGGCCTCGGCACGGCGCGGGAGTGGTTAGACTGTCTGCGGACCCCTCGCGCGGCGTCATCCTGTGAACCTCCCCAGGGCCGGAAGGCAGCAAGGATAAGCGGGCTCTGGCGGGTGTGCGGGGGGTCTCTGAGTTTAGGGAACCGCCGGCCGGGTCGACCCCCCGAGGAGACGGCATGAGTCTTGCGCTGTACCGCAAGTACAGGCCCGGGACGTTCGCCGAGGTCAAGGGGCAGGAGCACGTCACGGAGCCGCTGCGCCAGGCGTTGCGGAGCGGGCGGATCAACCATGCCTTTCTGTTCAGCGGTCCGCGCGGCTGCGGTAAGACCTCCAGCGCCCGCATCCTCGCCCGCTCGCTGAACTGCGAGAAGGGCCCGACGCCCGACCCCTGCGGCGAGTGCGAGTCGTGCGTGGCCCTGGCCCCGACCGGCCCCGGGCACCTGGACGTCATCGAGATCGACGCCGCGTCGCACGGTGGTGTGGACGACGCCCGCGATCTGCGGGAGCGCGCGTTCTTCGCGCCGGTCTCGGCGCGCTACAAGATCTACATCATCGACGAGGCGCACATGGTGACCCGCGAGGGTTTCAACGCGCTGCTCAAACTCGTCGAGGAGCCCCCGCCGCACCTCAAGTTCGTCTTCGCCACGACCGAGCCGGAGAAGGTCATCGGGACGATCAAGTCCCGCACCCACCACTATCCCTTCCGGCTGATGCCCCCGGCGACGTTGCGCCAGCTCATGGAGGAGATCCTCGACTCCGAGTCGGTGCCGTACGAGCCGGCGGCGCTGCCGCTCGTGGTGCGCGCGGGCGCGGGCTCGGCCCGTGACTCGCTGTCGATCCTCGACCAGCTCCTGGCCGGCGCCGACGAGTCCGGGATCACCTACCAGCGCGCGGTGTCCCTGCTGGGCTACACCGACGGCGACCTGCTCGACGAGGTGGTCGAGGCGTTCGCCAAGCGGGACGGCGCCGCGGTGTTCCAGGCGGTCAACCGGGTCATCGAGGGCGGTCACGATCCCCGGCGGTTCGCGATGGACCTGCTGGAGCGCTTCCGCGACCTGGTCATCCTCGCCAACGTGCCCGAGGCGGCGGGCAACGGCCTGCTCGACCGGCCCGCCGACGAGCTGGAGCGCCTCCAGACGCAGGCGGCGTCGATGGGCCCGGCGGAGCTGACCCGCGCCGCCGAGGTCTTCAACACCGGACTGACCGAGATGCGCGGCGCGGCCTCGCCGCGGCTGCTTCTCGAGCTGATGTGCGCCCGCGTGCTCCTGCCCGCCGCCGCGGAGGGCGAGGCCGCCCTGCTCGCGCGGCTCGAACGCCTCGAACGCGGCGGCGTGCCGGGCCTGGCCGCCCCGGTGCCCGGCGTCGCGGTCCCCGCTCCGCAGCCGCCCCCGGCGGCCGCACCGGCTCCCGCCGTCCCGGCGGCTCCCGCGGCCCCTGTGTCCGCGCCCGCGCGTACGGCTCCCGCGCCCGATCCGCAGGACGACTGGCCCACCCCGGCGCGGCCGGGAGCGGCGAGCACGCCCCCGCGGGACGACACCGCCTCCGCCGCACCGGCAGCGGCGGCCGTGGGAGGGCCGGTGCAGCAGGCGTGGCCCAGGGTCCTCGACGCGATCAAGAACAGGCAGCGCGTCGCCTGGATGATCGTCAACGCGCAGGGCCGGCTCCTCGGCGTGGACGGCAACATGGTGACCGTCGGCTTCGAGAAGCCCGGCGACGTGCAGGGGTTCCTCAAGGGCAAGCGCGACGAGGTGGTCGCCGCGGCGCTCAGTGACGTGCTGGGCGGCACCTGGCGGGTCGACGTGGTCGTCGGGAGCTCCGGCCCGGCCGCCGCCGGTCCCGCCGCGCGCGGCTCCGCCGCCCCCTCCAGAGCGAATGGCACCGCCGACGCGGGCCCACGGGCGGCCGCTAAGGCCGAGGGGCAGTCCCGGCCGTCCACCGCCGAGCCGCGTACGCCTACGGAGACGGCGGCGCCCGCGAGCGGTCCCGAGACCGGCGGCGGGAGCGCGGGCGCGGGGCAGACGACCGACGAGTCGTGGCCGGACGCGCCCTCGGACGAGGACGACGGCCATCCGCCGGCGGGGTCGGGCGGCTCGCGCGGCTCCGCGCCCAGCCCGGGGCTGGCGGCGGCGAGGTCGGCGGCCAGGGCCGCGGCCCAGTCGGGCCCGCGCCAGGCGTGGCCGGAAGCGGTGCCCAAGCGGGCCGCGCCGCCCGATCAGGTGACGGACGACGTCGACCCGCTCAACGACGCGGACGCCGACGGGGACGAGCTCACCGGGATGGCGCTCATCCAGCGCGAGCTGGGTGGCCGTGTCATTGAGGAAATCGACCACTCCTGAGAGCCCCGCACCGCCTTGCTGGGGTGCGTTTACCCGGAACACGTACATGCTCCGGTATCAGATCCGCGGCAAACGCCGTAGGCTCGTCGCGACGACAAGTCGCTGGATGCCGAGGAGCGCACGAACGTGAACCCTGGAGATGTCAACCTGCAGCAGTTGCTGGAGCAGGCCCAGCTCATGCAGCAGCAGCTCGTCACGGCCCAGCAGGAGCTCAGCGACGCCGAGGTCGAGGGGACCGCGGGCGGCGGGCTGGTGGTCGCGACGGTCAACGGCAGCGGTGAGCTGCTCGAACTGAAGATCAGCCCCAAGGCCGTGGACGCGGACGACCCCGAGGAGACCGTGGAGACGATCGCCGATCTGGTGCTGGCCGCGGTGCGAGACGCGGTACGCGCGGCCGCCGAGCTGCAGCAGGAGAAGCTCGGTCCGCTGGCGCAGGGGCTCGGAGGCGGGCTCGGCCAGCTGCCCGGGTTCTAGAAGATCATGTACGAGGGGGTCGTCCAGAATCTGATCGACGAGCTGGGGCTGCTGCCCGGCGTCGGTCCCAAGAGCGCGCAGCGCATCGCCTTCCATCTGCTGGCGGCGGATCCGGCGGATGTGAAACGGCTGGCGCACGCGCTGCTCGAGGTCAAGGAGCGGGTCCGCTTCTGCCGCGTCTGCGGCAACGTCGCCGCGGAGGAGGAGTGCCGGATCTGCCGCGACCAGCGCCGGGATCCGCACGTCATCTGCGTCGTCGAGGAGTCGAAGGACGTCGTGGCGATCGAGAAGACCCGCGAGTTCCGCGGGCGCTACCACGTGCTCGGCGGCGCGATCAGCCCGATCGACGGGGTCGGCCCCGACGACCTGCGGATCCGCGAGCTGATGACACGGCTCGCCGACGGCCAGGTCACCGAGCTGATCCTCGCGACCGACCCGAACCTCGAAGGCGAGGCCACGGCCACCTACCTGGCCCGGCTCGTCAAGCCCATGGGTCTGAAAGTGACACGACTGGCCAGCGGTCTGCCGGTGGGCGGTGACCTCGAATACGCCGACGAGGTCACCTTGGGCCGCGCTTTCGAAGGACGGAGGCTGCTGGATGTCTGATGAGTGGGCCGCCCTGGCGGAACGGATCGCGGGGCACGCGCAGAACTATCTCGACGGCCTGACCCGGCTGGCCGGCGGCGAGGGCGGCGACGCCATCCTGCCGCTGCTGCTCGTCGAGGTGGCCCAGGTCAGCCTGGCGGGCACCCAGCTCGGGGCGATGCAGGACGTCATCCTGCAGGGCAACGTCGAGCCGGTGCTCAGCGAGGACCCCGACGTCGATCCCCTCCGTACGGCGCTGGCCGCCCGGCTCGGGCCGGTGGACGACTACGCCGAGGTGTTCGATCCGTACAAGGACACCGCGGTCACGCCGTACCGGCTGTCGGACGACCTGGCGGCGGTGGCGGCGGACCTGCTGCACGGGCTGCGGCACCACCGCGCGGGCCGCCCGTCCGAGGCGCTGTGGTGGTGGCAGTACTCCTACTTCAACACCTGGGGCAACCACGCGGGGGCGGCGCTGCGCGCGCTGCACGCGCTGGTCGCGCACACCCGGCTCGACGTGGTGGAGGAGAGCACCGTCGTCTGACGGCGCGGACGGCCGCCCCGGCGGGGTGTCTCACGGATCGTCCCACATGGTGAGCATGTCCCGTCGGGCTGGTGAGACCCCCCAGTAGACTGTGAGCTCCACGTCCTGATTCGTTCGGAGAGTTCCAGTGGCGCTCGTTGTCCAAAAGTACGGTGGTTCGTCCGTCGCCGACGCGTCCTGCATCAAGCGGGTGGCGCAGCGGATCGTCGCGACGAAAAAAGCCGGCAACGACGTCGTGGTGATCGTCTCTGCGATGGGCGACACCACCGACGAGCTCCTCGATCTGGCCAAGCAGGTGTCCCCGCTGCCTCCGGGACGCGAGCTGGACATGCTGCTGACGTCCGGCGAGCGCATCTCGATGGCGCTGCTGGCGATGGCGATCGCGAACCTGGGCCACGAGGCCAGGAGCTTCACCGGCTCGCAGGCCGGCGTGATCACCGACTCCACGCACGGCAGGGCGCGCATCATCGACGTGACGCCCGGCCGCATACAGGAGGCCCTCGATCTCGGTCAGATCGCGATCGTCGCCGGTTTCCAGGGAGTGTCGCAGGACACCAAGGACATAACGACGCTCGGCCGCGGCGGGTCCGACACCACGGCGGTCGCCGTCGCCGCCGCGCTCGAGGCCGACGTCTGCGAGATCTACACAGACGTGGACGGCATCTTCACGGCCGACCCGCGCATCGTCCCGACGGCCCGGCAGATCCCCCGGCTCTCCTTCGAGGAGACGCTGGAGATGGCGGCCTGCGGAGCCAAGATCCTGCATCTGCGCTGCGTGGAGTACGCCCGCAAGTACCGGCTCCCGATCCACGTCAGAAGCTCGTTCAGCACCAAGGAAGGCACGTGGGTCTTCACTGACCCCAAGACCGAAGGAACCGAGATGGAGCAGCCCATCATCTCCGGCGTCGCGCACGACCGGAGCGAGGCCAAGATCACCGTTGTCGGCGTGCCCGACAAGATCGGAGAGGCTGCCGCCATCTTCAATACGCTGGCCGACGCCGAGATCAACATCGACATGATCGTGCAGAACGTGTCGGCCGCGGCGACGGGGCGTACGGACATCTCCTTCACGCTTCCGACGAACGACGCGCAGACGGCGCTCACCGCGCTCAAGAAGATCCAGAGCAAGGTCGTGTTCGACTCGCTGCTGTTCGACGACCGCATCGGCAAGGTCTCGCTGATCGGCGCGGGCATGCGCTCGCACCCCGGCGTCACGGCGAAGTTCTTCGGCGCGCTGGCCGACGCGGGTGTCAACATCGAAATGATCTCCACGTCCGAGATCCGCATCTCGGTGGTCGTCGACGAGGACGATGTGGACGCGGCCGTCAACGCCGCACACCGGGCGTTCGACCTGGACGCCGACGAAGTCGAGGCAGTCGTTTACGGAGGTACCGGCCGATGAGTCGCAAGCCCACCCTCGCGCTCGTCGGCGCCACCGGTGCCGTGGGCACCGTGATGCGGGACATCATCTCCAACCGGGAGGACATCTACGGCGAGATCCGCCTCGTCGCGTCCGCCCGCTCGGCGGGCCGGCTGCTGCCGGTGCGCGGCGAGGATGTCGTCGTCCAGGCGCTGGCCCCCGAGGTGTTCGACGGCGTCGACATCGCCATCTTCGACGTGCCGGACGAGGTGTCGGCCGAGTGGGTGCCGGTGGCGGCCCAGCGCGGCGCGATCGCGATCGACAAGTCGGGCACGTTCCGGATGAACCCGCAGGTGCCGCTGGTGGTGCCGGAGGTCAACCCCGGCGACGCGCGGAACCGGCCGCTCGGCATCGTCTCCACCCCCAACTGCACGACCCTGTCGATGATGGCCGCCATGGGCGCCCTGCACAGCGAGTACGGCCTGCGCGAGCTGGTCGTGGCGTCGTACCAGGCGGTGTCCGGGGCGGGCGTGGCCGGCTCGGCGCGGCTGTACGACGAGATCGAGGCGCTGTCGGGGGATCGCACGGTCGGCCAGACCGCCGGTGACGTACGCAAGACCCTGCAGAACAAGCTGGGCGACGCGGAGTCTCCGTTCCCCGCGCCGATCGCGTTCAACGTCGTGCCGTGGGCCGGGTCGCTCAAGGAGGACGGCTGGGCGTCGGAGGAGCTCAAGCTCCGCAACGAGTCCCGCAAGATCCTCGGCATCCCGGACCTCAAGGTCTCGGCGACCTGTGTCCGGGTCCCGGTGGTCACCACGCACTCGCTGGCCGTCCACGCGACCTTCGAGCGCGAGATCACCGTGGCGGACGCGCACCGCGTGCTGGAGGCCGCGCCCACGGTCGTCCTGATGGACGACCCGGAGAACGGTGTCTGGCCCACGCCGGTGGACGTCGTCGGCACGGACCCGACCTACGTCGGCCGGATCCGCCAGGCGCTCGACTTCCCCAACACGCTGGATCTGTTCGTCTGCGGCGACAACCTGCGCAAGGGGGCGGCGCTGAACGCCGCCGAGATCGCCGAGCTGATCGCGGCCGAGTTCACGGCCTGATCCGCCTGACCTGTCGGGCCCGGCGCGGAAGCCACCGCTTCCGCGCCGGGCCCTCCTCATGTCTTCCGGCGTCCGGAGCCGCCGGCCGGTCGGGGCGGCCTGGCCGTTCCCACACCATGACCTGGGTGCCCGGCGGGTCGCGCGCCGAACGGGGCCTCTAACGGAAGAGGATGTCCCAGTGGTTGTCCTCGTCCGCGTACACGATGGTGTCCGAGGCAGCCTCCGGGCGGTACATCCGCGCCCCGTCCCCGCGTGTCGTCCAGTAGTCGAACGTCTTGGTCACGTACGCGTCGATGCACGGGTTGTGGGCCACGTCGATCTTGTAGCCGTTCTCGTGGCTGTAGCGGCCGCGGGTGTGGCCGACCTCGGTGCCGCCGGTGACGACGATCCGGCAGTCGCTGCGCCGCTTGAGCTCGATCGCCTGGGCGAGCGTGCCGTACCGGACGCCGTCCAGGGATGTGCAGGTCGGGTTGGTGCGGTCGGTGCAGCGGCCCGACGATCTCCAGCGCAACCCCGCGGCGAGGAGCTGCCGCATCGCCCCGGCGTGTTCGAGCCGGGCGGCGGCGCTGATCGACGTCGCGGCGTTTCCGCGCGGCGTGGTCGCGAGCGTCCGCGCGGGTGGCAGCCGTACCGGCAGGGCGACCGCCGAGGAGACGTACCGCGCGTTGGCGGCGGTCAGCGGTATTACCTGTGTGGCCGATTGGGACAGCAGGACGATCATGGTCGTCCTGACGAGTCCCCACCACGAGGGACGTGAAGTCATGCGTCATCCCCGGTGCTCAGTCCTTGATCGGGTGGCGGGGGAGTTCGCCAGGATGATCAATGCCCACGCGAGGGGTTCGGCCATTCGCGGGTGGCGCGGAATTTGCCCCCTCGTACGGATCATCTGGCGCGTATATGACCCGGCGGGCGCGGGGGACGTACAGTGACCACCGTGGCCGAGAAGACACGGGAGCGGATCGTCGCGACCGCCCTTCGGCTGTTCAAGGAGCGGGGGTTCGAGGCGACGACGATGCGGGCGATCGCCTCGGAGGCGGGTGTCTCGGTCGGGAACGCCTACTACTACTTCTCGTCCAAGGAACAGCTCATCCAGGCGTACTACGACCGGGCGCAGGGCGAGCACGAGGCCGCGTGCCGGGAGTTGCTCGCGATCGAGACGTCGTTCGGGACCCGCCTGAGCGGTGTGCTGCGGGCGTGGGTCCGCGTGTCGGAGCCGTACCACGAGTTCGCGGCCAAGTTCTTCAAGCACGCGGCCGAACCGAGCAACCCGCTCAGCCCCTTCAGTGCCGATTCCGCGCCCGCCCGAGAGTCGGCGATCGCCATCTACCGCGAGGTGGTGGAGGGCTCCGCCGACCGGATCGACTCCGAGCTGCGGGCCGAGCTGCCGGAGCTGCTCTGGCTGCTGTCGATGGGCGTGGTGCTGTTCTGGGTGCACGACACCTCGCCGGGGTGCGAGCGGACGTACCGGCTGGTCGACCGGACCGTCCCGCTGGTCGACCGGCTGGTCGCCCTGTCGAACCTGCCGGGCGTGCGCGGCGTGGCCCGCGACTTCATCGACGTCGTACGAGAACTGCGCGCCTGATCTCCGGCGGGCTCCCCTTGTCACTCACAACCGGGTTCTAAGCGGAGGGCCGGAGACTACCGCTCCATGCGGCTTCCAGTCATACTCCAGCACAGCTTGGTCGAATGCGGGGCCGCCTGCCTCGCGATGGTCCTCGGCGCGCACGGACACCACATCTCCGTGCGCACCCTGGCCGGGGAGATGGGCGTGGGCCGGGACGGCGTGAGCGCGCTCACCCTGGTACGCGTGGCGCGGGCCCGCGGCCTGACCACCCGTGCGCTGTCCCTGCGGGCGGCGCACGTGCCCGAGATCCCCCTGCCCGCCGTCGCCCACTGGCGGGCCAGGCACTTCGTGGTGGTGGAGCGTGCGGCGAAGGAGCGGGTCACCATCGTGGACCCGGGGATCGGACGGCTGAGACTCTCCTGGGAGGAGTTCAGCCGGGACTACAGCGGTGTGGTCCTCACCTTCGCTCCCGGTCCTGATTTCCAGCGGGGACGATTCGACGAGCGGCGATCCTGGTGGTCGCGCTACGTCCGCTTCGGCGTGCTGAGCCACCGGGGCATCCTGGCCGTCCTGGTGCTGCTCAGCCTGGTCCTGCAGGGACTCGGGCTCGTTTTGCCCGCCGCCACCGAGGGCGTGGTGGACCGGGTGCTGGGGCGCGAGGAGATCGGCCTGCTCCCGCTGCTGGGGCTGGCCGCGGCCGTGGCGGCGGTCGCCCACCTCGCGGCCGGAGGGCTGCGGGCCTGGGCCCTGGTCGTGCTGCGGGCGCGGGCCGACACCGCACTGCTCGACGAGCTGGCCCGGCGGCTGCTCGCCCTTCCGTTCCGCTTCTTCGCCCACAGGGGCTCCGCCGACCTCGTCGCACGGATCAGCGGAGCCGGTCTGCTGCGGGACATCCTCACCGGCCAGGTGCTCTCCGCCCTGCTCGACGGCCCGCTGGCCATCGGTTATCTCGTCGCGGTCGCCGCGCGGTCGCCGCTGCTCGGCGCGGTGCTCGCCGCCCTCGCGGCGGCCCAGTTCCTCGTGCTCCTGCTCACCCGGCAACGGATCCGCGACCTGGTCCACCGCGAGCAGGAGGCGCGCAACGACGCGCAGGGTCAGCTCATCGAGTCGGTCAAGGGCATCGAGACGATCAAGTCGTCCGGAGCGGAACCCCAGGTTCTGGACCGCTGGACGCGTCTGCTGAGCGTCCAGACGCGGCAGGTACGGCGAAGCGCGTTCGCCCAGGGGGTTCAGGACAGCGTGCTGGGGGCGCTGAGGTTCGCCACCCCGCTGGCGCTCCTGTGGGCGGGGGCGTGGCAGGTGGTGGACCATCGGCTCACGGCGGGTGCCATGCTCGGCGTGCTGGCTCTGGCGGCGGCCGCTCTGGCGCCGCTGGCCTCGCTGACCAGCAGCCTGCGGGGCCTGCAGACGGCCCGCGCCCAGGCCGAGCGGCTCACCGACATCTGGGAGACCGAACCCGAGCCCGGCCCCGCCGAGACGGCGGACGGCACAGGCGAGGCTCCCGAATCCTCTGCTCGTGGTGGGGGAGAGCGGCGGATCGCGATCGAGATGAGGTCGGTCGGCTTCCGGTACGCGCCGGAGAGCCCGTGGATCGTCCGCGGGATCGACCTGCGCGTCGTCCGCGGGCAGAAGGTCGCGCTGGTCGGCAGGTCCGGCTCCGGCAAGACCACGCTCGCGCGGCTCCTGCTCGGGCTGCTGCCGCCGGTCGAGGGCGAGATCCTTTACGACGGTGTGCCGGTGTCCCGCCTGGATCCGGGGCGGCGCCGCTTCGGGGTGGTCACCCAGGAGCCCGCCCTGTTCACCGGCTCGATCGCGGACAACATCGCTCTGGGAAGCCCGGCCGCCTCACCCCGCGAGGTGGAGGCGGCCGCCCGGCTGGCCTGCGTTCACGACGACATCGCCGCCATGCCCATGGGGTACCACACGCTGCTGACCGAGGGCGCGGGCGTGTCCGGCGGTCAGCGCCAGCGCATCGCCCTGGCCAGGGCGATCCTGGCCCGGCCGGAGATCCTGCTGCTGGATGAGGCGACCAGCCACCTCGACACGGACACCGAGGCGGCGCTGAGCGGGAACCTCGGAGCCCTTTCCCAGACGCGCATCGTGATCGCCCACCGGCTGAGCACGGTCAGGGACGCCGACCTGATCCTGGTGCTGGACGGCGGCCGGATCGTCGAGAGCGGCGCGCACGATGCGCTGATCCGCGCGGACGGCCTGTACGCGCGTCTCGCCGGGGCGCAGTCACCGGCGGGCTCCCTCTGACCCGCCGACTCCAAGTCACTCACAAGATCAGAACCCCAGCATTGGCCACGTCACCGCTTTCCCAAGGAAAGGAGGAAGGTTCCATGAACGTGGCACCGCGTACCGAACTCGGCGACATCGCCCCGGCCGGCACGGAACTGGACGAGAGCGCGCTGAGCGGTATCAGTGGCGGTCAGCCGTCCGTCGTGACGGGGGAGTACTACGACCCGCCGGGCATCTGCTGCCCCGACCAGTGAGCCGTCGGTCGTAGCCGTCTTTAGCCGGACGTGAGGACGCGCCGTCCTCACGTCCGGTGATCCGCCATGGAGCGGCCCCTGGAGGCCACTCTCCGAGGAGATCCCGTGTCACCTCCGCATGTTCTCGTCCTCACCCGCGACCAGGATCCGCACGCCGACCACATCCGGCGCCTGCTGACCGTACGCGGTGCCCGCACCGGCGTCTTCGACAACGGGGACTATCTCACCCGGGCCCATGTCGAACTCGCCTACACCGCTCGCGGGCTCGCCCGGCGGCTGCTGCACACCGAGTCCGGCACCCTCGACCTTGACTCGCTCACCGCGCTGTGGTGGCGACGGCCGACACCGCCGCGGGCGCACCCGGCGATCATCGATCCTTCGGTGGCCGCCTACACCGCCCAGGAGAGCGTGCACCTGATCACGGACCTGTGGGAGCACGTACCCTGCCGTGCGGTGCCGGCGCGCGAGTCGGTGTTCCGGCGTGCCGCGCACAAGCCGTCCCAGCTCGTCCTCGCCGCCGAGCTGGGATTCGAGATCCCCGAGACGCTCATCGCGACCCAGGCGGACGCCCTGTGGGATTTCCACAACCGCCATGACGGGCACATCGTCACCAAACCCCTGGGCCTGCCCTGGGTGGAGAACCTCGAGGCCGGCCACACGGTCATCCGCAAGTGCGATCTCGTCTCCGCCCGCGACACCGCCTACGCCGAGGCGCTGCGGTTCTGCCCGGTCATCGCCCAGGCGTACGTGCCGAAGCGGCTGGAACTCCGGGTCACCGTCGTCGGCCGGCGGGTGTTCGCGGCCGAGATCCACTCCCAGAACAGCAACCGGTCCAGCGTGGACTGGCGCCGGTACGACTTCGGGGCGACACCCTACGCCGTGCATCGGTTGCCGGAGGAGATCGCCGACCTGTGCCTGGCGATGACCGACCGTCTCGGGCTGGTCTTCGGAGCGTTCGATCTGGTCCTGACTCCGGACGGCCGGTACGTGTTCCTGGAGATCAACCCCAACGGCCAGTGGCTGTGGATCGAGGAGCGGACCGGCCTGCCGATCAGCGAAGCCCTGTGCGACCTGCTGCTGGAAGGAGCCTGACATGCCCCCGACGATGCCCCCCGATCTCCTGGACGACGCCCTGCGGTGGCTGCACGGGCTGGACGGCGTGCCGCCGGAGAAGGCCAAGGAGCTGTTGCCGGACCTGCGCGCCCGCTACCCCCGGACCAGGATGCGGCTGCTGTGGCAGCGCGAGGCCGCCACCGGCGACCACCACTACGACCTGTTGTTCCCCGCGCCAGAGGGGACCGTCTCGCTGGCCTTCGCGCCGGACCGGGTGATCCCCTGGCCACTGCGGGCGACCCAGCGCTCCGGAGAGCAGCTCGTCCTGCGCGTCAACGGCGTCGACATCACGATGGAGCGGGCCGTCTCGATCCTCGACGCGCTGTGGGAGGACACCGGTCTCGCCAGGCGGCTGATGAACGCGGCCCTGGTCGAACAGGAACTGGCCACCCGGCGGACCGATCTGTCCGGCGGCCGGCTCCAAGAGGCGATGGACGCCTTCCGCCGGGCGCGGGGACTGCTGACCGCGCAGGTGGTGAGGGAGTGGATGGCCGAGCGCGGTCTGAGCCACGCCCGCCTGGAGGAGATCGTGGCGAACGAGGCGGCGGTGGCCGATCTGCGCGGGGAGGTGGCCGAAGGGCGGGTGGAGGATTTCTTCGCCGCCCATCGCGAGCGCTTCGACCGGCTACGCGTGGTCAGGCTGCGGTACGCGGACCCCGATCGCGCCGAGGCCGTCGCCGATCTCCTGCGTGCGGGGCGACCGGCCGGACCCACCGGGAGCGCCGAGGCGGTGCGGGTCGATGGCGAGGAACGATCCAATGCCGTCGCGCTGGCGGCCGAGGAGGCGCTGGCGGGCGTGGCCACCTGCCGCATGGAGGCGAACAGCAGGGACGACCTGGTCGCGCTCTTCGGCGTACCGGCGACGGATGCGCGAGCCGGTCAGGTGCTCGGACCCGCGCGGCTCCCGGACGGCGGCTTCTGCGTGGTCAGCGTGCTGGCCCTGGAACCGGCGGTGCTCGACGAGGTGACCCGCGGGCTCGTCGAGCGGCGGATCTTCGATGAGTGGCTGGCGGAGCGACGGCGGCACGCCCACGTGGAGTGGTTCTGGGGCAGCCGGCCTCGTACCGATGAACTCACCGCCGCCCTGCGTGTCTAATGGGGGTCTCCCAACCTCGGACGGGTCGGTCACTTCGCCGGAAGGCACCTCCGGTCCTCACGAAGCCCGCTTCGCTGGGCCTTCGCTCCCTTCCGCTCCCTCGATCCCGGTGAACGTTTGCGGACAGCGCACGAGCTTCTGTACCTGAAGGCCCGCAGGGGCAGCTGGAACCGCCGTAAGACCGCCGAACGTTAATGAGACGACAAAAGGGGCAGGATGCCCGCTGGAGGTGG
This sequence comes from Microtetraspora fusca, assembly GCF_001570365.1. Taxonomy (GTDB): domain Bacteria; phylum Actinomycetota; class Actinomycetes; order Streptosporangiales; family Streptosporangiaceae; genus Microtetraspora; species Microtetraspora fusca. The sequence continues at coordinate 225,405 of NZ_BBYK01000039.1, read as the reverse complement.
CCTCATGGCGAAGGCAGGACGTGCGGCGGCGACCTGGCGCGCCTACCGGGAGGTGGCCAAGCCCGGTTCCCCCGGACTCGGCGCCCGGCTCAAGGCGGTGCCCCGGATGATCCGGGGGACCCTCAAGGGGAACTATCCGCACCTCGGCAAGGGCCAGATCGGCATGTTCGCGGTCGGCCTCGCTTACATCATCTCGCCCATCGACGCCATCCCGGACTTCCTGGTCGGCATCGGCATCGTCGACGACTTCGGCGTCTTCATCTGGCTGATGTCGTCGCTGCTGGTCGCGAGCGGCCGGTACGTCGAGTGGGAGCGTGAAGGCCTAAAGCCGCTCGGCGAGCAGCCACGCCCGTGACGGGAGCGGGTGGCCGAACAGCCGGGCGGCGTTGCCGTACGCGACCCGGGCGAGGTCGGCGGGGGGCAGCGTGCCGAGGTTGCGCGTGACCGTCCGCTGGGTGTCGGGCCAGGAGGACTCGGCGCGCGGGTAGCCGCTCTCCAGCAGGACGTGCTCCATGCCGACGGCGAGCCGGACCCCGCTGAGCGCGCTGTCGTCGAGCGTGCCGAAGAAGAAGTTGCGCCGCAGCACCTCGCTCGGCTTGAGCCCGCCCTCCCAGCTCGCCTCGCCGGCGACGGGGTGGTCCAGGGCGTAGTCGGCGCGCTCGGCGAGCATGGGCAGCCAGCCGACGCCGCCCTCGACGATCAGGATGCGCAGCGAGGGGAAGCGCAGCGGGACCCCGGACCACAGCCAGTCGGCGCAGGCGAACATCGCGCTCGCCGGGATCAGCGTGGTGATCGCCTCGATCGGGGTGTCCGGCGAGGGGACGGGCGCCCAGGACGACGCGCCGGTGTGCAGGCACACGACGGTGCCGGTCTCCTCGCAGGCGGCGAAGAACGGGTCCCAGTGGCCGCTGTGGATGGACGGCAGCCGCAGCCGGGTGGGGAACTCGGGGAAGACCACGGCCTTGAAACCGCGCGCGGCGTTGGCCCGGATCTCCTTGGCGGCCACGTCGGGGTCGGGCAGCCAGGGCAGCTGGAGCGCGATCATCCGCTCGGGGTAGGTGCCGGCCCACACGTCGACGTGCCAGTCGTTCCACGCCTTGACCAGGGCCAGGCCGAGCTCCTGATCGCGCGTCTTGGCGAACAGCATGCCGGACTGGCTGGCCAGCATGCCGGGGAAGCACAGGGCGGCCCAGATCCCGGCTAGGTCCATGTCCTCGATGCGGGCCTCGATGTCGTGGCAGCCGGGCCGCATGTCCTCGAAGCGGACCGGGTCGAGCGTCCACTGCTCCTTGGGCAGGCCGGCGCCCACGTCGAGCCCCGCGCAGGGGTAGGTGGCCCCGCCGTACCGCCAGACCTGGTGACCGGCCTCCGTCTCCACGATCTTGGGAGCGAGGTCCTTGTACTTCTCCGGGAGGCGGTCGTCGAAGAGATCGGGGGGCTCGATCAGGTGATCGTCGGCGGAGATGATCACATAGTCCCGCCGCCTCGGCTCTGGGTCGGGATGCAGCGGCGTAGTCACAGGAGTAAACCGTAGAGCCAAGGAATAACACCTAACAAGCTGCGAGGTCTCCGGTTGGTATCCGTTCGTTCACCAGGCGCTTCAGGGCTGGGTGCGAACCTCTGCCTGATCCTCTTTCCGGCCCTCTCCTGACGCCTCGTTGTCAGCCCCCGCGGCCGCGAGATCACGCGCCTCGCGCCGGATGAGAAGGAACCAGCCGCCGATGGCCACGCCGATGAACAGCCACCACTGCACCGCGTACGCCAGGTTGAGCCCGCCGCCTCCGCCGAGGTCGGGCGCGGGCACCGGTTCGGGCGCGGGGTCGACGGCGGGCTGCTGCCCGGTCAGCTCGACGAACCCCCCGTACAGCCGGTACGGCAGGGCGGTGCCGATGTCGGCCGTGTTGATCAGCAGGACCTGACCCGCGGGCAGCCCGGAGGTGCGGTTCCTGATGCCGGTCGTGTCCTCCGTCTCGGTGGGCCTGAGCCGTCCGGTGACGGTCACCTGGCCGGTCGGAGCAGGGGGTACGTCGGGCCGGGAATCCGCCGTCGCGCCCGCCGGCACCCAGCCGCGGTTGACCAGGACCGCGCCCTGGGGGGTGACCAGCGGGGTGATCACGTAGAAGCCGACCCGGCCGTTCTGAGGGCGGCGCCGTACGAGCAGTTCGTGGGACGAGTCGTATGCGCCCGTCACGGTGACCGGGCGGTATTTGACCGCGTCCGGGACGGTTCCGCCGACGCTGTCGAGCCGGTCGAGGGGGACGAGCGCGCTGCTCAGGTTGGCCGTGGCCCGCTCGCTGGCCGCCGACCGCTCCTCGTACCGCCCGAGCTGCCACTTCCCCAGGAAGAAGAACGTGGGGATGAGGATCAGCACCAGCAGGTGGAAGCCCAGCCAGCGGCGGGTCAGCAGGAACCGGTACACGCCATCCAGCGTAGGCAGGGGAGGGAGTGGTCTCGTTACCGGTCCCGTCCGTCGGGCGAGTTCAGCCGCCCGGAACGGTCGCCGGGGCCGGGGAGCGGGGCGACGGCCCACGGTCCGGGGAGCTCGTGGCCTTCGTCACAGGTCAGCCGGAGGGCCACCGGCGCGCCGCAGTCACGGTGGGTCAGCGAGACCGGCGGGCCCTCGGGGTCGGCGAGGTGGCGGTCGCCCCAGTGCATCAGCGCGACCAGGATCGGGTAGAGATCCATGCCCTTGGATGTCAGGCGGTACTCGTCGCGCTGGCGTTGCCCGGGCTCCTGGTAGGGCGCCTTGCGCAGCATGCCCTCCTCGACGAGGCGGGAGAGCCGGGCGCTGAGCACCTGCCGGGGCGCGCCCGTCGCCGCCTGGAAGTCGCCGAACCGGCGGATCCCCAAGAAGGCCTCACGGAGCACGAGGAAGGTCCATTTCTCGCCGACCACGGCGAGGGTCCGCTCGATGGAGCAGTTGTCCACCCGGGAGGGCCACATGTCACGCATCGTAGGTCATCCCTCTCGCCCCTCCGCTCAGTCTAAAAGGCGTACCCAGGTCGGGCGAGATCGAGATCGATCGAGGTAGAAAGGGTGCCGTATTTGCAGAACAAGGTTCTGTTAGGTCACCATTGGGGGGTGAGAACCGGAAAGAACGGGCGTGACGGCAGAAGCCGGATCATCGAAGGCGCCCTGCGCCGCTTCAGCCAGGACGGTGTCTCCGCCACGACCCTCGCCAGCCTCCGCGAGGAGAGCGGCGTCAGCGTGGGTAGTTTCTATCACCACTTCGCCAGTAAAGAACACGTTTTCGGCGTTCTGTACGCCGAAACCCTGCAGATGTACCAGGACGCGTTCCTCGCCGAGCTCACGCGCCACGAGGAGGCCCGCGGCGGCATCGAGGCGATCGTGGCCCTGCACATGTCGTGGTGCGGAGAGCACCCGGAGCGGGCCCGGCTGCTGATCAGCGAGCGCCCGCCGCGGCGCGAGGAGCCCGGCGGCCCCGAGGTCGCCGACGCCAGGCGCGCGTTCTTCCGGCAGGTCTCCGACTGGTGGAAGCCGCACATGAACGCCCGGCTGCTGCAGCCCGTCCCGCCGACCATGTGCTACGTGCTGTGGCTCGGCCCGGCGCAGGAGATGTGCCGCCTGTGGTTCGCGGGCGCGCACCAGCCGACCGAGGAGGAGATCAAGAGCCTGTGCGAGGCCGCCTGGAACAGCCTCAAGCAGGCGTAGCGGTCCGCACGGTCAGGACGCGGGTCGGCACCCGCCACACCCGCCTGTCGAGCGAGATGTCCAGTCTGAGGTCGTGCCGTCTGCGGCTCATCCCGGGCACCCGGATCCGGTCCAGCACGTCGTACCGGCCGTGCGAGCGGTAGCCGAAGCCCAGCTCTCCGGGAAGCACCCGGATCTCGTCCCTGTTGCCGCAGCGCGGGCAGGTCCACGCGACCAGGTCCCGGCCCCGGTTGTAGTCATGGCAGGCACCGAAGTAGTCGTCCGGGACGAACCGCGCCTCGCAGGCCAGGCAGGGAAGCATCATCGTGGGTTCCTCCCGGACCAGGTGGATTAGTCAACAGATAGGTCCGGGGCCTTGAAGGCGGCTTGCAGTGGACTTACAGGGATAGATTTCCTCTGTGCACGTGCCTTCCGATCTGGTTCACCGGCTCCGCGACCGGTTCGCCGAGTCCGGCTACACCATCGACGGCGTGCGAGAGCGGCTGGGCGGCGTGGCCGCCGCCGCGCTGGCGCGCGAGGAACTCGTTCCCGCGCTCCGGGCGACCCGAGACAACGACCCGCTCGGCACCCTGATCCGCCTGTGGTGGCTCGGCGTCCCGGTGAGCACCGCCGCCGCGGACCTCCCGCTCGCCGACCTGATCGACGCCGGGCTGGCCGTCAGGGTCGGCGACGCCGTACAGGCGACCGTGCACCTCCAGCCGTGGGACGTCGGCGGCGATCGCCTCGCCTGGGTGGTCTCCGACCGGAAGGTACGGCCCGGCGACCCCGCGCTCCGGCGCGACCACGTCGTCGGGGCCGGCGGCGCCTCGGCGAACCTGGCCCAGCTCGCCTGGACGCCGCCCGTGGAGAGCGCGCTCGACCTGGGCACCGGATGCGGCGTGCAGGTCCTCCACCTCGCCGGTCGCGCCCGGCGGATCGTCGCCACCGACGTGAACCCGAGGGCGGTCGGGCTGGCCGAGCTGAGCTGGCGGCTGTCCGGCGTGGAGGACGTCGACGCGCGAGCGGGCTCGCTGTTCGAGCCGGTCGAGCACGAGCGGTTCGACCTCGTCGTCTCCAACCCGCCCTTCGTGATCTCGCCGGAGGGGCGGTTCACCTACCGCGAGTCCGGCTTCCCCGCGGACGGCTTCTGCCGCGAGATGCTGCACCGCGTGCCGCGCCACCTCAACCCCGACGGCCACGGCCGGTTCCTCGCCAACTGGCTGCACCTGAAGGGCGAGGACTGGCAGGACCGCGTGGGCGGATGGCTCACCGGCACCGGCTGCGACGGCTGGGTGGTGCAGCGGGACGTGCAGGATCCCGCGGAGTACGTCGAGCTGTGGCTGCGGGACGCGGCCGAGCAGGGGACGACCGCCTACCGGCAGCACTACGACGAGTGGCTGGCGTGGTTCGAGTCGCTCGGCGTCGTCGGCGTCGGGTTCGGCTGGATCTCGCTGCACAACTCGGGCGCGATGGACCCGGTCGTCCGCGTGGAGGAGCTCTCGCAGCGGGTCGAGCTCCCGGTCGGCGCGTACGTGCCGGACGTGCTGGACGGCGTCGCCGTCGCGCACCGGATCGGCGACGAGGAGCTGCTGGACGCTCATCTGGCGGTCGCGGAAGGCGTCGTGGAGGAGCGGGTCGGCCCGCCCGGCGCGGATCATCCGTCGCGCATCGTGCTGCGTCAGACCGCCGGGCTGCACCGCGCGGCGACCGTGGGCACCGTGGAGGCGGCGCTCGCCGGGGTGTGCGACGGCGAGCTGCCGCTGCGCCCCCTGCTCGCCGCCATCGCCGAGCTCACCGGAGACGACGAGCGGGAGCTGCTCGACCGGGCGCCCGCCGCGCTGCGCCCGCTGATCGCCGAGGGGTTCTTCCGCATCGCCGGTACGGCTGCAAACACGCGTTGATCCGATGTTGACCCCGGGTCGCCACCCTGGGGGCGTCGACTCGGATCTGGGGGGTTCGAGATCCGGGTCGCCACCCGGCCGGCCGTCGAGATAGGCGGCGAGCCGTCACCTGGCGCTCCGGATAACCGGGCCCCCTGCGCCAGGTGGCGGTCAGGCGGCCGGCCGGGTCTTCTGTCCGCCGCGAGGCTCCCCCTGATGAAAGTGGTCGAGGGTGATCAATCACGTCCGCATGACGCACCTGGACGACGATCTGCGGATCGATCCGAACGTCGGCGTGCCCGCCGACCTAGGCGTCGACCCGGTCGAGGTCCAGGAGGAGGGCGCGGACGTCGTCGGCCTCGGGGGAGCCGAGCCGGATGAAGAGCCCGAGAGCCTTCTCTAGCGCCTCCCTGCCCCGCGCCTTGTCGCCCATGCCGCACTGCGCCTTGCCGAGCGCGGTCAGCGACTGCGCCTCGCCGTACGGGTGGGTGATCTCGCGACTGACGGAGAGGGCGCGCTCGGCGTGCCGGGACGCCTCGGCGAAGCGCCCGGCGGCGATGAACGTCGCGGCCAGGCGGTAGCAGACCCGCTGCTCCCACACCCGCTGGTCGCTCGCGCGGAAGAAGTTCAGGCACTCGGCGTGGTGGACGACCGCCTCGTTGAGCCTGCCGACGTAGGACAGGACGATGCCGAGGTGGTAGCGGGCCCGCGCCACGCCGGCGCCGCTGCCGATCTCCGTGAAGATGGCCAGGCCGCGCTCGGACGCGGCGATGGCCTCCTCGACGTGCCCGAGTCCGAGATGGTCGCGGGCGGAGTAGCTCAGCACGAGGGCCTCGCCCGCCGGGTTGCCGACCTCGCGGTAGACCTCGGTCGCCCGGCCGAACCATTCCAGGGCCTCGGTGTGGCGGCGCAGGCGGCCCGCGACCACCGCGAGCGCGTTGTACGTCTCGCCGAGCACGATGTGGTCGCCGGTCTCCAGGGAAAGCGCGCGCGCCTCCTGGAACTGGCGCTCCGCCTCGTCCAGCCGGTTCATCCCGAACAGGACGCGGCCGAGGACGTAGCGGCAGCGGATCTCGCCGTGCCGCTCACCGGCCCGCCGGGCGGCGGCGAGGACGGCCCGGGTCCGCTGCTCGAACTCCCGGCTGCTCGTGCCGGACTCCAGCAGCGGCTCCATCGCGAGCAGCAGGTCGGCGGCGGGCAGCAGCAGGCTCTCGGACTCGACGGCCTGGCCGATCGCGGCGAACAGGTCCTCGGCCTCGACCGACAGCCAGGCGACCGACTCGTCGGCGGAGGAGAACGTGTGGCCGGGCACCCCGATGTCGGTGAGGGCGTCGGCGATCGCGCTCCCCTCGTAGGCCAGCCGGTGTGCGGACCTGGCCGAGGCGAGATAGAAGCCGAGCAGGCGGCGCCGCGCGGCCGTCCGCTCGGCGGGCTCCTCGGCGTCCTCGGCCTGCCTGCGGGCGAACAGCTTGAGCAGGTCGTGGAACCGATACCGCCCCGGCGCGGGGGCTTCGAGCAGGCTCGCGTCGACGAGTGACTCCAGCAGGTCCTCGGCCGGACCCTGCGGCATGTCCAGGACGGCCGCGGCCGCGAGGGCGGAGATGTCCGATCCGGTGGGCAGGGAGAGCAGCCGGAAGGCCCGCGCCTGCTGCGGGTCGAGCTGGCCGTACCCGAGGGCGAAGGTGGCGGACACGGCGAGGTTGCCGATCTTGAGCTCGTCGAGGCGGCGGCGCTCGTCGGCGAGCCGGGGGACGAGCGAGGCGACCGTCCACGAGGGACGGGCGGCGAGCCTGGCCGCCACGATGCGTACGGCGAGCGGCAGGAAGCCGCAGGCGGCGACCACGTCCATGGCGGCGGCCCGCTCGGCCCGGACCCGGTCGGGGCCGGCGACGGCGGCGAACAGCGACAGCGCCTCGTCGGGTTCCAGCACATCGAGGTCGACGAGCCGGGCCGAGGGCAGGTCGGCCAGTTTGCCCCTGCTGGTGATGACGGCGGCACACCCGGCCGACCCGGGCAGGAGGTGCTCGACCTGCTCGGCGTCGCGCGCGTTGTCCAGCAGGACGAGCATGCGACGCTCGGCCAGCAGCGAGCGGAACAGCGCGGACCGCTCGGCCAGGCCGTCAGGGATGACGTCGACCGGGATGCCGAGCGCGCGCAGGAAGGCGACCAGCGCCGTCTCGGGCGGCGTCGGCTCCGCGCCGTAGCCGCGCAGGTCGGCGTAGAGCTGGCCGTCGGGGAACAGGTCCTGGGCGAGATGGGCGACGTGGACGGCGAGCGCGGTCTTGCCCACGCCGCCGATGCCGGACATGGCCGCGACCGGCACGCCCTCGTCCTCGGCGAGCAGCGCGAGCAGCCGGCTGACCAGCGCGGCGCGCCCGGTGAAGTCGGTGACGGCGGCCGGGAGCTGGGCGGGCCGCGGCATCTCGACGGCCGCTCCCTGTTCCGCGGCCGGCTTCCCGCTCGCCGCCTCCGGCGTCGCGTCGGAGGTCTCCGCGAAGGACGGCGTGGCGATGGACAGCGCCGGGTCGGCGGCGAGGATGCGCCGGTGCAGGGTGGTCAGGTCGGCGCCGGGCTCGATGCCGAGCTCGTCGATCAGCGCCTGCCTGGTCTCGGTGAACACCGCCAGGGCGTCCGCCTGCCGTCCGCAGCGGTAGTAGGCCAGCATGAGCTGGGCGCGCGGCCGCTCGCGCAGCGGATGGTCGGCGGTGAGCGCGACCAGCTCGGACACGACGTCGGCGTGCCGTCCGAGCTCCAGGTCGAGGTCCATCAGGGTCTCGACGGCGGTCATCCGCCGCTCGGCCAGCCGGTCCCGCTGCCGCTCGGCGTACGGTCCGACCGCGCCGGCCAGCGGCTCTCCGGCCCACAGGCCGAGGGCCGCGCGCAGCGCCTCCGCCGCGTCGCGCGTACGTCCGGCCTGCCGGGCGGCGTCGGCGGAGGCGGCGCGGCGCTGGAAGTCGGCGAGGTCCAGCCCGCTCGCGCCGAGGACCAGCGCGTAGCCGCGGCCCACAGAGGTGATCAACTCGGGCGGGGTCCGCGGCGAGCGGCCGGGTTCCAGGACGGTGCGCAGCCGCGACACGTATGTCCGCAGCGCTCCGAGGGCCCGGGGTGGCGCCTCCTCGCCCCAGATGCCGTCGATCATCTCGTCCGGTGTGACGGGGTGGCCTTGCCTGAGCAGCAGCATCGCGAGGATGGAACGTTGCAGGGGCGTGCCGAGATCGAGCTCGATCCCGTCGCGCCAGGCGAGGACGGGGCCGAGGATCGCGAAGCGCAGACCGTCCCCGGTGGCGCGACCTGCCATTACGTCGTCTCCATACGCATATTCAATGGGAAGTTTCCTGCCCAAATGATAGATGCGCGAAGACCGGGCCAATAGGGAGCGTCCGAGTCGTTAATCGAAGCGTTGATTGTCCGTTGATCGGGTGACAAGTCCGGCGAGTGATGCTGTGGACATCGAGCATGGCCCCTGCGGGGGCGGCCATGCTCTGGCGATATGGCGAGGTCCTCCCCGGGCGTGGGGTGCCCGGCGGGGGACTTCTTCCTTTTCCCGACGGGGGCAAATGGCGGGCAGAGCGGTGAAAGAACCCTGGAGGAACGGCGGCTTATCGCGGGGCGTCGGCCGGGGGACCGTCCTCGAAAGCGGAAGAACGGAAAAATGCGCCGCTACGCCCGCACCGTCCTCGATCCCGCCGGCCTGGGCCCGGAAACGAGCGTGGCCCGTCCTCGCGAAGAGGACGGGCCGCGTCGTTTCGTGTGGTGGTCCGTGGATGGAAGGTCAGGCGGCTACGACGAGGCCGAGCCTCGCCAGGAGCCGTTCTCGAACCGCCGGCCATTCAGGGCTGAGGATCGAGTAGTACGCGGTATCTCGGACCGTGTTGTCGGCGCCTCGGCTGTCCGCTCGTCGCACGCCGTCCAGGCGTGCGCCGAGGGCCTCGATGGCGGCCCGGGATCGGCTGTTGCGTACGTCTGCCTTCAGGGTGATCCGGTGTACTTGCCAGGTCTCGAAGGCGTGGGAGAGCATCAGGAACTTGCTCTCCCTGTTGACACCGGTGCCCTGGGCTGACGCCGCCAGCCAGGTGTAACCGATGTCCGCCACGGACGGGACCTCGCCCACCACGCCTTTGGCGCCCGGCGGCCAGGGCATGGGGCCCTGCCAGTACTCCAGGTGCATCAGACGGGTGGCACCGACCACGCGGTCGGTGTGCAGCCACCGGATGGCGAAGGGCAGCGTACGGCCCTCCGCCTGCTCAGCCAGGGCGGCCTCCACGTAGGAGACCATCTCTTCCCGGCCTGCGGGAACGCGAGTGAAGGCGTAGGTAGAACGGTCCTCACTCGCCGCGGCGACGAGGTCGTCGACGACCGCGAGGCTGAGCGGTTCCAGGCGCACGGAGCGCCCGGACAGGGTGACAAAAGCGGGCATGAGCACATGATGAGGGCTCGAGTACGCTCTCGGTGCCAAATGGTAGGAGACATCTTTCGAAGCCTCCGGTGAAGCATCCAGGCTAGCCGTATAACCGCAGGTCAGGGCGGTGAGTGTGGGCATGATCGGCGGCCACGGAGAGTAAAAATTTGGAAACGATCACCAGGCGGGCGTGGCAGCCCCCACGGTGATGTGTGACGAGGCCCCGAAAGCGGCCTCACCTCCCCGAACATGCCGGGTTTCGGCGAGGGTGGTGAGGGCCCGTTCGAGGTGGTCGAGCGCCTCCGCGATCCACGGCAGCGCGAGCGGATCGTCCGCCCGCAGCGCGGCCAACCGCTGCTCGGCGGTCTCGCCGTACAGGAGGCTGGTGGCGACGCGGACGCGCGGCGCGGCGGGCAGGTCGCCGAAGGCCGTGCCGGGGAGGACGCCGATGCCGTGCTCCTCGATCAGGGTCGCGGTCAGCTCCGCCGACGACGAGAAACCCGGAATTTCCGGATATAGGTAAAAACCGCCCTGCGGCTGCGCGACCGACGCCCCGGCCTTGACGAACCGGTCGGCGACCGCGCGGGCCACGATCCCGTGCAGCCTCCTGCTCTCCGCCACGCGCTGGACCAGCTCGCCCGGCTCGGTGAAGGCGTACGCCGCCGCGTGCTGGACCGGGGCCGCCGCGCTGGACCAGATCTCGCTGGCCACCGCGAGCAGCCGGTCGCGCAGGTGGTGGTCGACCAGCCGGGCCACGCCGATGCGCCAGCCCCCGAGCGCCAGGCTCTTGCTCAGCCCGCTGGTGATGATCGTGCGCTCGGGCGCGATCTCGGCCGGGCTGGTGTACGCCGCGACCGGGTCGTGGACGAGGTCGCGGTAGATCTCGTCCGAGATGATGGTCAGGTCGAGGCTTCGGGCCAGCTCGGCGAGACGCCGTACCGTCTCGGGGCGGGCCAGCCGGCCGGTCGGGTTGTCGGGCAGCGTGACCAGCAGCGCCGTCACCGTACGGCCCTGCGCCCGCGCGTGCAGGACGGCGGAGGCGACCAGATCGGGGTCGGGCACCCCACCCTCGCCGGGGGGCGCCGGGACCATGATCGGGCGGACGCCGATGATCTCGGCCTGCGCGGCGTAGCTGACCCAGCTCGGCCTGGGAAGCACGATGTCGCCGCCCAGCGCGAGCATGAGCCCGAAGAGGAGCGCCTTGCTGCCGGGGCCGCACGCGACGAGGCCGGGGTCGGTCGGCAGGCCGCGGCGCGACCAGTAGCCGGCGACGGCCTCGCGCAGCTCGGGGGATCCGGCCACCTGCCCGTAGCTGTTGCTGCCGCCGGCCTCGGACAACCTGCGGCGGAGCTCGGGGTGGACCGGCAGGCCGGCTTCGCCGAAGGCGAGGTGGAGCACTCGCTGCCCGGCGCGGCGTCTTCGCTCGATGTCCTCGTTGGCCGCCAGCGTGGCCGACAGGGTGACATTCATTGGGGTTGCCTTTCCTGGGATTCCGGCGGCCCTCATCCCGTTTTAGAGAATCGCCGGATAGGCCCGGTGTGTTCGGAACGTTCCCAGAGTGGTTGGGTATAGGCATCAGCACAAGCGAGGCTTTTCGGTGGTAGGAGTAAGGAAAACCGATGCTCGACTTAAGGCGATTGATCTTGATTTGTGAGTTCGCCAGGAGGGGGAGCATCGCGGCCACCGCGTCGTCCCTGGGCTACAGCGCGTCGGCGGTCTCGCAGCAACTCGCCGCGCTGGAACGGGAGGCCGGGGCGGTCCTGATCGACCGCACGTCCCGCAGCGCCGAGCTCACCGACGCCGGCCGGCGGCTGGTCGCGCACGCCGAGCGCATCCTCGCCATGGTCGAGACGGCGGAGTCGGAGCTGTCCGCGCAGGCGTCCACCCCCTCAGGGAGGGTCGTGGTCACCGCCTTCCCGACCGCCGCGGTGGCCTTCGCGCCCGCGCTCGCCCAGTCGCTGCGGCGTCACCGGAAGCTGTCGCTGCGGCTGCGGCAGAGCCGTTCCGGACGGGGGCTGCGCGAGGTCGAGTCGGGCGAGGTGGACATCGCCCTGGTGGATGACTGGTGGGGACGCGTGCACGGCCAGGCGACGTTGAAGGCGTTCCCCCTGCTCACCGACCCTCTGGTGCTCGTCGTGCCGCGCCGCCACCCGATGGCCGACACCTCGGTGCCGGTCGATCTGGCCGCGTTGCGCGAGGAGTCGTGGATGGCCACACCCGACGGCGAGCCGTCCCGCACCGCCGTCGACCGGCTGCTCGCCGACGTGGGCGGGCTGCCCCCGATCGCCTGGGAGTTCGAGGGGCTCGGCACGATCCTCAGTCTCGTGGCCAAGGGCATCGGCATCGCCGCCGTGCCCGCCCTCGCGCTCGCGGCCGGCGTGCGGGGCGTCGTGGTACGGGAGTTCCCCGGCTCGCCGATCGAGCGCCGGGTGTACGCGGTGGCCCGGGAGTCGAGCGTTCAGCGGCCCTCGGTGGCGGCCACGCTGCGCGCTCTCCACGTGGCCGCCCGCTATCTCGCCGCCGATCTCGGCTATCTACGCGTGTCCCGCGACCGGGACAGTAGCTTGTCCTGATGTGAGTCCAACTTATGATCTGGAGCGGCTTCTGTGCTCCTCCGGAGCGCGTACGGTCGCCGGCGTCGACGAGGTGGGCCGCGGCTCCTGGGCCGGCCCGGTCGCGGTCTGCGCCGTGGTGACCGACATGTCGCCGCCGCCGGACGGCCTCACCGACTCCAAGCTGCTGACCCCCGCCCGCCGTACCGCCCTCGTCGCCGAGATCGAGGCGTGGGCCGTCGGCATCGGGTACGGCGAGGCGTCGGTCGAGGAGATCGACACGCTGGGCATGACCGAGGCGCTGTGCCGCGCCGCGCGCCGGGCGCTCGCGGAACTGCCCGAGCGGCCCGGCGCGGTGATCCTGGACGGCAAGCACGACTACCTCGGTTCGCCCTGGGCGGTGCGGTGCCAGACGAAGGCCGACCTCTCCTGCGTGTCCGTCGCGGCCGCGTCCGTGATCGCCAAGGTCCGGCGGGACGCGCTCATGGCCTCGCTCGGCTACGACGAGTACGGCTTCGCCGACAACGCCGGGTATCCCTCACCCGCGCACCAGGAGGCGCTGGCGGAGCTCGGGCCCACGCCCCACCACCGCCTGTCGTGGTCGTACATGGACGACCTGCCGAAGTGGCGGCATCTCAAGCGGCACCGCAACGCCCTCGCCGGAGAGGGCCAGCTCTCCCTCTTCGGCTGACCGCCGCCCGATCGTCCCCGTCAGCAGTCGACGAGTTCGGGCTTCTGGTTGAGGATCTGGGCCCGGGGCGTCACGAACTCGTCGTACGCCTCGGCGGCCGCGGGGTGGAACACCGCGACGCGATGGCAGTTCTGGAAGGCGAGCCGTACGCCGAAGTGGCGTTCGAGCGCGCCGCGCATCGCGTCGCTGGCCAGGCAGCGCAGCAACTGGCCGCGGGCGGCCTCGTCCGGCGGGGGCACCTCGTTGTCGGCGAACTCGGCGCCGGAGCGGTCGCGCTGTTCGGCCAGGCCGCTGATGACGGACCACGCGTACGGCAGCGAGTCGCGGACGCACGCGACGAACGCGGCGTCGTCGACCTCGCCGGTGCGGGCCTGGTCGAGCAGTTCGGTGGAAACGGTCAGGGACATGATTTCTCCTCTCGAAAGGGATGAAAAGGACTGGCCTGCCTCAGAGCGTGACGCTAGGCCGGGAGGACGCGCCTCCAGATGTCGCGGAGGCGACAAGTTGCCGGGCTAGGGGCCGTACACGAACTCCGGATCGATCTGGGTGGAGAGGTCCTCGCCGGTGGCGCGGTCGGCCCACGCCCGGGCGTTGCGCAGGTGGAACTCCGCCGCCTGCGTGCCGAACCTCCGCCAGTCCTTGGGCTGCGCGTCGACCCGCTTCAGCAGCATGGCGAGCGCGTCGTGGTCGTCGCCCGACAGGTCGTCCAGCGTGAACGGGCGCCCCTGTTCCAGCGCGCGAACGGCGGGCGAGTGCCCGAACCAGGCGAGCAGGTCGTCTCCCACGTGCTCGCGCAGGAAGTCGACGTCGCGCTGATCCTGAACCTTGTTGCCGACGACGGCGAGGGCGACGCCGAAGTCGGCCGCGTGATCGCGGTACTGCCGGTAGACGCTCACGCCCTGCCTGGTCGGCTCGGCGACCAGGAACGTGACGTCGAACCGGGTGAACAGCCCCGAGGCGAAGGAGTCGGCCCCGGCGGTCATGTCGACGACGACGTACTCGCCCTGGTCGTCAACGAGGTGGTTGAGGTAGAGCTCGACGGCTCCCACCTTGGAGTGGTAGCAGGCGACGCCGAGGTCCTCCTCCTCGAACGGGCCGGTGACCATCAGCGCGACGCCCTCGACCCGCACCGACGGGAAGAACGGGTCGTCCAGCCGGATCAGCCGGGAGCCCCGGCCGGGTGGGGTGGTCTTCACCATCGAGGCGGCGTCGCGGATCCGGGGGTTGTCGCCCCGGAGGTACTCCTTGATCTCGCCGATCATCCCGCCGAGCGGGCGCGGCGTCGTGGCCGCGCCGAGCACCAGGCCGAGGTGCTGGTTGATGTCGGCGTCGATGGCGACGACTGTGCCGATCTGCGCGGCATATCTCGCGAAAAGCGACGACAACGTCGTTTTGCCGCTGCCGCCCTTGCCGACGAACGCCACTCGCATGCTGCCCTCCTTAACATGGTTATGAAAATCATTTCCAGCGACAAGCGTGATGATGTCACAGGCGAGGGCGTTCGCGAAGGAGAACCGCGCAGGAAGGGGCGGTGGAGAGCCGGCGTCAGGCCGTGGGCGGGGTGAAAAGGGTGACGATCCTCGACAAGGTGGGACGCAGCGTCTCCCAGTCCTCGGCCGTGGTCGTCCACGTCAGCACGCTCGTAGTCGCCTCCGTGGACAGCACCCGCCGGAACTGGTGATAGGTCACGCCCCTCTTCAGGCCGGTACGCGCCTGCGACGGGCCGGGCCGGAAGGTGAACTCCCAGTCGGCGGCCGTGCCGTACTCGCTGGACACGGAGGCGAGGCCGAGCCGCCGGTAGGCCTTCACGTCGGGGTAGAGGACCGCCTCGGCCTCACGCAGGGAGCCGAGGGGGTCGGTTCCGCGCTGGCGGGTGATCTCGATCTCGAACCGCGCGTCCCCCGCCGGATCAAGCCACCGGTACGGGCTGCCCGGGGACCGGGTCCAGCCGCGGGGGACCGCCGCCCGCCATCCGTGGTCGGGTGGGCTCGGCCGGTACCACCGCAGCTTCAGCCTGGCAGCGCGTACGGGCTCGGGCGACGGCGTGGCGCTCGACGTCAGCGCTGCCGCCGACGTCTGGGCCGAGGTGGGGTCGAGGGGCCCGGCGAGCGGGATCCGCGCCGCGTCCACGGTGGCGCCGGGCCGGAGCACCGCCCAACCGCCCAGCGCCCCGGCGACCACCGCCGCCGTCGCCACTCCCGTGACCAGTCGCGTACGGCTCCGCGTCGTGACCGGCGGCTCGGCGGGGGGCTCCAACTCGGCGAGCAGGCGGTCGGCGTCCTCGGGGTCGAGCCGCCTGCGCGGATCCCTGGCCAGGAGGCCGCCCACCACCGGGCGCAGCGCCTCCGGCACCGAAGCCAGATCGGCCCCCCGCTCGGCCACGGGAGGCCGGGCGGTGACCGCCGCGTAGAGGGTCGCGCCCAGGCCCCACAGGTCGGCCGCGCGCGTGGGGCCGACGCCGTCCCGCCGTTCCGGAGCGAGGAAGGCCAACGCGCTCCGGAGGGCGCTGACCGGGGCTCCGTGCGCGGGGGAGCGACCGGCGGCCTCCCGGGCGAACGCGGGGTCGGCCGCGAGCACGGAGGCGCCGAAGTCGGCCAGCAGGATCCGGCCGTCGTGGCCGAGGAGGACGTTCGCGGGCCGTACGTCGCCGTGCCGTACCCCGGCGGCGTGGGCGTAGGCGAGGGCCGAGAGCACCTGGCGGGCGACGGCGGCGGCGCGCGGCGCGGGCAGCGGTCCGTCGCCGGCCACCACGCCGTCCAGCGAGCGGGAGCGGACCAGCTCCATGACCACGTACGGGATGCCCTCGTCCTCGGCGTAGTCGTAGACGGCGGCGATGTTGGGGTGCCGGAGCCGCTCGGCCTGGCGGGCCTCGCCGGCCAGTCGCCGGGTGATCTCCAGGCGGCGGCCCTCGCGCAGCCACGGGGGGAGCAGCACCTCCCGGACGGCGATGGGCCGGTCGAGCAGGGTGTCGCGGCCCTCCCAGACGACGCCGGTCGTGCCCTGTCCGAGGGCCCGTACCAGCCGGTAGCGCCGGACGATCAGCTGCCCCGGAGTTCCCATCCCGCCTGCCTCTGCGCAACGGCGAACATGACTGGATCGGGAGTCTTGCACATGAAGCACACGCTCTGTGGATCTTTGCCACGAACCATCGCGAACACTACAAAGGCGGGAGAGACCCGCTCGCGATGTGCGCCAGGGTGATCTCGGTGAGCGTGGTGTGCTCGTACTCGCGCAGGGCGGTCCAGACGCCCGCGAGCGGCCCGGCAACCCCCGGGAAGCGCTCGCTCTCCTGCGACACGCCCTCGATCACCACGATGATGTCGGCCAGGGAGATCTGGTCGGCGGGCCGGGCCAGCCAGTAGCCGCCGTCCGGGCCGCGCTGGCTGTTGATCAGCCCGGCCCGGCGGAGCTGCAGCAGGATGTTGTCGAGGAACCTGCGGGGGATGTCCTGCGCGGTCGCGATCCGTTCCGCGGGCACGGGACCGGGTGGCGCCGCCGCGAGCTCCACTGCGGCGCGCAGGGCGTACTGGGTACGGGCGGAAAGCCGCATGTGCCGTCGGGGTCACGCCCCGGTCAGGGCCAGCGACCGCGCGCCCGGTGTGGGCCGGACGTGGACGGTGGCGCCCGGGGCCAGCGCGAGCTGTTCGGCGGTGCCGCGGGTCACCTGCGCCCACGCCTCCCGGCCGTCGACCAGGAGCTCCACCCGCACCTCGAAGCCGAGCCGGACCACCCGGGTGACCGACGCCTCGTCGCCGCCCGGCCGCGGCTCCGTGCTGATCTCGATGTCGTGCGGGCGGACGAGACTCCCGCCGATCTCGGTGACCGGGCCGAGGAAGCGCATGACGAAGGGGTTCGCCGGGTTGTCGTACACGTCCGACGGGCTGCCGACCTGCTCCACCGCGCCGTCGGCGAGCACCACGACGGTGTCGGCGACCTCGATCGCCTCCTCCTGGTCGTGGGTGACGAACACGGTCGTGACGTGGACCTCGTCGTGCAGGCGGCGCAGCCAGGTCCGCAGCTCCTTGCGCACCTGCGCGTCGAGCGCGCCGAACGGCTCGTCGAGGAGCAGCACCTCGGGCTCGACGGCGAGGGCGCGGGCGAGGGCCATCCGCTGGCGCTGGCCGCCGGAGAGCTGGGACGGATAGCGGTCGGCCATCCGCTCCAGGTGGACCAGTTCCAGCAGCTCCATGACCCGCCTGCGGATCTCGTCCTTGGGCCGCTTGCGGATCTCCAGCCCGAAGGCCACGTTGCGGAACACCGTCATGTGCTTGAAGGCGGCGTAGTGCTGGAAGACGAAACCGACGTTGCGCCGCTGCGGCGAGAGCCGCGTCGCGTCCACACCGGAGATCCGTACGGTCCCCGTGTCGGGGTGCTCCAGCCCTGCGATCACGCGCAGCAGCGTCGACTTTCCGCCGCCGCTCGGGCCGAGCAGGGCGGTCAGCGATCCGGAGGCGACGTCCACGGAGACGTCGCGCAGCACGGGGGTGGTCCCGAAGGACTTGTTCACGTCGCGTACTTCGATGGCCATGTCAGTCCTTTGGGCGCAGGAGCCTGGTGAGCAGCAGGGTGACGACGGCGAGCAGCGCGAGCGCCGTGGCCGCCGCGAACGCCGCCGGCTGGTCGAAGTTCTGGAAGCGCTCCTCGACGAAGAGGGTGAGGGTCTGGGTCTGGTCGACCAGACGTCCGGAGACGACCGCGACCGCGCCGTACTCGCCGAGGGAGCGGGCCAGGCACAGCACCACGCCGTACGCCAGGGCCGAGCGGATGCCGGGGAGCGTGATGCGGAGGAACGTCTGGAAGCGGCTCGCCCCGAGCGTGTGCGCGGCCTGCTCCTGCTCGTCGCCGAGCTCCTCCAGGACGGGGACGACGGACCGCACCACGAGCGGCAGCGCCACGAAGACCGTGGCGAGCACCATGCCGGGCGTCGAGAAGATGATCTGCAGGCCCCAGCTCTCCAGCAGCCCGCCCACCGGGGAGAACCTGCCGTACAGCAGGATGAGCGCGAGGCCGACGACGACCGGGGACACCGCCATCGGCAGGTCGACGAACGCGCCGAGGAGACGCTTCCCCGGGAAGTCGTGCCGGACGAGCAGGAGGGCGGCGCCGACGCCGAAGACGGTGTTCAGGGCGACCGCCCACAGCGCGACGACGAGGGTGACCTGGAACGCGTGCAGTGCCGAGGACGAGGTCAGCGCCTCGACGAACGGGCCCAGGCCGTCGCCGAAGGTCCGCCAGACGATCAGCGCGACCGGGAGTACCAGCAGGAAGAACAGGTAGCCGACGGCGATCACGCGCAGGACGTACCTGGAGACGCCGCGCGTGCCGTTCTGGGCGGTGGTGCCGGTGCTCGTGTCGACCGTGCTCGTGTCGACCGTGCTCGTGTCGATCGTTCCGGACTCAGCCACGGCGGCTCCCCCATCGTTGCAGGAGGTCGAGCGCCAGCAGGGCGACCAGGGCCACGACCAGCAGGACCGTCGAGATCGCCGCCGCGCCGGTGGTGTTGTCCCCCTCGATCTGGCTGAAGATGTTGACCGCCGCGACCTGGGTCCTGAACGGCAGGTTGCCCGAGATCAGCACGGTCGAGCCGAACTCCGAGATCGCGCGCGTGAACGCCAGCGCGGTGCCGGACAGCATCGCGGGCACCAGGTTCGGCAGAATGATCCGCCGGAAGGTCTGGAACGGGCTCGCCCCGAGCGAGGCCGCGGCCTGCTCCATGTCCTTGTCCAGCTCGATCAGCACCGGCTGCACCGTGCGGACCACGAACGGCAGCGTGACGAAGAGCAGCGCGAGCCCCACGCCGGCCCTGCTGTAGGCCAGGTTCACCCCGAGCGGGCTCTCCGGGCCGTACAGCGCGAGCAGGACCAGACCGGCGACGATCGTCGGCAGGGCGAAGGGCAGGTCGATCAGCGTGTCCACGATCGCCTTGCCGGGGAAGCGGTCGCGGACCAGCACCCAGGCGATGAGAGTGCCCAGGACGAGGTTGACGAGCGCGACGACCGCCGAGGCGCCGATCGTGAGGGTGAGCGCGGCCCACGCGTCGGGCGTGGTGACCGCCTTCCAGAAGTAGCCGAGCCCCTCGTCCGTGGACCGCACCACCACGAGGGCGAGCGGGATCAGCACGATCAGGCTCAGGTACAGCACGGCGGAGCCGAGGCCGAGGGCGGTGCCCCCGGAGACGCGCCGGCGGCGCCGCGCCCCCGCGCGCGGCGGGGGAGCGGTGCGGGAGGGGGTTTCCACGCTCATGTCGACCCCGTAAGCGTGTGGGACCCCTGGCGGGGATCACTCCGGCCGGTCATGGCGGTCACTTCTCGGTCGCGACGCCGAGCTTGCGCTCGATCTCGGCGACCTTGCCGGTCTTCGGGTCGAAGAACTCGCTGGTGATCGTGTCCCAGCCGCCGATGTCCCGGATCGTGAAGAGCTGCGGCGGGTTGGGCCAGGTGAAGCCGTTCACGCCGTCGACCACCGGGCGGTAGCCGTTCTTGGCGAAGATCGTCTGGGCCTCGACGGAGTAGAGGTACTTGAGGAAGGCCGCGGCCTCCTTGGGGTGGGCCGAGTTCTTCGTGATCGCGACCGGGTTCTCGATCAGGAGCGTGGCGTCGGGGACGACGTACTCCAGCTCCTGCTTGTTCTGCTGGGCGAAGATCGCCTCGTTCTCGTAGGTCAGCAGTGCGTCGCCCTTGCCGACGGTGAAGGTCTGCAGCGCCTTGCGTCCGCTGTCGTCCTGGACCGGAACGTTGTGCAGCAGCTTGTCCAGGTAGGCGAGCCCGGCCTCCTGGTTCGCGCCCTTGTCGGACTTCGCGCCGTACCCGGCGAGCAGGTTCCACCGGGCGGCGCCGGAGGTGAAGGGGTTCGGGGTGATGACCTCGACGCCGGGCTTGACCAGGTCGTCCCAGGTCCTGAGGTTCTTCGGGTTGCCCTTGCGGGTGCCGATCACCACGATCGACTTGGTCAGGATGCCCTTGGTCGCGCCGCTGTTCCAGTCCTCGGCCACGAGTCCGGCCTTGACCAGGCGGGTGATGTCGGTCTCCAGGGAGAACTCGACGATGTCCGCCTTGAGCCCGGACGCCACCGCGCGGCTCTGGTCGCCGGAGGCGCCGTACGACTGGGTGAAGGTGACGTTCTTCCCCTCGGGAGTCTTCTGGAAGGCGGCGATGATCTCCGTGAAAGCCGCCTGCGGGGTGGAGTAGGCGACGAGCGCCAGCTTGACCTTTCCGTCTCCCCCCGAACCGCTGCCTCCCCCGCAGGCCGTGATCAGGGCGGTGGTCGCGACGGCGGCGGCCGTGATCCCCCGGAGCCTGCGAACGCTCATGGCTTCTCCCTGCTTTTCCTACTAAATAAGTCGGCTTAGCAGATATTGAAGCCCAGGGTCATATTCCCGTCAAGCCCGATAGGTTTTTCGGCGAGGATCAGCAGATGTTGTCGAGCGACTGGGGAGTGCTCCGCGACGACGGGTGCGGCGACGGCTGAGGGGAACGCGCCGCGTGCCCTGAGTGTCCCGGTCGCTGGGGGCGCAGGGCCGTGGCCACCTCGCGCCGGATGAGGCCCCAGTCCGGGTGGGCCGTGTTCACCAGCGGCGGCACGAACTGCAGGCTCCGGATGTGCGCGGTCTTGATCTTCTCCGAGAGTTGGAGTACCGCGGGCAGCATGTCCTGCGGCACGTCCGTCGTGACGTAGCGCTTGGTCGCGTCCGCGATCTGCTCGAAGCCGCGCAGCACCGCCATCGGGTCGGCCTGCTTGGCGACCGCGTTGAGCAGGCACTTCTGCCGGGCCATCCGCACGTAGTCGTCGCTGTCCGTACGCGAGCGGCCGAACCAGAGGGCCTGCTGCCCGTCCAGGCGCCGCCGGCCCGCCTGCAGCACGCCGCCCTCCAGCCCGTACGGGATGTCCTGCCTGATGGTGACCGTGACCCCGCCGATGGCGTTGATCATCTGGGCGAAGCCCTTCATGTCGAGCATGGCGTAGTAGTCGATGCGCAGCCCGAGGATGCCGGAGACGGTGTCCCTGAGCAGCCGCATCCCGCGGTCCTTGGGCGGGCCGGGGGCGATCCGCGGGTGGTCCTCGGCCCACTGGTACACCTCGTTCAGCAGGCCGGGCGTTTCATCGTCGCCGTCGCCGGTGAACCCCTTGGGAAAGGCGTCCCGCGCCGGGCCGGGCGGCATCGGCACGTGCTCCAGGTTGCGCGGCAGGCCGAAGAGCACCGTGTCGCCGGTGCGGGTGTCCACGCTCGCGACGGTCACGCTGTCGGTCCGCGCGCCCGGCCGGTTGCCGGCCGCGTCCGCGCCGGCGAGGAGGATGTTCACCCGCTGCTTCCCGGCCCAGGGGTCCGGCCGATGCGCCCCTCCGTCGAAGACCGTGAGCAGCACGTCCCGCGACACGTAGGCCAGCCGCCCGGCGAACGCCATCGGCACGGTGACCAGCAGGCACAGCAGCGCGACCGCCCCGGTCCCGATGGCGCGCTCCACCCGGTCGAGGTCCGCCGGCCGCACCACCCGGTACGACGAGACGATGACGGCCGACCAGCAGAACCCGATCGCCAGCGCCGTCGCGATCAGGCCGGTCAGCCAGTTCGGTCGTACGACAAGATCCAGCAGCGCGGAGCGGAACGCCGTGACAGCGGTGAACACGGTCCCGAGGAGCAGCGTGTACGCGCCCGCGAGCACGAGGCCGGTTCGGGTGCGGCCCGCAGCCAGGTGGGCGATCCCCCAGACCATGGCCGAGGCGAGGGTCAGCCCCAGTGCCTGTCCGAGGTTCCGCCAGTCGATCCGCATCCGCAGCACTCCACGTCCGGGTATCCGTGGCTACTGCCCGCCGAACGAACGACATAACAGATCAGTAACGGATCCGGTGGAATCCCGGTCAGCTCGCGGTGCAACTGTCCTGGGTCGCGTCGAAGCCCTCGACGTCGTCCAGAGTCTTGGGCGGCTTCAGTCCCTGCCAGTCCGCGCCGAGGACGAGCACCAGCGTCTGCGTCTTCGCGTTCTGCGCGCGGTGGGTCCGCGCGGTGAGCAGCTCGCGGTAGAGCCGGGGCGCCCGGCCCTCGCCGTTCGGCGAGTACATGAGGACGGTCTTGGCGTACGGCTTGGCCGCGGACGAGATCTTCCTGATGTGGTAGCCGCGCTGCTCCAACTCGGCGGCGACCGTCGTGCCGAGTCCCTGCCTGCCGGTTCCGTTCTCCACGATGACGTGGATCTGCGACTTGGGGATCTTCTGCTCGCCGCTCTTGACGCCCTTGCTGATCTGGTCGGCGGCGACCATCTTGAACAGGCGGTTCGCCTGCGGCTGGACCCACTCGACCCGGCCAGGGCTCGCCACGGAGTAGCGCCACGGCGTGGTCACGAACCGGATCTGCCCGGCGGTCAGGCCCTCCGCGCTCATCGCGAGGTCCTTCATCACGCCCACGGTCAGGTCAGGGTCCGTGGTGATCGACTTGGTGACCGCGTCGAGGAAGCCGAAGAGCGTCTTCGGATCGGTCAGGGTGTCGCCGCTCATCGCCTTCTTGGCCATCGAGGCGAGGAACATCTGCTGTCGCTGGATCCGGCCGATGTCGGAGCCGTCGCCGAGGCTGTAGCGGGCCCGCACGTAGCCGAGCGCCTGCTCGCCCTTGAGCACCTGGCGGCCGGCGGGCAGGGTCAGCCGCGCCTTCTTGTCGTTGATCGCCTCGGGGATGCAGACCGGCACGCCGCCCAGCGCGTTGACCATCCCTTTGAAGCCCGTGAAGTCCACCTTGACGAAGTGGTCGATGTGGATGTCGGTCAGTGCCTCGATGGTGCGCCAGGTGCACGCGATGCCGCCGGAGTTGAACGACTCGTTGATCATGCCGACGTGCGCTCGCTGGCCGGGGAGGCCGTTCTTCGCCGGGCAGGCGGGGAGCTGGACGAGCGAGTCCCTGGGGAAGCTGATCAGCATCGCGCCGTCCCGCTTCGGCGAGATGTGGGCGAGGATGATCGTGTCGGTCCGCTCGCCCTCGAACTTGCCGTACTTGGCGTTCGCGCCGTCCCGCTGGTCCGACCCGACGATCAGCACGTTCATCGCCTTGCTGATCTTCACCGGGCGCTCGCCGAGGTCCTGCTTGGCGATGACCTCGTGCTTGACGTTCCCGGTGAGTTTGACGTACCCGCCGACGAGGAAGGTCGCCCCGCCGGTCACCGCGCCGAGGACGCCCGCGAGCAGCGCCCAGAGCCAGGCCCGCCATTTGGGCGGGGATGGCGGAGCGGGCGGCTCCTCCACGGGAAGCGCAGGCCGCACGTCGACAAGACCCACGTTCTTAACTCCTGAGATTCGGACGGGGGCCGTCGCCCGCGTCAGAGAGCCCGAAAGCGGCAAATCGCGGAAAGTGTAGCGATGCACCCTGAACATCGCGTATCGCCGTGGCGGCAACCGGGCTGCAAGCGATGGTCAAGTGAGCGTCCCTATCCCTGTGACGTATGAAACAGGCGAAAGGTTGTGAAGTATGGCGCGAAATGCGTTCTTAGTCGGCGCTGCCGTCGGCCTCGTCCTCCTCATCGGCGGCGTGTACGGCATGAGCTCCCTGTCCACCATGTCCTGGGGCGTACCGGTCTTCATCATCGGGCTGTTCCTGCTGATCACCGGGGTGACGGTGTTCACCACCAGGCTGGCCGGAGGCCAGGGGCCCTCCACCGGCGTACTGGGGCGGATGAAGGACTTCATGGGGACGGGCAACCAGGAGCTGATCGGCTCCGGCGTCCCCTGTCGCGCCCTGATCACCGCGATGCGGGACACCGGGACGATGGTGAACGACCAGGTGGTCGTCGCCTTCGACCTCCAGGTCCAGCCCGCGGGCGGGGCGCCGTACCCGGTGAGCCACCGCCAGATCCTGCCGCGCCTCCTGATGGGTGCCGTCCTTCCTGGCAGGGTCGTCCAGATCTGGGCCGATCCCGCGAACCCGCAGCGCCTGGCCATCGACTGGTCGGCCCTCCCGGCCCAGAACACGTGAGATCCGGTACGGCGACGCCGTGCCGGATCCTCATTGTGCAACCGGCATGGTGTTCCCGCTGCGAAAGCGGAAGTATGCTCTTCCCATGCGTCGTTCGTCGTGCCTGAGCTGGTGGCGCTCCTCGTAGGAGCGGCCACTCTCACGCGCGCGACCCAGGGCCGTTCGGATGGACGGCCCTTTTTGATGCTCTCCCGTACAACGGGGCCTCCTCCGGATGGCGTGCCGGCCACAGACCGAGGAGGAGAAACATGACGACCACCGTCACATCCCTGTCCACAGACGACGAGGGGATATCCACAGGCGATCCACAGGCATCCATGACGACCGCCGAGACGACCGGCGGGACGACGGCCGGGGTGCTCGCCGCCCGGCAACGCAGCGCTGAGCTGGAGGAACTCATCCGGAAGGATCCCGGACGGTTCCGGGTCCTCACCGGGGACCGGCCCACCGGGCGGCTGCATCTGGGCCACTACTTCGGCACTCTCCACAACCGCGTCCGGCTCCAGGGGCTGGGGGTGGAGACCTTCCTGATCATCGCCGACTACCAGGTCCTGACCGACCGGGACGTCGCCGAGCGCCTGGACGAATACGTCGAGGACCTGGTCCTGGACTACCTCGCGGCGGGCATCGATCCCGAGCGGACCACGATCTTCGCGCACAGCGCCGTCCCGGCGCTCAACCAGTTGCTGCTGCCGTTCCTCAGCCTGGTCTCGGTCGCCGAGCTGGGCCGCAACCCCACCGTCAAGGACGAGATCGCCCAGTCCCGCCAGTCCGCGGTCAGCGGCCTGATGTTCACCTACCCCGCCCACCAGGCCGCCGACATCCTGTTCTGCAAGGCCAACCTGGTCCCGGTCGGCCAGGACCAGCTTCCCCACCTGGAGCTCACCCGCACCATCGCCCGCCGGTTCAACGACCGGTACGGCAACGGCGCGGCCCCGGTCTTCCCGGAACCCGACGCCCTGCTGTCGGCCGCGCCGCTGCTGCTGGGCACCGACGGCGCCAAGATGAGCAAGAGCCGGGGCAACGCCGTCAGTCTGGCCGCCACCGCGGACGAGACCGCCCGGCTCATTCGCGGCGCGAAGACCGACCCGGAGCGGCACATCACGTACGACCCGGCCGCCCGGCCCGAGGTGTCCAGCCTCGTTCTGCTGGCGGCGCTGTGTCTCGGCCGCGACCCGCGTGACGTGGCGGCGGACATCGGCGACAAGGGCGCCGCCGCGCTGAAGGCGACCGTGACCGAGGCCGTCAACGAGCACCTCGCCCCGATCCGCGACCGCCGCGCCCGTTACGCCCAGGACCTCGGCTACGTACGCCGAATCCTCCGCGACGGCAACGAGATCGCCAACGAGGTCGCACAGGCCACCCTCGACGATGTGCGGGCCGCGATGAAGACCCTCTATTGAAGGGCGGTCTTCCTCGGTGACGGAAAGCGCTCGCACGATGAGACCCGGCGAGGACCGAAGCCGCGGAAGGTGATGATTCGCGAGAAGCACCGCCACACCGCCCGCACGGGGCCTGCGGCTGAGGGTCGCGATATGGGTCCGTGCAGCTGTGGGTCCGACGATGGACCCGTGCGGGCGGCCGCGACCCGCTGCCCCCTGCCGTTTGGGCTCACAGTCCGCCGAGAGCCGCGAGGGCCGAGCAGATCGGCTATGACGCGCAAGCAGGTGCAGGGCCGTAAGGGGCCGTAAGCGGC
Organism: Microtetraspora fusca; assembly: GCF_001570365.1. Classification (GTDB taxonomy): domain Bacteria; phylum Actinomycetota; class Actinomycetes; order Streptosporangiales; family Streptosporangiaceae; genus Microtetraspora; species Microtetraspora fusca. Next base: position 199,582 of record NZ_BBYK01000039.1, on the reverse strand, counting down.
ACCTGCTGGTGGACGCGATCGCCTTGTTCTTGCGGGGTGGTGAACTCGGCTTCGGTGTAGGACAGGGCGGGCACATCCGGGTTCTGCCCGGTATCCGCGGGGTGTTTCCGCGTGTTGGCCTGGTGGGGGTGGCGGTCATGCCAACGCTGTGGGTCGCGGGCTGGATGTGTCCCATCACCCCCAGGGGTGACATCTGTCGTGGGTCCGTCGTGACAAACGGCGCAGGAACGGCGGGCGCCGGGGGCGAATGCTGAGCCGTATGACACATGAAGTGGAACCCGCGGTGGCCGTACGCGGCCTACGGAAGCACTACGGCGAGGTCCGTGCCGTCGACGGGGTGGACCTGGTGATCGCTCCGGGCGAGGTGGTGGCGCTGCTCGGCCCGAATGGCGCGGGCAAGTCCACCACGGTCGACCTGATGCTCGGCCTGGCCTCGCCTGACGAGGGGGAGGTCGCGCTGCTGGGCCTGCCGCCCCGCGAGGCGATGGTGAAGGGCGGGGTGGGCGTGATGCTCCAGGAGGCCGCCCTGCTCGACGACGTGACCGTGCGCGAGACCCTGGAGGTGATCGCCGGCCTGCACCGCACCCCCATGCCGGTGGACGAGGCATTGCGCCGCGCTGGGGTCGAGGAACTGGGGGACCGTCGGGGGGCGCTGCTCTCCGGCGGCCAGAAGCAGCGGGTCAGGTTCGCCATGGCCGTGGTCAGCGATCCCGACCTGCTGGTGCTCGACGAGCCGACTGCGGCGATGGACGTGGAGAGCCGCAGGGACTTCTGGCGGTCGATGCGCGACTTCACGGACACCGGGCGGACCGTACTGTTCGCCACCCACTACCTGGAGGAGGCCGAGGCTTACGCCGACCGGGTGGTGTTCATGCGGGCCGGAAAGGTCGTCGCCGACGGCCCGGTGGCCATGGTTCTGGCCTCGGTCGGCGGCCGGGTGCTGCGAGCCACCGTGCCGGGCGCCCGGCTGGAGGGCCTGCTCGGGCTGCCCGGGGTGACAACGGCGGAGCTGCGGGGCGAGCGCGCCGAGCTGCACTGTAGCGACCCCGACCGGGTGCTGCGCGAGCTGCTGGCCGTGCACCCGGCCGCGCGCGACGTCGAGATTCGCGCCCTGGGACTGGAAGAGGCGTTCGTCAGGCTGACCGCGAAGGAGTCGGCGTGATGCTGTCCACGTACTTGTCGTTCGAGATCAGGCGGATGGCGCGGAGCGGGAGGTTCCTCATCTTCGCGCTGGGCCTGCCGATCGGCCTCTACCTGCTGGAGTCGAACGTCGTCGGCGGGACCCGCGACGTCGACCTCTACCTCATGGGCGGGCTGGCCGCCTTCGGCGCGTTCAAGGCCGCCATCGATGTCGGGGCGCGTACGGCGGTCGAGCGCGGCATGGGCTGGCAGCGCCAGCTCCGCCTCACCCCGCTGTCCGGGGGCGGATACCTCACGGCGAAGGGGGCCGTGGCGATGCTGGTGGCGCTTCCCCCGGTCGCCGGGGTCGCGCTGGCGGCCGCGCTCGCCTCCGGGATCACCCTCTCCCCGGGGGGCTGGCTGCTCACTGTGCTCGGCGTGTGGCTGGGCACGTTGCCGTTCGCCCTGCTGGGCCTGGTCATCGGCCAGTTCGCCACGCCGCAGAACCTGGCCGCCTACCAGGGCGGCGTCGTGCTGCTGCTCAGCTTCCTCGGCGGGCTGTTTATACCGGTGACCGAGTTCCCCGGCGTGCTGGCGACCGTGGCCAAGGCCCTGCCGACCTACTGGCTGGGGCTGATCGGCCGCGCCGAGACCCTGAATGGCGATGTTACGGGGGCCGCCGCCGTACTCGCCGTGTACACGCTGGTGCTGGGCACGGCCGTGGTCCTGCGCTACCAGCAGGACGCCGCACGGGCCCGGTGACCACGGCTTAAGGTGCTTGCTGTGCGACGAAGGGGCCTGATCCGCGACACGGCGTGGCCGGTGTGGAGCGTCGCCCGGTCCCAGAGCCGGTGGGCGACGGCGCGGGTGATCGCCGTCCTGGCGCTGTTCCTGGTGTGGCTGTTCTACGAGGCCGCGAGGGCTGGGTCAGCGCTTATGGTGGCCCTCGCGGTGGTCTACGGCGGGTGCTGGCTGCTCGCCATGCTGTTAGGCATCGCACTGCGCCCGGCTCACCGGCTCGTGCTGGCCGGCGTGCTGCTCGTCCTCGGCGCCGCCCTGGTCGTGCTGCGCGGTGACCCCGCTGCCATCGGCGTCCTCGCCTACGCGCTCACCGCCGTGGCCTGGCTGCTGCCCTCGCAGTGGGTGTTGCTGGTCGCGGCGGCGGTCACGGCGGCGGGGCTGGCCGCTACCTGGATCGCGCGGGGCTCGCTGGGCTGGACCGAGATCCTGGGTACCGTCGGCGGCACGGTGACCCCGGCGGTGGTGATCTTGCTGGTCCGGCTGCTGGTGCAGCTCGGCAGGGCACAGGAGGAGATCGAGACGCTGGCGGCGGCGGCCGAGCGGGCCCGGCTCGCCCGCGACCTGCACGACGTGCTCGGTCACACCCTCACCACCGTCACCGCCAAGACCGGCCTGGCCCGCCGCCTGCTGGAGCGCGGCGGCGACCGTGAGCAGGCCCTCGCCGAGCTGCGCGATGTCGAACGCCTCTCCCGCGAGGCGCACACCGAGATCCGGGCCACCGTGTCCGGCTACCGCAGGCCGGCGCTCTCCGTCGAGTTGGGCGGCGTCCGGGTCGCGCTGCGGGCCGCAGGGATCTCGGCCACCCTGCCCACCGCCGTCGACCACGTGCCCGCCGATCTGCGCGAACCGTTCGCCTACGTGCTCCGGGAGGGGGTCACCAACGTGATCAGACACAGTGGCGCCACCCGCTGCGAGGTACAGCTCGGCGACTCGTCGCTGGAGATCCGCGACAACGGCCGCGGATCCGAGGCCGCTCCTGGCAACGGGCTGTCCGGGCTGGAGGAACGGCTTCACGCGGTGAACGGCACCCTCCAGGCCGGTCCCCTCCCGCAGGGTGGCTTCCGGCTGAGGGCGAGCCGTCCATGATCCGGGTGCTCCTCGCCGACGATCAGACTCTCTTCAGGGGCGCACTGGCCGCCATGCTCGCCCTGGAACCCGACATCGAGATCGTGGCCCAGGTCGGATCGGGCGACGAGGTCCTCGACGCGGCCCGCCGTACGCGTCCCGACGTGGCCCTGATCGACGTGCAGATGCCAGGCAAGGACGGCCTGGAGGCCACGGCGGAGCTGCGCGCCCTGCTCCCCGGCTGCCGGGTGGTGATCTGCACCACCTTCGGACGGCCCGGCTACTTCGCCCGCGCGATGGAGCACGGCGCCTCCGGGTTCGTGGTCAAGGACTCCTCGCCGGAGCACCTGGTGGAGACGGTACGGCGGGTGCACACCGGTCTGCGGGTCGTCGACCCCGCCCTCGCCGCCGAGTCGCTGGCCAGCGGGACCGGCCCGCTCACCGCACGGGAACGCGACGTGCTGCGCGAGGCCAGGCGCGGCGGCACGGTGAGCGAGATCGCCAAGGCGCTCCACCTGTCGAACGGGACCGTACGCAACCACCTGTCCGCCGCCATCGGCAAGACCGGCGCCGCCACCCGCGCCGAGGCCGCCCTCATCGCCGAGGAGTACGGCTGGCTCTGAGAGATCAATATCCGCACATTAGGCCGCGTTCATTCAGGAGCACGAGGTCACCGACGCTGCCCTGGGAGAAGAGCGGCGAGTCCGGATGTGCTCAGTTGGTGCGTGGGGGTTCTCCGGTCAGTGCCGGTATGAGGTGAGCTTCTTCGTACGCGAAGTGCTCTTCCAACTGGGAGGACAGCCGCTCCAGTTCGGCCAGGAGTGCGGCGGCGTCGTCGGTGTCGGTTGGGGCGGGACGGGTGCCGGGAGTGGCCGTGTCACGGGCTTCGGGGACCGACGTGCCGGTGGAGAGTTCGTCGGCCTCGGGCGTGAGGTTGGCGAGAAGCGCCTGGAGGTCGGCGACGGCCTGGGCCACCACACGGTGTTCCTTGCGGAGCCGGTCCAGGGCAGGAGCCAGGTAGGGGAACCGCTTCTCGAAGTCGGCGAACGCCCCGTCCTCATTGGTGTGGTGGCCATGGAGCGCGTCGCAGAAGAGAAGGCAGTGCCGGCTGAGCTTCCGGCTCAGACCCGGCCGCGCGGAGCCGTACGGCACGGCCTGCCCGGTGGCGTGTCGCCCCGCAAGCTATTTGGAGGGATCGCGAGTGTCAACCGGTAGCCCGGGGCGTCGTGGACCCGGCCTGGACGTCGACGAGGCGATCCGGACACTGCTGCTGGTGATGCCACGGATGGTGGGACGCGCGAAGCGGCTCGGGGTCCCGGAGGAGCTGAGATCGTTCTCGCTGGCGCCCCGGCACCTCTCGTTGCTCGCCTACCTGCTCTTCGACGGGCCGATGAGCGTGAACGGGCTGGCCGCCCGACTTGAGGTCGCGCCCACGACCGTGAGCCTGATGGTGAGCGAGCTCAGTCGTAAGGGCATCCTGGAGCGGCGCGAAGACGACGCCGACCGGCGCAGGAAGATCGTCAGCATCGCCGACGAGCACCGTGCGGCGATCGACGGCTGGCTGGGACACGGCGCCACCGCCTGGCGGAAGGCGCTCGAACCTCTCACGGCCGAGCAGCGGCAGCTGTTCGTGGACACCCTGGCCGCCTACGAACGGGAGATCGCCGGGGAGTGACGCCGTTCCGGCATCCTCGCGCCGTCTGCCAGCCGGACTTCCCCTCCGGGGACAGGGAGGGCGGGCGTGATCTGCCCCGGGGCGGGTGGGGCGAATCGCGTCAGGACTCCGGGGGCGGGGCGGTGCTGCCGCGGGGAGTGAGGCGGGCGGCGTCGTCCTCCAGCGGGCCGGGCTCGGCGCCGTCGATCAGCGCGAGCAGCCGCCGGGCCGCGTGCGCGCCGTACGCGGGGATGTCACGGCTGAGCGCGGTCAGCGGCGGGCGGACCACCTGGGAGAGCGGGGAGTCGTCCCAGGCCACGATGGACAGGTCGGCCGGGACGTCGAGCCGCATCTCCTGGGCCACGGACAGTCCGGCCACCGCCATGATGTCGTTGTCGTAGACGATCGCGGTCGGCCGGTTGGGGGAGCTGAGCGCGTCTTCGGCGACCCGCTGCACCCGTACACCCGGACGCTGCTGGATTCCGTCCCCCGGCTGCACGTCAAACGGGCGGAGCGGCGGGGCGAGGAGCAGGCGGGCCCGACCGCCTGCCCGTTCCACGACCGCGCCCCGGGCACGCCCGTACGCGGTGACCTGGCCGAGCCCGAGAAGGACCACTACGTGGCGTGTGCCGGGCCCGGCGTGTGCCCGGCCGCCGAGTTCCGACAGCCCCCGGCCAAGGAGAGAGTGTGAGCTCGTACCACCCGCTGCACGACGGCTGGACCGTCACCGCCGTGTCCTCCACCGGGCAGTTCCGCCCGGTGGTCGCCGGGGTCCCGCGACCGTTCCCGGTTGCGTCCACACCGACCTGCTCGCCGCGGGGCTCATCGACGACCCCTATCTCGACGACAACGAGGACCGGCTGACCTGGATCGGCCGCACCGACTGGGCCTACGAGACCGTCTTCACCCTTCCCCGACCAACTCGTCACGCTGCTCCCCGGCGAGACCGCGGTGTTCCGAGTGAGCGGCGGCGACCTCGCCCCCGAGGCACTCGTCCGCCACCCGGTGCTGCGCTGCGTCAACGAGGCACGTCCCGCAGGACGGCGTCGCGCCGGTTCGGCCGGAAGCGCGTGATCTCTGGGTAGCATTGGCGCCGTCCACGACGGTGCGGATCGACCTGACGAGCGAGGAATGTTCATGCGGTTCAGCCCGGGTTCATTCGTCGTTGAGCGTGTCCGGGCAGAGTGAGCCCGGCTCCCCCACCCACGAGGAATTCGAGATGGATCTGCTGACCAACCCGATCAAGCCCTACCCCTGGGGCTCCCGCACCGCCATCGCCGGGCTGACCGGGCGGACCGCTTCGGGACCGGAGGCCGAGATGTGGCTCGGCGCCCACCCCTCCGGGCCGTCGCGGCTCACCCGCGACGGCGTCGAGCTGACCCTCATCGACGCGATCGCCGCCGACCCGGAGGCCGAGCTGGGGCGGCCGTCGGTCGAGCGTTTCGGCGCGCGCCTGCCGTACCTGCTGAAGCTGATCGCGGTGGACCGCCCGCTCTCCCTCCAGGTGCATCCCACCGCGGGCCAGGCCGCTGACGGCCACGCCAGGGGAGACGGGAACTACTGCGACCCGTGGCCCAAGCCGGAACTGATCTGCGCGCTCACGCCGTTCACCGCGCTCGCCGGGCTGCGCGCGCCCGAGCAGGCCGCGATGCTCGTCGAGCGGCTCGGCGTGGCGGCGTTGCGGCCCGTCGTGGCGCGCCTCGCCGCCGGTGACATGCTGGCCGCGTTGCGCGAGCTGCTCGGCCTGCCCGGCTCCCGGGCCGACCTGGTGAAGTCGATCGTGTGGGCCGCCTCCGCCGTCCACCAGCCGGACTATGAGCTGATCACACGGCTGGCCCGGCTGTACCCGGAGGATCCCGCCGTCCTCGCGCCGCTGCTGATGCGCAGGCACGAGCTCGAACCCGGCCAGGCGATGTTCCTCGGCGCGGGCGTGCTGCACAGCTACATCTCGGGGTTCGGCGTCGAGATCATGGGCAGTTCCGACAACGTGCTGCGCGCCGGGCTCACCGGCAAGCCGATCGACGTGGACGAGCTGCTGCGGATCACCGACGCCTCAGCCGTCCCGCTGCCCGTCGAGCCGAGCGACGACGCGTACGTGCCGCCCTGCCCCGAGTTCCTGCTGCGCAGGATCGTCCCGGGCGCCGGACGCACCCTGCCGGGTGAGCTGCCGCGGATCCTGCTCTGCGTCGAGGGCGTGGTCCAGGCCGGGGACGAGGTAAAGCTCCGCGCCGGCGACTCGGTCTACGTCCCCGCCTCCGAGGGCCCGGTCACGATCTCCGGCGACGGCACCGTCTTCTGCGCGGAACCGCAGATCCTCTAGCGCTTCCGGCTCACAGGACGTGGACGGCCAGGCCGTACCCGGCGGCCGCGGCCAGGACGCCGAGCAGCAGGCTGCCGACCGCGTTCAGCGCCGCCTCCGCGTACGCCCCCTCCTCGATCAGCCGCATGGTCTCGAACCCGAACGTGCTGAACGTCGTCAGGGCGCCGCAGAAGCCGCTCCCGACCAGCGTGGCGACGAACGGCCCCGGCTGGAGCCCGGTGAGCAGGCCGAGGACGAACGAGCCGGAGATGTTGACCGTGAACGTCCCCCAGGGGAACACCGTGTCGTGCCACCGCTGGACCAGCCAGTCCATCAGATAGCGGGTCGGGGCACCCACCGCGCCGCCGAGGAACACCAGCAGCAGGGTCACGCGCGGCGCCCGACGTAGCGGTAGACCTCGACCGGCTCCACGGTGACCAGCCCCTCGGTCACCAGTTCGTCCAGATCCGAGAGGAAATCCGTGATCCGCTCCTCGGTGTCCACGATGACGATGGACACCGGCAGGTCCTCACTCAGGGAGAGCAGCCTGTTCGTGTGGATGAGCGATGACGCCCCGAACCCCTCGACCCCCCGGAACACGCTCGCTCCCGCCAGGCCCTTGCGGTGCGCCCGGTGGACGATCTCCGTGTAGAGCGGCCGGTGACGGTACTGGTCGGTCTCACCGACGTAGATCGTCAGCCGGCAGGCGTCGCCGTGCAGCCTCATCGCGTCTCCTTCCGTGGGCCACGCCGTACGGGGACGCGGGCGGCGAGCCGGGCGAGTGTCATGCCGCACCAGACCGCGGCCAGCCCGGCGACGAGGCTGACCGCCGCGTAGACGGCCGCCGTGGGCGCGGCCAGCCGTGTGATCTCGACGGCAACGGTGGAGAAGGTGGTGTATCCGCCGAGGAATCCCACGCCCAGGAACGGCCGGACGTACCGGCTCGGCGGCCACACCTGGAGGATGAACACCATCAGCGCGCCCAGCGCGAAGCTGCCGGACAGGTTGATGACCAGGGTGCCCCAGGGGAAGCCGCTCGCTCCCACCGGTACGGCGGAGGTGACCAGGAAACGCGCGACGCTGCCCAGCCCCCCGCCGACCGCGATCGCTCCGAGGACACCGAACGCGCGCCCGCGCCCTCTCACCGGCCGCCCGCGGAACACGTCCTGCCCGGCGCCGGAAGATGTCATGGTGCCGATGGTATCGACCGGGCCGGAAACGCCCCGTGCCCAGCGCGTCAGGCCACGGAACGTGCCTGACGTGCGACCAGGCGGCGCGCGAGGCTCCGGGCCAGGTGCTGGGCGAGCCGGCCATGGGCCACGACCAGCGCGCCGAAGGCCACGGTAAGCGAGGAGACGAGCGCCGCCCCTGCGGTCGCCCGTGCCGCCGCCTCGTCCGTTCCCCCGAGCGTCTCGGCCAGGCCGATGCGCGATTCCTTCTCCATGCCTGCCTCCACGCCCTTTGGCGGAGACGTTATAAATGGCGGCGCGTCATGCGGCCAATGGCTCAACAGAACCGGCACCCGGCCGTCATCGATCCCGCCTGGGCCAGGGCAGCAGCCGCGTGGTGGAGACGATCTCGGTGCGGTCGCCGGGCAGGACGCACTCGGCGATCTCGACCACGCGCCCCGCGGTGTCGATCGAGGTCTTGCGGAGCACCAGCACAGGGAAGCCGCCGGGCACGTCCAGAGTCCGCGCCTCCTCGGGCAGAGGAAGTCGCACGGTGACCTCGTCCACGACCCGGTCGATCTCGATGCCGATCGTGGAGAGTTGGTGCGGCGTGCCGCCCGGCCAGGGCTCGTTCTCCGGCGCGAGGAGGGCGGGGTTGGCGGCGGCCATGTCGTACACGAGCCAGGAGATGACCAGGCTCAGCGGCGCGCTCTCGCCGCGCGCCCAGGTCCGGTAGGTGCGGCACAGCATGCGGGTGCCCTCCGGCACGCCGAACCGCCGGGCCAGCTCGGCCCCCGCCGGGGCCGAGCCGAACTCCGTGGAGAACTCCAGCTCTTCACGGGACAGCCCGGTGTCCCGTTCGGCCGCGCCGGCCCGGCGCCGCTCGTCCTCGGGGAGGAGTGCGCGGTCCTTCTCCCACTGGTAGCGGTCCGTCGTGCGCCGGAGTCTCCGGCGACCTGCGGTCACAGGGATTCCCTTCCCCGTGAGAGCGTTCTACGCCGCGAGCGCGTGAGTGTTCCGCGCCGGGACGCGCGCCCCAGCTCGCTGGGCGTGACATGGTACGCCGGGCTCTTCCCCGGCGCCCTGGCGGCGGGCTCCCGCCGTGCGCCCGTTGCATGGGGCGGCGTCGCCGTGTCGGCGCGCTGCGCGCGTCGTCGGCGTTACGGCACCGTCAGCGCGGAGATGATCTTGCTCATGGTCTTCTCGCCCGGCTTGTGCTTTGCCAGGTTCTTGCGGAGCGAGGTGAGCTTGGTGTCGTCCGCGGCGTAGGGCCGGTACTCGATGACCTCGCGCGCCCAGCGGTCGGCGTTCGGCACCCCGGCCGCGTGGAGCGCCGCGACGAGCTCGTTCTCGGGGGCGTTGTTCGCGGAGACCTTGCCGGTCTTACCGGTCTTAACGGCCTTCTCGGCTCCCTTCGCCGCGGCGGCGGATGTCGCCGCCGTCTCCGACGCCCCGTCGGAGGAGGAGCTGCTGCCGCAGGCGACGAGCGAAGCCGAGGCCGCGATCGACACCACGGCCAACATCAGCTTGGCTGATCTCACTGTGTCCGTCCTTCATGTTTGTGGTCGTACACCTGAAGGCTGGGGGGACACGCCTTTCGGATCTCTGCCGACCATGAATACCAGCTCGGACACGCCGGGTTCGGAGCCTAATCTCGGTGTCGGGTCATTCCACGGTCAGGGGACGACATTTGTGATCTCCCCGCAGATTGCGCGCGGCCGTGACGACGTTCGCGAGGGCCGCCTCGACCTCCTCGTACGTCCGGGTCTTCAGCCCGCAGTCCGGATTGACCCAGAGCCGGTGCGCGGGCAGCACCTTCAGCGCCGCGCGGAGCGACTCCTCGATCTCCTCGACCTCGGGAACGCGGGGTGAGTGGATGTCGTACACGCCCGGGCCGAGCCCGCGCTCGAACCCGCCGACCGCGGGCTCGCGCAGCAGCCGCGCGTGCGAACGGGCCGACTCCACGCTCGTCACGTCCGCGTCGAGCGCGTCCACCGCGGCGATGATCTCATCGGCGTCCGAGTAGCACAGGTGCGTGTGGATCTGCGTCCGGTCGCTCGCGCCCGACGTCGCCCGCCGGTACGCGTCCACGGCCCACGCGAGATAGCCGTCCTGCTCGGCGCGGCGCAGCGGCAGCAGCTCGCGCAGCGCGGGCTCGTCCACCTGGATGATCGAGAGGCCCGCCGCCTCCAGGTCGCGCACTTCGTCGCGTACGGCGTCGGCCACCTGCGAGACGACGTCGCGCAGGGGCAGGTCGTCGCGGACGAACGACCACGCCACGATGGTCACCGGCCCGGTCAGCATCCCCTTGACCGGGCGGTCCGTCAGAGATTGCGCGTACGTGGCCCACCGCACGGTGATCGGCTCGGGGCGTCGCACGTCGCCGTACAGGATCGGGGGCCGGGTGCAGCGGGAGCCGTACGACTGGACCCAGCCGTGCCTCGTGACCGCGAAGCCGTCGAGGTGTTCGGCGAAGTACTGCACCATGTCGTTGCGTTCGGGCTCGCCGTGGACGAGCACGTCCAGGCCGAGCCGCTCCTGCACGGCGACGGCGCGGGCGATCTCGTTCCTGACCAGGGCTTCGTAGGCGGCCTCGTCGAGGCGCCCGGCGGCCAGCGCCGCTCGCGCCTCGCGCAGCTCACCGGTCTGCGGGAACGAGCCGATCGTCGTCACGGGCAGCGTCGGCAGCCGCAGGTGCTCCGCCTGCGCCGCCGCGCGCACCGCGTACGGGCTGCGCGGGGGACAGGGCGCGGCCGGTCCCGGGGAGGGGGGCGAGGGGGTGGCGCGGCTTTCGGCTCCTCGGGGCGCGCCGTCCGGGGCGGAGGCGAGGAGGGAGGCCAGCTCGACCACCTCGGCGACCTTCTGCTCGGCGAAGGCGAGGCGCTCCCGCAGCGCGGGATCGAGGTCGGTTTCCCGCTCCACGTCGTACGGCACGTGCAGCAGAGAGCAGGAGGTCCCGACGACGACGTGCGCGGCGCGCTCCCGTACGGCGACGAGGGCGGCGAGCGCCCGGTCGTGGTCCGTGCGCCACACGTCGCGCCCGGACACCACGCCCGCGACGACGGTCTTGCCGCTCAGATCGATGTCAGGGGCGGGCAGGGAGCCGCGCACGAGATCGAGGCCGATCGCCTCGACGGGCGTCTCGGCGAGGACCGGCAGCGCCTCGCCCGGGTCCCCGAAGTACGTGGCGACGAACAGGGCGGGCCGGGCCGCCACCGCGCCGAGCCGCCGGTACGCCGTCCGTACGGCGGCGAGTTCCTCCGCCGAGCGGTCCGCCACGAGCGCGGGCTCGTCGAGCTGCACCCAGGCGACACCCTCGGCGGCGAGCGCCGCCAGCAGCCGCTCGTACGCCGGGAGCAGGTCGGGCAGCCGGTCCAGCGGCGCGAACCCGGCGGGTGCGTCCGGGGCCGGCTCCGACAGCAGCAGGAACGTCACCGGGCCGAGCAGGACGGGACGCGTGTCGTGGCCCAGTGCGCGGGCCTGCCGTACCTCGGCCAGAGGGGCGTCGCCCGCGAGACGGAACGCCGTGTCCGGGCCGATCTCCGGCACGATGTAGTGGTAATTCGTGTCGAACCACTTGGTCATGCGCAGCGGCGCGATCCCGGCCGCGCCCCTCGCCATCGCGAAGTAGGCGTCCTCGGGAGGCAGCCCTCGATAGCGCTCCGGCACCGCGTCGAACAGCACGGCCGTGTCGAGCACCTGGTCGTAGTACGAGAACGTGCCGGACGGCACCGCGCCGAGGCCGAGGGCATGGAGCCGCCGCCAGGTGTCCTCGCGGAGCCGGGTGCCGATCTTGTCCAGTTCGTCGTACGCGGTCCGGCCGCTCCAATAGGACTCGAGGGCGTGTTTCAGCTCACGCGCCGGGCCGATCCTCGGATAGCCGAGGACGGTGGAGGCGGGGAAGGGCGACGGACGTACGGCGGTCATGGCGACTCCCTGACGAGACCGCGGCGCGCGGTCGGGCGGAACGGACGAGCGCATCCTGCCCACGCCGCCGCGCCCCGTCGCCGATCAATTGCCCTTGCTTATGGCTGGGCTTCGGCACTCTTGCGGAGCAGCAGGTGCGCCTGGGGGAAGCCCCGCGTCGTGTCCTCACGTCCGGCGAGGATCAGCCGGGCCACCTCGACCATCCCGGTCTCCCGCAACAGGCCCACGACGTGGTCCGGCGACCACCGGTAGGCGAGCGCCACCTTGTGGTCGAACGGCTCCGGCTGCGCCGACGGCTCGTCGTGGGCCTGGAAGCTGAGCAGCAGGAGGCCGCCCGGGGCGAGCACCCGGTGGAACTCGGCGAACGCCTCCGCCACCCGCTGCGGTGGCGTGTGGATGATCGAGTAGCGGGCGAGCACGCCACCAAGGGTGCCGTCCGCCAGGTCGAGCTCGGTCATCGAGCCGACGTCGAACCGCAGGTGCGGGTGGGCACGGCGGGCCAGATCGATCATCTCGGGCGACAGGTCGACGCCGAAGGCGGTCAGCCCGAGCGTGTGCAGGTGGGCCGTCACGTGCCCCGGGCCGCAGCCGATGTCGGCCACCGTGCCGTCACCGCCGGCCCGTACGAATCCGGCGAACGCGGCGATCATCGCGCGGTCCAGGTGCTCTTGCTCGAACAACGGGCGGGCGAAGTCGGCGTAGGTTCCGGCGAGCCGGTCGTAGGACTCACGAGTGGTGTGCAGATGGTCGGCTTCAATCATGGCCGGGCATCCTAGCCCCGATCGTCTCGGGCGCGGCGGCTGCTTGATCCATTGCCGTCGCTTATGGATCAGCGGGCGATACTGGAGCATGGATCCCAGCCCTCCCGTGCGCGACATCCGGTGCTTCGCGCTCGTCGCGCGTCACCGCAGCTTCTCGCGGGCCGCGGCCGAGATGGGCATGTCGCAGCCGGCGATGAGCCAGGCGATCGGCCGGCTCGAACGCGCGCTGCGGCTCCGGCTGTTCGAGCGGACCAGCCGGGAGGTACGGCTGTCGCCGTCCGGGGCCGCGCTCCTGCCGCGCGCGGAGGCGCTGCTGGAGACGGCGGACGCCTTCGGCGCCGAGGCCGCCCGGCTGGCGGCGGCGCAGCGGCCGGCGATCCGGCTGGCGTACGCGCCGCTCGTCGGCGGCCTCGCGGCACGGGTCGCCCGGCGGCTGGCCCGCCGCCGACCGGCGATCGGCGTGGAACTGCGGGCGGCGGGCTGGAGCGCCGCCACCGCCGCCCTGGAGGCCGGAGACGTGTCCGCGGCGATCCTCGGCGCTCCGTTCCCGCTGGGGCTCACCACCGCCGCGCGGTTCCACGTACCGGTCGGCCACCTGGCGGTCCCGGCGGGGGATCCGCTCGCGACGGCGGCGACGATCCGTCCGGAGCGGCTGCCCGGGCATCGCGTCCTGGCGCCGCGCAACCGCCCGCCGGGCGGCATGTGGTCCCGGCTCGCCGGCCTGCTGGGCGGGCCGCACCGGCTCCACGCGGTGGCGGACGAGATCGACGACTTCGCCGCGGCGCTCGACCTCGTCGCGGCCGGCGTCGGGCTGCTGCCGGTGCCGCAGTTGGTCGTGGGCTCGATCCGCCGCCACGACGTGCGCTTCGTGCCGTTCGACGCCGGTGACCTGCGCATGACGTACGGGCTCACCTGGCATCCGGACCGGGTCTCCGCCGAGCTGATGGCCCTGGCCCGGACGGTCCAGGAGTCGCTGTGGACGAGGTAGAGCGCGCCTGTCGGGGGCCGCGTGACGCCGCGCATGAGGCACGCAGGGGAACGGCGCCGGTCGTTGCGCGGAGCCGCACTGGAAGTCGGAGCGCGGTCGCCGGTCAGGGCAGCGGGAGCTCCAGGGTGATCGTCATGTGGTCGCTCGCCCCTGAGCCGGTGGAGTAGACCCCGCGCATCGCCGCCACCTGGGCGCGCAGCGGGGTCGCCGCGGCGGCCCCCTCGTCCGCCCTCGCGTCGTCGGCGGGCACGCCGTCACAGGAGACGGTCAGCCGCAGGCTCCGGCCCGTCGTCATCGCGACGGAGATCTCCCGCGCGCCGGCCACGCGGCCGAGCGCGTCCAGCAGGACGCGGTACGCGAGCCGGGCGGTGTCGTCGGGCACCTCTCTCGTCGGCAGCGCCCACACCTCCACGGGGACGGCCAGGCGCTCGGCCCATCCGGCGAGCAGGGATTCCACCGCCCGCCCCAGGTCGCGTCCCGTGACGTCACCTTCCGATGCCGCCGTATCGAAGATCGAGACCACCTGTCCACCTCCGTGAGCACACCCGCGCGTGATCGGTACGCCGGGTACCGCGGCCGTCACCGCCCCCGCGGTCCGCAGGTCGGAGCTGGGCGATTATGCCGAGTTTTAATGATCAATCATGATGCGTCCTGTTTGGTAGGGACGCTTGTCCTGATTTCGGCGGGATGGATACCGAGCCGAGTGCCGCCCCGGCGGGACCCGCGGCGCCGTGATCAGAGCAGCCGGGCTTGTGCCGGTAACCGGAGCCGGGGATCCGCGTCCGCCATGCCGACGGTGAACACCACGCGACCTGTACGCCTTGATCGTGCGGGAACCCGTCACTACCCTGCCCCTGCTGATTCGGCGGATCGATTTCCGATAGGTGGAGCGCGTGACGATCACGAAGACGATGGCCGGTCTGTCGGCGGCGGCGGCCGTCCTCGCCTGCGGCGCGGTGGTGAACGCCTCGCCCGCCGCGGCCTCCGGCGCACCGACGGGGACGGCCGCGCTGCCGAAGTGTCCGCTGGTCTTCGGACACGGCGGCTACCCCGAGGGTGCGAACGGCTGGGCGAAGGACCAGGTGCGCCAGCCGAACAACCTCCGGGGAGTGGACGACCAGAAGGCCTGGGGAGCCAACGGCGTCGAGGCTGACGTTCAGCTCACCAAGGAGGGGACGAAGGCGGTGATGTGGCACAACACCACCACCAATGGCCTCACCGGTGGCCAGCAGAAGATCACCGATATCTGGTGGGCGTACGGAGCGGGGAACCTGAACAGCCGGCGCATCAACCGCGGTCCGTACAAGGGGGAGGGGGTCTACTCGCTGCGGCAGTGGCTGGACCACGTGCGGTCACGGGGACTGATCGCGCTGCTGGAGATCAAGCCGGAGACGAAGAGCATCCTTAGTGATTCCCGGTACGCGGCGCAGGCGTGGAAGGAGATCTCGGACCCGATCAAGGAGCGGCAGGGCTCGCAGCGGATCATGGTCTACTCGACCGACTCCTGGATCCAGGGGGAGCTGGCGAAGCGCCATCCCGCGCTTCTCAAGGGGGCGGCCGCGCGGTGGACCGACAGCGTGCGATGGAACGAGCCCGCCCCTTCCTGGAGCGGCAACGCGTCCCAGTGGAAGGCCGTGCTCGACCAGGCCCCGCAGAGCGTGATGACGAACTACACGAAGGAGTATCGGGCCTGGCTGCGAGGCAGATGCCAGTAGCCGCGCGGGCCGGGACCTGGGGAAAGGGAGCCCGCGTCCCCGCCCCGGTAAATCAGGTCGAAAAGGGATTTTTCTGGGACATCGATAAACAAACAGTGCTACTGCCGAAGTTGTGGCGTTCCGGTGGCCGGGCCTCCTGAATTTCCCCGAAAAGCGCCGCAAGGCTGACATCTTTTGATATCTGCCCATTAGGATCATCTCGTTCGGTCCCTGATCGATCGAGCGGGAGGAAGCACTGTGTCCGAGGAGTGGAGCCCGGCCGAAGGCGGGCAGGAGCGGGCCCCGGCCGGCATCGACATCGCCAGGCCGAGCGTCGCGCGCGTCTACGACTTCATGCTCGGGGGCAAGGACAACTTCGCGTCCGACCGCAAGGTGGCCGAGATGGCCCTCCAGATCGCGCCGGACGCTCCCCAGGCGGCCCGCGCCAACCGCGAGTTCCTGCGCCGGGTCGTCCGCCACCTGGCCGCCGAGGCGGGCGTGCGACAGTTCGTCGACATCGGCTCCGGCCTCCCGACGCGGGGCAACGTCCACGAGATCGCGCAGGAGGTGGACCCGGCGGCGCGCGTGGTCTACGTGGACAACGACCCCATCGTCCTGGTGCACGGCCGGGCGCTGCTGGCCAGGAACGACACCACCATGGTCATCCAGGCCGACATCAGGCAGCCGGAGGAGATCACGGGCCACCCGGACCTGCGGCGGCTGATCGACTTCTCCCAGCCCGTCGGCCTGCTGCTGTTCGGGATCCTGCACCACCTGAACGACGACGAGGCCCCCGAGAGCATCGCCGCCCGGCTCAGGGACGCCCTGCCCGCGGGCAGCTTCGTGGCGATCTCGCACTTCCACAACCCGGGGGCGGCTCACCCCGAGGTCGCCGAGCAGGCGGCCGCGGCCGAGAAGCTGTTCAACGAGAACCTCGGCACCGGCCGGTGGCGTACGCGCGACGAGATCCTCGCCTATTTCGGGGACTTCGAGCTGCTCGACCCCGGCCTGGTCCCGCTGCCCGAGTGGCGGCCGGGCCCCGGTGACCAGGCCGCGCAGGGGATCACCTATCACACGTTCGCCGGGGGCGTCGCCCGGAAGCCGGACTGAGCCGGAGCGGCCCGTCCGGGGGTGTACGTCTTAAATGTGGCGGATGACCTTGGCCGGGTTGCCCACCGCGACGACCCCGGCCGGGATGTCCCTGGTGACGACCGCCCCCGCGCCGATCACACTGTTCTCGCCGATGGTGACGCCGGCGAGCACGATCACGCCACCGCCGAGCCAGACGTTGTCGCCGATCACGATCGGCTCGGCCGCCTCCAGCTTCGCGCGGCGCATGTCCGGATCGACGGGATGCGTCGGCGTGAGGAGCTGGACGTTCGGGCCGATCTGGACGTCCGCCCCGATCGTGATCGGAGCGACGTCCAGCGCGGTCAGACCGTAGTTGGCGAACGTGCCGGGGCCGATCGTGATGTGCGCCCCGTAGTCCACGTACAGCGGCGGCCGGATGTGGGCGTCCGGCGCGATCGAGCCGATCAGCTCCTCCAGGATGGGCCGCGCGGCGTCCGGGTCGGTGGCGTAGACCTCGCCGTACCGGTGCGCGAGGAGGATGGCCCGCTTCGACGCGGCGGCCAGATCGGGATCGTCCGCGATGTAGAGGTCGCCCGCCAGCATCCGTTCCCGGTTCGTACGGCTGTCGCCCGCGAAGAAGTCGTCCACGCGACTGACCGTATCCGGATCCCGGCCCCGCCCGCACCCGGGCGGGCGCGGCTCAGTTTCCGGCCGTGGCCTGCACCTGCGGAGACGCGTCCTTGATCTCTCCGAGCGCTCGTACCAGGTCGCGGGACGACAGCCAGAGCTTGTACATGATCGCGGCTTCGAAGAGCAGCAGGAGAGCCGCCGCGCCGACGGTGACCGGGACGATGAGCCCGAGCACCGGGCCGACGATGAACACCGCCATCTGGAACTCGATGCCGCTGACCAGGTGCGTCCGCACCCGGTGGTCGCGCAGCCATTCACGGACGCCGATGTACCAGGCGAACCGGCTGCGGAACTCCTCCTGCAGGTCGACGACGTCCAGCGTGCGGAGCCTGATCTCGTCGGCGTCCAGGTCGGGGTCGCGGTCGAGATCCAGAACCGTGTCCAGGTCGGGGTCGTCACGGAGCAGCCGCCGGGGCAGGGCGGGCGACCCTCCGGCCGAGGCGGACTCGTCGTACGCATTCTTGAGGGTCCGCCGCATCTGGCGCCGTACCTTCGCCACCTGGAGCGCGTCCACGTAGCGCAGCATGTCGAGGAAGACGACCCCGATGCCGAGGAGCAGGTAGAGGTCCTCGCCGGTCGCCTGGTACTGCCCCCACATCAGGGCGAGGGCGCAGACGAGCACGCGGATCCGGTCGAAGACGTAGTCGAGCCAGCCGCCCAGCGCGGTTCCCGTGCCCTTGAGGCGGGCGATCTTGCCGTCCATGCAGTCGAGCACGAAGCTCAGGTGGTACAGCGCGGCTCCGGCGAGTAGCCACGCCCGGTCCGCCGCCAGGAAGCACCCGGCCGATCCCAGGCCGAGCAGGAAGGCGCCCCAGGTGATCTGGTTGGGGGTGATCGAGGTACGGTTCGCGGTCCCGACCACCAGGCGACCCGCGAGGGGGTCCACCAGGAACACGGTCCACCACGCGTCTCGTGCCTTGTAGGTCCGTGACCGTACGTCGTCCAATGTGAACTTCATGCCGGAAAAACCTCGTGATCTGGTCCCTCGGTCGGAACCGCTCCGGCCTGGGGATCGGCCGCGACTCCGGAACGACGAAATGCCGAAAATTCGGTCAATTCCCGTTTTGATGGGTTGAGGGATCGTGGTGCGTGCAGGGGGATGGTGCGTTGGCCGCGATTACTGACCGGCGAGTCGAGTCGTGTGCGCGGGGCGTCGATGCCTCGGCCGGTCGTCGCGGTCCTGGATAAATCAGGAAATGTCAGAAATCGTCGTCCAAATCGTCCAGGTAGTCCGTGTCATCCGGATATCCATCCTGGTGAAGTGCGTGAGCGTCGTCTCCCAGGTGGAGGTCGTCGTCGGCTCCGAACAGTGTCGCCATTTGCTGAAAATTCATCGCAAGCATCCAACTCGGTCCCTTGGGTGGCGTTTCATCTGACTCTTCGCCATCCATTCATTAGCTCACGGAATTTCGTCGCCCGCACGGCGTTTCCGGTGAACGGCTCGCTTTTCCGGCGTACGGGTGCGCCGACCGTCGCGTCCGCCTCGAAAAATCTGGAAATCTGCCGGAATGGTGCGAAAAATCGCGATGTGATGTGGAGTGGGTGAGGCGACGGGCTCGGCGCGCGATCGCGCGAGGAGCGCGCCGTCGCCGGATCGCGTCGGCGCATAGGAGGAGCGGCCATGCGCGGGTGTCCCTTCTGTGGGGGTACACCCTGTACTCCGCTGGAGGGTCGATTCGTATTCACGCGTCGTCGCGTAGTCGGGTGCGGCGCCCGCCGCCCGGCTGCTGGATCAAGGCAGGCAGGCAGGCAGGCGGGCCGACGCGGCCCGCCTGTCGTCCGGCGGATGCAGGCTCAGACGCAGCCGCCCGGCTTCAGGGATTTGGACCAGGCCGGAAGTTCGTCGGTGATCTGCGGACGGGTGACGGACCAGACTTCACGCCCTAGTCCCGGCGCGAGTTCCTGGCCGCCCAGGAAGACGTAGGAGGTCTTGTCGAAGATGAAGGATTCGCGGCCCCGGTCGTCCACCCGGGTCACGGCGATGCCCGTTTTGCCGGTGGCGTCCGTGAGCTCTTCCGTCTCGATGCCCGGCAGGGTCGCGGCGATCTTGAAGATGGCCGCCTGCAGCTTGGGCGGCATCGGGTGGGCGAGGACGCCGAGGGCGCGCCAGATCTGGGTCGCGGTGTCCTTTTTGAGGACCATCTCCTTACCGTGTTCGGCCAGTTTGTGCCGGAGCTGCTCCTGGTCGGTCGGCCACCCCCGCAGGTCGGCGTAGGTGAGGCGGTCGTGGCCGGGGCACCGGGTTGCGAGTTCCTTGTACTCGCCGCGACCGCGATGGGGGCGGGACTTCGACGGCTTGCCCCAGCTGAGTCGTGGGCGGGAGCCGTCGACGGAATCCCAGAACTCGCCGTTGATGCGGCGCGGACCGGGATCGGGAACCCCCTTCTCGGGGCGCGACTCCGCGATCTGCTCGTAGTGGAGGTACTGGTCGTCGCGGGGTTCCGGCCACGGGGTGGCGATCGCGGCCTCGGCCGCCAGCCTCAGCACCTCGGCGGCGCTCGCGGGCGCGGCAGGCTTGAACGTCTGGACGGCGATCACTCCTGCGGTCATCGCCGCGACCAGGCCGCCTGCCAGCATCAGGCGCCGCAGGCCGGCCACCCGGGCCCGGGGCCGGCGCTTCGTGCGGGCTTCGGCCAGGAGGGCGGTACGGGCGGGGGCGAGGCGGTCCGCCGTGGGGTGTGCCTTGTCGGCGAACAGGTCGCGGAGTTCGGTCAGGTCGGTCCGTTCATTCATGAGGTCTGCTCCGTCGTGGGGTCGGTGCTGCCGAGGGCGTTGCGGACAATGGCCCGCGCGCGGTTGAGCCGGGAACGGACTGTTCCGATCGGGATGGACAGGGCGTTGGCGACCTCCTCGTAGGTGAGGTCGGCCCAGGCCACGAGTAAGAGGACGTCGCGGTCGCGGGCCTTCAATGAGGCGAGCGCCTGGGCTAGAGGGCGGCGTACGGCATGCGCGCTCGCCCGCTCAAGAGCTTGTTCCGCGGAGTCGTCGGCGTCGGGAAGCACGCCCATTTTCGAGTACGCCTTATAGCGATGTATCTCGGTGCGCTGATGCCGGCGGATGAAGTTGGTCGCGATGCCGTACAACCAGGGGAGGGCCCCCAGACGGGCGGTGTCGTAGTCGCGGCGCTGCCTGAACGCGGTGAGGAACGTCTCGGAGACGACGTCGTCGGCCGTGTCGTCGCCGAGCCGGCGGGCCACATAACGGTGGATGTGTCCTGCGTGCCTGTCGAACAGCAAGGCGAAATCCTCGGGATCTCGCCACGACCGTTCGACCAGGGCGGCGTCAGACAGGGTCGTACTGAGCGGCATGGGGTTGGGCCTTCCAAAGGAAGTAGTGTCGCCCGTCTTTCACACGAGTCAGGAAACGAGTTCACGGGACGCTGCCGACCGCGCGGAGGCTCGGGTGAAGGCCAAGAGCGCGCGCAAAGATCCGCCGCCGCGGCCAGGCGCGGGAGGACTTCGTGCTGGAGACCGTCTACTCGGACGCCGACGCCGCCCGGCTGCTCCCTCGCCTGCTCAAAGGCCGCACCCGCGGCCCGGTCTTCATTACCCACCAGGCGTTCTGACAAGGCAAGGTCGTCAACCCCGCGACATCTGCCCCGACAGCGGCCTGGCCATCCAGCGACTTCTCGCGCATACTCCCGCTCGGATGTCCCATCTCAAACGAGTTGGCGTGTGACCGTGCGGCTGAGCTGCGGCTCGCCAACCTATGTGAGACAACGCGAAAGCGAATGCCTCAATGATTAAGGCGTGCCGAGGCAGATGTCTCAGGCCACTTGGCGTGTGATCATGAGCTGGCGAGCGCTGTCCCCGCTGTTCTGGACTCATGTCAACCACTACGGTCGGTCTTGTCCGGCGGGGAGCGGGAGACCGCGCCGGCGACCGGCGACGCCGGGCGGCGACCGCATCCGCCGTGATGCTCTGAAGGAGGCGTCAGCGGGCCTATCCGCGTCCGGAAGGGCTCAAGCGCAAGCAGGTGAGCCTGAACCGGACGCGGTCCTTGTCGCCGGTCAGCGGGGGCGGAGGGTTCAGGTCGCGGCGCTGGGTGTGCCCTCGAAGACCTTGTCCAGGAATCCCGACAGGTTGACGACGGCGCGGACGACCCGCTCCTCGACCGTGAGCGTCTCGAACGTCGTCTCCAGGTCCGCCCGCTTCTTGCCGCGTACGTACAGGGAACAGGCGAGGTCCGCGCAGATGTACGTGCCGACGGTGTTGCCCTGGCGGCCCGCCGCTCCGACCCTGGGCGCGGTGAACAGGGCGACACCGGTGCCCGAGTGCGCGGTCAGGCAGATGGAGCAGATCGTGCTCTTGGTGATGCTCCTGCGGACGTCCTGGGCGAGGCGCAAGGTCACGCCGACGACCCCGCCGTTCCGCTCAGCGACGATGTAGCCGCGCTCAGGGGCGCCGGGGTCGCGCCAGCCGAGGAAGTCGAGATCGTCCCAGGGGAGATCCGACAGCCCTTTGGGCAGGTTGGCCCGGCGGGCGTCACCTTTGGAGCAGTTCACGAAGGATCCGCGGATCTCTTTGTCACTGATGGGCTGCATGTCACGACTCCCCGTCGAAGCGGACGCCGTGCGGCGGCGGACCGCCCTCAGGCCATACGCGGCCGCACGGAACTTGCTATGTCTTATAGGTTTAAGCCTAGGGATCCTAGGCGTACAGGCGCAAACGAATTTCTCGGCCCCGATTGGCGGACCGACGGCGCGCGCCGATCCAGGGGATCGAGAGGCGCGACGCTCCGGCCCTCGGATGACGGGTACGTCGGTCTGGCCCGGATTATGGGAGCTGACTACGCCTACGCGCCGCGTGACGCCAAGGGCCCGGATGCCCCGACGCTCCGCATCGCCCGGTGCCGAGCCTCGCGCCGCCGGTGCGGCCACCATCGGGGTGAGCGCCACCGACACGTGCCGCCCCTGTCCCGCGCGATCGCGCGCCGGGTCCGTTCTCCACAAGGCGGGGACCGATGCACCTCCATTGCTACTCCTGGACGGGCGCGGGTGAAGACCGGGAGTTGGAAGGCGAACGCCGCCCGCCGCCTCCGCCCGCCGACGCCGACGTGTTCCTGGCGTCGCCGCTGCCCCCGATGCGTACGTGCGACTGGCTGCTCAAGCCGGCGCAAAGGATCGACGCGTCACCGGCGACCGTACGGGAGGCCGTGGAGTGGCTGGCGGACCGCTATCGCGCCGCCGAACCCTCGTTCCTGCGCCCCGAGGACGAGGCCCGCATCGGGCTGGCCGTACGGCTGGCGTTCGCGGAACAGGATCTGGGCTCCGGCGTGGACGTGCAGTGGGGGATCTGGCTGACGGCCGGACGATTCTTCACCTGCGCGGTCATCTGCTGCTCGCCCAACCGGCACGCGGACTACCCATGTCCCGCCCACTGACGTCGCAGCCGACGAGTTGCGGGCCGACCGAGCATCCGGGGGCCGCACGCGCGGCCGCCGTCGACGGGACTTCGGAAGCCACCAGGAGGGCACGCCGCCACGAGCGCTTGGCACGATTCATGCCATTCGCGCGCGGGTCAGGAGATCCAGTAACGAGCAGGAAGGACCTTTTCGCGGTAGTGGCCTGCTCCGTCCGGCTCGACGAACCATGCGTTCCGATCAGGAAGGACGCCGAGCACGTCGTGGAGCCGGGTGCCCACGTAGTGCAGAGCGACGCCGTCCTCGGTCGCGTGCCCCGGTGGGAGTTCGCCGCGGCCGACGAGTTCGCGGTAGCGCGTACGCCTTGGCTGCTCGTCGAGGTCGTCATGGACGCCGTTGCTGAACGGCAGGAAATCCAGCCTGCTCGTCAGATTCAGTACGCCAGAGCAGTCGCCGAGAAGCGAGCGCACCCGGTGATGGATAAGCAGGTGCCGCGCCGTACGTCGCGGTGACAGGATGCCGAGATGGACTCGATCCTGCGTGCGGCGGGCGATCTGTTGGACACCGAACTATCGGATCCGATCGAGCTGGGCGGCAGCCGGCGCAGCACCGTGGTGCGCTGCCGTACGGCCTCCGGCGGCAGTGTGATCGTCAAGGCGTTCTCGGGTGAGCCGGAGGGGCTGCGCTCCTTCGCGTCCGAGGCGGCCGGGCTCTCGCTGCGGCTGGCCGGTCCCGAGCTGATCGCGGTGGACGCCGCGGTGCCGCTGCTGGTGTTGGAGGATCTCGGGGACGCGCCGACGTTGGCCGACCTGTTACTCGGGGACGATCCGAAAGCCGCGGCCACGGGCCTGCTGGCCTGGGCTCGCGGACTTGGACGGCTGGCCGCCGGATCCGTGCCGAAAAGGGCGGATCTCGCGCGACTGCGGGCCCGATATGACAAGGGCGTGCCGTCCTGGGAGGACGAACCGTGGATCGAGCGGAACTTCGCCGACCTGCTCGCACTACTTGACCAAACCTCAGTCGCAGTGCCGAAGGGACTGGCCGGGGAACTGGCGGAGATCGGGGCGGTCGGGGCGGAATATCTGGCGTTCACACCGGGCGACACCTGCCCGGACAACAACCTGCTGACCCAAGACGGTCTCCGCCTGATCGACTTCGAGGCCGCCTGCTTTCAGTCCGTCTTTCTGACGGCCGCGTACTGCCGCATGCCGTTCTCCACCTGCTGGTGCGTCTTCAGACTGCCGACCGGGTTGGCGGAGGGGATCGAGCGTGCCTTCCGCGCGGAGGTCGTGAACGCGTACCCGGAACTGGCTGGGGACGCCGTGTGGCAGGCCGGGGTGCGGCGGGCGATCGTGGTCTGGACGGTCGACGCGACGGTGGCGCTGCTGCCGCGCACCCTGGAGGACGGGCCGCTTCACCCCACTCGTCGGCCGGTTCCCACGAGGAGGCAACTGCTGGAGCATCGTTGGGGGATGGCGAGCACCCTTGAGGAGTTTCCGGCGCTCGCTGCGACGATGCGGACGCTGCTGAGAGATGTCGCCAGAGGGTGGGAAACGCCCCCGCTGCAGGGATATCCCGCCTTCAGCGAGCTGGGCTCCGATGACCTTGTCCAGGAGCTTTGCCCATCGGAGCCGAGTCCGGAACGGACCGTGTGATGCTCTCTGCCGGGCCCCTGATCCCTATGAACGCGATCCGGCGGCTCATATGCTGCGGACGTCCAGAGCCGTCGGAAGCGTGGGGACCATGGTGAACGAGGGATCATCACGTGCTCGCCGAATTAGAGACGGCGCCCGGATCGGCGTGATTCTGGCCGTCGCGTCATTGGTGAATTACCTCGCATGGCTGGGATGGGACCAGGAAAGAGATGTCGAGCCGGACGGCAGTCTCAGCGGCCCCTATCAGCCGTGGCAGGTGGCCGGGTTGGTCGTCGTCATGGGAATCCTCGCCGCCGTTTCCGGACGGCGCGGTCATCCGTGGATCGGCACGATCAGCGTCGCGGGTGTCATGTGGGTGTCCTGGTCGGTCAACGCACTCTTTTCGGATAACAGCGGACTCTGGGTCGTGGGTGCGGCGGCGCTGCTGCCCGCCGTCTTCTTCGGCGTCAGCCTCGTCGCATTCCTGACACCGTTGAGGAAAACCGCCGGTCGAGAAGGTCGGCGCGCCGAGTGACGCACGGCGGTCGCCTGGCGCACGTGGAATTCGTGGTGAAGCAAGCGGGCTGCAAGCGGGCTTCGCACAATGGCTGTCATGAAAGTTCCCCCCAGCGGACGCCTCAGCGTGCCACTCCGGCTCGCCGCCGGTGCGACCCTCGTGCTTCTGACCGTCACCGGATGCGGTGCCGGCGTCAACACGCTCCGGAACGACCAGTCCGTTCCGGAGCGCGCGACCAGCGCGGCCACCGCCGAGACCACCCCGACCGCCGAGACCGCCCAACCCGTGGAGAACAGCGAGCCGACCGAGCCGACCGAGACGGCCGGTCCGGCTCAGGCCCAGACGGCTGTGCAACCGGGTGGGGCCCTCGTCGACGGCAGCACCGTCGCGGCCGAGCTCACCCGGGCCGGGCAGAGGGACAAGTTCACCCTGGACCTGGGTGACGCCAGGGAGTTCTACGTCACCGACATGGCGGGCGACGACATCCAGTTCCAGGTGTTCTCCGAGGTCGACGGCCAGCCGATCAGCCCGGCCGGCGTCGCGCTCAGCGCGGGCACGGCGTCCGTCAAGTTGACCAAGGCGGGCAAGCACCGACTGGAGATCTTCGGGAACACGAACGTCATCGGGCCGTACAGCTTCCGGATCGCGACGGTGAAGGTCCGCACGTTCCAGGCGACGATCGGCTTGCAGATCGGCGAGGGCAGTCCGGCGGGCGCGGGGCGGCTGGACGTCCCGGGACGCATCGACCGCTTCGAGTTCGATGCGGACGGCGCGTCGGCCATCAAGATCATCGGTGGGGCCGGGGCCTGCACGGCCATCGAGCTGGAGCTCACCGATGCCGCGGAGAAGAACATCGCGAGCCCGCGGCAGCCCGTCCCCCTCTGCGGATACGAGTTCGACATGCCGCTCTCCAACGGAGACGGCCGGTACGCGATCGTGGTCCGATCAGGTACGGCGAAGACCGGGCCCTACTCGTTCCAGATCGTGCGGGCGGGCTGAGCGTCCGTCCGGGCATCTGATCGCTGGTTATGGGCCTGCGCCGGTCCGCGTCAGGACCGGCGCAGGCTCCCGCGATACTCAAGCGCTCCGGCGCCCTCCTGGCCCACGAAGTCCAGCGTCGCCGAGTCCTTCAGAGTGAGGGTCATGTCCCCGCCCAGACACAGGTCCCGCTGTGCACGGGTCAGGTCGAGGACGTTCCCATCCCTGACCCGGGTCACCGTGACCTGCTGCTCGCAGGCACCGGCACGCCACGTCCCCGTCGGCTGGTCACGTAGCAGGGTGAGCGTGACGTCGGCGGTCTTCTTCCGATCGTCCTGCGAGACGACCTGGCCGGTCCACGTTCCGGCGAACGCCTCTGGAACTCCGCCTCCCGCGTCGGCCGGGGGCGGCGTCGACGATGCGGTGGAAGGCGGTTGCCCGTCTGCGACCGAGCGGGACCCGGCGTCGCCGCCGCTGTCGGTGCCGCTGTCGGTGCCGCTTCCGGTGCCGGTGCCGGTGCCGCCCCCCGGCCGCGCCGCGCCGTCGCCGGAGGAGCCGCCGAGCGTCCCCGTGGCGTACAGCACCGCCGCCGCCACGAGCGCCGCGGTGACGCCGGTGACCGCGATCAGTACGGCACGCGTCCGCCGGGGCGCCGTATCGGAACCGCCAAGCCGGCGGGTTGGGGCAGGGCCGTACGCGGGTCCGGGCGGACTCTGGGCCTCAGGCGGTGCAGTGGGGAGCGGTCTGGTCGGCGCGGGACCGGTCGCGACCGGAACCTGATCCGCCGCGCCGCTCCAGTCAGAGGGAAGGTAGGCGGTGGGCACCGGTCCGACGTCGGGGACCGTGACGGTCGCGGCTCCGGGGTCGACCAGGCGGATCATGAGCGCCCGAGCGGAGGGGCGTGCCTCCGGGTCCTTGGCCAGGCAGACGGCCAGCGTCTCCCGCAGCGGCGACGGGACGTCCGTGAGGTCGGGCTCGTCGTTGAGAATCCGGCCGAAGATCGCGGCCACTGTGTCGTTGCCGAACGGCGCCCGCCCGGTGGCGGCGTAGACCATGGTCGCGGCCCAGGAGAACACGTCCGCCGCGGGCGATCCGTGCACGCCCTTGAGCTGCTCGGGAGCCATGTACGGCGGGGTGCCGGACAGCGACGAGGGCATCGTGTTCGCGTCGAGCAACTGGGCGATGCCGAAGTCGACCACCCGCGGGCCGTCCGGGCCGAGGAGCACGTTGGCCGGTTTGAAATCCCGATGGACGACTCTCACGCTGTGGATGGCGGTGAGCGCGGTAGCCGTGGCGATCACCAGGCGATCGAGGTCGCCCCCTCTCAGGGGACCTTGTTCACGCACCCGATCCTGCAGTGAGGGGCCCGCGATGAACTCGCTCACGACGTAAGGGGCCGACCCGTCGGTCTCCGCCGCCAACACCCGGGCCGTGCAGAAGGGAGGCACCCGAAGCGCCGACTGCAACTCCTTGGCCAACCGGCGGCGCGAGGCGGGATCCGCACTGCTGCGAAGCACCTTGATCGCCACCGGCTCGCCGGAGCGGCTCCAGCCTTCGTAGACGATGCCCTGCCCGCCCTCGCCCAGCCGCCCGACGACCTCGAAATCCCCCAGTGCGCGCGGGTCTCCCGGCTCCAACGGGCCAGCGGGCATCGGCTCCTCCATGCGCGGTGATCCCCTCACACTAGCGATGCGAGACCCGGCCCACCATGGTCGTCCGCCAGGGCGATCCCGAGATGCCGGCAAGGACGTTGTCGGCGAGCCGGGACGACGGCTCGGGCCTCTTCGAGATTGTGATCAAGGACACATTCGCGTTCCGGGGAAGCGGGTCCGGAAGCGACGCTGAGATGCCCGCGGCCACCTCTGAGTGAGGGGCTGCCGAGCGACGGCCGGTGCCCGGAGGCGGCTGGTCTCGTGATGTCAGCGCGCCTCTCCACAGCCCTCTCCGCGACCGCTGGAGTGCGGGGAAACGGCATCTGACCAGCTCTTATATAGCCTCCACATCAATACGATCAGAAACGCCGGATCATCGCTTGAGGGAGACCGAGTGAACCGAACCATCCGCACGATTGACGACGTCCTGGACCTGCTGGACCGGCTGTTCGCACCCGACGCGGACCGGTGGACGGGCAACGCGTCGTCCTGGTGGGACGACTTCTACGCCGATCGCGGGAAACCGGTCCCCTTCTTCGCGAGCAAGCCGGATGAGAGCCTGGTGTCCTACATCGAGCGGGGGCTGCTCAAGCCGGGGCGAGCGCTGGATCTCGGGTGCGGACCCGGCCGCAACGCCATCTACCTGGCCTCGATGGGCTTCGAGGTCGACGCCATCGATCTCTCACCGACGGCCGTGGCCTGGGCCGAGGAGCGTGCCCGGGAGGCGGGTGCCGAGATCCGCTTCCACTGCGGCGACGCCTTCACCGCCGACCTGACGCCCGGCGGATACGACCTGGTGTACGACTCCGGCTGTCTGCACCACCTGCCGCCGCACCGCAGGGTGAGTTACCTGGCCCTTTTGGATCGGGTGCTGGTCCCCGGCGGTCATCTCGGTCTCGGCTGCTTCGCCGCCGGGGCGATGGGTTCCGAACTGCCCGACGAGGAGTTCTACCGCGAAGCCCGTCTGCACGGCGGCCTCGCGTACACGCCGGACGAGGTGCGCTGGATCTTTTCCGACTACGCCGAGGTCGAGATGCGCCGGATGGAGGAGCAGCCGGCCGACGCCCCCGTCTTCGGTGCTTCTTTCCTGATAACCGCCCTGTTCCGCCGTCCCGCGGGCGACTGACCCGTAGTCCACAGCCGTGCGCCCGTTCTCCAGATCGAGGCTCGGGTGGGCGTAACCGATGAGCTGCGGACCCCGCGAGCGACGGGCCAGGTCCAGCGCGAGGCTCCGCCAGAGCCTTTGTGCCCCATCACCGCCGGCCGATCTTTCAATGGCGGCGACCGGGAATCCTCTGAACCACCGTGAATTTCCGGCGCCGCCCCGCACTAATCGTCTTCGGCGTTTCCCGGCAATGACGAAGCGGCGCACAACTGACCGGCGGGACCCTGTTCGAGGTGGTCTTCATACACCCCGACCTTGAAGGTGATCAGGTCCAGGCATTGGGTCAGCTTCTCGATCTGGGCGACCACGTGCTCCTGGTGTCGGCGTAGCAGCGTGAGCCGCTCCTCCTCGGTGCCGGACCCCTGCCTGACGAGTTCGGTGTACTGGCGGATCGTGGGCAGGGGCATGCCCGAGGCGCGCAGGAGGATGCAGACCCGCAGCCACTCCACGTCGTCCTCGTTGTAGAAACGACGCCCACCCGGTCCGCGTCGTACGGGATTGGCCAGGATGCCTTCACGCTCATAGAAACGCAGCGTGTGCACGCTCAAACCGGTGCGTTCTGCGACCTGTCCGATGCTCAGATCCTGTGCGCACGGTGTTTCTGGCATGCCCCCAGAGTAGGGGGTTGCCCTAGAGCCGACTCTAGAACCTAGAGTTCGGCCACATGATCACCCCCACCACCAAGGGAGCATGACCATGCGTTACCGCGTCCTCGGCGGTACCGGCATCGAAGTGAGCGTCCACTGCCTCGGAACCATGATGTTCGGCGCTGTCGGCAACTCCGACCATGACGAATGTGTCCGCATCATCCACTCGGCCCTCGATCACGGGATCAACTTCGTCGACACCGCCGACATGTACTCGGCGGGCGAGTCAGAGGAGATCGTGGGAAAGGCGCTGCGCGGCCGTCGTGACGACGTCGTGCTCGCCACCAAGGTGCATTTCCCGATGGGCGAGGGCCCCAACCGGGGCGGCAACTCCCGGCGATGGATCATCAAGGAGGTCGAGGAGAGCCTCAAGCGCCTGCAGACCGACTGGATCGACCTCTACCAGATTCATCGTCCCGACCACACGACCGACATCGAGGAGACGCTCTCCACGCTGAGCGACCTCGTACACCAGGGCAAGATCCGCGCCTTCGGCTGCTCCACGTTCCCGGCCGATGAGATCGTCGAGGCGTATCACGTCGCCGAGCGCCGTGGCCTGCTGCGCTTCAGGACCGAGCAGCCGCCGTATTCGCTGCTGGCCCGGGGCATCGAGACCTCCGTGCTGCCGGTCTGCCAGCGTCTGGGAATGGGTGTGCTGACCTGGAGCCCGTTGGCCTCGGGCTTCCTGACCGGCAGATATCGCAAGGGACAGTCCATCGATCTCACCACCGGTCGCGCGGCGCTGACGCCGGCGCGCTTCGATCCTTCGCTTCCCGTGAACGCCACCAAGCTGGACATCGTCGAACAGCTCGTCGAGGTCGCGGACGGCCTCGGCTGCTCGCTGCCCGAACTGGCCGTGGCCTTCACCGTGGCGCATCCCGGCGTCACGTCGGTGATCACCGGGCCGCGAACGATGAACCAGTTGGAGTCGCTGCTGAAGGGCGCCTCGCTCACCCTCGATGACGCCGCCCTTGACCGGATCGACGAAATCGTGCCGCCCGGGACGAACATCTACCAGCCGGACGGCGCCTGGCGCCCGCCGGTGCTGGCCGACACCGCCCGCCGTCGGCGCCCGATCGCCGGCCGTTCCGCCGCCTAGCCGATTCCTGAGCGCCACCCGCACGGAAACGCCCGCCACCGCGTTGACGCGTGCACGGCTGGCGCCTCCCTTCCAGGACTGTTGTCAGCACCGGCGTCAGCAAGGTTGCCGTTCGGCGTGCCGCGTGCTCACACGGTCTTGACGGCGCCGCCGTCGATGAGGTGGTCCGCTCCGACGATGCTGGCCGCGTTGGGGGACGCGAGGTAGGTGACCAGCGCCGCCACCTCCCAGGGCTCGATCAGCCGGCCCGTCGACATGCCCATCCAACCGGACAGCTGGTCGATCAGCTGGTCCAGTTCCATGCCCATCGACGCGGCGAGCGCCGCCCCGTACCCCTTCTCGCTCTCCCACAGCGATGTGCGGACGGGGCCGGGGGAGATCGTGTTGACCCGCACGCCCTGCGGGCCGAACTCCTCGGCCAGCGCCTTCCCGAACGCCGTCAGGGCCGCCTTGGCCGTCGTGTAGGGGATCGGTCCCGCGTGTGGCGTGCGCGCGCCGTTCGAGGAGATGTTGATCACGCTTCCGCGGCGGCGGAGGAGGCTGGGCATCGCCGCCCGGGTGGCGCGGACCGCGCTCAGGAAGTTGAGGTCCCAAGCCTGCCGCCAGTGCTCCTCTTCGAAGCCCAGGAAGCCACCCGTCTGCCCCTCGCCGCCGTCGCCTCCTCCAACGTTGTTGACGAGCACGTCGATGTCGCCCACCTCGTCCAGCGCCCGCTCGATCAGCGCGGCCGGCCCGTCGGGTACGGACAGGTCCACCGGCAGGGTGATCGCGCCGGTCGCGTCCAGCTCGGGGGAGACGGTCCGCGCTCCGGCCACGACCCGCATGCCCTCTTCTGTCAGCGCCCTCACGATGGCGAGCCCCACGCCCCTGCTCGCGCCCGTCACCACGGCGATCTTGCCGTTCAACCGCATGTCCATGCAGATCATCCTCACCGATTGGCGTCACTGTAGACGCGGCGAACGTATTAGATGCAACATAGATGATGCAAGTTAGGCGCTCATCTGTCGTTCCGCGTTACTGTTTCGCGAGAAGGGAGATGCACGTGGAACTGCAGGACCGCCCGCTCCGTGCGGACGCACAACGGACCGCACAGGCGATCCTCGAGGCCGCTGAGCGCACGCTCAGCAGGAACCCGGCGGCCTCGATGGAGGAGATCGCGGAGGCGGCCGGCGTCGCCAGGACCACGGTCCACCGCCGCTTCGCCAGCCGCGAGGCGCTGGTGGGCGCGATGACCCGATGGGCCGCCCAGCGGTTTCACGCCGCCGTGCTGGCTGCCCGCCCCGACACCACGCCGCCACTGGTCGCGCTCTACCAGGTCACCGCGAACGTCCTGCAGGTCAAGATCGGATGGGAGTTCGCGATGAGCCGCCCGTCGTCCGATCCGGAGGTGGAGCGCATCCACGCGGAGGTGCGCGACGGGTGCGATCGACTGCTGAAGCGCGCACGCGACGCGGGGCTGCTCCGTGCCGACGTCGACCTGGACTGGGCGCGCCGTGCCTACTACGCGCTCATCCACGAGGCGACGCGGAGCGGCCCCGAGGTCGTCGGCGGCACCGACGCGCTCGCCACGCTCGTCGTCGACACGCTCCTCCATGGCGTCGGAGCCGGCTCTTCCGTCCTGAGGAGCACGTGACGACCGGCGTCGGCACCGGGCCGCTGTCCCGAACCGCGACACGAGGCCACAGAGCCCGGCGCCACGTAGTCGCCCGAGGAAGTGGGTTACGCGGCAAGGGAAAGGCGTAGTGAGCGTGAATACGGGGTCAACCGGTACAGAGGACGTGCGCGCCCGGCGTGTTCGCGCCCAGCTCCTGGATCGGTCGGGGAACGGCGGGGCGGTCGGGGTCGTGCGACACCTGCTGGCCGTGCAGGCCCAGGACCCGGGCGCGTTCCCCTTGGCCTTGCGGGCGCGGATGTCAGGCCTGACGGCCTGGGAGTTGACCGCGACCCGAGAAGCCGGCGCGGTCGTGCGCTGCTGGGGGCCACGGGGCACTTTGCACCTGATCGCTGCGGATGACCTTGATTGGCTTTATCCCCTGGTCAAACCCGCTCCGGCCGGTTCGCTGCGCAGGTTGCGGCAGCTCGGCGTGGACACCGACACCGACAGAGCCGTGAGCGTGACAGAGTCGGCCCTGGCGGGTCAGGGCCCGCTCACCAAGCCGGAACTGGGCGGACGACTGACCGAGGCGGGGCTGCCCGCGCAGGGACAGGCGATCGTGCACCTGGCGATGCTCTCCGCGGGGTCGGGGAAGGTAGTGCTCGGCCCGGAGCGGGACGGTAAGGCGACCTACGTTCATGCCGGTGACTGGCTGGGTTCGCCTGTCCCCACGGACGTCCCGGACCGTGAGACGGCCATGCGGAAGCTGGTCGTACGTTACCGCCGGGCCCATGACCCCGCCGGTCCCCCGGATCTCGCCGCGTGGTCAGGCCTGCCGCTGCGTGAGGTCGAGCGAGCCTGGCGTGAAGCGCCGGACTCGGCCGAGGAGGACCCACGCTCACAACCAGGCCGTGAGCCGGTCGTACGACTGGTGCCGGGATTCGACGAATATCTGCTCGGCTGGCGGAGCAGGGAGCACGCGGTCCCCGCTCCCTACCGGGCGCTGATCCATCCGGGCGGCGGCGTGATCCGATCGGCGCTGCTGCTGGACGGCCGGGCGGCTGGTACCTGGCGAACACGCCGTACGGCCGGACGCATCGACATCACCGTGGAGCCGTTCGAACCTCTGCCGAAGGCAGTCCTGCCGGCCCTCGCGGCCGAGACCGAGGACATCGGCGTGTTCCTCGGGCTGGACACCCGCCTGACCGTCATGGAGTGAGCTCCGAAGTGGTGGGGCCGGCGGCGGATCTGTCCCCGTGCCGTGTGCCCCTCCTCCTCCGCATCGCGATGCACTCCCTGGACACCGCTCCGTTCGCGCAAACCTTCGCAGGATGCTCGGCGATGCCGTGGCTCTGTCGGCGGTGACCGGCAACAACCGGTCCCCACGCACACAGCACTCCAGGAAAGATCCGTTATCGTGCGTTGCGTAGCTTGAGAATGTATGTCGCAGTAAGCGCAACGGCACGGTCCTCGTCATGTGACAGATCTGCGAGGGCAAGTGACGTCGTCATCCCCGGGATGTCGGCGAGCGCCTGTGTCAGCCGTCGACGTGCAGGCGAATCAATGGTGCCGTGGGTGAGGCAGTCAACGAGCCCGGTAGCGATCTGATCCGCCAACGCGGGATCCCTCGCCAGCGCGCTCAGTGCATCGGCTGCATCGGCGTCGTTCGTCCCCTCGACGATCATGTCGATGAGCGTCGGGACAGCGTCGGCTACTCCACGTGCCCCGAGCGCCAGAGCCGCACACCTGCGGACCACGATGTCGGAGTTCGTGAGGGCGTCCTGCAGCAGTGCGGTCGCCTCACCGTTCGGAATCTCGGCTATGGACTGGACGGCACGTTTCCGCACCTCGGCTACTGGTGAGCCAAGGCCCTCCGCCAACAGGGGCAATCCGCCATCGCCCGAGCGCGCCAGAGCCCAACGAAGGGCTCCGGCGACGTTCGGATCCGTCTCGCTCAACGCTGCCTCGACCAGAGCTTCCACTGGCACCGGAACCTCTTCGACCGAGGACAAGGCCGCGCGCTGGCGCTTCCCAGCGCTCTCCGACCCCAAGGCCTGAAGGAGTGCAACGATCTGGAGGACGTCCTCCCAGTCGGCGGGTTCCGCGGCACCGATCCGACGGAGTCGGGTGAGCAGCTCGGTCTCACCCGCAATGCGTTCTCGCGTCTGGCGGATGAGGTCGTCGACGAGCTCCGAGGGCGTGAAGTTGGGATCATCCAGCGCGCGCCCGACTTCACGCAGCGACAGCCCCAATGACCGCAGGCTCTCGATATGGAAGATCCGCCGGATGTCCTCGCCGGAGTACTCTCGATAGCCGGCCTCGGTACGACCCGTTGGCCGCACCAGGCCGAGCGATTCGTAATGCCTGAGCATGCGGGCGCTGACCCCGGACCGTCGTGCCACATCACCGATCAACACTGCTTATCACTCCTCCTGGCCGGTCGTGCCGAGGGCGACGATGCGCTTCGCCTCCTCGATCGCGAACTCGAATCCGGCATCCGGGTTGCGCAACAGCCGTTCCGTGGCGATCGCGTGCTGACGCACGCGAGGGTCGAGATCCGTCATCGGGGCGCGCAGGGTCGGCATGATCACCTCACCGAGCGCGGTCAGCGCCCGGCTGAGGCTCAACTGCGTCTCACGCTCGCCGCGCCCGAGCTGTGTCGCCAACACTCCGGCCAACTCGGGTTCCTCACCTTCGGGCACGAGTACGACCGCTGCGCGCCAGGCGGTCCGCGCCACCTCGTCGTCGGCGTCGGTCAGAAGCGCCCGAGTGATCGCCGGCCACGCTTGGCGATCCCCGATCTTGGACAGCGTGTGCAACGCCTGGCTTCGTGCCTGCGCACGCTCCGAGCGGAGTTCATCGATGAGCTTCGGGACCGTCATTGATGATGAATGGCGGGTGAGTGCCCAAGTAAGCATGTCGCGCACGTAAAAGTTGGGCTCGATCGCGCAGCGTTCGATGAGCTTGTCGATGAACCGCGGGTCTGGCGTCGTGCCGACCGTCAGCGCTGCCTGCAGCCGCACCGACGAGGTGCCGTTCTCCAGCCCCTGGAGAGCTCGCATCGTGTTCGTGTCCTCTTTCGGCATGGTCATCGGGACCACCTCCTTGACTGCAGTGAAGCCCTTCTCACTGTGTCAAGGTCAAGCGGGGCCACGCCGTGAGATGGCCAGGCACCCTCTGCCCACCGAGTCCGGTGCTTGTCACGTCAGATGAGACGGCGTGATGTCATGAGGCCTGTGGTAAAGCAGCCGAGCCATGCCGGAGCCACGTCGTGGAGAGTGATCTACACGCGGTGCCCCCGCCTCGTGCGTTGAGGCGGAGGCGTAGCTTTGCCTTGCCCTACTCGGCTTCTACGTCGTCGTATTGAAGTTCCACGTGCGACTCGTAGCCTCCGAATTCGGCCGACGGAACCTCATTGGCTAGATTTCCATCGAATTGATGTTCATCTGGCCAGACGCGCACGGCTCGGAACCGGTAGCCGTCTTGTGGAAACTCTTCCCAGGTAAAGCGGACTGACCGGCCTACCGTGAGGTTCCGTGGGGACTTCATGACGATGTGCGAGAAGTGCACCCAGACCTCGCCGGGGAGGTCCTCGGAAGTGATCACTCCTAGGCCATCGATGTCATGCCATTCCGTGACGGTTCCCGTTATCGGTTCGCGCTTGTCGTCGTGTGACACCAGGCACCTGCTTTGTCGTATTGAAGCTCCACATGCGATTCGTAGAATCCGAATTCGGTAGGCGCAACCTTATTAACTAGTTTTCCATCGCCGTTCGAGGACGCCCGCAAGGATGCGGGGCCAGGTTGCAGGACTCGGATCTTGTCTTCACCACGAGGAACAGGACGCCGATCGAACCGCGCAACTTCAACCGGGCCTTTGAGGCTCACTGCCGTAAGGCGGGGTGTCCAAGATGCGCGTCCACGACACCGGCATACCTGCGCCTTGCTCCTGGCCGCGCTCGACGTTCATCCCCGAGTCGCGATGCGCATCCTGAGGCACTCGCAGATCTCGATGACCATGGATGTCTACGCGCAGATCCCCTCCGCTGAGACCCGAAAGGCGCTCGATCGGTTGAGCCGGCAGCAATGTGCGGGCGATGACCCTGGAGCCGGAGCGCCCCAGCCGGAGGCTTCAGTGGCAGCGTATGTCGAACCCGGGTTCGTGAAATCCGTCAAAGAACTCCACGATGACGCCCTTGAACCCGTCGCGCCATGATCCGCTCGGGTCGGTGCCCGGTGGACGCGCCGGGCCGACGTGCTTGTCGCGATCGCGCTCCGCCTTGATGCCCGTCTCTGCGCCGAGACATAGACACCGACTGAAGCAACCGGCCTGGCATCGGACGGCTCGAGGCTATGGGCCGGCGCTGTGAGCTAGCCGAACCAGCGGAGCCGCGGCACGCCGGGGCACGTATCTTTCCCCTCTCCTTCTTCAGGGGCCTCGGACTGTATCCGGCACTCGTCACCGGTCAAGGGGCGCGTGATCGGCCATGCTGCTCGGGGCCGCCGTCCGGCTGCGGGGCGCGCACGACCATACCGATCCGCAGGTCCGCGACGCTCGCCCGCTGTGGTCAGGCCGCGCTGGGCGGGGAAGAGTTGGCCGCGGCGTACACGAAAGGCTGGGAGCTGGACGCAAAGACGGCCGTGACCGCAGTTGCCCCGGCTCGGGGATGTACGGCGCCGTCAAGAGGTAGGTCGATCACCGGAGCCACCCGCACCACTCTGACCAGTAGCTATTTCACTCTGCGGCCGGTCTGGACAGAGGGGAGCCACCTTGTTGGCAAACGGCCTGGATGGTCTAGAAAGCAAGAAGGCCCGTTCCCAGGTTTCCCTGGTGACGGGCCTTCTTCGTCTGGCGCGGCCGAGAGGACTCGAACCCCTAACCTTCTGATCCGTAGCAAGGTCAAGGACGTCCACATCGGTCCACCCTTGACGTGAACGCCTGCTCAGAGGCGGTATCCGGCTTCCGAGATTCCAGCGATGTCCAAGGCCGTCCAGGGACGTTGTTAGCACCGGCCTTAGCAAGATCGGCGGCTTCGCCGCTTGTGATGGGGAGTCATCGGGCCCGCAGCGGGGTGTTCTCCCAGCATGGCACCCGCGCTATCGCAGATAAGCATCCGCTATCTGCGATAGCTGCTGTTGATCGTCACCCCGCTCAGTGCTGCCGCAAATCCGAGCGGGTTTGGCTCGTCGCAGGCAACCCGATCCGGCCCGGACAGGATCGGGTGGACGTCGATCTTGTCCGCGGAATAGCGGGAGGGGGCTGCGGTCCCGCCCACATTCCATGGCGGTGGCCTGGCGTGCGTCTTTGGAACCGGCACGGGTTCCAGCGTCATGGCACCGCGATACCTTTCACGATTCGCCGTAGATCATGCGCCGGGGCGGTGACCACGATGGCCAGGCCGGACTCTGGAGTCCAGGTGAACTTCCGGCTGGTTGTGGAGGCCCCCGTGTCGAGCAGATGCCCTTGTACTCCAGCAATGGTCGCCGGCTTCGGCTCGCCTCTGGACACGCTCCTCCACCAGGTGCTGCTCGGAAGCGCCGCGCCACGCTGGATGGAGACAGTGACGGTGTCCTCGCCGTCCGGGCCGATCCATCGCCGGGTGGTGGAACGCCAACGTGCCGCAATGGCGGTCTCCACAGGACCCGGCCGCAGATCTAGACCAGCGAGGGAGATCGCGATGCCGTCGAGGGACTCGCCCTGGCTTTCGGGAGGCGACTGGATGCCCTCGGCGATCCGTACCAGGTCCCCCTCCGGCAGGTGGTCCTCCCGGACCCGCACGCCGATTCCCGGCTTGACCAGCCACAGCAACACCCGGCCTCCCTGTCCGGCGGCTGCCGCGTAGGCCGGCTGGCCGTGCACCGAGGCCGGACGCACATCGGTCAGAACCTCCGGTGGCTGTCCGGCGGCACGCAACTTCTCCAGTGTCGCCGCGGCCCGGCCGTATACGACCTCGATGGAGACGCGGCGGCCGGACTCACCTTGCCAGAGCCGGGTCAGCGCGTCGGGATTCGCGCCCGCTCCTGAGACCCACATGCCGGCCGGCAGGTACGTGACGCGGAGTCCGGCGAAGGCGGGACTCCAGCCGACCACTCGCAGCGCGTCGGCGATTCGGTCGCGCTCTCCCTTCAGAGTCGCCGAGACAGTGACTTTCAGTACAAGGCGGTAGTCAGCGACCCACATGGCGCTGGTGCCGTCCCCGGACAACACCGGATCGCCGCCGGATCGCGGCTCGACTGGTGAGTCGACGACATTCATGGCCAGGATGTCCATCGCGTCGAGCACGGTGCCATCCGTGCGGTAGGCCGAAACCTGGACGAAATCGCTGCCGGCCTGCCATCTCAGCGCCTCACCGCGCAGCCGGATCCCTCCGTTGATGTCTTTCTCCTGCGTTCGCAGACGTTGCGGGGCACCCAGCCTCTCCGGGACGTAGCCGATCCGCACGCCATCCAGTTCCGGGGAGGTGGCGACCGGGTCGGGCCGGGTGACGATGTACGACGACATGACACCGATCACCACCAGCACGGCGGCGGCGGCCGCGGCGACACTCGCCGCCAGTCTGCGCCGCCTTCTGCGCAGCGCCACCCGGGCCGTCACCCGTACGGCCAGCTCCGGTGCCCCCCGCACTGGTCGGGTCGCGTCGGTCATTCCCTGGCGTAGTCGTTCCTCAATACCGCGCACTGTTCGCCACCTCCTCACCCAGCAGCGCCCGCAGGCGTTTCAGCGCCTTGGACGTCTGGCTCTTGACCGTGCCGACGGAGCAGCCGAGCATCTTCGCGGTCTGGGCCTCAGTCATGTCATCCCAGAACCTGAGCACCACCACAGCGCGCTGACGGGGCGGCAACGCCCGTAACGCGTCCATGACGACATGCCGTAACTCGATGTCCTCCCGCGCGGCGGGCTGTTCGGGAGGGGTGTGCGTCGGAATCAATCGCATGATTGCCAGACGCCGCGCCCGGCTGATCGCCAGATTGACGATGATCCGCCGGATGTAGGGCTCGGGGTCGCCGCCACGGCACAGCCTGTCCCAATGCAGACACGCCCGCTCCAGCGCGGTCTGCAGCAAATCTTCGGCTTCCCCAAGCGAACCGCAGGTCAGGTACGCCGTACGCAACAGGCTTGTACTGCGGGCGGCCACGAACTCCGTGAACCCGTCCGTATGCGGCGTCACTGAACGCCCTTCGAAATCATGACCCCATACACGCACAGCACGCCGCGAAGGTTGCCTTGGTTTCTCAGCCGCAGCCGCAGCCGCAGGAGGGAGAACGCGTGATGGGGCCCGGCATGCCCCAGGACCGGACGGCGAGCGAGCAGAAGCACCGACCCGGTGGGCACCGGCGACCTCGCCGAGCAACGTTCGGGAGAAGACTCCCCATACGTCGCGCCTCGTTGCCCTGGCAGTAACCCCCGCGGTGTCGGTGCAGGCGCCTGCCCGCAGCCGCTCACCGTTTCTGCTGTGCGACCCAGGCCGGCTATGGACTCGCAGCACCGCAAGAACGTCTGTGAGGGGCGGTTGCCGTATTTCGCTGCTGTACAGACATGCGAAAGGCCCCCCGAGATGATCCCGGAGGGCGATGATCTAGAAAGCAAGAAGGCCCGTTCCCAGGTTTTCCCCGGTCACGGGCCTTCTTCGTCTGGCGCGGCACGCGGTGCAGCCGCGCTTCCGCCCTAACGGGCGATCACCTGCACCTCGGGAAACCGCGAGGAACGCCTGTCGAGCAGGTCGCCTTTGCGCCGTAGATGCAGATCGAAGAAGGCCATGGTGTAGGCGCGGGTGACGGCCACGGAACGCGCCGCCGACAGTGTCCCGTTTGCCGCTCGCAACTGCTCCTTTGACAGGCCGATCACCGGGGCCGCCTGCTCGTACACCAGCGGCAGGTCGGTATAGGAATTGTGCTTGGCACCCTTGGTCTTCACGTGCAGCCGCCAGCCCTTCAGCCGGGACCAGAAGGCCTTCTGCCCGCGGATGGGCTTGTCGAAGATCTCGGCCTCCATGAGCATGTACGGCTTGGCCAATCCTTTGGTGGCCACCTTGCCGAGGGCGGGTCCGTCCAGGTTCAGAACCGCCTTGACCCGCCGATCCTCCAGCATCGTCGCGGCGGCCGTCGCTCCTCCCGCGGAATGGCCGAACATGCCGACCCTGCTCAGGTCGAACGCGCCACGCAGCCCCTCCGGCAGCTTCCGGCCTTCAGCATCGGGGTTCTGCCCCTTGTTCAGCTCCTTGAGCCGGTCCAGCACGAAGCGCGTGTCAGCCACCCGCACCTTGATCTCTTCGGCCTTCTCGTCCAGCCGGCTCACCGGGACTGGCTTCAGGACACGGCCGGTGACCGTGCCGTTGGGGAACTCCACCTCGCCGGCATCGCCCGGATGATCGATCGTGACCACCATGTAGCCCCAGCTGGCCAGTTCTTCGACCGTGGCGGTGTTCATGGATCGGTCGGCGCCGTTGCCGGGTGAGAACAGTACGACGGGCAGCCCTCGGCCCGCCACAGGGGCCCCTTCGCGGCCATGGGTCAAAGGCAGGCTGACAGCCGCAGGCGAGAGGCTGCTGTTGCGATAGAAGGCCTCGGCGGCGCGAGGCGGCAGCCAAGGCGCAGCGGGGTGGCCGTCCGGATGACGGGTGGGGTACCACAGGCTGATCATCAGCTCACGCCGGTCATGTGCCTTGATCCACGGGTCGGCCCTGGAGCCGTCACGCAGGTGCAGCGCGACAGTGCCGATCTCGCGTGGACCTGTCGGCTGGGGCAGGGCCACAGTGACGGGCTTTGACATGGCCTGTACGGCGGGTCCGGTGAGCAGAAGGCCGACCACCACGGCAGAGGCCACGCCCCGTCTGAGCAATGCGCAATTCATAACGGCCACGCTAGGGAGGCTCGCTGTCCAGAAATTCCCCACCGGAGATGATGTTGGCACTCATACGAATGAAGGAAGCACCTGTCCACCCGGAGGGGAGGTCAAGGCCAACTTGAGGTTGACACTGAGGGCGCTCCCCGCTAGAGCCTGTACGAGGTTCGGATCTTCAGGCCGGTCAGAGGCTTCGGATACACAAGACGGCTCCGCGTAGGTGCAGGCCTGCCAGATAGCTGTCGGGCGTCTTGTCGAACCGGAAGGCCAGCCCACGCCACTCCTTGATTCGATTGATGCACCGTTCCGCTGTGTTGCGCTGCTTGTAGAGATCGGGATCATGGCTGACCGGGCGTCCGCCGCGAGAGCCGCGCTTCTTGCGGTGGGCCGCCTGATCGGCCTTCTCCGGAATGACCACCTTGATTTGGCGTCGGCGCAGGTAGGCGCGGTTGCCGCGGGAGGAGTACACCAGTACGCCCTGTCAGCGGCAAGCGCGCCCGGCCTGGTGCGCGGACGGCCGATCCGCAGGCGGATCTTGATGTGCTCCAGCACGGCGCGAAACTGCGGGCTGTCTCCGGCCTGGCCGGGAGTCAGGACGAAGGACAGCGGACGGCATCGACGGTCAGCCGACAGGTGCACCTTGCTCATTCTCACAAATTTCGATCCGGGCGCCTGCCCCTCGGTCAGTTCAAGAAGGGCACATACGTCTGCCATTCGGCTCGCAAGGACGTGAGCAGCAGAGCCTCGGCTGCTGAGAGGGAGTTTCGCGTCGACGAGGCGATCGATCACCTGCAGATCACCCGCAAGACCCTCGTCTCGCTCGCCAGCGAATGTGACACCGAGCCGGCCGCACCACCTCCCGCGCTGCCCGACCACCCCGCCTACCAGCAGATTCTGACCGTCTTCGCCGACGTCGACCGACCTTTGCGCGCTCGCGACCTGTGCCAGGCCCTGGACCTGCCCATCGTGTCGAAGAACACCGAGAACATCCGCTCCAAGCTCAACCGCCTGGTCAGCCGCGGCACCCTCGTCGAGACCGAGCCGGGCTTGTTCACTCAGCCACGCCCGTAGCCCAGCAGCTGACCGCCTGACCAGCCCGCCTCTTCCAACCCCAATGACGAAAGGGACATCAACTCACGAAGCGCCTTCTCAGGAGGCGCGTTGACATTTCACGATCACCCCGCTTATCTTTTTAACTATGGAAGTAGATAAAGAGCTACCTTCACCGATCGAGTTCCGGCTCGACCCCGGCTCTGGAGTCCCGACTTACCTGCAGCTGGTGCAGCAGGTGGAGCAGGCCCTGCGGCTCGGCTACCTGAAGCAGGGCGACCAACTGCCCCGGGTCAAGGACGTGGTCGCGGGGCTGGCCATCAACCCCAACACCGTGCTCAAGGCCTACCGGGAGCTGGAGCACAGGGGACTGGCATCGGGGCGACGCGGCCAGGGCACCTTCGTCGATGGCGCGCTCCCGATGGTGGGGCTGCGCGAGCAGGAGGCGCTGCGGCGCGGCCTGCTGCGCTGGATGCGGACCGCCACCGCGGCGGGCCTGGACGAGGAGGGCATCGTCGCGCTGGTCTCCAGCGCGCTCCACGACCTCCACGCGGAAAATGAGGAGGTGGTGGCGTGAACGCAGTGGAAACCTCAGGGCTGGGCAAGCGGTACGGCGGGACCTGGGCGCTGCGCGATTGCACGCTGGCCATCCCGGCCGGGCACGTGGTAGCGCTTGCCGGGCCGAACGGCGCGGGCAAATCCACCCTGCTGCACCTGACGGTCGGCCTGGCCAAGCAGAGCACCGGTGCGATCAGCGTCCTGGGAAACGCGGCAGGCTCCCTGCCAGCGCTGGATCGAGTGGCGTTCATGGATCAGGACGCCGCGCTCTACAGCGGCCTGTCGGTCGCCGACATGCTGCAGATGGGGCGCAGCATGAACCGGCGCTGGGACCAGGCCAGAGCCCGTGACCGGCTGGCCGAGCTGGACATCCCGCTCACCCGCCGGATCGGCAGGC
Source organism: Microtetraspora fusca (assembly GCF_001570365.1). Classification (GTDB taxonomy): domain Bacteria; phylum Actinomycetota; class Actinomycetes; order Streptosporangiales; family Streptosporangiaceae; genus Microtetraspora; species Microtetraspora fusca. The sequence goes on along the minus strand of NZ_BBYK01000039.1, from coordinate 156,851 downwards.
TGTCGGGCGGCCAGCACGCCCAGGTCGCGCTCACCCTGGCCCTGGCCAGGCGCCCCGACCTGCTGGTGCTGGACGAGCCAATGTCCGCCCTCGACCCGCTGGCCAGGCACGAGTTCAAGTCCGCGCTGATGACCGCGGTGGCACAGGACGGCCTGTCGGTGATCTTCTCCTCGCACATCGTCTCCGATCTGGAGCGGGTCTGCGACTACCTGGTCGTGCTGGCGGGCGGCCGGGTCCAGGTCGCCGGCCAGACCGAGGACCTGCTGGCCGGGCACCACGTGCTGGTCGGGCCGACCGCCCAGGCCGATCAGGTCGCCGCGACGCTGCCGGTCGTGCGGGACCGGCGGGCCACAGCCCAGACACACCTGCTGATCCGCGCGACGGGACAGACCCTCGCCACACCACCGGGATGGCGCAAGGAGCCGGTGGGGCTGGAGGAGTTGGTGCTGGCCTACCTGCGAGAGCCTGACGCGTTCGCGCTTCCCGGCCCGCGGACCAGCGATGCGACCAAGGAGGCGACGTTCTCATGACCGTGATCGACACACCGGTGAGCACGCGCGGGCTGTCCTGGGTGGCCTGGCGCCAGCACCGCACCGCCCTCGTGGCGAGCCTGGCCATGGTCGGCGCGCTCGCGCTCGTCCTGCTGGTCGGCGGGCTGGCCATGCGCGGCGACGAGCACAGCATGGCCATGGACACCTGCCAGGCCGACACGTTCGCCTGCCAGCAGCGGTTCGGCCCCTTCAGCGAGAAGTACGACAACCTGATCGGCCTGACCAGCTTGGTCGCCATGTTCATGCCGCTCCTGATCGGCTCGATCCTCGGCGGTTCGCTGCTCGCCAGGGAATATGAGACGGGGACCTTCAGGTTCACCTGGACCCAGGCGTGCGGGCGGATGCGCTGGCTGCGGGTCAAACTCGCGCTGCTCGTGACCGGGGTGACCGTCGTCGGCCTCGCGATCGGATGGCTCATCATCTGGTGGTACGGGCCGGAGGAGCGCTTCGACAACCGGTTGGAGGGGATGAACGTCTTCGACGCGATGGGGCTGATGTTCGCCGTTCATCTGCTGTTCTGCCTCGCGGTCGGAGCTTTCGCCGGCGTCGTCATCCGCCGGGTGATGCCCGCGGTCTCCGTAGCCCTCGCTGTCTCTCTGGCCGTCATCATGATCCTGACGCCAGCCCTGCGCGCGAACTACATGCCTGCGGTGGAGGGGCCGATCCAGATCGCGACCAACGAGTGGAAGCTCGACACCTGGTGGGTCGGTCCGCAGGGGCAGCGGCTGACCAACGAGCAGATGGCCGAACTCGCCGACAAATCCGTATCCGAGTTGCCCGCTAAGGGCCCGGCGGGCAACGCGGCCAGGCTCCTGTGGAGCTCCCAGAACCACTACTCGCCTGTGATGAGCTACCAACCGGCGAGCCGGTTCTGGCCCTTCCAGTTCATCGAGGCGGGCTGGATGCTCGCCATCGCGATCCTGCTGGGCACTGCCACCATCTGGCGGGTACGGCGCAGCCCCACCTGAGCTGCCTGGACCTCGGGGGGTTGTCTTCATCGCGCCACTTGGCGAAGTAGTAGTACACCGCGCTGCGGGGCGGCAGGTCGTGGGGCAGGAATGCCCACTGGCAGCCGGTCCGGCTCTGGAAGAGGATCGCGTTGACGATCTCCCGCATGTGGTAGCCGCCCTGATGACCGCTCACCGAGGGATGCGCGGCCTTCCACGCCGTGATCACGGGCTCAATCAGGGCCCACCGTTCGTCGGATAAGTCGCTCGGGTACGGCTTGCGCTCACTCACCGGGTCATCTCAGCACGCCCAAGCCCACCGATCGGCCGTGACGCTACAAACTCACGCGATCACACTTCGCAGTTCGGGCATTCGCTCGCGAAACGTCCTCTGAGATCTTCACCAAGGCGATCGGGACGGAGTGGAGCCCCTGTTAGCAAGGGTGTTAGCAAGTGGCCTGGGTGATCTAGGAAGCAAGAAGGCCCGTTCCCAGGTTTTCCCTGGTGACGGGCCTTCTTTGTCTGGCGCGGCCGGGAGGACTCGAACCCCCAACCTTCTGATCCGTAGTCAGATGCTCTATCCATTGAGCTACGGCCGCTCGCTGACGTCAGTAAGCATAGCGGGTTCCGCGCTGTGCTCCGAACTGGATTTGCTGCGTGCCGCACCGAGGCGGCCGCCGGCCACCGCCCAATGTCGTCGCGGTGCCGTACGGGAAGGGCGTTCTCCCTGCTCACAGGCCTATGGGGACGGTGGAAAGGGTGATGGCAGGGTGGAAAACAGATTCGGACGCGTGCGGCGAGTTCCGGGCCGGAAGGGGGCGGCGGCGTCGGGATGCCGCACCCCGCGCCGCACCGAGCACCGGCGGCCGAAAGCGGCCTGCCCCCTCTCATGAGGTGTGGGGTCAGGAGTCCTCTGCCGGGACGTAGAGGGAGAGGGACTCGGCGATGCAGGAGGGGCGCTCAGCGCCCTCGACCTCGATCGTGACCCGCATCGTCGAGAGCGTTCCGGACGGTGTGCCCTTCACATCGAGGATCTCGGCGCCGCCGCGGACGCGCGAGCCCACAGGAACCGGTCTCGGGAAGCGGACCTTGTTCAGCCCGTAGTTGATGGCCATCCGCAGGCCCTCGACCCGGTAGAGCTCCTGCATCAGGGACGGAAGCAGCGCCAGGGAGAGGTACCCGTGGGCGATGGTGCGGCCGAAGGGACCCTCCTTCGCCCGGTCCGTGTCCACATGGATCCACTGATGGTCGTCGGTGGCGTCGGCGAAGAGGTTGACCTGCTCCTGGGTGATCTCGCGCCATTCGGTGTAGCCGAGGTGCTCGCCCTTGGCCGCCTTCAGTTCCGCGAGGCTGGTGAAGATGCGCATGCGTCCGCACTTTACGTTTACGGCCGAGACCGCGTAAGTCGCCCTGGCCGCATGACGCCTTGATCAGCTCCGTCGGCGGGGGATGGGGCGCGGCCTCCCTGCGGCGCGTACGGGGGGCCGCCTTGGAGTGGGCGAGCACTATGGGGCCGTTGTCCACATTGACGCCCGTGCCTTGGGTGCGATCACCTGGGCGATCTGGTGGACGTTCTCGCACGAGGGCATGCCGGACCCAATGTCGCGAACCGCCGGATCCCTGTTGAATGTCCTGACTCGATGTGACGTCGGGACCGGGCTCCGGCGGTTGCCGGTTCGGGAACCCCAGCACGCGAGGGGCGGGTACGCGTGGAACGCGGGCCGGCTCGGCGGCTCCCGAAGACAGGTGGCGGTCAGGCCGGGATGGAGACCCCGACGCCGCCTCGGGTCTGCGCGCCGTACCGCTCCAGCTCCTTGGCGAGGTCCAGCGGCCTGACGCGCGCCCGGCCCGCGAGGGTCTCGTCGTCGATCAGGTCGAGCGGGACCAGCCAGGAGACCTCGAACTCCAGTCCGTCAGGGTCCTTGGCGTACAGGGCCTTGGTGGTGGAGTGGTCGGACGCGCCGACCAGGGAGCCCATCTCGCTCAGCTTGACCGCGATGCGCTGCAGCTCGGCGAGGGTGTCGACCTCCCATGCGAGGTGATAGAGCCCGACGGTCGACCGGCCCGCCGGGGACGGTCCCGCCTGCGGGCCGAGCTCGAAGAGACCGAGGTCGTGATCGTTCGCCGAACCGGAGGCCTGGAGGAACGCCGCCCCGGGGCCGCTCATGACGACCCGGAAGCCGAGCGCCTCCTGGTAGAACGCGACGCTCGCCGAAACGTCCCTTACGTACAGCACCGCGTGGTTGAGCCGCTGGACTGGCATGGCCCCTCCTCAATTAATTGAACTCTCAATCATTCTACGCGACGCGGCGTTCTCGGAAACTGTCGGTGGGAGGTCGTACGGTGGCCTGCGGACTGGTGCCGACGGAGGGGGCGTTTGATGATCGCTGACCGGGTCACCCAGGAGCGCGAGGCCAACCTGACCCTGTTCCGGGTCGTTCACGAAGTGGCCGTGCGCCATGGCGGGCGGCCGCTCCATGAGGTGCTTCCCATCCTCCGAAGCGCCCTTCCCCCCGTTCCCGGATTGGACGAGCCGGAGGTCCGCCGCATCGCCGAGCAGATCGCCGTCGGGCGCGACCCTTCGGGTTTGTGAGCGTCGCGGACGGGGGCATGTGTTGCTGCCCCCGTCCCTCGCTCGACGGTGCCGCGGCGTCCGCGGTGGGGCGTACGGGGCCGAGCATCATGTCGTGGCCCTCGGCCAGGCCATGTCGCCTCCTGGTCCTGGGTCAGGCTGTGTCGCCGCTTTGCGCTCGCAGGCGCCTGCCCGTCCTCTTGGTCATGCGGTGGGGGCACCGGCGCGGCGTGATTGCGGGGTGAGGTCGTGACCGCCACCTGTCCTGGCGGAACACGTCGTCATGCGCTGGGCGCCGCGGCGAACTCCTTCGTCAGGCGTTCATGAGGCCGGCGGGGTCGGCGATGATCTGCTGGATCACCTGCCCGGCCGCGCCCAGGGGCGCCGCCTCGGTGCCCAGCCGGGACACCTCGACGGACGGCACGACCTCGCGCATCTCTCCGAGCCGGGCGGCCAGCGTCTCGGTCACCACGCCGCCGATCCACGGGAAGAGCGGCGCGTAGATCCCGCCGAGCACGATCCGTTCCGGGTCGACGAGATTGACGGCCGAGGTGAGGGCGATGCCGAGTGCCCATCCCGCACGCTCGCAGGCGGCCAGCGCGTCACTGTCGCCGGCTTCGAGCCGTCGGAGGAGTTCCGCGATCCCCGCCCCGGGGCGGGGACCCTGCGCGGGGATGGGGGGTACTGAGGAGGCCGGAAGGCGGGGAGTGGTCTTGTCCGGGCCCGAGGACGCCGGAAGGCGGGGAGCGGTCTCACCCGAGGACGGCGCCGTGGGGGCGAGACCGGCGGCGGACAGGAGGGCGTCCTGGCCGGCGTACCTTTCGAGGCATCCCCGTCCTCCGCAGTGGCAGGGCGGGCCGCCGGGGGAGACGACCACGTGTCCGAGCTCTCCGGCGAAACCGCGGAACCCACGGAAGAGCTCGCCCCGCACGACGAGGCCCGCGCCGACGCCGATTTCGCCGGATACGTGGAGGAAGTCCGTGTGTCCGGCGCCGAACCACAGCTCGCCCAACGCCGCGAGGTTGGCCTCGTTGTCCACACGCATCGGGAACGGCATCCGCAGCAGCGAGAGCAGTGGCACATCGCGCCATCCCAGGTTGGGCGCCCGGCGGACGGTGCCGGTCGCCAGGTCCACCGTCCCGGGGACGGCGAGCACTCCACCCACAACCCGGAGCCCGATGTCCACAGCTTCGTCCACAACCGAAAGCGCCAGATGCTGCAGGTTCGCGATGACATCCCCAGGCGGGGCCAGGCGGTTGTCCACAGGCTGTGCACGACGGAGCCGTACCGACCGGGAGAGGTCCACGACGTGCGCGGCGAGGTAGTCGACGTTGATCTCCAGCCCGATCGCGGCGACGCTCAGGCCGCTGATCCGTACCTCCATGCCGGGGCGGCCGCGCTCGCCCGCGCGCACGACGCCGGTCTCGACCACGAGTCCGGCCTCGATCAGGTCGGCGATCAGTTTCGACACCGTGGTCTTGGCGAGTCCGGTGATCTCGGCGAGCGCGGCGCGCGTCACCGAGCCGCGCGCGCTGACCTCGCCGAGGACGAGCGCCAGGTTGCGCGCGCGCATCGCGTCATGCCGGACCGCCTGAGTCATCGCACCTCTCGTTCTGCCGGGCGGGCGAACCGATCTCGGCCTGCTCGCGCGTGCGGGCCGACCGTCGCCGCCTCGCCGCCCATCCAAGACCATCGTGACTCGCCCACGCCGGGGAAGTCGTCGCCGCCCCCGGACTGTCGATGACTCGCGCGGCCCCTCATGTACGCGACCGGTCCGCCTTGAAGCGAGGCGGCTCTTGACCTGCCGCCTCACCGTCCGGATATTTAGTCCATAACTTAGACTAATTCGGAGGAGTCACGTGTACACACCCACCCCCGAAGACCGTTTCACCTTCGGCCTGTGGACCGTCGGCTGGCAGGCCCGCGACCCGTTCGGCGACGCGAGCAGGGCCCCGCTCGACCCGGTCGAGAGCGTTCACCGGCTGGCCGAGCTCGGTGCGTACGGTGTGACCTTCCACGACGACGACCTGCTCGCCGTCGAGCCGGACCGGGAGCGGGCGATCGCGAACTTCCGGCGCGCGCTGGACGAGACCGGGCTCAAGGTGCCGATGGCCACGACCAACCTGTTCACCCACCCGGTGTTCAAGGACGGCGCCTTCACCAGCAACGACCGCGACGTCCGCAGGTACGCCCTCCGGAAGGTCATCCGCAACATCGACCTCGCCGCCGAGCTGGGCGCGACGACGTACGTCTGCTGGGGCGGCCGTGAGGGAGCGGAGTCCGAGGCCGCGAAGGACATCCGGGCCGCCCTCGACCGCTACAAGGAGGGCATGGACCTGCTCTGCCAATACGTGATCGACAAGGGCTACGACATCAGGTTCGCGATCGAGCCCAAGCCCAACGAGCCGCGTGGGGACATCCTGCTGCCGACCATCGGCCACGCCCTCGCCTTCATCAACGAGCTGGAGCACTCGGAGCGGGTCGGCCTCAACCCCGAGGTGGGCCACGAGCAGATGGCCGGGATGAACTTCGCGCACGGCATCGCCCAGGCGCTGTGGCACGGCAAGTTGTTCCACATCGACCTGAACGGCCAGCACGGGCCGAAGTACGACCAGGATCTGATCTTCGGACACGGTGACGTGAAGAACGCGTTCTTCCTCGTCGACCTGCTGGAGCACGGCGGTTACGACGGCCCACGGCACTTCGACTACAAGCCGCTGCGCACCGAGGACGCGGCGGACGTGTGGGACTCGGCGGCGGCCAACATGCGGACCTACCTCATCCTCAAGGAGAAGGCCGCCGCGTTCCGGGCCGACCCGGAGGTCCAGGAGGCGCTGGCGAACTCGCGGGTGACCGAACTGGCGCGGCCGACCCTGGAACCCGGCGAGACGTACGAGGACCTGGCCAGGGACGAGTTCGACCCGGACAAGGCGGCCGAGCGCGGCTTCCACTTCACCCGTCTCAACCAGCTCGCCCTGGAGCACATCCTCGGAGTGCGCGGGTGAGCCGAGCGCTTGTCGCCGGCGTCGACTCCTCGACGCAGAGCTGCAAGGTCGTGATCAGGGACGCCCGGTCGGGCGCCCTGGTCCGCCAGGGCCGCGCGGCGCACCCCGAGGGCACCGAGGTCCACCCCGAGCGCTGGTGGGCCGCGCTCCAGGAGGCGATCGAGCGGGCCGGCGGCCTGGACGGCGTCGCCGCGATGAGCGTGGCGGGCCAGCAGCACGGCATGGTCTGCCTGGACGAGTCGGGAGACGTCGTACGGCCCGCGCTGCTGTGGAACGACACCCGCTCGGCGGGGGCGGCCCGGGACCTGGTCGACGAGCTGGGCGGCCCGGCGCGGTGGGCCGAGGCCGTCGGCAGCGTGCCCGTGGCGTCGTTCACGGTGGCCAAGCTCCGTTGGCTGGCCGAGCACGAGCCGGACAACGCGCGGCGCACCGCTCGGGTGTGCCTGCCGCACGACTGGCTCACCTGGCGGCTCGCGGGCGGGTCCGGCGAGATCACGACTGATCGCGGCGACGCGTCCGGGACCGGCTACTGGTCGCCCGCCACCGGGGCGTACCGTACCGACCTCCTGGAGCTGGCCCTCGGCGCGGCGCCGGAGCTGCCCCGTGTCCTCGCGCCGAACGAGCAGGCCGGGGCGCTCCACGACGGTACGGCGGGCGCCGGCGGGGGCCCGGTGCGGCTCGCGCCCGGCACGGGGGACAACATGGCGGCGGCCCTCGGCGTGGGCGCGCGGCCGGGCGATGTCGTGGTGTCGATCGGCACGTCCGGCACGGCGTTCGCGGTCGCGGACACCCCGTCGAGCGACCCGAGCGGCGCGGTCGCGGGCTTCGCCGACGCCACCGGCCGGTTCCTGCCGCTGGTCTGCACGTTGAACGCGGCGCGCGTGCTCGACGCCGCCGCCCGCCTGCTGCGGGTCACCCCCGAGGAGCTCGACGAGCTCGCGCTGCAGGGGCCCCCGGGGGCGGGCGGTCTGGTGCTGGTGCCGTACCTGGAGGGGGAGCGCACGCCCAACCTGCCGGAGGCGACCGGTTCGCTGCGCGGCCTGACGCTCGCCACGGCGACTCCGGCGCACCTGGCACGGGCGGCGGTGGAGGGCATGCTGTGCGGGCTGGCCGACGCGCTCGACGCGCTCCACCTGGAGCCCCGGCGGGTGCTGCTGATCGGCGGCGGAGCCCGCTCGGAGGCGGTACGGCGGATCGCGCCCACGGTCTTCGGCCGTCCGGTGCTGGTGCCCGAGCCGGGGGAGTACGTGGCCGACGGGGCGGCGCGGCAGGCGGCCTGGCTGCTCGCGGGCGGGCCGGAGCCCCCGGAGTGGACGGTGGGCGAACCGGTCCGCTACGAGGCGCCACCCACGCCCGGCCTGCGCGAGCGCTACGCCGAAGCCGCGGCGGCGGCCTCGGCCACGGCCCGGACCTGAGCCCGATCCCTGGGGCTACCCCTACCTCGTCTCAGGGGAGGGCATCAGGGGCGGGTAGGGAGTTCTCCGGATAGTCGGGACGGCTCTTTCGCGAGATTCTCAAAATATGGTCAAGAGGATCTACCCGCTGCTCGCCTGCGCCGGCATCATGATCGCCGTCGCGGCGGCGGTCGTGGGGCAGCTCGACCCGGATCCGTACCTGGATCCGCTCGACCTCGCGCTGACCGACTACGTGGTGCTCGACCGGAGCGGCGCGACCGAGGTGGCCATGGTCGTCCTGGGTGGCGGCTCGCTCGCGCTGCTCGCCGGGATGCGGGCCGTACGGGCGCCGGTGTCGGGCTGGCCGGAGCGGCTCATGCTCGTGTGGAGCCTCGCGCTGGTGGCCACCGCGATCATGCCGGCGTCGGCCGTCTCGGAGGGGGTGAGCTGGTCGGCGCAGGTCCACCGGTACGTCTCGGTGGTCGCGTTCGTCAGTCTGCCGGCCGCGACGGCGCAGCTCGTCGGGAGGTTCGCGGCGGACGGGCGCTGGCGGGCGGTCGCCCGGCCGGTCGAGTGGCTGACGCTCGCGTCGGGCCTCGGCCTCGCCGCGATGACCTATCTCGCGCTGCCCGGCCACGGCCTCCTGATCGGGCTGGCGGAGCGGCTGTTCCTGGCGGTCGAGGTGGCCGTTCTCGGCGTGCTCGCCGTACAACTCGCCCGGCTGGCGTGGAGGGACGCATTTCTCCACCAGCCGGCCGTCGCCGGAAATGTCGCCCGCCGGGCTGACCAGGTGCTTCACCGGCTTCGCGGCATATAACAGCTATATAGAAATTGGACCGCTTCACTGCTAGCCTTTCCGTCGATCTTTTAAAGATCGAGAAGAGGGCGCATGTCGACGAGCAGGTCCATCGGCTTCAAGATCACTTTATTGCTGGTGATCCCCCTGACCTCGCTCGTCGCGCTGTGGATCTTCTCCTCCTCGCTGACCGTGAGCGACGCGTTCCGACTGCTCCACAGCAAGACGGTGTACGACAGCCTCGGCGAGCCGGCCCGCGTGCTGTCCACCGAGATCGAACGCGAATGGCTCGTCTCGGCCCAATATCTCGCTACGCGGTCCGATGCCGACAGAGCCGACCTGGCCGCCCAGCGCGCCGCGGTGGACCGGGCGCGCGACCGGATGCGCGAACTCGCCGCGGAGAGCGACGCGGACGAGCTGATCCTGGCCGAGGCGAGGAAGCCCTACCAGGACATGAAATCCGCGGCGGACCGGCTGGACACCGTGCGGATGGAGTTCGACGCCGGCCAGCTCGACCTGGTCAACCTGGGTGAGAACTACCAGCCCTTCCCCGACGCCGCGCAGCGTTTCTCCGTGATCGCCGCCATGGGCTCGGTCGCGACGAGCGGCCAGCAGACGCGCAGCCTCACCTCGATCTCGGGCGCCCAGCACGTACTGGCCAAGGAGCGGGCGCTCGTGGCCGGCGTCCTCGGGCAGTCGAGGAAGTTCACCGAGGCGGAGAAGCTGAGATTCTCCGAGTACGTCACGACCCGCCGGGTGCTCTTCGCCCAGGGCATGAACGAGCTGGACGACGAGCTGCGCGCCCCCATCGAGGTGCTCGCGAAGTCGGAGGCGTACCGGCAGTTGACGAACCTGGAGGACCGCATCCTCCAGGGCGAGGTCACCGGGCAGGTCTCGCCCGTCCTGTGGCGGTCCGTCGTCGACCGGGTGGACAACGCGTACACGAACGCGCAGAGCAAGGCCGAGGCGGTGCAGTTCGCGCGCACCGAGTCCGAGGCGATGGGCGTCTTCGTGCGGGCCGGGGTGGCCGGCCTGCTCGGCCTCGGCGCGGTCGTCGCCTCGCTGATCATCTCCCTGCGGATGGGCCGCGGGCTCACCCGCGAGCTCGTCGGCCTGAAGGAGGCCGCGACCGAGCTGTCGGAGGTACGGCTGCCGCTGCTGGTCCGGCGCCTGCGGCGCGGCGAGAAGGTGGGCGACGTCGAGGCCGAGGCGCCCCCGCTGGAACCGACCGGCAGCACCGCCGAGGTGCGCGACGTGGCCGCCGCGTTCAGCGTCGTGCAGCACACCGCCGTGGACGCCGCGGTGGACCAGGCGCGTACGCGGGAGAGCGTCGGCCAGGCCCTGCGCAACCTCGCCCGCCGCAGCCAGGGGCTGCTGCAGCGCCAGCTCCGCCTGCTGGACGCCATGCAGCGCCGCACCACGGACGCCACCACGATGGAGGACCTCTTCCGGCTCGACCACCTGACCACCCGGATGCGCCGCCAGGCGGAGGGCCTGATCGTCCTCGCCGGCGGCTCGCCCGGCCGTACGTGGCGCAGGCCGGTGCCCGTGGCGGACATGCTGCAGGGCGCGGTCGCCGAGGTGGAGGACTACACGCGGGTCCGGATCTATCCCATGCCCGAGGCCAGGATCGGCGGCGGCGCGGTGGCCGACATCATCCACCTGTTCGCCGAGCTGATCGAGAACGCGGTGTCCTTCTCGCCGCCGCACACCGAGGTGTCCCTGCGCGGGGAGTCGGTGGCCAGGGGATACGTCGTCGAGGTGGAGGACCGCGGGCTCGGGCTCTCCGCCGAGGAACTCGCAACGATCAATCACCGGCTGGCCAGCCCGCCCGAGCTGGACCTGGCCGACACCGACCGGCTCGGCCTCGTGGTGGTCTCCCGGCTCGCCTCCCGGCACGGCGTGCGCGTGGAGCTGCGTCCCTCGCCGTTCGGCGGGACCACCGCGATCGTGCTGCTGCCGGTGACCCTGCTGGCCGCCTCGGGCGACGACCAGGGCCAGGAGCCCGTACGGCTCGGCATCCCGGAAGGAGCGGGTACGTGACCGATCACGAGCACTGGGACGAGGAGCTGGTCGAGGACGGCCCGGTCGTCCGCGCCTACGCCCTCACCAAGGGGCGGGTGGAGCCGACGTCGGCGGCCGCGCTCGACCTGGTCGCCGTGGTCGGTGCGACCGGGGCGACCGTGCCGTTCCACGCGGATCTGGGGCACCACCATCTGCGGCTGCTGGAGCTGGTGCGCCGGGCCCGGCCGCTCGCCGACGTGGCGTCGGAGGCGGCGCTGCCGCTGAGCGTGGTCCGGGTGCTGATCGGCGACCTGCTCGATCACGGCCTGGTGCTGGTACGGCCGCCGGCGCCGGAGTCGTCGCCCATGGAGAGCATCCTGCGTGAGGTGATCAACGGCCTGCGCGCGCTGTAGCGGGCTCTGGACCGGCTCCCCGGCCGGGTGCCGCCGGGGAGTCTCTGCTCGGAAGCGACGCGCCGCAGGGTGTGATGACGCGTCTCATGTCCGGGCGGCACGCCCGCGCCTGGGTTCCGCGTCGTGCCGCTCGATGGGGTTCTCCCTGCGATGCCGGTCGCGGGCTACTTGCGTTGTGCCGCCGTCAGCGTCTTCAGTGCGTGCTCGACGAGGGTCACGAGGACGACCTTGGCCGAGGCGCGCCGCCGTACGTCGCAGAGGAGGACGGGGACGTCGGGGTCGAGGTCGAGCGCGACCCGGACGTCGTCGGGCTCGTGCTTGTCGGCGCCGTCGAAGCAGTTGACCGCGACGATGAACGGCGTGCCCCGCTGCTCGAAGTAGTCGATCGACGGGAAGCAGTCGGTGAGCCGCCGGGTGTCGGCGAGGACGACCGCTCCGAGCGCGCCGTAGGACAGCTCGTCCCACATGAACCAGAAGCGCTCCTGTCCGGGCGTGCCGAACAGGTAGACGACGAGACCCTCGCGGATCGTGATGCGGCCGAAGTCCATCGCCACGGTGGTGGTGGTCTTGCCCTCCACCCCGTCGACGTCGTCGACGCCGACCCCGCGGTCCGAGAGGACCTCCTCGGTGCGGAGGGGACGGATCTCGCTGATCGCGCCGACGAGCGTGGTCTTCCCCACGCCGAAGCCGCCGGCGACAAGGATCTTGAGGGCGACGGGCTCCTCAGAGGGCGCGTAGGCCATTGATCACTTCCTTGAGAATGCGCTCGCTGGGCAGCGGCGCCACTTGGGCGGGTGGTCGCACGCTGATCAGCTCATGGTCGTGCAGATCCCCGAGAAGGACACGGACCACGCCGAGAGGCAGGTCCATCTCGGACGCGATGTCCGCGACGGACATGGGTTCCTGGGCGATCGCGAGGATACGGCGTTGCTCCGGCCCGAGGGCGGCCTCGTCCGCCTGCCGTCCCACGACGGCGGTGACCAGCGAGATGAGGTCGAAGTCGTCACCGGACGACCGGGTACGACCTCCTGTCAGCGCGTACGGCCGGACGATGGGACCGGCCTCCTCGTCAAGCCACTGCGGTTCCGTCACGCCTCCTCCTCGGGGCCCTCGTTATCGGCGGGGATTGGTCGAGATGTGCTGGCCGACTCGCTTGACGAGCATGGCCATCTCGTACGCGATGTGGCCGACGTCCGCGTCGGAGGCGGCCAGCACGGCGAGGCAGGTGCCCTGCCCCGCGGCGGTCACGAACAGGTACGCCGACTCCATCTCGACGATGGTCTGGCGCACCTCTCCGCCGCCGAAGTGGCGGCCCGCGCCGCGCGCCAGGCTCTGGAAGCCCGCGGCGACGGCGGACAGGTGCTCGGAGTCCTCACGGCTGAGCCCCTGGGAGGCCCCGACGACGAGGCCGTCCGTGGAGAGGATCACCGCCTGGCGGACGGAGGCGACCCTGCTGATGAGATCGTCCAGGAGCCAGTTCAGTTCGCCGGCCGATGTCACTTTGCTGGTCATTCGTCACCCTTCTCGCCATGCGTGTTTCCGGAATTGTCGTCCGCGTCCTCCCGGCCGCGCAGCGCGCCCCTCTGGAAGGCCGAGAACGTCGCCCTGACCTGCTCCGGCGAGCGTTCCTCGGGCACCTGGACGGGCGCCGACAACGGCTGAGACGTCTCGCGGAGCTGGGGGGCGATGCTCGCCTGCCGTACGCGCCGGGGGAGACCGGCGTGCGTGCCGTCCACACCGGACCGGCGGCTCGGCAGACTCGAATCCTTGGGCCCGCCGGGCTGGTCCGGGGCCTTGGCTCGTCGGCCCGGCAGTCCCGAGCCCCTGGTCCGGGTCGGCAGCCCGGTCTCCGAGCCGTTCTGGACGATGCTGAGGCTGCGCACCCGGGTCTCCTCCGGGGCGTCCTCGCGCGCCGCCGACGGCACGGGGTCGGTGCGCCGCGTGGCCGGCGTGAAGAACGGCGACCGCTCCGCGTCGGCCGGCGCCGGGGCCGGAAGGGGCGAGGGGGCCAAGGGGGCCGGGGAGCCGCCGCCCACGATGTCGGCCGCCGTCATCGACCCGGTGACCGGAGCCGGCGTCACCGTGCCCGTGATGGCCTCGCCGTCCGGCACCGCCGAGCCGGTGATCGCCTGCGGAGTGCCGTCCTTGGCCACCAGGTCGCGCGGGATGAGGATGATCGCCGTCGTGCCGCCGTACGGCGAGGCACGCAGCACCACGCTGACCCCGTAGCGGGAGGCGAGCCGGCTGACCACGAACAGGCCGAGCCGGTCGCTGTCCGCCAGATCGAACTCCGGCGGCGTGGCCAGCCGCTCGTTGATGACGCCGTACTCCTCGGGCGACAGACCGAGACCCCGGTCCTCGACCTCGATCACCAGGCCGTTCGCCACCAGCTCGCCGCGCACCTGCACCCGGGTCTGCGGCGGAGAGAAGATCGTCGCGTTCTCCAGGAGCTCCGCGATCAGGTGGATGAGGTCGGTGACCGCCGATCCCACCAGCGACGCGTTCGGCATCGGCAGCAGCGTGATGCGGGTGTAGTCCTCCACCTCGGCGATCGCGGCGCGTACGACGTCGACCACGGCGACGGGCTTGCGCCACGCGCGGCCCGGCGTCGCGCCGGAGAGGATGATCAGGCCCTCGGCGTGCCGGCGCATGCGCGTGGTGAGGTGGTCGAGCCGGAACAGGTCCTCCAGGCTCTCCGGGTCGGTGGCCCGCCGCTGCATCCCGTCCAGCATCGTGAGCTGGCGGTGCAGCAGGCCCTGCTTGCGCCGGGCCAGGTTGAGGAAGACCTGGTTGACGCCGCGCCGGAGTGCGGCCTGACCGACCGCCGCCTCGACCGCGGTGCGCTGCACCGAGCTGAAGGCGTGCGCCAGGTCCTCGACCTCGCTGGAGCCGTGCGCCTGGATCGGCGGCGCCTCGGCGTTGACGTCGACGTCCTCGCCCCTGCGCAGCCGCTCGACCACGTTGGGCAGGCGGACGTCGGCGAGTTCCAGGGCGGCCTGCCGCAGCCCGGCGAGATCGCGCGCCAGGCGGCGGCCGAACCTGACCGAGAAGATGATGGTCGCGATCACCGCGATCAGGCCGACGCCTCCGGCGACCGCGATGCGGATCATGATGGTGCCGGCGACCGAGGTGGACCGCTCGTTGAGCGCGTCGGACGCCTCGATCCGCGCGTTGTCCAGCGCGGTGAACAGCGCGTTCGCGGTCTTCTTCCACTGCCGGGCGTCGGTCGGGAGCGGGCCGCCGGAGCGCACCTGGTCCACGATCCGGTCCTCGAGCCCGCTGAACTCGCTGAACAGCTCGGACGTGAGCACCCTCTCGTACGGCTCACGCATGCCATCCCGCAGGATGGGGCGGTTCGTCTGGTACAGGAAGCGGCGGGTCGCCACCCACTCGCTGAAGGCGTTGTGCTCCTGCTGGCTCATCTGGCCCCGCGAGAGCGCGCCGCGGATCAGGGCGTCCTCTCGCGCGGTCATCTCGTACGCGACGCCCATGGCCTGCATCGCCTGGCCCTGCTCGTGGACGCCGAGGTCGGGGAGGGAGACGAGCCGCGCGTAGACGTCGAACAGGTCGTCCATCAGCTCGTTGTACGCGGTGAGCGCGTCGAGCCGGGTGTACTTGCCGAGCGCCACGGACTCGCGGATGGAGGTCAGCCGGCCGAGGCCCTTGACCAGGGTGTCGACGGGGGCGACCACGTCCTCGCCCATCGACGCGCGGGAGTCCTCGCTCTTGGCGGACTTGGTGAACTTGTCCACCGAGGCGTTGGTCTTCTGCTGCTGGACGCTCAGTGCGGTTGACGTGGTCTGCCCGGAGCTCAGCGCGTCGGCGACGAGGGCGCGCTCGGACTGGATCTGCAGGCCGAGATCGGTGGAGGTCACGCCGATCGAGTCGTACAGCGCGGCGGCCCGCATGAGGGCCAGGCCGTCGCCGACGGTGAGATTAAGGACAAACCCCCACAAAGCACTCAAGGTGAGCAGTGGTAGGAGCAGCAATAAGAAGATCTTGAACCGAATCGACCGGTTTCTCGAGCCCATGGCCACTCCTGCAGTGCGTGGAGGTCGCGCCGCATTTATGGGGAAATGCACCTCCGGAAGATCGCACAGGAGACTAGCACCGATACAGTTCCGGCGCATTGGAGGGACCTGATGAATACTGTCATTACCGGAGCAAGTGACGGAATTGGTGCGGCGGCCGCGCTGCAGCTCGCGCGCATGGGACACCGCCTCGTCCTCGTGGGCCGGACCGCGTCCAAGCTGGCGGCGGTCGCGGACCAGGTCGCCGAGGTCGCGGGCGACCGGCCGGCCACGCTGACCGTGGACTTCACCTCGTTCGACGACGTCCGGAGGCTGGCCGGTGAGCTGTTGGAGCGATCCGAGGGCATCGACGTCCTGGTCAACAACGCCGGAGTGATGTCCACGAAGCGGCAGCGCACGGCGAACGGGCACGAGCTGATGATCCAGGTGAACCACCTGTCGCCGTTCCTGCTGACGAACCTGCTGCTGGACCGGATCAAGGAGTCCTCCGGCCGGGTGGTCACCACCTGTTCGCGCGCCGCGAAGACCGGACGTCTCGACCCCGCCGACCTCTCGCGGGAGCGCCGCCGGTGGAGCGGATGGCTCCAGTACGGCGACTCCAAGCAGGCGAACGCTCTTTTCACGGTCTCGCTCGCCGAGCGGGGGATCCCGGCCACCTGCGTGCACCCCGGCGTCATCCGCACCGGGTTCGCGCCGGGAACGTTCCTCATGAAGTTGGTGCTCCATGTTCCGGGAATGGGGGAGCCGGTCGAGGCGGGGGCCGCCAGGCTCGCCCACCTCGCCGCCCACCAGGACGGGGTGGATCACCCGGGCCGGTACTTCGCCGGGAACGCGCCCGTGGAGGTGCCCCCCCAGATGTCCGATCCGACGTTGGCCGCCGGCCTCTGGACCGCCAGCCTCGCCGCCACCGGCCTCCAGCCGTCCTGACCGCCGCCCCGATCGGTGGGGGGCAGCCGTCCCCCACGGGGCGACCGCGTACGCGCCGCCGGTCCTTACTCTCCGCGTGCGGGCCGTCGTGGTCCACATCGTGGACATCCCTCGGGACGGGCCCAGGACGCGGCCGTGGGGGATCGATCGGCGGAGGCCGGTATGGGGCGATCGCATGGGGCTCTCAGGAGGCGGCGCCATTGGGGCGCGGGCGATCGGCCGTCGGCCCGGCGCTCTCCGGACCGACACCCGGGTGGCGCGTGTACGGTCGCCGCGCCGGTTCACACGGACGCGCACGGCGGCAGGCACGCGCCATGAGGGGACACGTGGTGCGCGAGGACGGCGGCGGGTGTCGGCGGCAGGTGACGCGAGGGCGACGCGCACGTGTGGAGAGCCGGACGCCGGTGCCGGGGTGGCCGACGGGGTGATGTAATAGCGAGAGGCAACGTCGTGGTTCGTATTCAGGGAATCCCGGCGGAATGGAAATCCGATTTTTTCGTCATGCGTCCCGGAAAACTCGACCGAGAACACCGGATTAAATCGCCGGAAATAGCACGCCGATGAGTCGTGAATTTCCGGAACATGACGTTCGCATCTCGATTTCCGGCGAGGTGTTGCGATGTCGGAACGTTTCGCGCAAGGTGTTCGTTGTCCGGGTTGACGGCACGTCGGCGCGGACGGCGAACGTCGTCCCGGGTGACCGCCAAGGGAGCATCGCCCATGATGACGTAGCGCACGCGATCGGGGTAACGTGCGCGTTCGCGGTGAAGTGAGACGA
Source organism: Microtetraspora fusca (assembly GCF_001570365.1). Taxonomy (GTDB): domain Bacteria; phylum Actinomycetota; class Actinomycetes; order Streptosporangiales; family Streptosporangiaceae; genus Microtetraspora; species Microtetraspora fusca. Next base: position 139,433 of record NZ_BBYK01000039.1, on the reverse strand, counting down.
CGGGGTGAAGCAGTGGTCGGCAAGCAGGGCAGGGTGACGGGCAAGATCGGCCCGGGCCTTGTTGGTGAAGTGATGGTGCCGATCCGCGGGGGCGTCGAGGCGTTCTACGCGCATCCGAGCCTTCCGGAGGAAGAGATCCCGGTCGGGTCGCTCGTCGTCATTGTCGAGTATTCGCCGCCGCGTACGGTCTACGTCACGCGCGCGATCGCCTGACTCCCTGTCCCCCGGAAGTGGAGGCGTAGATGCCCACAGAATTCCTGGTTTTCGGCGGCGCGATCGTCGTCGCTCTCATCGTCATCATCCTGTTGTTCAAGGCCATCTGGCGGGTCGCCGAGCCCAACGAGGCGTTGATCATTTCTGGCCTCGGCGCGCACACGAAGAACGAACTCGCCGACAGCCTCGGTTTCAAGATCGTCACTGGTAAGGGCACCGCTGTGATCCCGGGGTTCCAGACCGCTCGCCGGCTGCGCCTCGACAGCCGGGCGACCAACCTCCAGGTGTCCTGTGTGACCCAGCAGGGCATCCCCGTCCAGGTGCGCGGCGTGGTGATCTACAAGGTCGGTGACGACTTCACCAGCATCGCCAACGCCGCCCGGCGCTTCCTCGACCAGCAGGACTCGATGAACGGCGCGATCCACGAGCTGTTCACCGGCCACCTGCGCTCGATCACCGGCAACCTGACCGTCGAGGACCTCATCCTCAACCGTGAGCGGCTCACCAGCGAGACGCGCAGCTCGGCCGCCGACGAGATGAGCAAGCTGGGCCTGGTCGTCGACTCGCTGCAGATCCAGGAGATCGACGACGAGACCGGCTACATCGTCAACCTGGGCAAGCCCCACGCCGCCAGGATCGCCGCGGCGGCCCGCATCGCGGAGGCGCAGCGCGACCAGGAGGCCACCGAGGCCGAGCAGGTGGCCGCCGCCAGGAAGGCCGCCGCGATCCGCGAGTCCCAGATCCAGCAGGCCGGTTACCAGGCCGAGGTGGACCAGGCCGCCGCGAAGGCCCGGCAGGCCGGCCCGCTCTCCGAGGCCACCGCCCGCCAGGAGGTCGTCGTCCAGGAGACCAGGGCGGCCGAGCTCGAGGCCCAGCTCTCCGAGCAGCGGCTCCAGTCCCAGGTGCGCAAGCCCGCCGACGCCAAGGCGTACGAGACCGTGACGCTCTCGCAGGCCGAGCGTGACGCCCGCATCGCGCAGGCCGAGGCCGAGGCCCGCGAGACCGAGCTCCGCGCCACCGCCCAGGCGTCCCAGGTCAAGCAGGCCGCGGCGGCCGACGCCGAGGCCGTACGGCTCCGCGGAGAGGCCGCGGCGGCGGCGACCAAGGCGACCGGTGTCGCCGAGGCCGACGCGGCCAAGGCCAAGGGTCTCGCCGAAGCCGAGGCGGCCAAGGCGAGGGGTCTGGCCGAGGCCGAGGCGATCCGCGCCAGGTCCGAGGCGCTGGCCGAGAACCAGGAGGCCGTCATCGCCCAGCAGCTCGCCGAGAACTGGCCGCAGATCGTCGAGGCCGGGGCCAAGGCGTTCGGCAACGTGGACCACATGGTCGTGCTGAACGGCGCGCAGGGCATCGAGGAGATGCTCGCCAAGGCCCTCACGCTCGGCGGCACCGGTCTGGGCCTGGCCCGCACCCTGCTGTCCGGCGGCACCCCGGCCGGTCTCAACGGCTCCGAGCCGCCGGCCAAGAGCAGCGTGGACACCGCCTCTTGACCTCGAAGGTTCACTGAAGGCACACGGCCGCCCCGCCATCAGCGCGGGGCGGCCGTTTTCGTGCGTGATGTGGCGTCATGTGCACACCTGGCGCCCGTGCTCGGTCCGCCCGGAAGGAACCGGCTCTCGCCGACGGCGAGGGGGTGCTTCCCGGATGCTGAAATTTCTGCGATTCGGCGAGAAATGGTGGCCTTGCCCGACACATAGGGAGGGTGTCCGTATTTCGCACTTCCAAAGGAAGCCGATCAAGGAAGCCGATCATGGGAACCACACGTGGATGATCCACGCCTGGCCAGGTTCGAGGCCGTCTACAGAGAGACCTATGGCCAAATCACCGCGTATGCCGTACGCCGCTGCGATTCGCCCCAGGACGCCGCGGACATCGTGGCGGAGACCTTCACCGTCGCCTGGCGTCGGATCGGCGAGCTGCCGCCGGGCGAGGAGGCCGTCCTGTGGCTTTACGGCGTGGCACGCAACGTGCTGGCCAACCATCGCCGAGGTGAAGTCCGCCGCCAGGCGCGCAGCGTCGAGCTCGACGCCGAGATGGCCGATCTCTACGGAGCCGCTCCCGACAGCGGAGTCGCACTGACGGCCATCGCCGAGGTCTTCCGGAGCCTGCCGGACGACGACCGCGAACTGCTGTCGCTGGTCGCCTGGGAGGGGCTGGACCGCCACCAGATCGCCACCGCGCTCGGCGTGTCGCGCAACGCGGTACGCATCAGGCTCCATCGCGCCCGCAGGCGCTTTTCCCGCGCGCTCGCCGAAGCGGGCGTCCGCCCGACACCGGAAAGCCGGCTGGTGCCGGCAGGGAGGTCACTGTGAAGCACATCGACGAGATCGAGACGATGGTGCGGCCCCTGGCCCGGGTCGCGCCCGGGAGGCATGGAGGCAGCCCGTCCGGGGCGGGGGCGCGGACGCTGCTGGCGTCGATCACTTCGGAGGACCCCGGTACGGCTGTCGCCGCGCCGCGCCGTGCCTGGCGCTACGGTCCCCGGCGGTTGGTCCTGGGCCTGGCCGCCGCGGCCGTGGTCGCCACCGGCGTCGTTGTCGGCCCCGGCCTGCTCCAGGACGGCCACGGCGTTTCAGCCGCCTACGCCGTCACCAGGGACGCCGACGGGATCGTTTACATCGAGGTCCGCGATTTTCGCGACGCCGCGGGGCTGCAGAAGCGGTTGCGTGACCTCGGGGTCCCCGCCATCGTCGACTACGTACCGGCGGACAAGAAGTGCGGGGAGCCGCGTGCGACCTACGTGAGGGACTTCCCACCCGGCCTTTACTCCGTACCGGAGAACATCCCGGGTGAGCGGACCGGCTGGAGGATGCGGATCGACACCAAACTCTTCAAGCCGGGCCAGACCTTCGTCTGGACCATCACCGACCTGCCCGGCGGAGGGGGCGGCACGAGCACCATTCTCATGCACGACCCGGTGGCGCCCTGCGTACTCGTGCCGGACGACACCCCCAAGATGAAGGTGGTCGACTCGTCGTCCCGCCGGGCGACCAGGAAGGGTGGCTCGCTCGCCGGGTACCGGGTGGACGAGAAGACCGTAGGCGAGGTCCTGCCGGAGATCGAGAAGCGCGGGCTGAAGGCCACCTATCTGATCATGGCCATCCCTCCGGGGAACCCCGGCGGCTTCGGGGAACTGCGCAGGCAGGACACCCCGGTCGGCGACGACTGGATCGTCTGGGAGGCGGAAGAGGACAAGGGCGCCCCAGGGGTGGTCCGCCTGCTCGTCACAGACAAGCGCTACGACAGGAACCCGGTCTACGGCGGCCCGCGCGACGACGTCATCCGCGATTAGCCGAACCTCCGCCGTGGCCCGCGGCCCGCTCGTCCAGCGGGTCGCGGGCCGCCGGTGCGCGGGTGGGTGATCCGTACCGAATGCAACCAGGCTTCGGTCGCATTTACCTGGCTTCTGGTTACATTTCCCAGAACCCGAGCGTCGGACGGATCCTGGGCAAGTTCGGCGTGCGACCGCTTACAGGCCGTGATCTGGGCATACGAACATGGCCCGGCGCGCTGGTGAGCGATCAGATCAGTCGCCGTAGAGGTCGTCGAGATCCAGCAGGTGCACATCATCTCGACGACTCGCTTCTGCGATGAGGTCCGCCGCGAAGCCGGATTCGCTGAAGATGGCGTACTGCGTGGCCGAGACATCGATCTTGCTGATGGAACGCATACGCTCCCCGATCTTCTCCAGTCGTCGCAGATCGTGTCCGCTGCGCGGCTCCGCAGTGCATTTGGCCTCGCCCAGGAGTCGGATGCGAACCCGGTCCCCACGTGGAGAGGAATCAGGGTCCAGCATCACCACGTCGACCTGATGACCGCGTTGTCCGTCGGCTCCTGAGCTGATCGTCGTCTGGCCGACCTCGCCCGGTTCGGAGAAGCCCAGCCTGGCCCAGCCCTGGTCGGCGAGCCAGTCTCGAACGAGGTCCTCGAAATGTGGGCCGAGGATGTTGCTGCGGAAGACGCCGGCCGAACGCTCCCAGACCAGGCGGGATCTGCCGCGGCCGAGTTGGCTGAGGCGGGGCAGGATGATGGAGTGCGCGAACCGGAGGATCGGCTCGGCGATGTGCTAGCTGTTCTTTCCGGAGAACACGAGGTCTTCTGATCGCCGCACCATGCCGGTGTCCACCAGCGTGTCGAGCGGATGCTTCATGCTCCGTGCGTCGCGGGCCAAGGCGGCAGCGATCTTGCCGGGTTTGGTCACGCCTTGGGCGATCTGCCGGAGTACTCCCTGATACAGGGCTCGGTGGCTGATCCTCGGGTCTTCTCGGAGTAGTCGATCATGCTCTTGGAAGAGCATAGACGCGGGATTCAGGACGGTTGCGATCACCCATTCGTCCAAGTCGCGTGGAGAGTGGAACCCGGTGCTGGGATGAATGGCTTCGGACAACATCCGATATCCGGGGACGCCTCCCACGATGGCATGCAAGCTGAGAGCCGTCGGACGATCCGTGGCGTTCCAATAGCGGGCGGCTACGCGGTGGTCGAAGGGCCCGATGAGCCTGCTGAGTGCGGCTCTTCCGTACAACGGCTTGTCGCCGGAAAGCAGGTTGGCCATCAGGGAGAAGGCCGAGCCGCACAACACGACGCGGACGACCCCACGCCGGTCACGCTTGTAGCGGTCGAAGGTGTTCTGGATGTAGGACGACAGGGCGGGTGTTCCGGAGAGCAGGTAGGAGTACTCGTCGATCACCATGAGAGCCGGTCTGCCGGTCTCGGCGGAACGTCGCGTCAACTGCTCCATGGCGGTTTCGATTCCGGACTTCCAGTCCTCGAACTTCAGGGGGACCGCCAGATCGAGCCACTCGGCCACGGACGTGGCGAAACTGTCCAGCGCCGTGCGCGGATCATCCTCCGCGGCCACGTGATAAAGCCCGCCGTACCGCCTGGCCAGATGATCGAGGAGGAAGCTCTTGCCTTGACGACGATGGCCGTAGACCACCGCAAGGTTGGGCCCGGGGTCGGGGTTGGTCACGAACCGTACGAGTTCGTCCCACTCAGTATCGCGGTCGAAGATTTCGCGGGCTTCGCCTGCATCTCATCTAACTCCACTTCGACGAAATGGGTTTAGGTGAGCTTAGTCGCTAGGCGTTCGCCGCGTTGTGAGATCGATGTGGCCAGATGCTCTGTCGATCGGGGAGCGGTGCCGCCGAGTCGCTGCGTACGGAGGCCACGGCGACCCGCCTGGTCGGCGAGGCCCGCTCAGTGGGCCTCGGAGCCGGTCCTGTTGCCGGTCTCGGCGCGGACACGGGGCATGAGCAGCACCGCGCCCACGATGAGCACGGCCACGACGAGCGTCGTGAGGAAGGCGTTGTGGACGGCGTCGTTGAGCGCTCCGCGGACGAAGGTCGTCACGGCCGAGCTCACACCGCCCATACCTCCCCCACCCTGCCCGGTCAGCACGTCGCTCGTGGCGTCGACGCTCTTCGGCAGGTGGTCACCGCCGACCGAGGCCGGCGGGTGGGCGAAGCGGTCGGACAGCGTCGCGTTGGAGACCGCGCCCAGGACGGCGGCGCCGACCGTGCTGCCAATGGAGCGGAAGAACATGTTGGTCGCCGTGACCACACCGCGGCGCTCCCATCCGACGACCGACTGCACGGCGACCATCGTCGGGCTCGATGTGAGGCCCAGGCCGACGCCGACGATCAGGCACGCGGTCGCGACCTGCCAGATGTGTGATTCCTGGCCGAGCACGGCGCACAGTACGGCCCCGGCCACGGTGACGGCGCCGCCGATCAGCGAGGTGTCGCGGAAGCCGATGCGCATGTAGATGCGGCCGGAGACCGCCGCGGCGAGGGGCCAGCCGATGCTGAGCGCGGCCAGGGTGAAACCCGCCACCAGGGCGCCGGTGCCGAGCACGCCCTGGGCGTATGTGGGCACATAGGAGCTCAGGCCGATGGTGAGTGTGCCGATCCCCAGCGCGGCGAGGTTGGCGCCGGTCAGCACACGGTGGCGGAACACCCACAGCGGCAGGATGGGCTCGGCCGCGCGGCGTTCCACAAGGACGAACGCGATCATCATGGCGGCGCCGCCCGCGAAGATGAGCAGGCTGACCGGCGACCCCCAGCTCCAGGCGACCCCTCCTTCGAGCAGGCCGAGGATGAGCAGGGAGGAACCGGCGGTGAGCAGCACGGCGCCCAGGTAGTCGATCCGGTGTGAGCCGCGGGTCACCCGCTCCTTGAACCGCCGGGCCAGCGTCCAGCCGGCCACGGCCCCGAGCGGCAGGTTGATGAAGAAGATCCACCGCCAGGACACGTACTCGGAGAAGACGCCGCCCAGCGTCGGTCCGACGACGGCCGAGACGCCCCAGACGCTGGCGAGGTAGCCCTGCACCCGGGCACGTTCCTCCACCGAGTACAGGTCCCCGACCATGGTGATGCTGATCGGCGAGATGGCGCCGGCGCCGATGCCCTGGATCGCACGGCAGAGGATGAGCACCGGCATGCTCCAGGCGACGCCGCACAGCACGGAACCGAGGAGGAACGCGGCGATGCCGAAGAACATCACCGGCTTGCGCCCGAAGACGTCGGCGAGCTTGCCGTAGATGGGCACGGTCACGGCCTGCGTAAGCAGGTAGATCGAGAACAGCCACGGAAACTGCGAGAACCCGCCGAGGTCGCCGACGACGGACGGCACCGCCGTCGCGATGATCGTGCTGTCCAGGGCCACGAGACCGGTGCACAGCATGATGGCGGCGAGCACCGGGCCACGCTCCGACCTGAATCCGATGCCGTCCTGTTTCTCACCTGTCTTCGTGCTCACGTGGCGAAACTCCTCTGGGCGTGCTGCCGTTACGGGTGTGGCCAACCGCCGGCCACACCCGTACATTCCGAGGAACGCGATTCAGATCAGGACGTGCTGCTCCGGGTTGCCGACGAAGCAGAACTGGGCGTTGCGGGTCAGCTTGTAGTCCGGAGCCTGCCAGGTGTGCGCGGTGGCGTCGGACCCGCGCATGTAGACGAAGTTGAAGCGGTCCGCGGAGTAGATGCGGACGCCCTCCTCCTTGCAGCGCCGGACGAGCCGGGTGTCCTCGCCGGCGTTGACCGGCTCGAACAGCATCGACCGGAGCATGTCGGCCTTGGCGACGATCGTGGCGCCCTGGATCAGGTGGGCGTAGCGGTTCTCCAGGCCGGGCAGGCGGAACACCGTCACGTTCTGGTCGGGGAAGTACGTGTAGTGCGCGCCCTTGCCCACCATCTCGGCGTCCGCGTAGTCGAACGCCCGCAGCAGGTCGGACAGGTAGTGCTCGCCGTAGATGTTGTCGTCGTCCATCTTGGCGATCAGCTCGCCGTCCGCGTGCGCGATGCCGTGGTTGAGCACCTCGCCGAGCGTCCACGCCGGGTCGGCGGTCAGCACCTTCACGCCGGGGATGCCGGCGGCGAGGGCCTTGTCGCGGACCACGCCGGGGTCCTCGGAGAGCCCGTGCAGCACGAGGATCAGCTCGATGTTGCGGTGCCGCTGCCGGGCGACCTGCGCGATGGCGTGTTCGAGCTGTCCGGCACGGTTGGTGGGCAGCACCACCGAGACCGAACGCGACCGGGACGCCACCGGCCGGCCGAGGTCGGTGAGGATCTGGTCGACCCGGTGCGAGAAGAGGTGCTTGTCGAACACCTCGCGCATCGCCAGGTGCGCCTGCCGGGCGCGCAGCTCGGGGCTGTTGATGAAGTACAGCGCCCGGTTGTACGCCTCCTCCTGCGAATGGGCGATCGGGATCAACGAGCCGAACGTCTCCTCGATGGCCCGCGACCAGCCGGAGAGCACGGTGGTCGAGCAGGCCGACAGCTCGAAGACGCGTCGCGCGCACATCGTCGGCGAGTCGATCACCGAGTTCACGTTCAGGAAGACCTTGTACATCTTGTACGCGGCCAGCATCTGCTCGTACGGCAGCTCGCCCACGATGTGGGGGCGGTACTCCTCGGGCCAGGCGTACTTGTCGTCCACGGTGCCGTTGCGGGCGAAGATGTGCAGGCCGAGCTCGCGCACGGGGGCGAGCAGGGTCTCCATCTGCTCGCGCCGCTCGGGGTGCTTGTCGCGGAAGTACATGCCGCCGAAGACGACGTCATACGGCCGGCCCTGCTTGGTCTGGATGGGGTTGTGGATGCGCGGCTGGGCGGCGAACTGCAGCACGCCCACCCGATCATGTCCCAAGATTTCCCGATATTTCGGGATCATGTCGCCGTCGCACGTGTACACGTAGTCGAACAGCTTGGCCGTGTCGATGAAGAAGTCGAAGTTCGGCGGGTCCTCCTTGTTCCAGAAGACCGTGGGGATGCCCTGGGACTTGCACCAGGCGATGAGGTCGCGCAGCTCCTGCTTCGGAGCGTTCGTCCCCGTCATCTGGTAGCGCCAGCGGCCCTGGTTGCCGTGCCAGGCCGACTCGCAGAACAGCATGTCCGGGCGGTTCTCGGCGAAGATCTCCGGCCAGTCCGCCAGCCCGAACTCGATCTGGTCCCACTCGTACTTGAACGCGAGCCGGGAGAAGTCGTCCAGGATGACGGCCACCTTGAGGTCGGGGCGCACCACCGGTCCGTCCGGCCACTGCAACGTGGGGATCTTGACCTCGGGGCCCTTGGCCTCGACCAGCTCGGCGGCCTCGGTCACGGGGATCGGCGCCTTGGGGCTCTTCCCGGCCTTCATGGCCTTGCTCAGGTCGCGCGGCAGCCGGGCGAACTTCGTCGGCTTCGTGGCGCCGGTCAACGCCTGCGCGACCCGGTACGGCCGCTGCGTCTGGGTGGCCTTGAGCTTCCAGATGGCGTAGTCGGCCCGCGCCTCCTGGATGGCGACCTTCTTTTCCAGCTCGCGGATCCGCTGCTCGTAGCGCTCGACGACCTTGCGCTCCTCCGGCAGCCAGTTCACCGGCCCGAGGCGCTGGAATTTCGGCTCATCTGAAGGGTTCTGGTCAGACATTAACGCCTCCATCGCTTCCGGGAATCTGCCATCGTATGTGTCTCCGGCTCACCATTGGGGCGCTTATGCGCCTTTCGTTCCCTCGTCGCGCGTGGTCGCTGCGCTCCCGTGCGCTCCTCGGTCCAGACAAGGCCGCGCCCCTCCGGTTCGCTCGTATCACCAGTTAGCTGACGCGGCCCTTGGCGGCGGGGGAGAGGTTGTCGCCACGCAGCCAGGCGGCGATGACGCGGGCGATCCTGGGCCCGGCCGCGCCGTCCCACAGCGGCGGAAGCTCTCCGCTCGGGGTGGTGGAGCCGTCGGCGAGGGCCTTGTCGGCGGCGGCGGGCAGTCCCGCCGGGGTGACCAGGCGGTTGGTGCCGTGCGTGACGGTGATCGGCCGCTCGGTGTTCGGCCGTACGGTCAGGCAGGGGACGCCCAGCATGGTGGTCTCCTCCTGCACGCCGCCCGAGTCGGTCACGACGAGCGCGGCGCCGCGCACCAGCGAGAGGAAGTCCACGTAGCCGAGCGGATCGACGATCGTGAGGTTCTCGCGGTTCACCAGCCCGGCATCCGCCAGCCGCTGCCGGCCGCGCGGGTGCAGCGGCACCACGACCGGGACCCGCTCGGCGACCGCGAGCACCGCGTCGACCAGCTCGCGCGCCGACTCCGGGTCGTCCACGTTCGCCGGGCGGTGCAGCGTCGCCACCGCGTACCTGCCGGGGATGCCGAGCCGCTCCTGCACCGGCGCCGGGTCGAGCTTGGGCAGTGCGGAGAAGAGACTGTCGATCATCGGGTTGCCGACGAGGTGCACCCGCTCGGGGTCGACGCCCTCGCGGGCGAGGTGCGAGAGCGCCTCCGGCGAGGTGGCGAACACGATGTCGCTCAGCGCGTCGGTGACGACGCGGTTCACCTCCTCGGGCATCTCCCGGTCGAAGGAGCGCAGGCCCGCCTCCACGTGCGCGGTCGGCACGTGCAGCTTGGCGCAGACGAGGATCGCGGCCAGCGTCGAGTTCACGTCGCCGTACACGACGACGAGCGAGGGGCGGTGTTCGAGCACCACGTCTTCGAGGCCGGTCAGCAGCGCCGCCGTCTGCCGCGCGTGCGACCCGGAGCCGACGCCCAGATTGGCGATCGGCTCGGGCAGGCCGAGGTCGGCGAAGAACACGTCCGACATCAGCGCGTCGTAGTGCTGCCCGGTGTGAACGATGCCTTGCCGTACGCCGAGCTCGTCCAGCGCCCGGACGACCGGGGCGGCCTTGACGAAGTTGGGCCGGGCACCCAACACGTGCAGGACGAGGGGGTTGTCCCTCATTGACCTCGCCTTTCATGGTGGGATTGGGGCAAACGTTGCCTATGGTACGGTCACGCCGTGGTATCCGAGGCCAAGAAACCCTCCGTGGCAGCCAAGTCGGCGAGGGCCGGGATGGGCGGCCTGCTCCGCGGTTTCGTGAAGAATCCGGTGGTCGTCTCCCGCATCGTGGTGAGCAAGGTGAAGTCCGACCCGGTGCGGGTCGCGCAGGCGGCGGCGGACGCGATGCCGCCCGCGATGCGCCCCATCATCGGCAAGGTCGCCTGGCCCGCCGCCCGGTACGCCAAGGTCAAGGTGCGCAAGATCGTCCGGAGGATGGCCGACGGCCCCATGGAGGCGGCGAAGATCTACTTCGACGCCGGCCGGATGACCGACGCGGTCAAGGTGCTCCGGCCGCACATGAGGTGGCCGTTCGTCCGCCGCAGGATCCTGTTCTACCAGGGTGAGATGGCCGCGATCGGCCCCAACCCGATCCCGCCGAAGCCCCAGGTCATCATGGGGACCCGGCACGAGGGCCGGATCCTCCACATGGTCACCAACGCCCTGCCGTACACGCAGGCGGGGTACACCGTGCGGACCCACCGCATCGTCACCGCGCAGCGCAAGGCCGGGCTCGACCCGCACGTCGTGACGAGCTGGGGCTGGCCGATGCTCCAGGGCCACACCGACGCCACGTCGTACGAGGAGATCGACGACATCCCCTACCACCGGCAGCTGCCCAGCGGGGGGGACCTGCCGTTCGAGACCCGCGGGCGGCTGATCCGGGGGGCCGCCCAGGTGACCGAGCTGGTCAGGAGGCTGCGCCCGCAGGTGCTGCACGCGGCCACCGACCACCGCAACGGCTCGGTGGCGCTCGCCGTACGCGAGCGGACGAGCACGCCGGTCGTCTACGAGGTGCGCGGCTTCCTTGAGGAGACCTGGGCCTCCAGGGACCCCAAGCGGGTGGGCAGCGAGCGCCACATCATGCAGCGCGAGCGCGAGGCGTACATCATGCGCGAGGCGGACGCGGTCGTGACGCTCGCCGAGACGATGGCCGCGGAGATCGTCGAGCGCGGTGTGCCACGGGAGCGGATCCACCTCGCGCCGAACGCGGTGGACGACTCCCTGCTGACCGCCGAATACGACGGCGCGTCCTTCCGCAGGCAGTACGGCATCGGCGACGACGAGATCGTCATCGGCTCGGTGTCGAGCATCGTGGCCTACGAGGGGTTCGCCACCCTGCTGGACGCGGCGGCGCTGCTGCGGGACGCCGGCACGCCGGTCAGGGTCCTGCTGGTCGGCGACGGCGTCGAGCGGCCGAACCTGCTCCAGCAGGTCGAACGGCTGCGCCTGCGCGACATCGCGATCCTGCCCGGCCGGGTGGGCCCGGACGAGGCGCTCCAGGCCCAGGCGGCGATCGACATCTTCACCTGCCCGCGCGAGGACCTCCGGGTTTGCCGACTTGTTACGCCATTGAAACCCGTCGAGGCGATGGCGCTCGGCAAGCCGGTCGTGCTGAGCGATCTGCCCGCGCTTTCCGAACTCGTCGGGGGTGAGGGCGCCGGGATGCTGGTACCCGCCGGGAACCCCCGCGCGCTCGCCGATGCGGTGGCCGCGCTGCGCGACGATCCGGAACGGCGCCGCGAGATGGGTGAGGCCGGAAAGGCCGAGGTCGCGGCGAAACGCACATGGAGCAGCCTCGCCCGGACATACCGCGCGATCTACCAATCTTTGACCTCATAATGGATATGACGGGGACTTCGTATGTACGGCATCAGGCACCGTTGGTGCTGACTTGAGATAGCCTTTGCCACCATGAAGTGTTGTTTCCGCCCCCAGGTCACATCGTGAGCGAGCGAACCGGCTTCGACCTCACGGTCATCGGACTGGGATACGTGGGTATGCCGCTGGCCAAAGAGGCCACGGCGGCGGGCCTGCGGGTGGCCGGTCTGGACGTCGACCCCCGCAAGGTCGAGGCGTTGAACGCCGGTCAGTCCTACATCGACGACCTGACCGACGCCGACCTCGACGCGATGCTGGCCGGTGGTTTCACCGCCACGTTGGACGCCTCGGTGCTGGCCGAGTCGCGCACGATCGTCATCTGCGTGCCCACGCCGCTGGACGAGGACCACCGCCCCGACCTGTCGGCCGTCGAGGGCGCGACGCGCGCCGTCGCCCAGCACCTGCGGCCCGGCACTCTGGTCGTGCTGGAGTCCACCACCTGGCCCGGCACCACCGACGAGGTCGCGCGGCCGATCCTGGAGGGCACCGGGCTCGCCGCCGGCGCCGACTTCCACCTCGCCTTCTCGCCCGAGCGCATCGACCCGGGCAACACCAAGTACGGCCTGCGCAACACGCCCAAGGTGGTCGGCGGCTACACCGTCGCCTGCCGCGACCACGCCGTCGCCTTCTACAGCCAGTTCGTGGAGCGGGTCGTCCCCGTCAGCGGCACCCGCGAGGCCGAGATGGCCAAGCTGCTGGAGAACACCTACCGGCACGTCAACATCGCCCTCGTCAACGAGATGGCGATCTTCTGCGACGAGCTCGGGATCAACCTGTGGGAGGCCATCGAGGCCGCCTCCACCAAGCCGTTCGGCTTCCAGAAGTTCCTGCCCGGCCCCGGCGTCGGCGGGCACTGCATCCCCGTCGATCCGTCGTACCTCTCCTACACGGTCCGCAAGCTCGGCTACCCGTTCCGGTTCGTCGAGCTGGCCCAGGAGATCAACGAGCGGATGCCGTCGTACGTCGTGGCCCGCGCGCAGCGGCTGCTCAACCGCGCCCGCAAGCCGGTCAACGGCTCCCGCGTGCTGCTGCTCGGCGTCACGTACAAGCCCGACATCGCCGACGAGCGGGAGACTCCCGCCGTGCCCGTCGCCGAGGCGCTCCTCGATCTCGGCGCCGAGATCGTCTTCTGCGACCCGTACGTCAAGGAATGGACGGTCAAGGGCAACCAGGTTCCCCGCGTGGACGACCTGGCCGCCGCGGTGGCCGACGCCGACGTCACGCTGCTGCTGCAGCAGCACTCGACGTTCGACCTCGGTCTGGTGGAGGAACGGGCCCAGCTCGTGCTCGACACTCGCGGCGTCCTGGCCACGAGCGATCGCGTCGAGCGACTGTAGGAGGGTCCGCGCGTGCACGTGCTCGTCATGACGGTGGTGCATCACCCCGAGGACGCCCGGATCCTGCACCGGCAGATCCGCGCGCTCGTCGACGCCGGTCATGAGGTCACGTACGCCGCGCCGTACTCCGCGCGCGGGGTCGTCCCACGGTCCTGGGTCAACGGGGTGGACCTGCCGCGCGCCGCCGAGCGGCGCAGGATCACGGCCGTACGGGCCGCCCGCAAGCTCTTCAAGAGCATGCGAGACAAGATCGATCTCGCGCTCATCCACGACCCGGAGCTGCTGCTCGCCGTCGTCGGCGTGCGCGGCCGTCCGCCGGTCGTCTGGGACGTCCACGAGGACACCCCCGCCACGCTCTCCCTGAAGCCGTGGCTGCCCGCGTTCTTACGCCCGCCCACCCGGTTCCTCGCCCGGCTGCTCGAAGGCGCCGCCGAACGCCGCCTGCGCCTGCTGCTCGCCGAGACCGCCTACGCGGGACGCTTCAAGCGGCAGCACCTCGTCGTGCCCAACGAGACCTGGGTCCCCGACACCGTCAGCGCCCCCGGCGACGACCGGGTGGTCTACCTCGGCTGGCTGTCCGAGGCGCGCGGCGTCCGCGAGGCGGTCGAGGTGGGCCGGCTGCTCCAGCCGTACCGGGTGGTCGTCGAGCTCATCGGCTACGCCGACCCGCAGAGCCGTCCGCTGCTGAACCAGGCCGTCGCCGAGGGCGTGCTCGAATGGCGCGACTTCATGCCCAACGACGAGGCGCTCAAGCGGCTCGACGGCGCGCTCGGCGGCCTCTCGCTCCTGCACGACGAGCCCAACTACCGGCACTCCATGCCCACGAAGATCGTGGAGTACATGGCGCACGGCATCCCCGTGATCACCACGCCGTCCCCGCGCGCGGTCGAGTTGGTCGAGCGCTACCGCTCCGGCCTCGTCGTCCCCTGGCAGGACCCGCAGGCGGTGGCCCGGGCCGTCCTCTTCCTCCGGGACAACGCCGTGGAGCGGCGCGCCATCGGCGCCCGCGGCTACGCGGCCGCGCGGGCCAACCATCACTGGCCGAACTCCGCCCGCCGCTTCGTCACCCAGCTCGAAGAGTGGGCGGGCGTCCGGCGCTGACCGTTCCCGCCGACGGGCGGATTCGATTTATCCGGTCCTGAAACGATGGGCGGTAGTGTCCTGAAGGTGCGCTGGCTCACATTGCTCCTGGGCATCGCGATCCTCGCCGGTGTCGCCTCCGTAGTGATCGTCATGCGGCACGACCAGCCCTCCTCCAAGGTCGCCGGAGTCGGCAACACCACCCCCGCGAACCCGCCGGCCTCCCCGGCACCGCTCACCCCGACGGCCAGTGCGTTCACCGACCCCTGCGGCACGTTCGACACCACGACGCCCGCGCCGTACGCGGTGAGCGGGTACTGGCTGGTGCCGACGGCCGACCGCTGCACCTGGCGGCGCCAGCTCCAGGCCATCCACAAGGTCGGCGGCGACACCGTGGTCCGGCTCGGCTTCGGCCTGTCGCCGCGCCAGGTGAACTACCAGACCGGCGAGATCAAGGACAAGACCGGCGAGAGCCCCGAAGCGCGGTACGCCGCCTGCGTGGAGAACGGCGTTCCCTGTGTGAAGGCGGCCGAGAAGGACCTCCAGGCGGCCAACCCCGGCAACCGGATCACCTGGACGTACGTCTACCGCACCGACGAGCAGTACGGAGACGGGATCTTCCGCTGTCCCACGATGGAACGCAAGATCGTCGTCGGCTCGTCCGTGTTCTACCGGCTGGTCGCCCCCGAAGACGGTTCCGACGACGCGACCTGCGACTTCTCGTCCAAGGGACGCAACTATCACGTGATCATCGTGTCGGCCGGAGCCGAGGACAGCCTGACCGAGCTGCTGGACCTCGGCGACCAGTTCGGCATCCAGGTCTTCCCCGCGCTGCCGCTCGCCCCCCGCGACCCGGCCAACAGCACCCGGGCCGACCCGCGCCACATCGGCACGCTGACCACCCTCACCCGGCGCATCGTGCAGGACTACGGCGCCCGGTTCGCCGACCGGCAGTCGCTCGGCGGCGTCTACCAGCCGTTCGAGCTGCAGCTTCGCGACTGGCCCGACCCGTCCAAGGTCCAGACCCTCACGGTCTACGCCGAGCAGCACCGCATCGTCGAGCAGGAGTTGCCGGGCAAGCCCATCCTGGTCAGCCCGTACATCGACGCCCGTCGCAAGCAGAAGTTCACCGCCACGCCGAAACAGGTGGCTCAGGGCTTCAAGGCCCTCGCCAAGACCGGCGTGGAGATCATCGCCCCGCAGGACGGCCGCGGCACCGGCAAGGTCGGCCTCTTCTGGCCCAACTGGAAGAACAAGAAGGTCGACGACCAGCTCAAGATCGTGAACGGCGTGGGCGACAGCACGTACGCGGCCGCGTACTACGGCGGCACGCGCGACTACTACCGGGAGATGGCGCAGGCGAGGGAGGAACTCGCCTCCGAAGGCGTACAGGTCCAGCTCTGGGCCAACGTGGAGGCGTTCGAACCGTCCACCCCCGAGCAGTCGGGCACCCCGAAGTGCGGCACCCAGACCTTCCGCAGCCGCACCGTCAAGCCCCGCCTCGACACCCAGGTGACGCTGGCCGGCCCGTACGTGTCGAAGGTCATCTCGTACATGTGGAGCGACTTCTTCACCTGCGGCTCGCCTTCGCTGTCCGAGGAGATCACCCAGGACTGGGACCGCCCGATCGCCGTGCAGGCGGTCCGGCAGGCCCGGCAGATCCAGGAGGGTCTGGAGGTCCGCGGCTACCACCTCGGCTCGGCCAAGGTCACGCTGAGCTGGCCCGGCCTCGACACCCCCCGGGTCGTCGACTCGGCCTCCGTCGGCTGGCACGACGCCACCCCGCTCGAGAACCTCCCGCAGGGAGTCGAGAGGATCTGGATCCCGGTCGACTGGGCGACCGTGCCGGCGGACGTGTGGGTCCGCATCGAGGTGAGCTCCCTCGACGGCCGCAAGGCCGCCGAGCCCGTCTACTACAAGAACACCGGCTGAGCCCGGGCCCCGCCGCTGGATTCTGGGGTGTCCGGTTTCCACGGGGGCGTTAGCTGCGCCGTCCGGTCTGTTCAGGGGTTCGCTGCGCCGTCCGGAAGCTCCGGTCCTCGCTCCCGCCCGCTCCGCTCTCTCGTGTGGAGGGCGACCGGGCCACCGATGGCGGGGGCGTTCTCCGCTTTCTTGGGGCGAGGGGCGCCTCAGTGATCGAATGGAGGGATACCGAGGTGGGCGCGTTCAGGTAGCGTTCTGTGCATGATCCCGCGTATCCCCGTCAGCGTGGATCTCGTCGTGCTCACGGTGAGGTCGCAGGTGCTCTGCGCGCTGGTTTGGCGGCGGGACAGGCCCCCGTACGAAGGGTGCTGGGCGCTGTCCGGCGGGTTCATCCAGCTTGACGAGGACCTTCCGGCCGCCGCCGCCCGGGTGCTCGCGGAGCGCGCCGGGCTTCCGGGGGCCCCCGTCCATCTGGAGCAGCTCCAGACATACGGGTATCCGGACCGCGACCCCCGGCAGCGCGTGGTCAGCGTGGCCTATCTGGGGCTCGCGCCCGACCTGCCGGCTTCGACCGAGGCCCACATGAGCTGGCAGCCGGTCGACTCGCTGACCCGCATGGCGTTCGACCACCGGCGCATCATGCTCGACGGCATCGAGCGGGCCAGGGCCAAGCTGGAGTACAGCCCGCTGGGTGCCGCTTTCTGCCCGCCGCAGTTCACCGTGGCGGAGCTGCGCCGCGTGTACGAGATCGTGTGGGGCAGGCCCCTGGATCCGCGCAACTTCCACCGCAAGGTCACCAAGACCGAGGGCTTCCTGATCCCCACGGGCGAGACCACGACCCGTGACGGGGGACGTCCGGCGATGCTCTACCGGCGCGGCCCCGCCGTCGTCCTGCATCCGCCGATGCTCCGCGTCTAGCGCTGCGACCGAAGTGTCCAGGAAGTAGGGCCACGTCCGCCGAAATCCGTTTCGGGCCTCGCGGGGAGGACGTCTACTGTGACGCCGTGACAACTCAGGTGATCGTTCTCAATGGCGGATCCAGCTCGGGCAAGTCCGGAATCGTCCGGTGCCTGCAGGCGGTCTTGCCGGATCCGTGGCTTGCCGTCGGGGTCGACACGCTGATCCAGGCGATGCCCGCGTCCATGCAGACATCGGACACGGGGATCGAGTTCGCCACGGATGGCGGGGTGAGCGTCGGGTCGGAGTTCCGCACACTGGAGACGGCATGGATGGAGGGAGTCGCCGCGATGGTCCGTGCGGGCGCTCGGGTCATCATCGATGACGTTTTCCTCAGTGGAACGGCGTCGCAGCAGCGGTGGCAGAAGGCTCTCGGCGGGCTGAACGTGTTGTGGGTCGGCGTCAGGTGTGAGAGCGCGGTCGCCGCGGGCCGTGAGCTCGCCCGGGGCGATCGGGTCTCGGGGATGGCCGCGTCTCAGGCGGAGGTGGTCCACCAGGGCGTGGTCTACGACCTGGAGGTGGACACCACGCGTACGGAGTCCCTGATGTGCGCGCGGGCCATCGTGGCCCAGGTCGGCTGATCGACGGCTCGGCTGCCCCCAGAAGGTCAGGAACCGCCCCGAGCCGAGATCGCCGGGTCAGACACGCGTGGGGCGACCGTGCCGTGTGGCACGGTCGCCCTTGGTCCTCGATTCGATCGCCGGGACGCCCCTCGCGGGACCTCCACCCGCGACACCGTGCTGGATCAGGCGGGTTTGGTCAGCCGGACCTCAAGGCTGATGCCGTCGGTCCGGACGTCGCAGGTGCGGAAGGCGCTCTCGGTGGCGAGACGCTCGAACTGGGCCCGTGAGTAGGCGCGGCGTTTGAGCATCGTCAGCGGCACCCTGGTCAGTACGGAGTTCAGCCGGTTGAGCTTCATCCTCCTGACCTCCTCGCCGATGTCGGCCCCGGACGCGTCCCGGTTCAGGTCGTGGATCAACGCCGTGCCGCCGTCCCGGAGGACCCGGTGCATCTCGTCCATCGCGCGGACGGGCCGTCCGAAGTTCTTGAAGGCGGCCTGGCAGACGACCAGGTCGAAGGACGCGTCGTGGAAGGGCAGGTCGGCGGCGTCGCCCTGCTCGATCCGGACGGACACGCCGGCGCGGCGGGCCCGCTCGCTCGCGATCTCCACGAACGTGTGGCTGATGTCGAGCCCGGTCACCGCGAACCCGAGCCGTGCCATCTCGACGGTCAGGTAGCCGGGCCCCGGGGCCACCTCCAATACCGCGGCTCCGCCGGGCAGGCTCTCCGCGAGCTGCGCGGCGTAGCGGCGGACGGCGGCGACCTGGGGGGCCGAGCCGCGCTGGCGGGAGTACCAGCGCGCCATCGCTCCCTCCATCCCCGGGGCCTGGGAGCGGGTGGTGTGTGTCTTCTCCATGTTCCCTCCGGTTTCGGATGTTCTTCCGAACCGGCCCGGGAAAGAGCCCGACTATTCTTACCAGTGCCACCTCGTGGCCGGGCCGCCTTCCGCGGGTTCGGTTCGAGGGCTCCCCGGCGGTCGTGTTGGCGCACGCCGCCGGGGTCGTCGTTTCCGGGGTCAGTCCGTTACGGCGCCCCTTTCCGCGAGCTCGGCGATCTCGGCCGGTTTCCGGCCCGTCTCGTGCCAGTCGCGCCACAGCGCGAGGTCGGGGAACGTTCCGGAGGCGAGCTCGTCGAGCAGGGACCGGGTCCAGGCCAGCTCGGCCTCCCGGATGGCGAGGTCGTACTCCGCCTCCACGAGGAACAGCCGGGGGACCTCCTGGAGATACGCGGCCAGCGACTCCCGCTGGCCGGCGACCTCCGCCTCCAGCAGGTCCACGCGCCGCCGGAGCAGACTCGTCACCTCGTCGGGCGGGAGTACCCCGCAGACAGAGAGCGCGGCCTCGAACTTCGGCTGCTCCCGCTCCGGTGTCGCGAGGAGGTCCCGGATCCAGTCGGCCAGCTCCGCGCGTCCGGCCTCGGTGATGCGGTAAATCGTGCGCTCGGGGTGCCCGCGGTCGCGGACGCTGTCGGTCACTTCGAGGAACCCGTGCTTCTCCAGGTTGCGCACGACGGTGTAGAGCGAGCCCCACTTGACGTCCATGTCCCGGTCCTTGCCGCGGGCGCGCATCAGGGAGGCCATCTCGTACGGGTGCATCGGCCTGTCCACGACCGTCGCGAGCACGGCCAGGCCGAGCATGTTGTTCACTTTGCGGCGTTTGGCCATCCGGCACCCCCCCTACTCGTACGCGAATATACGTCCGCGAGTATCGGGGTGCAATACATAGACTCCACCGACATGACCGTCGTGCGTTCTGTGCTCCTGTTCGTCCTGGCCGCGGTGCTGGAGATCGGCGGAGCCTGGCTGGTGTGGCAGGGCACCCGCGAGAGCCGCGGCTGGGCGTGGATCGGCGCCGGAGTGATCGCGCTCGGCCTGTACGGATTCGTCGCCACGCTCCAGCAGGACGCCAACTTCGGGCGCATCCTGGCGGCGTACGGCGGGGTGTTCGTGGCGGGCTCGCTCGCGTGGGGCATGGCGATGGACGGCTACCGGCCGGACCGGTTCGACGTCATCGGTGCCCTGATCTGCCTCGCCGGTGTCGCTGTGATCATGTACGCGCCACGGGGCGGCTGACCCGCCGAGGCCGGAAGCCCGATGCCCGATTAAGTTTGTCTGCCATGACGACACCCCGGGTCACGATCAGGTACGGCGGGCGGGACGACGTCGAGCAGGTGCTCCGCTTCTGGGCCGAGGCGGCCGAGGGCACCGATCGGCACGACGACGCGGACAAGGTCGTCCAGCTCGTCCAGCGTGACCCCGAGGCGCTGCTGATCGCCGAAATCGACGGGACGCTGGTCGGCACGCTCATCGCCGGGTGGGACGGCTGGCGGGCCCATCTCTACCGGCTCGCCGTGGACCCCGGGCACCGGCGCATGGGCGTCGGATCCCGCCTGATCGAGGCGGCGGAGGACCGGTTCCGGAAGTTCGGGGCCTTCCGCGCGGACGCGATGGTCCTGCACGACAACGAGCTCGCCCATCGCGCCTGGTCGGCGTCCGGCTACGGGCCTCAGCCCCAGTGGGGCCGCTGGGTGAAGCATCTGACCTGAGAGGCGGGGACGCCCCTGCGGCGTCCCCGTACGGGTCTCGCCCGGGCCCGTACGGTCTTACGCGGGTCGGCACTGGGGCAAGACCGCGCCAGGTCCGAGGGCTTCCTGGGGGTGGACCGGCGCCCGGTTCCTAGCGTTGATCGCGTGATCGAGACGACGGACGGCCTCGCCGCATGGGCGATGCACATCATGGAGACGCTGGGCGGCCCGGGAGCCGGGCTGGCGATCGCGCTGGAGAACCTGTTCCCGCCGCTGCCGAGTGAGGTGATCCTGCCGCTGGCCGGGTTCACCGCGAGCCGGGGCGACCTCAGCCTCGCCGGGGCGATCTTCTGGACCACGTGCGGCTCCCTGGCGGGAGCGGTGGTGCTGTACCTGCTCGGGATGCTGCTCGGCGCCGACCGGATCCGGCTGATCGCCGCCAAGATGCCGTTGCTGAAGGTCTCCGACATCGACCGCACGGAGGCCTGGTTCCATCGTCACGGTGGCAAGGCCGTGTTCCTGGGACGGATGGTGCCGATCTTCCGCAGCCTGATCTCGATCCCGGCCGGGATCGAGCGGATGCGGCCGACGATCTTCCTGGTGTACACCATGCTCGGCAGCCTGATCTGGAACTGCACGTTCGTGCTGGCGGGTTACGAGCTCGGCGAGAACTGGTGGCTTGTCCAGGACTATGTGGACGTCTACTCCAAGGGAGTGCTCGTCCTGGTCGTCATCGTCGTGTTGGCCTTCGTGACCATTCGGCTGGTCACCTCGTGGCGGGAACGCCACCGGCTCGACGACGAGGAGGCAGAAGCCGACTCCTAGGTGGGTGCCGTGCAGTACCCCGTTCTCAGTAGGGTTAATGCTGGACAAAGGCATTGATCTGAGGAGGACGAGCATGACGGCGCCGCGCTTCCGGGCCGTACTCGACACCATGCCCGCGTACACGCCGGGCAAGGTCGTCGTCGGGCCTGACGGCAGGTCGTTCAAGCTGTCCTCGAACGAGAGCCCGTTCGGGCCGCTGCCGAGCGTGCGCGAGGCGATCGCCGCGGCGGCCGCCGAGATGCACCTCTACCCGGACCCGGCCTCGGTCGCGCTCACGGAGGCGCTCGCCGAGCGGTTCGCGGTGCCGTGCGAGCACGTCGCGCTCGGCGCGGGCTCGGTGACGCTGGCGCAGCAGCTCTTCGAGACCGTCGGAGAGCCGGGCGCCGAGGTGATGTACGCGTGGCGGTCCTTCGAGGCGTACCCGGTGCTCGCCGACCTGTCCGGGGCGACCTCGGTCAAGGTGTCGCTGAAGGACGAGGCGCACGACCTCGACGCGATGGCGGAGGCGATCACCGACGCCACCCGCATGATCTTCGTCTGCAACCCGAACAACCCGACCGGCACGGTCAAGCGCACCGCCGAGCTGGTGGAGTTCCTCGACCGCGTCCCGGATGACGTGTTGGTGATCCTCGACGAGGCCTACCGCGAGTACGTCCGCGACGAGGACGTCCCCGACGGCCTGGCGCTCTACCGCGACCGCCCCAACGTCGCCGTCCTGCGCACGTTCTCCAAGGCGTACGGGCTGGCCGGGCTGCGGGTGGGCTACCTGATCGGGCACGAGCCGGTGGTCGCCGCCGCGCGCAAGACCATGGTGCCGTTCGCGATCAACCGCATCGCGCAGGCCGCCGCCGTCGCGTCCCTCAAGGCGGAGGACGAGCTGCTGGAGCGGGTCGAGACCGTGGTGAAGGAGCGTGCCCGGGTCAGGGAGGCGCTGATCGCCCAGGGGTGGACGATCCCGCCCACCGAGGCCAACTTCGTGTGGATGCGCCTCGGCGACCGGAGCCCCGCGTTCGCCGAGTTCTGCGCCGGGTACGGCGTGGCCGTGCGGCCCTTCGGCGCCGAGGGCGTCCGGATCTCGATCGGCGACCGGGAGGCCAACGACGCCTTCCTCGCCGCCGCCGAGGCGTTCGGCGTCGAATAGCCCTGACGCAGGCAGGCGCCGAGGGTCGCTGAGAGGCGCTGAGGATCGCTGAGAGGCGCCCGAGGGACGCCGAGAGGGCAGCGGCGGGGCCCCACACCCCGCCGCCGGCCACCGGTCAGCTCGGCGCCGTCTCCACCTCTGGCACGGCCTGCGCGGTCCGGCTGCGACGCTCGGTGGACACCACCAAGGCGACGCCGATCACGATCAGGCCGCCGGCGCCGAGCATGGCCGCCGTGACGCTCTCCCCGACCACGGCCACCCCGAGCAGCACCGCCACGACCGGGTTCACGTACGCGTACGTGGACACGAGCGAGATGGGCGCGTTGCCGAGCAGCCAGACGTACGACGTGAAGCCGACCAGCGAGCCCACCACGATCAGGTAGGCCAGCGCCGCCCAGGATCGGCCGCTGACGGCGGCCAAATCCAGGCGCTCGCCCAGGCCGGTGCCGATGATCAGCAGCCCGACGCCGCCGACGGCCATCTCCACCGTGCTCGCCGCGAACGGGTCACGCGGCATGGGGATGCGCCCCGACAGGAAGGAGCCGATCGACCATGACAGCGACGCCACCAGGATGATGACCACGCCGACGGGGTTCGACGCCGTGCCGCCGCCGAGCGAGATCCCCGCCACGCCGACGAACCCGATGAACACCCCGGCGAGCGTGAGCACCTGGGGCCGGTCGCGGAACACCGTCCGCAGGACGACCAGCCAGAGCGGGACCGACGCGACCAGCAGGGCCGCCAGTCCGCTGCCGATGTGCTGCTCGGCTATCGCGACCATGCCGTTCCCGCTGGTCAGCAGCAACAGGCCGACCAGGGCGGCCCCGCCCAGCTCCCGCCCGGTGACGCGGAACGGCTCCCGCCCCTTGCGGAGCAGCAGCACCACGCCGAGGATCAGCGCGGCGGCGATGAAGCGCAGGCCGCCGCTCAGCATGCTGGGGAGGGTCTCGATGGCGATGCGGATGCCGAGGTACGTCGATCCCCACACGATGTAGACCGTCGCCAACGCCAGCCAGACTCGCACGCCATGAGTGTTCTTCCCCATGGCTCCTTACAATAGCGGGACGCATCCTGACTCAGCGGTTGAGTTTCTCCACGATGAGCCGGTAGAGCTGGCGCGGCCGTCCGGGGGCGGGCGTCCGGTTCGGCGGAAGCGGCCACGCGAGTCCCTCGTCCACCAACGTGCGCAGCAACCGCCGGGCCGTGCGCGGCGTCACGCCGAGCATCTTGCCCGCACTCTCGGCGTCCACCACGGTGTCGCCGCCCTCCAGTTTGGCCGCGAGGCGCGCGAGCACCTCGACGCCCTTCGGCTTGGCCGCCCCGGCCGCGTTCGGGGGCATCCGGGGCGCCGGGACCAGCGCTCGGCCCTCCCGGTCCACCGCGAAGCCCTGCGAGTTCTTGGCACCCTGGCTGCGCCCCAGCGCGCCCCGGGCGTGCGTCTCCGCGTCGTGCGTCGTCCGGCCCATGCCGACCCCCACCTCGACGGCCAGGCCCAGCTCGTCTCTGATCTTGGCCGCGAACGGCAGCACCCGGAACCCGTCCGTCGCGGCGGCGATCGAGCCGCGCGAGGCCACCACCAGGTAGCTGTGGTCGTCGATCGGCCACACGCTGGAGTTCATCCGGTTGGCCTCCTGGACGAGCAGGCGGTGCAGCGACAGCCGTAACTCGTCCCGCCAGTAGCGGGGCGCGGCCCGCCGTACCGGCTCGCGCAGCGTGGGGACCTCCACCAGCACCACCGTGAGTTGCGACTCCTCCAGCCGATGGTGCGCTCCAAGAAGTGCCGCGGTGTGCAGCGCCGTACGGATCGCGGCCGAGGTGGGGCGGATCCGCACGACGGGCAGGCCGGTGGCGGCCAGCCGGTCGGCGACGCCCGGAACGCAGGTGAGCGCACCCGTGGACGCCCCCTGACGGATCAGGCGCTCGTGGAACGCGGCGATCGCGCCGGCGCCCCCGGGCTCGTCGCGGCAGTGCACCTCGTCCGAGGGCAGGCCGAGATCGGTGTACGCCTCGTCGATCTCCGCGCGGCCGAGCACGTCCACGCTCACCCGCCGGGGGTCGATCCGCTCGTCCATGGCGGCCTGGGCGATCGCGGCGGACAGGGCCGCGCCGCCCAGTTGCACGAACGTGGCGGGCATCGTGAGCACCCCGGCGCGCCGGGCGATCTCGTACGGCGCGGGGCTGGAGAACAGGCAGGCGTCCACGTTCGGGCCGAGGCGGGTCACCTTGTCGGCCGCCTCCTGCTCGTCCCGGTAGGCCGCCGCCACCAGGCGGCACGGCACGGGCGCGGCCGCATGACCCATGAGCATCACTCGCTCGACCAGATCATGCGGCCCCACCACACCGATAGTGAGATCCGGAGTCATCGTGCCCACCCGTGACCCGCGCGGATTCTCTTCCGTGCGCTCCACCAATGTCTGTCCCATCCGTGACCGTTTCTGAATTCGTTGAAGCTCTCTTTGAAACGATCGCGTCTGGCGGCCGTAATGTCACGCCCAAATTTTCCGGAATTCCGTTCTGCATAGTGGCCGGATGTGGCCAATCAGAACGTCTTACCAGCTCAGGCGGGCAAAATTGGCCCCTGGGATCAGTCGGTGGCGAAAGAGGAAATCTGGCGTTCCACATCTGCCCCGAGCGCCTGCATACGCTGCGCGAGATGAGCGTGACCGCGGTCGATGAGATAACCGGAGTCGATTGTCGTCTCGCCTTCGGCGCAGAGCCCGGCGAGCACGAGCGCGATGCCCGACCGGAGATCGTGCGCGGTGACCTCGGTGCCCCGCAGCGGCGTCGGGCCGTGCACGACGGCGCGGCTGCCGTCGACCTCGATGTTGGCGCCCATCTTGTTCAGCTCGCCGGCGAGCGCGAAACGCCCGTCGAAGATCCGCTCGTGGATGTAGCTGGAGCCGTCGGCCAGGCACGCGACCGTCATCAGCGGCGACTGCAGGTCGGTGGCGAAGCCCGGGTAGGTGTCGGTGATCACGTTGATCGGGCGCAGCCGGCGGTCCCTGCGGACGTTCAGCACCGCGCCGTCGACGGCGAACTCGACGCCCATCTGCTCCAGCTTCCAGCGGACCACGCCGAGGTGCTCGAGGGAGGCGCCGACCAGGTTGACCTCGCCGCCGGTGATCGCGGCGGCCATCGCGAAGACGCCGGCGTCCAGCCGGTCGGGCATCACGGTGTGCTCGACCGCCGACAGCTCGTTGACGCCCTCGACGGTGATGAAGCCGGTGCCGCCGCCCCGGATTCGCGCGCCCATCCGGGAGAGCATGACGATGACGTCGAGCACCTCGGGTTCGAGGGCGGCGTTCTCGATCACGGTGGTGCCCCCGGCCAGGGCGGCGGCCATGATCAGGTTCTCGGTGCCGGTGTGCGACGGGGTGTCCAGGTACAGCGGGGCGCCGACCAGGCCGGCCGCCTTGATGTGGATGACCGACTCACCCTCGTCCACCACCGCGCCGAGACGCTTGTAGCCGAGGTAGTGGAAGTCCAGGTTCCGGCTGCCGAGGTTGCAGCCGCCCACGCCCTCGATGATCGCCTCACCCAGCCGGTGCAGCAGGGCCGGGACGAACAGCACCGAGCCGCGGAAGCGGCGCGCGATCTCCGCCGGCAGCACCGGGCTGGTGAGCTGGGACGCGTCGATGACCAGCGTCCGCTCGGCCTCGTGGAACTGAACTTTGGCGCCGACCGCCTCGGCCAGCTCGACGGCGCGGCGCACGTCCTCGATCACGGGCACGTTGCGCAGCACCGTCTGGCCCTCCGCTGCGAGGAGCGCCGCGCCGATCATGGGGAGCACGGCGTTCTTCGCCCCCTGGATGAAGGCGGTTCCGCGCAGTACGTTGCCTCCGCGCACGCGGTAACGGACCATCGATGAGACTCCTAAGTCAAAGGTGGGGAACTCGCACGACGCGGCGGCTGAGTGTGACCAGAGTAGCCGCTGGGACGGGCGTTTTGAGGGGAACTACCCGCGGAAGACGCGGCCGGTCAGCCGCTCGTACGCTTCCACGTACCGTTGCCGGGTGCGCTCGACGATCTCGTCGGGAAGGGGCGGCGGCGGCTCGTCCGAGGACCTGTCCCAGCCGGACTCGGGAGAGGTCAGCCAGTCGCGGACGAACTGCTTGTCGAACGACGGCTGAGGCCGGCCCGGCCGCCACTCGTCCAGCGGCCAGAAGCGGGAGGAGTCGGGGGTGAGCACCTCGTCGCCGAGAACGAGCCCGCCGTCGGCGTCCCAGCCGAGCTCGATCTTCGTGTCGGCCAGGATGATGCCGCGCTCACGGGCGATCTCGGCGCCGCGCACATAGACGTCGAGCGTGATCCGCCGCAACCGTTCCGCGACGTCCGCCCCGACCTCCTCGATGACCTGGTCATAGGTCATCGGCTGGTCGTGCTGGCCGATCGGGGCCTTGGTCGACGGTGTGAAGATCGCCTCGGGCAGCTGGGAGCCGTCGGTCAGTCCGGCGGGCAGTGACACGCCCGAGACCACGCCCTCACGGCGGTAGTCGGCCAGCCCGGATCCGGTCAGGTAACCGCGTGCCACGCACTCCACCGGAACCATCCGCAGCCTGCGGCACAGCACGGCGCGGCCGGCGAACTCGGCGGGCACGTCGGTCGAGACGACGTGGTTGGGGACCACGTCCGCGAGTTGCTCGAACCACCACAGCGAGAGCTGGGTGAGGATCACGCCCTTGTCGGGGATGCCGGGCGTCAGAACATGGTCGAACGCCGAGATCCGGTCTGAGGCCACCATCAGGAGCAGCCCGTCGTCGGTCTCGTACAGATCGCGGACCTTGCCGGAGTGGAGGTGCTTCACTATGCCATTTTGCCAGTGGTTCAGACCTCTTTGCCGACCGACCCAATCCCTCGCGCCGGCGGCGGCCGATGAGGCCCGTTCCGGGCCTCGCTCCGGCCGGACGCGCGTCGGCGCCCGGCCGGAGCCGGACCGGTTCCTACGCCTCGACGGCGCGCAGCGCGATGTCGGAGCGGTGGTGCGAACCGCGCATCCGGATGTGCCCGACCAGCTCGTACGCGCGCGAGCGCGCCTCGGCGAGATCGGGTCCGGTGCCGACCACACTCAGCACCCGGCCGCCGCTGGAGACGATCCGCCCCTCGGCGTCGAACGTCGTCCCCGCGTGCAGCACGTACGCCCCGGGCACCTCCGTGTCGAGGCCCTCGATCACGTCGCCCTTGACCGGATCAGCCGGGTAGTTCTCCGCCGCGACGACCACGGTCACCGCCGCGCCGTCGCGCCAGTGGAGCGGGCCGTGCCCGGCCAGCTCGCCCTTGGCGCAGGCCAGCAGCAGCCCAGCGAGCGGCGTCTCCAGCCGGTCCAGCACGACCTGCGTCTCGGGGTCGCCGAACCGCGCGTTGAACTCGATGACCCGCGGACCCTTCGCCGTGAGCGCCAGGCCCGCATAGAGCACGCCCGTGTACGGCATGCCGCGCGCGGCCAGCTCGGCCACCGTGGGCCGCACGATCTCGGACATCACCTGCTCGGTCAGCCCCTCGGGCGCCCACGGGAGCGGCGTGTACGCGCCCATCCCGCCCGTGTTGGGGCCCGTGTCGCCGTCCCCGGCGCGCTTGAAGTCCTGTGCGGGCTGGAGCGGCACGGCCGTCTCGCCGTCGCACAGCGCGAACAGCGATACCTCGGGGCCGTCGAGGTACTCCTCGATGACGACCCGCTCGCACGCCGCGGCGTGCGCGAGCGCCTGGTCCCTGTCCCCGGTCACCACCACGCCCTTACCCGCGGCCAGGCCGTCGTCCTTCACGACGTACGGCGGGCCGAACTCGTCCAGCGCGGCCGCCGCCTCGTCCGGCGTCGTGCAGGTGAACGCGCGGGCGGTCGGCACCCCGGCGGCCGTCATGACGTCCTTGGCGAAGGACTTGGACCCCTCGATCGCGGCCGGCTCCCGCGACGGGCCGAAGCACGGGATCCCGGCGGCCCGGACCGCGTCGGCGACCCCCGCGACCAGCGGTGCCTCAGGGCCGACCACCACGAGATCGGCCCCCAGCGAGACCGCGAGCTCCGACACCGCGGCGCCGTCGGTCGGCGTCACCTTGTGCAGAGTCGCCACCTGAGCGATCCCGGCGTTGCCGGGGGCGCAGTGGACTTCCGAAACGGAGGGGTCGAGCCGCAGCCCCCGGCACAGGGCATGCTCACGACCACCGGATCCAATGACTAGTACGCGCACCCGCTGAGTTTATTTGCGCTCGCTGTGTTTGTTGGCGCTCGCTTCGCTCGCGCGGGCTCGGGGCGCCTTGAGTCGGTGTCTTCCCTCGTCGCTCGGAGTCGCTCGTCCCTCGCTCCCCGCTCGCTCCCCGCTCGCTCCTCAGTCCAGACACCGCCGCGCCCGTGTCTATTTGCGCTCGCTGCGCTCGCGCGGCTCGGGGCGCCTTGAGGCGATGTCTTCCCTCGTCACTCGGGGCTTCGTTCCTCAGCCCACTCGTTCCTCAGTCCAGACACCGCCGCGCCCGTGTCTATTTGCGCTCGCTTCGCTCGCGCGGCGAGGGGCGCGGCGATGTCTTCCCTCGTCACTCGGGGCTTCGTTCCTCAGCCCACTCGTTCCTCAGTCCAGACACCGCCGCGCCCCTCGCGGGCGGGCGGGCGGGTGGTGGCCTGGCTTCGTGCATGCGGCGCCCCTTGTGGGTGGGTTTGGGGGGCGCCGGCGGTTCTTCGTCCGCTCGGCCCCTGGCGGGATCGAGGGGCTCAGGGTGCTTGGTGGCTTTTTGTGGGGAAGTACCTGATCGCGGCGGAGGGGCTCGTTATCCTAGAGACGAGCCAGGCGAATGTGATAGGTTAGCCCAGCTTCGCTGTGTCTCGTGGCGATTGGAGGTGGTTCGGGTGTCTTCTGGTGACCCCGTTAGTACGTGCCGGCGCACGTACGACGTGCGCATTCCCGACCACCTGATCTGTGAGCCCGAGAGGCAAGCTCACGCCTGAAAAAGGGGTGACGTTGCGTCGCGCGTGGAGCGTGCCGACTCGGGCGGGAAGGGTCCGCCATGCGCTCCTCAACGCTTTTTCCACTGATTTCACGGCACGCCCGGGTGATCCCGCCGCGACTGGTCAAGCCCGTGCTTGACAAGCCCGTGACCGACCGCTGCGTGCCGCCGAGTACCTCCCTGATCGAATACGGCGCCTACATCGGCGGCGAGAAGGTCGAGGCCGCGGGCATCCCCGAGGCCGTCAGCATGGTCCGCGCGCACAACGACGCCAGCGCCGCCACCGACGCCTACGTATGGGTCGGTCTCTACGAGCCCGCCGCCCCCGAGGTCGAGTGGCTCGCCGAGGTCTTCGGCCTGCACCCGCTCGCCGTCGAAGACGCCATCAAGGCGCACCAGCGGCCCAAGGTCGAGCGGTACGGCGACTCCCTCTTCGTCGTGCTCAAGACCGTGGCCTTCCTCGACCACCAGACGCCCACTGCCACGAGCGAGATCATCGCCATCGGCGAGATCATGGCGTTCGTCGGCCCCGACTTCGTCGTCACCGTACGGCACGGCGAGCAGTGCTCCCTGGCGGACGTCCGCGAGAAGCTGGAGGACAACCCCAAGCTGCTCGGGCGCGGCCCGACCGGCGTCCTCCACGCCATCGCCGACTTCGTCGTGGACAAGTACCTGTACGTCGCCGACCTGATGCAGGACGAGTTGGAGGACGTCGAGGCGGCCGTCTTCGCCGAGGTCAGCTCGCGGGACATCAACCGGATCTACCAGCTCAAGCGCGAGATGCTGGAGCTCAAGCGCGCCGTCGGCCCGCTGCAGAGCCCCTTCAACGCCCTTCCCCAGCGGCGGATGATCCCCTCCGAGATGCGTGAGTACTTCCGCGACGTCGGCGACCACCTGTCCCGGGTGTGCGAGCAGGTCCAGTCGTCCAACGAGCTGTCCGACTCGATCCTGCAGGCCGCGCTCGCCCGCTCCAACGCGCTGGCGAACGAGGACATGCGCAAGATCTCGGCCTGGGTGGCCATCATCTCCGTGCCCACGATGATCGCCGGTTTGTATGGCATGAACTTCACCCACATGCCGGAGATCGACACGTACTGGGGGTATCCGGCGGCGCTCGGTCTGATGGCGGTCGTCTGCGCGCTGCTCCATCGCGCCTTCCGCCGCAACGGCTGGCTCTGAGACCGCGCCTCCGACGCCGACCACCACGCCCTGCAAGACGCGGTGACGTCGGCGTGGTTCGGCGACCCCCAAGGTCGAGGCCGGGACATTCGCGCCCCGTTCCCCCGGGCGATTCCGACGAGGAGAGGCCGACCGCGTTCTCTGCGCGAGTTCCCGGGGAAGAATGATAGCTAAAACTATGATAGTTGTAGCTATCATAGTTCTGCCAGCCCTGGGGTGATGGATGTCAAGCACGGGGAAGCCGGAGCGGCTGTTCGGGCGCGACACGGAGTGGCGGGAGCTCACGGAGTTCGCCTCCACGTCCACTCTGGGCGCAACGCTGGGCCTCGTCTACGGGAGGCGACGCCAGGGCAAGACGTTGATGCTCGAACTTCTCGCCCGGCAGACTTCAGGCTTCCTCTTCGCCGCCACGCAGCAGAGCGAGGCGCAGAACCTGGCCGATCTCGGCGCCGCGTACGGTGCCTTTCTCGGCCTTCGGCAGCCCGTGAGCTTCCCGTCCTGGAGGGAGGCTCTGGAGGAACTGTTCCGGCTGGGTGAGGACCGCGCCGTCCCCATGATCATCGACGAGTTTCCCTACTTGATCGCCGCAAGTCCGGGGCTTCCCTCCTACATTCAGCAGGCGCTCAGCCCGCTGAGCTTCGCCAAGGAGCGGAGCCGCACCAGGATGATCCTCTGTGGCAGCGCGTTGACCACGATGGCCGAGTTGCTCGGCGGCGGGGCTCCGCTCCGTGGGCGAGCGAGCATGGAGCTGGTCGTCCGCCCGTTCCGCTACCGGGAGACGGCGGCCTTCTGGCGGGTGTCACATGACCCGGAACTGGCGTTCCGGCTGCACGCGCTGCTTGGGGGAACCCCCGCATACCTCGAAATGAGCGGAGGCTCGCCCCCCTCCTCCGTGGCGGACTTCGACGAGTGGGTGGCGCGCCGTTTGTTGAATCCCGCCTCGGCCATGTTCCGCGAGGGCAGCCTGCTTCTGCGGGAGGACACGTCCATCAGCGACCCCACCTCGTACGCGGCGACCCTGGCGGCCCTGAGCGCGGGAAACCATCGCCGCTCCGAGATCGCGTCGGTGCTCGGGCGTCCGAGCAGCGCGCTCGGTCATCTGCTGTCAGGTCTGCGGGACATCGGCCTGATCGACCAGGTGGACGACGCGTTCCGGGAGAAGCGGAGCATGTACCGGATCGCGGAGCCGGTCGTCCGCTTCCATCAGCTCCTGATCCAACGGCACGAGCCCGAGCTGGTGATCGGCCGGGCAAGCCGGGTCTGGGCGGAGGCCGCCGACACCGTGGCCGGAAAGATCTACGGGCCGCACTTCGAGGATCTGGCCCGGGAGTGGTGCTTCGAACACGCCGATCCGGAGACGGTCGGGGGAGTGGCTTCCAGGGTTCGCCCCACCGAGATCGCCTGCCGTGAGCACCGGCAGGGACATGAGATCGACATCGTCGTGACCGAGTCTCCTTCGTTCTCCACGGAGCGGATCACTGCGATAGGCGAGGCGAAGGGGACCAGTACGGCGATGGACGTCCCGCATCTGCAACGGCTCGAACACCTTCGCGGCCTCCTGCCGGCCGCGAAGGTCGGTCCTCTTCCCAAGCTGCTGCTTTTCGGCCGCTCGGGGTTCACCGAGAGTCTGCGGCGGGTCGCGGACGCGCGTGTGGACGTCGAGTTGGTCGATCTCGACCGTCTGTACAACGGCGCATAGCGCCTATCCGGGCTCGTCCTCGCGGGAGCGGAGGGAGGCGAGCCCGCTGATCGTGATGTCGATCGCCCTCTGGGCGGCGGCCCGGGTCTCCTCCCAGGAGGCCCCGCTGTCGTGGCTGGTCATGGCGGCGAGCCTGGCCGCGCCGACCAGCGCGCCGACCGCCGCGGCCGCCTCCACGGGATCCAGTTCACCGGGGCAGGCCTCGTACAGGGCGCGGGCCACCCGCCGCTGTGTGTCGAAGAGCAGGCGGAGCGCCCGCGCCTGGAGCGCCGGGACCGACTCGATCAGGCGTTCGCGCCGCGCGGCCGACTCCGGCGAGCGCTCCGGTCCGTGGAAGTCGCGGTCCACGGTGTGCCGCGCGGCACGGGCCAGGAGGTCGATCGCGGTCTCGCCGGGGCGGCGGCTCGCGATCACGTCGAGCGCCTCGGCGACCCGCGCCTCATTGTCGTAGAAGACCACGTCTTCCTTGCTCGTGAAATAGCTGAAGAACGTTCTCGGCGAGACATCGACGGCGGCCGCGATCTCCGCGATTGTGGTCTCGTCGAATCCCTTCTCGTCGAACAGCCGCAACGATGCGTCGATCAGCGCGTTCCGTGTGCGGATCTTCTTGCGTTCCCGCAGGCCAGGAGGGTCCGACATGTTCTGAATTTACCGCAGATATATCTTCATCCATTGCAATTTTGCATTAAATGTTGTTCCGTGAGGAGAGGCGAAGCGACATCCGCACCCTATTCCCATCGCGTTCTCCCACAAGGAGCCCGTCATGACCGAGGCCACGACCCGTCCTGTGACACTCCCCCTTACGCGTGAACGCCCCTTCGATCCGCCGGACGCCCTCGGACTGTGGCGCGACGAGGATCCCATCCGCCCGCTCGCCTACCCCGACGGCCACCAGGGCTGGCTGGTGACCGGCTACGCCGCCGCCCGGGCGATCCTCGCCGACGCGAGGTTCAGCACGCGGATCGACCTGTTGCACACGCCGGTGGCGCAGCGCGCCGCGCAGTTCCGCAACACCCTGCGGCGGCCCGGCTTCTTCCTGCGGATGGACCCCCCGGATCACACCCGCTACCGGCGGCTGCTGGCCGGGCAGTTCACCGTACGCCGGATGAAGGGGCTCGAGCCGAGGATCGAGGAGATCACCCGCGACCACCTCGACGCCATGGAGCGCGTGGGCGCCCCCGCCGACCTCGTCCAGGCGTTCGCGCTGCCGATCCCGTCCCTCGTGATCTGCGAGCTGCTCGGCGTCCCGTACGCCGACAGGGAGAAGTTCCAGCGCGACTCGTCGGTGCTGCTCAGCCTGAACTCCTCGGTGGAGCAGGTGGAGGCCGCGATGAACGACCTGCTCGACTACCTCGACGACCTGGTACGGCGCAAGCGGGCCGAGCCGGACGACGACCTGGTCAGCGGGCTCGCGACCGAAACCGACCTGACCGACGACGAGCTCACCGGCATCACCACCCTGCTCCTCATCGCGGGGCACGAGACGACCGCCAACATGCTGGGGCTCGGCACCTTCGCCCTGTTGCGCAACCCCGAGCAGCTCGCCGCGGTGCGCGACCATCCCGAGGTGGTGGACCACGCGGTCGAGGAGCTGCTCCGCTATCTGACCGTCATCCACATCGGCCCGATACGCGCCGCTCTGGAGGACGTCGAGATCGACGGTCGCCTCATCAGGGCGGGCGAGTCGGTGACCCTCTCGGTGGCCGCCGCCAACCGCGACCCCGAACGGTTCCCCGAGCCTGACCAGCTCGACGTCACGCGGCCGGCGAGCGGGCACCTGACCTTCGGCCACGGCATCCACCAGTGCCTCGGCCAGCAACTCGCCAGGACGGAGATGCGCATCGCCTACCCGGCCCTGCTGCGCCGGTTCCCCGGCCTGCGTCTCGCCGTACCGGCCGAGGAGGTCCCGATGCGGACCGACATGGCGATCTACGGGGTGCACCGGCTGCCGGTCACCTGGTAGGAGAGGGGGAGCGATGAAGATCATCGCGAACACCGGCCGTTGCATCGGCGCCGGCATGTGTGTCCTCGCTCTGGGCGAGGTCTTCGACCAGAGCGAGGAGGACGGCACCGTCGTGCTGCTCGATCCCGAGCCGCCCGCGTCGATGGCGGACGCGGTCCGGCGGGCGGTGCAGCTCTGCCCGTCCGGCGCCCTGTCCCTCGCGGAGCCGTACGCGGACAGGGACCGGGCCGAGCGGGACTAGGCGACGGCGGTGCGGAGCGGGGGGATCGGCGTGGGCAGGGGGAGGCCGCGGGCGGCCCACACCCGCCGCATCCGGTCCGGATAGTCGGTGACGAGGCCGGCCACGCCGAGGTCGAGCAGCGTGGCCGCCTCGTCGGGGTCGTTGACCGTCCAGACGACGACCGGCAGGTCGCGATCCGACGCGGCGGCCATCAGGGTGTCGTCGACCAGCACGCGGTCGGGGGAGAGTGTGGTGGCCCCGACCGCCTCGGCCGCGGCCGCCAGGTCGCCGTCGAAGTCGGCCAGGTCGAGGCCGTTCATCCAGGCCGGAGCCATCGTGACCTCCTCGACCAGCGCGAACCGGCGATCCACCAGCGGCTGGGCGGCCACCAGGATGCGCCAGTCGAAGCTGAGCAGGGCGGCGTCGCCGAGCCTGCCGTGCCGGTCGAGCTCCTCCGCCACCAGTTCGGTGAACTCGCGGGGATCGGCCGTCAGATCGGGGCGCTCCGGGTTGGACTTCAGCTCGACGTGCAGCCTGACCCCGTCCGCGCCGTACGCGTCGACGAGGCCGAGCACGGCGCCCAGCGTGGGCATCCGGGTGTCGGGCAGCGGGACCTGGGTGAGCGCGAAGGGGTCGTCGGGGCGCTTCGGCAGCCGGATGCCGACGTCGAGCGTCCTGAGCTGGGCGAGCGACAGGGAGGCGATCGGTTTGCCGACATAGGGGAACATCTCGTCGCCAGGAATGGCCATCCCGGTGTCCGCGCTGGTCACCGGCGAGACGATCAGATCGTGGGTCAGCACGATCTGACCGTCGGAACTCAGGGCGACGTCGAACTCCAGCGCGTCGACCCCGAGTTCCAGCGCGAAGGCGAGCCCGGGGAGCGTGTTTTCGGGCCGTAGCCCGCGTGCCCCCCGATGGCCGTGTATTTCAACGTGTCCGTGCACAACGGCGAACCCTACTGTGTCGCCCTTCGCTCCCCGTGCATCCGTACCCCGTTGGGCGCGCATCCCCTCAAACGTCGCGAAGTCCCGCGAAGTGAGGGAAGCCCGCTCAGATCAGCGGACGGATCTGGAGGGTCTGGGTGCGGCCCGGACCGACGCCGATCGCCGAGATCGGGGCGCCGCTCATCTCCTCCAGGGCCTTGACGTAGTCCTGCGCCTTGGGCGGCAGGTCCTCGAACGTCTTGGCGCCGGTGATGTCCTCCTGCCAGCCGGGCAGCTCCTCGTAGATCGGCTTGGCGTGGTGGAACTCGGTCTGCGTCATGGGGATCTCCTCGTGACGCACGCCGTCCACGTCGTACGCGACGCAGACGGGGATCCGCTCGAGCCCGGACAGCACGTCCAGCTTGGTGAGGAAGAAGTCGGTCACGCCGTTGATCCGGGTGGCGTACCGGGCGATCACCGCGTCGAACCAGCCGCAGCGGCGGTTGCGGCCCGTGGTCACGCCGTACTCGCCGCCGGTGGAGCGCAGCCAGTCGCCCATCTCGTCGGTCAGCTCGGTCGGGAACGGCCCGGAACCGACCCGCGTGGTGTACGCCTTGAGGATGCCGATGACGCGCGTGAGCCGCGACGGCGGGATGCCCGAGCCGATGCACGCGCCGCCGGAGGTCGGCGACGAGGAGGTCACGAACGGGTAGGTGCCGTGGTCGATGTCCAGCAGCGTGCCCTGGCCGCCTTCGAGGAGGACGACCTTGCCCTCGTCCAGCGCCTTGCTCAACACCAGCGACGTGTCGGTGATGTGCGGCTTGAGCCGCTCGGCGTACCCGAGGTACTCGTCGAGCACCTTGGCCGGGTCGAGCCCGCGCCGGTTGTAGATCTTGGTGAGGATCTGGTTCTTGTCGCCCAGGGAGATCTCGATCTTCTGCTTGAGGATGCCCGGGTCCAGCAGGTCCTGGACGCGGATGCCCATGCGGTAGATCTTGTCGCCGTACGAGGGGCCGATGCCGCGGCCGGTCGTGCCGATCTTGGCCTTGCCGAGGTAGCGCTCGCTGACCTTGTCGATGGCCTTGTGGTGCGGCATGATCAGGTGGGCGTTCGCCGAGATCAGCAGCCGCTCGGCGCCGATCCCACGCTGGGCCAGACCGTCGATCTCGCTGAGCAGCACGCCCGGGTCCACCACGACGCCGTTGCCGATCACCGGGACGACGTCGGGGGAGAGCACGCCCGTGGGCAGCAGGTGCAGGGCGTATTTCTGGTCACCGATGACCACCGTGTGGCCCGCGTTGTTACCGCCCTGGTAGCGAACGACGTAGTGGACGTCACCGCCGAGCAGGTCGGTGGCCTTTCCCTTGCCCTCATCGCCCCATTGGGCACCTACGAGAACCACAGCCGGCATGGTCTGACTCCTGCACCACAAAACGAAAACCCCTGACGCAAGTACGACAGGGGCCTCTTGCAACCTGAGACTACCTGAGCCGGTCGGAAAATGGGATCCACGGGTGCTAAGTGGGCGTCCCACCCCCGATGTACGGCTCCGCCGGCTCGGGCAGGTCAGTTGCCGCTGAGGAAGCGGGCGGCCTCGGCGCTGCTGTCACGCAGGAACTGCGCGCACCGCTCGGCCTCGTCCTTCTCTCCGATGGCGTT
This sequence comes from Microtetraspora fusca, assembly GCF_001570365.1. Classification (GTDB taxonomy): domain Bacteria; phylum Actinomycetota; class Actinomycetes; order Streptosporangiales; family Streptosporangiaceae; genus Microtetraspora; species Microtetraspora fusca. Next base: position 102,350 of record NZ_BBYK01000039.1, on the reverse strand, counting down.
GGCCGCGCGGCTCAGCGCGTACAGGCAGCGGAGGAAGCCGCGGTTGGGGGCGTGGTCCCAGGGGACCGGGCCGTGGCCCTTCCAACCGGCGCGCCGGAGCTGGTCGAGCCCGCGGTGGTAGCCCGTGCGCGCGAACGCGTACGAGGTGACGGCGTGGCCGGCCGCGAAGTAGTCGTCGGCGAGCGACGCCCAGGCGCCGGAGTAGGCGGGGAAGCGCGCGGCCACGTCGGCCGCCTTGGCACCGGATTCCAGCATCTGCCGGGCCTCGGTGTTGTCCGGGAGAAGTGTGGGCGGCGGACCGGCCAGGAGGTTTTCGTGCGTTTCCATCGATCGATTCTAACGAGGGGATCGCCGGATTCACCCGGGGGTGAATCTACTTTCCGCGCCGCTTTTCCATGCCGCGAAGACGCGGTGTCTTTTCCGCGCCCAGCGAAGACGCGGCGTCACAGGACAGACACGGCGTCACAGGGCAGACGCGGTGTCGCGGGGAAGACGCGGCGTCGCGCGGAGCGGATCACGCCCGCTCCGCGCGACGCCTTGTGACACCCGGCCTCGGATCAGCCGAGCTTGGTGCCCGCCGACTTGAGGTGCGCGCACGCCTCGGCGACGCGCGCGGCCATGCCCGCCTCGGCGGCCTTGCCGTACGAGCGGGGGTCGTAGGCCTTCTTGTTGCCGACCTCTCCGTCGACCTTCAGCACGCCGTCGTAGTTGCGGAACATGTGGTCCGCGACCGGTCGCGTGAAGGCGTACTGCGTGTCGGTGTCGATGTTCATCTTCACCACGCCGTACGAGATGGCCTCGTGGATCTCCTCCAGCAGCGAGCCGGAGCCGCCGTGGAAGACCAGGTCGAACGGCTTGTCCTTGCCGAACTTGGCGCCGACCGCCTCCTGGATCTCCTTCAGGACGGTCGGGCGCAGCTTGACGTGGCCCGGCTTGTAGACGCCGTGCACGTTGCCGAAGGTGGCGGCCAGCAGGTAGCGGCCGCGCTCGCCCAGGCCGACGGCCTCGGCCGTGGCGATGGCGTCCTGCGGCGTGGTGTACAGCTTCTCGTTGATCTCGCCGACGACACCGTCCTCCTCGCCGCCGACGACGCCGATCTCCATCTCCATGATCACCCGAGCCTCGGCGCACTTGTCGATCAGCTCGGAGGCGATGGAGAGGTTCTCCTCCAGCGGTACGGCGGAGCCGTCCCACATGTGGGACTGGAACAGCGGCTCCTCGCCACGGGCGACCCGCTCACGAGAGATCTCGATCAGCGGCCGCATGAAGCCGTCCAGCTTGTCCTTCGGGCAGTGGTCCGTGTGCAGCGCCACCGTGACCGGGTACTTCGCGGCAACCACGCGGGCGTACTCCGCCAGCGCGACCGAGCCGGTCACCATGTCCTTGACCGTCGTGCCGGAGAGGAACTCCGCCCCGCCGGTCGACACCTGGATGATGCCGTCGCTCTCCGCCTCGGCGAAGCCGCGCAGCGCAGCGTTCAGGGTCTGGGACGAGGTCACGTTGATCGCCGGGTAGGCGAAGCCGCCCTCCTTGGCCCGGTCGAGCATCTCGGCGTAGACCTCTGGAGTCGCGATAGGCATCGGAAATTCATCTCCTTCTGAGACAGTTACCGGCGGTCGCAAGTATCCCGAAGCCCCCGCCGATGTGTGAAGCAGGCTCGGGTCCGCGGCCTGTCTTCTTTCAGTCTTGCCTCATATCGGACCGGTAAGCTCTGGGCGTGGACGTGATCCTGAACCTCCTTGACCCGCAGTGGTGGCTGACCATGCTCGGCGCCTTCGCGACGGTCGGCGTCATCGCGATCATCTTTGCCGAGACCGGGTTGCTCGTCGGTTTCTTCTTGCCCGGCGACTCACTGCTGGTCGCAGCCGGGATCTTCAGTTCGGCCGCGGCGGCCCAGGGACTGGGCATCGAACCCCTGTCGCTGCCGACGCTGCTCATCGGAACGCCGCTGGCCGCGATCCTCGGCGCCCAGCTCGGCCATTTTCTTGGCGCGCGAATCGGCCGCAAGCTTTTCGACAAGCCCGACTCCCGGCTGTTCAAAAAGGAGCACGTCGAAAAGGCCGAGTTCTACTTCCAGAAGTTCGGCCCGGCCAAGGCGGTGGTCGCCGCGCGGTTCATGCCGATCGTGCGCACCTTCATGAACCCCGTGGCCGGCGTTCTGGAAATGGACGCGCGCAAGTTCTTCCTGTGGAACGTGTTGGGCGGCGTCGTGTGGGTCGAGGCGCTGCTGCTGCTCGGCCACTTCCTCGGCGCGAAGGTCGAGGGCATCGACAAGTACATCCTGCCGGGCGTCTTCGTGATCGTCGTGCTGTCGCTGGTGCCGATCGTCCGCGAGGTTCTGAAGAACCGGAAGGCCAAGGGCGACGCCACCGCCCCGAGGGGCAAGCACCACGCCCGACGCTGACCCTTTACTTGCTGAAAGTGCGATAAATCCCCATTTGGGTCCTGTTGACCTGTTCGCTGAACCGCTACTCTCCGGTATGTGGGACGCCACAGGTCTGACCCGATGGGGATCGCCCGGCTGGTACTCATCGGCCTGGTGGTCCTTCTCGCGCTGGCCCTCCTCGCCGTCGGAGGGAAAGCGCTGATGACGGCCCTCGGCACGGACGAGGCCGGGGCCGCCGCCACCCCCGCGGCCACCGATGGCTCGCCCTCGCCCGCGGGGACGCGTGCCCCGACCGTGCAGATCGTGTGCAGTGCCGACCGATGCCCGGTGTTCGTCCGTGTCCCCGGCGGAGACGTGCTGATGGACCGGGACATGACCAGAGGCGAGCAGGCCTCCTACTTCGAACCCGAGCTGGACGTGGTCCTCGGCGACGCGAGCACCGTCACGGTGCTGGAGAACGGGGCCCAGCGTCCCCCGGGCGAGGCCGGGGAACGCCAGTCGTTCAAAGTCACGCGAGACCCAGGTCGGTGAGGCCGTAGGCCGACCGGTACGGCAGGCCGGTGGCGGCCAGGTTCTCGTCGCCGCCCCGGTGGACGATCGTCGCGATGCCCACCACCTCGGCGCCCGCCTCGCGCAGCGCCTCCACGGCCGTCAGCACGGAGCCGCCCGTGGTGGTCGTGTCCTCCACCGCGAGCACGCGGCGCCCCTTCACGTCCGGCCCCTCGATGCGGCGCTGCAGGCCGTGCGCCTTGCCCGCCTTCCGTACGACGAAGGCGTCGAGCACCCGGCCGCGGGCGTGGGCGGCGTGCAGCATCGCGGTCGCGACGGGGTCCGCGCCGAGCGTCAGGCCGCCGACCGCGTCGTAGCCGAGGTCCTCCGTCAGGTCGAGCATCACCCGACCCACGAGCGGTGCCGCCACGCCGTCCAGCGTGATGCGGCGGAGATCGACGTACCAGTCGGCCTCCTTGCCCGAGGAGAGCACGACCCTGCCGTGCACGACCCCCTTCTTTTTGATCTCGTCAAGCAGCTTCTCGCGGTCGTTCATGGCGCCCAGCCTACGAGGTCACGAGCACCGCTCCGGAGGTAAGGGCCCGTCATCGGTTTAGCCGGTACATGGTCGGCGGAATCATGTGCGGGACGACGGAGCGTAATCGTGAGGTAACAATGGGTGCGGGAATGCGGCAAACCGATGCAGAACTGCTGGACGCGGTGCGGGGCGGCGACGTGTCGGCCTACGCCGCCCTCTTCGACCGCCACGTCACCGCGGCCCGCTCCCTGGCCGGGCAGATGGTCGAGGGCGACGCCGAGGCCGACGAGATCCTCTCCGAGACGTTCGCGGCCGTGCTCAACGCGATCAGGAGCGGGAGCGGTCCCGAGACGGCCTTCCGCCCCTACCTCCTGACCGCGCTGCGCCGTACCGCCGCCGGGCAGCGCGACGAGGACGAGCTCGGCGCCCCGTACGTGGACCCGGCGTACGCGGGGCTGGAGCGCTCGCCGGTCGCCGCGGCGTACTTCTCGCTGCCGGAGCGGTGGCGCATGGTGTTGTGGCACACCGAGGTGGAGACCTGCGCGGCGATGGAGATCGCCCCGATGCTCGGCCTGTCGGCGAAGGGGGTCGCGGCGCTCGCGTTCCGCGCGCGGGAGGGGCTGCGCCAGGCGTTCCTGCAGATCCACCTCGACGCCGGGCCGCTTCCCGGCTGCCGCACCATGCTGGAGAAGATGGGGGCCTACGTCCGGAGCGGTCTGAGCCGGCGGGAGACCCGCATGGTGGACGGCCACGTCGCCGACTGCGTCGACTGCCGCACGGTCTTCCTCGAACTGTCCGACCTCGTCCAGGGGCTGCGGGTCGTCGTCGGCCCGCTCATCGCCGGGCCCTTCCTCACCGGGTATCTCGCCGCGCTGAACGGGGTGGCGGAGGAGGGAAGCGGGACGCGGGCCGGCGGCGTGTGGGGGCGGCTGCGGGGGGTGCCGCTGGCGTACTGGGCCGCCGCGGGTGCGGCCACGGCCGCCGCCGGCGGCCTGCTCCTCTCCACCACGGTTGTCAGCGGACGGCACCCCGCCGCCCAGGGCGTCCACGACCAGCGGGATGGCACCGGCGCCATGGAGAGCGATGTCGAGGGTCGATCGGGGCCGCAGCCGGTGCCCTCGCCGCCCGCGCGCTCACCCGTGTCCGTCCCGTCGGCGCCCTCCTCTCTCGTGCCGTTCTCGCCTGGGCGGTCGCCCTCTCCGTCGGCCACCGGCTCCGCGCGTCCCCGGACGGCCGGCGGCGGGTCGTCCTCGGGAGCGACGACCCCCGCCCCGGCGGCCGAGCGGCCGGTCATGACCAGGAAGCAGGCACAGGCGCCGGTCCCTCGGACGGCCCGGCTCGCCGCGACCGTCGAGCCGGTCGGCGCGCTCGTACGGGACCGGCGCGGCGTCGTCGCGATACGGCTGCGCAACACCGGGAACGCCGCCTCCGCCGAGGTCGAGGCGGCCGTGGACCTGCCCCGCGGGGTCGCCCCGGCGGCGGCCTCGGCGGGCAAGGGGCGCTCGACCGCCGCTTCGGCGGCGCCCGGCGGGTGGGCGTGCCATACGAGCGGGACGGGGGTGCGGTGCGCGCACGACGGGCTCGCGCCGGGCCAGGCCACCTCGCTCTTCCTGCCGGTGACCGTGGCCGGGAACGCGCCACGCGACCGCGGCCCCGCCGTACGCGTGCGGGCCGGGACGCTGCGGGCGGCGGCGACGTCGGCCAAGGGGGTCAGCGCGTCGGGGGCCACCGCGCGCTTCGCCGCCGACGGGCACCTGACCGGCCAGGCGGTCGGCGGCGACCTGCTGGCCTGCCCATCGAAGACGTCCGGCTGCGCGGCGAAGGTCCTCGTCGACCGCGACCGCGACCCCTCGACGCGGAGCTCCAGCTCGGCCCGCCTCTCGCTGCCGAGCCGCGCCCGGGTGCTCTGGGCCGGGCTGTACTGGTCGGCGGGCAGGGAGGGGAGCTCCCCGGCCGGGGTCGTCCGGGTCCGGGCGCCGCGATCGGCGAGCTATGTGACGGTGCGCGCCACCGAGCTGACCCGACGGTCGCTTTCCTCCGGGACCGGCTATCTCGCGTTCGCCGACGTGACGCGCCTCGTGCGCGCCGCCGGCCCGAACGGCGTGTGGTGGGTTGCGGACCCGTCCATCGCGACCGTCGCACCGGCCTCCGGGAAGGTGCTCCGGCCCTCCGGATCTCCCTCTCGCAAGGCGACCGTTCCTTCCACGGCCGCCGCCTCGCCCACCCCGGCCGTTCCTTCCATGGCCGCTTCCGGGACCGGCGCTGGTTCCTCCGCCACTCCCGCACCGAGCCGGAGCGGAACCGCAGCCCCGGGCCCGGCCCGTGCCGCCGGTTCCGCGGGCCGGGCCGGATGGACGCTGGTCGTGGTCGCCTCCGATCCGCGGCAGCCGTACGGGCAGGCGGCGGTGCTGGAGACCGCGTCGCTGCTGCGGGGCGGGCGTCCGCTCAACGTCACGCTCGGCGGGCTGGGGGCCGGGGGTCGGGAGGCCCGGCTGGAGGTCCTGAGCTGGCCGGGGAAGGCCGGGCCGCGGCGCGACGCGGTGACGCTGCGTGGTCAGAGCCCCGCGCTCAACGTCCTGACCAGAAAGGACGCGCTGCTCTTCGGGGTGGCCGCGATCAGCGTGCCGACCATTCCATAGCGCCTGATCCATAGCGAAATGAGGGGCAGGCAAGACCAGGACAAACTGGTACGGTCTCCGTGAACGCCATGGCATCGGGGCTGAGGCGCACGAGACCCCCATCGTGTCGGCAGGGCCTGAATCGTGTCGATTCACCCTCGCCGCCTCACCGGCTTGATTACCCTGAGATGGCCACGTAGGAAGGGCGGTGTCGCGTGGATCGCTGCGCGTTGTTCGTTGACGCCGGCTACCTGCTGGCGGACGGCGCGCTCGCCGCGCACGGGACCCGCCACCGAGAGTCCGTCTCCTGGGACTACCCCGGCCTCCTGAAGCTGCTGACCGGCCTGTGCAAGGACCGCACCGGCCTCCCGCTCCTCCGCTGCTACTGGTACGAGGCGACAGTGGAGGGCCGCCGTACGACCGATCACGACGTGCTGGCCGACCTCCCCGGGCTCAAGCTCCGCCTGGCCCGGATCCGTCCCGGCCGCCGCGAGGGCGTCGACGCCCAGGTTCACCGCGACCTGATGACGCTCGCGCGCAACAACGCCGTCTGCGACGCCGTGGTGGTCAGCGGCGACGAGGACCTGGCCCAGGTCGTCAGCGACGCGCAGGACCTCGGCATCAGGGTGACCGTGATCCACGTCGCGGTCGAGGGCGGCTGGGCGGTCTCGCGCGCCCTGCGCCAGGAGTGCGACGACCTCATCGAGATCGGCGGCGACGAGCTCCGGCCGTATGCCACTCTGAACGCCGAACCGGCTTCCGTCCAGGGGAACGGGCAGGCGCCGGCCCTGAACGGCCAGTCCCGGCAGAACGGCTCCGGCCGGCTTTCGGGCGCCCACTCCGCTAACGGCGCGCTGGGCGGGAGCTTCGCCAACGGCACGATGGGCGCCTTCGGCGGAGGCACGCCGAACGGCGGATCTTCCGATGGGAACGTCGTCGCGGGGTCCGGCGGCGGTGCCGCGTCCGCTCCTTCCTCGGGCGCCGCGCACGCGCAGCCCGCCCTCCCCGCGTCCGCTCCTTCCTCGGGCGCCGCGCACGCGCAGCCCGCCCTTCCCGTGTACGCCGCGTACACGCCGGATCCGCAGCCCGCGCAGCTGCCCGCGCCGGCTCCGATCCCCGCGCCCGCCACGCCGTCCGTCTCGATGCCAGGGCCGATCCAGACGCCTCCGCCCGCCCACGCCGCGCCGCAGGCGGCGCCACCGGTTTCGTCGCCGCCCCAGAGCTCGCCTCCGGTGCAGATCTCCTCGCTCGCTCCGGCCTCGCCGCCGCTTCCCGCGCCCCTTTCGACACCGCCCGGGCAGCAGGCGTCGTCAGCGCCCGCTCACGCACAGAGCCACCATTCGGCGAGTTCTGGGAGCTATTCCGGTGCGTCCGGGAGCGCCTACCCGTCGCCCGGTCCGGTGCCGCTCGGGCCGTACACGGGGCCGCAGCCCACGCATGTGGCGTCGCACAGCGCGGGCAACGCGACGACGCTCGCCGAGTCGGTGCAGTCGGCGCACAAGGAGGGGTTCGACTTCGGCGAGTCGGTCGCCCGCGACGCCCCCGTCCTGTGGCTGGAGGCGGTGCTGGCCCGCAAGCCCCGGATGCCCTCCGACCTGGAGGCCCGGCTGCTCCAGGGCTCCTCTCTCCCGATCGACTTCCTCCTCCACGAGGAGGTACGCCAAGCCCTCCGCCGCGGCTTCTGGGATGCCCTGGAGCGGGCGCGACACTGAGCCGACCGACGAGCGAGCGGGCGACGGAGGAGTCCCGAGCGAGGACGGAGGCCAGCGGCTTGAGGCGCCTGCTCCCGCCGAACGGAGTGAGGCCGTTGGGCGCTGTGCGGGCGCGACACTGAGCGGGGGGGACAGGTCAGGTGAGGGCGTCGAAGCCGGCTCTGAGACGGCCGATACGCTCGGCGAGGTCGGCCACGGGGCCGATGAGGTGGACGTCGCCCGTCTTCCCGACCAGTTCGCGTACCCGGGTCAGCTCCTCTTCGACGGAGCTGAGCCGACGGGACAACTCGGGCAGCACCTCGCCGTGCCCGGCGCCGTTTCCTTCGGGCAGCTCGGAGGTCACCCGCTCGCGGAGCAGCGAGGCCTGCTCTGTGAGGCGCTGGTTCATGTAGTAGAGCTCGACGAAGACGGCGACCTTGGCGCGCAGCACCCAGGGGTCGAAGGGCTTGGTGAGGTAGTCGACCGCTCCGGCGGCGTAGCCGCGGAAGGCGTAGTCGGGGGCGCTGTCCACGACGGTGAGGAAGATGATCGGGATGTTGCGGGTGCGCTCGCGACGCTTGATGTGGGCGGCGGTCTCGAAGCCATCCATTCCGGGCATCCGGACGTCGAGGAGGATGAGCGCGAACTCGTTGCTCAGTAGGGCCTTCAGCGCCTCCTCGCCCGACCTGGCCCGGACGGGGGTCAGGTCGAGCGAGCTGAGGATCGCTTCCAGGGCGATCAGGTTCTCTTCGCGGTCGTCGACAAGGAGGATCTTGGCGCGGTCCGGCATCGATCAGGTTCCTTCGCGGGTTTCGGAGGTGGCCTCACGGCCGCGCATCAGCCAGCCGCGCAGGCGCTCGAGCAGCCGGTCGACGTCCACCGGCTTGGGCACGTAGTCGGAGGCACCGGAGGCGATGCTCTTCTCCCGGTCGCCGCGCATAACCTTCGCGGTCAGCGCGATGATGGGCAGGTCGGCGAACTGGGGCATCTGCCGGATGGCCGAGGTGGTGGCCCAGCCGTCCATCTCCGGCATCATGATGTCCATCAGGACGAGGGCGACGTCCTCGTTGCGTTCGAGCTGCTCGATGCCCTCGCGGCCGTTCTCGGCGTACACGACGGTCGAGCCGTGCCGTTCCAGCACGCTGGTGAGCGCGAACACGTTGCGGATGTCGTCGTCCACGATGAGGATCTTGGCTCCGTTGAGCGGGTCATCGCCCTGCCAGTCGTGGCCGTTCATCAGCGGCGCGAGCTGGGCCACCGGCAGGTCGGTCGGCAGCGGGATCTCGGGCAGGACCTCGTCCCGCTCCCTCTCGATGAGATCGTCGCCCAGATCGGCGGCGGGCGCGCCGCTGGTCGTGGCACCGCCGTCGCGCGCCGCGAGCGGCCCGGAGTACGCCATGGGCAGGTAGAGGGTGAACGTGCTGCCCTTGCCCGGCTCGCTGTCGACGTGGATCTCGCCGCCGAGGAGGCGGGCGATCTCCCGGCAGATGGACAGGCCGAGCCCGGTGCCGCCGTACTTGCGGCTGGTGGTGCCGTCGGCCTGGCGGAACGCCTCGAAGATCACCTCAAGCTTGTCCGGGGCGATGCCGATGCCGGAGTCGATCACCTGGAAGGCGAGGATGTTGTCCGTCGCATGGAGCGTCTCGTCGACGTACGGCACGCTCACGGGCGCGTGGCTGACCTTGAGCTTGACCTCGCCCTTGGGCGTGAACTTGATCGCGTTGGAGAGCAGGTTGCGCAGGACCTGCTGCATCCGCTGCTCGTCGGTGCGCAGCTCGCCGGGCACGGTCGGATCGACCTCGACCGAGAACGCCAGCCCCTTGTCCTGGGCGAGCGGGGCGAAGGTGGCCTCCATGTAGTCGACCAGCCGGGGCAGCGAGAGCTGCTGCGGGTGGATGTCCATGCGGCCGGCCTCGACCTTGGACAGGTCGAGGATGTCGTTGATCAGCTGCAGTAGGGACGAGCCGGCGCCGTGGATGGTCCGGGCGAACTCGACCTGCTGCGCGGTGAGGTTGCCCTCGGCGTTCTCCGTGAGGAGCTTGGCCAGCACGAGCAGGCTGTTCAGCGGCGTGCGCAGCTCGTGCGACATGTTGGCGAGGAACTCGGACTTGTAGCGCGAGGAGACGGCGAGCTGCTCGGCCCGCTCCTCCAGGGTGCGCCTGGCCTGCTCGATCTGGAAGTTCTGGATCTCGATCGCGCGGTTCTGCTTGGCCAGCAGCGCCGCCTTGTCCTCCAGCTCCGCGTTGGAGCGGCGCAGCTCCTCCTGCTGGCGCTGCAGCTCGTCGGAGCGCTCCTGCAGCTCGATCGCGAGGCGCTGGGACTCCTTGAGCAGGTCCTCGGTACGCGAGTTGGCGATGATCGTGTTGATCGTGACGCCGATGGTCTCGACGAGCTGGGTCAGGAAGGCGAGGTGCACCTCGCTGAACTGGTTGAACGACGCCATTTCCAGGATGCCGAGCACCTGGCTCTCGAACAGGATCGGCAGGACCACGATCTGGGCCGGGGTGGACTTGCTGAGCCCGCTCTCGATCGTGATGTGGTCGCCGGGGACGTTCTCCAGGATGATCTGCTGGGCCTCCAGAGCCGCCTGGCCCACGATGCCCTCGCCGAGCGTGAACCGCTGCCGGGGGCTCGACCCGGGCTGGATGCCGTACCCGGCGATCAGGGTGAGCTCGCCGTCCACCATGAGGTAGCACGCGCCGTGGCTGGCGGACACCAGCGGCGTCAGCTCGCTCATGATCAGCCGGGCGACCTCGATCAGGTCGCGGTGGCCCTGCATCAGGCGGGAGATCCTGGCCAGGTTGGACTTGAGCCAGTCCTGCTCCTGGTTGGCCTTCGTGGTGAGCCGCAGGTTGCCCACCATCGTGTTGATGTTGTCCTTCAGGTCGGCCAGCTCGCCCTCGGCCTCCGCCGTGATCGACTGGGTGAGGTCGCCCCGGGCGACCGCGCTGGTCACGGCGGCGATCGCGCGCACCTGGGTGGTGAGGCGACCGGCCAGCTCGTTCACGTTCTCGGTGAGGCCCTTCCAGATGCCCTCGACGCCCTCGACTCGCGCCTGGCCGCCGAGCCGGCCTTCGGAGCCCACCTCGCGGGCGACGCGGGTGACCTCGGAGGCGAACGAGGAGAGCTGGTCCACCATCGTGTTGATCGTCGTCTTCAGCGCCAGGATCTCGCCCTGGGCGTCCACGTCGATCTTGCGGGTCAGGTCGCCGTTCGCGACGGCGGTGGTCACCTCGGCGATGTCACGCACCTGGTAGGTGAGGTTGTTCGCCATCGAGTTGACGTTGTCGGTGAGGTCCTTCCAGACGCCGGAGACGCCGAGGACGCGGGCCTGGCCGCCGAGTCGGCCTTCGGTGCCGACCTCGCGGGCGACGCGGGTGACCTCGTCGGCGAAGGCGGAGAGCTGGTCCACCATCGTGTTCATGGTGTCCTTCAGCTCCAGGATCTCGCCCTGAGCGTCGACGGTGATCTTCTTGGAGAGGTTGCCCTGGGCGACGGCGGTGGAGACGGCGGCGATCTGGCGGACCTGTGAGGTGAGGTTGTTCGCCATGAAGTTGACGTTGTCGGTGAGGTCCTTCCAGACGCCGGAGACGCCGCGGACCTGGGCCTGGCCGCCGAGGCGGCCTTCGGTGCCGACCTCGCGGGCGACGCGGGTCACCTCGTCCGCGAACGAGGAGAGCTGGTCGACCATCGTGTTCATCGTGCTCTTGAGCTCGAGGATCTCGCCTTGGGCGTCCACGTCGATCTTGCGGGTGAGGTCGCCGTTCGCGACGGCGGTGGTCACCTGGGCGATGTTCCGCACCTGGTACGTCAGGTTCTTGGCCATCGAGTTGACGTTGTCGGTGAGGTCCTTCCAGACGCCCGAGACGCCCTTGACCTCGGCTCGGCCGCCGAGTCGGCCTTCGGTGCCCACTTCACGGGCGACGCGGGTGACCTCGTCGGCGAAGGCGGAGAGCTGGTCCACCATCGTGTTGAGGGTGTCCTTGAGCTCGAGGATCTCGCCCTGGGCGTCGACGGTGATCTTCTTGGAGAGGTTGCCCTGGGCGACGGCGGTGGAGACGGCGGCGATCTGGCGGACCTGTGAGGTGAGGTTGTTCGCCATGAAGTTGACGTTGTCGGTGAGGTCCTTCCAGACGCCGGAGACGCCGCGGACCTGGGCCTGGCCGCCGAGGCGGCCTTCGGTGCCGACCTCGCGGGCGACGCGGGTGACCTCCTCGGCGAAGGCGGAGAGCTGGTCCACCATCGTGTTCACGGTGTTCTTCAGCTCGTCCATCTCGCCGACCGCGTCGACCGTGACCTTGCGGCTGAGGTCGCCGCGGGCCACGGCGGTGGTGACGACGGCGATGTCGCGGACCTGCGCCGAGACGCGGCCGGACATCGTGTTCACCGCCTCGGTCAGGTCGCGCCAGCTTCCCGACATGCCCCGCAGGTTGGCCCGGCCGCCGAGCTTGCCCTCGGTGCCGATGTCCCTGGTGACCCGCGTCACCTCGGACGTGAAGAGCGCGAGCTGATCCACCATGCCGTTGACGGCCTTGCCGAGCCGCCGCACCTCGCCCCGGGCGGCCCGTGAGATGTCGATGCGCCGGGAGAGGTCGCCCTTGGCGACGGCGTCGATCACGTCGGCCGCGGCGCTGACCGGCGTGACCAGCGCGTCGAGCAGGTCGTTGACGGCCTCCACGCTCTCGGCCCACTGCCCGGTGCCCAGCCCGGGCATGAGCCGTTCGGAGAACTGGCCCTCGCGCACGACCTCGCGGCGGACCCGGGACAGCTCGTTCGCGAGATGCTCGCGCCGGTCGGCGACCTCGTTGAGGAGGAGAGTGATCTCACTCAAGATGCCGGGGGCCGCGTGCGGGACGCGACGGCGGAAGTCGCCGTCTCGCCATGAGGCGAGCGTGTCGAGCAGCGGCCTCAGGTCGGATTCGGCGTAACGCAGCTCCGATTCTGCGACCTCACCGTTGGCGCGCGACATCGAGACTCCTTCCCCTGCGGGATTTCCCGGCCGGCGGGCACGGCGAAACAACGCCGTGTCTGGCACGAACCTCATGCCAGTCTGTCACGTTCCGTGGCATGTAGTCGTCTGCTTGTTTTACGAGGGTCAGGAAGAAGTGTGATAACACGGAAGCGGTGACGACTACCCCACGAGCCGTGCTCGCCGCGTCTTTCGCGCCGGGCGACGAAGCCGTACCAGCCGCGAGGCGGTTCACCCGCGAGGTGATGACCGCGTGGGCCGCCATGTCCGTGAGCGATGACGCCGAGCGACTCGCCGGCGACCTGGTGCGGGAGGCGGGCGACGGGCCGTTCGAGGTCATGTGGGTGCACCACGGCGACTCCGTGCAGGTCGAGGTGCGCGAGAAGGGCGACGCCGAGGTGCCCGAGCCGCCCACGAACGCCATCTCCTGGGGGGTCACGTTCAGCGGCTCGACCCGCACCCGGTGGGCGAGGATCGACCTCCCCGGCATCGTCGGCCGTACGAGTGACGACTGGGTGGGCGAGCCGATGCACGGGCCGGGCTGGCTCGGCTTCCTCGCCGACGCCAGCGATCTGCTCGCCGGCACGCTCGACCCGGACATGGTCCCGGCGATCATCGCCCAGATCGTGGTCCCGAGGCTGGCGACCTGGTGCGCCGTCTACACGATGGAGGACAGGTCGGGCGAGGTGCTCCCGGCTTACCTGTGGCACGCCGACGAGGCCCAGATGGACGCGCTGCGCGAGGAGCTGGACGAGCTCGCCATGCCGCCGGGGGAGGGGCCGGCCGTGCTGCACGTGGGCGAGTGGCAGGCGCTGGCCTTCCCGCTGACCGCGCGCGGGCGGCGGCTCGGCGTCATGTGCCTGGGCCGCAGCGACCGCTTCCCGGACGAGGTGATGCAGCTCGCCGAGGACCTCTGCCGGCGGGCCGCCCTCGCGATGGACAACGCCCGGCTGTACGCGCAGCAGGCGGCGGCGAACCTGGCGCTCCAGCGCAGCCTCCTGCCGCCGGAGGAGCCGCACACGCCCGGCCTGGATGCGCACGTCATCTACGAGCCGGCGGGGGAGACCAACGAGGTCGGCGGCGACTTCTACGACCTGTTCCCGGTGGGCGACGGCGTGTGGCGCTTCGCCATCGGCGACGTCTGCGGCACCGGACCGGTGGCGGCGGCGGTCACCGGCCTGGCCCGGCACGCGCTCCGCCTGCTCGCCCGGGAGGGGTACGGCGTCGCCGCCGTGGTGGCCCGGCTCAACCAGGCGATCCTGGAGGAGGGCGACCGGGCCCGGTTCCTGACGCTGCTGCACGGCGAGATCACCCGCACTGAGGGCGGTCTGGACATCAGCCTGGTGTCGGCCGGGCACCCCGAGGCGCTGCGGCTGCGGCCGAGCGGCGTGGTGGAGGCCGTGGCGTCGCCGCAGTCCCTGCTCGGCGTCTTCCCCGAGGCCGAGTTCCACGAGGAGAGCGTCCGGCTGGAGTCCGGCGACGTCCTGCTCGGGGTCACCGACGGGGTGACCGAGCGGCGGTGCGGCGCGCGGCTGCTCGACGACGACGGCGGACTGGCCAAGCTGCTGGCCGAGTGCGTGGACCTGTCCGCGCGTGCCGTGGCCGAGCGGATCCGTCGCGCCTGTCAGGACTTCGCGCCCGAGCCGAGCGCCGACGACCTGGCTATTCTCGTTCTGCGAGCGCCCTGATCGCGAAGTCGATCTGGAGCGACATCTGGCGGACGCGCTCGGCCACCACCAGGGTGCCGTGTCCCGCGTCGTACCGGTGGATGTGGGCCTGGTGGCCGCGCCTGGCGAGCGCGTCGAGATAGCCCTCGATCTGCCGCATCGGGCACCGCGGGTCGTTCTCCCCGGCGAGGACCAGCAGCGGCGCCTGCACCAGGTCGGCATAGGTGATGGGGGAGCACCCGGCATACCGCTCGGGCAGCTCCTCGGGTGAGCCGCCGAGCAGCGCCCGGTGGTGGGCGCGCAGCCGTTCCGTCTCGTCCTCGTACATGGCGACGTGGTCCGCGATGGGCGACGCGGCGATGCCCGCGGCCCAGACCTTCGGCTGGGTCCCCAGGCCGAGCAGGGTGAGATAGCCGCCCCACGATGATCCGGCGAGGACGAGCCGCTCGGGGTGGGCCACGCCCCGGCGGACCGCCCATTCGCGCACGGCCGTCACGTCGGCCAGCTCGATGTGCCCGACGTCCCCGTGCAGGGCGTCGCGCCAGACGGAGCCATACCCGGTGGAGCCGCGGTAGTTGACCCGGATCACCGCGAACCCGCTGTCCACCCAGGCGGCGACGGCGGGCAGGAAGGCGTCGCCGTCCCGCGCGGCCGGGCCGCCGTGCAGCAGGAAGACCGTGGGGTACGGCGGGGCGCCGGTCTCGGGCCGGGAGACGAGCGCGTGGATCCGCCCGCCGGGACCCTCGACGTCGGCGTCCTCGACGGGCACCGAGGCCGGGGCGGCCCGGCCGGGGTTCATCACCACGTGACCGTTGCTCGACCGGATCACCGGAGGCTGGGACGCGCTCGACCACGCGTACTCGACGCTGCCGTCGGGGCGCGGGGCCGCCGCCTCGATGACGCCGCGCGGGGTGTCGATGGGGGTGAGCCCGCCCCCGGTGAGGTCGTATTTCAGCAGTTCGGTGCGGCCGCGGTGGCTGTGCACGATGAGCAGGGCCCGGCCGTCGCCGTACCAGGTCGCGTCGATGTCTCCGGGCACGCGGAGCCAGATCTCGCGCAGCTCCCCGGTCTGCGGGTCCCAGACCAGCGGCTCGCGCCGGCCGCGCCGTTCGTGCAGGACGAGCAGCCTCCGGTCGCCGAGCGCGGGGGCGAAACCGACGCCGGTCAGGCCCTTGCCCACGCCGTCGTCCAGCTCACCGACCGTGCGGCCGTTCGCCCTGACCACGCGCAGGGCCGGGTGGCGCGAGTCGCCCTGCTCGCTGTGCTCGACGGCGATGAGCGACCCGTCGAGCGACATCGCGGCGACCGAGGCGTGCTCGGCATGCTCGTAGATCGTGACCGGCTCCTCCTCGTCGCGGACGAGCAGGACCTGGAAGCCGTCCCGGCCGGAGCGTCCCACCGCGGCGACGCCCGCGACGGACAGCCCGAGCCCGCCGGGGTGGCCGGGCGGCACGTTCACTGGCACGTCGGGTCCGCCTGAGAACCGCTGGCGCATCCACCCGCCGTACTCGTCGCCGCGGGTGTCGGCGAACCACCAGATCCACTGGCCGGTGGGGTCGATGGCGCCGTGGACGGTGCCGCCGGGGCGGTCGGTCACCTGGCGGGTGCGCCCGGTCGAGCGGTCCCAGGCGTGGATCTCCCAGGCCCCCGAGGCGTCGCTGCGGTAGACGGCCCGGTGCGGCGCCTGCCTGGCCCAGATCGGCAGGGTCATGCGCGGGGCCCGGAACCTGGCCTGCCAGCGCTCCTCGACTTTCACGCGGCCTCCTGCATTCGGTGCCGGCGGGGTCGCGTCAAGTATGTCCCGCGAATCTGCGGAATCGCCGGAGAACGACGGGAAGTCAAACCCGAAATTCTGGGGAAATGCCCCTTTGGTACCAGCAGTATCAGGAGTGCCGTCGCGCCCAGGTGGTGATCTGGAAGGACGCGGTCACCCGTACCGGATCGGGCAGATCGCGGACGCGGCCGGCCAGGGTGGCGGGGTCGGTGTGCCAGGCGCTCGGCCCCATCCCCACCACGGCCTCGACCTCCGGATGGGAGAGGTCGAGCGTGACCTCGACCGCCTCGCGTCCGGACCGCGTGAAGCGGTCGCCGAGCGCCGCCTCCAGTCGCCGCTCCTTGTCCTCGTCCACCGACAGCAGGCCCAGGCGCTCCACCAATGGGCGCAGGTGCCCGGCGTCAGGGGTCACCACCGCGAGCGTGCCCTCCGGCCGCAGCACGCGGGCGAACTCGTCGGGGTTGCGCGGCGCGAACACGTTGAGCAGCACGTCCACGCTCGCGTCGCGTACGGGGAGGGGGCGCCAGACGTCCGCGACGACGGCGCCGACGCGGGGGTGCGCCCGCGCGGCCCGCTTGATCGCGTGCCGGGAGATGTCGAGGGCGATGCCGACGGCCCCCTCGGGCAGGGCGCGGGCCAGGTAGTGGCCGGTCCCGGCTCCCGCGTCCGCGACCACGGCGGCGTCGGCGCAGAGCCGGGCCAGCCGGTCGGCGAGTGGGGCATAGTGCCCGGCGGCGAGGAAATCGGCGCGGGCGGCGACCATCGCGGGAGTGTCGGCCGTGCCGGGCGCCGCGGACCCGGTCAAGAGACTGACGTATCCCTGCCGCGCGACGTCGAAGCTGTGCCCGCGCCCGCACCGGACCGTGCTCCCGGTCAGCGCCAGCCCTTCCCGGCAGACCGGGCAGATCAGGTGGTCGATCACGTCGGCGAGCATGGGTCCCTTGACTTCCTCCCCACGGCTGACGGCGGGGGATTCCAACCCGGAGGTCGGTGGTCGGCGCTGCACAGACCGCCCGACGGCGAGGTGTCCACGTACTGTCAGCGCAGCCCGCTTGGTCATCGCGAGCACCAAAACCCTACCAAGGGATGGGCCGACCCCCACGGCTGAAGCCGGGGCGGTGGTAGCGGGACGGTTGGCGCTTTTTCCTCCCTATTGTGGGCGCCATGCCGCATGAGACGAAGATCGTGTCCGGTGTCGAGGTCGTCCCGTTGTGCGACGCCGTCGGGCCGATGGGGTCGCATATCCGCAAGCCGCTGCCCGAGATGTTCCCCGGCGGGGTGTTCGAGGAGGGCGAGGAGTGGATCCTCCACTTCCACTGCTACCTGCTGCGGGCGGCGGGGCGCACCGTCCTGGTGGACACCGGGATCGGCGGGACCGGGTCGCCCGCGGCGGGCTGGGCCCCCGTGCCGGGGCGGCTCCCCGAGGAGCTGTCCGCCGTCGGCGTCGCCCCCGAGGACGTGGACCTGGTCGTCCTCACCCATCTGCACAGCGACCACGCGAGCGGCTGCGTCGGCGGCGACGGCCCGGCCTTCCCCAACGCGCGCTATGCCGTACAGCGGGCCGATCTGGACTGGGTGCGCGGGCCCATGCTCGACCAGGTCGTCGCTCCGCTCCGCGACTCGCTGCAGATCCTCGACGGGACGACGCAGCTGCTCCCCGGGATCACCGCCGTCCACACGCCCGGCCACACCCCGGGGCACCAGACGGTCGAGGTGGGCGATCTCGCGCTGAGCGGCGACGTGGTGCTCCACCCGGTGCAACTCCGCGACCCCGCGATCACCTACGTCTACGATGAGGACCCGGAGCTGGCGGCGCGGAGCCGCACGGCCCTCCTTGAACGGGTCGCCGTCCTCGCCACCGGTCACTTCCCCGAGCCCTTCACACCGACGTCCGCGCGCTGACCCCGGCGCGCGGGGAAATCCCCACAAATCGTGATTTTTGTGGACAAGAGGTGATGTGGATTGCCGGTGGCGGCGATGATCCGATAGTCGTTACGCCTATGCGAATCATGACGGCTCTGTCCGCGTTGGCCCTCCCCCTCCTTGCGATCCCGGCGCCGGCCCAGGCGGCGGCCAAGCAGGTCGGCGGGGCGACCTTCGTGGGGTACGGGGGATCCGGCGCCACGGTCTACACGTACCTGCCGGGCCGGGGATTCACCACGGCCAAGGTCGGCGGCAGCGCGTTCCAGTTCTCCGCCGCGCCCGACGGCAAGAAGGTCGCCTGGATCGACGACAACGGCGGCCTGCACGTGACCCAGGGGACGAAGGACACCGTCGTGGCCAAGGGCGCCGTGGCGGGCGTGCCGTGCGCCACCCCCGTCTGGTCGGCCGACTCCACCCGCATCGCGTACGCGATGACCGCGGCGGAGTCGATGGCCCCCATCGCGATCGTCGGCGCCGACGGCAAGAACCGCCGCACGATCGGCAAGACGTACGGCGTGTGCCACCTCGCCTGGTCGGCCGGCGGCCGCTATCTCGCGGGTTACGCCGGGACCACCGACGGTGTCTTCCTGCTCGACACGACCACCGGCAAGTCCCGGCGGGCCGCGGGGATCAAGCTCGCGAACCATGTCCAGAGCCTGTCGCCCGACGGCCGCCGGGTGATCGTGAACAAGATCGGCGCGAACGCTCCCGGCGGCGACGGGACGTGGCCGCTCGCCTTCCGCCCCACGCTGGTGGACACCATGACCGGCGCGACCATCAAGCTGCCGGTCAAGGGCAGCCTCATCGGCGCGCTCTACATGAAGGACGGCCGGCTCGCGGTGCGGGTCAAGGGCGCCAAGAACAACACCGTCGCGGTGCTCGACGGCAACCTGAAGGAGATCCAGCGGGTCATCGAGCCCGCCGAGGCCCGCAAGTTCGGCCTGCTCGGCCTGACCCCGTAGCTTTCGGGCTTCTGGGCGCTGAGTGACGGCTCAAAGCGCGGCGGCCTGCCGGCCTCCGCGCTTTGAGCCGCCGCACCTCGGCCTCAGCCGACCGGGACTGCGAGCGCCGCGCTGGTCACCACGGCGGCCGTGCTCCTGATGCCGTGTGCGACCGCGTCCTCCGTGCGCATGCCCTTGTCGTACGCCTCACGGACCCGGCTCAGGATGAAGACGTGGTAGTCCATCGAGAGCCCGAAGAGGATCACGAACAGGAACAGCGGCAGCCAGTTGGTGATCGTGCCGGTCGAGTGGAAGCCCAGCAGGCTCTCGCCGTACCCCTTCTGGAAGACCAGCACGAGCACGCCGTACGCCGCCGCGACGGACAGCAGGTTGAGCACGATGGCCTTGATCGCGACCACCAGGGAGCGGAACGAGGCCAGCAGCAGGACGAACGCGAACAGCAGCACGAACCCGAACACGAGAGGCAGGCTCCGGCCGAGCCGCTCGTTGAAGTCCATCGACCCGGCGCGGCAGTCCGGGAGGGCACGGCAGTCCGGGAGGGCGCGCATAAGCTCGTCCCATGTGCGTCTCCTGCCGCCCGGCCCGCCCATGATCCCGCCCGACGTGTTCTACGCCGGGCTGCACAAGGTGATCGCTGCAGCCGCCGGCTTCATCACCGATTCCGAGGGCCGGGTGCTGCTGGTCAAGCCCAACTATCGGGACCACTGGGGCTGGCCCGGCGGCCACGTCGACGAGGGCGAGTCGCCGGAGGCGGCCTGCGGGCGCGAGTTGCGCGAGGAACTGGGCCTGAGCCTGCCGGTCGGCCCGCTGCTCGTCGTCAACTGGGTCGATCCGCTGGACGACCGGCCGATGCCTCTGGTCCACTTCCTGTTCGACTGCGGCACGCTGGCCGACGGCGACGGCATCGTCCTCCAGGAGGAGGAACTCGACGGCTTCGGCTTCTTCACGGCCCGCGAGGCCGACGCGCTGATGCCGTCCTATCTGGCCGCCCGACTGCGGGCAGCCCAGGCCGCGCGTACGGCGGGGACCGTCGTTTACCTGTCTCCCTGACCACGCGCTGCCGAAAGTCCGATTAGTCCGGTCTGTCGGTGGAATGTCGTTGAAGAACGGTTGACGACGACGGGCGGGAAGCCATGAGCGAGCCGGACTACCGGAGCCAGTTGGAGCGGGTGGACGCGGACCTGGCGCGGTTGCGCCAGGAGGTGAAGGAGATGCGCCGCGAGATCGGCGAGCGCCGCGACGGCACCACCGATGCCGCTGAGATGTCCGCCCTGATCACCAATGTGGAGCAGCAGGAGGCGCTGATCGAGGACCTCGAACTGAGGCGCCGGCACTTGCTGCGCCGCCTCGGAGAGGCGTGAACACGTCGATCGCCGACGGTATCGCCTCGACGCACGCTCCCGGCTGCGAATTCATCGGGTCGGGTGCGCGGCGTGCCGGGTCAGGAACGCCTCGATGGCGGTCGTGAACCACTCGGCGTCGTCGAGCCACGGGAAGTGTCCGCCGCCCGGCTGTACGACGTGTTCGGCGTTCGGGAACAACGTGGCGTACTCGGCGATCACCCGCGGGGCGGCGCCCACGTCCACCTCGCCGGTGAGCAGCAGCACCGGCGCCGGGAACCCGGCCAGCGTCGAGCGGATGGCGTCCGGGTCGAACGCGCCCTCGGCGGCGAAGGCCGCCGCGGCCTCCACGTTACGCCACTCGTCCTCGGCCGCGTGATGGGCCTGCGCCACCGCGTCCCACCGGCCATAGAAGAAGGGGGTGATGGCCTCCCAGTCCTCGTCCGTGGCGTCGCCCGCCATGACCGCTTCGAGTGCGGCGGACGCGGCCGGATACCACGGTTCGGCCGCGCGGGGCCGGGTCACCTCACGCCGGATCTCCGGGGTCGCTGTGATGTCGACCGCCTTGGTGCTCGGGGTGACGAGCACGAGCCTGCCGACGCGCTCCGGATGCCGGGTGGCGTACAGCACCGCGAGGTTCGCGCCCGCGGAGTGTGCGATCAGGTCCATCCGTTCCAGACCCAGGTGCTCGCGCAGCGCCTCGACGTCGTCCACCTGGCGGTCACAGCGATAGGAGCCGGTGTCCTCCGGTGTCGCGGACCCGCCGGTGCCCCGGAGATCCACCATCGTCGCGGGCTGGAGCAGTTGGCGAGGGCAGGCGATCGAGCCCCTCGTACGCGAGGCGCTGGCCCGGCTGCTGCCTGACGACCGTCTTCCGGCGGCCGAGGCGATCGGCGCCTACTGGACGCGCAGCAATGACGTGGAGATCGACATCGTAGGAGCGGATCGCGCGCCCATCGCGAGAGAGCTGCGCTTCGTCGGCTCCATCAAGTGGTTGGAAAGCCCGTTCGACGACCACGACCTCCAGCGGCTGATCCGGCACCGCGCCGCGCTGACTGACCGCACGCTCCCGCTGGTCGCGGTGTCCAGGAGCGGGGTCGCCTGTTCTGGAGTGGCGGCGTACGGGCCGGATGAGCTGGTCAGGTCGTGGCGGTGAGCTGGACCAGGCGGGATTCGGCGTCGTCCCAGGACGCCTCGTCCCCCGGCAGCTCGTAGGTGACGAGCCGCTCGCTGTACGAGCAGATGTCGGAGATCACGCCCTGGCCTGCACCGGCGCGTCGCCGAGCGCGGCGGCCTCCACCGGCTCGGCGGCCACGGGAAGACCGGTGGCGTCGGTGGTCATCCGGCACAGGAGCGGGTGGGCGGTCGCCAGGCCGGTTGGGGCGCCTGGCACCATCGTGGGCGTATTGACACACTTTGGGGGATATTTCATGAGTTCGCCGGTTGAAGAGCTGCTGAACCGGTCGCACAGGCTCGGGGCCGACCCGCGCAACACCAACTTCGCCGGAGGCAACGCCTCGGCCAAGGGCACGGCCGTCGACCCGGCGACCGGGTCCGACGTCGAGCTGATGTGGGTCAAGGGGTCGGGCGGCGACCTCGGCACGCTGACCGAGGCCGGCCTCGCCGTGCTCCGTCTGGACCGGCTGCGCGCGCTGACCGGCGTCTACCCGGGCGTCGAGCGTGAGGACGAGATGGTCGCCGCGTTCGAATTCTGCGCTTTCGGCAAGGGCGGCGCCGCGCCGTCCATCGACACCACGATGCACGGCCTGGTCGAGGCCGCGCACGTGGACCATCTGCACCCCGACGCCGGCATCGCCATCGCGGCCGCCGCCGACGGCGAGGAGCTGACCCGGCGCATCTTCGGCGACCGAGTCGTCTGGGTGCCCTGGCGGCGGCCCGGCTTCCAGCTCGGCCTGGACATCGCCGCGATCAAGGCGGAGAACCCGCAGGCCATCGGGTGCATCCTGGGCGGCCACGGCATCACCGCCTGGGCCGACACCTCCGCCCAGTGCGAGGCCAACTCGCTGGAGATCATCCGCACCGCGGAGGCGTACATCGCCGAGCACGGCAAGCCCGAGCCGTTCGGGCCGGTGCTGCCCGGCTACGAGGCGCTGCCGGAGGAGGAGCGGCGCGCCCGGGCCGCCGCGCTCTTCCCGATCATCCGGGGGCTGGCGAGCACCGACGTGCGCCAGGTCGGCCACTTCACCGACACCCCCGAGGTCCTGGACTTCCTGTCCCGGGCCGAGCACCCGCGCCTGGCCGCGCTCGGCACCTCCTGCCCGGACCACTTCCTGCGCACCAAGGTCGTCCCGATGGTGCTCGACCTGCCGGCCGGCGCGCCGTTCGAGGAGGCCGTGGCGCGGCTCCGCGAGCGGCACGCCGCCTACCGCGAGGAGTACCGCGCCTACTACGAGCGGCACGCCGTCCCCGGCTCGCCCGCCATGCGCGGCGCCGACCCGGCGATCGTGCTGGTCCCCGGCGTCGGCATGTTCTCCTTCGGCAAGGACAAGCAGACCGCCCGGGTCGCCGGCGAGTTCTACCTCAACGCGATCAACGTGATGCGCGGCGCCGAGGCGGTCTCCGCGTACGCGCCGATCCCCGAGGTGGAGAAGTTCCGCATCGAGTACTGGGAGCTGGAGGACGCCAAGCTGCGCCGTCTGCCCGCGCCCAAGCCGCTGGCCGGGCGGATCGCCCTGGTCACCGGCGGCGGCTCCGGCATCGGCGCCGCCACAGCGCGCCGACTCGCGGCCGAGGGCGCCTGCGTCGTCGTCGCCGACCGCGACCTCGCCGCCGCCGAGAAGGTCGCCGCCGAGCTGGGCGCCCGCGCGTACCGGCCCTCGGACGTGGCGATCGCCGCGGGCGTGGACGTGACCGACGAGGAGCAGATCGCCGCCGCCTTCCGGGAGGCCGTGCTGGCCTTCGGCGGCGTCGACCTGATCGTCAACAACGCGGGCCTGTCGCTGTCGCGCTCCCTGCTGGAGACCACCGTCCAGGACTGGGACCTCCAGCACGACGTCATGGCGCGCGGCTCGTTCCTGGTCTCCCGGGAGTCCGCCCGGATCATGATCGACCAGGGCATGGGCGGCGACATCGTCTCCATCTCGTCCAAGGACTCGGTCTTCGCCGGCCCCGACAACGTCGCGTACGGCGCGGCGAAGGCCGACCAGGCGCACCAGGTGCGGCTGCTCGCCGCCGAGCTGGGCGAGCACGGCATCCGGGTCAACGGCGTCAACCCCGCCTACGGCCAGCGCACTCTGCTCAAGCGCGAGGTGCTGCCCGAGCACGTCGCGGCGGCGGTCTTCGCGCTCACCGGTGGGGACCTGTCGCTGACCACCGGACTGCACATCCCGGTGGACGCCGGCGTGGCGGCGGCCTTCCTCCGCTGACACAGCGCGGGGACGCCGCCCCTCGCGAGGGGCGGCGTCCCCGTCGCCGGGCCTCCGCGTTCGAGCGTCGCCGGATCGGGAAGGGGGACGCCATGACGGAGGCCCGGGAGGTCCTGAACAGGCACACGGCCGCGTTCAACGAGCACGACATCGCCGCACTGTTACGGGTGGTGAGCCCCGCGGCCGTGTGGATCAGCCCGGAGGGCCCCGCCGAGGGGCACGAGGAGATCGCCTCCTACATCGGGCACTTCTTCGCCGCGTTCCCCGACGTACGCGCCCTGGTCTGGGAGACCGTCGACAACGGTGACCTGGCGGCCGAGGAACTGATGATGGTGGGCACCCACGCGGGCACCTACCTGATGCCGGGCGGGCGGGCGATCCCCGGGACCGGCCGCCCCATCCAGCTTCGCTGCTGTTCCATGTGCACGGTCGAGGGCGGGCTCATCGTCAGCCTGCGCTTCTACTTCGACCAGTTGGAGCTGCTCGCCCAGCTCGGGCTGCTGCCGGGATCAGAACTTTGAGTCCGCGGGCAGCTCGAACCACACGACCTTGCCGGTGAACGTGGGGACGGCGCCCCAGCAGCAGGCGAGCTGTCGCAGAATGTTCAGGCCCCGGCCGCGCTCGTCGTCCGGGCCCGGATCGCGCAGCCGCGGCGGGTTCCGGTCGGCGTCCTCGACCTCGCACCGCAGCAGGCCGTCCGCCAGGGAGAGGGAGAGCTGGACCGGGCCGTGGGTGTGCCGCAGCGCGTTGCCGGCCACCTCGCTGACGAGCAGCTCGGCGATGTCGATCGTCTCGCCGGGCAGGCCCCAGGCGGAGAGCCGGGCGCGGGTCACCCGGCGGGCCATGCACGTCGAGGACAGGCGCTGCGGGAGTTCCCAGGTGGCGGTGAAATCCTCGCTCGGCTCCGGCCCGCGGGGGGCCTCGGCCGGGGCCTGCGACCTGTCCCAGTTCACGGCCCAGCTACGTCGCGCGGAGAACAAAGTAGTCGACGGGACGTTCCGAACGCCCGCCGTCGCGATGTCGATGGTCATGCCGTACACCCCGTGAGCTTCCGATCGGCCGGGAGACTGCGCCCGTCGGGCAGCAGCTCACCGCTGTCGTCGAAGACCACCACGCCGTTGCAGAGCAGTCCCCATCCCTGTTCCGGGTGGTAGGCCACCAGGACGGCCGCCTCGTGGTCGGAGGCGGAGGCGGGAGGACAGGAAGGCAGGTGCTCGCACATGGTCGTGTCCTTGGTAGATCCTCGCTGGTGGTCGTGGCCGGTCGTCGTGGTTTTCTTCCACCATCAGGATGCCGAGGGACGCGCCCAGGTCGTGAGGGGATAAACCCCCGTATGGGTACGTATTCGCATCTACGTACCTGAGCTAAGAGACGGTAATGCGCTCCGGGGCGGGGATGAGGGGCGCCGGATGCCGCCTCGCCAGCCGTCGCCCGAGTCGCTGCATCGGCAGCTCCACGAAGCGGTACGTGAGCCAGCTCACGCCGCAGATGCACGCGAGGGCGGCGAGGCCGAGCCCGAGCTGGACCGGCCAGGAGAACCTGAGCGGGTTGCCGGAGACCAGCATGAAGAGCCGCAGCACCGGCATGTGCAGCATGTAGACGGAGTAGCTGATCAACCCCAGCCAGGCCAGCGCGTACGGGATCCGGCGCCCGCGTAGGGCGTGGAAGAGCCAGAACGTGCCCCCGGCCAGCGCGACCGTCGCCAGGTTGGCCATGCCGTTGACCGTCACCGGCTTCAGGAACGGCGTCAGGCAGATCAGGAACGCGACGCCCAGGACCGGCCACATCCCCGACATCTCGCCCCGCTCCCAGCGGTAGATCACCGTGCCGGTGAACATGACCGCCAGGACCATCGCCCCCTGCCAGGGCACCCGGCTGCCGACCACGATCAGCCCGACGGCGAGGGCGCCCAATCCGAACGCCCCGGCCGTACGGACCCGCCCGGCGCCGAACAGCACGCCTCCGAGGCTCGCCACGATCACCGCGAGCACGATGACCGGCACGACCGGGCCGCCGAGCAGGCCCCGGGCCGGCATGACGAACGCCACCAGCACCGACAGTGCCGCGAACGCCAGGGCGAACAGTGTGCTGCGCCGGTGCAGACCGCCCACGAAAAGGGCGGTGACGAGGAGGTAGAAGACCATCTCGTAGGAAAGGGTCCACATCGGCTCGGTGAACGCCCACGAGCCGGTGACCTCCATGAGCATCGTGATGTGCCCGACGGGGTCGATGTTGTCGCGCAGCGGCTGGACCGGCGTCATCGCGAGGACGACGGCGATGGTCAGGACGTACAGGGGATAGAGGCGGAACAGCCGGCCGATCCAGAACGCCCGCACGTCGCCCCTGCGCTCCAGTGAGGCGGGGATGATGTAGCCGCTGACCAGGAAGAACACCAGGACGCCATAGTTCCCCAGGTTGAACCAGGTCGGACGGAGATCGGGCAGGAAGCGGTAGGTCATGTGTTCGAGCAGCACCGCTGTCGCGCCCAGCCCGCGAAGAGCGTCGAGCCATCTGTATCTGGTTATGGCAACCTGATCGTCAATAGGCACTTATGTCACATTAAACGATGATGCTAGTGATTGCCGAACAGTTCCCCATTTCCGGAAAATCGCACGAGATGTGATCAGATCGACCGGTCTGGAGAATGTCGCTTTCGCGGCGCGGACTCCGCGCCGCGAGAGCCTCCGCGACGGCCGTGCGGGGTGGTGCGGAATTCCCCGCCCTACCGCGTACGGCGCAGCAGCAGCGAGACGAAGCCGAAGACGCCCCGATAGCCGTTCAGCCACATGTCGCGGTGCTCCAGCGCCGCCTCGCGCGCCGCCTCACCGTCGGGGCCGGGGTTCTCCTCGGCCCAGCGCAGCAGGGTGCCGGTCCAGGACCACTCGTACTCGTCCCACTCGCCGCGCTCGCTGGTGTGCGCGTAGACGGTCACGTAGCCCGCGCTCTCCGCCCGCGCCACCGTCCCGGCGAGGTCCGCGTAGTCGTCCGGGTCGTCGACCAGCAGGCCGGCCACCTCAGGGGAGGGCGGGCTCTCCCAGAAGCCCTCGCCGACGAGGGCGAGGCCGCCCGGGCGCAGGAAACCGGCGACCGCCTCCATCGTCGGGACGAGCCCGCCGAAGATGTGGGTCGACCCCATGCACATCACCAGGTCGTACGGCTCGCCGCCCTCCGGGCCGCCGAACTCGGTCGCGGACGTCCGGTGCAGGCGGATCCGGTCGCTCACGCCCCGCTCCTTCGCCGCTCGGGCGGCGGAGTCGAGCGCGTGCACCGAGATGTCCACACCGTCCGCCGTCGCGCTCGGACAGAGCGCCAGCGCCCGCAGCGTCCACTCCCCGCCGCCGCAGCCCAGGTCGAGGATTCGCGCGCCCTCGGGCAGCTTCGCCCGGGTGAGCAGGCGATCGATGTGCGCCTCGCTGATGGGTGAGGCGATCGGGTGGTCGCCGTGCGCGATGTGGCTGATCAGGTCACGTTCCATCCGCACACTGTCTCGTGCGCTTTGTCGGGAACGCCACTGAATAAAGCCGTACGGGAGACTTGCGAAACCGGGGATGCGGCGGCTACCGCCGGACTTCCACGGGGTCCCCGGTGCGCACCGTGCCGGGCCGGGTCACCCGCATGATCACGCCGAACTTGTTCTCGTGCGCCGCGATCAGATGCTTCTGCAGCTCGGGCCGGCGCTCCCGGCCGTACGGGTCCCAGCTCGGCACCGCGCAGCGGATGCACGGGCCCGCGTTGTCGCCGGTCACCTCCAGGACCGCCTCACCCAGCGTGATCACCGTGCCCTCGGTGAAGGACTCCTCGGCGAACGCGGGCGCGTCGGTGGTGAGGTGGACGTTGGGGCGGAACCTCTCCAGCTCGACCTTCGCGCCGAGTTCCTCCTCCAGGCCGTGCAACGACGCCGCGAAGGTGACCAGCACCGTCGGGCCCCGATCCTGCTGGCCGTCCTGCGCCCGCAGCGACAGCGGCACGCCGTACGACTCCGTCAGCTCGTCGGGGAGACCGGGGTCGTCCCAGGCCCACGGCACGCCGCCGGGTGAGTAGAGCACCGGAGGGCCGGGCGGCTCGGGGGAGCCGTCGCAGGTGGCCGGGTAGGCCGCCTCCCAGGCCAGCATCGGCGGCGACTGGCGCACGGTGAGCCGCTTGCCCGCGTGCGTCGGGCGCTCGTCGATCAGCGCGTACGCGCGGTCGCCCGCCAGACCCCGGTGGTCCAGGAGGGCGGCGGAGAGGCGCTCCCCGCGCAAGGACTTGACCGGCCAGCGGTGCAGGCCGTCCACGGTTCCCTGGTACATGCCTCGATCCTAGAAGTGCCCGGGACGGCCGCTCGACGTGAGGACGGGAGATCAGCGGCGCCGGGCGAACCGGTCGGTGGCCTCGATGAGACGGTCCAGGATGCCCGGCTCGGCGTAGGAGTGCCCGGCGTCGTCGGCGATGTGGAGCTCCGACTCCGGCCACGCCCGGTGCAGATCCCAGGCGGTGATCGCCGGAGTGCACATGTCATACCGCCCCTGGACGATGACGCAGGGGATGTGCCTGATCCGATCGACGTTCCGGATCAGCTGCCCCTCGGTGAAGAAGCCGCCGTTCACGAAGTAATGGCACTCGATCCTGGCGAACGCCACGGCGTAGTCGTCGTCGGCGTGCTTGGCGACGATCGAGGGATCGCGGCGCAGCGTGATGGTCGAGCCCTCCCACACGCTCCACGCCCGCGAGGCGGGGATCCGTACGGCCGGGTCGGGATCGTTCAGCCGCCGGTGGAAGGCGGCGATGAGGTCGCCGCGCTCGTCCTCCGGGATCGGCGCGACGTAGCTCTCCCACAGGTCGGGATAGACCATCGAGGCGCCCTCCTGGTAGAACCAGCGCAGCTCGAACGGCCGCAGCGTGAAGATGCCGCGCAGCACCAACTCGGACACCCGGTCGGGATGGGTCTGCGCGTACGCCAGGGAGAGCGCGCTGCCCCACGACCCGCCGAAGACCATCCAGCGGTCGATCCCCAGGAATTCGCGGAGCCGCTCCATGTCGGCGATGAGATTCCCCGTGGTGTTGTCCTCCAGCGACACCGCGGGGTCGGACGCGTGCGGGAGGCTGCGCCCGCAGTTGCGCTGGTCGAACAGCACGATCCGGTACGCCTCCGGATCGAACTGGCGGCGGTGGTCGGCGGTGCAGCCGCCTCCAGGGCCGCCGTGCACCATGACGACGGGCTTGCCCTCCGGATTGCCGCAGACCTCCCAGTAGATCCGGTTGCCGTGGCCGACGTAGAGCAGGCCGGAGTCGTAGGGCTCGATCGGCGGATAAAGCGTCCTCATGAGCGGCCATCCTGCCGTACGAGGGCCGTACCGACCGCGACGGGAGCCGACCGGGGGCGGGAGCCGCGATGAACGTCCCGGACGGCGGATAGCGGCGACCTCACCGGGTAGGGCGAACAGACCGGATAAATCACTCTTCGGGGGGCGACATGAGGCTTTTCGTCCGGCCACACCAGATCCCCGTACGGCTGGCCACCGGGCTCTTCATGCTGAACTCGGGACTCGGCAAGGCGTCGGTGGACGAGGAGACCGCCACCGCGCTGCACGGGATGGCGTCCGGAACCTATCCCTTCCTCAAGAACATGGAACCGATGACCTTCGCCAAGCTGCTGTCCAAGAGCGAGATCGCGCTCGGCGTGGCCTTGGTGCTCCCGGTCGTCCCCTCCGTCGTCGCCGGGGCGGCGCTCACCGCGTTCGCCGGCGGGCTGATGGGCCTCTACCTGAAGACGCCGGGCCTGCGCCAGGAGGGCAGCCTGCGGCCGACGCAGGAGGGCGTCGCCATCGCCAAGGACATCTGGCTGGTGGGCATCGGGGCCAGCCTCCTCTGCGAGGAGCTCGGCCGCTGCGACTGATCCGTACTTCTCGCGGATCAGCCGATCTCCGACCTGACGAAGCGCACCCGCTCCTCCACCGAGCCGCGCGGCAGCGTGACCAGCTCGTACCCGTAGTCCGTGTACGCGGCGACCATGGAGGCGTATGTCCGCTCGGCCTCGTCGAGCGACTGCCTGCGCTCGACGTCCTGGCGGTAGATCTCCGGCCAGGGCGGGGCGATGAAGACGCGAGGGTGGTACCGGAAGGTCCGCGCGGCGGCGTCCACGTGATCGGGCACCGCGCGCCCTTCGAGACGTAGATATCCCACGATGTCCGGCACTCCCCGGTCGAAGAAGACCGGCCCCTGGTGGCCGCGCGCGATCTGGTACGAGCGCAGCTCCCAGCAGAGCATCAGCTCGGCGAACAGCTCCGGGTCGAGCCAGGGCAGGGCGCGCCCGCCGATCGCGGTCTGGTCCTGGATGATCGCGCGTCCCGCCTCCTGCGACCGCGCGAACCCGGCGCCCTCAAGACGGTCGATCAGCGTGCTCTTCCCGGAACCGGGACCTCCGGTGATGACGACGAACTCTGCTGGGTCTCCTGCCCGGACCGGCATCCGGCCGCCTCCTCGTCCTCGCGCGGTGCGGCCCCGGGGCCGCCTCGTCACAGCCAGCCGGCGTCCTGGGCCACCCGGATGGCGTCGATCTTGTTACGTGCGCCGATCTTGGTGATCGCGCTGGTCAGGTAGTTGCGCACGGTGCCGGGGGAGAGGTGCAGCCGTGCCGCGATCTCCTCCGCCGCCGCCCCGTGGGCGGCCTCCTTGAGCACGGTCGCCTCCCGGGGAGTCAGCGGGCTCGCGCCGTACTCCATCGCGGACGCGACGAGCTCCGGATCCAGGACGCGCAGTCCCTGGGCCGTGCGGCGGATCGCGTCCGCCAGCCGGTCACCGGGGGCGTCCTTGACCAGGAACGCCTCGATGCCGGCCTGCAGGGCACGCCGTACCTGCCCGGGCTGGCCCATCGCGGTGAGCACCAGGACGCGGCAGGAGGGCAGGCGGCCGAGCAACTCGGCCGCGGCGGTGATGCCGTCCACGACGGGGAGGTCGATGTCGACGACCGCCACGTCCGGACGGGTGCGGAGCGCCTCGGGGACGATCTCGTCACCCTTGGTCACCTCGGCGACCACCTCGATGTCCGATTCGAGGCGCAGCAACGCCGTCAGGGCCGCTCTGATCATATGCATGTCCTCGGCGAGCAGCACCTTGATCATCCGGTCACCTCCGGCTGGGAAAGCTCCGATGTCCCGGGACCGGCCGCCGTCCCCAGGGAGGACGCGTCGGGCACGGGGATCTCCATGACGAGCCGGAACCCGCTGTCACCGACCCGCTCCGCGACCACCGAGCCGCCGACCTGCTCCGCGCGTTCCCGCAGGCCCGCCAGCCCGCCGCCGCCGCCGCTCCGGCCGGAGACGGGGGCGGGGCCGCCGTCCCCCTCGATGCGGCCGTCGTTCACGACCTCAAGGCGTACGGCCCGGCCGCGCAGGGAGGTGGTGATCGAACAGGTCGTCGCGCGGCTGTGCCGTACGACGTTGGTGATCCCCTCGCGCACGCCCCAGGCGAGGGTCTCGCCCACGACCTTCGGCACCTCGACGTCCGCGAGGTTGACGTGGCACCGGACGCCCGAGGCCGCGAGCAGCGCCACGCCGCGATCGACCTCCTGCGACAGCGACATCTCCCGGAACCCCCGGGCCACCTGCCGTACGTCCTGGGCGGCGTCCCTGGCGACCCGGACGAGCTCCTCCAGCTCGCCGGCGGCCACGGCGGGGTCGCGCTCGACCAGCCTCCGCGCGAGATCGCCCTTCAGCGCGATGGCAGACAGGCTGTGCCCGAGGCCGTCATGGAGGTCGCGGGAGATGCGCAGCCGCTCTTTCAGCACCGCCGCCTCGGCCAGGTCGGCGCGGGCCCGCTCCAGCTCTCTGGTCACGACCACGAGCCGGGTCACCGCGTAGATCACGAATCCGGTGACGAAAACGGTGATGGCGAAGTAGAACCCGCTCGACAGGCTTCCGCCCGGCGGCACGGTCGTGAACACCCAGGCGTGTACGGCCATCGCGCAGGCCACGATCGGCAGGGCCACGGCGAACCGCAGGCGGAGCAGCACCGAGCCCATGAGGATCGGAACCATCGGGGCGATCCAGAAGTACCACATGCCGCCGAAGGCCAAGGACGGCGCGTAGGTGGCCACCGCCTGAACGAGGAGAGCCACCGGGAACCCCCGGAAGGCCTGTCCGCGCAGGGCCGCACGAATATGGAGGTAGTGGGGGACGAAGAACGCGACCATCGCGACGACCATGATTCCGTCGTGCGGCAGGGAGCCGAACATCAGGACTGAGGCGATCAGGTTGATCGTGAACCCCACCGAGATCGTGCCGACCACGGCGATGGCCAAGGTTTGCGAGCGTATACGCATGACGTCCCGATTATGACCGGCTCGATCAGGCTCGATCAGGCTTGGTCAGGCGTGATCAGACGTGATCGGGCCGGCTTGATTGCGACCGGACTTGATGACGACCGGCTCGATTATGACCGGCGCGCTTCCCAGCGGAACCAGCGACTGATCACCAGGAGCGCGATGGCCGCCCAGACGGTCAGGATCAGCAGGGGCACCGCCGCCGCCTGCAGATCGTCGGCGAAGGTGCCGTCGGCGAAGGTCGCCCTGCCCACCTTGACCACCGCCGCGGTGGGCAGCAGGTCGAGCGCGGTCGTCAGCCAGCCGGGGAGGAGCTGGCCCATCGGCCCGAAGGCCCCGGCGCCCAGCCCGGCGATCATGAAGAACGGGATGCTCATCGGGGCAGCCACCTCGGCCCGGGGGATGACCACGGTCCAGGCGGCGCCGAGCAGCGTGATCACGGCCGCGCCGAGCACCACGAAGACGGCGAACAGGATCGGGTCGCGCGGCGCGGGAGCCGAGGTGAGGTTCACCACCGCCACCGTCGTGACCAGCGCGATCAGCACGCCCTGGACCATGATGTTGAGCAGCTCGCCGCCGAGCACCGCGCCGTCGCTCAGCCCGGTGGCGCGCAGCCGCTTGAGGACGAGCTGGTCGCGCCGGGCGGTCAGCGAGACGGCGCTCTGGTTGAACCCGCTGAGCGTGAGAACCACCGCCAGCATGCCGAGCAACTGGGCGGCCACCACCGAGGGGTCGCCCGCACGTACCCGGTCCATCAGCACCGGCAGGCCGATGCCGAGTCCCAGGGAGGTCAGCACGGTCGCGGTCAGCGCCTGCTTGTCCCGCCAGTAGATCCGGCCGCCGAGGCGGGCGACCGCCAGGGTCTCACGAGCCGTCATCACGCGTTCTCCTTGCTCGCCAGATCGAGGAAC
This sequence comes from Microtetraspora fusca, assembly GCF_001570365.1. GTDB lineage: Bacteria > Actinomycetota > Actinomycetes > Streptosporangiales > Streptosporangiaceae > Microtetraspora > Microtetraspora fusca. The sequence goes on along the minus strand of NZ_BBYK01000039.1, from coordinate 69,397 downwards.
AGGTCTTCGAGGGTCGCCGTACGGACCTCCAGGCCGCGCAGCCGCAGTCCGCGCTCGCCGGCCCAGCCGAGGAGCGTCTGCGCGGCCACGTCGGGGTCGGGCACCCGGCAGATCACGGTGCCGCCCTCCACGGCCGTGGCCTCCACGGGCAGGTCGTGGATCTCCACGCCGTCGGGCAGCTCGAACGCCACCCGCCCGGTCTGCGCGGCGAGCGTCTCGGCCATGCCTCCGGCGGCCACGATCGCGCCCCTGTCCATGATCGCCATCCTGGAGGCGAGGCGCTGGGCCTCCTCCAGGTAGTGCGTCGTGAGCAGGACGGTGGTGCCGTGCGCCGCCAGGTCAGTGACGACGTCCCAGGTGGCCTTGCGCGCCTCCGGGTCCATGCCCGTCGTCGGCTCGTCCAGGAAGAGCAGGTCGGGACGGCCCAGCGTGGCCAGCGCGAGGTCGAGCCGCCGCTTCTCGCCGCCGGAGAGCTGGCGCACCTTGGTGCCCGCCTTGCCGGTCAGCCCGGTCAACTCCAGGGCCTCGGCGCGCGGCCGGGCGGCCGGGACGAGCTGCCGCCAGGAGTCCACCGTCTGCGCCACGGTCAGGTCGGGGAAGAAGCCCGCCTCCTGGAGCATGATCCCCGTGCTCTTGCGCACCTTGGCCCGGTCCTTCACCGGGTCGAGGCCGAGCACCCGTACGGTGCCGCCGTCGGGGCGCTGGAACCCGGCGAGGACCTCCATCGTCGTGCTCTTGCCCGCGCCGTTCCTGCCGAGCAGGGCGAATATCTCGCCCCGGGCGACGGAGAAGGAGATCTCCCGGACCGCCTCGAAGTCGCCGTAGCTCTTCCTGAGCCCGTCCACCTGGATTGCTTCCATGGCTCCGATTCTTCGGAGCCGCGCCGCACGGCGGCAGTGAAAAATTCACGACTTGCCCCGGAACTGCCCAGGAACCGGTTCCGGCAAAGAGACCGTCCGCCCCGGCGAGGGCGGGCGCGAGATGGGTATTCGTGCCCCATGGTGCAAATCGGGTACACGATGATGACCGAGCAGACGCCCGCCCGGCAGCTCGTCGACGACGTGGTCACGGCCGAGCGGGTCGGGTTCGATTACGCCGTAATCTCCGACCACTACTTCCCCTGGCTGGAGGAGATGGGGCACGCGCCGTACGCGTGGTCGGTGCTGGGCGCGGCGGCCGTCTCGACGCAGCGGCTGCCACTCATGACGTACGTCACCTGCCCGATCATGCGCTACCACCCGGCGGTGGTCGCGCAGAAGGCCGCCACGGTGGGCGTCCTGTCCGAAGGGCGGTTCACGCTCGGCCTGGGGGCGGGCGAGAACCTCAACGAGCACGTGATCGGCCACGGCTGGCCGCCGGTCAACACCAGGCACGACATGTTCCGGGAGGCCATCGAGATCATCCAGGAGCTGTTCGAGGGCGGCTACACCAGCTATCGCGGGGCGCACTTCGACGTCGACTCGGCCCGCCTGTACGACCTGCCGGACCAGCCGGTGCCGATCGCGATCGCCGCCTCGGGCGAGCAGTCCGGCGAGATCGCCGCCGAGTACGGGGACGGCCTGGTCACCGTGGATCCGGACGCCGAGCTGGTCGCGAAGTTCTTCGCCGAGGGCGGCCGGGACAAGCCGGTCTACGGCCAGCTCCCGATCTCCTACGACACCGACCGGGAGGCCGCCGTCGAGCGGGCCCACCGGCTGTGGCGCTGGTCGGCCGCGGGCTGGAAGGTGATGGCCGAGCTGCCCGCCCCGGTGAACTTCGACGCGTACGCCGGGACCGTACGGCCCGAGGACGTCGCGGAGAAGGTGCCCTGCGGCGCGGACGTGGACGCCGTGGTGGAGGCGGTGCGCAAGTACACGGACGCCGGGTTCACCCACGTCGCCCTGGTCCAGATCGGGCACGAGCACCAGAAGGAGTTCTTCGAGTGGGCGGAGCGGGAGCTGCTGGCCACGCTGCGCAGCCTGTGAAGGGACGCGCTCAGGGGCCGATCACGCGGAGCTCCGCCCAGAGCCCCGCCACCGCCACGACGAGCGCCGGCGGGACCGTGAGCAGGCCGAGGCGCAGGAACCGGCCCAGGTCGGGTTCGTGGTCGTGGGCGTGCAGCACCCGCCGCCACAGGAGTGTGGCCAGCGAGCCGACGTAGGTGAGGTTCGGGCCGACGTTCACCCCGATCAGCGTCGCGAGCACGGGACCGGGGCCGCTCACGGCGGTGATCGGCAGCAGCACGAGCACGGCGGGCAGGTTGTTGAACAGGTTCGCGAGCACGGCGGCGATGGCCGCGATCGCGAGCAGTCCGAGGAGCGACGCCCCCTCCGGCACCAGAGGCCGTACGGCACGGCCCAGCCCGCCGTCCACCACCGCGCGTACGACGATCCCGAGCGCGAGCACGAACCCGCAGAACGGGAGGTCGGCGGACCTGAGCACGGCCCGCGCGGTCACCCGCCCCTGGGTAAGCGCGCGTACGGCCAGCACGAGCACGCCCCCGAGCGCGGCCCAGGCGGGGTTGACGCCCGCGGCGGACGCGACGACGAACCCTGCGAGAGTCAGCGCGACCGTGACGATCGCGAAGACCGGCACCCCTGGCGCTCCCGGCCCCGGCGCCGGAGCGCGGCGTTCCGCGGGCCGTAGCTCCGCCGCGAAGAACCGGCGGAAGACGGCGTACTCCACCGCGATCGCGGCCAGCCACGGTAGCGCCATGAGGGCCGCGAACCGCCCGAACGACAGCCCGCTCGCCGTGAACGCCAGCAGGTTCGTCAGGTTGGAGACCGGGAGCAGCAGCGACGCAGTGTTGGCGAGGTGGGTGCACGCGTAAAGGTGCGGGGCGGGGTGCACGCGCAGCCGTGACGTGGTGGCGAGGACCACGGGGGTCAGCAGCACGACGGTCGCGTCCAGGCTGAGCACCGCCGTGACCACCGAGGCGACCGCGAAGACCCGGATCAGCAGGCCCCCGGGTCCGCGCGCCATCAGCGCGCCCGCGGCCTCGAACAGCCCCTCCCGGTCGCAGAGGTGGGCCAGCGCGAGCACCGCGGCCAGGAAGCCGACCACCGGCAGCAGGCGCAGCACCTCGGCGCCGGCGACCTCCGGGGAGACCAGGCCCGCCAGGACCACCACGACGGCCGCGGGGGCGGCGGCCACGACCTCCGGCAGGCCCTTCGGCTTGACGACGGCGAAGGCGAGCACCAGCAGGAGCAGAACGATCGACGCCGCCTCCGCCACCGCTCTCCCTTCGCCACGCGCAGGAGGACGCTACCGGGAGCGCTCCGCCCGATCACGCGTCGGGGCCGGGAACCGGGAACCGGGGACGGTGAACGGGCCCGGGGCCGATTCCGGCCGCATCCCGTGGGGGGTCCACGCGCTCGAGCTTGGTCCAGCCGGTCCAGCCTCGCCCTTTCAACAGCTCGATCAGCCGACGGGCCGGCGGCACAGTGTCGAACGCCAGTGTGTCCATCAGCTTGACCAGCGGCGGCTCGATGTCGGTGTCGTCTATGTAGTCCTCGCCCTGTTCGTCGGCCAACCGCGAAATGTAGGCGGCCAGTTCGTCGGCCAGCTCGACCAGCCGTGGATCGTCGGCGGTCCGGTCGAGAGCCTGGCCCAGGGTGAGATAGAAGTCGATGAGCTGCGGGTCGGCGATCTGCTCCCGCTTGCGTGCCATCCACTCCGGGACTCGCTCGGGTGAGCGCGCGGCCAGCAGGATCCAGCCGTCGCGTTCGACCTGGACGATCCGCTCGTCGACCCCGAGCACCCGCAGCCGGTCGAGATACTCGACCACCTCCGGTGGCAGCGCCAGATTGTCCCCGGCGGCGAGCCGGGCGAGCTGCTCCCGGTGCCGCTGCCGCTGCCGGATCTCCGCCCGCAGCCGTTTGTCGATGTCGGCGACCGCCGCGGCGAACGCCTCTTCGTCGGCCCGCAGCAGCTCCCGCGCCCGTGCCAGCGGGACTCCGGCCTCGGCAAGGGTCCGGATCTTGATCAGTTCGATCACGGCGCCGGCGTCGTATCTGCGGTAGCCGAAGTGGTCCCGCTCCGGCTCCGGCAGCAACCCCTTCGCGTGATAGTGCCGCACCGCGCGCACCGTCACTCCGGTGTACGACGCGAGCTCACCGATAGTCAGCATCGCCCCAGTCTCTCCAGGGTGTGTTCAAGAGTCGGCCCGGCCGGCCATGCCTTGTGTACGCCGGATGATCCGGGCGATTTCCGGGGCGTGGGTGAAGACGAGCCGGTGGTCGGCGTCGAGCCGGAACGTGGCGATGTGCGGCTGCTCGCGGACCAGCCGCTCGACGCCGGCACGCCAGTTCTGATTGAGCTGCGGCGCATGCCCTTCGCCGCTGTCGCCGGCCATCCGGGTTGACATGATCATGTTGATCGGGCGGTCGATCTTCCTGTACCGGTCAAGGATGTCGGACCGAACCACATCGATCTCGACATTCAGGTCGAGAATCTCCTGGGCAGTGAGCAACACCTGACGCGCGGTGCCCCGTACGGCCTCCTGCTGCGTCGCCAGTTCCTCCCACATCGCGCGGAACTCCGACAGGAGGGCCCCGGTGACGAACGGCTCGGGCACCGGGTTCGCCCCGTCGATGAGAACAAGCTCCGCGACGGTGCCGGGATGCTCGGAGGCATAGTGCACAGCCAGGTCCGCGCCCAGTGAGTAGCCCACGAGCACGGGTGCCGCGGGCAGGTCGAGGCGTCCCAGCTCCGCGAACACGGCGATCAGATCACTGAGGAACCCCTCGAAGGAGTACCTGTCGGCGGCCGAGGCGAGGCCATGGCCCCGCAGGTCGAAGGTCACCACGTCGTGGTCGCGCCGCAGCAGCTCGGTCAGCTCGTGTAGGTCGGCCTGAGTCGAGTTCAGCCCAGGGCACAGGACCAGCGGCCGTCCCCGGCCGCCGCGAGACACCGGGATCGTGACCCCGTCGTGATGGATCGTGAAATGCCGCATCGTCCTGTCGCCTCTCTCGGCCCGCTCCCCATCGTCGCCGTGGTCGCCGTACGACTTGTGCGGTCCGGCGACCTCCGTCGCCCTGGATTTCGTGGTCATGCCACCATGCTGGGAGATTGACCCTGCGTCAGGGCCAACCATCGCGGCCCCATGACCTCCGCACACCCGCGATCGCCGGCCTGCGCCCCCACACCGGCCGCGGCCGGCTGTCGTGGGAGCGCGCCGAATATCCGTTCAATCAGGTCACCGAGAAGGACGACCGCCGTAGGCGCGGCTTGACCTCCCACCAGCTTCGCCACTCTCGGCTCGCCCATCCGGCCGAGGGCGGATGGCCGGCCCCGATGTTGATGGGGACCGGCGGCCACGAAAGCCCCCGTGGCCTGGCGGTCTACGCCGTCGTACCACGCAGGGAGAGCGTCGGCCGGGGCATGGCACGGAGGCGGTGCGCGGGATGCGGCCCGGCAGGAGCATCGAAGAATTCGGGGCTCAGACCCGCAAGCGTTCACGACTCTTGGGGCTGTGACATGGCATCGCCAGCATATGCTCAATCGTTCGCAAAATAGGAGGATCCATGGCAAATCGCCTATTTGTTGCCATTGCTGGCGCGCTGGTGGTGTCCGCGCTCGCGGGCGGCTGCGGGCGTTCGTCGTCGGGAACCGCCGCGGGCGAGGGCGCGGCGGCGACGGCGGACAAGTCCGCCAAGGATCTGGTGCCCGAGGCCGTGCGCAAGACCGGTGAGCTGCGGGTGGCCACATCCGAGGGGTACCCGCCGATGGAGATGTACAAGAAGGGCACCCAGGAGCTCACCGGAGTCGACCCCGACCTCGGCGCCGCCATCGCCGAGAAGCTGGGCCTCAAGTTCACCATCACCAACGCCGCCTTCGACGGCCTCATCCCCGGCCTCCAGGGCGGTCGCTGGGACATCGTGATGTCGTCGATGAGCGACACCGAGGAACGGCGCGGCGCGGTCGACTTCGTCGACTACTTCAACGCCGGCGGCGCGATCATGGTCAAGAAGGGCAACCCCGAGGGCATCAAGACCCTCGACGACCTCTGCGGCAAGACGGTGGTCCTCGCCAAGGGCAGCTCCAACCTGGCCATCGGCGAGCGGCAGAACGAGAAGTGCGCCACCAAGATGAAGATCATGCAGAGCGAGGACGCCCCGACCGGCCTGCTCTCCCTGGACTCCGGCCGCGCGGTCGCCACGATCGTCGACTCGCCCGTCGCCCACATGTACGCGAACGACACCGGCAACTACGAGGTGCTCTCCGAGCAGTACGACGCCGGCCCGTGGGGCATCGCGATCGACAAGCGCAACACCGGGCTGCGTGACGCCGTGGCCAAGGCGATGGGCGAGCTCCAGGCCGACGGCGGCTACAAGGGCGTGCTCGACAAGTACGGCGTCGGCGCCAACGCCGTGTCCGAGGTCATGGTGAACACCGCGCCATGGAAGTGACCTCCACCGGGAGCTCCGCCGGATCCCAGGACGGCGAGCCGTCCGCCCAGGTGCCGGTCGAGCTGCCGATCGAGGCGGTGCGGCCCCCGCGCCCCGGCCGCGTGATCGGTGCGGGCGTCGCGCTCCTCTTCCTGGTCTGGCTCGCGTACACGGTCATCGTCAACGAGAACCTCCACTGGGACGTGATCGTCTCGTTCCTCATGGACGGCCGGATCCTCGGCGGCCTGTGGGTGACGATCCAGCTCACCGTCTTCTCGATGGCGATCGGCCTGGTCCTCGGCGTGCTCGCCGCGGTGATGCAGCTCTCCGACAACCCCGTGCTGCGCGGCACCTCCGGCCTCTACACCTGGTTCTTCCGGGGCACGCCCCTGCTGGTGCAGCTCATCTTCTGGTTCAACATCGGGCTGGTCTTCCCGAGCTTCGGGATCGGCGTGCCGTTCGACGGGCCGAAGCTGATCGAGTGGCAGGCCAACGAGCTGATCACGCCGTTCACGGCGGCGCTGCTCGGCCTCGCGATCAACGAGGGCGCGTACATGGCCGAGATCGTGCGGGCCGGCATCCGCTCGGTGGACCCCGGCCAGCGCGAGGCCGCCGAGGCGCTCGGCATGTCGCACGGGCAGGTGCTGCGCCGGGTCGTGCTCCCGCAGGCGATGCGGGTGATCATTCCGCCGACCGGCAACCAGTTCATCTCCATGCTGAAGACCACGTCGATGGTCTCGGTGATCGCCGGAGCCGAGCTGCTGACCGTCGCCCAGCGCATCTACCTGGGCAACTTCGAGGTCATCGCCATGCTCATCGTGGCGTCGATCTGGTACGTCGTGCTCACCACGATCGCCAGCATCGGCCAGCACTTCATCGAGAAGCGGTTCGAGCGCGGCCACGCCGCGCTGGGGGCACGGGTCCGCCGCAACCTGCGGCCGTTCGCGAAGGAGCCGGCATGACGACCGGGCAGGCCGAGCCGATGGTCAAGATCCGCTCGCTGCGCAAGCGGTTCGGCTCGGTGGAGGTGCTCAAGGGCATCGACCTCGACGTGCCGCACGGCCAAGTGGTGTGCGTGGTCGGCCCGTCCGGGTCGGGCAAGTCGACCCTGCTGCGCTGCGTCAACCGGATGGAGACCATCGACTCCGGCCGGATCTGGGTGGACGGCGAGCTGATGGGCTACGCCGAGCGGGGCGGCCGGCTGCACCTGCTGGCCCCGGCCGAGCTGTGCCGCCAGCGGCGGCCGATCGGCATGGTGTTCCAGCGCTTCCACCTGTTCCCGCACCGTACGGCCATCGAGAACGTCATGGAGGGCCCGGTCACCGTGCTCGGCACGTCCCGGGCCGAGGCCCGGCGGCAGGCCACCGAGCTGCTGGAGCGGGTCGGTCTGTCCGACCGCGCCGATCACTACCCCGCCCAGCTCTCCGGCGGCCAGCAGCAGCGCGTCGCCATCGCCCGCAGCCTGGCGATGCGGCCCAAGCTGATGCTGTTCGACGAGCCGACCAGCGCGCTCGACCCCGAGCTGGTGCAGGAGGTGCTCGCGGTCATGCGCGACCTCGCCGCGAGCGGCATGACGATGATGGTCGTCACCCACGAGATGGGCTTCGCCCGCGAGGTCGGCGACCAGCTCGTGTTCGTCGACGGTGGTGTGATCGTGGAGCGGGGAGACCCCCGCGAGGTCCTCGCCGCGCCCAAGAACGACCGTTTCCGTACCTTCCTCGGGCAGGTTCTGTGAGCCGATTCGACCTCCTGATCCGCGGCGGCCTCGTGTTCGACGGGACGGGACGTCCCGGCCGCGAGGCGGACGTCGCCGCCGACGGCGGACGGCTGACCGTGCTGCCGCCCGGCGCCGCCGTGGACGCCGCCGAGGTGATCGACGCCCGCGGCCGGGCCGTCGCGCCCGGGTTCATCGACGTCCACACCCACTCCGACGGCGTGTCCCTGCTCCGCCAGGACGACCGCGAGCTGGTGCGCGCCTCGGTGATCCAGGGTGTGACCACGGAGATCAGCGGCAACTGCGGGTCCGGCCTGTTCCCGGCGCTGCCCGATCGCGTGGACGCGATGCGGGCGGACACCCGGGTGACCTTCGGCGGCGACGTCGGCATGTATCAGGACTTCGCGGGATTCGCCGAGGCGCACGCCCGGGTGCCGAGGGCCAACCACATCGCCTCGCTCGTCGGCCACGGCACCCTGCGCTCCGGAGTGCTCGGCCCCGTGGACCGGCCGGCGACCCCCACCGAACTGGCCGCCATGTGCGACCTGCTCGACCGCGCCCTCTCCCAGGGCGCCGCCGGGCTCTCCACCGGCCTGATCTACACCCCGGGCACGTACGCGAGCACCGACGAGGTGGTGGCCCTCGCCGCGGTCGCCGCCCGGCACGGCAAGCCGTACGTCACCCACCTGCGCGACGAGATGTCCCGCGTGGAGGAGGCGCTGGAGGAGGCCGTCGAGATCGCCCGCCGCAGCGGCGCGGCGCTGCACGTCTCCCACCACAAGACGGCCGGCAAGTACGCCTGGGGCCGCACGGAGCGCACCCTGCCGAGGATCGCCGAGCTGCGGGCCGGCGGCATGGACGTGACCTGCGACGTGTACCCGTACACGGCGGGCAGCACGGCGCTGGCCGCGATGCTCCCGCCGTGGGCCAACGACGGCGGCATGGCCGCGCTCACCCGCCGGCTGGGCAGCCCCGAGGAGCGGGGCCGGATGCGCCGCGCCATCGCCGAGGGCGTGCCCGGCTGGGAGAACACGGTCGGCAACGGCGGCTGGGACCGCATCTCGATCGCCTGCGCGCCGCGCAACCCGCAGACCGAGGGCAGGACCGTCGCCGACCTGGCCGCCGCCGCGGCGGCCGACCCCCTCGACATGGTCGCGGAGCTCCTCCTGTCCGAGGGCGGCGAGGTGACGATCATCAGCCACTCGATGATCGAGGACGACGTGCGCCGCGTGCTGGCCGCGCCGTACGCGATGATCGGCTCGGACGGCGTGCCCAAGCCGGGCGGCCGGCCGCACCCGCGCTGGGCGGGCACGTTCCCACGCGTTCTCGGACACTACGTCCGCGAGCTGGGGTTGCTCACGCTGGAGAGCGCGGTGCACAAGATGACCGGAATGGCGGCCGCCAGGTTCGGGCTCGCCGGGCGCGGTGTGATCCGCGACGGCGCGCACGCCGACCTGGTGGTCTTCGACCCGGACACGGTGGCGGACGGCGCGACCTTCACCGATCCGCTACTGCCGCCCTCGGGCGTGGACGCGGTCGTCGTGGGCGGCGCGGTCGTCGTCCGCGAGGGTGTGGAGACCGGCGCGCGGCCGGGAACGGTACTGGCGCTTTGACGGTGGAGTGGAGATTGAGCAGCGGGATCGATGAGGCCATGACGGTTGACGAGCGGGTGCGGGCGGCGGTCGCCCGGGTCGAGGAGGTCGCCGCGTCCTGCCCAGGGACGCTCGCCGCCTGCGTGCCCGGCCTGATCGGCGTGAACGAGGACGTCGAGCTGCCGCTCGCCAGCACGGGCAAGCTGCTGCTGCTCGCCGCGGTCGCCCAAGGGGTGGCCGACGGCGAGCTCGACCCCGGCGAGCCGGTCGAACTGGCCGATGACGACTACGCGGCCGGCTCCGGCCTGCTGACCGGCCTGTCCGCCCGGACCTGGACGATCGGGGACCTGGCGCTGCTCACCGCGTCGGTCAGCGACAACACCGCCACGAACGCGCTGCTGCGGCGGCTCGGCCTGGACCGGGTCGACGCGGTCGCGGCCGGGCTCGGGCTGGTCAGGACCCGGATCCTGGACCGGATCAGGGAGCCGCGGCTTCCCGTCCACCCCCCGGCCTTCGCCCTCGGCACCGCCCGGGAGCTGGCCGCCCTCGCCGCCTCCCTGGACGGCCCGGAGCCGTGGAAGCGCCTGATGCTCGGCTGGATGGCGCACAACACGGACCGCGGCCTGGTGCCCGCGCTCCTGCCGCACGACCCCGAGGACCGGGAGATCCGCACGGCCGTGCCGTACCCGGGGGTGTGGGTGGCCAACAAGACGGGCACCGACGCGGGGACCCGTGCCGACGTGGGCCTGCTCGTCGGAACCCGCCGGGTGGGGTACGCCGTGCTGGCGCACGGACCGGAGGGCGGCGAGCACGACCTGGTCCTGGCCATCCGCGAGGTGGGCCGCGCCGTCGCCGCGCTCGTCCACTGACGTGTCTACCTGCCGCGCCTTCGGCGCGGCAGGTAGACACGTGGCGCCCGAAGTCGGCTCGTGCCCTCCTCGCTCGGGGCTCGTCCCTCGCCCGCTCGCTCGTCGGTTACTTCACCGCCGCGCCTGTGTCTAATTGCCGCGCCTTCGGCGCGGCGGGCTCGGGGCGCCCTTGAGGCGATGTCTTCCCTCGTCGCTCGGGGTCGCTCGTCCCTCGCTCCCCGCTCGCTCCTCAGTCCAGAAACCGCCGCGCCCCGCGTGAGCGAAGCGAGCGCAAATAGACACAGCCCCTCGCGGTGTCAGCGCAGGGCGATGCGCATCCGGGCCGAGGCGTCGCGGAGGTAGTCCAGGAAGGAGCGGAGCGCCGGGTTGGGGTTGGTCGGCCGGGACGCGGCGCCGATCCTCCGATAGAGCTTGGGCGCGTCCACCTGGCACACCTGGATGCCGCCGGCGCCGTGCGCGCCCAGGCTCGGCACCAGCGCCACCCCCAGCCCGGCCCGCACCAGGCCGAGGGTCACCTCGTAGTGGTCGCTGCGGCACCGGATGGTCGGGCTGAACCCCTCCAGCGCGCTGGCGCGTTCCAGCACCGACACCGGCGTGTCCGTGCCGTACGTGGTGATCCACGGCTCGTCGGCCAGGTCGGCGAGCCGCACCCGGGGGCGCTGCCCGGCGGGGTGCCCGAGCGGCAGCACGAGCAGTTGCGGCTCGTCGAACAGGTGGGTGACCTCCACGCCCTTCGGCGGCTTCCACGGGTCGAGCGCGTGCTCGAAGACGACGAGCACGTCCAGGGCGCCCCGCTCCACGTCCGGCAGCAAGTCGTGCGGCTGGCCGAGGACGAGGTCCAGCTCGACGGCGGGATGCCGGGCGGTGAAGGTGGACAACGCGAGCGGCAGCAGCCGGTAGCCCGCCGAGGCGAAGAACCCGATGCGGAGCTGCCCGGCGTCGGCCCGTGCCTGGGCGAGCAGGTCCTTCTCCGCGGCCTCGATCAGGTCGAGCACCTCGTGCGCCCGGGTGGCGAGCCGCCGGCCGGCCGCGGTGAGCCGCAGGCTGTGCGCCGCGCGTTCCACCAGCCCCACCCCGGCCTCCTCCTCCAGCCGGGAGAGCTGGTGGGAGACGGCGGAGGGGGAGAGTCGCAGGTTACGCGCGGCTCCGGCGATGCTCCCCGTCCTGAAGACCTCGAGAAGCACCCTCAGGCGGTGGCTGCTCAGCATCCACCCAGTATCGGTGCATTACCGGAGCAGGCCGACCCCGCTGAAGCCGTCGACGCCGGGGAGCTTGGGCAGCTCGGGCTCGCCCTCCTCGGGACGCCAGTCGCCGGTGGAGACCAGGCCCGGCTCCACCAGCTCGAAGCCGTCGAAGAAGCGCAGGATCTGCGTCTTGGTCCGGGGCGTGGCGTTGCCCGCGGAGGTCCGCGCGTACAACTCGCGGCCCTCGCGCAGCGCGTCGTCGTCGAGGTCGCCGAACGAGAGGTGGCTGATGACCATCGCGCTCCCGGGGGCGAGCCGGTCGCGCAGCGTCCTGACCACCTGCTCGGCGAGGTCGTCCTCCGGGATGAAGTGCAGGACGGCGAGCATGAGCAGCCCGACCGGCCGGTCCAGGTCGAGGTGCCCGGTGACCCGCGGATCGCCGAGGATGGCCGCGGGATCCCGCAGGTCGCCGTCCACGACGATGGTCCGGGGGTTGTCCGCCAGCAGGGCGCGCCCGTGGGCGAGCACGATGGGGTCGTTGTCGACGTACACGACACGGGAGTTCGGGGCCGCGCGCAGCGCCACCTGGTGCACGTTCTCCTGCGTGGGCAGCCCGGCGCCGATGTCCAGGAACTGGCGGATCCCCGTCCCGGCCAGGAACTCCACCGCGCGGCTCAGGAAGCGCCGGTTGGCCTGCACGCCCTCCCGCACGTTGGGGGTGAGGGCGATGACCTTCTCGGCCGCGGCCCGGTCGGCGGCGAAATTGTCCTTTCCGCCCAGCAGGTAGTCATAGATCCGCGCCACGCTTGGAATGGTCGGATCGACCCCTGGGGGTGCCTGTTCCGTGCTCATCTGTCCCGTCTCGCTCTAGTTCGACCGTGACCAGGGACGCTAGTCGATCGCCGCGCGATAGGCGATTAAAACCCTCATATCGTTATATTTCGCGCAGTCCGGGCCGGGTTCCGGCCTTCTCGTACGCCGTGCGGACGGCCAACGGCGTTCTCCGCCCTAGACCCGCCGGGAACGCCGGTCTCCCCGGCCCCTGCGCCGCTCCCCGTCGCCGTTCGGAACGGTGGTTGCCGCAGAACTTCGCACCCCGCGCCGGGCGGCGGCTTCCGGAGAGCCCGCCCCGCACCCGCCCGGCGCGCCGCGAAATGTGATCTGCCGGAAATATCCGTCCCGTACGGCCAAGCGTCGCCGATTCGGCGCTTCTGCGGAATGGCCGGCGACCGCCAATTCAAAAGACTTGTAAAGGCATCTCTCAGTACTTCGTGTCTCGCCTGTGGAAAGGCTCCGTGGCGTGTCTCCTAGATAGCCGTATTCGCCTACTGCCTTGGAGGCCGAACATGAAGAAACTGCTTTACGTCGGTGCGCTCGCGCTCGGCGTTCTGGCGACCGGCTGCGGTTCCGGCACCGACACCAGCGGAGCCAGCCCCGTCGCCGGTGAGGAGACCTCGCCCGGCATGATGTCTCCCTCGGAGATGATGACGCCGATGCCCGCCGAGACCGGCCCCGCCAGGCTCTCGGTGATGCCGACGAGCATCGGCAAGATCCTCGTCGGCTCCAACCAGCACACGGTCTACCTCTTCGAGAAGGACAAGAACGGCAAGTCGTCCTGCACGGGCGCCTGCGCGGAGGCCTGGCCTCCGGTCCTCTCCGAGGGCAAGCCCGTGGCGGGCGAGGGCATCAAGGCGAACCTCCTCGGCACCCACAAGCGCGCCGACGGCAAGATGCAGGTGACGTACAACAACCACCCGCTGTACTACTTCGTCAAGGACGAGAAGCCCGGCGACACCAAGGGTCAGAAGCTCAAGGACTTCGGCGCCGAGTGGTACGCGGTGGGCCCGGACGGTAAGAAGGTGGGCTAGCGCCGGCCGCCTCGGTTCCCGAGGTTCCGGCTCCACCCGACACTCGTCGCCCCGGGCTCACCGGCCCGGGCGACGAGCTCTCCGGCGTCGCGGCAAGCGGCGCCCGACCCCGCCGGTCCGCCCGGCGACCGGTGCTCGGGGGCGAACCGCTACCCTGACCGGTGATGTATCGATTCGTGTTCACGCAGGTCCTGAGCCGCCTCGACGCGGAGGACATCCACCATTGGACGATCAGGGCGCTCCGCCTGGCGGCGGTCCTCCCGGTCGCCAAACGGGTGCTGCACCGGCGGCTGGCCCCCCGTGACGAGGCGCTCCGCGTCCGCGCCTTCGGAGTGCACTTCCCCGGCCCCTTCGGCCTGGCCGCCGGGTTCGACAAGAACGCCGAGTGCTTCGAGGCGCTCGCGGCCTTCGGGTTCAGCCACGTCGAGGTGGGAACCATCACCGCGCGGCCCCAGCCGGGGAACCCGCGGCCCCGCCTCTTCCGGTTGACGAAGGACCGCGCGATCATCAACAGGATGGGCTTCAACAACTCGGGAGCCCGTGCCGCCGCGGCCCGGCTGCGCCGTCCCCGGGGGATTCCCGCGGTCGTCGGGGTGAACATCGGCAAGACCAAGGTGGTGCCCGAGGAGCGGGCCGCCGAGGACTACATGGCCAGTGCCAAGGAGCTCGCGCCTCTCGCGGACTACCTGGTCGTCAACGTCAGCTCGCCCAACACTCCCGGGTTGCGCAACCTGCAGGCCGTCGAGCTGCTCCGTCCCCTCCTTGAGAGCGTTAAGAGCGTGGCGGGCCGCACGCCGCTGCTGGTGAAGATCGCGCCCGACCTCGCGGACGAGGACGTGGACGCGGTCGCCGACCTGGCCGTCGAGCTGGGCCTGTCCGGCATCATCGCCACCAACACCACGATCGGGCGGCCCGGCGTCGTGAGCGACGAGGCGGGCGGGCTGTCCGGCCGGCCGCTCAAGGCCCGGTCGCTTGAGGTGCTGCGCCGGCTGCACGCCCGGGTGGGCGACCGGCTGACCCTGGTCTCCGTCGGCGGCGTCGAGGATCTCGACGACGTGTGGGAGCGCATCCTGGCCGGTGCGACCCTGGTCCAGGGATACACCGGCATGATCTACGCCGGTCCGCTGTGGGCCTCGCGCATCCACCGCGGGCTCTCCCGGCGGCTCCGCCGGCACGGCTACCGTTCGATCTCCGAGGTCGTCGGAGCGGCCGACCGCCTCGGTTGAGGCCGCTCTCCACACCGCGACGACGGCCCGCGTCCCGAAGCACGGGGACGCGGGCCGTTCGTCGCATAAAGGGGCCGGGACCGATCGCCTGCGACGACCCCGGCGGCGGTCACATGCTGGGCCGGGTGGAGTCCGCGGTGAGGGTCATCTCGTCCAGACGCCGCATGACCTCCTGGACGTCGATGACACCCGGACGGTGCCGCCTGGCCCCGCCGCCCCGCTGCCACGGCCGCGGCCCCTCGAGCGGGCGGTACTCCACTCCGAAGGCGTCCAGCCGTTCGAGATGGCGGGCGAGCCGCTCGGTGAAGTCCGGCCGCGCCGGGCCTCCCGTCCAGCCCACCTCGGCGGCGGCGCAGCCACGCGGCCAGGCGCGGTAGTCCAGCGTCCGGCCGTCGGGGATGCGCTCGCTCCAGAGCTGGAACTGCAGGCCGGCGACCCGGGCGCGCTCCGCGTCCTCCCACGTCGCGGGGGCGGGCTCGAACGCCGCCACGTCCGCGACCGTGGTGGTCTCGCCGATCGCCAGCGGCTCCTCGGCCGAGGCCGCCTCGCCGTAGTCGAAGTACGTCGGGAAGACCGGGGTCGCCACCAGCTCGTGCCCGGCGGCGGCCGCGCGGCGGCCCACGGCAGCGCCGCGCCACGGCATGACCAGCGTGTCGTCGCGCAGCATCCCGCTGACGAACGCCTCGTCCCAGACGACCGCCCGTACGCCGCGCTCGGCGAGCAGGTCGGCCAGCCGGCGCAGGAACCAGGCGTGCAGGTCGCCGGACGAGTCCAGACCCAGCTCCGCCTGGTACGCCCTGATCTCGGCGGACGCCTCCCACGCGTCCAGCACGCACTCGTCCCCGCCGATGTGCAGGAACGGAACCTCGCCCAGCGCCTCGATGATCTCGTCGAATACGGCGGCCAGGAAGTCCACCGTGCCCGGCAGCGGCGAGAGGATCGCCGGGGAGATGCCCCAGCGGTCCAGCACGTGGTGCCGCTCGCCCGGGGTCGCCCCCAGCGACGGGTATGCCGCGAGGATCGCCGAGGCGTGACCCGGCACGTCGATCTCGGGGACGACGGTCACCGCCCTCGCCCGCGCGTACGCGCCGATCTCGGCGAGGTCGCGGAGCGTGTAGTAGCCGCCGTGCGGCACCCCGTCGTAGGTCGGCTCCTCGTGGTAGAAGCTCGTGATCGTCCGGGTCCGGTGCGAGCCGACCTCGTGCAGCAGCGGGTACGCCCTGCTCTCCAGCCGCCATCCCTGGTCGTCCGCCAGGTGCAGGTGGAGCCGGTTCATCTTGTGCAGCGCGAGCAGGTCGATCATCCGCAGCACCTCCCGCTTCGGCAGGAAGTTCCGGGACACGTCGAGATGCGCGCCGCGCCAGGAGAACGCGGGGGAGTCCTCGACCCGCCCGCACGGCACCCGCCACTCGGTCCCCGGGAGCGCGACCGACCGGAACGCCTCCACCGGCAGCAGTTGCCGCAGTGTCTGACCCGCGTAGAACGCCCCCGCCGCAGCTCCGGCCGCGATCAGCACCTCGTCCTCGCCGATCGTGACCGCGTACGCCTCGGGCCCCAGGCCCGGGTCCCGGGTCACCCGCACCCGCGCGGACGCGTCGTCCCCGCTCCCGAGGTCGAGGACGGCGAGCGCGAGCCGTACGGAGTCGACCAGGTCGGCGGGGCCCGACACGGCGGTGCCGGGCGTGAAGGCGAACGATCCCGGCGCGCTCTCGGCCAACTGTGGGCGGGGAAGCAGGTGATCCATGGCTGAATCATGCCAAATCGCTCACTCCGCGCCCACGGGTCTGAGCTGACCGGATCAGGACACGTAGGTCGTGATCCCCTTCGCCAGCGCCGCCGCCGCCTTCTGGCGGAACTGCGGGTTCTTCATCTTGGCCGCGTCACCCGCGTTGCGCATGTTCCCGACCTCGATGAAGATCTTGGGCACGGTCGAGAGGTTCAGCCCGCCGAGGTCGTTCCTGAAGTCCAGCGCGTTCTTTCCGATGTAGGTCGAGTACGGCTGGCCGGTCCCCGCGTGGAACGCGTTCCGGACCGTGACGCCCAGCTTCCGTGAGTCGTTCACCACCGGGTCCACCGGGCCGTTGATCTTCTTCGGCATGATGATGTGGAAGCCGTGCCCGCTCGCCGGGGCCCCGTCGCCGTGGATCGAGATCGCGGCGTCCGCCTTGGCCTTGTTGCCGATCGCCGCCCGTTCGGTGATGCACGGGCCGACGCCGCTGTTGCTGTCGCGGGCGAGCTTGACCGTCGCACCCTCCGCCCGCAGCAGCTTGGCCAGCCGGTTCGAGACGTCCCAGGTGAAGGCGGCCTCGCTGTACCCGTCGTTGGTCGAGGTGCCGGTCGTGTCGCACGGCTTGCGCTTGGTGAGGACGTTCACCGGCTTGTTGACGACCTCGGGATGCTTGAAGTTGCCGCCGTTGTGCCCGGGATCGATGAGGATGACCTTGCCTGTGAGCGGCTTCGCGGCGGGACCGGTCGGCGCCGTGGCCGCCCGCTCGGAGACCTTCCCCGTGTCGACCGCGGCCGTACGGCTCTGCGGCGCGACGGGGGCCGAGGCGGCGGTGTGCCCGGTGTTCGCCCCGCCCGCGGCGGCCTGACCCGCCGTGCCACCGCACGCGGCGACTCCCAGCCCGGAGCAGGCAAGAATCGTGGCGATGAGTGGTCGTCTGATCACGCTTGGATCCCTTCGCAGAAGTCAGCTCACCAACCTACGCGAGCTGTCCGCGTGATCAGACGCTATGTCGGCGTTGTCGGGTAAACGAGGTCACCAAGCGGGCTCCGTGATCTCCTGCTTCTCCAGAAGGGCGGCCAGTTCGCGGGCGTCCTCGGCGTCCAGGCCGAGGACCACCCGGGGCCGCCCCCACGGATGGTCGATCGAGTGGGCGACGTAGCTGGCCACGGACTCCCCGCCGACCTCGCTGCTCCGCCCTCGCGTCTCCAGCCAGTGCGCCCAGGCCCGCTCCAGTTCGGCGGCGGCCCGCTGCGCGCAGGAGACCAGTTCCGGATCACGCATGAATCCCCCCGTTGTCGCTCTGGCCGCCCACCGAGCGACCCGCCGGGGGTCGGCGTCTTGCCCCGAGTCAACACCCTCGACGAGCGGACGCCGCGCCGGTTGACCTAGCTTTGGACATCGCTTGGAGCGGGCCCGGTGCTGTGCCGTACGACGATCTGGGGCGTGACCTCGCGCAGCCGACCGGCCTTCCCCGGCTCGGTGATGCGCTGGCTGAGCAGGGCGGCCGCCGACCGGCCCATCGCCCGGCGCGGCTGGTCGACGCTGGTCAGCGACACGTGGTTGATCGCGGCCAGATGCGTGTTGTCGTAACCGATGACCGACAGGTCCTCGGGCACCCGCAGACCCAGCTCGCTGGCGGCGGTGAGCGCGCCCATGGCGACGATGTCGTTGGCGGCGAAGATCGCGGTCGGCCTCGGCTGCCGCTCCAGCAGCGCCCTGGCGGCCCGCCGCCCGCCCTCCTCGGTGAAGTCGCCGTGCTCCACCATGATGTACGGCGCGAGCGCGTGGCGGCGCATGGCCACCAGGTAGCCCTCGCAGCGGCACCTGGCCGCCGACGACGGCGCGCCCTCGATGTGCGCGATGCGGCGGTGGCCCAGCTCGACCAGATGGTCGACCGCGAGCCGGGCGCCGAGCTGGTCGTCGTCCACCACGATGTCCACGCCGTCGAGATCGACGTCGCGCTCGCCCACCACCACGGTCGGCGTGTAGGCGGCGGCCTCGGCGAGGGTGTGGCTGGACGGGGCGACCCCCAGCAGGACCAGGCCGTCCACGCGGAGTTCGAGGAACGCCTCCACGGCCTCGTCCTCGAACGCCGGGTCCCAGCGGCCGCTGCCGATCAGCAGCCGCAGGCCGTCGCCGTGGAGGCTCTCCTGCAGGCCGTCGAGGCACTCCGCATAGAACGGGTTGTGCAGGTCGGCGACGAGCGCGCCGACGAGGTGGGTGCGGCCCTCGACCAGGCTGCGCGCCACCGCGTTCGGCCGGTAGCCCAGCTCCCTGGCGGCCTGCAGCACCGCCTCCCTCCGGTGTTCGCTCACGTGCGGCGATCCCCGGAGCACGAGCGACACCAGCGACTTCGAGACGCCGGCACGCTCGGCCACGTTTCGGATCGTCGGCCGTGGCCGCGGGCTGAAGCCATCGGGCAGTCCCGCGGCGGGCGCGGACACGACGGCGTGCCGGGCGGTGGTCTGTATGGACGGTCCTGACATGGTTCTCCCCACACGATGCGCGGACGTGCACCTGTCTGACCAAACGATCGAGAAGCCGTAAGGGTACGGGTTTCTCTCGGCAACGCCCGTATTTCCGGGGTTATCCGCCGCGGAGGCGCGGGTACGAGCGGCTCCCCGGCGGGGATAAGCCGAGCATGATCAAATCACGCGAGAGTTCCGATCGTGCTCCGCTAGTCTGCGGTGTGTGCGCGCGATATCCCGGGCGGAAAGCGACAGGAAGACTCCGGACAGGGCGGCCGCGCGACCGGTCCGCCGCCGGCTCAGCGTCGATCGGCGTCGCGAGGAGCTGATCACCGCGGCGCTGGAGCTGTTCAGCAGGCGCGAGGCCGAGGACGTCTCGATCGACGACGTGGCCATCGCCGCGGGGGCCTCGCGGGCGCTCGTCTACCACTACTTCGGCGGCAAGCAGGAGCTCTACCTCGCCTCGCTGCGCAGCGCGGCGGAGGAACTCGAGGCCCGGCTTCGCCCAGAGAACGCCGGACGGCCGGTGGAGCGGCTCTCCCAGGCGCTCGGCCGATACTTCGACTTCGTCGAGGAGCACGCCGCCGGTTTCGCGGCGCTGCTCAAGGGAGGCCCGGCCAACCGGGCGGGCGAGGTGGGCGAGATCGTCGAGGGCGTACGGCGACGCCTGCTCCGGATGATCATCGAGGAGATGCGGGTCGCCGATCCCGGCCCGGTGCTGCGGATCACGCTCAGATCGTGGATCGCCTCGGTGGAGACCGCGGCCCTCGACTGGCTGGAGCATCGCGACATGGAGCGGTCGGAGCTGGAACGCATGCTGATCGACCACATGACCGCGCTGCTGGAGGTCGCCGGGCGACACGACCACCGTGTACGGGAGATCGTCACGGTCGAGTAGACGTCCTGATCGGGAAGAAAGCACCTCGGGGGGACGGTGGCGCCGGGAGGGCGGCGCCTACGGCACCTCCCGTGGCCCGTAGCGGCCACGGGCGTGCGATGCCGTGATGGACGCGCTCACATCTCTTGCGTCCCTGACGCGAGCGCGCCGTCTCCCCTCGACCGGCGGACGACTCTCCCTCGAACCGGTGGGCGACGCCCGGACCTACTCGGAGCGCTGCTGCGGAATCCCCGCCAGCAGCGCCCGGACCTCGGTCTCCCGGTAGCGGCGGTGCCCGCCCAAAGTGCGGATGGACGTCAACTTGCCCGCCTTCGCCCACCGAGTGACGGTCTTGGGGTCGACGCGGAACATGGTGGCGACCTCCGCCGGGGTGAGCAGTGGCTCGGCCTCGGGTGTACGAGCTGACATGTGTGCGGCCTCTCCTCCGTTGGACCGGCGACAGCGATCCTGCGACTTGTCCTGGCGCTTGTCACGGATGTCCGCCAATGATCCATAAGTGCGGTTTCATGGATCATTTTCGGTATCACCCGATGTGACCATACAGCCACGTAACGCGATTGGCGAGCCCTCTGGGAGCAACGCCACGACCACGTGGTGATGTCACGCTCGGTGATTCTAGCGACACGCTTCGTGGTATCGCAGTGAAAACGGCAAACTACTCAGTTCGCAGATGTTGAGATCGAACATCTCATGACCCAATAGTGCAGGTCTGGGGGTGCGATATGGGCTTTAGTTGGCAGACTGGAGAGCCTGGATCGACCTCCAGCGAAGTACGACACGCTGGTACATCGCGAAAGCAAGTTCTTCCTGACCGTTGTCCAAACCAGTGAGCGCGGCGGAAAGCTCCGCGACCGACTGGTCGGCCTCCAGGGTCTTGTCGTCCATGAGGTGGACCAGGCCGCCGTAGTCGAGCTCCACGAGCGAGTGGGGGTGGAACTCCTCGAGCCACCTGCCGATGTCCTCGAAATCGGCGTACGCGGCGGTCTCGGGCGCGTGCCTCCTGATCACCCCGAGCGCCCTGGCCACCCGCCGACGCGCCTGGGCCATCGAGGTGACGTACAGCATGGTGCGCGCGGGGGCGGCCACGGCCTGCGCCGGCTGTTCGGGGCTCTCCACCGGCTCCCCGCCCAGGACGAGCCACCGCTCCGTCGAGTCGAAGGGGGCGAACCACGACGTCGGCACGTGCCAGGTGCTGCTCCTGATGTGCGTGCGCAACGGCGTGCCCGACCGCTTGTAACGGTCGAAGTCGTCGGCCGTCCGCTCGGCGACCGCCTGCGGCACGAACCGGTGGGCCAGCTTCACCGGGGTGCTGCCGCGGAACGCGGCGAACGCCAGCCAGGACCGCAGCCTGCTTTGCCACGGGCAGACGTAGAGCACGTCCTCGACCCGGCGCAGGTACGCGTTGCGGCTCTCCTGCTCGGGAGCGGGCGCCGGTGGGACGCCGACGATCCGGCGGACGGCCTCGCCGTGCTCCACCTCCAGCGCGCCGGCCCGGCGCGGGCGGTCGCGGGACTCGGCGTATGCGGCCCAGATCTTCTGGTCCCGGGGGGAGAAGGCGGCCAGCGGCTCATAGACGCGGAGGTAGGCGGCATAGGGCAGCACACCTGAATCGTGCCACGAGGCCGGGGACGCTGGGGAGGGCCGTCTCGGCTTTTCATGATCCGAGGGCCGCGGCCCGGTTAGGCTGTGGACGGCCCGCTCTCGACCTCGGCGTCGCCCCACCCCTTGCGACGGCGGATCGGCCGGGCGGGCAGAAGGATCCGCCGTAACGGAGCGGCGGACAGAAGCGGTCAGGAGTCACCACCGTGATCGACGTCTTCGGGCTCTCCCACAAGGACAGTGGGCCCCTCAGCGTCACGACCGGAGCGGACCGGAACGAGTCCGCGACGGAATCCCCCAGTTCTCCCGGCAGGCGAGGCCCCCGGCACGAGCAGGTCGTCTTCTGCTCGGACGAGCGCAGCGGCCTTTACGCGATCATCGCCGTCTACAGCACGGCGCTCGGGCCCGCGCTCGGCGGCACCCGGTTCTATCCGTACGAGAGCGAGCAGGCGGCGCTGGCCGACGTGCTCAACCTCTCCCGGGCCATGGCGTACAAGAACGCCCTCGCGGGGCTCGACCTCGGCGGCGGAAAGGCCGTGATCATCGGCGACCCGTCCAGGGACAAGAGCGAGGCGCTTCTGCGCGCGTACGGACGGTTCGTCGAGTCGCTCGGCGGGCGCTACTACACCGCCTGCGACGTCGGCACCTACAGCGAGGACATGGACATCGTCGCCCGCGAGTCGTCCTATGTGACCGGGCGGACCCCGGCGCACGGCGGCGCCGGCGACTCCTCGATCCTCACCGCGTTCGGCGTCTTCCAGGGCATGCGGGCGGCCGCGGAGCACACCTTCGGCAGCCCCACACTGCGCGGCAGGCGGGTCGGCGTCGAGGGAGTCGGCAAGGTCGGCCGCAGGCTCGTCGACCACCTGCTGGAGGACGGCGCCGAGGTCGTGATCTGCGACGTCAACGAGGAGGCCGCCGATCTCGTACGGCGCAGCCGGCCCTCGGTGGACGTGGTCGCCGACACCGCCGCGCTGATCGCGTCCGACCTCGACGTCTACGCCCCGTGCGCGCTCGGTGGCGCGCTGAACGAGACCACCGTCCCGCTCCTGCGGGCGCGGGTCGTCTGCGGCGCCGCCAACAACCAGCTCGCCGACCCGGGCATCGGAAAGCTGCTGGTGGAACGCGGCATTCTGTACGCCCCGGACTACGTGGTGAACTCCGGCGGAGTCATCCAGGTGGCCGACGAGATCGAGGGTTTCAACATGGAGCGAGCCCGGGCGAGGGCCGCCCAGATCTTCGACACGACGGCCAGAATCTTCGCCCTGGCGGCCGACGACGGCGTCCCGCCTGCCACCGCTGCGGATAGGCTGGCCGAGCGCAGAATGTCGGAAGTGGGGCGGCTTAGGGGCATATGGCTCCGCCGCTGACCGCTGACGCCTATACGGCGTACCGAGCGGCGCGCAAAACAGGTACGGTTATAGGCGAACGAGAGACTGGCGCCTAAAGTCAGGTGGCGCCAGTGCGCGGTGCGTTAGCGACGAGGGGTCCGGTGCGACCCCGCATGAGGGGGTCGAGCCAATGGGGCGCGGCCGAGCCAAGGCCAAGCAGGTCAAGGTCGCCCGCCAGCTGAAGTACAACAGCGGCGGGACTGATCTTGAGCGTCTGCGCGCGGAGCTCGGAGTCGTGGACGAGGGCGATTCCGGCCACAGTGACGAGCATGACCCTTACGACGAGCTGGCTGATCGGTACGCCGATTACGCCATCGACGATGACGAGGGCGAGGGCAAAGACTCGTCCCGACGCCGTTAGCCGTTCCTGACAGCGGTCGAGGTTGAAACACCCGGCGGGGGCCCTTTCCACGCCGGGTGACTTCACGTTGTCCGGGTCCGATCGAGCGCCCCGGCCCAGCCGGGGCGCCTTTTGGCGTACGGGCCGGCCGACGGCCGGCCCGGGATCGCGATGATCAGCGGTAGCGCGCCACGCCCGAGCCGGGGACGACCTCGCCGAGCACCCAGGCGGGCATGCCGCGCCCGTTGAGCAGGGCCAGCGCGCGATCGGCCTGGTCCGCAGGGACGACGGCGCACATCCCCACACCGAGGTTGAACGTCCGGTCCATCTCGGACTGCGGGACGCCGCCGTGCCCGGCGAGCACCTCGAAGATCGCGGGCGGGCTCCAGGATCCCCGGTCCAGCAGGGCGTCGGCCGTGCCGGGCAGGGAACGGGCCAGGTTGGCGGCGAGGCCGCCGCCGGTGATGTGCGCGAAGGCGTGCACCTCGACCTCGCGGATCAGCGCGAGGCAGTCGAGCGAGTAGATGCGGGTGGGTTCGAGCAGCTCCTCGCCGAGCGTGCGGGACAGCTCGGGGAGCTCCCGCTCAAGGTCCAGGCCGGCGGTCTTGATCACATGCCTGACCAGGGAGTATCCGTTGGAGTGGACCCCGCTGGAGGCCAGGGCGATCACCACGTCGCCGGGCCGTACCCGGTCCGGCCCGAGCAGCTTGTCGGCCTCGACGACGCCCGTGCCCGCGCCGGCCAGGTCGTACTCGTCGGGGCCCATGGCGCCCGGGTGCTCGGCCGTCTCGCCGCCGATGAGCGCGCAGCCCGCGAGCCGGCACCCCTCCGCGACACCGCCCACGATGTCGGCGATGCGCTCGGGCACCACCTTGCCGCAGGCGATGTAATCGGTCATGAACAGCGGCTCCGCCCCGCACACCACCAGGTCGTCGACGACCATGCCCACGAGGTCGATGCCGATCGTGTCGTGCTTGCCGAGCCGCTGCGCCAGCATCACCTTGGTGCCGACGCCGTCGGTCGAGGTCGCCAGCAGGGGACGGCGGTAGCGCAGGAAGGCCGAGGCGTCGAACAGCCCGGCGAACCCGCTGGCGTCGTCCACCACCTCGGGCCGCCGGGAGCGCGCCACCCGGGACTTCATCAGTTCGACGGCCCGGTCACCGGCCTCGATGTCCACACCCGCGGCGGCGTAGCTGGTCATGTGCTCCCCTTCGTCGGTCGTGCCCGGTCGCCCGTGCGACCCGTCACAGCTGCCCTTCCAGGACGTACTTGCCGACCTGGTCCTGGTCGATCGGAATGGGGTACTCGCCGGTGAAGCAGGCACGGCAGAGCCGATCGGCCGGGATCGTGGTCGCCCGGGTCAGCCCTTCGAGGGAGATGTAGCCGAGCGAGTCGGCCCCCAGGGAGGCGCGGATCTCGCCGACGGACAGCGACCCGGCGATCAGCTCGGCCCGGGTGGCGAAGTCGATGCCGTAGAAGCACGGCCATGCGACCGGCGGCGAGGAGATCCGCACGTGGACCTCCGTGGCGCCCGCCTCGCGCAGCATCTTGACGATGGCCCGCTGGGTGTTGCCGCGCACGATCGAGTCGTCCACCACGATCAGCCGCTTGCCCTGGATGACCTCGCGCAGCGGGTTGAGCTTGAGGCGGATGCCGAGCTGGCGGATCGTCTGCGACGGCTGGATGAACGTGCGGCCGACGTAGGAGTTCTTCACCAGGCCCTGGCCGTACGGGATGCCGCTCTGCTCGGCGTAGCCGATGGCGGCGGGGGTGCCGGACTCGGGCGTGGGAATGACGAGGTCGGCGTCGACCGGGTGCTCCCGGGCGAGCTGGCGGCCCACCTCGACCCGGGTCGCCTGCACGCCGCGCCCCGCGATGGTCGTGTCCGGGCGGGCGAGGTAGACGTACTCGAACAGACAGCCCTTGGGCTGGGCGGCGGCGAACCGGCTGGACCGGACCCCGCGCTCGTCGATCACCAGCAGCTCGCCGGGCTCGATCTCGCGGATGAACGACGCGCCGACGATGTCGAGCGCGGCGGTTTCGGAGGCGACCACCCAGCCGCGTTCGAGCCGGCCGAGAACCAGCGGCCGGATGCCCTGCGGGTCGCGGGCGGCGAACAGGGTCGTCTCGTTCATCCAGACCAGGGAGTAGGCGCCCTTGACCTGGGGAAGCAGCTCGGCCGCCGCGTCCTCGATGGACTGCGAGCGGTCCCGCGCGAGCAGCGCCGTCAGCACCTCGGTGTCGGTCGTCGCGCGTGTGGCGTCCGGCGGGAGGCGGAGCGCGAGCTCGCCGGTGTTGATCAGGTTGCCGTTGTGGGCGAGCGCGAGGCCGCCGTGCTCGGTGGAGCTGAGCGTGGGCTGCGCGTTCTCCCAGACGCTCGACCCGGTGGTCGAGTAGCGGCAGTGTCCGATCGCGACATGGCCGCGGAGCGTCCCGAGGATCGATTCGTCGAAGACCTGGGAGACCAGGCCCATGTCCTTGTAGACAAGGATTCGGCTGCCTTCGCTGACCGCGATGCCCGCGGACTCCTGGCCGCGGTGCTGCAGCGCGTACAGCCCGTAATAGGTGAGTTTGGAGACATCCTCCCCGGGGGCCCACACGCCGAAGACGCCGCAGGCGTCCTTGGGTGCGCGGTCGAGGGAGTCGAGGTCATGGCTCAGTCGGCCGTCGCCTTTCAGCACATGGTTGAGTCTATTTCGGCCTTCTCCCTGCTCGCGCACGCGGGTACGGAAAGTCTCGGCGAAACGATCGACGTGGCTTTGCCGTGTCGCCCGGGTTCCGTCCACACCCTCCGGGAGAGCCTTGGGTCTCCGGCATGCCCAACTCTGGTCCGGGAGAGAGCGACCGTGACGACACCTGACAAGCCCGCGTGGGAGCCCCAGCGTGACCAGCGGCCCGACGACGAGACCCGTCCGGACGAGCAGCGGCTGGTCCTTCCGGTGAACTCCTGGGACGAGCCCGACCTGGAGGGGTCCTGGTGGGAGCCCTCCGGATACCGGGAGCCCGACCCGGTTCGGCCCGAAGAGAACCGCTCAGCTTTCCGCGAAATCGCCGCTGATCCGGCGCGTACGGACCGCCGGCCGCCGGTTGACCCCCTCGGAGGGGACAGAAGTGACCGACGTGAACGCGACCTGAGCCGCCGGCGAGCGGAGTCGGGCGAGACGGACTTCAGCGACTGGACCGACTGCGGGTTCTCCGACGATCTCGCCGCCACCGACCCGGGCTACCGCTCCTGGGCGGAGCCGGAGACCACCTGGGAGAGCCTCAAGGCGTGGGCAGCCCAGG
This sequence comes from Microtetraspora fusca, assembly GCF_001570365.1. Classification (GTDB taxonomy): domain Bacteria; phylum Actinomycetota; class Actinomycetes; order Streptosporangiales; family Streptosporangiaceae; genus Microtetraspora; species Microtetraspora fusca. The sequence continues at coordinate 42,866 of NZ_BBYK01000039.1, read as the reverse complement.
ATCCCCTGGCGAGTGAGTCTCCGTACGAGCCTCCGGCGCCCCAGCACCCGGGGGCCACCGGTCCCGATACGGGTGCCGCGACGGGGCAGCGCGATCGCGCCGGGAACGGCGGACCGCGGGCCGACGCCGGTGCGTACGGCGCGGCGGCGGCAGGTCACGGCACTCAGCCGGGGCCGGAAGCCGCGTACGGCACGCCGGAGGCCCGGTACGGCGCCGGGCCGGAGGCCCCCGCGTACGGCACGCCGGAGGCTCGATACGGCGCGGGGCCGGAGGCCCCTGGGTACGGCGCGTACGGCGGGGAGGCCCCCGGGTACGGCGAGGTCCACGGGTACGGCAGGCGTGGAGGGCCGGAAGCGGCGGGCTACGGCGCGGGCAGCGGCCACGAGGCCCCCGGGTTCGGCGGGCCGGAGGCCCCGGAGCAGCGGAGCCTGCCGCCCGCGGCCATTCCGTCCCAGGTCCCGCCCGCCCATGCCGCGCAGCCGCCTCAGGTCCCGCCGTACACGGCACCGGGGGCGCCACAGACATCTCCTCCGTCGGCCGGAGCCGCGCAGGTGCCGCCGCACGTCCCGTCGCAGAGCGGGCCACCGGGCCGGCCGGGCGGGCCGTACGACGAGCAGCCGCCCGGCACCTCCCCGGGTGTATGGAACGACCCGTATGCGGGGCCCGCGAGCGGCGGCCGGCAGACGGACCCGCACACCGACCGGCAGCCCGACGCCCCGATGGACGGCCGGCCCGATCACCGGATCGGCCCCGCCGACGACCCGTACACGGACGGCCGGTACGGCATGAGCGCGGACGCGTCCGGCCTGCCGCGCGCCGGGGCCGAATCGCCGGCCGCGTACCCATCTGACACGTCGGCGGCTTCGACCGGATGGGGGCTGCCGCCCGCCTTGCCGTACCCGCCCCAGAACTCGTACCCGCCCCAGAACCCGGATCCGGCCCCGACGCCCGTGCCGCCGTCCGCAGCGGCCCCGGCGGAGCGCGTCGTCTGCGAGCACTGCGGGATGCCGCCAAGCGGCGCAGGCTCGTCGAGGCCCGGCACGGCGTTCGGAGCGCACGGGTACGGCGCGACCGGCGCCTTCGGGGCTCCGAGGCGGGAAGAGCCGGTCGAGACGGGAGGATCCGACGTCGGCGCCAGAGCGTTCGGCGCGCAGGGATCCGGTGACGCCGGGACGGGAGCGTTCGGCACACGAGGGTCCGGTGACGCGGGGACGGGAGCGTTCGGCACGCAGGGATCCGGCCAGATCGGCGCCGGGCCGGGGGCCTTCGAAGCCACGGATGTGGCGACGGGGCCGATGGAGCGCCTGGGCGTCCCCGGTGGGCAGAGCGCCCAGGACCGGCCCGTCTGGAGCACGCGGCCCTCACCAGGAGAGCCGTACGCGGGTGAGGGGGCCGCGACCCGGGGACTCCCGGCAGGGGGCAGCCCGGCCGCCGGGCACGTTCACGTGCTCAAGGCGGAGAACCAGGACGAGTCGTACGCCTGGGAACAGGGCGGCGAAGACTACGTCCGCATCGTCGGCAAGGACTCGGGAACGGAGGGGCCGGAGGGGCCGGAGGAGCCCCAGGGCCGTCCCAGCGAGTACGGCGAACGCTTCCCCACGCCTCCGCGGCCCCCTGAGGAGCGCGAGCCGTCGGAGCGTTTCGGCGACCGGACGCCGCCCGCCGACGGCGGGCAGCCTCCCACCGGCGACCAGCGCGTCCATCCGGGCGAGCCGGGACGGCACGGCGGGGCGGTGTACTACCAGCAGCCGCGGCGGCGGGGCGAGGGGCTGGGCACGGCCTCGATGGTGCTCGGCATCGTCAGCATCATCCTGCTGTTCTTCTGTGGGGTCGGCGCGCTCACGGCGCTCGCGGGCGCCGTCCTCGGCGTCGTCGCGCTCGCGGTCGGCTCCAGCAAGGGCCGCGCGGTCACGGGCATCGTCCTGAGCGTCCTGACGCTCGTCCTCGCGGCCGTGATCGGTGTCGTGTTCTACAACTGGTTCCAGACCAACAAGATCGGTGAGTGCTTCGACGTCAGGACGCATCCCACGCAGGCGTCCACGCAGCGCTGCATCGAGGAGAAGCTGAGCGGGTCGGGCCTCACCGGCTGATCCGCCGCCCACGGTCCCGTCCCGGTAGCGCGCCGTCTCGCGAGGATCTCCGCGAGACGGCGCGCTATCGGTAATGAAGGGCCGGTCTGACCTCGAGACTCAGCGTTGGTCCGGCGGAGGCACGTGCTCAATCGCTACCGCGGCTTCTGTCAGCGGAGCGGAAGGTAGGCCGACAGGTCGGCGCGTGATCCGCTCGCGGCGATGCGGCCCGCCGTCAGGGCGGACTGCCAGGAGGCCCGGCCGGTGGCCAGTTCCAGCCAGGTGCGCGGGTCGGTCTCGATGACGTTCGGAGGGGTGCCGCGCGTGTGGCGCGGCCCCTCCACGCACTGCACGGCCGCGTACGGCGGCACCCGCACCTCCACGGTTCGCCCCGGTGCCCGCGCGACCAACTCGTCCAGCAGGTGCCGTACGGCGAAGCGGGCGGCGTCCCGCAGGGGCTCGCCGCCGCCGTCGTACACACGGAGGACGGCGGCGACGCAGGCGGTGAGCAGCGCCGTGTCCGGCCCGGTGAACGGGGGCTCCCCGAGGGCGGCGAGCTGGGCGTCGAGGGCGGTGCGGACCTTCGCCGGGTCCGGTCTGCGTGGCGGCATCCGCCCATTCTCTCCGCACCACGGCGTGGTGACGGTCGTACGGGCGTGGTGTCACGGTGTTCAGCCGACGGGCTCGGCGACGGGGGCCTCGATCGGCGCGGGCTGCGCGCGGCGGGTGCCCAGCGCGTACAGGCTCACCGGGACGCCGACCAGGACGATCGCCGCAGCGATGAGCAGCGTGAACCGGTACGCCTCCAGGAAGGTGTGCATGGGCGGCCCCGTGAGGACGCTCTGCCGGTTGCTCATGATCGCCCCGAGGATCGTGATGCCGAGCAGTCCGAACACCTCGCGCGAGACGTTCAGGACGCCGGACGCCACGCCGACCCGCGTGGCGGGCATGACGCCCAGGATGACGTTGGTCAGCGGCACGAGCAGTCCGGCGCCCGCGCCGTAGAGGAGGAACCAGGGCAGCAGGTCGAGATATCGGCTGCCCTCGCCCGCGCCGGACAGCCCGGCGATCGCGACGGCCATCAGGCCGAGCCCGGCGGCGACCGTGGGGGCGCTGCCGAACCGCGCGGCGATCCGGGGCGAGGTGGCCGCGACGACCGCCATGAGCAGGGCCATCGGCACGAAGGCCGCGCCCGCCTCCGTCGGGGCGAACCCGAGGGCGTTCTGCAGGTAGATCGCGGTGAAGAAGTAGATGCCGAACACGCCGAACGACCAGAGGCCCTGCGACAGCAGGCCGCCGCTGAAGACCCGCTCGCGGAAGAGCGAGAGGTCGATCATGGGTCGGGCGGTGCGCAGTTCCGTGATCACGAACGCGACCGCGGCGACCGCCGCCACGCCGAACGCGCCGAGGATCGGCGACGAGCCCCACCCGCGCGACTCGCCCTCGATGAGCGCGTAGGTCAGTGCGAAGAGCGCGACCGCCGAGAACGTCAGACCGGGCAGGTCGAGCCCGCCGCCGCGCCGCTCCGTCCGAGGAACGCGGATCGTCAGGAAGGCGAGGATCGCGGTCACCGCGCCGATCGGCAGGTTGATCAGGAAGATCCATCCCCAGTGGGCGTTCTCGCTGAGCAGGCCGCCGGTGAGCGGGCCGACGGCCAGCGCGAGGGCGCCCACGGCGCTCCAGACGCCCACGGCGGTGGCGCGCTCGCGCGGGTTGGGAAAGATCGCGGAAAGCAGGGCGAGCGCGGTCGGGGTGAGCAGCGCCGCCCCCACGCCCTGGAGCGCCCGGGCCGCGATCAGCGTCTCCTGGCCACCCGCCAGGCCGGCCGCGACCGAGGCCACGGTGAAGACGCCGAGCCCGGCGAAGAAGACGGTCCTGGCGCCGAAGACGTCCGCGAGCCGTCCGCCGACCAGCAGCAGCCCGGCGAACACCAGGATGTACGCGCTGACGATCCATTCCAGGCCCGAGATCGTGAGGCCCAGGTCGCGCTGGATGGTCGGGAGCGCGACGTTCACCACGTTGTTGTCCAGGTAGCTCATGAACGTCGCGAGTGCGACCGCGACCAAAGCCCACCATTTCCGCTGCATGTCATGACCTTCCTATACGGCGTACTTGTACAACGTACATGTACGGTGCATAGGAGACCTTGTACGTCGTATAGTTGTCAAGTGGGATCCGAGAAGCTGAGCAGGGAGTCCCTGGTCGAGCGGGCCGTCCTGCTCGCCGACGCCGAGGGGCTGGAAGCGGTCACCGTACGGCGTCTGGCACAGGAGCTCGGCGTCACGCCGATGGCGCTGTACTGGCATGTCAAGAACAAGGAACAGCTCCTGAGCAGCCTGGCCGACCACCTGCTCAGGGAGGTCACGCCGGAGTTCGACCCCGGCGCGGCGTGGAACGTCCGGATGCGCGCGATGGTCGAGGCGCTGGTCCGGCTGATGCGGCGGCACCGGTTCCTGCCCGCCCTGTTCGGCATGGTCACGAAGGGCGACGTGAAGAGCTTCTCCCGGGCCACGGACACGGCCCTCGACCTGCTCCGCCAGGCGGGGTTCACCCTCCAGGAGGGGTACCTGATCTCGACGTACCTGCTGCACGGCGCGATGACCCTGGTGGACCAGGAGCCGTGCGTGCCGCCCAGCGTGCCGCCGAAGGAGGCCGCCGAGTGGCGGCGGCAGAGGCGGCTGTCCCTCGAATCCCTGCCCGCCGACGAGTACCCGTGCATCGTCGAGTACGCCAGAACGCTGGAGGAGGTCGACGTCGAGCGCTACTACGCGTTCGGGCTCGACCTGCTGGTCGGCGGCGTCGAGGCGATGGCCGCCAGCCGGAGCGAGGAGGGAACGGCGGTCAGCCCGGCAGGCTGACGTCGCGCAGGGCGCGCAGCGCGGGGAGCGCGGCGACCAGCGCCGACGCGTGCTCGGAGGGCAGCCGGTCCAGGAGCGCCGCGAGGTTCGCGGCCCAGGCGGCTTCGAGCCGTTCGACGTCCTTGGCGGCCTCGCCGGTGAGGGCGAGGCGCACGCCGCGCCGGTCGTCGGGGTCGGTGCGGCGTTCGATCAGGCCCTGTTGCGTCAGCTTGCGCACGGTCGCGCTCAGGTTGCTCGGCCGCATCCCCAGCGCCTCGGCCACGGCGCCGGGGCAGATGCCCGGGGAGCGGTCCACCAGGCGCAGGACCTCGAACTCCGTGGGCGACAGGGGCCGCAGGCCGGCGACGGCCTCGCCCCGGAGGCGCAGATGCCGGGCGATGTCGTGCAGGGCGGCGGCCAGTTCGCGCGCGGCCCCCGGTGGATCGTGTCTCACCCTCCATATGTTAGTTATGACTTCATAACTTTTGTAGGAGAATGAGATGAGTGCGTCCCCCGGCATTCCCCCAGGTCACGAGGGTTCCCGCGTACGTCCGGCGCTCCTGCTGGCGCTCGCGTTGCTGTCCGCCGTCGCGCCGCTGGCCACCGACATGTACCTGCCGGCGTTCACGTCGATGGCGGCCGACCTGGGCACCGACGCGGCCGCGTTGCAGCTCACGTTGACCGCCTTCCTGGCCGGTCTCGGCGTTGGGCAACTGATCGTGGGGCCGCTGTCGGACCGCCTGGGACGGCGCAGCCCGCTCCTGGTGGCGGCCGGCGTCTGCACCGCGGCCTCGGTGCTGTGCGCGCTGGCCCCCAACGTGTGGGTGCTCGTCGCCTGTCGCGCCGTGCAGGGGTTGGCCGGCTCCGCCGGGATCGTCATCGGCCGCGCGGTGATCTCCGACACCGCTCGCGGTGTCGCCGCCGCCCGGGCGTTCAGCACGCTGGTCGCCATCGGCGGCATCGCCCCCGTGGTCGCTCCGCTCGCCGGAGGCGCGCTCCTCGGCCCCGTGGGCTGGCGCGGCATCCTGTGGGTCCTCGCCGGGACCTCGGTCGCCATGTTCCTCGCGGCGCTGTTCTTCGTGCCGGAGACGCTGCGTCCCGAGCACCGGCACGCGGGAGGGCTCGGCGCGACCGGCCGCGCGGCCCGCGTCGTGCTCGCCGACCGCGCCTACCTCGGGTACACCCTCGCGTACGCGCTGGGCTTCGGGGCGCTGATGGGGTACATCTCGGCGTCGCCGTTCGTGGTGCAGAACGTGCTCGGCATGTCCACCGCGGCGTACTCGGCGATCTTCGCCATGAACGCGCTCGGCATGGTCGCGGCGAGCGCCGCCAACGCCCGCCTGGTCGGGCGGTTCAAATCACGCACGCTGCTGCGCACCGCCCAGAGCGCGGTCGCGGTGCTCACGGCCGCCCTGCTGGTGCTCGCCGTCACCGGCCGTCTCGTGCCCGCCGTCGGGCTGCCCCTGCTGTTCCTCGCCGTGGCGTTGCTCTCGCCGGTGATGAGCAACGCGAGCGCGCTGGCGATCGGCCGGGCCCCGCAGTCCGCCGGGATCGCGGGCGCCGTGATGGGGGCGCTCCAGTTCGGCGCCGGGGCGGCGGTGTCCCCGCTCGTCGGCCTCGGCGGCGCGCACACCGCCGTGCCGATGACCGTGGTGATGACGGTGTCCGCGCTCCTCAGCGCGGCGTGCGTCGCCGCCGTACGGAACGTTCCCGGTGTGCCGGAGCGGCGGCCGGAGGCGGCCTTGGCGGAAGGCTAGCCGTCCACGCCGTGCGGGCCGTGCGGCCGCGGCGTGCGCGGGCGCGGCGCGCGGGCCAGCGCGGAGAACACCGCGGCGAGCACCGCCAGTCCGAACAGCACGGCGTAGGTCCACCGGAAGCCCGTCATGAGCTGGTCCAGCGCCACCGGGCTCAGCCGCGAGAGCGTCCCGGCGTACACCTGGGCGCGAAGCTGCGGGGTGACGGCGCTGGTCAGCACGCCCAGCGTGAGGGCGACGCTGACCGCGACCCCGACGTTCATCGCCATCAGGCGGAAGCCGTTGACCACGCCGAGGTTCTCCGGAGCCAGGCCGGCCATGACCTGGGTGGTGTTGCCGGTCAGGAAGGTCCCGCTGCCGCAGCCCGCCATGAACAGCCCGAGCGCCAGGACCCCGTACGGCGTGGCCGGGCCGGAGCCGAGCAACAGGATCAGCAGCCCGGCGACGCAGAGGATGCTCCCGCCGAGCGCCAGCGCGTACGGGCCGACCCGGCGGCCGAGCGCGCCCGAGACCGGCGAGCCGAGGGCCATCCCGGCCGCCACGGGCAGCACGCCGAGGCCGGCGGTCAGCGCGTCGGCGCCCTGCGCGGCCTGGAAGTACAGCCCGGCGAGCAGGATCAGCGAGGCCCGCGCCACCGCGTTGCAGAACGTCGCGAGGTTGGCCATCAGCAGCACGCGCTCGCCGAGCAGGCGGAAGTCCAGCACCGGGTTCGTCGCCCGGCGCTCGACCAGCACGAGCACCGGGACGAGCGCGCCCGCGAACAGCCCGGCGGGGAGGCTGCCCTCGCTGACCGCGAACAGCGTCGCCGACAGCACGGCGAGCACGATCAGGTTGCCGGAGGCGTCGAGCGACTGGCGGGGGCCGCGCGCGGGGAACCTGCGCAGCGTGGACAGTCCCCAGATCACGGCGAAAAGCCCGGCGGGCACGTTGATCCAGAAGATCCACCGCCAGCCGAGGAGGTCGGCGATGAGCCCGCCGAGCGTCGGCCCCGCGAGCTGGGCGACGGAGAGGACGCCGAAGTAGACGCCCATGCCCTGGCTCAGCCGGTCCGAAGGGAAGGCGTCGGTCATGATGGCCGAGCCGTTGGCGATGATCATCGCCGCGCCGAGGCCCTGCACCGCGCGCAGCGCGATCAGCGAGCCCACGCCGGGCGCCAGCCCGGACAGCAGGGAGGCCACCGTGAACAGGGCGAACCCCACGAGATAGATCTCTCTGCGGCCCAACAGATCGGACACCCGGCCGAAGAACACCAGCGTCGCGGTGTTGACCAGCAGGTACGCCAGCAGGATCCAGTTCGACGCCAGCGGGCTCGCGTCGAAGTGCCGGACGACCGCCGGGAGCGCAACGTTCAGGGTGCTCGCGCTCATCCCGATGAGCAGCATCCCGAGCGAGGTGACGGAGCAGACGCGCCAGGCGTACCGCAGGGCGGGGGCGTACTCCGGCATTCCGGGCTCCAGCGGGACGCTCACCATGCCCGTGATTCTTGCGTACGCCGTACGTGTGATGACATGGCGATCCCATGAGGCGGGACGAAAAGTGGCAGATGGTGAAAGAGATGACTTTGTGATGTTTGAGCCGCCATCCAATGGAACGGTCGAAACGTCCCTTGAGCACCAAGAGTGTTGAGCACTCTCTCTTGCTTGAGAAAGGGACGCCTCCGTGGCTATCAAGTTGCCGGGCGGACGCACGATCGGTGTTCTGTCGGTCGGCGTGCTCGCCGGATCCCTGTTCGCGGTGGGCGGCATGGCTACCGCCTCCTCCGCATCCACGGCTGCCAAGGTCATCTACGGCTGCGTGAACAAGAAGACGGGTTACGTGCGCATCGTCAACGCGACGACCGTCTGCAAGCCGACCGAGTACAAGATCTACTGGAACCAGGCCGGGACCCCCGGCGCCGTCGGCGTCGGCGGCACCGGCGCGACCGGTGCGCAGGGACCGCAGGGCCCACAGGGCCCGCGTGGCCTCCAGGGCGAGCGCGGCCCGGCCGGTCCGCAGGGTGTGAAGGGTGAGCCCGGCCAGAACGGCCAGAACGGTAAGGACGGCGCGCCGGGCGCGAAGGGCGACACCGGCGCCACCGGCCCGAAGGGCGAGAAGGGTGACACCGGCCCGGCCGGTCCTCAGGGCAAGCAGGGCGAGCAGGGGCCGCGCGGTCTTCCGGGTGCGAAGGGTGACACCGGCGCGACCGGTCCGAAGGGCGACACCGGCCCCGCCGGTCCTCAGGGGCCGAAGGGCGAGAAGGGCGATCCCGGTACGGGCGGATCGGTGACCCCCAAGATCGTGACAGCGCCGTTCGACTTCTCCCGCTCCAAGTACGGGGTCGTGTCCTGCAGCGGTGGTAAGGCCACCGGCGGCGGCTACATGATCACGGATGGCAGCAACTCGGCGCAGATCTATGAGAGTGCCCCCTACCCGGGGACCAACGGTGGCACGCCGACCGGCTGGAGGATCTCCGGTAAGAACGCCGAGGGCACCGTGTACGTCATCTGCGTCTAGCCAGAGCACGCTTCCGAGCGAGTGAGCGGCGGGCTGTGAGGCACCCGCCGCCACCCCGGCAGACGTGGCTGGGGCTGACGGCGCGTCGTCACAGCCGACAAGAGAGAAGGCCCTTCCGGACACCGGTGCCGGAAGGGCTTTCGTGCCCATGGACGGTTTCGCGGGAGAGCCGGACATCGCCTCCCCCGTGGGAGGACGTTCGGCCGGACCGTCACATGGCCCTGTCGGGGGACGGCACGGACGAGTGGTAGCGCCCGGACAGCCGGGCCAGCTTGAGGCTGAGGTGCAGGCTCAGCCGCTCCACGCCGTCTCTGAGATCGGTCTCCGCCAGTTCCTCGACCCGCTGCAGCCGGTAGTACAGGGACGTCCGGTGCAGGCGCAGGCGGCGTGAGGTGGCCTGGGCGTTGCCGGCCAGGTCGAGGTAGGTCTCCAGCGTCTCCAGCAGCGGCCGGTGCTGGGCGTCGTCGAGCAGCCGCTCCAGTCCCGGATGAAGGTTGCCGTGGGGGACACGTGTGAGCAGCCGGTAGACGCCGAGCCGGGCCCACTCCGCCAAGCGCCCGAGCTCCGGCACCTTCGCCGCGACCTCCGCGGCGTGCAGCGCCTCCTCGTACGACTCGACGGCGCGTGCGAGCGAGGGGCGGGGCGCTCCGATCCCGACCAGGGCCGACGTGCCCAGCGCCGCCCGCATCTCGTCGGGGAAGGCGGTGGTGCCCGCGGTGAGCAGCACGGCGTGGTCGTAGCGCATCACGTGGAGGGGGTGGTGCCCGGCCAGGCGCCGCCGTACGGCCAGCAGTCCGCGCTCCAACGTCAGCCGCTGCGCCTCGCTGGCGTCGGCGGAGACGGGCTTGGCGACCGCCACCGTGACGGGGACGTCGTGCGGGAAGGCGCCCGCCTCGATCAGCGTCCTGGCGGCCTCGGCTTCCCCGCGCAGCAGCCCCATGATCGCTTCGAGCTCCCGGCGCGAGGCCAGGCCGGCGGCCAGGCTCTCGTGGAAGAGGACGAGGGCCAGCACGGTCGCGACCGCCGCCGCGACCGCGATCTCCGGCTCCGCCATGGCGGGATCGACGTCGATGAACCAGAGGAAGCCGAGCGGCCGGCCCTCGTGCCGCACGGGGACGCAGACCCGCGGCAGCAGCCCGAGTTCCGGGGCGCCGGGCGTGCGCAGGGGGCCGGTGGCCTCGTGGATGCCGGCCGCCCGGAGGAACGCGCGCACCTCCGGCGTGGTGTGGCGGCGCAGGATCGAGTCCCGCCGGGCGTCGTCAACCGGCCCGTCCTGCTCGCTGTACGCGACCACGCGTTGGCGGCCGTCTTCCAGCAGCAGCGGGCGGTTGAGGCGCAGGGAGAGATCGTCCACGATGCTCTGCAGATCAGCCACCCGGCCTCCAACTGGGCATTCCAACATCTGTCGGACGGGTGTCCGTTGGTCTTCCTTATATTTGACCGATGATCTGCGTCAAGACCGTATATAGCGTCTTGAATCGTGAAAGCCCCCAGAAAGCTGCTTCAGTGCCTGTTCGCGGCCATTGTCGTGGTTCCGGCGGCACTGGCGGCGACGCCCGCGTCCGCAGATCCTCCCCAAGATCCTCAGCATCCCTGGCGGCGTGACCACTGGCCCCAGACCCAGCCCTGGCAGCGCGACCAGCCCGACGAGGCCCAGGCCCTGCACGGCCGCGCCGCACGCGTGGTCGCGCCGATCGACCCTCAGAACTGGACGAACCCCGACCACATGACGTGGGCGGACTACAAGAAGATCCCTGGCACCGACTGGGCCGATCCCGGCAAGAAGGGGTCGGCACGCACCTTCAAGGGAGCGCTGGTCCTGCTCGACTACCCGAACCAGCCGTTCGTCGTCACCCAGCCCAAGGGGTCCACGGTCTTCGGCAACCCCAGCGCGGAGGCCCACGACGTCCCGCGTGATCAGGTCGCCAAGTTCTACCAGGACTTCCTCAACACCCCCAACGCGCTCAACAAGGGGCACACCATCCACGAGTACTGGATGGAGGACTCCGGCGGACGCTACGGGGTCGAGCTGAAGGGCTTCGGCCCGTACACCATGCCCGGGAAGTCGCACGAGTACGGGATGGAGTACCAGCGCGACGCGTGCCCGGCGGGCGACAGGTGCGACAAGAACCTGCGTACCGACGGCAACGCCGCCTGGCTCGCCGACGTCGGCCAGGAGGTGGCCGGCGGGTTCGACTTCGTCTTCTATGTCAGCGCCGGCCAGGACGAGTCGTCCACCTGGCAGGAGTTCGGCATGATGAAGTTCCCCACCAAGGAGGACGTCACCGACGAGTTCGGCCCGCCGGACCCGAACCTGCCGAACTGGTCCAAGACCCGGTACGTGGAGTGGACCTCCTGGGCCGCGGGCTCCACGTTCTGGCCGAACGCGCGCTTCGGCATCGACTCGGTCCAGACCGAGAGCTCCGGCATGGGCGTCTACGCCCACGAGCTGAGCCACATCATGGGCATCGCCGACAATTACAACAACCCGTACGGCACGCCGATGCGCCGGGCGTACACCGGCATCTGGGAGATGCTCAGCCGTGGCAGCTTCAACGGCCCCGGCGGCCCGCACAGCCGCTGGCTGATCCCGCCCACGGCGGGCGCGTCCATGGGCGCCCAGCACATGCTGCGCAACAAGATCAAGCTGCAGATGGTGGACGAGGGGAACGTCCTGCGCCTGTCGCGTGAGGCGCTGCGCGACTCCGGTCTCGTCGTCGCCGACGTCACGGCCCGTGCCGTACAACCGGGCAAGAACGGCCTGGCGGGCGTCAACGTCTCCTTCGACACCGGCGACAAGTCCACCGGATCGTGCGACACGCGGACCAACCCGCTGTGTGACGGCGGCAACTACGACAACTACACGATCGAAGTCGTGGACCGGATGGGCACCGACTCCTTCACCCCCGACTCCGGGGTGCTCCTGGCCAAGACGAAGAACCAGGACAACGCGCCGTTCGAGTGGGTGATCGACGCCAACCCACAGGACATCGGGATGACCGACTACGTCCTGCCGGACGGCACCAAGGTCCCGATCACGATCGGCGACTACCGCCAGCTCTCCGACGCCCTCTTCCACGCGGGCACCGACTCCGGCAGCCAGTACGAGTACGTCGACCAGGCCAACCGGCTGCACTTCTACGTCATCGACGTGCGCCGCGACGCCAAGGGGACCCTGTCCTACACGGTCGCGATCCGCTCGCTGGACGGCGCGGGCCCGCAGAAGCGCGGCGTCAAGCTCCTGCCGGGCGCCGGTGTCCCGGCCGCCCAGAAGGGCGTGTCCTCCTGCCGGTTCCCGCTGTTCAACACCGGCAAGGCCGCTCCCGCCCAGGGGCAGCACCCCCAGGACGTCAGCGCGTACCTGAACAGCGACGTCTACCGGCTCAAGGCCGAGGTCGTGGGGACGGGCTGGACCACCATCACGCCCAACGCGCTCGCGACCGTCGGCTCCGGAGATCACAAGACCGTCACCGTGTTCGCTCAGCGGGCCGACGGCGGCAGCAAGCACGCCACCGTCAAGCTCACGGCCACGTCCGAGAGCGACCCCTCCACGACCATGACCGCCACCTGCAACGTCGTCGGTCTCTAACACACGCACCCCGAAGGCCCTCCCGGACCCCGTCCGGGAGGGCCTTCCCCCCACCCGCCGAAGAGGGGCTCTCAAGGGTGGGGAATGTTTGCGGCGGCGGCCGGTACGGGTTGGACGTCGCCGGAAGAGGGACGGGGCGGCGGGGGTATGCCCGAGATGACCCGCGTGCCGGTCCGCGCCGCGTCGTGATCCGGCGGGGAGCGGAGGGAGGCGGGGCACGTGACGCGTCCGTCGGGAGCCGGGGAAACGCTGCGCCGTGCCGTACACGATCTCCACCCGGCCTATTTCGCCCTGGTCATGGCGACCGGCATCATCTCGATCGACCTGCGTACCACGGGGATGCCCGCGCTGTCCGCGGCGCTGATGTGGGTGGCGGCCGCCTGCTACGCCGTCCTCCTCGCCCTCACCGTGTGGCGGGTCGCGGCGTTCCCCCGAAAGATCCGGCACGACCTGCACGATCCCCACCGGGGGTTCGGATTCTTCACGTTCACCGCCGGGACGAACGTGCTCGGCACCCGGCTCGCCCTGGACGGCCACGGCACCACGGCGACGGCGCTCCTCGCCGTGGGCATGCTGAGCTGGATCCTCCTCGGCTACGCCGTGCCGTGGGCGGTGGTGCTCAGCCGCAGAGGCCAGGAGCCGCTCGGCGGGGCGGAGGGAACCTGGTTCGTCTGGGTGGTCGGCGGCCAGTCCGTGGCCGTGCTGGCCGCGACGCTGGAACGGACGGCGGACGCCGGGCGGGACGTGCTCGCGCTGCTTGCACTCGTTTTCTGGGCCGTCTCGGTCTGCCTCTACGGCCTGGTCGGGATCTGCGTCGCGCTGCGGTTGGCGGTTCACGCGGTCCGGCCGGGGGATCTCACCCCGCCGTACTGGGTGGCGATGGGCGCCACCGCGATCAGCACGGTCGCCGGCACCCAGATCGCGACCATGACGTCGGCGCCCGCGGCGCTCGCGACCCGCTTCTTCACGCCGCACGTCTCGCTGATCTTCTGGGCCTTCGGCACGTGGCTCTATCCCGCGCTCATCCTCGTCGGCTGGTGGCGGCACGTGCGGCACCGGGTCCCGCTCAGCTACGAGCCGGGATGGTGGAGCATCGTCTTCCCCCTCGGCATGTACGGCGCGGCGTGCCACAACCTCGGTGCGGTCGCCGCGATCCCCGCCCTCGTCAGCATCGGGAACGTCCAGGTGTGGATCGCGTTCGCGGCGTGGCTGCTCGGGTTCGTCGCCCTGCTGGGCCGTCTCGCGGAGGAGTACGGCGTCCGCCGGGGCCACCCGGGCCCCGGCGGATGACACGGATCAGCCGAAGATCGCCGGGAGCGGCGCGGCGTGCGTCTCCCGCAGCTCCGCGACCGGGATCTCGAAGACGCCTTCGACGGCGAGCGACGCGCCGCCGGTCGTGCCGAGGCCGTAGCAGGGGACCTCGTACCGGCCGCACAGCTCGGCCAGCGCCTCGAACGCCTCCGGCCGTACGCAGACCAGGGCGCGGGACGTCGACTCGCTGAACAGGTCGACGAACGCGTCGTCGCCGGGCAGCGAGAGGGTCGCGCCGACGCCCTGGGCGAGGCACGCCTCGGCGAGGGCGATGGCGAGGCCGCCGTCGGACAGGTCGTGCGAGCCCTCCAGCAGGCCGTCGCGGGCCGCCTCGACGAGCACGGACCCGAGGGCGCGCTCGGCCTCCAGGTCGACGGCCGGCGGCAGCCCGCCCAGGTGGCCGTGCGCCACGTGCGCCCACTCCGACCCGCCGAACTCGTCGCGCGTGTCGCCGAGCAGCACCACGCGCAGCCCCTCCGTGGTGAATCCGGACCTGACCCGCGTGGCCACGTCCTCGATCACGCCGAGGACGCCCACGACCGGGGTCGGGTGGATCGCTGTGGAGCCGGTCTGGTTGTAGAACGACACGTTGCCGCCGGTCACCGGCACGCCGAGCGTCTTGCAGGCGTCCGCGAGGCCGCGCACGGCCTCGGCGAACTGCCACATCACCTCGGGGTCCTCCGGCGAGCCGAAGTTGAGGCAGTTCGTCACGGCCAGCGGGGCCGCGCCCGTCACCGCCACGTTCCGGTACGCCTCGGCGAGTGCGAGCTGCGCCCCGGCGTACGGGTCGAGCCGGGCGTAGCGGCCGTTCCCGTCCGTCGCCAGCGCGATGCCGCGGGTGGTCTCCTCCGCGCCGGGCATGACCTCGGAGATACGCAGCATGCCGGCGTCGGCGGGCTGCGCCAGGACGGTGTTGCCCCGGACGTACCGGTCGTACTGGGAGGTCACCCACTCCTTGGACCCGAGGTTCGGCGAGCCGAGCAGCCGCAGCAGCGTCTCGCGCAGGTCCTCGGGGCGCGGCAGCCGCTCCGGGCCGTCGGCGTTGAGCGCGGCCTGGCCGGCCGGCTCGTGGAAGGGACGCTCGTAGACGGGGCCCTCGTCGGCGGCGGTGCCCGGCGGGATGTCGACGATCACGTCGCCGTCCCAGGTCATGACCAGCCTGCCGGTGTCGGTGACCTCGCCGATGACGGTCGCGGGTACGTCCCACTTCTCGCAGATGGCCATGAACGCCGGGATGTCCTCCGGCGTGACGACGGCCATCATGCGTTCCTGCGACTCGCTCATCAGGATCTCCTCGGGCCGCAGCGTCGGGTCACGCAGCGGGACGAGGTTGAGGTCCACGGTCATGCCGCCGGTGCCCTTGGCGGCCAGCTCGGTCGTCGCGCAGGAGACGCCGGCCGCGCCGAGGTCCTGGATGCCCACGACCACGTCGGCCTGGTAGAGCTCCAGGCAGCACTCGATGAGCAGCTTCTCCATGAACGGGTCGCCGACCTGGACGGCGGGCCGCTTGGCCTGCGACTCGTCCTCGAAGGTCGCGGACGCGAGCACGGACGCGCCGCCGATGCCGTCGGCCCCGGTGCGCGCGCCGAAGAGCACGACCTTGTTCCCCGGGCCGGGGGCGGTGGCGAGCTTGATCTGGTCCTTGCGCAGCAGGCCCACGCAGAGCGCGTTCACGAGGGGGTTGCCGATGTAGCAGGGGTCGAAGACGACCTCGCCGCCGATGTTGGGCAGGCCGAGGCAGTTGCCGTAGTGGCTGATGCCCTCGACGACGCCCGGGAGCACCCGCCGCGTGTCCTGCTGGTCGGCGCCGCCGAAGCGCAGCGCGTCCATGACCGCGATCGGCCGGGCGCCCATCGACATGATGTCGCGGACGATGCCGCCGACGCCGGTGGCCGCGCCCTGGTGCGGCTCCACGTACGACGGGTGGTTGTGCGACTCGATCTTGAAGGTCGCGGCCCAGCCGTCGCCGATGTCCACCACGCCGGCGTTCTCACCCATGCCGACCAGCAGGGCGTCCGACTTCGGCGCCTTGGTGCCGAACTGGCGCAGGTGCACCTTGGACGACTTGTACGAGCAGTGCTCGCTCCACATCACCGAGTAGATCGCGAGCTCGGAGCCGGTCGGCCGGCGGCCGAGGATGTCGCACACCCGCTGGTACTCGTCGCCCTTCATGCCCAGCTCGGCGTACGGCATCGGCTCGTCGGGCGTCTCGGCGGCCCGCTTCACGGAGTCGAGACTCATCGGTCGCTCACCACTCCTCATGCGTTCACCAGCCTCTTGAGGATGGACGTGAAGAAGCCCCGGCCGTCCACGCTGGGGGCGCCGGTCAGCTCCTCGACGGCGTGCTCGGGGTGGGGCATGAGGCCGACGACGTTCCCGGCCTCGTTCGTGATGCCCGCGATGTCGTTGAGCGAGCCGTTGGGGTTGCCCCCGACGTAGCGGAACACGACCCGGCCGTCGCGCTCCAGGGCGGCGAGGGTCTCCGTGTCCGCCACGTAGCGGCCCTCGCCGTGCTTGACCGGCAGCACGATCTCCTGGCCGGCCTCGAAGTCGGACGTCCAGGCGGTGTCCGCGTTCTCCACGCGGATGCCCTGGTCACGGCAGATGTAGTGCAGACCCCCGTTGCGGGTGAGCGCGCCGGGCAGCAGGTGCGCCTCGCAGAGGATCTGGAAGCCGTTGCAGGTGCCGAGGACCGGCAGGCCCGCGCGGGCGGCCGGGATCAGCTCGTCCATCAGCGGCGAGAACCGGGAGATCGCCCCGCAGCGCAGGTAGTCGCCGTAGGAGAACCCGCCGGGGAGGAAGACCGCGTCCACCCCCTTGAGGTCGTGGTCGGCGTGCCAGAGCGGCACCGGCTCGGCTCCCGCCAGCCGTACGGCACGGGCCGCGTCCTGGTCGTCGAGTGTTCCGGGAAAGGTGACGACGCCCACACGGGCAGCGTTCATGACAGGACCCCCACGGTTCCCCTCCAAGGCATGGGCGCGCCACGCCACCGCCTCATTCATGGGCGGCGGTCTGTGGCGGTACGCCTCAGGTTATCGGGTGAAGCCAAAACCGCCCCAATCTGAGGGGCGGTCGATCGCGGGGGAGCGCGGGTCAGACGGCGGCGAGCTGGCGGTCCAGGGTGAGGAAGCGGGCGACGGCGTCCTCGTCCCAGGCGAGCTCCTTGGACAGCCGGACCGTGGTGCCGCGGCCCGGCGTGATGTCGAAGGAGATCTCGTCCACGACCGACTGCATGATCAGGATGCCCCGGCCGTGCTCGGCGTCTCCGGGCGGGTATTGCCGGGGGATGGCGTTGAGCCCGTGGCCGCAGTCGATGATCCGCACCTCGCAGCGGCCCGCACCGATGGCCGCTATCACCCGGTAGCGATCGGCGGGTCCGCCGTGCCGTACGGCGTTGGCGCACGCCTCCGAGGTCGCCAGGAGAATGTCGGACACACAGCTCTCGGTCACGCCCAGCGAACGCAGCGCGTCGCCGAGCACCCGGCGGACCAGGGGAATGCCGATCGCATCCCGTGGTAAAGCCAGCGAGAACTCGATGTCCACCGGACCCCTCCCGGTGTTGAAGGTCACCGTGAAAGGCTTCCCCGAGGAATCCGGGCTAACCGCAAAATGACGCGCCTGTTATTCAGTGGTCGCGCCAATGTTACGTCTTAGGTGCTTTGTCGGCTTTTTGAAGTGTGGAATGTGCTGTTTTACCGCTCCACGTGAACGGTGAAATCCTCGATCACCGTGTTGGCCAAAAGGGTTTCGGCCATCTTCCGGACCTCGGCGAGCGCGGCCTCGTCGGCCTCGCCCTCGATCTCCACCTCGAACCGCTTGCCCTGCCGTACGTCCTGGACGCCGGAGAAGCCCAGCCGGGGCAGCGCGCGGGCGATCGCCTGGCCCTGGGGGTCGAGAATCTCCGGCTTGAGCATGACGTCGACGATGACGCGCGCCACTGGTGTCCTCCTGGGCTGGTGTCCGATGTCGCGGTCAAGGGTATCCGCAGGCGCGCGGGCTCATTCCCGGCGGCCCGGGGGGACCATCTCCTCCAGGGAGAGCGCGAGCCACAACTCCAGCCGGTGCCGGGGGTCGGAGAGCGACCGGCCGGAGACCCGCTCGGCCGTGCGCAGCCGCATCCGCAGCGTGTTGCGGTGCACCCGCAGGCGTCGCGCCGCCGATTCGAGGTTCTGCGCGCAGTCGAGGAACGTGCGGACCGTGGGCAGCAGCGCGGTGTCGTGCTGCGCGTCGTGGTCGCGCAGCGGGCGCAACACGATCTCCGCGAAGCGACCGGCGCCGTCGGGGTCGAGCGCGTCGCGCAGCAGCGCCCACGACTCCATCTCGTCCACGTGCCCGTATCCCCCCGGAATCCGTCCGGCCACGGCGGCCGCGTGCCGTACGGCGGGGGCGATCTCGCGCAGGTCGGCGGCACGGCAGGCTCCGGCGGCGATGTCCCGCCCGGTGAGCGCGGTCAGCCGCTCGGCGAGCGCCCGGCCGAGGCGCGGCGTCGTCTCGGGAACCACGAGGACGAGCCCCTCGGGGCGGCGGCAGACGAAGGTGAGCTCCTCGGCGGCGGGGTCGCCGAGGACGTCGGCCAGCGCGTCGATCGCCGCCTCGGCCAGATCCGCCTGGCCGCCTCCCGCCGGAGCGGGGTCCCTGGGGCGCGCGACCACGACCTCGTAGGGCGGCGGCGCCATGGGGCAGACCTCGGCCAGCCGGTCGGCGGCGTACGGCATCGTCGCCTCGTCCGCGTCCAGCACCCCGGCGAGCAGCGCCGCGCGCTGCGCGTGCGCGCGGGTGCGGGTCCGGTGCGCGCCGATCAGGTCGATGGCGAGCAGGCAGGCCGCCTGGTTGGCCAGCACGCGTACGTGCCACTCGACCGGGCCCGCGCACCAAAGGGCGAGCCAGCCACGCGGCGGGCCGGAGAAACCGAGGCTCTGCACGAGCAGCACCCGCTCGCCCCGGTCGATGGAGATCGCCCGGCGCGGGGTCCCGGCGGAGTCGCGGACGGCGGCGACGGCCTCGGCGTGCCAGCCGGGCCGGCCCGGCGACCCGGGGCCGCCTGAGGCGGATGAGACGGCGGGGGCGGAGGTGGCCGGGCAGGCGCTGCGAGGTCGTCCGCGCGGGTCCAGGAGCAGTGTCTCGCCGCCCGTATGCTCTGCCAGCGCGCGCAGGATGCCCAGGGGGCCGGCCCGCAGCGCGGACCGCGCCATGGCCTCCTGCGCCGCGACCGCACGCCGTTCTCCGCGTACGCGCTCGTCCGCGTGCCACTGGGCGACGGCCTCGGCGACGGCGATGAAGGGGGTGACGCCGATGATCTCGAGCACGGGCAGCCGGAGGTCGGCCGCCGTCTCCAGGACCTCCGGGGGCACGGCGGTGATCCGCTCGTCCAGGGCGAAGGCCAGCGCGGCGCATCGCGCGCCCGCGAGCCGCCGCACGTAGTCGCGCCGCCCCTCCGGCGACGACGGCAGCCCGAGGCCCACGGTCATCACCAGCTCGCCGCCGCGCAGCCACGGCACGGGGTCGGGCAGCTCGGTGACGTGTGCCCAGCGGACGTGGTTGCCCAGGCCCTCCTGGCCGGTCAGCAACCGGACCTCCAGCCCGGGCATGGCGAGCACGTCGGCGACGGTCAGCGGCATGGGACCCCCTGTGCGGTTTGCACTCTGATAACACTCGCGACGGGCGATTTGCCCAGGTTAACCCGTGTTCGGGTGGCCCTAAGGTCGCAGAATTCCCAGCTCAACGGAGGACCACATGGACGGACGCGCCCCCTCGACGGCAAGCGCCCCCCGCCGGGCGGCTTTCGCGGCGTTCGTCGGCACCACGATCGAGTGGTACGACTTCTACGTCTACGCGACGGCCGCCGCCCTGCTGTTCGGCGACCTGTTCTTCCCCGCCTCCACCGACCCGCTCGTCGGTGTGATGGCCTCGTTCGCGACGTACGCGGTCGGGTTCTTCGCCCGCCCCCTCGGCGGCATCGTCTTCGGCCACTTCGGCGACCGGGTGGGACGCAAGTCCGCCCTCGTCGTCACGCTGCTGATGATGGGCGCGGCGACCTTCATCGTCGGCCTGCTGCCCACGTACGCCAGCATCGGCGTCTTCGCGCCCGTCATCCTCGTGGTGCTCCGCTTCGTGCAGGGCCTCGCGGTGGGCGGTGAGTGGGGCGGCGCCGCGCTCATGGCCGTCGAGCACGCCCCGGAGGAGAAGAAGACCTTCTACGGCGGCTTCGCCCAGCTCGGGAACTCGGCCGGCGCCCTGCTGGCGACCGGCGCGTTCAGCCTCATGACGCTGCTCGGCGACGAGGCGCTGCGCGCCTGGGCCTGGCGGGTGCCGTTCCTCGCCTCCGCCGTGCTCGTGCTCGTCGGCCTGTTCATCCGGCTCAAGGTCGAGGAGTCGCCGGTCTTCCAGCAGGTGCAGGCCGAGACCCCGGCCGAGCTGCCGATCAAGGAGACCCTGCGCACCTCGTGGGTGCCCGTCCTGCTCGGCATCGGCGCCCTGCCGGTCGCCATCGGCGGCTACTACATCGCCACGACGTTCCTGCTGGCGTACGCCACCGGCCCCGACGTCGGCGTTTCCGAGCAGCTCGTGCTCAACGGCCTCAGCTTCGCGGCCTTCGTCGAGTTGGTCGCCACCCTCGGCGTCGCCTGGCTCGGCGACCGGTTCGGCGGCCGTCGCGTGGTCATCACCGGCCTGGTGGCCGTGGCCGCGCTCGCCGTCCCCCAGTTCATGGTGATGGGGTCGCACAACACCGTGCTGATCTTCCTGCTGATGGGCGTCATGCGGCTCGCCATGTCCGCCACGTACGGACCGATGGCGACCCTGCTGGCCGAGATGTACGCCCCGCGGGTCCGCTACACCGCCATGTCCCTGGCGTACCAGGTGGCCGGCGCGATCTTCGGCGGGCTCTCGCCGCTCGCCGCCACCGCCATGGTCAGGGCGGGCGGGGGCGGCCCGGCCCCGGCCATCGGCCTGCTCATCGGCATGTGCGCGCTCAGCGTGATCTGCCTGGCGATCGCGCCGCGGCACCGCGACGCGCCGGCCGCCAGCACGGCGCGGGCGTCCGCCACCGCCTGAGATCTCCTGGAACGTTCCCCACCACGTCACCCCCCGCACGATCAGCTGTTCACGATTCAGAGGAGGAGAGTTGTCGTCGATCGTCGTCGTCACCAATGCCAAGGTCCGCACCATGGACCGGGCTCGGCCGATCGCTGAGGCGCTCGCCGTACGGGACGGGCGGGTGCTCGCCGTGGGCCGGGCCGAGGAGGTGCTGGCGGCGGCCGGACCGGGGGCCGAGGTGATCGACGCGGCCGGGCGCACCGTCCTGCCCGGCTTCATCGACCCGCACAACCACCTGCTCTCCACCGCCGAGTCGCTGGTGTCGGTGGACGCCCGCTACCCGCGGGTGGGCAGCGTGGCCGACCTGGTGGCGGCGATCGCCGCCGAGGCCGCGGTCACCCCGCCGGGCCAGTGGATCAGGGCGTTCGGCATGGACGACGCCAAGTACCCCGAGGGCCGCCCGACGATGCGCCAGATCGACGAGGCCACGACCGAGCACCCCGTGATCATCTACCACGTGTCGGGGCACCAGGCCGTCGTGAACTCGGCCGCGTTGACCTGGCGGGGCATCACCGCCGACGTCGCCGACCCGGCCGGCGGCGCCTTCCTCCGCGACGAGGGCGGGCGGCTGACCGGCATGGTGCTCGACTCCGCGATGGAGCTGCTGCTGCCGCTCGCCGTGGACATCGGCTGCCACGGCCCCAACTTCCACACCGACCTGCCGGCCGAGCAGCTGCTTTCCTGGCTCGCGTCCGCGGGCGAGGCGTACCTGTCCGCCGGTGTGACCACCGTGTGCGACCCCCAGGTGTCCCGGCGCGAGCTGAAGATCTACCGGGCCGCGCGCGCCGCCGGCACGCTGCCGGTCCGCACGATCTGCATGCCGCTCTCGCACATGCTGGACGACCTGGCCGAGATCGGGCTGGCCGGGCCGTTCGGCGACGACTGGCTGCGCCTCGGCGCGATGAAGTTCTACGCCGACGGCACCCTGCTCGGCGGCACCGCGCTCTTCAGCGAGCCGTACGGCGAGCACGGCCAGTTCACCGGCTCCACCTACCACTCGCCCGAGGAGCTCACCGCGCTCGTACGGCGGGCCGCCCAGGCGGGCTGGCAGGTCGGCATCCACACCCAGGGCGACCTCGCGATGTCCTACGCGCTGGACGCGATCAGGGCCGCCGTGGCGGTCACCGGCGACGACTCCCGGCCCCGCATCGAGCACTGCGGCCACCCGACCGAGGCCCAGGTGCGCGACTTCGCCGTGCTCGGCGTGATCCCCGTCAACCAGCCCAACTTCCTCTTCGACAGCGGGACGGACTTCGTCCGGCGGCTCGGCGAGAAGCGGGGCCACCGCCTCCAGCCGATGCGCGAGGAGATCGACGCCGGGCTGCGCCCCGTGCTGTCCAGCGACGCTTTCGTCTCCTCGCTGCGTCCGATGGAGACCGTCGCCAACGCCGTACGGCGGCGCACCCGCGAGGGCGGCCCGATCGGCGCGGACCAGGCGGTGACCCTGGACGAGGCGCTGCGCGCACACACGATCGACGCCGCGTACGCGGTCCGGATGGAGGACAGGATCGGCTCGCTGACCCCCGGAAAGCTGGCTGACGTGGTCGTCCTCGACCGCGACCTCGACACTCTCGGCGTGGACGAGCTGGCCGGGGTGGACGCCTGGCTGACTATGATCGACGGCCGGGTGGTGTACCGCGCCGGATGAGGCTGAGTCCCTCTCGCGCCCACCTGATGACCATGGTTCGCCCAAGGGGTTCGGGGAACGTGGAAGGGTGGGCGTCGAGAAGGGGCTTGCGCGGCGGGGAGTGGCCTCTGCCACGATGTCCGCATACGCGGCCGGTATTCACACCATGGACGCCGACCGCGTGAGGACCCGGCCGTACTCGGGTGGCGACCCCACACGCGCGCGGCCCTAGACGCACAGGAGTGGCACGTGACAGCCGAAGCCCCTCGTGGTGCCGACGCACCCCCGGAGCTCATCCAACTGCTCACGCCGGAAGGCGAGCGAGTCGAGCACCCCGACTACGACATCGAGCTGACCACCGAGGAGGTGCGCTCGCTCTACCGGGACCTGGTCCTGGTGCGGCGCATCGACCTGGAGGCCGTCGCCCTCCAGCGGCAGGGCGAGCTCGGACTCTGGGCCTCGCTGCTCGGGCAGGAGGCCGCGCAGATCGGCTCCGGCCGGGCCCTGACCGACGCCGACATGGCGTTCCCCACCTATCGCGAGCACGGCGTGGCCTGGTGCCGCGACGTCGACCCGGTGAAGCTGCTCGGCATGTTCCGCGGTGTCAACCACGGCGGCTGGGACCCGTACGAGCACAACTTCCACCTCTACACGATCGTCATCGGCTCCCAGACGCTGCACGGCGTCGGGTACGCCATGGGCGTCCAGCGCGACGGCGCCGAGGCCGCCACGATCGTGTACTTCGGCGACGGCGCCACGTCCCAGGGTGACGTGAACGAGTCCTTCATCTGGGCGTCCGTGTTCAACGCCCCGGTGGTGTTCTTCTGCCAGAACAACCAGTGGGCGATCTCCGAGCCGCTGGAGAAGCAGACGCGCATCCCGCTGTACAAGCGCGCCTCCGGCTTCGGCTTCCCCGGCATCCGTGTGGACGGCAACGACGTGTTCGCCTGCCTCGCGGTGACCCGAAAGGCGCTCGCGGACGCCCGCAACGGTCTGGGGCCGACCTTGATCGAGGCGTTCACGTACCGGATGGGCGCGCACACCACCTCGGACGACCCCACCCGCTACCGGGTCGCCAACGAGTTGGAGGCGTGGAAGCTGAAGGACCCGATCGAGCGGGTCAAGGCGTACCTGTTCAAGAACCAGCTCGCCGACCAGGAGTTCTTCGAGAAGGTCGACGCCGAGGCCGACGCGCTCGGCAAGGACGTGCGCCGGCGCTGCCTCGAACTGCCCGACCCCGAACCCCAGGCGATGTTCGACCACGTGTACGGCGGCCCGCACGCCCTGGTGGACGAGGAGCGGGAGCAGTACCTGGCATACCTGGCGAGCTTCGAGAACGGCGCTGAGACGGGGGCCGGCCGATGACCACACTGACCCTGGCCAAGGCGATCAACGAGGGCCTGCGCCGCGCGATGGAGGAGGACTCCAAGGTCCTCGTGATGGGCGAGGACGTCGGCAAGCTCGGCGGCGTCTTCCGCGTCACCGACGGCCTGCAGAAGGAGTTCGGCGAGGACCGCGTCATCGACACCCCGCTCGCCGAGTCGGGCATCATCGGCACCGCCATCGGACTGGCGCTGCGCGGCTATCGCCCGGTGTGCGAGATCCAGTTCGACGGTTTCGTGTTCCCCGCCGCCGACCAGATCATCACGCAGCTCGCCAAGATGCCGCTCCGCTCGCTCGGCGCGGTCAAGCTGCCCGTCGTCGTCCGCATCCCCTGCGGCGGCGGCATCGGCGCGGTGGAGCACCACTCCGAGTCGCCCGAGGCGTACTTCACGCACACCGCCGGGCTGCGCGTGGTGTCCTGCTCCAACCCGGCCGACGCGTACACGATGATCCAGGACGCGGTCCGCTGCGACGACCCGATCATCTTCTTCGAGCCGAAGCGCCGTTACTGGGACAAGGCCGAGGTGGACCTCGCCGCTTCCGGCCTGCCCCTCGACCGGGCCAGGACCGTACGGCGGGGCTCGGACGTGACGCTGCTCGCGTACGGGCCGATGGTGAAGACCTGCCTCTCCGCCGCGGCCGCGGCGGAGGAGGACGGGCGCGACGTCGAGGTGATCGACCTGCGCTCGCTCAACCCGCTCGACCTGGACGTGCTCGTCGAGTCCGTGGCGCGGACCGGCCGCTGCGTGGTCGTCCACGAGGCGCCGGTCTTCAGCGGCTTCGGCGCGGAGCTGGCGGCGCGGATCACCGAGCACTGCTTCTACAACCTGGAGGCCCCCGTGCTGCGCGTCGGCGGGTTCTCCACGCCCTACCCGCCGTCCCGCCTTGAGGACCACTACCTGCCCGACCTCGACCGCGTGCTCGACGCGGTGGACCGCGTCTTCGCCTACTAGGAAAGGGAGGATCCTCATGTTGCGTGAGTTCAAGCTTCCCGACGTGGGCGAGGGGCTGACCGAGGCCGAGATCGTCAAGTGGCACGTGGCCGCCGGGGACACCGTCAAGATCAACCAGACGATCGTCGAGATCGAGACGGCCAAGGCCGTGGTGGAGCTGCCGTGCCCGTACGAGGGCACCGTGTCCGCGCTGATGGTGTCCGAGGGGCAGACCGTCGAGGTCGGCACGCCGATCATCTCGGTGGACGTCGTCCCGGAGGACGGCGCCGATGAGCCGAGAGAGTCGGTCCCGCCGGTCGAGGGCGCGGTGGAGCCGGGGATGGTCGGCGGACCGGCGCCCAAGCCGGAGCGCCAGCCGGTGCTGGTCGGGTACGGCGTCAAGCCCGGTACGACGACGCGCCGCCCCCGCAAGCAGCCGGCCGCCGCGCCGTCGGCTCCGGTGTCCGCTCCTGCGCCCACCCCCGTGCCGGCGCAGCCCCAGGCGCCGGCCCCGGCCGTGCCCCGGCAGGGCGGCCGGGTCTCCGTGCTGGCCAAGCCGCCGGTGCGCAAGCTCGCCAAGGACCTCGGGGTTGACCTGTCCACGGTGGTGGGCACCGGTCCACAGGGGTCGATCACCCGCGACGACGTCCAGGCCGCCGTCGCGGCGCCCGTGGCGGTGCCGTACCAGGCGGGAGCCGTACCGGCGGGTGGGGAGGAGCGCATCCCGGTGAAGGGCGTGCGCAAGGCGATCGCGCAGGCCATGGTGGCCAGCGCGTTCTCCGCGCCGCACGTCACCGAGTGGCTCCAGGTGGACGTCACCGAGACGATGGAGGCGGTCCGCCGGCTGCGCGAGCTGCCGGACTTCGCCGGGGTGAAGGTCTCGCCCCTGCTCCTGGTGGCCAAGGCGCTGCTCACCGCCGTGAAGCGGCACCCGATGGCGAACGCCGCGTGGACCGATGAGGAGATCATCGTCAAGCGGTACGTGAACCTCGGCATCGCCGCGGCCACCGAACGCGGGCTGATCGTGCCCAAGATCAAGGACGCGCACGCGATGTCCCTGCCCGAGCTGGCCCGGGCGCTGGCCGAGCTGACCGAGCGGGCGCGGGCCGGGAAGTGCACGCCCGCCGAGCTGACCGGCGGAACGATCACGATCACCAACGTGGGCGTGTTCGGGGTGGACGCGGGCACGCCGATCATCAACCCCGGCGAGGTGGCGATCCTGGCGATCGGCCAGATCCGCGACATGCCGTGGGTGGTGGACGGCCAGCTCGCGGTCCGCAAGGTCACCACGCTGGCGCTGTCGTTCGACCACCGCGTGATCGACGGCGAGCAAGGCTCCTACGTCCTCCGCGACGTGGGCGCCATGCTGGAGGACCCGCTGCGCATGCTGGCCTGGGGATGATCTCCGCGATCCCGTGAGGGGTCACGGAACGCGTGAGGGGGCGGTCCCGCATCGGCGGGGCCGCCCCCAAGTCGTCTCCAAGATCAAGACCAGTAGGCCCCAAGCAGGGCGGCCTAGCGTTTGACGCAGGCGCCCGGGAGAACGGGATCGGTGCGGATCGGATGCCGCCCGGGCGCCACCGCGGACCTGCGCGGCGAGGCCATCACCCAGCCCCCTTGGACGGCCTCGTCGCGCGGCACCGGCTCATCCGAGGAGAGACCGTGAGCAGCCCCCTGCCCCTGACGACGGGAGCCGGCGCCGAGGACTTCCTTCGCGTCCTCTCCGAAGGCGTGGAGCTTCTGCGCGGGCTGCGCCGGCGCCGCGCCGCCGTACCGGACGCCCGGCGCGCGGTGGCCGAGTGGTCGGCCCGGCACCCGGCGGCGCGGGTCCAGCTCGTCGTGGACGTGCGCCCCGGCTCCCCGGTGGTGGACTACGACCTCCTGGTGAACCATCCGGGCGGCGGGACGGTCGCGATCAGCACCCCCGCGGACGACGGCGTCCCATGGCTGATCGAACACTCCACCCACTGGGCGGCCGGTTACCTGCTCACCGTCGACCGGGTACACGTCCCGGTCGCGGAGGTCCTGGCCATGCTGCGCACCCTCACCCGCCGGGAGGTGGCGGTCCACGACGAGATCGTCGAGCAGTGCCTCGTCCACAACGAGGTGCTCGCGGACGACGAACCGGTGGACGACGAGGAGCTCCGGGAGGCCGCCCGGGAGATCCGCGGGGCCTGGGGGCTGCACGACCGCGCCGCCACGCTCTCCTGGCTGGCGGAGATGGGGATGTCCGGGCCCCAGTTCGAGGCGTTCATCGCCGGGGTCGCCCGGCGGCGGCGGTTCCGGCGCCGCAAGGAGGCGGAGCTGGCGCCCGGCTATCTCGCCGCCCACCGTCCCGGATTCGACCTGGTGCGCGCGCTCTGGGCGACCGGCCCCCGGCCCGTGGACGTCGCGTCCCTGCTCGGCCTCGGTGACCCAGGCGGCCTGGGCGGCCTGCTCGGGTACGGCGAGGCCCGGGTGACGCTGGGCGAGCGCCGGGCGTGGGAGTTGCCGGAGCCGCTCCGCGATGCCCCGGAGGGCGCCGTGGTCGGCCCCGTACGCCACGGAGACGGCCATCTCACCGGTGTGGTCCTGGAGCGCCGCCCGGCCGGGGAGGACCCGGCCACCTTGGCCGAGGCGGGCGCCGCAGCCTTCACCGACTGGCTGGCCGCCAGGAGGCGGGCGGCGTCGGTCGAGTGGCACTGGCTGTGACGCGCCCTCGCCGAGTCAATCGACGGCGGCCGAGCACTAGGCTTCCTCCCGCAGTCACACCGCGAAGGGGACGACCATGATCCGGCACGTCGTGCTGTTCACCTGGACCGAGGACGCCACCGCCGAGCAGAAGGCGGAGGTGGCCGCGCGGCTGAACACCCTGCCGGGGATCATCTCGCAGATCAGGAGCTACGCCGTCGGCGCCGACGCGGGCATCAACCCCGGCAACCACGAGTTCGCCGTGGTCGCCGACTTCGACACCGTCGAGGACTACCTGGCCTACCGGGACCACCCGACGCACCTGTCGATCATCGCCGAGCACATCAAGCCGATCCTCGCGTCCCGCGCCGCCGTGCAGTACGCCGTCTGACCCTGACGGCGCGGGCTCGGCTCAGGGCTTGGGCGGGTGGTTCTCGTGTTCCATGAGCTGGCTGTCCGAGGTGGCACCCCGGCGGGAGCCGAGGACGACGCTGAGGAGCAGCCCCACGCCTCCGACGATCATGAAGATCACGCCGATCACATCGATGTGCACGGCTTTTCCGAGCACATCGGGGTCGATGGCGAACTTCAGGATCGCTCCGAGCGTGAGAAAGAAGAGGCTGACCCCGATGCCCATCGCCGAACCTCCGGACGGTAAACAACGCGTATGCCACGGTCATACCCGGCTCTGGCTGATCGAAAATTCTCGGGCGCGGCCTCGGCTTCAGCCGTGGGGTCAGCCCATCCGGCTCCCGACGCGTCACCCGGAAACGCGGCGATCGCGCGCCCTCTCCCGAGGGAACCGCGCGATCGCCGGATTCGGAGCCGGTACGGCTAGAAGGCGTCCTCCGGCAGCTCCATGACGTCCTGGGACGTGGCGTCGAGTACCCGGCGCTCGGCGGCGACCCGGGGCAGGACCGTCTGCGCGAAGAACGTCGCGGCGGCCACCTTGCCGGTGTAGAAGGCGGTGTCGGCGGCGTCCGGCGCCTCGGGGGCGCCGAGGGCCGCGAGCGCGATCTCCGCCTGGCGCAGCAGCAGCCAGGCCAGGACCACGTCGCCCAGCGCCATCAGGAACCGGGTGGTGTTGAGACCGACCTTGTAGACCTCCTTCGGCGACTCGAGCGACGCGATCGCCCAGCCCGCCATCGTGTCGGCCATGGCCTTGACCTCGGCCGCGGACTCGCCGAGTAGCGCCCGCTCGGCCTTCAGCCGCCCGTTGCCCGCCTCGGAGCCCGCGAACGCGGCGATCTCGCCGAGCAGCGAGCCGAGGGCGACGCCCTGGTTCTTGAGCACCTTCCGGAAGAACAGGTCCTGGCCCTGGATCGCCGTCGTGCCCTCGTACAGGGAGTCGATCTTCGCGTCGCGGATGTACTGCTCGATCGGGTAGTCCTGCAGGAAGCCGGAGCCGCCGAGCGTCTGGAGCGAGCGGGCGAGCAGCTCGTACGAGCGCTCGGAGCCGACACCCTTGACGATGGGCAGCAGCAGGTCGTTCATCGCCTCGGCGGCCTCGTCCCTGCGCCCCTCGGCCTCGGCGATCTGGACGGAGTCCTGGAAGGTCGCCGTGTACATCACCAGCGCCCGCATGGCCTCCACGTACGACTTCTGCAGCATCAGCTCACGGCGGACGTCCGGGTGGTGGGTGATGGTGACGCGCGGGGCGGTCTTGTCGGCGGACCGGCCCAGGTCGGCGCCCTGGACGCGGTTCTTCGCGTAGTCGAGCGCGTTCAGGTAGCCGGTGGACAGCGTCGCGATGGCCTTGGTGCCGACCATCATCCGGGCGTGCTCGATCACCATGAACATCTGGCGGATGCCGTCGTGGACGTCGCCGACGAGGTAGCCGACGGCAGGGTGCTTCTCGCCGAAGGTGAGCTCGCAGGTGGTGGACACCTTGAGGCCCATCTTCTTCTCGACGTTGGTGACGTACGCGCCGTTGCGCTCACGCAGCTCGCCGGTCTCGAGGTCGACCAGGTACTTCGGCACGAGGAACATCGACAGGCCCTTGGTGCCGGGGCCGTGGCCCTCGGGGCGGGCCAGCACGAGGTGGAAGATGTTCTCCGCCATGTCGTGCTCGGCGCTGGTGATGAAGCGCTTGACGCCCTCGATGTGCCAGGTGCCGTCCTCCTGCCGTACGGCCTTGGTACGGCCGGCGCCCACGTCGGAGCCGGCGTCCGGCTCGGTCAGCACCATCGTGGAGCCCCAGTTGCGCTCGACGGCCAGCTCGGCGAACCGCTTCTGGTCCTCGGTGCCCAGTTCGAACAGCAGCCGGGCGAACGCCGGACCGCTGCCGAACATCCAGACGGCGGGGTTGGCGCCGAGCACCAGCTCGGCCACCGACCACACGAGGCTGCGCGGGGCGGGGGTGCCGCCGAGCTCGGGCTGCAGCTCCATGCGCCACCACTCGGCGTCGACCCACGCCTGGTACGACTTCTTGAAGCTCTCGGGCATCGTGACGGTGTGCGTGGCCGGGTCGTACACCGGCGGGTGCCGGTCGGCGTCCTCGAAAGACGCGGCGATGGGGCCGGTGGCCAGCCGGTTCACCTCGTCCAGGATGCTGCGGGCGGTGTCCTCGTCGATGTCCTGGAACGGGCCGCCGCCGAGGATCTCCCCGCGCCCGAACACCTCGAACAGGTTGAACTCCAGGTCGCGGATGTTGCTCTTGTAGTGGCCCATCTCGTGCGCTCCTCGAAACCACGACAGTCGGGGGTTACGTACTAGTCAGTAACTCTAAAGGAATGCTACCCGCCGGTAACCGGCAATATGCAAGCAATGTGCCGGTATGTCCCACAACCCCGCGAGGGACGCTGAGGAGCGACCGTGCGCGCGAGGGGCGCCATGTGCATGAACCCAGGCCAACCGCTCACCCGCGAGGGGCGCGGCGGTGTCTGGACTGAGGAGCGAGTGGGGAGCGAGGGGCGCGGCGGTGAAGTAACCGAGGAACGCCCGGAGCGACGAAGGAGTGAGGACGTGACGAGGGCACGAGCCGACTTCGGGCGCCCTGAGCCGCCGAGCGGAGCGAGGCCAATAGACACAGCGAGGGACGAGCGACTCCGAGCGACGAGGGAAGACATCGCCTGTGGGCGCCCCGAGCCCGCGCGAGCGGAGCGAGCGCAATGAACACAGCGAGCGCAAATGGATACTCTGGGCGACTGTGAGCCTTGATGAGCGAGCAGCACGCTGGCGGGCGGACCTCGAGTCCTGGGCCATCCCTGAGGAGATCCTGGCGAAGGCGCCGGCCAGCCCGTGGACGCATCGGGTCGCCCGCTTCGCCAGGAGGACCGACGCCGTCCTCGCGGCACCGCAGGGGCCGACGTACGAGCGGGCCCGGGAGGCGCTGCCCGACGAGGGGTCGGTGCTGGACGTCGGGGCGGGTACCGGTGCGGCGAGTCTCCCGCTGCGTCCGGCGGCGCTGGTCGCCGTGGACGAGAACCGCGCCATGCTGGAGGCGCTGGCCGCGCGCGGACGTGAGAGCGGGTGCGGCACCATCCGGCTGGTCGAGGGGCGCTGGCCGGACGTGGCCGACCGTACGCCCGTCGCCGACGTGGCCGTGTGCGCGCACGTCGTCTTCAACGTGCCCGACCTCGTGCCGTTCCTGGCCGCGCTCGACGCGCACGCGCGGCGCAGGGTGGTGCTCGAACTCCCGCTGGTCCACCCGACGACCTGGCTGAACCCGCTCTGGGGCCGTTTTCATGGCCTGACCAGGCCCGATCGACCGACATCCGAGGACGTGCTGGCGATCGCCCGCGAGATGGGGTTCGCGGCGCAGAGCGAGGCGCACACCGCGCCCGACGCGCCCTTCGAGTCGATCGAGGAGATGGCGTCCTCCGCGTGCCTGCGGCTCTGCCTCGACCCCGCGCGGGGCCCTGAGGTGGCGCGGGCCGCGGAGGAGCTGGGGATGTGGCCGCTCCCACCGCGGCAGTTCGTCACGATTTGGTGGGATAGCAGCAAATAAGTGGAGATGTGTTACTTTCTCCACTGATGGGTCCTGCGGCGATCGACCGCGCGGCCATCCCGGACGAGACGCGCCGTACCCGGTAAGCGAAGACGACGCACTCCCTGTAACCAGGAAGTTCAGTCTCGTACCAAGGGGGAGCCATGGCCTGGGTCCTGCTCGTCGTCGCCGGCCTGTTCGAAGTCGCGATGGCCTACTCGCTCAAGATGAGCGCCGGTTTCTCGCATCTGTGGTGGTCGGTCGGGTTCTTCGTCTTCGCCGTGCTCAGCTTCGGCCTGCTGTCGCTGGCGCTCAAGAGCCTTGAGGTCGGCACGGCCTACGCCGTGTGGACCGGCATCGGCGCGGTCGGCACCGCGCTCCTCGGCATCGCCCTGCTGGGAGACAACGCGTCCCTGCTGAAGATCGTCTCGATCGTGTTCATCATCCTGGGCGTGATCGGCCTCAACCTGGCCGGCGGCGCCGCTCACTGAGCCACTGCCGCCCCTACGCGGGCGCGGTCCTGGTGATCGACCCGGGGCAGACGGTCGGTATCCCCGCGACCATGGACACACTCCGTGGCCGGTGCAGTCCGCCTTCGTGGATACGTACGGCCGGCGCTCGTCCCGGCCGGAGTCGGTCGCGACCCGATCCGCGCCCGGCGGAACCCTCAGGTGTTGACGCCTTCAACGGATAACCGGCTTGACAGCTTTGGCGGTGTTTCGCTTGGGTGAGCGCATGATTGAGATTCACATGGTGACCGTCGACTGCGCCCGTCCGTACGAGCTGGCCGGGTGGTGGAGCACCGCCCTCGGCTGGCCGCTGGTCGAGTCCGAGCCCGGCGACGACGAGGTCATGCTCGACCGGCCCGACGGGCCGCCGCACCTGCTCTTCATCAGGGTCCCTGAGGGGAAAGCGACCAAGAACCGGCTCCACCTCGACGTCAACGGCGTCGACGGCGCCACCCGGGACCAGGAGGTCGAACGTCTCGTCGGCCTTGGGGCCACGCTGTACGAGGACCACCGCAACGCGGACGGCACCGGCTGGGTCACGCTGCTCGACCCCGAGGGCAACGAGTTCTGCGTCTGCCGCAGCGAGGCCGAGCGCGGCGCCTGAGGGGCGTCGCCGCCCCCGCGGGCGACGCCCGGGAGCGCCCGTCAGCCGTTGCCCTGCGTGCGGCGACCCATCGACAGCGCGATCACGGCGGTGATCACGTAGACGAGCGCGCCACCCCACAGCGCGTCCCACGCCGCGCCGAAGACGCCCTCCCGGCCGATGACCAGCTGCACCGGGTACATCAGCACCGCGGAGCCGAGTCCCGGATAGAGCGCGAACCGCCAGGGGTGGCGCAGCGACCAGCGCCGCGCCTGCTGGGTGACCCGATCGCCGTGATCCGGCTTCGCGATCGCGCCGACGGCCGCCACCACCGTGAAGACACGGAGGCCCAGACACAGCGACCAGGCCAGGTCGGCGGGGCCGGGGAGGACCCAGCCCATCAGGAAGCCGACCGCGGCGACCACTCCGCCCGAGACGGCGGCGACCTTCCACGGCGCGCCGCGCAGAGCCGCTCCGGCGAGGGACATCTCGTCACGTCGAGTCAGTTCGTTCATAGCTCAAGGCTGCAACTCGGCGGGCGTGCGCGGCATCGGGGAGACCCCTGAGCGCACCCTGAGCCGCCCCTTTGGTCCCCTACGCCCCGCCGCTAGGCTCAGCGCGTGTCTGTTTCATTCCGTACCGCCCGGCGCGAGGACGTGCCGGCCATCCTGGCGATGCTCGACGACGACGCCGTCGCCGCGGCCCGCGAGCCCGTCGAGGGAATCGACGTCATGGCCGCGTTCGAGGCCATCGACGCCGACCCCCGCAACGAACTGATCGTGGCCGAGGAGGACGGCCAGATGGTCGGGACGTTCCAGCTCACCTTCATCCCCGGGCTGTCCCGGCGCGGGGCGGAGCGCGCCCAGATCGAGGCGGTCCGGGTGGCCGCGCCGCACCGGAACCGGGGGATCGGGCGCCGGATGATGGAGTGGGCCGTCGAGCGGGCCCGCGAACGCGGCTGCCGCCTCGTCCAGCTCACGACGGACAAGGCGCGCCACGACGCCCACCGCTTCTACGCCTCGCTTGGCTTCACCCCCACGCACGAGGGCTTCAAGCTCCGCATCTGACTCAGATAGCGCGAATAGGGCAGCGAGGCCCAACTGCGGAGGCGAGTCTGCGATCGGCGGTGACGAGCGCGCACTGGAGTGCCTCGGCCGCGGCGACGTAGGCGGCGTCATAGGACGAGAGGTTGTCGCGCAGTGCCCACATCCTGGGCAACAGGCAGTCTTCGTCGACTCTGTCGACCACGATGTCCCTCAGATCGTCGGCGGCCTCTGCGGCGGCGTCCGCGCTGATCTTCTTTCCCAGCAGGCGTCCCCGGATGACCGACATCGTCTCCACCTTCAAATGAGGCGGCGCGGCCCATCGCGGATCAGCTGTGAGCGCCGCGCGGGCCGCCTCTCCGACTGGGCCGGATCCCGTCAACGCCTCAGCGAGGACGGACGCGTCGATGACGATCACTTGTCGCTCTCCGAGCGGTCCAGCCGCTCGGATCGGATGGCCGCGAGCTCCTTCGCGGCCTCCCCGACCTCGCCGAGATGCGTGCCCGGACGGTCGCCGGCACGCTTCAGGATGGCGAGGTTCCGCGAGCGGCGGGCCTCGGTCGTCACCAGTTCGAGCAGGAGTCCTTGGAGAGACATCCCGCGAGCGTTCGCCTGTTCTGCCAGGGCGTCACGAACCTCCGCCGGTACGTCCCGGATTTGAAGAGCCACCATGCATGCATTTTACATGCACCATGGCCTCTATGCGGGGGCGATGTCCACGAAGTTGTCGTGATAGACGGCGCCGCGGCCCATGTCGGCGTCGCGCTCGTCCACCACGGCGTTCGGGTTGGCCCCTCCCGGGCTGAGCTTGGGCCAGTGCCCCTTCGGCGCCGCGGCCACGCCCGGCCGGACCCGGTCGCTGATCTCCACGTACGCCGAGAACTCGCCGTTGTCGTTGAACACCCTGGCGAGCTGCCCGTCCGCGAGCCCGCGCGCCTCGGCGTCCACGGGGTTGACCGTGACCCGCGGCCCCTTGGAGCGCCTGAGCAGCTCGGGGTTGTTGCTGAAGATCGTGTTGAGGAAGTTGTGCTGTGCCGGGGTGATCAGCGTCAGCTTCCCCGGCACGGCCGTACGGGCGGTGTGCGAGGGGACGTAGCCGGCCACCCGGGGCAGGCCGTCGGCCTCGGCCTGGTCCGAGACGAACTCCAGCTTCCCGGACGGCGTCGGGAAGCCGTCGGCGAAGGGGACGAACGGGTCGGGGACCGGCAGCCGCGCCCACCCCTCCTTGCGCAGCCGCTCCAGCGTGATGGCGGGCGTCCCGGTGAGGAGCTGCTCGGCCAGTTCGAGATCGGAGTCGTACAGCGAGGGCTCGGTCAGGCCCATGTGCCGGGCGAGCCGGCGGAACGTCTCCGACGTGGACGCGCATTCGCCCGGGGGCTCGACGGCGGGCTCGTTCCACACCACGTACATGTGGCCGTACCCGGCGTGCAGGTCGATGTGCTCGGTCTGCATGGTCGCGGGCAGCACGATGTCGGCGTAGTCGACGGTGTCGGTCGGGAACTGCTCCATCACGACCGTGAACAGGTCCTCGCGCAGCAGCGCCTCGCGCACCCGATTCTGGTCGGAGGTCGAGCCGAGCGGGTTTGCGGCGTAGACCCACAGGCACTTGACGGACTCGTCCAGGCCGTCGGCCAGCCGGGTCATCGTCAGCGTGCGCACCGGCTTCTCCAGCAGGTCGTCACGCGGGTCCACGTGCAACGGGAAGTGCGCGGACGTGGAGTAGGAGACGCCGCCGCCCGGGTGCCGCCAGTCGCCCGTCACGCCGGGAATGCAGGAGATCACCCGCATCGCCGCGCCGCCGCCCTCGTGCCGCTGGATGCCCATGGTCGCGCGGATGGCGGTGGGCCGGGTGTGCGCGAGCCGTACGCCGAGGGCGCGGATGTCGGCCTCGGGCAGCCCGGTGATCTCGGCCACCCTGCTCGGCGGATATTTCAGGATCTCGGCGCGGAACTCGTCCCAGCCGACCGTGTGGTTCTCCAGGTAGTCGCGGTCCTCCGCGCCCTCCTCCAGCACCACGTAGAGCAGGCCGAGCGCGAGCGCGCCGTCCGTGCCGGGACGGATCGGCAGGTGCTCGTCGGCCTGCTCCGCGGTACGGGTCCTGATCGGGTCGATCGCCACGACGTGGGCGCCGTTCGCGCGGGCGTCCTGCACGAACTTCCACATGTGGTGGCCGCTGGTCAGGGTGTTCGTCCCCCACAGCAGGATCAGCCGGGACAGCGCGAACGTCTCGGGGTCCATGCCCCCGGCGCTGCCGTTGACGTACTTGACGCCGAGGTTTCCCGCGCGCGAGCAGATGTTGAGATCGTGGTACGACGCGCCGAGCACGTTCCAGAAGCGCCGCCCGGCCAGGCCGCTCTCGCCCTGGATGTACCCCAGCGTCCCGGTGCCCTGGTACGGCCAGACGGCCTCCCCGCCGTGCTCCGCGATGATGGCGGTCAGCCGGTCGGCGATCGTGGTGAGCGCCTCGTCCCAGCTGATCCGCTCGAACCGCCCGGAGCCCTTCGGCCCGACCCGCTTCAGCGGGTGGAGGATCCGGTCGGCCGCCCGGCTGTGCTCCAGGTAGCGGTTGACCTTCACGCAGAGCGCGCCGCGGGTGAAGGGGTGGTCGCGGTTGCCGCGCAGGGCGACGGCCTGGCCGTCTTTGACCGTCACCTCCCACGAGCAGGTGTCGGGACAGTCGAGCGGGCAGGCACCGAGAACGCGCAACTCCATGACGGTAACTTTACGAGGCGCCTTCCAGCTCTTTCAGCAGGCCGATGTTCGCCCGGTCGTCCTCGGCGGTGCTCGGCCCGGTGGAGAACCAGGCGTCGAGGATCTCGGTCAGGATCTGCCGAGAGGTCAGGCGGAGGCTGAGCGCGAGCACGTTCGCGTCGTTCCAGGTGCGCGCACCCGCGGCGGTCGCGGCATCTACGCACAGCGCGGCGCGTACGCCCGGTACCTTGTTCGCGGCGATCGAGGCGCCGGTACCGGTCCAGCAGCACACGATGGCCTGTTCGGATCGGCCGGCCGCGACGTCGCGGGCCGCCTGCGCGCAGCACCAGGCCCAATCCGTCCGGCCACCGGGAGCCAATGCTCCATAGAGTGTGACTGAATGACCGCGCCGCTCCGCTTCGGTCACGATCTGTGACGCTATGCCGTCAAGGCTGTCCGAGGCGAGTGAAAGTCGCATGCATCGATTGTGGACACGGAGTGCGAAGATCGCACAGAATCGCTGGTGGTGAGGGGCATAAAGGAGAAGAATACGACGACGGAGACTCCTGATTCCGGAGCCGTCCTCGTCGTTGAGCCCCTGCTACCCCAGCGCATCCGCCGCCCCTCCGACGCCCTGCGCTTCCTGCTCACCCTGGTCACGCTCGCCGCCGTGGTGCTGCTCGCCCTCGCCCTGCAGCGCACTCTCAACGGTCTGGAGACCGACGTCCAGGCGGGAACCGGCCGCGCGCCCGACGTGCTGTCGTCCGCCGCGGGGCTGCTCGGCGGCATCTCCGTGCTGATCGTCCCGATGGCCTTCGCCGTCGAACGGGTCTTCCACCGCGACGGCATGCGCGTCACCCAGGGGCTCATCGCCGCCATCCTCGCCCTGCTGATCTCGTACACGCTGGACGAGTGGCTGATCGGCTCGGGAGCCGCGGACCTCAAACAGCTCCTCACCGGGGGCAGGGAGGTCGAGCCGCTCAACACCGTGCTCACCCCCGCCATCGCGTACGCCACGGCGGTGCGGATGACGCGCCGGCCGCGCTGGCGCACGCTGATGGCGGGGGCGATCGTGCTCGACGTGTTCGCCCTGTTCACCGCGACCAAGGTGACCGCCCTCGGCGTGATCGTCACCTACATGGTCGGCCTCGCCGTGGGCTACGGCACGCTGTACGGCATCGGCAGCGCGAACACCCGGCCTCCGGGCAGCGCGGTGATCCACGCGCTCAGACGGCTCGGCTTCGCTCCCATGAGCGGGCGGCGCGTCGAGGACGACAGCTCCGGCAGCCGCCGCTACCTCGTCGGCCTCGCCGGCGGCGCCCAGCTCGACGTGACGGTCCTCGACCGGGACCGGCAGGTGGCCGGCATCGTGTACCGGCTGTGGCGCCGGGTGTGGCTGCACCCGGACACGCGGCGGCGGGCCATCCGCTCACTGCGCGCCGAGCTGGAGCGCGAGGCCCTGATGGCGTACGCGGCGCAGGCGGCGGGGGCGAACCTGCCGCGCCTCCTCGGCACCAGCGAGGTGGGCACCGAGGCGGCGCTCCTCGCGTACGAGCACGTCGACAGCCGCCCGCTGGAGGAGCTCAGCGACGACGAGATCGACGATGCGTTGCTCGCCCAGATCTGGGAGCAGGTGCGGCTGCTCGAGGCGCACCGGCTCGCCCACCGCCACCTCACCGGCGAGAGCATCCACGTGGACAAGGACGGCCGGGTGCTGCTCGTCGACGCCAGAAGCGGCGAGATCGCGGCCGGCGACCTGCTGCTCCGCCTCGACCTGGCCCAGCTCCTCACC
The DNA here is from genome assembly GCF_001570365.1 of Microtetraspora fusca. Lineage (GTDB taxonomy): Bacteria > Actinomycetota > Actinomycetes > Streptosporangiales > Streptosporangiaceae > Microtetraspora > Microtetraspora fusca. Next base: position 4,560 of record NZ_BBYK01000039.1, on the reverse strand, counting down.
TATCTGGGCCTGCGTGTGGGTCCCGAGCGCTCGGTCGCCTCCGCCGCCGCCGTGCTCGGCGCGGACACGCTGGCCGGTGCGTTGCCGCTGCTGCAGCAGATCGCGCTCACCCGCGGCACCCGCGCCGCCGCGCGCAAGGAGAAGAACCTGCTGCCCGCGCTGCGCGAGCAGATCGCGGCGTTGAAGCCGCAGGTCGCGGTGGACGAGGTCCGGCTCGAACGCTTCCGGCCTCGGACGCTGGTGACGATCATCGCGAGCGCGCTCGCCGCGTACTTCCTGCTGTCCCAGCTCAGCAAGGTCAACCTGGTGTCGGTGGTGCTCACCGCGAACTGGGCCTGGGGCGGTGTGGCGCTCGTCGGCGCCGCGCTCAGCTACCTGGCCGCCGCGATCATGTTGCGCGGGTTCGTTCCGGAGCAGTTGCCGCTCGGGCGGACCATGCTGGTGCAGTTCGCCGCGTCGTTCGTCAAGCTGGTCGCGCCCGCCGCGGTCGGCGGCGTCGCGATCAATACCCGATACCTGCAGAAACGCGGCATCCCGCCCGGGCCGGCGGTGGCGAGCGTGGGCGCGTCCCAGCTCGTCGGCCTGATGTGCCACATCCTGTTGCTGCTGCTCTTCGGATACATCACCGGCACCCAGGCCGCGCCGTCCCTCACCCCGTCCCGGGGCCTGCTGATCGCGCTGCTGGCGGTCGCCGTGCTCAGCCTGATCGTGCTGGCCGTACGGCCGCTGCGCCGGTTCCTGACCGTACGGCTGCGGGCGATGTTCTCCGGCGTGGTGCCCCGGCTCCTCGACGTGCTGCAGTCGCCGTCCAAGATCGTCGAGGCGCTCGGCGGGACGCTGCTGCTGACGATCGCCTTCGTGATCTGCCTCGGCGCGTGCGTACGGGCGTTCGGCGGCGATCTGAGCTTCGCCGCGATCGCGGTGGTCTTCCTCACGGCCAACGCGATCGGCTCGGCCGCCCCCACGCCGGGCGGTCTGGGGGCCGTCGAGGGCGCGCTCTCCTTCGGCCTCACCGTCGCGGGCCTGCCCGGATCGGTGTCCCTGTCGGCCGTGCTGCTGTACCGGCTGATGACGTTCTGGCTTCCCGTGCTGCCCGGCTGGGCGTCCTTCGCCTGGCTCCAGCGCCACAACGCCCTGTAACGCGTACGGCCCGCCTCCGGCGTACCGGAGTGCGGGCCGTACAGGCGAGAGCGGGCGTGATCAGCCGGCGCTGGAGGCGGCCCAGAGGTTGATGCCGGCCTCGACGGCGTCCTTGTCGATGGCGTCCAGCTCGTCCGGTGTGAAGTCGAGCCGCCGCACCGCGTCGAGACTGTCGTCAAGCTGGGCGACGCTGCTCGCGCCGATCAGCACGGAGGTCATCCGGCGGTCCCGCAGCGCCCAGGCCAGGGCCATCTGGGCGAGCGTCTGGCCACGCCCCTTGGCGATCTCGTTGAGTGTGCGGATGTGCCGCAGCGTCTCGTCCGAGAGCAGGGCCGGGTCGAGCGACTTGCCCTGCGCGGCCCGCGAGTCCCGCGGGATGCCGTTCAGGTAGCGGTCGGTCAGCATGCCCTGCGCCAGCGGAGAGAACGCGATGCAGCCCACGCCCTCCTGCTCCAAGGTGTCGAGGAGGCCGCCCTCGATCCACCGGTTGATCATGGAGTACGACGGCTGGTGGATGAGCAGCGGCGTCCCCATCGAGCGCAGGATCTCCGCCGCCTCCTTCGTCCGCTCCGGCGAGTACGACGAGATCCCGGCGTAGAGGGCCTTGCCCGAGCGCACCGCGTGGTCGAGCGCCCCCATCGTCTCCTCAAGGGGCGTCTCGGGGTCGAACCTGTGGCTGTAGAAGATGTCCACGTAGTCCAGGCCCATCCGCGAGAGCGACTGGTCCAGGCTGGACAGCAGGTACTTGCGCGACCCCCACTCGCCGTACGGCCCGGGCCACATGTCGTAGCCCGCCTTCGTCGAGATCACCAGCTCGTCCCGGTATTTCGCGAAATCTTCCCGGAAGAGGCGGCCGAAGTTGATCTCGGCGGAGCCGTACGGCGGGCCGTAGTTGTTGGCGAGGTCGAAGTGGGTGACGCCGCGGTCGAACGCCCGGCGCAGAATGGCGCGCTGGGTGTCGATCGGCTTGTCGTCGCCGAAGTTGTGCCACAACCCCAGCGAGATCGCCGGCAGCTTCAGCCCGCTCCGTCCGGTCCGGTTGTACGGCATGGGGCCGTAGCGGTCGGCCGCCGCGGTGTACGTCATTCGGTCACTCCAGCTCGGTCGAGGATCCAGGACAGCGCGAAGGCCTCTTCGCGCCAGGCGTCGTACCGGCCGCTCCTGCCGCCGTGGCCCGCGCCCATCTCGGTCTTGAGCAGGAACGGCCCACCCTGTGCGGTGGCACGCAGCCTGGCGATCCACTTGGCCGGCTCGTGATAGAGCACGCGGGTGTCGTTCAGGCTGGTGATCGCCAGGATCGGCGGGTACGGCCTGCCGTCGATGTTCTCGTATGGGGAGTACGACTTCATATAGGCGTACACGTCCGGGTTGTGCAGGGGATCGCCCCACTCGTCCCATTCGATGACGGTCAGCGGCAGCGACGGGTCCAGGATCGTGTTCAGCGCGTCCACGAACGGCACCTCGGCGACGATCCCGGCGAACTCCTCCGGCGCGATGTTGGCGACCGCGCCCATGAGCAGCCCGCCCGCGGAACCACCCCTCGCGATGATCCGGCTGGACCAGCCCGCGGCCTTGAGGTGCCTGGCGCAGGCCACGAAGTCGGTGAACGTGTTCTTCTTCCTGGTCAGCTTGCCGTCCTCGTACCAGCCGCGGCCCATCTCGCCGCCGCCCCTGACGTGGGCCACGGCGAAGACGAATCCCCGGTCGAGCAGCGAGAGCCGGGCCACCGAGAAGTACGGGTCGATCGAGGTCTCGTAGCTGCCGTAGCCGTACAGGAGGGTGGGGGCGGGCCGCCCGGCGCCCTTCCTCATCACGATCGAGATGGGCACGCGCGTGCCGTCCTCGGCCGTCGCCCACTCGCGGAACTGCTCGTAGTCCTCGGGCTCGTACCCGCCGAGCACGGGCCTCCTCTTCAGGAGGATCAGCTCGCGCGAGGGGAGGTCGTAGTCGTAGACCGACGGCGGCGTGATCATCGAGGTGTAGCCGAGCCGCAGCCGGGAGGTCTCGAACTCGGGGTTCCCCGACGGCGCGACGTCGTAGAGCGGCTCAGGGAACGCGATCTCGTACGGCTCGCCCCCGTCGCCCGGCAGGATCCTGATGCCGGTCAGCCCCTCCCGCCGGAAGTGCACGACGATGTGGCTCTTGAAGGCGTCCACGTCGAGCAGCCGGGTGTCCTCGCGGTGCTCGATGAGCGGGGTCCACGTGCCCGGGGCGTCGAGCGGCGCGGTGGCCAGCTCGAAGTTCCGGGCGCCGTCGTTGTGCAGGATCAGGAAGCGGTCGCCCGCGTGGTCGAGGTCGTACTCGACGCCGGTGTGGCGGGGCCGTACGACGGTGAACTCGCCGGTCGGGTCGGCCGCGTCCAGCACGCGGACCTCACTGGTGATCTTGCTGCCCGCGCTGAGGACGAGGTACCGCTGGCTGCGGGTCAGCCCGATGCCGATCCAGAACCGCTCGTCGTCCTCCTGGTAGACGAGGACGTCCTCGTCCGACCCCAGCGTGTGCCGGTGGACGCGGTACGGACGCCACGCCTCGTCGATGGTCGTGTAGAAGAACGTCGAACCGTCCGCCGACCAGGCTCCGCCGTAGAAGATGCCGGGGATCTCGTCGGGGAGAAGCTCGCCGCTGCGCAGGTCCTTGAACCGCAGCGTGAAGCGCTCGTCCCCCGAGAAGTCGGTGGAGTACGCGAGCATCGTGCCGTCCGGGCTGACGGCGCTGGTGCCGACCGCGAAGAAGGGGCTGTCGCCGGCCAACTCGTTCCCGTCCAGGAGGACCTGCTCCCCGGGGAGAGCCTCGCCGGCCGTCAGCGCGGGCGGATCGTCCCCGTCCGCGGCGACCCGGCACTGGATGCCGTACTGCTTGCCCTCCTCGGTGCGCGAGTAGTACCACCAGGCGCCCTTGCGGGTCGGGACCGACAGATCGGTCTCCTGAGTGCGGGCCTTGATCTCCTGGAAGACCTTCTCCTGCAGATCCTTCAGGTGGCCGGTCGCCTCCTGCGTATAGGCGTTCTCCGCCTCCAGGTAGGAGATCGTGTCCGCGTCGTCCTTCTTGAACAGCCACGCGTACTCGTCGATCACGGTGTCCCCGTGATGCGTGCGGGTGGTGGGGACCTTCTTCGCCACAGGCGGCATATCGCTGCTCACGGGCCGAGTCTATGGTCGGCCTCCGCGCTGTCGAGGCCCTCCGATTCGTACGGCATCGGCCTCGCCGGAGCCGCGGGCGTCGGTGATCCGTACTCGGCCACTCCAGAGGACTGCTAATCTTTTGCTGTCGGCAACGCCCGGCACAACCCCTTCCGATCACTTCGGCGATCAAGCATGGGTGCGTGCGGGACACGCCGACAACCCCTTGAAACACGCTGGTCCCGAAGAAGTGTTTGCGAGAACCTCTCCGGCCTGGTAAGTTAGAGGGGTTGCCCCGGAA
>NZ_BBYK01000038.1:170786-626630 GCF_001570365.1 Microtetraspora fusca | reverse complement strand
CGGTTTCAAGTAGAAGCAGGGTGAAGCAGGGTGAACGGCGGTTCCTGGGAGATGTTCCGGGGGCCGCCGTTCGCTATGGGAGATGGGTGCCGGCGGGGAGTTCGCCGTGTCACACCCGGTTCGTCAGTCGAGCCAGCCGAGTCGAGCCGCGCGCACCCCCGCCTGGAACCGGCTGCCTGCTCCGAGCATCGTCGTGAGCTCACCCACCAGGCGGGTCACCGTACGCGTCGAGACACCGAGGCTGCGGGCGATGGCGTCGTCCTTGGCACCGGCGGCAAGTTGGCGCAGCACGGCTCGTTGCTGCTCGGTGAGTGCCGCGTCGTCCGCGGAGCGCGGGACGTCGATCAACTCGGACGCGTTCGTCCAGCAGAAGTCGTAAAGCGCTGCGAGAGACCTGACCACGTCACGTCCGCGGATCAGTACGGCGCCGCGCTCCAGATCCTCGGGGTCGGCCTGCATGACCGCGACCTGCCGGTCATAGATGAGCATCCGGGTCGGGATCACCGGCGCGACCCGGACCTCCATCCCCTCGTCCCTCCGTGCTCGCAGCCGGTCGCGGAACATCGGGTTGGAGAGCATCACCTGGGCGTGCAGATCGCGCTCCCGCGCCTCGGCCCATGCGGCGCCTGATGCGGGCGTCGCCGGTGTCCAGCTGCTCCGGAGTCCAGGTCGCCGCCGGGTGCATTGTCATCACTTCCAGCTGGGCCAGGTCCGCCAGTTCGTCGATCCGGTTGTTGAGCGCCGCCAACCGCTCGCGCTCGTAGAACTCGACGCGGAGGTCGTCGTTCGCATGCCGTGTGAACCCGAGGTAGTTCTGCGCGAGGGAGGCGACCATGACGTGTTGTTCGACCAGCCGGTCCAGTGCGCGGTGGCTGTGCTGAAGGCCGCGGGCCAGCGCCGTGGCCGCGTCGACGGTGGTCTCCGTCTCGATGTCCAGCAGGCCGAGGCGTACCAGGCCGTCCTGGGCCTGCCTGAGATCGTCGACTGACAATCCGAGTTGCTCTGTGGCCTCCGCGAGGGATTCGCCCTGCTCGTGCATCCGGGCGTACAGCATTCGGACATGGCGCTCTTTCTCGGCATGAGACGCATCGGTCACCGGCCCCGGCACTCCCGTTTCGGTATCGAGGGTGCGACAACGATGACACCGGGCGCTTCTCCCACCAAATTCGGACGATCAATGCCCGGGATGGCTGATTCACGCCATGGCGTGCTCCGGAAGCCTCGTCCACCACCATTCGCCTCTGGACTGGGGCAGGCTCTTTGGCGGCGGAATCGACAGGAACGCCTCCCCATTCACGTCTCGATCTAGGGAGATCGGTGTGATCACCATTGCCTACAGCCTGGTCGGCTACCACGTCACTGGTCTGTCCTCCGCGACCTGCGAGCATTGCGTGGCCGCGATCAAGGCCGACCTCATCAGGGTGCCCGGCATCGTAGGTGTGGAGGTGGATCCCGCCGCCGGAAAGGTCAGCGTTCTCACGAATCGCGCGGTGGAGGAGGACCTCGTTCGTGCGGCAATGGATCTGGCGGGCTGCGAGATCGTCGGATCCGCGATCGAGGAGGGAGGCAAGGACGCTGGTCCCACCCCGGTCCCCGCCCCGGCCTGACGGCAGGTTCCTTCGTTTGGTGTGCTGGACCGGCACATAGCGAAGACCCGTTCGCCTCGGCCGGCGAGGATCGCACTGGTTCCGGCAGCGCTCGCCAGCTGATCAACGGGGAGGGTCTTGTGGATGGAGCGCGAACGGTGAACCCATGAGCTGGTGGCAAGGGCTGCTCGGGTGCACCGCAGACGCGGTCTCCGGTGTGGCGTCCTTGTCCGGTCCAGCTCAGCGCATTGAACGTGCCGAGCCCGGCCGTCACGCCACCGACCTGCTGTTCAACGTCGTGGCCGCCCAGGTGCGCTGCCGCGCCATCGCAGACGGGGGCACCTGGGCGGTCGCTGACCTGCCTCCTGGCACTCGGGACGATCGCCGTCCTTTTCATGGCCCGCTAATGGCCCGGTGGCGATTACGCATCGGGCCCCTGCTCGATCAGCTAAGGAAGTTGTTCTCGGAGACCCAACCACTCATCAAGCTCCGTTGTCGTGGGCGTCTTCGACAGATAGCCGCGGATGCTCTGAGCTGGCGCCAGCAGGCTCTTGCATTGACGGAGGGTCAGGATCTCCGATCGGGGCCGCTGTTGCCAGTTGGCGGCCCATGTTGCGGCTCGTTCTCTTCGCAGAGGAAGGGCAGCCAGGATGTCCGCGGCCAGTGCGTCGGGGTTCCAAAGGGATGAGCCCGTGGGGCCGAGGTCATCGATCAACCCTGCGCGCAGGTGGAATCGGCTCACATTGGCGGTGATCGCGTCCAAACCTGCGGCCTCAGCTCTGCCAAGCGCGTACATGGCCGTCTCCGCCCACATTCGCTGTCCTTCACCCTGCTCGGGCTGACGGGCGTAGAAGCTGTTCAGCTCCCACACCGCGAGCCAGTGGTTGATGAGTCCAGGAGGAGAGTCCACCACGAGGTCACTTTCTCATGCGCGGTGCGCAAGCCTTCGCCTGCCTGATCACCCCGTGTGCCGTCGATCGGCGGCCGGTGCCCGGCTTGCCCTGCGACGATGGCGGGCGAGGTGATCAGGCGCGGCTGGTTTCGACATGGAGATATTCGTACAAAGGATCAGAGAGAGGCGGAGCGGTGATCAGTTTCGACGGAGCCTTCTACACGATCGCAGACCCTCGGTTTGAGATGACCATTCCGGCTTGGGAAGGCTATGCGCCGGACACGGCCAGAGAGGCGGACGCCACGATCACCTTTCCCGACGGCTCCCGCAGATACGCGACCTTCATGACCTTGGACGTGATTCAGAAGCTCATGGACAAGGATGCACGTACAGGCGAGTCCCTCGGCGGCCGGTACTTCTGGTGCTCCGACCTGATCATCATCAGGGAGGCCGGCTTCGTGGGAATGGCGGCTGCGGTTCGTGACCTGGTCGAGTCCGGAGAGATCGTGCAAGCCTGTGGCCTTCTTGACCCCGTTGACGATGCCAGAGAGCAGTGAACGCTTCGAGAGCGGAGCGGATGACGGGAATCCAACCGGCGCTGACAGATGGGAGCTGCATCGATCACGTCCTGATAGGGCGCTGAGCTGGGCAGAGTGCCGGTCCTAGTGACCATGGTTCACCTCTTTCGATGCGGAACCGGGTGGGGCGGGCCGACCGCGATGAGGGCCGCGGGTGAAACCGGCAGATCGGAGGCGAAACCACCGTGAAGCCGCGATGAAGCCGACAACGCGGAAGCTCTCCTCGGACGCCGGGAGGTACCCGGCGGAGAGAGGAGACGCGTCATGGCGGACCTCAGTGCCGTCCGGGCCGAGAGTCTGGTCAAGAACTTCGGAGACTTCCGGGCCGTGGATGAAATCGATCTTCACGTACGGCAAGGCGAGATCTTCGGAGTCCTGGGCCCCAACGGAGCAGGTAAGACCACCACGCTCCGGATGCTCGCCACCCTGCTCCCGATCGACGGCGGCCACGCGGAGATCTTCGGCGTCGACGTCCGGCGGGAACCCCACCGCATCCGACAGCTGGTAGGCGTCACCGGCCAGTACGCCTCGGTGGACGAGGACCTGACCGCCCGGGAGAACCTCTGGCTGTTCGCCCGTCTACAAGGCCTGCCCGGCACCCGGGCCAAGGCCATCGCCGGCGAGCTACTCGAACGCTTCGGCCTCCAGGAGGCGGCCGACCGTCCCCTGTCGCAGTTCAGCGGTGGCATGCGCCGCCGCCTGGATCTCGCGTCAAGCCTGATCACCCGCCCGCCCCTGATCTTCCTGGACGAGCCCACGACCGGTCTCGATCCAAGAACCCGGGGCCAGATGTGGGACACCATCCGCGAGCTGGTCACCGACGGCTCCACGATCCTCCTCACCACCCAGTACCTGGACGAGGCCGACCAGCTGGCCGACCGCGTAGCCGTGATCGACCGAGGCCGAAAGGTCGCCGAGGACACCCCCGACGCCCTGAAGACCCAGGTCGGCGACTCGACCCTGCAGCTCAGCCTCGCCGACGGCTCCGACATCGCCCTGGCCGCGAACGTCGTCCGCCGACTGCTGGGCGAGGAGCCGGTCCTGACCCCGGAATCAGGACGCATGAACATCCCCCTCCCCGATCCCAACCGGGCCGCGGACGTCCTGATCGGCCTGCGGGAAGCAGGCCTCGGCATCTCCTCGGTGAGCGTCGCCAAACCGACGCTGGACGAGGTCTTCCTGGCGCTGACCGGCCACGGCGCCGACGACGAACCCCAGATGGAGGCGGCCCGATGACCACCACGAGCACCATGACCGCGACCACCCACAACCCTCGGCGCGTCGATCCGTCCGCCGCGGTCGCCCGCACCACGTCCCGCAGTTCCGTCCAGGAGACCTGGATCCAGATCCTGGCGATGGCGCGGCGAGCCCTGAAGAAGATGCGCCGCAAGCCCGAGCAGTTCTTCGACGTCCTCATCCAGCCTTTGCTGTTCACCGCGATGTTCGCGTTCATCTTCGGCGGCGCGATCTCCGGCAGCGTGTCGGACTACCTCCCGGTACTGATCCCCGGCATCCTCGCCCAGACGGCCCTGACCGTCTGCATGGCGACCGGCGTGCAGTTGCGCGAAGACATGGACAAGGGGGTGTTCGACCGCTTCAAGTCCCTGCCGATCGCGAGGATCGCCCCCCTGGCCGGGCCGATGATCGCCGACCTGATCCGGTACGGCATCGCGTCGGTGCTGACGCTCGCCAGCGGCCTGGCCATCGGTTATCGTCCCGGCGGCGGTGTGCTGGGCTGCGTCGGGGGCGTCGCACTCACTGTGATCTCAGGTTGGTCACTGGCGTGGATCTTCACCTGGCTGGGCACGATGGCGCGTTCCGCGCAGAGCGTCCAGGGCATCTCGATGATGATCATGTTCCCGCTCACGTTCCTGTCCAACGCCTTCGTCCCCGCCGAGACGCTGCCCGGGTGGCTGCAGGCGTTCGTGAAGGTCAACCCGGTGTCGCACGTCGTCTCCGCGGTGCGCGACCTGTTCAACGACGGGGCCGTGACGGCCGAGGTCGGCTGGGCGGTCATCGGCTGCGTGGCCGTCGTCGCGATCTTCGCTCCACTGGCGGTCCGCTCGTACTCCCGCAAGATGTAGACGGTGTCAGATGACTCGCCCCAGGACGGTACGGGCCTCGGCCAGCAGGTCGGGGCCGCGTCGTTCGCCGTATTCGTCCTCGATCCGCGAAATGACGCCGGGGGCGATCCGTTCGGCGTGCGCGGACAGTACCGACCACTGGATCGTCGGGGTGAATTGGTTGTAGGCGAACCGGTCGGCGAACACGAGCAGCCGGACGGCCTCCTCGGCGGGCAGCGCCCCCTTCAGCAGGCCCCAGATGCCCAGCCCGGCGAGCACCATCCCCACCACCGGGTAGTCCCTGAACGTGTGGTCCAGGTCGAAGGTGAGCCGGACCTTGGTTCGCAGCGACTCGAAGAGGTCCACGCCGTCGTCGCCCTCGCCGTACTGCGCGAACGCCGAGAGCGCGATGGCCTCGCCCAGGAGGGTCCACGTTGTGAAACCGTCCGGCGTGCCCGGGACGCGCAGGTTCCGGAGCATCTCGGCGGTCTGGCGGTGCTGCCGCAGTCCCTCGGCGATGTCGCCGTCGACGAGGGCCAGCTGGGCTCTGCCGACGGCGACCGACAGGACCGCGCCGTAGGTGCCCTCGGAAACGAGCGCCTCCAGGTCGTCGATCATCCGCGAGGCCTCGTCGCGGCGCCCCTCAGTGAGCGCCGCCATGGCGAGGGCGGCGCGGAGCTGGATGGCGTCGTCCACCGCCCCGAGGCGTTCGAGCACGGGGAGCGCCTCGGCGGCATGCCCGGAGGCCGACGCGGAGTCACCGACGTGCGCGTACAGACCGGCCAGCTGGGTGTGCAGCACCGCCCGGAGCCAGGGACCGCCGTCGTCACCGACGAGCTGGAGGGAGGCCCGGGCCGCTTCGATCGCGCCGACCGGGTCGCCGACGTTCTCCCGGCCATGGCTCAGCCAGTGCAGCGCGATCTGGCGGATCACGGGGTCGGGATCGGCGATCAGCGTGTCGAAGCCGTTCTCGGGGTCCGCCACCGTGGTGAGCAGCGCGGTCACCAGCGCCCGGACGCCCGGGTTCGCCGAGTCGGCGCCCAGCGCGGACAACATCTGTGCCAGCCCCCCGATCTCTTCGGAGGAGACGATGACGGTGGTGAACAGCGCCATGCTCAGGGCCACCCGGGTGCGGTCGAGGAGCCGGAGCGGTGGTGTCCAGCCGGTCAGCGCGGCGGTGAGGGCCGGGGTGAGGACGATGCCGCGCGGATGCTCTCCGCGGATCGTCCAGTAGCCGCCCAGAGCGGAGAACAGCACCACCACCGCTTCCGGGTCGGGGTCGGCGAGAGCCTCGCGCAGGATGTCCGCGAGGTTCGTCTCCTCCGAACGCAGCCGGTCCACCGCGTCGACCTGCTCCGGCGAGTACAGCCGCACACCGTGCCGGTCGGCGTAACCGACGGCCCACGCGCGCACGGCGGCCCGCGCCTCGGCGGTCTCGCCGGCCGCGGCCAGCCGCACCCGGCCGAACTCGCGCACCGTCTCCAGCATGCGGTACCGGACGCCGTCGGCCGTCTCCACGACGGTGAGCAGGGACTGCTCCACGAGCTCCTCGACGTCGCCGAGAGCGTCACCGCCGAGCACCTCCTCCGCCGCGTCGAGGGCGAAGCCGTCCGGGAAGGCCGCGAGGCGGCGCAGGGCGCGGCGCTGCCGCTCACCGAGAAGGTTCCAGGACCAGTCGATCACCGCGAGCAGCGTCTGGTGCCGTGAGGGCGCGCTCCGGTCGCCGCCGCGCAGCAGCGCGAACCTGTCTTCCAGCCGGCGGGCGATCTCGACCGGTGACATCACCCTCACCTTCGCGGCGGCCAGTTCGATCGCGAGCGGAAGGCCGTCCAGGCGGGCCACGACGGCGCGCACGTCCTCCTCGTCGAGGCGTACGCCGGGCCGGGCCGCGGTCGCGCGGTCGCGGAACAGCTCGACGGCGTCGCCGGTTCCCAGTTGGGGCAGCGGGTAGACGCGTTCGGCGGCGATCGCCAGCGGCGAGCGGGTCGTGGTGAGGACGCGGAGCTCCCGCGTGGTCGCGGTCAGATAGGCGACCAGGTCGGCGACCGCCTCCACCAGATGCTCACAGTTGTCGAGCACCAGCAGCGTCGGGGCCAAGTCGAGCTGCTGGGCGATCCGGGCGCGGACATCGGCGCGCTGCTGCGGGGTGAGCGTGCGGCGCCCGGTCACCGAGTCGCGGACGCCGAGCGCCGACCCGACCTCGCCGACCAGGTCCTCGGGCGCGGTCACGCCGACCAGCTCGACGAAGTGCACCACCGGCTGCGGGGCCTCGCGGGCGACGGCATGGCCGAGCCGGGTCTTGCCGAGCCCGCCCGGGCCGAGGACCGAGACCACCCGGGAGGCGGCGAGCAGCGCCCGTACCTGTCGGAGGTCGTCGTCGCGGCCGAGCAGCGGGGTCGTGTCGAACCGCACGCCGACACGTACGGGGCTGTCGAGCGCCAGCAGCTCCTGGTGGACCCGCCGCAGCTCCGTGCCGACGTCGGCGCCGACCCGCTCACGCAGGTCCGACCGGTAGCGCTCGAAGCGGTCCAGCGCGGCGCCCGTCCCGCGCACCGCCGCCTCGCTGCGCAGGAGGTCGGCGAGCAGCCCCTCGTCCTCGGGGTGGACGCGCACGGCCTCCTCGAGCCCGGGTAGGGCGGGGCCGTGGTCGCCGCTCCGGCTCCGGGCCCGGGCGAGCACGAGCCGCGCGTACGTCAGGTCGCGTTCTGCGCGCCGGCGCACCTCGGCCAGCGGGCCGGCGCCCTCCGGTGGCAGCGCCCCGACGCCCAGCGCGAGCGCCTCCTCCGCCGCCGCGGCCCCCGCGGCCGGATTCTCGACGAGCAGCGCCCACGCCCGGCCCGCCAGATCGTGCAGCCGGCCGGCGTCGATCCGGCCGGGCGGAACCTCGAGCCGGTAGCCGCCCCCTTCCGTGACCAGCGCCTCCGACCCCACGACCGACCTGGTCCGAGACACCAGGACCTGCAGCGCTTTCGCTGGATTGGCCGGTTCGTCGTCCCCCCACACGTCCGCGACGAGCCGGTCCGCGTTCACGGTGCGGCAGGCGAGTGCGAGGGCTGCGAGCAGCGCCTGAGACCTTTCGCCGACCACCGGCTGCCCCCGCCACCGCACACCGTCGAGCAGGCTCAGGTGGATCGGCATGGCGCAAGTCTAGGCTTCGCCGAGCCACTCACTCGTTCTCACCTTTGACCCGCAGGCGCAATGCTCCCCCGGGTCGGGCGCTGGGCTCCAGGACCGGGTGGCCCGGATGGGGCACGACAACGTCAGGGCCGCGATGATCTATCAGGACGCCGTACGCGGCGCGGACAAGGGGATCACGTCGCGATTGAGCGACAGGTCATCGGGCGCGATAACGACGAGGGCGACGACAACGCAGCGAGGCGCCGTCTGGGCCGCGCGCAGCAGGGCTTGATTTGTCAGACACGACCCAGGGCCGAGGCAAGGCCTCGTTCGCCCGGGCGAGGAACCGCTCGACTCCGCGGGGGTTCTTCAGCACGTGGAGTTCGGCGGCGTCCGCGTGTTCGGCGATCGCGTCCATAGTCCCTACGACGTTTCGCGCGAGTGCGGCCCGCACGTTTTCCCCTCAGCGCATCCCGTATGCCCGCATCCCGTATGCCGTCGGCCCATCGCGAAGCGACAGCGGCCGGACGATGATCGATTCTAGGGTTGTCTACGTACACTGTCGGGCATGGCATGCCGCATCAGTGAGCTGGTCATCGACGCCGCCGACCCCGACCGGCTCGCCGCATTCTGGAGCGAGGTTCTCGGCTACGTCGAACTCGGCCGGGAGGACGACGGAAGCATCGAGATCGGGCCGCCTGACGCCGGCTTCGGCGGCCTGCAGCCCACCCTCGTCCTCAGCCCCAGCAGCGACCCGCGGACCGGGAAGCTCCGACTGCACATCGACGTCAACCCCACCGACCGCGACCAGGACGCCGAGCTGGAGCGGCTGCTCGCTCTCGGCGCCAAGCCCGTCGACGTCGGCCAGACCGGCACCGAGAACTGGCACGTCCTGGCCGACCCGGAAGGCAACGAATTCTGCCTCCTGCACACCCGGCTGAGGTGAGCCTCGGGGCGGGAGTGAGCGTGGTTGACCCCTCGTCACCCTGCCTAATCGCCCGCTAATGGCCCGACGGTCACTGGTTCCATTCAGCGTGATCGAGCACGAGGTTCACCGAACCAGGCGTTAGTTGTCCTGCTGATACTTCTAGATGGAAGTGCGCGCTCAAGGGTGTATCGGACTCGGAAAGTGTGAGAAGAAGTTCAGCAAGAGAGCGAAGTGCGATCTTGTCTCCCCCGATTACGACCCCGTTGTCGTATGTCCGGACGGTCAGTCGGTGATCCAGGGGCCATGATCGCGCGGCTCTGTAGTCGCGGCCAGATACGGAGGGGCGAGTGGGGGAGGTGCGGCCACGTCAGGATGATCGTTCACGCTGTCAGTGTCTACGGTTATGTGCCCACGCATACGACCGCCCGACTGGTCATTCCGTATGCCGTCAACCCGCCCGCAGGGGCAGCAGGACAGGGCCAGGGGGCAAGGTGGAGCGCCCACGGACGAACGACCTTGACCCCTGGCTCTGGTCTGCTCGGCTTGTCCCGGGTCGACGGGGGACAGGAGTCAGGCCCCTACCTTCACGAAGAGACGACGCCATGGAGAAGATCACATGACGGATCGAATCAGACTCGCCACGCAGCAAGATGCCCCGGTCCTGGCCAGGGTCCAGAGGGCATCATGGCATGCGGCCTTCCGTGGGCTTCTGTCGGACGATTACCTGGACGGTCTCGACCACGAGACGCTGGCGAAGACGTGGGAAGGCCTGCTGACCCATTTCGAGGGCGCGCGGGCAGGCACCTTGCTCGTCGAGCAGACGGACCGCGTTGTTGGATACTCGCGTTTCTATCCCACCGACGACGAGGACGACGACTCCGTGCAGGTGGGCATGATCGGCTCGATCTACACGCTCCCCGAGGTCTGGGGCACCGGTGTGGGCAAAGCGTTGATCATCGCCGTCCTTGGCGCAATGTCGTCGGCCGGATATGCCGAGGCAACCCTCTGGGTCCTCGAAGGAAACACGCGAGCACGCTCCTTCTACGAGCGAAATGGCTGGCATCACGATGGTGCGCTCGTCGTTGACCGCAGTGACGTCCTGCCAATCAGGAAGTTGCGCTACCGCAAGGGGCTCAACCGCTGACGGACGAGGCCACACGGCACTTGCTCATGCGGCGGGTAGCTCGGGCCGTAGGGAGGCGCTGAGGCGAGCGCCTCCGCCGTAGTGACATCGATCTCGATGCGGGGACCGTAGGCGTCCGGGCGGCCTTCATCGAGCGCTCTACGGGTGAGCTGGTTCTCGGTCTTCGGCTTGTCCTGGGCGACGTTGGCGGACGATCAGCCTCCGCAACCACCTACGGTCCTCCTTCGTGCGCGGGCGATCACCCCGGAGCCGGAGGCCTCCGCCGGAGGCATCTCTTGGTGATCAGTCCTTACGGCGGCGCAGTATCCAGAACACCGTCACCATGACGGTAGGCAATGCGAGCAGTGAAGCGGTGAGGACAGCTCCGATGATGAGGTCCTGGCTGTTCCAGAGCCGAAGGTCGTCCACGGGGAGAAGGCTATCTGCCTGGAGCGGGATCCAAACGGATCGGGCACGTAACGGGCACGGAAGATCGAGCTGGATGGCGGGCGGGGTGATCAGGCCCCTACCTCAGCCCGCTACGGCGGGCCATGATGAGTAGGCCTTGGTGATCATCCGGAGCCGGAGTTCCCCGCGGAAGGCACAAGAACGCTAGCCCACGTGATGGGAGAGGCGCGGCCGGCGGATGCCCGCGAGCCCCCCGAGCCTCAGCACCATTCCTCGATGTAGAGCAGACGTTGCCCAGCTTCATCGCCGAACTCGTAGCCCATGTACACGATGTCAGAGGCCGCAGACTCAACCATGAATGCATAGTTCCGGCGTACCAGCTCCGACAGAGCGCCCCGATCCTCGTCTATGACCCACCGCAAGTCAAAGCCGCCGGATTCGCCTAGCAATACCGGAACATCGCGGCGACGCATCAGGCTTCGGACAGTCCTGGGGTCAAGCTTGCGCCTCCGCACTTGCCAGGTGCGACCGTCGGGATCGGTCAGTTCCCCCGCAGAGCCGGGGCTCAGTCCAGCCATGTCACGAGTTTCGCCTACTTTGTGCTCGGCATACATTCTGCGGCGGCCCGCAAGCGCGGGCCCGCGAGGCGGCGCGCAGCGCCGCCTTTGACGCTGAGACGGTGCGTATTCGGGCGGCCTTCGTCGAACGGTCCACGGGGGACACCAACCGAACGGGCACGCAACGGGCGCGCACCTTCTGATCCGTAGGTCCCAAACGACCTCCAGGATTGTTTAGAGTCGTTCACCGTACTGGTTGTCAACGATCTGGCCGTTCAGGGCCGTCCAACTCGGTTCCTGATCGTTCAGCCGGGTGCGGGCGGCTCCCACGGGGACTCCCAAAGACTTGCGTTCTACAGGCATCGAAGCCATGCGACCAGTGGATATCCGCCCTGAGCTTCCCTCCTAGCGTGGAGACCGAACCGGGAGAGGTTTGGTCGTGGCAGGTACCACGAGGCGCCGCTTTGATCCGGAGTTTCGGGCTGGAGCGATGCGCATCGTCAAGGAGACCGGCAAACCGGTCTCGCGCGTCGCGCGGGACCTTGGTATCAACGAGTACGCACACGCCCGGCCGCGGGCGGACGTAGGGCCGCGAGGCGGCGTGGAGCGCCGCCGCTTGATCGCCCAAGCAAACTACGCCTGGCTCGCCTCCACACGGCCGGCCAGCCGTTCATAGCGTTGTTGGGCTGCCTGGGCGGTACCGAGCCCTAACCCGAAGGCGATCTCCTGCCAAGTGAGGCCACGGCCTCGTGCGATAAGCAGCAGGGCGGCCTCCAACTGGTCCATCTCGGCCCGCACGAGCGGGATGAGGGTGAGTGCGGCGGTGATGTCGGCTTGGTCGACCTCCGGCTCGTCGTCGTCGTGCTGTGCAGTCCCCGCGGCGAGGAACGACACCAGCCTGACAGCCTCATGCGCGCCGAGGACTTGTGGATGGACCTGACGATCGCGCTGGTCTCGCGTCGCTGCGTGCCGTTCGGCGATGCGGGCGAGGGCGGCGTACACGCGGTGCGCCCGCACCTGATCGGGATTTTGCGGAGTGAATGGATCTTCGGACATGCGCCCAGGATGGACCATGAACAGTCTATTGTCAACGATTCGTTGAAACACTCGGCAATGGTGTGTCGGCTTCGATGGCGGCCAAGGCGTACCGGCTGCTGCGGGCGGTGCTGATGACGGCCGTCAAGGACAACTAGATCATCCCCGCCAACCCGTGCCGGATCCGCGGGGCCGGCGACGAGCATCCCGAGGAACGCCCGGTGCTCACTGTGGCCCAGGTCTTCGAGCTGGCCGAGAGGGTAGGCCGTCGTCCAGTCGGCAACGTTCGCAAGCTCAGGAACCGTGCCTACCGGCTGAGCTTCCAGCGGCACGGCGAGATGCGCAGCCATCCCGAGGTCTTCACGACAAGAGGTGATGCCGAGCGGGCGCTGTGGAAGATGGGCATGAATGGCCGGGCCGACTGCACGCAGGACCGGCGGTTCCGCGCCCTGGTCCTGCTGGCGACCTTCGCGAGCCTGAGATGGGGTGAGGTGAGTGCGCTCCGCCGTAGTGACGCCTTTCTTACCGAGGTGGTCCGCCGTCCGGTCACGGAGCGCATCGAACAGTCCCGGCGATCCGGCACCAGCTTCGCCGGCATCGTGGTCGGAACGGTTGTGATCATCGACGCGCGTCGGGGCACTGTCGATGGAGATGATCTGGTGGCGTACTTCGACATCCAGATCGGCGCACCGCTGGCCGCGACCTGATCGCGCCGGCCCGAGTAATACATCGGACCGCTGATAGCGTGGCGGCTCCTCATGATCGGCTGACCTGGCACTCGAGTGAAGGCCGTGGAGGTGATCAAGGGCCGGGTTGGGATGTGCTCCCTGGTCTGGGCCTTCGCTCGTGGAGCGGGTGACGGGAATCGAACCCGACACGAGATATGCGCTGTCCGGCCAGATCAGGCGCCGTCTTCTCGACGAAAGTCCTCTTTAGATCCAGCCATTCTTGAAAAGCATTCGGTCGTACCAGTCCTGGTAGGGGATGACCTCACCACTGATGACGGGATAGAGCCACCAGAAGTTGGCCAGCGCGAACAGCGCGAAGGCGCCGACAGCTATAGATCCGATCAGTCGCCGCCTGCCTGGTACAGCCGGCCCAAGTATGAGGCCGCAGGCGAGCACGATCGCGAGGATCATGAACGGCAGCATCGGCAGCGCGTAGAACAGGTACATCGTCCGGTTGTCGGCGATCGCGTAGTAGAACCATGGCAGCCAGCCCGCGGCGTACGCCAGCAGCACCGCGCCGGCCCGCCAGTCGCGGGTCGCCACGTACCACGTGATCATGCCGATCATCGCGGCCAGGCCGCCGAACCAGATCACCGGGGTTCCGGTGCCCAGCACGGCCCACGAGCAGCGGTCGGCGCCGCAGGTCTTGGGCGACTCGTAGAAGAACGCCACAGGACGCAGCAGTAGTGGCCAGCTCCACGGCTCGGACTGGTAGGGGTGCGTCTCCTCCAACCCGGTGTGGAAGCTCAGCACCTGAAGCTGGTAGCTCAGCCACGAACGGAGCGAGTCGAAGACGAAGAAGACCGGGCCGCTCGACGTGGCCTGCTCCCACTTCCGGCCGTACCCCTTGTCGGAGGCGAACCAGCCCGCGAACGAGGAGACGTAAACGATGGCCGGCACCAGGGCCGTCCACGCCGCGGCCAACGGCACGTCCAGCCGGAGGGTCTCGCGGTACGGCCGGCGCAGCCCCACAGCGCGCCGCGCGCCCGCGTCCCACAGCAGCACCATGACCGCGAAGGCGGCGATGAACAGGATTGCGGTCCACTTCGTGGCGAGGCCCGCGCCCAGGCACAGTCCGGCCGCCAGCCGCCAGGGCCGCCAGCCGAGCCGGGGACCGACATCGAGCGAGGCGGCGGACTCGCGCCACTCGGACAGCGCCTCCCGCACCTTGTCCCGGTCGACCACCAGGCAGGCGAACCCGGCCAGGACCCAGAACATCAGGAAGTTGTCCAGCAGCGCCGTACGGGACAGCACGAAGTGCAGCGCGTCCAGCGACAGCAGGAACCCGGCCAGGCAGCCAAGTACGGTCGAGCGGGTCATTCTGCGGGCCAGCCGGGCCAGGACGAAGATCGAGATCGCTCCGACCAGCGCGGTGGCGAACCGCCAGCCGAACGGGTTCATCCCGAAGATCAGCTCGCCGACACCGATCATCCACTTGCCCAGCGGCGGGTGCACCACGTATCCGGCGCACTCGTCCACCTTGTCGCAGTGCTTGAAGATGTCGGTATTGCCGGCGACCAGCAGATCGTTGGCATTGTCGACGAACGCGCGCTCGACGCCGTATTTGATCGTCGAGAAGGCGTCCTTCGCGTACCACGTCTCGTCGAAGACGACCGCCTTGGGCGTGCCGAGGCGGTAGAAACGCAGGAAGGCGCCGAACAGCGCCACGATCAGCGGGCCGAGCCAGCCCCACAGTTCGCTGCCAGACATGGGGGGCACTAGCCGGTTCCGTACGGACAGCCGCGTGGCGGCATCCTGGTACCCACGGGAATGCTCAAACGCGCTATACGAGAAGTCGGTCACGGCCATCCGGGCAGACTACTGTCGTGGCCCTCCCGCGACCGGGCCTTCGGGTCGATTACCGACATCCAAGTCTTCAGTGATGAACGGTTCATACGGTGGCGCAGCGCTAGGTCGTATCTCCAGTGTGATCTAGCTGACGCTCATGCGTCGAAGGTGGATATAAGCCCTTATGTACCTACTCGCATTGTGAGCTGCGCCGGGTTTCGTTGAATCGAACGAGTGTCCATCTGGGGGGTGGCCACTGTGTGGGGTCTTGGTCGGTGACCCATTCTGTTATCGAGGCGGGGGGCACCTTCAGGTCGAAGGGGCGATGGACCGGCAGTAGTCCGAGAGCGTTGAACGAGATCTCGACCGTCTCGGCGTGGCCGACGAGGATGACGGTGGGCAGAGTCCGCAGTCCTGTGATGAGGGTAGGCCGCTGATCGTTGAAATCGCGGCGGCTGTCTCCACGGCTCGTGGCAGGGGTGAGGAGTAGATGATCGTCTTGTCGCTGCCGATGTCGGCGGTGATCTGCCGGCCAAGTAGCGCGGCCTGTTCGCGTCCAATGTCGGTGAGGCCGCGGCATCCTCTGGGTCCACCTATCACGCCTTCTTTCTGGTGGACAGAGTCCCCGTGACGTACGAAGAAGAGCCGAGTTCGCATGTGGCGGATCATGCCAGAGGCCAGTAGCCGAGCAGCCGAGATCATGATGAACTGGCCGGTGGTGGAGCGCAGGTTCAGGCGGCGGCGTGGCGCTGATGTCGGCGAGGAGGCTGACTACGGCGCTGCGTGGTGCGGTGACGGCCCGGGGCGCCAAGGGTGGAGCGTTGCGGCGCAGCGGCTTCAGCACCCGTACGCGCTGGGGGGACGCGGTCAAGGAGATGGGTCTCCCTGGTCTCCACTTTCATGACCTTCGTCATACTGGCAACATGCTGGCCGCCGAGTCCGGTGGGCCTCAAGGACCTCATGGCGCGGATGGGCACGACAATGTCAGGGCGGCCATGATCTATCAACACGCCGTACGCGGGGCGGACAAGGCGATCACGGATGCGATCGAGTGACAGATCGCCGGGCGCGATGGCGACAAGGGTCCGTGGCTCCGGTGAGGTCCGGGTTCCTGTGGGCTGATCGGAGCTAATGGCACGTTAATGGCACGCGAAGATCAATCAGCACGAGCGAGCGGTAAGGATCTCGCGCCACAGCTTCCCCGCGGGGGCGGGCTCGCCGGCCAGAATCTGCTTGGCGCGGGCATGCATCTGCCGACGGCCTTCAGGGTCTCGTGCGGAGTCGCAGGCGGAGATCCACCAGCGATGCACGAATGTGTTCAGTGCCGCAAGGTCAAGGCTCACCCTGACCTCATCGAGCACCGCCTTCAACCCCGCATCGAAGGCTTCGCGGTCCTCAGGGACGACAAGGGCGGCCCGTATGGCTCGAAGGTTCTTCTCCGGCAACAGCGTCTCGCTGGGCATGAAGTCGTGCGGTTGCGCGGTCATGGCGTGCTCCCTTCCCCGTCTACAGAGAGTACAGAGGGGGACGACATCGTTCATGAGGACTGGGTCCTACCGGCGACTGAGAAGATCGTCGGACGCGATGACGATGAGAGCGGCGGCCTGGCCGAGCTGCTGGCTCCGACGGGCTGATCACGTGGCCCGCGAAGATCGAACAACCCCAGAAATGATCAAGGCCCGGGTGGGGATCTACTCCCTGACCTGGGCCTTCGCTCGTGGAGCGGGTGACGGGAATCGAACCCGCGCTGTCAGCTTGGGAATCGCATGGATCACGGCTGTTAGGGGCGCTGACCTGGGCATGGGGCCGGTCATGAGTGACCGTGGTTGACCCCTCGTCACCCTGCCTAATTGCACGCTAATTGCACGACGATCAGCTAGCGGCCTGGCTCTTCCTGTGCGGCGCCTCCAACCGGAGTGGCCTTCAGCATGGAGGCCAAGTGGATCACGAGCGAGAATCTGTCCGAGCTGCGGCCGATCATTACGATCAGCGCATGCTGGTCTAGATCAACTACAGTTGGCTCTCCTTCTCCCGCTCCTCGTGATCACCGCGTTGGGAATCCGCGGACGGAGATCGAAGAAAGATGGAAACCATGAGTACCCCCCTTCGCGCGGTCACAGACGGAGTGAGTCCCGAATACGGAGTCTTCAGCGTGGCCGAGGTCATCAACGGCCGTTTGGCGGGATCGGCGGTCAACGGGGAGATCGAACCACCAGGAGATGACCGGGTCGCTGCGGGCGACGACGGGCTCGTCATCCAGGTGACAAGCGCATACACCGACACGGCGCATGTCCGGTTCGAGCTGTGGGACGAGCCTCCACCGGTGGACGCCTGGAAAGAGCTGTGGACCGGGCGGCTCCTGTCGAAGTCGGGGCTGGTCGGCGCCGGAGCGTGGGCGTCCAGCTACGCACACGATGTGGAGTTCGACCTGGGGCGGAGTGACACGACCTGGTCTGCACGGGTGGCCACCAAGATCCTTCAGACCGAACAGGAGGCCGGCTTCCCCTACGCAATCGCCCGGGTGGAGCTGTACAAGATCCAGTTCTGGAACTGATGGGCTTGCGCGCTGGTCGGTCGGCACCGACAAGCGCGGCGATCACGAGGAACAGGACGACTACCCTCGGAGGATCCGTTCGTCTCGCGAGACTGCAACACGTGTGCGCCGAGAAGTTCATCCGTGTGAAGGACCAGCGTCCGCGTCCGGCAGTCGGACCACTACCAGGTGGGCACCTACATCGCCCTCACCCTCGCCAGCCGAAGCGGGTGTATCGTGGCAAATGTGACTATATGTAGCATAGAGCGTACTGAGCGTTGCATCGCCTGGTGTGTCGGCATGGCGGCACCTCCTGTTGCACGCCAAATCGCATGATCAATCGGCGAGCCCTCCTGCGCGCCGGCATCGTCGCCGGAGGCCTCCTGACCGGTGCGGTATCTGCGGGCACCGCCGTATTCGCCCGCACCGCTCAGCCGTCGAACGGGACCGCGCCGGACCAGGGTCCCGCCACCCCGGACCAGGCGTGGGCAACCCTGCGCGAGGGCAACCGTCGCTGGGTGGACGGCACCGCCACCCACCCGCACCAGGATGCCGATCGCCGCAGGGAGGTGGCGCAGAAGCAGAACCCGTTCGCGGTCGTATTCTCGTGCATCGACTCGCGGGTCCCCCCCGAGTTGGTCTTCGACACCGGGCTGGGCGACCTGTTCGTGATACGGACCGCCGCGCAGACCATTGACCCGCTGGTGACAGGTGCCGCCGAGTACGGCCCAGCCGAAATCGGCACCCCGCTCGTCGTCGTGCTCGGCCATCAGCGCTGTGGGGCCGTCACGGCCGCCGCAGAATCGCTGCACGAGCACAAGAAGCTGCCTGGCGAGCTGAGCGCGATCGCTGTCGCCCTGCGTTCGGCCTACACGCGTTCGGGTGGCGACGTCGACAAGATGATCCGCATCAACACCGTCGACGTGGTGAACCAGCTCAAGAAGGACAAGCTCTTCGCTCCTCGCGTCGCCAAGGGCGAGCTCAAAGTCATCGGCGCGTACTACTCGATTGACGCCGGCACAGTCACCCGCCTCGTCTGACCCGGCGGGGATAGAACCTCGCCCGGCGAAAGGAGGGCGCTCGCCGCGACCTTCGTCACGGCGGCAACATGATCGCGGCCGAGTCCGGAGCAGGGCTCAAGGACCTGATGGCCGGGATGGGGCACGACAACGTGCGGGCGACCATGATCTATCAGCAGGCGGTACGCGGGGCCGAGAGGGCGATCACGGACGCGATCGAGCGGTAGATCATCGGACGCGATGAGGGATGACGGCTCGGCGGGGTCGGTGGGCTGATCGCGAACTAATGGCCCGTTAATGGCCCGCGAAGATCGATCGGCTCAGAAAATGATCAAGAACCGGTTGGGGAGTATTCCCTGACCTGGGCCTTCGCGGTTGGAGCGGGTGACGGGAATCGAATCCGCGCTGTCAGCTTGGGAATCGCATGGATCATGGCTCGTAGGGGCGTTGACCTGCGGCTGGGGTCGGTCCTGAGTGACCGTGATTGCCCCCTCGTCACCCTGTCTAATTGCACGCTAATTGCACGGCGATCAAGAATGTGACCTTGTGGAGGACCATCACCGAGCACTGATCGGCCGCATGATCGAACGCCTCGACCTGTACGCCTCGGGCGGGACCCTTGTCGAGCACGCGCTGACCATGATCGCCGTCCCCCACGCCCGCGCCTGACCTGTCCTACATACGACCCGCCCACGGCGGCATGGTCACGGTTGTATTCGGCACGAGCGCCACCGCGGCCCATTACCGTTTGCCCATGGACAGCGCGTCTGATTTACGTTCACCTGACTCCACCGACGCCTCATCCTCGGCCGGGACCACCATCGATTCACCCGGCGAGCGCGTCGGAAGGGGCCGCCGGGACACGGCGGCCGTGTGGGTGCCGGCCATCGTGGCTCTGGCCCTGGGGAGCTGGCGGATCACCGTTCCGTCGCTGTGGCGGGACGAGTCCGTCTCGGGAGTGGTCGCCCGGCTGCCGCTGTCATATCTGCGCCAGCTGATCGGGGACATCGACGCCGTCCACGCGCTGTACTACATCCTTCTGCGGCCATTCTCCACATCCACAGGATCAGAGTTCCTGCTGCGTCTCCCGTCGCTACTCGCGTTCGGCGCGGCGGCGTTCGGCGTGGCCGCACTGGGGCGCCGGCTCGCCGGGCCCTTGGCCGGTCTGTATGGAGGCCTGATCTACGCGCTGCTGCCCATGGCGGACCGCTACGCCCAGGAGGCCAGGAGCTACGCCATCGTCAGCGCGGTCGCCGTCCTGGCCACGTGGCTTCTCGTCGCCGCGCTCAGCGATCCCTTGAAGCGCCGGTTCGCCGCTTACGCGGTGAGCGTCTTCCTGCTGGGCTGCTTTCATCTCTACGCCCTGCTCCTGCTTCCCGCCCATGCGTTGGCCGTCTGGCTGGCGCGGCCCCGTCGTGTTCTGCCCTGGGTGATCTCGGTCGCGGCTGCGTGCGTCGCCCTGCTCCCGCTCGTGGCCATCGCCTCCGGAGAGCGTGAGGCACAGCTCTTCTGGGTCCACCCGCCGGGCTGGGGAGACATCGGGGCCTTCTTCGAGGAGGTCGCAGGGAACGCCGCCGCTGCGGTGGTGGTCCTCGGTCTTGCCGCTTACGGTGCCTGGCGGTCGCGGACGACCCCCGTGCTCATGCTGTGGGTCGTCCTGCCGCTCCTGGGTTTCTTCCTGATCTCTCAGGTGTATCCGATCTACAGCCCGCGCTACGTGCTCTTCGTGGTACCGGCCCTCGCGCTTCTCGCCGGGATCGGTTTGCAGCGCGGGGCGTCCGCACTCCGGGGAGGCCTCGCGTACGCGGTGCCCGCGGTGGCGATCGTGCTCGTCGGAGCGCTGACGGCGGGAACCCAGGTGGCGATCCGGGAGCCGAATAGCCGCCCCGATGACCTGCGATCGCTGGCCGCCGTCCTCGCCATGGAGGAGCGCCCCGGAGACGGCGCCCTCTACGTCCCCCAGAGATATCGCCTTTTCGTCAGCGTGTACGGGGCGCCGTACGAGCACCTCATCGACCTGACCAACGCGCCCGGCGTGTACGAGCCGCGTACCCCCGCCGAGGTCACCGCCGCTGCGGCCAGCCTGCAGCGGGTGTGGCTGATCTCGCCCAACCTCGTGCCCAAGTACGCGAGCGACCCTCGCCTCCAAGCACTTCGCCGCGACTTCACCAGCGGGCCGGCCAGACGGTTCGGCTCGATCCGTCTCGCACTCTTCACCAGGAAGAAGACGAAGAACTCCTGACCGCGCCGTCCCTCAGGGACGCGGCGGCTGCGGCACGCCAAGACGCCACCCGTCGTGATGCTGGCGGGTCTCCAGGGTTCGGGTAAGACGGACCGTGCGCCGGCTCCCCTATTCGGCTCCCCAGCCGCCCCAGGGGCCTCCCAGCGGTGCCCGCTAAGGCCCGTCATCGAGCGCTCCACAGGGGAGTTGGTTCTTGGCCGCCCAAGTCAAAGGCGGAACGGCGGATCGTCGGTCTCCCGCAGCCCGTCGTCCAGGCGCTCAAGGAGCACATCGTGACCTATGTCCAGGACGAGCCGGGCGCGTTGCTCTTCCCTGGCGCCAAGGGTGGGGCGCTGCGGCGGAGTGGCTTCAACACGCGTACGCGCTGGGTGGACGTGGTCAAGGAGATGGGGATGCCGGGTCTTCACTTCCATGACCTTCGTCACACTGGCAACATGCTGGCGGCCGAGTCCGGTGCGGGTCTCAAGGACGCTCATGGCGCGGATGGGGCACGACAACGTGCGGGCGGCCATGATCTATCAGCACGCGGTACGCGGGGCGGACAAGGCGATCACGGATGCGATCGAGCGACAGATCACCGGGTGCGATGACGACGAGGACCGTGGCTCCGGTGAGGTCCTGGTCCCGGTGGGCTGATCAGAGCTAATGGCACGTTAATGGCACGCGAAGATCAATCAGCTCAGAAAACAATCAAGGCCCGGGTCCGGATTCACGTCCTGACCTGGGCCTTTGAGTGTGGAGCGGGTGACGGGAATCGAACCCGCGCTGTCAGCTTGGGAAGCTGATGTTCTGCCATTGAACTACACCCGCATCGGTCGTTCTGAGGAGCGACCGCGTCCAACACTCTAGCGGAAACTCGGCATGGTGATGCCTCCGAGGGCGAGAAGTTTTGACGGCCTCCCCTTCCTGGGACCGGACGCCGCGACCTCGAAGGCGTTCGACCGGCTTCCGAGGCTGGAGTGGCCGCGGTGCTTCCTGTGGATGCCCGCGACCAGGGCGGAGTGGGGGCGGTTACCCTTGCACGCGTGTTGCTTTCCGACCGTGACATCCGTGCCGAAATCGAGACCGGACGGGTCAAGATCGACCCGTACGAACCGGAGATGATCCAGCCGTCCAGTGTGGACGTACGGCTGGACCGGTTCTTCCGGGTGTTCGAGAACCACCGGTACCCGCACATCGATCCGGCCATGGAGCAGCCCGATCTCACCCGCCTGGTCGAGCCGGAGGGCGACGAGCCGTTCATCCTGCATCCCGGCGAGTTCGTGCTGGCCAGCACATACGAGGTGATCAGCCTTCCCGACGACATCGCGTCCCGGCTTGAGGGCAAGTCGAGCCTGGGCCGCCTCGGCCTGCTCACCCACTCGACGGCGGGTTTCATCGACCCGGGCTTCGAGGGGCATGTCACCCTGGAGTTGTCCAACGTGGCCACCTTGCCGATCAAGCTGTGGCCGGGCATGAAGATCGGCCAGCTCTGCATGTTCCGGCTCAGCTCGCCCGCGGAGTTCCCGTACGGCTCCCGCCAGTACGGCTCCCGCTACCAGGGGCAGCGCGGGCCGACGCCGAGCCGGTCGTTCCTGAACTTCCACCGCACGAAGATATGAGCCACCGCCTCACCGGAGGCACCGCGCTTCACCAGCGTCTATGCATTAACAGATGACTACGGGGCAGCGATGAGCTTGTTACGAGCAGGCATGCATACCCTTAAGTTCGCATCCCATCCGGTTACCCGTACTCTTCTCTGCGGACCACCCCCGCACCTCACCTCTGGAGAATGACGTGCGCATGCGTCTCACGCCCCGTGAGGACAGCTATTACGACTTGTTCGCCGACTCCGCGAACAACCTCGTCACCGCATCCCGGTTGCTGGTAGAGATCATCAGTGACGGGTCGGACCGGGAGGCCCTGGCCGACAAGATGCGGGCCTGCGAACACGCGGGTGACGAGCGCACTCACGCGATCATGAAGCGCCTCAACGAGAGCTTCATCACCCCGTTCGATCGCGAGGACATCTACCGCCTCGCCTCGAACCTCGACGACGTGATGGACTACATGGAGGCCGCCGCCGACCTGATCGTCCTCTACCAGATCGACCATCTGCCCAAAGAGGTCGTCCGCCAGGTGGAGGTGTTGGAGAGGGCCGCCGAGCTGACCGCCGACGCCATGCCGCGGCTGCGCTCGATGCAGAACCTCAACGAGTACTGGATCGAGATCAACCGCCTGGAGAACCAGGCCGACCAGGTCTATCGCCGGCTGCTGGCCAAGCTTTTCAGCGGCGAGTACGACGCCCTCATGGTCATGAAGATGCGTGAGGTCATCGAGCAGCTCGAGCTCGCCGCCGACGCGTTCGAGCACGTGGCGAACACGATCGAGTCGATCGCGGTCAAGGAAAGCTAAGTGGAGCTCGCACTTGTCATCGGCGTCATCGCCGTCGCTTTGGTGTTCGACTACACCAACGGCTTCCACGACGCCGCGAACGCGATCGCGACCTCGGTCTCCACGCGGGCGCTGACCCCGCGGATCGCGTTGCTCCTCGCCGCCGTGATGAACTTCATCGGCGCGCACCTCGGCACCGCGGTCGCGCAGACCGTCGGTAAAGGGATCATCGACGCGCCGAATGGCGCGCACGGCCTGGTGGTCGTGGCCGGCGCCCTCATCGGGGCGATCGTCTGGAATCTCATCACCTGGTACTTCGGCCTGCCGTCGTCCAGCAGCCACGCCCTGATCGGTGGCCTGGTCGGCTCCGCCCTCGCCGCCAGCGCGACCGTGCACTGGTCGGGCGTGGTGGAGAAGGTCGTCATCCCCATGGTCGTGTCGCCCGTCATCGGGTTCGGGCTGGGCGGCATCGTCATGATCGCCATCTTGTGGATCTTCCGGAAGTCCAACCCGCATCGCACCAGCCGGGGCTTCCGCTTCGTCCAGCCGGTGTCCGCGGCCGCCATCGCGCTCGGCCACGGCTTGCAGGACGCGCAGAAGACGATGGGCGTCATCTTCCTCTCGCTCGTCGTCGGCGGCTACATCTCCCCAGACGCCGACATCCCCGAGTGGGTCATCACGGCCT
Organism: Microtetraspora fusca; assembly: GCF_001570365.1. GTDB lineage: Bacteria > Actinomycetota > Actinomycetes > Streptosporangiales > Streptosporangiaceae > Microtetraspora > Microtetraspora fusca. Next base: position 602,975 of record NZ_BBYK01000038.1, on the reverse strand, counting down.
CGGCCGCCGCCATCTCCCTCGGCACGTACGCCGGAGGCTGGCGCATCATGCGGACCATGGGACGGCGGATCATCCACCTCGACCCGCCGCGCGGGTTCGCGGCGGAGGCCGCGGCCTCGTCGGTCCTCTACACGGCCGCGATCGGATTCGGCGCGCCGATCTCGACCACCCACACCATGACCACCGCGATCATGGGTGTGGGCGCGACCAAGCGCCTCTCGGCCGTGCGATGGGGGATCGCCGGCAACATCGTGACCGCCTGGGTGCTCACGATCCCCGCCGCCGCGCTGGTGTCCGCGCTCGCCTATCTCGGTCTGCACTGGATCGTGGAGTAGCGACCCCGACAGGACCGGCCCCCGACAGGACCGGTCCGGGACGCCACGGGCGGCTCAGCGGCGATACATCACGTCCGTGTTCCACCGGGTGAACCCGAGCGACTCGTACAGCCTGATCGCGGGCCGGTTCTCCTCGTCCACGTACAGCATCACCTGGGCGAGGCCGCGCGAGCGCAGATGTTCGATCCCGGTGAGCGTCAGCACGCGGCCGAGCCCCGATCCCTGCTCGGCGGGGTCCACGCCGACCACGTAGACCTCGCCGACGGGCTCGGCGTCCTGCCCCTCGCCGCCGTGGACCTTGGTCCAGTGGAAACCGACGAGGGAGTCGTCCCGTACGGCGAGGAAGAAGCCGTCCGGGTCGAACCACGGCTCGCGCTCGCGGAGCTCCAGGTCCTCGATCGTCCACGCGCCCTGCTCGGGGTGCGCGGCGAAGGCGCGGGCGTTGAGCGCGAGCCACGCGTGCTCGTCCTTCCCCGGGGCGAACGTGCGCAGCCGTACGCCGTCGGGCACGGCCACGGCGGGGAGCGGCGCGTCCAGCGGTCGGCGCATCTGCCACAGCGACCTGGCGCGGGTGAGCCCGGCGGAGGCGGCGAGCGCGGTGGCGCCGGGGTGGTCGCCGTGCGCCCAGATGCGGACCCGCCCCTCGGTCTCCGCGAGCACCGCGTCGAGCAGCCGCCGTCCGAGGCCGCGGCGGCGGAGCGACGGGCGGACGACCAGCTCCCCGCCGGATCCCTCGACCGGGTCGGCGGGGTCCAGGTGCGCGAATCCGGTGAGCGTGTCGCCGTCGTACAGGAGTACGGCCCGGGCTCCCAGGTCGGCGCCGTGGCGCACCTGCAACATCGTATGCTCGTTCAGCGGGCGCATCCCGTCGGCCTCCGTGGCCTCCCGGACGAGGTCCAGGACGTCGGCGACCTGCCGGTCATCGAGTCGTCCTCCAGCCACCACACGCACGTCCACGTCGCACACCTCTGTTCCGTCTAGTGGCAAAAGCCGCCATCAACATGAGCGGCGAATCGTTGTCTCTTCGCCATCTCATGTAAAGGTCACGGTCCTAGTGTCCTGTTCCATGACCTCTCGCACCCCTCTGCGCTTCGCGGTGGCGGGCATCGCCGCGGCGGCTGGACTGGCGCTGGCCGTGCAGCCGGCGGCCGCCGCGCCGGCCGCCGCCAAGCCCAAGCCGGTTCCGATCCGCCTGCTCACCGTCAACGACTTCCACGGCAACCTGGAGACCCCCACCGGGTCGAGCGGCCGCATCGTCAATGAGACGGGCGTGACCGTACAGGCGGCGGGCGGTGCGGCCTATCTGGCCACCGCGATCAAGCAGAACACCATCAAGGGCCAGACCGACGTGGTCGCGGCCGGCGACCTGATCGGCGCCTCGCCGCTGCTCTCGGCGGCCTACCACGACGAGCCGACCGTGCAGGTCCTCGGCGAGCTCGGCCTCGACGTCTCCTCCGTCGGCAACCACGAGTTCGACGAGGGACTGAACGAGCTGCTCCGCCTGCAGAAGGGCGGCTGCCACCCCACGGACGGCTGCTCTCCCGCGGGCAAGTGGAAGGGCTCCAAGTACGACTACATCGCGGCCAACGTCGTCGACGACGACGGGAAGACCCCACTGCCGCCCATCGCGATCCGCGTGGTGAACGGTATCAAGATCGGTTACATCGGCCTGGTGACCAAGACCACCCCGTCCATCGTGACGCCCGCGAGCATCGCGGGGCTCACCTTCCAGGACGAGGTCGAGGCCGGCAACCGTGCCGCCGCCTGGCTGAAGAAGCGCGGTGTCGAAGCGATGGTGGCCCTGGTCCATGAGGGCGACTCCGTCGCCGCCAACCAGAGCCCGGACGCCTGCCCGCTGACCACCGGCGTGGGCAGGACGATCGCCACGAAGCTCAGCGCCGACGTGGACCTCGTCGTCATGGGCCACTCGCACCAGGCCTACATCTGCACGACGAAGGACCCGGCCGGGAACACCCGCTACTTCACGCAGGGGTCCTCCTTCGGCCGCGTGATGACCCAGATCGACTTCCAGGTGGACAAGACCACCCGGGACGTCATCCGCTCCTCGGTGACTGTGGACAACAAGGTCGTCGCCGTGGACGGCGAGGCCAACAAGGGTCTCAACATCACCAAGTACGCCGCCGACCCCAAGATCGAGAAGCTCGTCTCGTACTGGAAGTCGGCCGTCGCCACCAAGGCCAACGCGCCGGTCGGGAAGATCACGGCGGACATCTCCAACGGCGTCCCGGCTGGGGGCAGCGGTGAGACCGCGCTCGGCGACGTCATCGCGGACGCCCAGCTCGCGGCGGCCAAGAAGGACGGCGGCAACGCCGACATCGCCCTGATGAACCCGGGTGGCGTCCGGACGCTCCTCACCTACGCCGGCTCCGAGGCGGGTGAGGGCGACGGGGTCGTCACGTACGGCGAGGCGTTCGCGGTGCAGCCGTTCAACAACCTGCTGCAGGCGGTCACGCTGACCGGCGCCCAGCTCAAGACCGTGCTGGAGCAGCAGTTCACGGGCGGCCCGAACGCCCAGGCATTCACCAAGATCCTGCAGCCGTCGTCCAACCTCAGCTACAGCTACAAGGAGAGCGCGGCCTGGGGCTCCCGGATCTCCGACCTGAAGATCAACGGCGTGGCGGTGACCGACGGCCAGTCGGTCCGGGTCGCGGCCAACAACTTCCTGGTCTCGGGCGGCGACGCCTTCACCGAGTTCACCAAGGGCACCGACCTGTGGACGTGGAACGGCGGCTTCGACGTGGACGCCTTCACCGCCTACCTCACGGCGAACTCCCCGCTGGCGCCGCCCGCGCTGACCCGCATCACCAAGATCGGCTGAGCCGTACGCCGACGAGGAGGCCCGTCCCGGCCCGGGGCGGGCCTCGTCCGGCGGCCCCGCGAAAGGGGGAGGGAGTGTCGGACAAATGCCGCCCGTAGCAGGGCTTGATCTGTCAGGTATGACTAGTGCCGGGCGGGCTCCTGGTCGCCGGTCTCGGCCTGCTCGCCCCCGCGGTCGGGGACGAAGCGGTAGCCGACGTTCCGTACCGTTCCGATGAGCGACTCGTACTCGGCGCCGAGCTTGGCGCGCAGCCGCCGGACGTGGACGTCCACCGTGCGGGTGCCACCGAAGTAGTCGTAGCCCCACACCTCCTGCAGCAGCTGGGCCCGGGTGAACACCCGGCCCGGGTGCTGCGCGAGGTATTTGAGCAGCTCGAACTCCTTGAAGGTCAGGTCGAGGGCGCGCCCGCGCAGCCGGGCGGTGTAGGTCGCCTCGTCGATCGCCAGGTCGCCGCTGCAGATCTCGTCCGGGACCGCTTCGGCCGCGGCCAGCGACAGCCGGCCGGTGGCCATGCGCAGCCGGGCCTCGACCTCGGCCGGGCCGGCGCTGTCGAGCAGCACGTCGTCCACGCCCCACTCGGCCGTCATCGCGGCCAGCCCGCCCTCCGTCACGATCACCAGCAGCGGGCAGGTGAGCCCCGTGGTGCGCAGCAGCCGGCACAGCCCCTTCGCGTGGGCCAGTTCGCGGCGGGCGTCGACCAGGACGGCGTCGGCGGGCGGGGCGTCGATCAGGGCGGAGGCCTCCGCGGGCGCGACGCGCACGGAGTGCAGCAGCAGGCCGAGGGCGGGCAGCACCTCGGCGGAGGGTTCCAGCGCGTTCGTCAGCAGGAGCAGATTGCTCACTTCGACCTCCTCGCCACGCCCCCGCCATGGCGGGATTGTCGAGATCGCTCGCTCACATGCCCTCCTCGTCACAAGCGAAACGGCAGGGCGCGCCGGGAGAGCACCGCGCTGTGCACGTTCACAGGCTCGCCTCCTCCGCGTCATCACGGCGTGAGCCGTACAAACACGTAGGGACCCGGGGGCAACGTCGCCCAGGTCCCGTCTTCCATAGGCTAGCCCACAGGAATATTGCGTCCAATGTGAGTCGGGCGTGTAAAAAGTCTGCACACGACCCGTCCGCGTAACCGCTCGGTCACGCTCGAGTCGCCGCCGGAACCCCGGCGAACACGACAAACGGGCGTACGGCCGGCACGTGAAAGGGAGGGACATGGCGACGGGCACCGTCCGTTACTGGGCGGCGGCGAAGGCCGCGGCGGGGATCGCCGAGGAGCCGTTCGACGCGCCCACGCTCGGAGACCTGCTGGCGGGGATCTCCGCCAACCCGGACCTGGCCCGGGTGCTGCCGCGCTGCTCCTTCCTGGTGAACGGCGCGCCGGCGGGCACGCGGGACCCGCGCTCGATCGATTTGCCCGAGGGTGCGGTCGTGGAAGTTTTGCCTCCCTTTGCGGGGGGATGAGGCTGCTAGGGTGAACCGACCCGCGTGCCCCCGTCAGACCGCGCCCCCGGAGGAAGACGGATGCGCAAGCTCGTCGTGTTCCTGATCCTGCTCGTCGTCGCGCTCGCCATCCTGGACCGGGTGGCGGTCGCCGGTGCGCAGCGTGAGATCGCCAGGCAGATCGAGGCCAAGTTCGACCTCTCCTCGACCCCGACCGTCCACATCGAGGGCATCCCGTTCCTGACCCAGGCGGTCGCCGGGAACTATCAGGAGATCACCATCGCCACCGGTCCGCTGACCCGCGAAGGGATCACGATCTCGAAGATCGACGCTACCCTGTACGGCGTGTCCGCCCCGCTGGCCGACCTGATCCAGGACGCCTCGAAAGCCGATCTCCGTGCCGAGCGGGTGACCGGCACCATCGTGATCTCCCGTAAGACCCTCGAAGAGCGAGCGCCCCGCGGCGTCAAGATCGAGGGGGGCGGCGACGACAAGCTGCGCGTGTCGGGCAAGATCACCGTGCTGGGCCAGGACATCCCCATCACCGCCGACCTGAAGATCGACACGGTCAAGGGCGGCATCCGGCTCATCCCGGCCAACGTCGAGATCGCGGGAGGCATCTCCGTGCCCAACGTGGAGCGGCTCGTCGGCTTCACCGTCCCGGTGAAGAACCTGCCGCTCAATCTCAAGGTCACCAACGTGAGGTCCGTACCCGAGGGGCTCGCGGTCGAAGGTTCGGCGACGGATGTCCCCCTCCGCTGAACCAGACGACCCGTCTCTACGTCAGGAGGACGTGAGCCCAGCAGGAACCGCCGACGAGGAGCTCGTGCGCGTCCTCTTCGACGATCACGCCGGGCCCTTGTACGGATACGTGCTGCGGCTGACAGGTGACCCCGGCCGCGCGGAGGACGTCGTCCAGGAGACGCTGCTGCGCGCCTGGAAGAACCCCTCGGCCATGTCCGGGCGGCCGGTGCGCGCCTGGCTGTTCACCGTGGCGCGTAACCTCGTCGTCGACCAGCACCGGGCGCGCCGCTCACGACCGAAGGAGACCGGCGACGAGGCGCTGGCCGTGCTGCCGGCCGCCGACGAGCTGGACAAGGCCGTCGAGTCCTGGGCCGTGGCCGAGGCGCTGGCCTCGCTCAGGGCCGAGCACCGCGAGGTGCTCCTGGAGACGTACTACCGGGGGAGATCGGTGAAGGAGGCGGCGGAGATCCTCGGCATCCCGCCGGGAACGGTCAAATCGCGCACCTTCTATGCGCTCCGGGCGCTCAAGCTGGCTCTGGAGGAACGGGGGCTGGCACCATGACCTGCGACGACGACGTCCGCATCGCGCTCGGCGCGTACGTCCTGGGCGCGCTCGACGACGAGGAGACGGCCGCGGTCGAGGCCCATCTGGACGAGTGCCCGGACTGCATGGCCGAGCTCGCGGAGCTGTCCGGGCTGCCGCCGCTCCTCGCCCAGGTGACCGAGGAGGACATCCGGAACGCGGCGGAGCCGCCACGCCAGGTGCTCGACCGCCTCCTCGTCGCCACCGTGCGGCGCAGGCGCCGTTCGCGGATCATGCTCGCGCTCGCCGCGTCCGTCGCGGTCGTGGCGCTGGGCGGGACGACGTGGATGGCGACCGCGCGGCCCGCGGCGGACACCTCGGCCGGGTCGTCGTCGATCGTGTCGGCGAAGGCGCCGCCCGAGGAGTCCGCCGCTGGGCAGAGCGACGCGGCAGCGGACCGCGCGGCCATGCAGCCGCAGACGAAGCTGGACGCGGGCGGGCACGAGCTGTACACCTCGATCGCCCCCAGAACGGAGTCCACACGGCAGGGGAGCGTCGAGATGAAGGTGGAGCTTACGCAGGACGCGGGCGGCACCCGGGTGGAGGCGACGGTCACGGGCCTGCGCGCCGGAGCGGTGGTCCGCCTCACCGCCGTGGGCACGGACCACAGGAGATCCGCGGTGGCGAGCTGGTCGGCGGCCGCCCAAGGGTTGAGCGCGACCCCGGTCGCCTTCGGCGGGTCGACCGAGCTCCCGCTCGGTGAGATCACCGGATTCGAGCTGACCACCGCTGACGGGCGGACGCTGGTGACCGTCCCGGTGAAGCACAGGGAATGACCCGTGCCGCGCGCGGGTTGTCCATCGCGATGGTAGGGATCGTCGTTCTGCTCGCGACGCTCGCCGCCGGCCTGGTCATCGGGCTGCTGATGCGGCGGCGCGACGGCAGGCTGCGCGCCGTACGGCCGCGCACCGGGGCGGGGACGGCGGCGAGTGAGAGGGCGGGTGGCGTGACCGGCGAGGAGATCGGCGCCGAGCTGGGGGAGCGTGCCACGCTGGTGCAGTTCTCCACCGCGTTCTGCCAGCCGTGCCGGGCGACCCGCAGGATCCTGGACGAGGTCGCCGCGATGGTGCCCGGGGTCCGGCATGTCGAGATCGACGCCGAGAGCCGCCTCGATCTGGTCCGCCGGTACGACGTCATGCGTACGCCGACGGTGCTGATCCTCGACGGTTCAGGAAATGTTGTGAAAAGGGCATCGGGGCAGCCCAGGAAGGTCGACGTGATCGCGGCGCTCGGCGCGACGGTCGCGGCCGACGGGGCTCCGGCGGGCGCCCGTGATCAGAGCTCGGACAAATCGTCTCACCAATCGGACACGGTGTGACAGATGGCGAGACGCCGGGTACTGTCGAGACCATGACTCCCACGACAGAGCTGCTGACGAAGCGGCGCGCGGTCGACTTTTGCCGCGTCGCGACCGCGCTCTGTCGCATGGCCTGAGGGTGATTCCACGCGGCTGAACAGCCGCATTCCGAATCCTTCAGGAGCATCTCACGATGCAGATCGATCCCCGAGGCCCGCGTTTCGGCGCGGCGATCACGACTGTGGTTCTCGCGCTCGTCCTCGTGACGGGCAGCGCATGGCTCCTCGCCCTCCAGGCGATCGTGTTCGTGCTCGGCGCCCTTGACTCCTCTCCGTACGGCTACCTCTTCCGCAGGTTCGTACGTCCGAGGCTGGGGCCGCCGGGAGAGCTGGAAGACGCGACGCCGCCCCGGTTCGCGCAGGGCGTGGGCATCATCTTCGCGGTCACCGGCCTGATCGGGTTCGCCATCGGGATCACCCCCCTGGCTCTGGGTGCGACAGCAGCGGCACTGCTGGCCGCCTTTCTCAACGCCGCCTTCGGCTTCTGCCTGGGCTGCGAAATGTACTTGATCATCCGCCGTCTACAACCTGGGAGAACCACATGAGCCGCTCCGCCGTCCTGGTGGATGCCGACTGGGTCGAGGCCAATCTCGACACGCCCGGTGTCGTGCTCGTCGAGGTCGACGAGGACGTCAGCGCCTACGACAAGGGTCACATCCGTGGCGCCGTGAAGATCGACTGGAGGAAGGACCTCCAGGACCCCGTACGCCGCGACTTCGTCGACCGGGCCGGCTTCGAGGCCCTCCTGTCGGCCCGCGGCATCGCCAACGACGACACGGTCGTGCTTTACGGCGGCAACAACAACTGGTTCGCGTCCTACGCGTACTGGTACTTCAAGCTCTACGGCCACGAGAACGTCAGGCTGCTCGACGGCGGCCGCAAGAAGTGGGAGCTCGACTCCCGCGAACTGGTCACCGAGGCGCCGCAGCGTCCGGCCACCACCTACCAGGCCCAGGAGCAGGACCTCGCGCTGCGCGCCTTCCGCGACGAGGTCGTGGCGGCGATCGGCAAGCAGAACCTGGTCGACGTGCGCTCCCCTGACGAGTTCACCGGCAAGCTGCTCGCTCCGGCGCACCTCCCGCAGGAGCAGTCGCAGGTCGCGGGCCACGTGCCCACCGCCCGCAATGTCCCGTGGTCGAAGGCGGCCAACGACGACGGCACCTTCAAGTCGAACGACGAGCTGACGAAGCTCTACGCGGACGCGGGCGTCGACTTCGGCAAGGACACCATCGCCTACTGCCGCATCGGGGAGCGCTCTGCGCACACCTGGTTCGTGCTGCACGAGCTCCTCGAGCAGCCCAACGTGAAGAACTACGACGGTTCGTGGACCGAATACGGCTCGCTCGTGGGCGTGCCCGTGGAGCTTGGGGAGGCTCGCTGATGACCACTCAGGGTTGCGCTGCTCCGGAGCAGACCGTGACGCTGCCGGCAGGTATCGACCTGTCGACGCAGGCCGTGATCCAGGGCGTCGTCTCCGGCACCGGTACGGCCTACGCCCGTCTGCTCGATCACTCCGGCGAGTTCACCGGCGAGGTCGTCGTCTCCGACGAGGGCATCTTCCGGTTCTTCGCCGCTCCCGGCCAGTGGACCGTCCGCATCATCGCGGGCGGCGGCGTCACCAAGGACGTCGCGGTCGAGGCCAAGCTCGGCGAGGTCGCCCAGCTCGCCGTCGCGGTCTGACCTGATTTCTCCCAGAAGGGCCGGTGCGTCTGCCGACGCACCGGCCCTTTCGGCTTCTTGTACCGTTCCGCCGACCTCACTTAGTGTTACGTGGTAGATGTAATACGTGTCTGGAGTGAGCTCCATGCGGCTGAACAGCAAGGGACAGGTCACCATCCCCGCCGAGATCCGGGAGAAGTACGGCCTACACGAAGGCGACGAGGTCGACGTGATAGAAGTCGGCAACACACTGCAGATCGTCCGTCGTGAGGCGAGCGCCACTCGGGGACAGCGTGCGACGCGGCGGCTTCGGGGAACCGCGACGACGACCATGAGCACTGACGAGATCATGGGGCTGCTGCGTGGCGACTAGCCTGCGTGTCGTCGGTGATCGGGTCACCATGGTCGACTCCTGCGTGCTCCTTGATATCGCCACCGATGACCCGAAGTGGGCCGACTGGTCGGACCAGGCCGTCGCCTGGGCGAGGGACAAGGGACGTGTCGTCATCAATCCGGTGATCTACGCGGAGGTTTCGGTTGGGTTCCCGGGCATCGAGGCCGTCGATGCGGCGCTGCCGTCCGACGACTTCGAGCGCGAAGACATTCCGTACGAGGCCGCGTTTCTGGCCGGCAGGGCGCACCTCGCCTATCGAAAGCGCGGCGGTGAGCGGAGATCTCCCCTGCCGGACTTTTTCATCGGCGCGCACGCGGCCGTGCGGAACTACACGTTGGTGACAAGGGACGGGGCGCGCTACCGCACCTACTTCCCGACTTTGGATCTCGTCACGCCCTGAGACCGGGCGCCTGGATCTTGCGGCCTTCCGGAACCCGTATCGGGCCCAGAGGGGAGTCGGTGGCACAACTCGGGTGGCAAGGCGTTCCCGTCAGTGAGGAGCGCATCGAGCGGCTCGCGGCCGAGGTGGAGGAGGGATATGACGTCTCGGAACTTCGCCGCAGAAGGGGGCGACGCCCACTCGGGACGGCGCCCGCGGAGGTCGTGCTTGTCCGCCTCGACCCTGAACTGAAGGCCGCGCTCATCCATCGCGCCCAGGCGGATCACACCACTGCCGGCGAGGTCATCCGGCAGGCGTTGCGCTCGTGGCTGCACGTGGCCTGACACGTCCGTGATCCGCATCCGATGACGACGAGCGCCGAGCGCGATCACGCCTAAGGCCGGACAGCCTTTCCGGGGTTCATGTTGCCTATGGGGCAGGACCGAACCCGATAGCATGCGGCAGATGTCCGAAACGTCCGCGCTTGCCGCCCCCCGCCAGGCCGCCGAACCGCGCACGCGGTCGTGGAAGCTGTCGCCGTACTCGCTGCCGTGGCACGTGCTGCGGATCGCCGGGTCGTGCGCGCTGCCGTTGATCATGTGGTTCTCGCTCGGGCGAGTGGTGCGCTGGGGGCTCCTCCTGCTCGCCGCGACCGTCTCGCACGGCTCCTGGTACCAGGCACGCCTCGTCGTGACCGTGTTCCTGTTCACGCTCGTCGTGATGACGTCCCTGGCCACCACGGTGGGCATGCTGTACGTGATCCGCGGCGCGCTCATGGAGACCCGGGCGCGCCGGGCGGCGGGAGAGGGCCGCGAGAGCATCTTCGGCGCGTTCAACCGGACCGCGCTCCTGTTCTCCGGCATCTACATGACGTGGGGCTTCGTCCTGCAGGACGTGCGGGACTTCATGAACATCGACTATTTCCGCACGCCGGACATCATCTGGATCGACCCGTTCGCCGGTAAGGAAAGCCACGTGATGCAGGGGCTGACCAACCTCGGCCTCGTCCCCTCGCTGGTCGGGATGGTCATCGCGTACGCCCTGAAGACGGTGGCGGGCCGCAGGTTCGAGGCGAGCGAGGGGCGCTTCTCCGGGATCGTGGCGGCCTTCGGTGAGCTCACGTTCGCGTTCTACGGCATCAACGTGGTCGCCGCCGCCGTGGAGACGCGCACGGGATGGATGGGAAGCCGCACCGCCCTCGTCGCCCTGAAGGAATGGGCGACCGACGCGCAGGCGAACGTCCCGGGGTTCGCGGCGGTCTCCGAGTTCGTGGGCGAGGTGTGGCCGCACGTCGTGGAGGCCCTGATCCTCCCGCTGGCCTGGCTCACCGTCGGCGTCCTGGCCTACGGCGCGTACGTGGAGGACACCGAGACCACGATCAAGGGGACGCGGCTGGAGGCGGTCGCGGAGCACGGGAGGCGGCGGACGCACACGATGACCCGCCGAGTGGCCTCGCGGCTGACGGCCGGCTGGTCGGAGCGGTGGATCCCGCTCATCAACGCGTTCCGGCTGACGGCGCGTGGGGGTGCCCCGCTCTTCGGACTGTTCGCCCTCTGCTACGTCGGTCTCCAGGTCGGGTCGGACTATCTCGGCCGGGCGGGCCGTTACCTGCTGGCGAGCGACCAGCAGTATTTCTGGTTCGTCACGGACGTCCCCGTGGACTTCGTCGCCGAACTGGTGACCACGACGCTGACGATGTGCCTGATCGCCGCCACCTTCGACCTGGCGGCGACCCGGAAACGGCTCGGCGGCTGACGCGGCTCAAGACGCCGGTCAGCGGAGGAAGCGGAGCACCCGGTCCTCCTTCTCGGTCGACGTCCCGGCCTCCTTCATGAAGTCCTCGACGGACTGCCCGGGGACGCTGCGGTAGGTGCTCGGACGCAGGTCGATCATCACCTCGTCCGCGACCGCCGGAGGCACCACCCCGAGGAACTCAAGCCGGTACGGCGTGCCGACCTTGTTGTCCACGGTGTCCGGAGGGGTGGCGTCGTTCAGGAGCCGGGCCTGCCAGGTGCGTCCGGCCCGGTCGGTGAACTCCACCTTGGGGGCGCCGTGCCGGATGGCTCCCTCGTCGTCCAGGGCCGTCCTGGTCGCGACGATCTTCATCCACTGGCGGTCCGGGGCGTCGGCCTTGCCCGTGGGGTCGGAGATCCGCTGCACCGTCACCCGCCACGAGACGTGCTGCCAGGTGGCGGACGCTCCCGGCTGGACCATCTGGATGTGGTCGGACGGACGGCCGTACTTGTAGACGCTGTACGCGAACCAGCCGGGCGCGGCGATGGCCACCACGACGGACATCAGCGCGCCGGTGCCCTGGAGGGCGAGCCGCTTGCCGCGTGGCATGGGGGCACGCCGTCGGGACGCGCCGGGTTCGGGCGAGGGCGGCGCGGCCGCCTGATCGGCGGGGCGGCGGCCCTGCGTCTCGGGTCCGGCCGCCTCCGGCTCACGAGCCGGAGCGGCCGCGCGGGGTCTGGCTTCCCCGTCGCCCGTGACGACCGGGAAGGGCTGGGTGGACCTGTCCTCGTTCTCCGGCAGCGGCGGCCACACGCGCAGGTCGGGGAGGTTCCTACGGAGCGTCCCGGGGATCGGGATCTGCGGCGGCGGGGCGGGGCGGGAGCGCTGCCGGGGCGGGGGCGAGAACCAGTCTCGCGCCTTGTTCCGCTCGCGCTGGCGGCGGCGCCGCCCCTCCATCGGGGACTCACTCATCTCTTCACCTCGCCTGACGAGGCAGCCGGTAGGCGTGCCGGGAAGGGAGGGCCTGCGCCTCGTGGGCCGGGCCCCGCCCGTTGGTCGGGTCGTCTGGCGCGCGCATCAGCTCTTGCCCACCAGGGAGTGCACCCGCTCCGCCTGGGACACCAGGCGGGCGGCGGCGGCGTCCGACAGACCGAGGTCGATCTCCGCTTCGGGAACGAAGGTGTCGACGACGATGCCTCCCTGGGGCGGGATCAGGACGAACCGCAGGCCGGGCAGCGCGTCCTCCGGGATCTCGAAGACCAGCACGCCCTTCGACCAGAGACCCGGCTGGATCACCTTGTTGAACAGGGTGAGGCTCTCGTCGACCTTGTCGGTGGGCGTGTAGCGCCGGTCGTCCGCGGTCAGGAGGACGGGCGGCTGCAGCCGGCTGAGCTGCAGCGGTCGCTTGGGCGTGGTGGCCGTGACGTCGACCACGAGGAAGAGGTTGCTCGTCTCGACCTCGGTGACCTTGTCGGTGGTGTCCTTGCTCTCCACGGCGTGCGCGGCGACCAACGAGGTGACCTTCGCGCTGAACCTGTTCGTCTCCACCAACTCGCCGACGGCCCCCTTGACCGTGAGGGCCGATCCGCGCTGGTCGAACGACAGGGTGAAGGTCTGGGCGTAGACGGCGGCGGCCGCGAAGGCGATGCCGGCCACAACCCCGACGACCCGCCGGGCCACGCCGCCGCGGCGCGCCCGCTCCCGGCCGCCCACGGTCGCCTCGCGGCCCTCGGCTTCGGACGACACGACGGCCATCACGCCTCCTCCTGACGTACGGGGAGGGTGATCCGGGCGGCCACCACGGGGACGGCGGGGTCCGCGTCCTCCTCCAACTCGAGTTTCCAGATCGGGGTCTGGTCCCGCATACCGAGCTCTTCGTAGACGAAACGCCCTACGGCGAGCGTGACCGACTCGGGCGCCTTGGCCGAGGGATCGAGCTCGTACTGCACGACCACCGTCGTGGTGATCCCGGGGTGGAGCTGATGGCTCTTCACGCCGTAGCTGAGGACGTTGACCCGCGGGCCGTACTCCTGCTTGATCTCCGGGGTCATGGAGATGAGGGAGTTGGCGAAGCCGGCGTCAAGGGACCACGGCTTGCCGGGGGCGTGCGCCACGCCGACGTCTGTGGTCCTGTCGCCCATGTTGGTGACCTTGAGGACGAGGTTCAGGTAGCGCTTGGTCTGGCCGAACTCGGATCGTTCGACCGTGTCGACGGCCTTGATGAACTGGGTGTGGAACTCGCCCTGGTCGACGACCTCGCCCGGTTGCACCTTCGGCGGGGGCTCCTCTGGAGCTTCTTTCAGGCCGCCGAAGGCCGCCGTGGCGCCGATCCCCACCGCGACCACCGCGAGGGCGACCGGGACGAGTACCGGGCGTCGGCGGCGTGCGCCACGGGGGGAGGACGTCATGGCAATGGATGCTAGTACGACCACAGTTGCACCATTGGCCGCAAACATCCCACCGGTGGGGTCGCAAATGTGTCCGAATGGCGAGAACGCCACCCTGATCGGCTTTCTAGCTCCTACGCTGTGATCCAGGCGGACATGGAGGGTCAGTGGGCGACCTGCACCCCGAGCATGGCCGGCTTCAGGCGGATCGGATCTACCTGGGCTGGCAGTACGCCCTGTTGCATCCCGACCCGGGGCCGCCGCCGAAACGTCCGGCGCGCGAGGACCTCGCCGAGCCGGCGCACGACGGCCCGGGCCCGGAGTGGGCCGCGCGGCAGCGGCTCCAGGAGGACCTGCTCAACCGCCCCGTCCGGATCTTCCGGATGTTCATGGCCGCGCTGGCCGCGGGCATCCTCATCCTCGGCGTCGCCGGGCCCGTGACCTGGTCCTTCGTCTTCATCGGCCTGGTCGCGACCGGAGGCGTCGCCGGCATCTGCACGTACGCGATCCGCCAGGGGGACCAGGCGGTCAGGCAGCGCGTGGAGGAGCGCGCGGCCCGGGCGCGGCGCGAGCGGGAGCGCCGGGAACGCGAGCTCGCCGCCGCCCAGGAGGAGCACGCCGCGAAATACCGCGAGTGGGCGGAGCGGAAGAACGCCTTCGACCGGCAGCTCACCTGGTACGGCGTCGCCGTGCCGGACGAGATCGACCGCGTGGACGTGGCCGGGGGCACGCTCCCCGGCTGGTCGGCCCTGGTCACCCTGATCGGCGCCACCCGGCTGTACAGCGGCGGCCACCTGACCGTGCTCGACCTGTCCGAGGGCGCGATCGCCAAGGACCTCGTCGAGCTGGCCAAGAGGGGCGGCGACGACCCGCTCGTCTGGGTGCTCCCCGTCGACCTGCCCCGGCTCGACCTGGGGGCGACGCTCCCGCCGGACGCGTTCGCCGACGTCCTCGCCCACGTGGTCAGCGTCAGCGAGGAGACCCACAGGGACGTCGGCTTCGACAACGCGATCCTGGAGCGGGTGCTGGAGGTCCTCGGCGAGAACGCCACGATCAACCAGGTCACCGCGGCGCTGCGGGCGCTCGCCCAGGTGGGCGACCCGCGCGACGACATGCGGTACGGCCTGCTCACCGCCGGCCAGCTCGAACGCATCGGCACCCTGTTCGGCCGGGGCGTCGCCGACCGCGTGGTCATCGAGCGCGCCTGGGCGCTGGAGTCGCAGTTGCGCAAGCTGGAGTCCCTCGGCTCCGAGGCTGTACGGCTCCCGCCCGCCCGGCTGCGCGTGGTCAGCATGGACCGCCAGGCCGGGGTGTTCGGCAACCGGGTCCTCGGCACGTACGTCGCGACCGCGCTGACGCACATCCTGCGCCAGTCGCCCGCCTCCGAGCGGCCCTGGTACCACACGATCATCGTCGCGGGGGCGGACAAGCTGCGCGGCGACGTGCTCGACCGGCTGATGGACGCCTGCGAGACCTCCCGCACCGGGCTGGTCCTGACCTACCGCAGCCTCACCCCCACCGTCAGGGAGCGCCTCGGGCGCGGCCACGCCGCCGTCGCGTTCATGCGGCTGGGGAACGCCGAGGACGCCCGGGTGGCCAGCGAGCACGTCGGCACCGAGCACCGGCTGGAGCTGGCCCAGCTCACCGAGACGTTCAGCTCGGCGGTCAGCGGCGTCGGCGGCCACTACACCTCGACGGTGGGCGAGGGCCGTACCGACCCGGAGACGAAGGGCGAGGGGGACCTCAAGGAGGACATCACGGCGTCCACCCAGTGGGGGCGCAGCGCGTCGAGCGCGACCACGGGCATGGCGGAGGGCGTCCTGCAGCGCTCCCGTGAGTTCCTGGTCGAGCCGCACCAGCTCCAGCAGCTCCCGACGACCTCGGTCATCGTCACGCACGCCACCGCGGAGGGGCGGCAGGTCCGCCTCGCCGACGCCAACCCCGCGATCCTCGCGTTCCCCAAGACGACGCTGGGCGACTTCGAGGAGGTGCGGCGGGCGGCGCTCGTCGCGCCCGAGGAGGACGACCATCCGCCGGCCGGGGAGCCGCGGGCCGAGCCCGAGGACGGCCCGCCCCCGAACCTCGGGCCGCCGCCGCCCCGTCTCGACTGGCGCAAGTCACGGTAAGGGCATCGTCAATATGGCGGTGCGAACGTGACCGGCGAAAGAGTCTTTCCCCTGATAACCGTCAACCGAGGGGTCTCATGCATCCGTTCCCCCTGAGCGGGCCCTGGTACCGGATCCAGGCCATCGCCGCGCCCTCACGGAGCTCGTCGGCGGAGTGGGACTTCGTCACCGTTCTCCCGGCCGTGCTGTCCGCCGCGCAGCGCAACCGGCCGTTCGTGATCGGCTGGCTGTCGCGGGGGGCGGGCGCGCCGCTCGAACTCATCACCAACGCCGGCCCGCTCACGCCGCCGCGCCCGCCGAAACGGGCGGTCACCTCGATCGACGTCACGCCCACCGGGCCGCAGCCGCTGCTGTTCCCCGGCGGCGCCCGGGGCGTCGAGATCGGGGACGAGTGGCTCGCCGACCTCGCCGACCTGGTCTGGACGCCCTGCCCCGGCCGCCAGGCGCCCCCGCTCAGCGGCCGCAGGGAGCCCGAGCCGGACGAGCCCAAGCAGCCGACGCTGTTCGAGTCCACGCTGGTGACCCTGATGTCCCGGCCGTTCGGCTGGGTGGTCGTCGCCGAGCCCACCGACCTGCTCGACGCCGAGGTCGCCCACCTGCGCACCCAGCTCAACGTGCTCCGCCAGTACGGCGACGCCTCGGAGCGGTCGCGGTTCGACGCCGAGCGGGCCGAGCGCCGGATGCAGGAGCTCGATGCCTTCCGCGAGGCCGGGCTGTGGAACGTCCGGGTCCTCGCCGGCGCCGCCGGTCCGGACGAACTGCGGCAGATCGCCCCCGTCCTGGTCGGCTCCGTCGAGATGAGCCACCACCCGTACCGGCTGCGCAGCGCCATGTCGGGGCCGCTGCTGTCCGAGCCGGTCCGCTCCGGCTCGCCGCACGGCTCCTCGCCCGAGTCCGGGTACGGCTTCGCCGAGGCGCTCCACGTCACCCTGCAGGACCCCGCCGACGGGGCCGCCGCGCCGTTCGCGGCCACGGCGGGCGCGCTGGCGGCGCTGGCCGGGCTGCCGCGCCGCGAGGTCCCCGGCGTACGCGTGCTCGACGCCGGCTTCTTCGACGTGACCAGCGAGGCGGACAGCACGAGCGGCGAGACGATCGACCTCGGCGCGATCGTGGACGGGCAGGACCGCGCGGTCGGCACGTTCCGGGTCCCGCTCGCCACGCTCAACCGGCACGCCTTCGTCACGGGCGCCACCGGATCGGGCAAGTCGCAGACCGTACGGCACCTGCTCGAGGAGCTCACCAAGGCCGGCATCCCGTGGCTCGCCATCGAGCCGGCCAAGTCCGAGTACGCCGCCATGGCCGGCCGGGTCGAGCACCTGGCCCCGCTCACGGTGATCAACCCCTCGGCGCCGGACAACGTGCCGTTCAGCGTGAACCCGCTCGCGCCCGAGCCGGGCTATCCCGTGCAGGCGCACATCGACATGGTGCGCGCCCTGTTCATGGCCGCGTTCGACGCCGAGGAGCCGTTCCCGCAGATCATGTCCCTGGCCCTGCAGCGGGTCTACGAGGCCAACGGGTGGGACGTGGTCACCGGAGGCGGCATCCCCGGAGCCGCGGTCCAGCCCGCGGTACCGACCCTGGAGCAGCTCCAGCAGCACGCCCTGGAGGTGATCCAGGAGATCGGGTACGGCAACGAGGTGCAGGCCGACGTCGAGGGGTTCATCAGCCTCCGGCTGCGCAGCCTCCGGGTCGGCAGCGCCGGCCGGTTCTTCGAGGGCGGCCACCCGGCGGACATCGGCGGCCTGCTCCAGCGGAACGTCGTGCTCGCGATCGAGGACGTGGCCAACGACGAGGACAAGGCGTTCCTCATGGGCACGCTGATCATCCGCATCGTCGAGCACCTGCGGATGCGCGCCCGGCAGGAGCTGTCCCATGAGGAGGGCGGCGGCGGCCTCAGGCACGTCATCGTGATCGAGGAGGCGCACCGGCTGCTCCGCGACCGCGGCGCGCAGCGCGCCTCCACCCACGCCGTCGAGCTGCTCGCCGGGATGCTCGCCGAGATCCGCGCGTACGGCGAGGGCATCATCGTGGCGGAGCAGATCCCCACCAAGCTGGTCTCGGACGTGGTCAAGAACACGGCGCTGAAGGTCGTGCACCGGCTGCCCGCCGAGGACGACCGGCAGCTCGTCGGGGCCGCCATGAACCTCAGCGAGGACCAGTCCCGCCAGGTCGTCTCGCTCCAGCCCGGGTACGCCGCCGTGTTCGCCGACGGCATGGACCGCCCGCTGCGCGTCCAGGTCCCGCTGGGCGAGGGCCGTGAGCGCGCCATGCTCAGCCCCATCCCGCCCATCTGCGGCCGCCGCTCGGCCGCCTGCGGGCGCGAGTGCCGTACCGGCAAGGCGTGCACGCTCTTCGAGCTCCGTGAGGCGGACCTGCTCGCGGTCGCGCCCGAATGGGCGTGGTTGCGCATCTGGACCGACACGGTCGTGCTGGCGTTCGTGACGAACCGGCCGTTGCCGGGCGTGCCGCGCATCCTCGCCGACATCTGGGCGGAGCTGCCTCCCAAGCGTCGCGAGTGCCTTCTCGCCACGCTGGTGGAGCGGTGCGTGGCGCGCCGCGCCTGGTCCCTGCGGACCTGGTTCGACCCCGCGCTCCTCACCGAGAAGGCGGCCGAGGTCGCCGCCGCGCTGCTCGACTCCGCCGCCGCCGCGTCGCAGTCCGCCGCAGTGTCGCAATCCGTGGCCGCGCCACACGCCGCCGCCGGTTCGGTCCCCGCCTGCCCGGCCGCGCGCGCCGTACCGGCCGGGGCGGAACATGTGGCCTCGGCGGTGTCCGTGCCCGCGGCGGTCACGATGGCGGGAGAGAACGCCGGACCGGGTCTCACGCCGGAGCCTTCGGCGGGTGCCGGACCCGGCCTCACACCCGAGCCTTCGGCGGGGGCCGACGACGAGCCGGGCGACGAGGAGGAGGCAGCCGAGAGGGCGGTCGGGGGAGCGGAGGAGCCCACCCGGCGACCGCAGCCGGTGGTCCCCGCGCGCCCCTCGGGCCGGACGGGGCCCACACAGGCGGGCGAGAGGCCGGGAGCCGCCTGGGTGATCCCCCAGGTGCGCTGGTTGCACGAGGTCGAGCGGCTGTTCCCCTTCGGGCACCCGGCGCCCAACCTGCGCAGCCCGGCCCCCGTCATGGAGTACGCGCTGTTCGGCACCGACCCGTCCGGGCGGCCGTACCCGCACCAGGGGGTCAACGGGGCGTGCGGCGGGCCCGCCGACCAGGACGAGGGCGACGAGACCGGGACCGATCGTGCGGACCACGACGGGACGGGCGACGCGGCACCGGGCCGGACGCCCCGGAGCGCCGCGGTCCGCACGGAGCTGCTCGGCCACCGCGCCAAGGCGTTGCGCCACCACCCGCTGTCCATGGAGGTGGACCGCAACCGGGCGCTCGCCTGGCGGGTCATCCTGGGCGACGACGAGCACGAGGGCATCCAGCGGGACATCACGACCGTCGCCATCGCCGTGGAGCCGCGTGAGCGCCTCCGGTACGTCGCCCAGACCATGGGGGCGGGCTGGCTGGAGACCGTGCTGTCCTGGCCGCGCCGGTTCGTGCTCCCCTTCGACGGCGACGCCCCGGCCGAGCTCTCCTTCCCCGACTGATGCGCTGTCCACGAACCTCGGCCGGGTCGGTCACTTCGCCGGAAGGAATCTCCGGTCCTCGCGAAGCCCGCTTCGCTGGGCCTTCGCTCCGGTCCTCGCTCCCTTCCGCTCCGTTCCCTCGATCCCGGTGAACGTGTGCGGACAGCGCACTGGCGGTACTGACCGTGGACGTCGGCGGCGGCAGGGCTCACCGGTCCCGTTTGCGCTCGATCCGCTTGCGGCGGGCCACCTCCCGGCGGTGCTCCTCATCGGCCTTCCTGCCGGCCTTGCGGTCGGCCGCCGCTTCGCGCTTGCGGCTCTCCAGTTCCAGCCGCATCGCCTCCTGGGAGGCGGTGCTCCGCATCGTCCTGACCGCCCGGCTCGCGAGCTTGGCGGCCCGCTTGGGGTTGGGCCGCCGGTCCGCCGACGCCTTCGCGCTCACCGGCGGGGCGGACGCGGCCCGCTCCAGCAGGGCCACGCCGTTGCGCATGAGGAACTCGTAAAGCTCGGGATCGGTGGGCTCGGAGCCGAACACGAAACGGACCGCCCGAAGCTCCCCGTTCTCCTGGATCTCCAGTACGCCGACCCAGAACGGGGAATCGAAGAAGACGGACAGGATGACCATCGCTGCTCTCCAGTGCGTATGCCGAACGACGGCCTGACGAGGCCGCTGACCGGCACACCGGACATCCCTGGAGAGGGCGGATACGAAGAACTCGCCCGGGCTACCAACCGGGCCGCGTTTTCGTGTGCGCCCCCGACCCTACGCCGAGGCGGTGACCTGGACGAATCCGAATAGGATCGATCCGCGCATTATGGTGAGCGGCATGAGGAGGAGCGCATGAGTCAGCTTCCGTTGCGGGCGCAGCTCGCCAGTGCTCTGGGCCGTACGGCCGCGACCCTGTCCCGGGCCACCGGGCGCGGCGACGGCTCGGTGATCGGCGGACGGGTCGGGTTGATGCTGGAGCCGGACCTGCTGCGCCAGCTCGCGGCGGACCGCAGGCTCGCCCTGGTCAGCGCCACCAACGGCAAGACCACGACCACCCGTCTGATCACCTCTGCCCTGCGGCAACTGGGCGAGGTGGCCACCAACGCCTTCGGCGCCAACATGCCCGCCGGTCACGTATCGGCGCTCTCCACGGCGAAGGACGCGCCGTACGCCGTGCTGGAGGTCGACGAGAAGTACCTCCCCGAGGTGCTCGACACCACGCGGGCCGGTGTCGTCTGCCTGATGAACCTCAGCCGCGACCAGATGGACCGCGCCGCGGAGATCTGGCTGCTCGCCCAGAAGTGGCGCCGCGCCCTCGCCGCGCAGCCCACGCTGGTGATCGCCAACTGCGACGATCCGCTGGTCACCTGGGCGGCGACCGGCTCGGCCAGGGTCACCTGGGTGTCCGCGGGCCAGCGCTGGCGCGAGGACTCCTGGTGCTGCCCGGAGTGCGGAGGGCCGCTCGACCGCAAGGGCGTCGACTGGGCCTGCCGGGAGTGCGCCTTCCGCCGTCCCACGCCGTCCTGGGTGCTCGACGGCGAGGACGTGATCGACCCGCGCGGCCAGCGGTGGCGGCTGGACCTGCAGCTTCCCGGCCAGGCGAACCGGTCGAACGCCGCGATCGCCCTCGCCACCGTGGCGGCGTTCGGGCTCGAACCCGGCCACGCCCTCCTGGGGCTGCGCGAGGTGACCTCGGTCGCCGGGCGCTACACCACGGTCGAGCGCGACGGCCGGTCGCTGCGGCTGCTGCTCGCCAAGAACCCCGCCGGCTGGCTGGAGGCGTTCGACGTCGCCGACCCCTCGCTGCCGATCATCCTGTCGGTCAACGCGCAGGGACCCGACGGACGTGACACGTCCTGGCTCTGGGACGTGGACTACCGGATCCTGCGCGGGCGTCCCGTCCTGGTGACCGGGGAGCGCCGCCGCGACCTCGCCCTCCGGCTGTACGTCGCCGGGGTGCCGTTCCAGCTCTGCGACTCGTTCGGACAGGCGGTCGCCGTGCTGCCGCCCGGCCGCATCGACGTGATCGCCAACTACACCGCCTTCCAGCAGATCCGTACGGAGTTCGGCCGTGCGGAGTGACCACGGCCGCCGCCCGACGAGTGGAGTCCCGGCATGACCTCTCACGTTCGCCTCGTCTGGATCTATCCGGACCTGCTCAGCACGTACGGTGACCAGGGCAACGTCCTGATCCTGGAGCAGCGGGCCCGCGCGCGCGGCCTGTCGGTCGAGACGGTCCACGTGCGCTCGTCCGACCCGGTGCCCGATCAGGGGGACATCTACCTGATCGGCGGCGGCGAGGACCGCCCGCAGATCCTGGGCGCCGAACGGCTGCGCAAGGACGGCGGCCTCAACCGTGCCGTCGCCCACGGGGCCGCGCTCCTGGCCGTCTGCGCGGGCTACCAGATCATGGGGTCGGTCTTCGGCGGTGAGGAGGGCCAGCCGGTGCCCGGCCTCGGCCTTCTGGACATCAGCTCAGGCCGCGGGGAGCGCCGCGCGGTCGGCGAGCTGGCCGCGGAGGTCGATCCGGCGCTGGGCCTGCCCACGCTGACCGGCTTCGAGAACCACATGGGCGTCACCCGGCTGGGGCCGGGCGTGCGGCCGCTGTCGCGGACGATCGTCGGCACGGGCAACGGCGACGGCACCGAGGGCTGTTATGCGGGCAAGGTGATCGGCACCTACCTGCACGGCCCCGCGCTGGCCCGCAACCCGGCTCTCGCCGACCTGTTGCTCGCCTGGACGGTCGGGCCGCTCGCCCCGATCGACGACACCTGGTACCAGCGGCTGCGCGAGGAGCGGCTCGCCGCCGTCCTGCCCGCCTGAACCCGCCCGGCGGGCCGTACGCCCCGCCTTCCCGCGGCCGTTCTTCCCGGAGCCGCCGCGGGAGCGGCGCGGGTCAGTACACCAGGGCCTGGACGTCGTCGCCGAGGATCTCCTCGACGAACGTGGACGCGCCCGCGATCCGGACGCCGTCGATCACGTCGTCCACGGTGATGCCGCGCCGCGCCGCACACTGGGTGCAGAGCGTGACCTTGCCCCCGGCGAGCACCGCGTCGAGTAGGTCAGCCAGCGGGGCGGCCTCCTCCAGGTTGAACTCCTTGGCCCGGCCCGGGAGGGCGAACCAGGAGGACTCGCCGGTCAGCCACAGGGAGACCGGTACGCCGCTGACCAGGGCCGCGACCGCGACGTTGAAGGCCTGGTTGCACCGCTCCGGCGCGTCCGCCCCGGCCGTGACCTTGATGACCAGAGATCGTGCCATGCCCGCAGCCTACATCCGCCGCAAAGCCGTACAAGATGGACATTGGCGGCGAGGATCGACGACCGGGGCGGACGCCCGGAACACGCCCTAAGCTCCTGTCTTATGGACGTACACCCTGACCTTGAGCCGATCGCCTTCCTGCTCGGCCGCTGGGAGGGAGCCGGCGTGGTCGGCTACCCCACGATGGAGAGCGCGAACTTCGGGCAGGAGATCGTTTTCGGGCACAACGGCAAGCCCTTCCTGACGTACAACAGCCGGACCTGGCTGCTCGACGACGAGGGCGCCAAGGTACGGCCGCTGGCGACCGAGTCGGGCTTCTGGCGCATCCAGCCGGAGCGGCAGCTCGAGGTCTGCATCGCGCATCCGACCGGCATCGTGGAGATCTACCTGGGCGAGGTCGTCTTCCACAAGATCGAGCTGCGCACCGACCTGGTCGCCCGCACCGACACCGCGAAGGACTACTCGGCCGGCCACCGGCTGTACGGGCTGGTCAACGGCAACCTGATGTACGCGTACGACATGGCGGCCATGGGGCACCCGCTGCAGTCGCACACGTCGGCCGAGCTGAAGAAGGTCGCCGACTTCACCCCGGACGAGTAGGCCCGCGCCCTCCTCGCCGCACGGCTCGTCACGCCGCGCGGAGTCCGGCTGTCACGCCGCGCCGTTTCCGGGCGATATCTACGCACCGACCCATACGGGCCGACATGTACGGACCGATGTCACGGGCGGATACCGACCGGCGGACGAGGAGATGCGATGAGACCACGGGCGTTGGTGCTGGCGCCGATGCGGGGTCCCGCGTGGGCCCGGCTGCGTGAGCTGGCCGAGGTGATCTACGAGCCGGTCCCGGTCCAGCGCCCGCCGGGCCGCTACCCGGCGGCGGAGCTGGCCGCCCGGCTGGCGGAGGAGCACGCCCGCATCCTCATCACCGACGGAGACGAGGTCGGCGGGCCGGTGCTCGACCTGCCCCTGATGGCGGTCGCCTGCACGCGAGCGGAGCCGGTCAACGTGGACATCGCGGCGGCCACGGCCCGGGGCATCCCCGTGCTGTGCGCCCCCGGACGCGACGCCGACGGCATCGCCGAGCTCACCCTCGCGCTGCTGCTGGCCGTGAACCGCCGGCTGCTGGTGGCCGACGGCGACCTCAGGGCCGGCCGTACGCGCGAGGAGCGCGAGCGGCACCGGTCCTGGGAGCTGGCCGGCCGGACCTTCGGCATCGTCGGCGGCGGCCCGTCGGCGCGGGCGGTCACCTGGCGCATGAAGGGGCTCGGGATGCGCGTGATCGCCCACGGCCCAGACACGCCACGGGCCCGGCCCGGCATCGACCGGCTGCTCGCCGAGGCCGACGTGGTCTCCGTCCACGGCGTGCCCGTCCGCGACAGCGGCGCGTTCGGCACACCGGGCGCGTTCGGCACCCCTCGGCCCGGCGCCATGATCGGCGCGGCCGAGTTCGCCGCCATGAAGCCGGGAGCGATCTTCATCAACACCGCCCGCCCCGAGTTCCACGACGCCGAGGCGCTGGTCGGCGCTCTGAAGACCGGACATCTCGGCGGCGCGGCGCTCGACCACGTCCCCCCGGATCCGCACCACCCTCTGGTCGGCCCTCTACTCGGCATGGACAACGTCGTGCTGACCCCGGGCATCGGCGGCGAGACGTACGACACCGAGGTGAACCACAGCCGGATGATTTGCGGGGACATCGTGCGCCTGCTCGGCGGAGAGCCGCCGCTGCACTGCGTCAACCCCGAGGCTCTGGGCGTCTGACCCCGATCCCCACCCTCACGGGAAAAGAAAGAACCCCGGGCGCGCTCCACCTCTGGGTGAGGCGGGCCGGCTGGACCAAGGCGGGGAACGGGTCCCACACCGCCGGCTGCCCGGGGTTCCGGTGTCTGTCGTGGATTCGCCGGACGTCGTACGACATCCGGACGGAGGTCCGAATGGACGGCGTCCTAGCGGACAGCCACCTCGCTAGTCCAACTATGAATCACCATTGTTTGGACCACCTCCTTTCTGCGTGCCTCGTACGCTATGCGACGTCCAGAGGGGCGGCAACCGAATTAATCGGCGACGGATTTATGCCGATCGGTCGCCCATAGGCTCGTACACTCTGTGCATGACCGACACTTGGCACGAGGAGCTGCGGGCACGCGGCTACCGGGTCACACCTCAGCGTCAACTGGTGCTGGAGGCGGTCTCCTCGCTCGGTCACGCGACGCCGGAGGACATCTGCTCGCGGGTGCAGGAGACGGCGCGCGGCGTCAACATCTCGACCGTCTACCGCACGCTGGAGCTCCTCGAAGAGCTCGGCATGGTCACCCACACCCATCTCGGGCACGGCGCGCCGACCTACCATCTGGCGTCCGAGGCCGACCACGTGCACCTCGTGTGCCGGGGCTGCGGCGAGGTGACCGAGGTCCGGCCCGAGATGGTCCAGGGGCTCGTCGGCACCCTGGAGGACGAGCTGGGGTTCGCGACGGACGTCCGCCACCTGACCGTCTTCGGCCGCTGCCGCGACTGCCGCTGATCTCGGGGCGCTCCCGCGGCTTCGCGGCGCGGCGGGCGGCAATAGCCTTGAGTCATGCGCAGCCCTTTGCTGGACACACCCGGAGCCGTCGCCGCCGAAGGCCCTGACGCGACGGTCGCCGCTCACTATGGAGAGCCCTTCGCCGAGCAGCGGGCGCTCGCGAACGGCGAGGCGCTCGTGGACCGGAGCCACCGGGAGGTCATCCGTGTCTCCGGCCCCGACCGGCTCAGCTGGCTCAACAGCCTGAGCTCCCAGAAGCTCGACGATCTCGCGCCCGGAACGCCCACCCAGACGCTGTTCCTCGATCCGCAGGGACGGGTCGAGCACCACCTCGTCCTGGTGGACGACGGAGAGGCGGTCTGGGCGCACGTCGAGCCCGGAACCGCCGCCGACCTGGTCGCCTTCCTGGAGAAGATGCGCTTCATGCTCCGGGTGGAGGTCGCCGACGTCACCTCCGAGTACGCCGTCGTCTCCGTCGCCGCCCCCGGCGGTGCCGTACACGTGCCGGACGGCCTGCCCGAGGGGAGCGTCGTGATCGGCGGAGACCTGCTGATCCCGCGCGTCCGGCTGGCGACCGCCGTGGAGGACCTCGGGCTGCGCCCGGCCGGGCTGTGGGCCTACGAGGCGCTGCGCATCGAGGCGCACGAGCCGCGTCTCGGGTTCGACACCGACCACAAGACGATCCCGCACGAGGTCGGCTGGATCGGCGCGGCGCTGCACCTGAGCAAGGGCTGCTACCGCGGCCAGGAGACGGTCGCCCGGGTCCACAACCTCGGCCATCCGCCGCGCCGGCTGGTCTTCCTGCACCTGGACGGCAGCATGGACACGCTGCCCCCGCACGGCGCCCCGGTGACGATCCAGGGGCAGGGAACGGAGACCCAGGAGGACGCCGAGGCGCCGCAGATCGGCTTCGTCGGCTCGTCCGCACGCCACCACGAGCTCGGGCCCATCGCGCTGGCGGTCGTGAAGCGGACCGTCCCGGTGGACGCGGTCCTGCTCGCGGGCGGCGTGCCGGCGTCGCAGGAGGTCGTCGTGCCGCCGGACGCCGGGCGCAACGTGCAGATCGACCCCGCCCTGCGCCGCCGCATCCGTACCTGATTACCTCGCTGGCGCTCGACGGGCTCGGGGCTGTGCCTGATTGCGCTCGCAGCGCTCACTCACCGGCAAATTGGGGAGTGGAACGGCGTGAAGGGCGTGATCAGGGGTGATCACGCCCTTCGGGGGTTTTTCAGGGCGTCCCGAGCCGCCGAGCGCCAACGGGGCGAATAAGGGCTCCTAACAAAAGTGGTGGACTCGACCTGGTCAGGGGCCGGTGTCGCGTATGAGGCCGCTTGGTAGCGGGACGCGGTCAGCCGTGCGATCGCACGCGATCGCACGCGATAAAGCTGGTGACGTTGACGATCACCCCCGGGATACTGGTCGCCCATGGACGAGGTCAAAATGGTCGTCGCCCATTCCGAGCGCGCGACTCTGCGCGTCGGCGACGTGTTCCTGAAGGTGGACGCCGATCAGGCGCGCATCGACGTCGAGGTCGAGGCGATGGCCCTGGCGCCGGTCCCGACCCCGAAGGTCCTGTGGCACAAGCCGCCGGTGCTCGCGATCGCCGCAGTCCCGGGGACGGCGCTCGGCCGCCTCGGCGAGCCGTCGACCGCGTCCCCGGCGGCGTGGGCCGCGGCGGGCGCCGCCATCCGGAGGTTGCACGACGCGCCGTTGCCGCCCAGGCCCGGCCGGGCCGGCCGGGGCCTCGACGAGTTGGCGGCGGAACTCGACGGCGAGTGCGAGTGGCTCGTGACGAACGGCGTCCTGCCCGCCGACCTGGTCACCCGCAACCGCCAGGTCGCCGAGGCCGCGCTCCGGCCCTGGAGTCCGGCGTTCACGCACGGCGACCTGCAGATCGCTCACGTGTTCGTCGACGGCGACGAGATCACGGGCATCATCGACTGGTCCGAGGCGGGCCAAGGTGATGCCCTGTTCGACCTCGCCACCTTGACGCTCGGACACGAGAAGCACCTCGGCGACGTCGTCGCCGGCTATGGCACCGACGTCGACCTCGACGTGATCCGCGGGTGGTGGTCGTTGCGAAGCCTGCTGGTGGTTCGCTGGCTGGTCGAGCACGGCTTCGACCCGTTCGCGCCGGGCTGTGAGATCGACGTGCTGAGATCCCGGCTGTGAGGCCGCGCGCGCCCGACTGCTATGAGAAAGTCCCAACGGAGTGGTGCTTGGAGCCCGTCCTGGCGCGGTCGACCGGCGACAGGTGAGGTCTTATTTCGTCCAGATGGCGGCGTACTTGCCGTCCTCGCTGTTCACCTGGGCGGGGAAGTAGCCGTCGGTCTTGAGCTCGTTGAACCGGCTCTGGTAGCCCGAGCTCGACATTCCGGTGTGCTCGAACCAGCCGCTGATCTTGTCGTTGCGCCAGACGGTCGTGTACGTGCCGCCGGGGCCCACCGCTATGTAGCCGGGGCGGTAGCCGTTGGAGACGCGCGCCTTGAACTCGGCGTCGTGCTCCGCGTACGACTTGCCGACGGTGACCTCCGACCGGACGCCGGAGGTGTTGGCCGTCCAGATCGCCGCGTACATCGGGGCGGCGGCGGTGCCGTACACGTCGACCGACGTCAGCACGAGCCCCTTGGCGACGGCGTCGGCGTTCGCCGCGGTGAGCTGCGCGGTGGTCATGTTGTGCCGGGCGACGAACTTGCCCGACTTCTTCACGAAGACGGCCGCGAAACGGGCGGTGTCGCCGCTGCCGGTGGCCGTGACGACCGTGGGCTGGTAGCCCTTCGCGTAGTACTCGTCGAACCGCTGCTGGTAGCCCTGGGCGGACATGTCCTGATACATGGCCCAGGTGACGCCGGACGACTTGACCCACACGCCGGCGTAGCTGGGACCGGAGGAGATGCTCAGGCTGACGGGGACGTAGCCCTTGCCGCTCAGCTCCTGGAACTTCTGCACCTGCTGTGCCGAGGTGATGCCGTGGTAGGCGACGGACGCGGTGGGTGCCTGGGCGTGAGCCGCGGTCGGCGCCGCCGCCACGGCGAGCGCGGCGGCTGCGACGGCGAGCGTTCGGGTGGTACGCATGACCCTCCCCGGGGGTTATGGGCGTTCCGATCTCGGGCGAGGAACGACCCTAACAGAGGAAGATCCGCGTCAAACCTCGATCAGTAAGGTGATCGGGCCGTCGTTTGTCAGCGACACCTTCATGTCGGCGCCGAAGACTCCGGTCTCCACTCGGGCGCCCAGCGATCTGAGCTCGGACACGACCGCCTCGACCAGCGGCTCGGCCACCGGCCCGGGCGCGGCCGCCTGCCACGTGGGCCGCCGCCCCTTGCGAGCATCGCCGTACAGCGTGAACTGGCTCACCACGAGCAGCGGGGCGCCGACGTCCGAGCAGGACTTCTCGCCGTGCAGGATGCGCAGCCCCCAGAGCTTCCCGGCCAGCCGGGCCGCCTCGGCCGGGCCGTCGGTGTGGGTGGCCCCGATCAGGACGAGCAGGCCGGGCTCGTCGATCGCTCCCACGACCTCGCCGTCCACCACCACCGACGCGGAGCTGACCCGCTGCACGACCGCACGCATGGCCCCGAATTCTGCCACGTCCGGGCGGAAGTGACCGGATCGGGCGGGGAGAAACCGGGCGGTCTGCGGCGGGTCGGGTGTATCCCTATTCATGCGTACACTCGCCGTATGTCCGAACTGATCGTCGAGGTGGTCCGCTCCGGGTTCGTGGAGTCCGTCCACGGGGCGCGGGTGCTCGCCGTGGACGCGTCCGGGGCTCCTGTCATGTGCCACGGGGAGACGGCCACCCTGGTGTCGCCGCGATCCTCGATGAAGCCGCTGCAGGCGCTCGGCATGGTGCGTTCGGGGCTCCCGCTTGAGGACGAGTTGCTGGCGCTCGCCTGCGCCAGCCACGCGGGCGAGGACTTCCACGTCGAGGGGGCGCGCAAGATCCTGGCCGAGGCCGGGCTGGACGAGAGCGCCCTCGGCTGCCCCGAGGCCCTGCCCCAGCACGCTGAGGCGCGGAACCGGGCGATCCAGGCGCACGTCGAGCCCGCCCGGATCTTCATGAACTGCTCGGGCAAGCATTCGGCCATGCTGGCGACCTGCGTGGTGAACGGCTGGCCGGTCGAGACGTACCTCGACCCGGGCCATCCGCTGCAGAGGGCGATCCGGGCCACCGTCGAGGAGCTCACCGGGGAGCGGGTCGCCGCCACGGGCGTGGACGGGTGCGGCGCTCCGCTGTTCTTCGTCTCCATGGTCGGCGTGGTGCGGGCCTTCCGAAGCTTCACGCTCGCCGACGAGGGCACCCCCGAGCGCCGGATCGCCGACGCCATGCGCGCCCACCCCGAATGGACCAGCGGTACGGTACGGCCCGAGGCGGCGCTGATGCGGGCGCTGCCCGGCCTCATGGTCAAGGCGGGAGCCGAGGCGTTCGACGCGTTCGCGTTCGCCGATGGGCGGGCCGCCGCCGTCAAGATCGAGGATGGCGGCGACCGGGCGCGGGTGCCGGTGACCGTGGCGGCCCTGCGGGCGCTCGGCCTGGACGCCCCGGAGCTCGACGAGCTGGCCACTTCGCCCCTGCTGGGCGGCGGCAGGCAGGTCGGCGAGATCCGCGTCCGCCGCCCCTGACCGCTCGCCGAACCCGTTGCAGCACGCCTAGAAGGAGCGGAACAGGCGGGCGGCGGAGATCGCGCCTGACGTCGTCGTGGTGAAGGTCCGCATCGAGTCGGCGAACTTCGACAGGTCCCACTCCGCCGGGCCCTGGTACCAGTAGAGGTTGTCCGCCGGGCGGCCGTCACCGTGGATGGAGGCCACCACGCGGGCCCAGCGGTCCACGCTGTCGAAGACCACCGCGTACGGCAGATAGCGGGAGAACAGCTCGATCCGCTGCGCCGGGGGGATGTCGCCGATCTCCCCGGACACGAGGTGCTCCCGGAAGCCGAGCGTCTGGGCGAGTACGGTCGCGCCCCTGGCGGTCTTCGCGGGCATGTACTGGCCGCCCACCGCGAGCGCGGCGCCCGCGATGATCAGCGCCAGGCCGAGCAGAGCGTACGTGGTCAGCCAGGCGAGCGCCACGGTCGCCACGACGCCCAGGACGGCGGCGATCACGCCGACGGTCGTCCAGTGGGTACGGACCGAGTCGGGGCGCCGGGCGAACCAGCCCTGGGTCACCACGTCCCGGTAGAGCTCGTGGCGGACCTTGCTGAGCCCGGCGGTGAACGACCCGTGCAGCTGCGACAGCAGTACGGCGTCCCGCCCTTCGAAGACGGAGTCGTAAAGCGCGCGTTCGTACGGGAGCAGGGAGGCGACCGGCGCGGACGGCATCCTGACCAGAAGCCAGTCCGGCGCGTCGTACGCCTGCCGGGGCTGCTCGTCGATCCGGAGGTAACCGCGCACGGCGAGGTCCACGATGGTCGCGGTCACGTCGATCACGTCGGCCTGCTCGTCGATCAGCGTGCCGATCTGTCCGGGCCGCACGTCGTGCGGGGGTGCGAACTGACCGTTCTGATGGCCGACGACCACGCCGGACTGGGCGCCGACCACCCGGGCGTCCCGGCCGCGGGTCCAGTAGAGCAGTCCGACGCCGCCGCAGAGCAGGAGCAGCAGCAGCGCCAGCGCGCCCCCGGTCACCATGTTCAGCGTGAACGCGTTGGCGAGCTCGAAGCGGCGGTCCAGGATCGGCGCGGCGCCGGTCGCCCCCTTGGGGTAACCGACGACGATCGTCAGCGTCTCGCCGTCCCGGAGCCCCTGCTGCTCGAACATGGCGGTCGCCCCGGTCTCGTCGATCGAGGCGCCGGTGCAGCCGATCGCCGAGGCGGGCTCCCCGGCGAAGCAGGAGATGTTCTCGGCCCGCCCGGGGCCGCTCACCGTCACCGTCACGTGCTCGGCCGGCCCCGCCACGGCGTACCAGCGCAGTTCCTCGCCGCCGCTGAGGGGCGTGACCGCGCCCCGAACGTCGTACTCGACGGTGCCGCTGCCGCTGATGGTCATGGTCGTGCCGTCGAAGGTGGCCCCGCGGACGTTCGACACGCGGTAGACGCGGTCGTTGCCGTTGTCGTAACGCGTCCGGGTGAGCAGCGTGCGGCGCAGCGGTCCACCGGACAGCGTGATCTTCTCCGCGACATGGAGCACGCCGTCCTTGCGCAGCTCCATCGTCACGTCGTCCCGCGTCGCCGTCACCCGATCCGCGTGTGCCGGAACGCCGAGGGCACCGGCGGTGAGGAGCGCGAGCGCGGTCAGCAGGACGGACAAGCCGAGCCGGCGAGCGAGGTTTACCATGAGCCAGCACCCTATCGGTCCGCGTTTGCCCCGATGTCGCTGTCGCTAGTCTGTGACGTCATGGCTCGTACGCGCGTGTATCGGGACGGGGTGCTGGCGGCTGAGGACTTCCCGGTCTCGGAGGTCTCCGACCACCTGCGCGACCCCTCGGCGGTCGTCTGGCTCGACATGTTTGCTCCCTCCGAGGAGGACCTGGCCGAGATCGGCGAGGAGCTGGGCCTGCACGAACTGGCCGTCGAGGGCGCGCTCGGGCACCGGCAGCGGCCCAAGCTCGACGTGTACGACACCCACATGTTCCTCACCGTCTACGCCGGGGCGTTCGACCAGGAGACAGGACGCCTCGACGTGGCCGAGGCGTCGGCGTTCGTCACCGGGAACGTCCTCGTCACGGTGCGCAAGTCGGAGCGCTTCGCGATCGACGAGGTGGTCCGGCGCTGGGACTCCTCGGCCCGCCTGGCCCGGTGCGGCGTGGCCTTCCTGCTTCACGGGTTGCTCGACTACGTGGTGGACAGCCATTTCGAGGCGGTCGAGGCCATGGACGAGCAGGTCGAGACGCTGGA
This sequence comes from Microtetraspora fusca, assembly GCF_001570365.1. Taxonomy (GTDB): domain Bacteria; phylum Actinomycetota; class Actinomycetes; order Streptosporangiales; family Streptosporangiaceae; genus Microtetraspora; species Microtetraspora fusca. Next base: position 570,828 of record NZ_BBYK01000038.1, on the reverse strand, counting down.
GGAGACGCTCTTCGACGAGCGCCCGATCGGACCGGACGAGCAGCGCCGGACCTTCGAGATGCGCAAGGGCCTCGCGGTGCTGCGCCGGATCGCCATGCCGATGCGCGAAGTCGTGAACACGCTGTTGCGGCGCGACGGCGACTTCGTCGAGGAGACGATGGTGCCCTACTACCAGGACGTGTACGACCACGTGCTGCGGGTCACCGAGTGGGTGGACTCGCTGCGCGACCTCATCGCGAACATCCGCGAGGCGCATCTGACCATGCAGGGCAACCGGCTCAACCTGATCATGAAGCGGGTGACCGGCTGGGCCGCCATCATCGCCGTCCCCACCATGATCACCGGCTTCTACGGCCAGAACCTCCCGTTCCCCGGGTTCGAGCGGCCGTGGGGGTTCTGGGTCTCCACGTTCCTCATCGTGCTGGTGTCGGCGCTGCTGTACCGGGAGTTCCGCAGGCGCGACTGGCTCTGACGCCTTACTGAAAAGGGACAGCCGAAACACCGGGTACGGCTCGGCCGAAACGCCCCTTCGCTCTCGGTGCATTACAGGAGGAACCCTCTCCATTCGGCGCATCGCGCGCATGAGGCCCGGGAGGAGTCCCGCGATCCCCGGAGTCGGCCGCGCCTCGCTGGATAAACTGCGGGCCCGGCCGCCCCGGCACGGGCATGTGCCGTACTCACGGGACCGGGGATTCCAGCCGCGGCAGGACGTCACGAGACCCACCCGAGGTGCCATGCGCGAGCACAGGAAAGCCCGGCGTTCCCTGACGGTCTGCGCCGCCGTCCTGGTGGCCGCCTGTCCCTTGCTCACGGGATGCGCCGAAGCGGTGAGCCAGGCCGCGCAGAGTGCTGCCGCGCCGGAGGGAAGGCCGCCGGTGGTGATGTTCCTCGGCGACAGCTTCACGGTCGGCTCGGGGCCGGTCGCCGAGTGGGACACCTACGCGGCCGACACGGCGAAGACCCTGGGCTGGCAGCTCGTCACGGCCGGCGGCTCGGGCACCGGCTACGTCGCGACGGGACGGGTGGGCCGCACGTTCGAGCAGTCCTTCGACCGGCAGCTCTCCTGGCGGCCGGCGCCGGACCTGGTCGTGGTCTCCGGAGGGCACAACGACCGGCGGGCGCGGCCCTCGACGGTCCGCGCGGCGGCGCTCCGCCTGGTGACGCGGGTCAGGGAGCGGTGGCCGGTGACGAGGATCGTGCTCGTGGGGCCCATCTGGATCGACACCGCGCCCCGGTCGGCGTACCGCACCAGGGACGCCGTCGCGAGCGCGGCCTGGCTGGCCGGTGTGCCCTTCCTCGACCCGCTCACCCAGCGGTGGATCGCGGACGACCGGGCCAGGGTGCTGCTGTCCGACGGCGTCCACCCCACCCTGTACGGCCATCTGCGGCTGGCGCGCTGGCTGGCGGCGACCCTGCGGGCGCGCGGCCTCTCCGGCGGCGAGGCGGCTCCCGCGGCCATCCCGGGCTGAGCGGACGCGCCAGTCAATCTGACCGCGTCGAACACCGTCTGGCTGCGCAGGATCGGCCCGGTCAGATCACCAGGGGCCGTACGGGCCCTGGTTGCCGCCGCCACGGTACTGGCTGACCGCGGGCTTCACGTCGGCGAGATACACGCCGGACGCGATGACGGCGAGGATGGTGAGCAGGCCCGGCATTCCCATCCCCATGCCCATGTAGTTGACCGCGGGCGCGAAGGTGAACAGCGTCGCCAGCCCCAGGATGATCAGCCACAGCTGCTTGGTCAGCTTGCCCGCCGCCGCGAACGCGCGCGCCGGCATCCGGATCGCGTGGATCAGCGCCCAGAGCGACAGGATGAAGGCCCCGATGGAGAGCAGCCAGAAGATCAGGGTGAGGAAGTTGTTGACGGGGCCGAACATGGACTCTCCCAGGCGGTCACGGTCTCTGTCGCCCCCAGACTAGTGCGGCCGGGGCGCGCCCGGGCTCGCCGTCCGGGTGCGGATCACGGACGCGGCGCGGGCCCGCCCCGGCCGAACCGGTGCGGGCCCGCATGGTGGCGTGTCACGCCTTGGACGTGGTGCGCGCACGGCCCGGCTTGCGCGCGCCCGCGGCCGACGGCTCCGCCGACTTGGAGACCTCCTCCAGCTCCAGCGCGGCCTCGCCGCTCACCTTGCTGACGATCCGGCGGCCGCGCACGGCCAGCTCGTCGTAGAGCTCGTTGAACCGGGCGGCGGCGGTGTCGGCGTACTCGCGGGCCTTGTTCGGGAAGTCCCTGGCGACGGCCTCGGCCTTGCCCTGGACGGTCGTGGCGTACTCGCGGGCGCGGACGGGGATGTCCTTCGCGGTCTCGCGCAGCTCGCCCCGGCGGGCCTGCAGCTTCTGGATCTGCTCGGGCAGCTCGCGCAGCTTCTCGACGGCGTAGTCGCCGGCGCCCGCGACCGCGTAGAACGGCTTGGACTCGGTGATCTTCTTGACCTCAGTGGTGAGAGCCATCGGTTAACCTTCCTTGGAATCCGGTGTGGCGGTGTTCTCCGTACGAACCGCGTCACCAGGCGGGGGCTCAGCCGGTCGCGACGGCTGGGCCTCCGGATTCCCGGCGCGGTTCTCCTTGCGGAACGACTCGTAAATGTCGATCAACACCTGGCGCTGCCGCTCGGTGATGGTGACATCGGCCCGGATCGCGGCCAGCACGTCGCTGTCCGGCTCGCGGTCCTCGATCAGGCCGGCCTGCACGTACAGCGCCTTCGCGGAGATGTGCAGACCCTTGGCGATCTGGTTGAGGATCTCCGCGCTCGGCTTGCGCAGACCGCGCTCGACCTGGCTCAGATAGGGATTCGAGACCCCCGCCTGCGCGGCGAGCTGGCGCAAGGAGATCTTCGCCTGCTGCCGCTGCTCGCGGATGTACTCGCCGATCGAGCCGACCTTGGGTAGTTCCATACCCCCCAGTCTGCACACGAACTGCTTGCAATTGCAAACTCGATGGCAAACACCTGCAAGCGCGCAGGATCAGGCGGGCAGCAGCCAGAGCAGCGGAGCCGAGACGGCCAGGACCGCGGACGCGACCAGGATGCCGTACCTGACGTGCGCCGGAAGGTCGATGTCGGGCTTGATGAGCCGGTTGACGCGGGCCATCACGTTCTGGCCCGACGTGGCGCCCAGCGCGCCGTGCGGCGTCGGGACGGCGGTGGCGGCGCCGAACCGCAGCAGGGCGGTGGCGAGCCGCTTCGGCGAGCAGAAGCGGCGGGCGCGGTCGTCCGCGGCCATCTCGATCAGCAGCGCCACGGACTCCTGGGCGTCCCGCACCACGGCCGACCAGGGCAGCGCCCGGAGCAGCGCGCCGAACGGCAGCAGCACCAGGTCGTGCCGCTCGCGCGCGTGCGCGAGCTCGTGCGCGAGCATCGCGTCCAGCTCGTCCTGCGAGAGCAGGTCGAGCGTGCCCGCGCTGATCACGACCTCGGACTTCAGCCCCGGCAGGCAGTACGCCGCCGCGCCCGGGTGGTCGACCACGCGGACGCCGGGGACGGCGGGCTCGTCCCGCGCGATCAGCTTGAGCAGCATGCGGTGGCGGCGCCGGGCGCGCAGCGTCTGGGCGCCGGCCGCGACGAGCACGGCCACGAGGACCGTGAGAAGGGTGAACCCGCTGAGCAGCGCGCACAGCCTGATCACGTCGTGCGGCTCGCGCACGTCGAACTCGGCGCTGGTCAGCAGGATGGAGAGCCCGTGCACGACCCCGGCGCCGTAAGGGGACAGGGCGTACGCGAAGAGGGCCCCGGTGGTGGCGAGTCCCCAGGTGACGCCGAGGGACTGCCACAGGAGGATGGCCGTGCGAGGGGCACGCCAGGGCCAGCGCGCGGAGGTCAGACGCCAGGCGCCGACCGCGCATGCCAGGGCGAGAACCGCCAGGACAGCCGCCGCGATCACTGCTCCTCCAGCTCCATGAGGGCTCTTCGCAGGATCTCGGCCTCGGACCCGGAGACGGCCTGGGCGAAGCGCGTCAGCGCCGCGCTGCGGTCTCCGGTCAGGTCCAGGGCTTCGAGCATGAGCTCGGTGACGTAGGCGTCCCGGCTCTCGGCGGGCTCGTAGCGCCAGGCGCGCCCGTCCCGGGTGCGGTTGAGGAACCCCTTGCGGGAAAGACGGTCCAGTACGGTCATCACGGTCGTGGGCGCCAGGTCGCGGTCCTGGATCAGACGGCCGACCTCGCGTGCTGTCAGGGGAGCGCTCTGCGCCCAGAGGATGTCCATGATGCTACGTTCAAGATCGCCAAGTCCTTTCACGCCAACAAGCCTACCCGGGGTAGTACTACGTGCCGTAGAGGGGCGCATGTCATGAAGCTCACGCTGGTGCAGGGCGACATCACCGAGCAGGCGGTGGACGCGATCGTCAACGCGGCCAACTCCTCGCTGCTCGGCGGCGGTGGGGTGGACGGCGCGATCCACCGGAAGGGCGGCCCCGAGATCCTGGCGGAGTGCCGGGCGCTGCGCGCGTCCCGGTACGGCGACGGCCTCCCGGCGGGCGAGGCCGTCGCGACCACGGCGGGGCGGCTGCCCGCCCGATGGGTGATCCACACTGTGGGCCCGGTGTTTTCGCGAAGCGAGGACCGATCTCACCTGCTGGCCTCCTGCTACCGGGAGTCGCTCAAGGTCGCCGACGCGCTCGGCGCGGCGACGGTCGCGTTCCCCGCCGTCTCCACCGGTGTCTACCGCTGGCCGATGGACGACGCCGCCCGGATCTCCGTCACCACGGTGCTGCGATCTGAGTCGAACGTCCGCGAGGCGCGTTTCGTGCTGTTTGACTTCGCAGCATATGAGATCTTCGACCGGGTACTGCGAGAAATCGGGTGACACGCCGGGAAACCACCCGCTGAATTTGCCGTTCCATACGCCCCGCTTGGCATACCGCGCAGGGCCGGCGTTCTCAGGCGACCGCGGACCAGGGGAGGGTCAGCTCGCCCAGGCGCCAGCGGGACGGCCCGCCGAGCGGAGGCGCGACGGCCACCGGCCAGTCCCGCGTCAGCAACTCCGCCGTCCTGATCCAGCGCTGGCGGGCGCCGTACGGCGCGAAGGGCGCGCAGCTCGCCCAGGCGCGGTCCCAGTCGCGCAGGAAGTCGTGGACCGGCTCGCCGGGGACGTTCCGGTGGATGAGCGTCTTGGGCAGCCGCTCGGCCAGATCCGAGGGGCGCTCGAACCCGGCGAACCGCGCGGCGAACGTCAGCGTGCGCGGCCCCTCGGCCCCGAGCGCGGCCCACACCGCGCGGTGGCCGACCTCGGAGCAGGTGCCCTCGACGATCACGCCGTCCGGGGCGATCCGCGAGCGCAGCAGGTCCCAGTACGCCCAGGCCTCGGCCTCGGCGTACTGCCTGAGCACGTTGAAGGCCCGCACGACCAGCGGGGGGCGCGGCACCGGCAGCTCGAAGCCGCCCCTGACGAAGGCGAGCCCCTCCCGCTCGTACGGCAGGGCCGCCGCCACGCGCGCCGGATCGATCTCGACGCCCACGACCTCGACCCGCGGGCACACCGCGCGCAGCCGCAGGAACAGCTCCAGGGTGGTGGCGTGCGAGGCGCCGTAGCCGAGGTCGACGACGAGCGGCGTCCCGGCGGCCCTGTGCAGCAGCGGAGCGTGGACGGCGGCGATCCAGCGGTCGGACCGGCGCAGACGGTTGTGCCCGGTGGTGCCACGGGTGATCTCGCCGACAGGTTTGCGCACACCAGACCGTATATCGGGCCGGGCACCCGTACGCGTGTCAGACGCCATGCGGGCGCTCGCCGAGCCGCACGTCAGACCCGGTGGACCTTGTGCTGGGCGGCCTGGGCGCGCGGCCGGATCACCAGGCGGTCGATGTTCACGTGCGCGGGGCGGGTGACCGCGAAGGCGATCACGTCGGCCACGTCGTCGGCGGTGAGCGGGCCGGGCACGCCCTCGTAGACCTTGGCGGCCTTCTCCGTGTCGCCCCGGAACCGCGTGAGCGAGAACTCCTCGGTCTGCACCATGCCGGGCGCGATCTCGACGACGCGGACCGGCTCGCCGCACAGCTCCAGCCGCAGCGTCTCGGTCATCGACGTCTGGGCGTGCTTGGCCGCGCAGTATCCGCCGCCGCCCTCGTACGAGACCAGACCGGCGACCGACGTGAGCATGACCAGCACGCCGTCCCCGGACGCGATCAGCTTGGGCAGCAGGGCGCGCGTCATGCGCAGCGCGCCGAGCACGTTGACGTCGTACATGCGCTGCCAGTCGTCCACGAGGGCCGAGGCCACCGGTTCGAGGCCGAACGCGCCGCCCGCGTTGTTGACCAGGACGTCGCACCGCTCCAGCTCGGCGGCGAAGGCGTCGACGGACTCCTGTGAGGTGACGTCGAGCGTCGCCGGGCGGATGCCGGGCACCTCGGCGGCCAGCGCGTCGAGCCGCTCGCGCCGCCGGGCCGCGGCCACGACGTCGAAGCCCTCCGCCGCGAGCCGCCGTGCCGTCGCCGCCCCGATGCCGCTGCTGGCTCCGGTCACCACCGCCGTCTTCGCCATTACTTTGCTCCAAACAGATTTCAACCTCGGCTGCTCGCCCCGGGCTGCGGACCACGGGCCGGGTTCACATCTTTCCAGGAGCTCTGCAAGGCTGCGGAACCGCGTGATTCGGGAATCTTGCCGGGTTTCTTGCGGTTACTAGCCTTCTGGAGGTGGTTCGGGTGGCGCTGAGTCGGCGTCGGGTCAACCGGGTGGCGACCATCAGCATGCACACGTCGCCGCTGGACCAGCCCGGCACGGGCGACGCCGGCGGCATGAACGTGTATGTCGTCGAGGTTGCGAAACGGCTGGCGGCCCTCGGCGTCGAGGTCGAGATCTTCACCCGGCAGACGGCCAGGGATCTGCCGCCGACCGCCGAGATCTCGCCCGGCGTCTCCGTACGGCACGTCACCGCCGGGCCGTACGAGGAGCTGGACCGGGCCGACCTGCCCGCCCAGCTTTGCGGCTTCCTGTCCGGCGTTCTGCGCACCGAGGCGATGTACGACCCCGGCCGCTACGACGTCATCCACTCGCATTACTGGCTTTCCGGTCAGGTGGGCTGGCTCGCCAAGGAGCGCTGGGGCATCCCGCTCGTCCACACCATGCACACCATGGCCAAGGTGAAGAACCTGCTGCTCGCCGAGGGCGATCGGCCCGAGCCCGCCGCGCGCGTGCTCGGAGAGGAGCAGGTCGTCGGCGTGGCCGACCGCCTGGTGGCCAACACCGCCGACGAGGCGCGCGAGCTGATCGAGCTCTACGACGCGCCCGATGAGCGGGTGGCCGTCGTCAACCCCGGCGTGAACCTGACCGTCTTCCAGCCCGCGTCCAAGGGGGCGGCCCGGCGCCGCCTCGGCCTCCCGCAGAACGCCCACGTGCTGCTCTTCGTGGGCCGGATCCAGCCGCTGAAGGGGCCCGACGTGCTCATGAAGGCGGTCGCCCGGATGCTGGAGCGGGATCCGTCCCTGCGCTCCCGGCTCGTCGTGGCCTTCGTGGGCGGCCCCAGCGGCAACGGCCTGGCCCGTCCGTCCCTGCTCACCGAGCTGTCCGCGGAGCTCGGCATCACCGACGTCGTACGGCTCGCGCCGCCCGCGCCGCAGCGCGAGCTGGCCGACTGGTACCGGGCGGCGGACGTGACCGTCGTCCCCTCCCACAACGAGTCCTTCGGGCTGGTCGCCCTGGAGTCCCAGGCGTGCGGCACCCCCGTCGTCGCCGCCTCCGTGGGCGGCCTGCGCACCGCCGTCAAGGACGGCGCGTCCGGCATCCTCGTGGACGGGCACGACCCCAACGAGTGGGCGGTGGCACTGCACGGCCTCCTCGGCCGGCCCGCCTGGCTCGAATACCTCTCCGGCAACGCCGTACGGCACGCGGCGGCCTTCGGCTGGTCGGCCACGGCCGCCCGGCTCGTGGACGTGTACGCGGGGGCGATGGCCCGGCTGCCCCGCGTCCCGGTCGCCGTCAACTCCTGAGCTCTAGTCTGGGAAAAAACCGGCGGTTCCGAAGTTCGCGCTTCGGACGGCGGGGCAGGGGAGCACGGCCCCGCCCGGCGAGGAGGAGACATGAGTGATCTGGAAGGCGTGATCGAGGACGCGCTGAAGGCCGCCGACCTCGCCTACGAGCTGCCGCGCCCAGGGGCGTTCCTGGTCAGGCTGCCCGGACAGCACAAGCTCGCCACCATGACCTGGCTCGTCCTCGGCGACCAGGCGCTCAACGTGGAGGCGTTCTTCTGCCGGCAGCCGGACGAGAACCACGCCGAGTTCTACCGATGGCTGCTGACCAAGAACGGCTCCATGTATGGCGTCCACTTCGCGCTCGACGCCGAGGGCGACGTCTACCTCGTCGGCCGGGTGCCCTTCGACGCGGTGACCGAGACCGAGATCGACCGCGTGCTCGGCTGCGTGCTCACCTACTCCGACGAATCCTTCGACCGGGCGCTCGAACTCGGGTTCGCCTCCTCCATCCGCAAGGAGTGGGAGTGGCGGGTCAAGCGGGGCGAGTCCCTCGTCAACCTGCAGGCTTTCGCCCGGTTCGCCGATCCGGCGAGGAACCCCGCATAAGCCGTACGGACTAAGCTTTCTGCTTATGGCGACTTTGGTGCTGCTTCGGCATGGCGAGAGCGAGTGGAACGTCAAGGGCCTGTTCACCGGGTGGGTGGATGTCACGCTCTCCCCGACGGGCGAGGATGAGGCGCGGCGCGGCGGGCAGCTCCTGCTCGACGCCGGCGTCCGCCCCGATGTGGTGCACACCTCGCTCCTGACCCGGGCGATCAGGACGGCCAACCTGGCGCTGGAGGTGGCCGACCTGCTGTGGCTGCCCGTCCACCGCTCCTGGCGGCTGAACGAGCGCCACTACGGCGCGCTCCAGGGCAAGGACAAGGCCCAGACCCGCGCGGAGTTCGGCGACGAGCAGTTCATGCTGTGGCGCCGCTCCTACGACACCCCGCCGCCGCCGATCGCCGACGGCGACGAGTACTCGCAGGTCGGAGACCCGCGGTACGCCCTGCTCCCGCCGGAGCTCATGCCGAGGACCGAGTGCCTCAAGGACGTCGTCGACCGGATGCTGCCGTACTGGTACGACCACATCGTGCCGGACCTCGCCGCGAACCGGACCGTCCTGGTCGTCGCGCACGGCAACTCGCTGCGCGCCCTGGTCAAGCACCTCGACGGCATCGACGACGCGTCGATCGCCAAGCTCAACATCCCGACGGGCATCCCGCTGCGCTACGAGCTGGACGCGAACTTCCGCCCGCTGAACCCGGGCGGCGACTACCTCGACCCGCACGCCGCCGCGGCCGCCATCGAGGCCGTGGCCAACCAGGGCCGCTGACACCCCCGACCAGGGACGGACGCGAGACGGCGCGGCAGGGGAGGCTCCCCGCCGCGCCGTCGGTATTTCACCGGTCGCCCGGCGCCGGACCTCAGTCCGGGTACCGCGAGCCGGTGACGAGGTAGACGACGTCGCGCGCCACGCTGACGGCGTGGTCGGCGTACCGCTCGTAGTAACGGCCGACGAGGGTGATGTCGATCGCCGCCTCGATGCCGTGCGACCACCCCTTGTCCAGCAGCACCCGGAAGAGCCGGCGGTGCAGCCGGTCCATGGCGTCGTCGTCGCTCTCCAGCTCCTTGGCCATCTCGACGTCGCGCGAGACGATGCAGCTGCCGGTCTTGACGATCAGGCGTTCGGCGATCGCGCCCATCTCCACGAAGGTGTCGCGCAGCTCGGCCGGGATCGCCGACTCCGGGTGACGCATCCGCGCCACCTTCGCGATGTGCTCGGCGTGGTCGCCCATGCGTTCCAGGTTGGAGGCCATGCGCAGCGCGGTGATCACGGTGCGCAGGTCGACGGCCACCGGCTGCTGGGTGGCCATCACCTCGTAGATGGACGTCTCGATCTCGGCGTAGAGGCGGTTGACCTCCTCGTCCCGGGAGATCACGTTCTCCGCGAGCTGGAGATCGGCGTCCAGCAGTGCGGTGGTGCTCCGCGAAACGGCGGAGCGGACGAGCCGGGTCATCTCCACCAGGCGGTCGGTAAGGGCTTCCAGCTCATCGTGGTAGGCGTCGCGCATGCCGATCACGCTACGCGGCGTTCCGTGAACGAACTTCGACCGTCAGATGAACTTTTCCGGAAAAGCCATGGTCACGCGCCAAATGGGAGGATATCCCCTTGGAAGCGCCGCCTACATTGGGAACCGTGAACGAGTTGCTGGCCAGCCTGGCGGCGATGGCGGGGTTCATCCTGGGGGCCGTCGTCATGCTGGCGATCAGCCGCCAGTCCGAGCACGAGCAGCGCCCCGAAGTGCCCGACGACATGCTGTCGTCCGGCGTGGCCTCGGTCCTCGCGGTGCTCCCCTCGTCGGCGGTGGTACTGGACCGGGACGACAGGGTGCTGCGCGCGAGCTCCGCGGCGCGCGCCTTCGGCCTGGTGCGCGGTGAGTCCCTCATGGCCGCCGAACTGCTCGCCCTGGCGCGGAAGGTCCGCAGGGACGGCGAGATCCGCGAGAGCGAGATCGAGACCGCGGGGCGCAGGTTCGGCCAGGAGTCGACCACCTTCGCCGTACGAGTGGCCCCGCTCGGCTCGCACGGGCAGGTGCTCGTCCTGGCCGAGGACCAGACCGAGAGCCGCCGGGTCGAGGCGGTCAGGCGCGACTTCGTGGCCAACGTCAGCCACGAGCTCAAGACGCCGGTCGGCGCGCTGAGCCTGCTCGCCGAGACCATCCAGGACGCGGCCGACGACCCCGAGGCGGTGACCCGCTTCGCCGGCCGCATGCAGCACGAGGCGGCGCGGCTGACGTACCTGGTTCAGGACCTGATCACCCTCTCCCGGATCCAGGGCGCCGACCCCATCCCGACGCCGGGCGCGGTGTCCGTCGACGACGTCGTCCACGAGGCGATCGACCGCTGCAACACCAAGGCGTCGGCCAAGAGCATCACGCTCGTCGCGGGCGGCCGCGAGGGTCTGCGCACCTGGGGCGACGAGGACCTGCTGGTCACCGCCCTGCACAACCTCATCGACAACGCCGTGGCCTACAGCCCCGAGCAGACCCGGGTCGTGGTCAGCGTCCGGCCCGTGGGCGACTCGGTCGAGGTGAGCGTCAGCGACCAGGGCATCGGCATCCCCGAGTTCGCCCAGGAGCGCATCTTCGAGCGCTTCTTCCGGGTGGACACCGCCCGGTCGCGGGCGACGGGGGGCACCGGCCTCGGGCTCGCCATCGTCAAGCACGTCGCCGCCGCCCACGGCGGCGAGGTCACGGTCTGGAGCAAGGAAGGCTCCGGATCCACCTTCACCCTCCGCCTTCCCGCGTACGGGAGCACGGCGGGGGCGCCAGCAAGCACAACGACCCCCATGGAGGCCGCGAAGTGACCCGGGTACTCGTCGTCGAGGACGAGGAGTCGTTCTCGGACGCCCTCTCCTACATGCTCCGTAAGGAAGGCTTCGAGGTGGCCGTGGCGGCCAGCGGGCCTGAGGCGCTGGACGCCTTCGACCGCAACGGCGCGGACCTCGTCCTGCTCGACCTGATGCTTCCCGGCCTGCCGGGTACGGAGGTGTGCCGTATTCTCCGGCAGCGCTCCAAGGTCCCCGTCATCATGCTGACCGCCAAGGACAGCGAGATCGACAAGGTGGTGGGCCTCGAACTGGGCGCGGACGACTACGTCACCAAGCCCTTCTCCTCGCGGGAGCTGGTGGCCCGCATCCGCGCCGTGCTCCGCCGACAGGGCGACGTGGAGGAGCTGGAGTCCGCCGTCCTCGCGGTCGGCCCGGTCCGGATGGACGTCGACCGGCACGTCGTCGCCGTGCGCGGCGAGCACGTGCAGCTCCCGCTCAAGGAGTTCGAGCTTCTCGAGGTGCTGCTGCGCAACGCCGGACGGGTCCTCACCCGGGGCCAGCTCATCGACCGGGTCTGGGGCGCGGACTATGTGGGCGACACCAAGACGCTGGACGTTCACGTCAAGCGGCTGCGCGCCAAGGTCGAGTCCGATCCCTCCAACCCGCGCTGCATCCTCACCGTGCGCGGCCTGGGCTACAAGTTCGACCCCGTGGACGCCTGACCCGCTGCTGAGAGGCCGGAAAACCCCTTGTCCCCGCACGGCCGTGCCGTACAGGGACAAGGGGTTCGTCGTCTGTCCGCGAGCTCCGGGACAGCGGGCGTGGGATCAGCCCGTGGTGGTCGTCTCGGTGCCGGTCGTGGTGTCGGTGCCGGTCGTGGTGTCGGTTCCGGTGGCTCCGGTGTCGGTGCCCGTGGTCCCGGTGTCCGTTCCGGTGGTGTCCGTCGCCGGCGGCTGCGAGTTGTCCGAGGCCGGCGGCAGCGTCGCGAACTCGCGGCTGCGCGGGATGACCGGGACGTTCATCGTGACGTCGCCCGCGTTCTTGAACTTGAGCGTCAGCTTCACGGTCTCGCCGCCGAGCAGCCGCTGCTTGAGCCCCTCGACGGTGGTGTTCGAGGACTTCGTCAGCGTGTCGGGCGTGAGCTGGAACGCGTTGGGGATCCGCACGGACGTCGCCTGCTCGGCGTCGGGGACGATCGCGGTGAGGGCGTCGGCGCCGGGGTTGGTGTTCACCATGGTGAGGTACAGCGGTGCGGAGCCGCCTGCAGCGATCTGGGCGCCGACCTCGGGGCCCAGGATGAAGGCCTGGCTGATCTTGACGCCCTTGTGGCCGTACTCGCTGTCCACGCCGGTGCCGCTGATGTGGACGCCCGCCTCGGTCGGTGCGTACGGAACGTTGACGTTGGCGTCGAACCCGGCGCCGCACGCGGCCAACGCAGGGGCGACGGCGAGGAGCGCGGCAACGGCGATCGCTCTGCGGCGGCTGGTGCTGCTCACGGTTCGAATCTCCTTGATATACACGTTTTTGAGCAGCAAACACCATATCCGCGTCACGCCGTGGTCACGGACGCGGCCTCCTGCTAAGGGGGCCGGTTTTGCAGGTCATCCGGTATGTCCCGCTTTGCCATTCACAGAGTCGACTGCTTGTCAAGTCCTAAAATGAGGGCTTGACCTGCAGTTATGCTCATTTCACTGTTCCGAGAGCCTGGCGGCGCGTGGTACTCTGGAGTACAGCGGAAGGGGTACTTGTCACATGACTTTCCAGGTCGGCGACACTGTCGTCTACCCCCACCATGGGGCTGCTCGGATCGAGGCCATCACGACCCGAACCATCAAGGGTGAGGAAAAGACCTACCTGGTGCTGAAGGTCGACAAAGGCGACCTCACCGTCCAGGTGCCAGCCGAAAACGCCGAACTCGTCGGTGTGCGTGATGTCGTCGGCCAGGAAGGCCTTGAGCGCGTCTTCGACGTGCTTCGCATGCCGCACACGGAGGAGCCCACGAACTGGTCCCGCCGCTACAAGGCCAACCTGGAGAAGCTGGCGTCCGGTGACGTCAACAAGGTGGCCGAGGTCGTCCGCGACCTGTGGCGACGCGACAAGGAGCGCGGGCTCTCCGCCGGTGAGAAGCGGATGCTTGCGAAGGCACGGCAGATCCTGGTCAGTGAGCTGGCGCTGGCGGAGAAGACCAACGAGGACAAGGCCGAGGCACTGCTGGACGAGGTGCTGAACTCCTGAACACGAGATCTCCAAGGGTGGGCATCGGTGTCGATGTCCACCCTTTCGCATCCGGCCGTCCGCTCCACCTCGCCGGGCTGCACTGGCCAGGGGAGACCGGCCTCGCCGGGCATTCCGACGGGGACGCCGCAGCGCACGCGTGCTGTGACGCCATCCTCTCGGCTGCGGGCCTCGGCGATCTCGGCGGCCTCTTCGGCACCGCCGACCCCCGCTGGGCCGGAGCCTCGGGCGCTGCCCTGCTGGAGGAGGCGGCCCGCCAGGTGAGGGCCGCCGGCTTCCAGATCGGCAACGTGGCGGTCCAGGTCATCGGCAACCGGCCCAAGCTCGCGCCGCGCCGTACGGAGGCGGAGAAGGCTCTGGGGGCCGCTGTGGGGGCTCCGGTGAGCGTCAGCGCCACCACGACGGACGGGCTGGGGCTCACCGGACGCGGTGAGGGTGTCGCGGCCATCGCGACCGCGATCGTCTTCGGCTGAGGCGTACAGGCCGGCCCTGTGCCGGCCCAGCCCGGCAACCGTCCTGACAGAAGGGGCAACCCCCATCCAAGGGGGCATGCAAACCTGCATCAGGGCGAGGGCGTCCTATTCAGCACGGGGGCGGCGATCCGGAATCCAGGCGCGGAAAGGGTCGCCGCCCCATTTTCGATGATTCGTCAGCAAGCCGGGTAAAACCCCCTCGAACGTGCGTCACTTCGACGGGGGGCTGGCAATGATCGGAGCGGTCGTCGGTGCCATCATCATCGGCATCATCATCGGGGCGCTCGCGCGGCTGATACTTCCGGGCCGCCAGAACATCAGCATCGGGCTCACGATCATCGTCGGCATCGTGGCCGCACTGATCGGCTCGCTGATCGCGGATGTCCTCGGCGTCGCGAACACCCGGGGCATCGACTGGACGGAACACCTCATCCAATTGCTCCTCGCCATCGTCGGCGTGTACGCGGTCACCCGGCTGAGGGGGCGCAAAGAGTAAATGGCGCCAAGGTAAAGGAATATCTCGGAGCGGATGGGTAGTGATCTCCCTTGACGGTGAAGAGTCACCCTCAAGGGAGGTCGATTATGACCATCGAATCCATTCTCGGGGCCATTGTGATCGGAGCGGTGATCGGTGCACTGGGGCGCCTGTTCCTCCCCGGCAGGCAGCCGATCGGCTGGATCCTCACCATCGTCGTCGGAATCGTGGCGGCCCTCATCGGCACCGCCATCGCCCAGGTCCTCGGCGTCGAGACCACACCGGGCATCGACTGGATCGAGCTGATCATGCAGGTCGTGCTCGCCGTCATCGGTGTCGGCATCGTCGCCGGCATCCGAGGTCGAAGCCGAGTCTGAGCCGTCTCCGCGTCAGAGCCGCCCCGGGGGAGGCGCCGCCGACGCCCCTCGCGCGCGGCCGTCCCTCGGCAGCAGTAGGCCCGCCCGGCCCCTCCTACGGGGCCGGGCGGGCCTACTCGTGTCTTCAGGCGCCGGTCACTCCGGCGGGAGCGGGGTGCTGCGCATGTGGCGGGAGGGCGGATCCGCGGGCATCGGCTCGTCTCCGGCCTCCCCTGCCGTGCCGTACGGGCGCCCGGCCTGCCGGGTTTCCTCTTCGTCGGCGGCGTCGGAGTCGTGGGCCGGGTCGGGGACGTCGGAGATCACGCGGAGCGGCTGGGTGTCGACATCCGCCTCCGCGGCCCGCGCCTCGTCGTGAGCGTCCTGAGCCGCCTGCTCGGGCTGCTCGGGCTCCTCGGGGGTCTCCTCCGGCGTGGTGAGCGGGAGCGGGTGGACGAGGACGTCGCCGGCGTGCGGCCGGACGAGGTCGCCCCAACGGAGGGGCCGGTTGGGTCGGTCGCCCGCCGGCTCCGCCTCCGCGGCGTCCTGGGCGGCCGGCTCGTCATGGTGGGAGGCCGCGGAGGGCTCCTGCCGTACGGGCGCGTCCGTCTCGGGCGTCTGGCCGGTCGCCGGAGCGGCCGGCGGCTCGGCGGGCTCCTGCCGTGCGGGCTCGGGGGCGGTCGGCTCCGGCTGCGGCGTGGGAGGCTCCGGGGCGTGCGCGGCCGCGGGCGTCTCGACCGTATGCGGCCGGTCGTCGCCCGCGAAGGGGACGATCTCGGCGGCGTCCGTCGCCGAGTCGCGTTCGGACCAGTACGCCTGAGCCTGCTTGGCGAGGAGCAGCAGCAGCCAGAGCCCGATGCTCAACATGACCCAGGGGAGCAGCGCCACGACGATGGCGGCCTGCCTCGGGTCGGGGGTCGCGCCCGTGGAGGTCGCCGCGGTCGCCGTCGCGGCGGCGGCCATCAGCAGGGTCAGGATGAACCCGGCCTGCACGCGCAGGATCGGCCGGCCGGTGCGGACCAGCGGGACGCTGATCAGCGCGACGGCCAGCAGCGCGTCGAAGGCGGCCGGATAGAAGTACACGAAACGCGGCTCCGCCTGACCGGCCAGCGCCAGAGCGCGCATGTCGTCGAAGGAGAGCACGCAGGCCGCCGTGGCCAGCAGGGCGACAGCGAGCGCCGCGATGGCGACGGCCACGCGGCGGAGCGCGAGCGGAAGCCCGGGGGAAGGGGAACCGGGCGGGCGGGAGGCCGTGCCTGCCGCCGTGGGGGGAGAGGCATCCATGGCGTTTCGAGCCTACAGAATGGGAGCACTCTCGCTGATCTCGGGCGACAAGTAACCTGATCGGCATATCACACATAAGGATGATGACCGGAGGACGCGATGTTGCCTGACGGCGTGCGCGAGCTTTTCGACGGAAAGAACTTCGCGACGGTTGTGAGTCTCAACCCCGATGGAGCACCGCAGGCGTCGGTCGTCTGGGTCAGCACCGGCGGCGACGACATCCTCTTCTCCACGGTCAAGGGCCGTCGCAAGCACCGGAACTTCGAGCGCGACCCGCGGGTCACGATCGTGGTGATCGACCCGGCGAACCCGTACAGGTACGTCGAGGTCAGAGGCATGGTGGAGATGGAGGACGACCCGTCGGGCGCGTTGATCGAGGAGCTGTCCCTCAAGTACGCCGGAAGGTCCTGGGAGGAGCCGCACCCGGACAGCGAGCGGGTGATCGTCCACATAAAGCCGCAAAAGGTATATCTCCGCTGAGCGTTTTCCCGGGTCGTGTCCGGTGCCATGTGTTGCGAGGGGGACACCGGTTCACTCTGATGGGCCACACCGTCCCGTAAGTAGGCCTGTGGTGCGGCGTGAGGCATTAGCCTTGCCTTCGTGAGCCTGAACCTCTACGACACCAGCACGCGTACGGTCCGCGATTTCGTACCGGTCGAGCCCGGCCGGGTCTCGATGTATTTGTGTGGTGCGACCGTCCAGGCTCCGCCGCACATCGGTCACATCCGGTCGGGCCTCAACTTCGACGTGCTCCGGCGGTGGCTGACCCGTCAGGGCTACGACGTCACGCTCTGCCGCAACGTCACGGACCTCGACGACAAGATCATCCGAGTGGCCGCCGAGGAAGGCGTCCCCTGGTTCGTCGTGGCCGAGCGCAATCAGCGCGCCTTCACCTGGGCGTACGACCAGCTCGGATGCCTGCCGCCGACCGTCGAGCCGCGCGCCATGGGCCACGTCCCCGAGATGGTCGACCTGATGCGCCGGCTCATCGACAAGGGGCACGCCTACGCCTCGGGCGGCGATGTCTACTTCGACGTGGTGTCCTACGCCGACCGGTACGGCAAGCTCTCCAACCAGAAGCTGGAGAACATGCGGGCGGCGGGGGACACCGACACCGACTCGCTCAAGCGCGACGCGCGCGACTTCGCCCTGTGGAAGGGCGCCAAGCCGGGCGAGCCGACGTGGCCCACGCCGTGGGGACGCGGGCGGCCGGGCTGGCACCTGGAGTGCTCGGCGATGGCGACGAAGTACCTCGGCGGCACGTTCGACATCCACGGCGGCGGCGTCGACCTGATCTTCCCGCACCACGAGAACGAGATCGCCCAGTCGCAGGCCGCGGGCGACGGCTTCGCCCGCTACTGGCTGCACAACGGCATGCTCAAGCTCGGCGGCGAGAAGATGAGCAAGTCGCTGGGCAACTCGCTGCTCATCCCGGACATGCTGCGCAAGGTTCGGGCGGTCGAGCTGCGGTACTACCTGGTCGCGGCGCACTACCGCTCGGAGATCGACTACTCCGAGGAGGCGTTGCTGGAGGCGGCCGCCGGATACCGGCGCATCGAAGGCTTCGTCACCCGGGCCGCCGAGGTGATCCACGACGTGGACGCCGTGGCCCCGCTGCCCCAGGCGTTCGCGGACGCGATGAACGACGACCTCAATGTCCCGCAGGCGCTCGCTGTGATCCACGAGGTCGTACGCGAGGGCAACGTCGCGCTGGCCCAGGGCAACAAGGAGCAGGTCGCGCGGCTGCTGGCCGAGACGCAGAACATGCTCGACGTGCTCGGCCTCGACCCGCGGTCCGAGCAGTGGCGCAGCACCGGGGACTCCGGGCTGCGCGAGGTGGTGGATGCCCTGGTCGCGGTCGCTCTGGAGCAGCGCCAGGCGGCGCGGGCCCGCAAGGACTACGCCGCGGCCGACGCCATCCGCGAGCAGCTCGCCGCCGCCGGTGTGGTGGTCGAGGACACCCCCCAGGGGCCGCGCTGGGAGTTGGCACGCTAGCGGTGCCCCTACCCTAGAGACCATGGCGGGAAAGGCTTCAGGGAAGCCCTCACGGAGGCAGGGGTCCACCAGGGGAACCGGCGGCAAGGGCCGCAGTTCGCTCGCGGGCAGGGGTGCGACGCCTCCTGCCCACATGCGCCACTGGTTCAAGGACAAGGCGCGTGCCGAGCGGATAGAGCGCGAGGCCGCCGGCGTGGCGCGACCCGCTCGCGCGCAGTCCAAGGCGCGCCGCGAGGACGCGCCGGAGGTCATCGGCGGCCGTAACCCGGTCGTCGAGGCGCTGCGGGCAGGCGTGCCCGCGAACGCCCTCTACGTCGCCCAGCGCATCGAGAGCGACGACCGCGTCCGCGAGGCCATCAAGATCGCCGCTGGCCGCGGCATCGCGCTGCTGGAGGTCTCGCGCGAGAAGCTCGACCGACTGACCGAGGGCAACGTCCACCAGGGGATCGGGCTGCAGATCCCGCCGTACGAATACGCCCACCCGTCCGACCTGGTGGAGCGGGCGCAGGACGCCGCCGAGGTGCCGCTGATCGTCGCCCTCGACGGGGTGACCGACCCGCGTAACCTCGGCGCCATCGCTCGGTCCGCCACCGCGTTCGGGGCGCACGGCCTGCTCGTGCCGTCACGCCGTTCCGCCGGTGTCACGGCCGGGGCGTGGAAGACGTCGGCGGGCACGCTGGCCAACCTGCCCGTCGCCCGCGCGGCCAACCTCACCCAGACGCTCCAGGCGTACCGCGAGAGCGGCCTGTTCGTCATCGGCCTGGACGGCGGGGCGACCGTCGACGTCGGAGACGTCGATCTGGTGACCGAGCCGCTGGTCGTGGTCGTCGGCTCCGAGGGCAAGGGGCTGTCCCGCCTGGTCCGCGAGTCGTGTGACCAGGTCGTACGCATCCCCATGAACGCCGCCGCCGAGTCGCTCAACGCGGGCGTCGCGGCAGGCATCGCCCTCTACGAGGTCGCCCGCCGTCGTCGTCGGTAGAAACGTCGGTGACGGTACGGCCTCCAGCCCACTAAACTCGTGGGCGGCACGCCGCCTTAGCTCAATCGGCAGAGCATCTGTCTTGTAAACAGAAGGTCTGGGGTTCGATTCCCCAAGGCGGCTCGGATGTGGAAGGCCCCTGACCAGCGGGTTCGCGGTCAGGGGCCTTGTCTTTGTCCGGACAAATCTGGGATCTTGCTAACACCCCTGCTAACAGGAGACCGGATGTCCTTGGAAGAGCACCCCGGCACGTGGACGTACGATCCTCAAGCCGGAGCGGCCTACGTTTCCCTGCACGGCCCGATTCCGCCCGGTGGCGTGGCTGAAATGGTGACCGTGGACAGTCCGATGGTGAACCTGGACCTGGACGAGAACGGCAGGGTGATCGGTATCGAGATCCTCGCCACGTGGCCGTAGCGTTTGACCGTGTTGAGGGACAGGTTCAGCCGGCGGGCGCACTCCAGCAGGCCGACACCTTTGCCGAGCAGGTCGTGGACCTGTCGCCAGCGCTCGCGGGTGGTCTGGGCGCGTGTGCCGTCCCGCGGGGGCGGTCCGGCCTTGGCCCAGCAGGCGCTGTGGCCGGCGACTCCTTTGAGGACGGCCTCGTCGAAGTTGTGCCATAGGTGCCACCGGTCGGCCACCTGGACGGCGTCCGGCAGCGCGCGGCGGATCGCTTCGGCATAGGCGTCCGAGCCGTCCCGGCAGACGATCTGTACTCCGGGATGGGCGCGCAGCCAGGCCTCCAGGACATCGGCCGTGCGGCCGGGCAGGACGTCGATGCGCTCGCGGGTCTCGGCGTTGATCAGCACGGTGGCGTAGTGGCGGCGCCGACGCAGGGCGAAGTCGTCCACCCCCAGCACTCGGGCACCCGCCGCTTGGGCAGGGCCAGGCGCAGCAGGATGCGCAGGGCGGTATGCCGAGACAGCCGCACGGCCGGCGCGGACATGACTCGCTCACTGGCGCGTCCGGCCAGTTCACGGACCACCGCGCCGATCTGGGAGGCCATTCGGGGCGTGCGCCGCTGGTAGCGTTCCAGCACGCCGGGCAGTTGTTCCCGGAAGGTCTGGCGGCAGCCGCGCGTCGGGCAGACCAAACGTCGAATCCGCACCACCACCAGCACACGGCGTGCATCGACCGGGACATCGGCAACGCTCCGCTCGTGATAGCCGTGTACACGCGTCGTCTCAGTGCCGCAGCCCGGACAGGCGACCGGCCTGTCCGGGGTTCGCGCCCGCGCCTGGATCCACTCGCCCTCGTCTGCCACGTCCTTCACGACCAGTGGCGATAATCCGGAGAACACCACATTCACAAGCTTGTCGAGATCATGCACGGCTTACCGTTGCGTGCCGGGACGCTTCGTTACCACCGAATCTGCGACAGAGCCGAAAGAGAGAGACAGAGCCGTTGTTCTTACAGTCCCCGCGTCGGGCGGTCGCTGGCCGCGCTGCGGCTCTTCGGCCGGTCGCGACCAGCACCGCCCACGCGCTTTGACCCCTAGGCCGTGATCGCCAACACCGTGACGATGTCACTCCACGAGATGTAACCGGAAAACGCCTTGGAGATGTCGGGTGGCGTCGTAGTCTGACGCCATGAAGCCGAGCGACTTTCTGCTCTCTGCGCAGCAAGGCTTCCTGGGGACGCCGTTGGTGCGGCAGGTGTTGGACGTCGAACGGGTGACCGCGCTGCGGAGTGGCCCGCTGGAGGACGTGCCGGACCTGGAGGCTGCTCAGGTGATCATCTGCCTCGCACCCAGCGAACTGGAAGCTTTCGGTACTGGCGGCGCTGCGAACATATCCGAAATTACCGCGTCGAAGGCTGGCATCAACGCCGCACCGACGGCCGAGAATGTAGGTGTCTAGTATGAGTGGCGACCGCATCAACCGCATCAACCGGGCCTACCGCCTACGACGCCGACCCGTTGGGCAACTCACCGACGGTGACCTCGAACTGGTTGAAGAGCAGGTACCGGAGCTGGCCGACGGTCAGGCCTTGGTCCGCACCAAGCTTCTCTCGCTCGACCCAACCTCCCGCGTCTGGATGAGCGATATGCGTAGCTACGAACCTCCGGTCCCGATTGGCGCAGTGATGCGTGGCTTCGGCGTCGGCGAAGTAGTTGCATCCAGGCGCGAAGACATGCCGGTCGGGGCCACTGTCAGCGGCTTCACCGGTTGGCAGGAATTGGTCCTTGCCGACGACTCACAGCTGGAGGCGCCGCTTACTGTCCTGCCGACCCCACTGCCGGCACCCGAGTCGGCCTTTCTCGGCGTCCTCGGCCACACCGGCATCTCGGCCTATCTCGGGATCGACTTGGCCGAGTTGAAAGAGGGAGAGACAATCGTCATCTCTGCCGCCTGCGGTGCGGTCGGCTCGATTGCCGGTCAGATCGCAAGGCAGAAAGGGGCGGGACGGGTGATTGGCATTGCCGGCAGTCCCAGCAAGTGCCAACACGCCGTCAAGGTTCTCGGCTATGACGCCTGCATCGACCACCACGCCGCTGACTGGCGTGCACAGCTCGACGCCGCCACACCGGATGGGATCGATGTCGATTTCGAGAACGTTGGCGGGCCGGTCATGGATCACATTTTGATGCGGCTCAACATCGGTGCCCGGGTTTCCCTGTGCGGAATGATTTCCGAGTACAACAGCTATAACAAGGGCGGCGAACACACTGGAAGTCTCACCAACATAGTCCAGCTGATCATGCAGCGGGCGACGATCAAGGGCTTCCTTGTACTTGACTGGGCCCACCGCTTCGAAGAGGCGATCACATACCTCGCTGGGCTGCTCGGCGAAGGTAAGCTCCACTACGACGAGACAATCGTCGACGGCGGCATTGAAGCTGCCCCGCACGCTCTCCACCAGTTGTTCAGCGGCGCAAACCTGGGCAAGCTA
Source organism: Microtetraspora fusca (assembly GCF_001570365.1). Lineage (GTDB taxonomy): Bacteria > Actinomycetota > Actinomycetes > Streptosporangiales > Streptosporangiaceae > Microtetraspora > Microtetraspora fusca. Next base: position 548,872 of record NZ_BBYK01000038.1, on the reverse strand, counting down.
CTTGTGCGGGTAGCAGATTGAGACGTCGCTTGGGAGGCCTCTTTAAAGGGCTATGAAGTGCTCCGCTTCGGCGGGTAGGAGATAGTCGAGGCGTGGTCCGCTATCGAGAATATCAACCTCGGTAGCGGGTCGTATAGTTGTCCGCACCCCTGACCAGCGGGTTCGCGGTCAGGGGCCTTGTGCTTTCGTGGCTCATCCGGACTCTTCGGAGTGCCGGATAGTGCCCGGCAGCACCGCGGATCCCGACCTGGTGGCGGCGCTGCATTCCCGGTCCGAAAAAAGGTCCTTCCCATCTCTTCGCGGAGATGGGAAGGACCAGGCGTTGCCGTACGGACGCTTACAGAAGGTGTGGTTGTCAGGCGAAGTTAGCGAGCCACTTCTGCACGCCGGGGATCTCGACGCGCTGGTAGCCGCCGATGTAACGGCAGTTGTCCGTGTTGCCGTAGCTGGTCACGGTGACGATGTAGCCGTTGAGGAACCCGGGTCCGCCCGAGTCGCCGAAGCAGGTGCCGCCGGTGCCGTGTGTGTCATTGGGGTTGCCGTTGGCCTGGAGGATCTGGTCCGTGAGCTTCTGCCCCGGGGAGTCGGCGAAGCGGCGCAGCATTGGGTAGCTCATCGGCTGCGGCTTCTGCGGACCGCTGTCCGGCTTACGCACCTCGGTGCCGTACCCGACGAATGTGAAGATCGTCTTGTTGAGCAGCGGCTGCTGGTACTGGTCGAGGTAACGGGCGGGGGCGATCTTGGCTGGCGTGATTCCCGAGACCGGCTTGTCGAGGACGATCACGCCCACGTCGTTCCAGTTCTTCAGGTCCGTGAAGTCCGAGTAGTCGGGGTGGGTGTAGGCCGTGCCGGAGAGGTAGCCGGCATCGGCGAGCTCCTTGGCCGTGAACCCCTTGCTCGGGTCAGCCGCTGTGGGGAACGGCGAGGGCGGCTGCTCGGCGATGACCGAGGTGAAGGTCACGAGCGTCTTGCCGAGAGTGCCCTGGGTGCAGTGAGCCGCGGTGAGCACCAGAGTCGGCGAGATGAGGGTGGCCGTGCAGCGGAACCTGCCGTCCGGCTGGTAGAAGAGGATCAGGCCGACGTTGGGGTGCCTGTTGCCATCAGGTTCTCCGCCGGTGACCGCAGACGCCGGCACCGCCAGGGACAGCATGGCGACGAGGGCGACGACGGCAGCCAGTACGGCGTGTCGAATAGCTCGCATTGGGGGGAGAGTCCTTTCTGTTCTGGAGTTTTGTTCCATGACTCTCTATGCGATGTCAAGCACATGTTCGGGAACCGGCTACGAAAAGGGGCGCGAGTTGACGTGCGCTATTACCATTGCCTTTCCCCTGGAGGTGCGATCAGCGTCAGCCCGTCGGGGAACAGGCGGATGGTGCCGGCCAGGACGTCACGACCTCGCACCGTCGGGCGTACAGCGACGGGCGCGACACCGGCCACAGCAAGCTTTGCTTGGTCGAGACGTCGTTGATCATTCCTGGGCTGTGCAGCCGTACGCCATCATGAGCACCCCTCGGCCGCTGTCCGGGGATGTTCGCGGAATGGATTTTGGCGTGTTTCCCCAGGTGGGTGCGCACGGAGGGGCAGGGGCGGTGCTGTCCTACGGCGCAGCTGCGGCGGGCATGATCGGATCGAGGGACGATGAAGACTTCCAGGCGGTCACCCTGAGAGGTAGAGCTTGTGCGTCGACCAGACGAAGATCGTGAAAAACGAGGCCGCCGACATGCGTCTATTAACGAATGGTGAAGATTCGTGCCAGGGAGTGGACACGGCCTGTCTGAGGGAGATCATCTGAGGGATGGCATACATCCCCCTCAACAACGACTTCCCTGGCATCCTCGGTCTCATGATCTACCGGCCCGAGACGGCCGGTCCCCTCAACGAGCTCACCGAACTGCTGCTCGCCGGCGACAACACCCTGTCGCGTGGAGACCGTGAGCTCATCGCCGCTTACGTGTCGCGACTCAACAACTGCGACTTCTGCGGCACGATCCACGGCGTAATGGCCGCGAGGCAGCTTCCTGGTGGCGCTTCGCAGGTCGAGCAGGCCTGCACCAACCCGCATGCCGCGGATGTGACGCCCAAGATGCGGGCTTTGCTGGATATCGCGGCGCTCGTGCAGCAGAGCGGCCGGGCCGTGACCCAGAAGGCGGTCGACACGGCGCGGAACGCGGGCGCCACCGACACGGAGATCCACGACACGGTGTTGATCGCCGCCACGTTCTGCATGTTCAACAGGTACGTCGATGGTCTGGGCACGTTCGCGCCCCCGGCACGAACCGACTACGAACCGATTGCCGATGCGCTCCTTTCGCTCGGATACTCGAAGAACGTCGAGGCCATACAGGGCTGACCGGCCCCCTCATCCGTAACCGGCCTCATCGGGGCTGCCCTTGGAACGGCCCTGATGAGGTGCGGATCGCGACCGTGGAAACGCCGGCCGTCTGTTGTTCGGCACCCACCGGTCGGGGTCGGCCCCGAAATCGACGCTGTCCCAGACCAGCCGGAGCACTTCGCCTCGCCGTAGGCCGAGGGATCAGCACGTACGCGGCTTGGAGTGATCGTCCTTGATGCCGGCAAAGGACTACGCAGCCCGATCTCCGGCGATGAGGGCCCGTACCCGAGTGGCATAGGCGCCTGGGGTCGCGAAGGCCAGGCTTGCCGTCGCCTGCCGAGCTGTTCGAGCGCGCCCGCCCCGAGGGCAGGTGCCGGCCGGGCGCTGCTTTGGTGTCAACGGTCGTTGATCCGGGTGAGCTTGTCGGGGTTGGTGACGGAGTAGATTCCGCGTACGTGGTGGCTGCCGGGAGTCAGGTCCAGTACTAGGACGGCGATCGGGGAACCGCTGTCGAAGAGCACCGCAGAAGGATCGCCGTTGACTCGCCGGTAACGGATGTCGAGGTCGCGTGCGTTGGCGGCGACGGTCAGCAGGGTTCGGGCGACGGCGTCGCGGCCGTGGATGGGATGCAGACTGGTGGCCGGGCCCTTCCCGCCACCATCGGTCCACAGAGTCACATCCGGCGCGAGGACCTGGAGGAGGGCCTTCAGGTCGCCGCCGAGCGCGGCGGACAGGAACCGTTCGGTCACCTCGCGGCGCATGCGGGGGTCGGCGTGGTAGCGGGGGCGTCGGGCATGGACGTGTTCACGGGCGCGGTGCGCGAGCTGGCGTACGGCGGCGGGGCTGCGACCGAGCAGGTCGGCGATTTCGGTGTGGGCATAGCCGAACACCTCGTGCAGCACGAAGACGGCGCGCTCGGCCGGGGTGAGGGTCTCCAGCACCACGAGCAGCGCCATCGAGGCGGAGTCGGCCCTGACCGCCGCGTCGGCGGTGTCACTGGAGTCGCCGGCGCCGCTGGTGTCCGCCAGCGGGGTGACGACCGGCTCGGGTAACCATTGCCCGACATAGGTCTCCTGCCGCCGGTCGATCTCCGCTCGCCTGGCCAGGGCCTGGTTCACCGCGACCCGTACCAGGTAGGCGCGGGGGTTGTCGACTTGCTCGGCGTTCCTCGCCCGGGTCCGGGTCGCCCAGGCCAGCCAGGTCTCCTGCAGCACGTCCTCGGTGTCGGCGACGCTGCCGAGGATGTTGTAGACGACCGAGAACAGCAGCTCCCGGTGGCCGACAAAGACCTGCGTGACGTGGTCGGCCGCCGCAATGTCGGCTGCCTGCCTCTCGGTCATGGTGGAGGCCTCCTTTCAAGGCTCGCATGGTGAGAGGTGCGCCGACCCCGCGAATGTGACACGAGCGAGGGCAAATGTGATCCACGTCTCAGATCCGGCTTGTCGTGTCACACTCCCGGGCCCGCCCCGCCTCTTGGGTCGCGTAACCGCCGAGGCAGCCCGCCTCGGCAATCTACGCAGACCAGGAGGACCGATGCGGACCCTGATCCGTGATGTGCGAGTGTTCGACGGTGAGCGGACCGTCCCGAGGGCCGATGTCCTCATCGACGGGGACCGAATCGCCGAACCCGACGGCCACCCCGTCGACGTCGAGGTTGACGGGTCCGGCAAGACCCTGCTTCCCGGCCTGATCGACGCGCACACCCACACCTTCGACGGCAGCCTCGCCCAGGCGCTGACCTTCGGCGTCACCACCGAGTTGGACATGTTCTGCCTGCCCGGCAACCTGGCCCGCCAGCGTGAGTTGGCCGCCGGCAACGACGAGGTCGCGGACCTGCGCAGCGCCGGGATGCTCGCCACCGCCCCGGGTGGGCACCCCAGCCAGCTGATGGCCGGGTTCGACGCCTCGACGCTGGAAGCGTTCGGTGATGCCGTCGGCGGGTTCGACACCGTCGCGGACCCCGGGCAGGCCAAGCGGTTCGTCGAGGCACGGCTGACCGAGGGAATCGACTACCTGAAGATCGTGGTCGATGACGGTGCGGTGCACGGCGCCCGGCTGCCGGCGCTGACGCAGCAGATCGTGGCGGCGCTGGTCGAGGCCGCCCACGCCAACGGGCTGACCACCGTCGGCCACGCGATCACCGCACGGGAGGCCACGATCGCGCTGGACGCCGGCATCGACGGTCTGGCCCACGTGTACGCCGACGCCGAGCCCGACGACCCGGCCGGGCACGAGCTCGCCGCTCGGATCGCCGCACAGGGGGTGTTCGTGGTCACCACGTTGGCGTACTTCGAAGCGATCACCGGGCAGGCGGAAGCGGCGGACCACGCGCTGCCCGGCTGCGCCGACAACGCCGTCCACGCCGCCCGGACCCTGCACCAGGCCGGCGTATCGCTGCTGGCCGGCACCGATGCCAACCCGTTCGCCCCCGTACACGGTGCCGCCATGCACCGCGAGCTCACCCTGCTCATCGAAGCCGGGCTCAGCAACGAGGAGGCGCTCGCCGCGGCCACCAGCGTGCCCGCCCGTCACTTCGGGCTGGCCGACCGTGGCCGCGTCGCCCCCGGGCTACGTGCCGACCTCCTGCTCGTCAACGCCGACCCGACCCGCGACATCGCCGCCACCGCTGCGATCGCCGAGGTGTGGCGCCGGGGCGTCCGCCAACCCCGCTAGCCGTACGGCACAAATCCCCGCGAAGACTTCTACCTGGTTACCGGGGCCTGCGGTGCGCTGCTGCTCTCGTCCTCCTCCAGGGAGTGTGGGGAGGGAGTCGGCGGCATGGTCGGGCGCGGCGGTGGTACCGGCGGGCGCGGGCTTGGTGGCGTCTGTTGGCGCTCGGGTCGCGGCCACCGGTGCGCTGCTTTGCCCGGCATTCGCCGGCTGATCCGGCGCGACCATCGATCGCAGGCGTCGGGGCTGGTCTTCTCTCGTAATCGCGCGGAGTCACGGTGTGATGAATTCGAGGGTGGCTAAAGCTGTACCTGTTGTGCGAATGTGTGGTGGCGCTAATCTCTTGATCATGGAGCGCTGGGTGATTGCGGTGCTTGCGGCCGCCTGTATTGGATGGGGCGTTATCTTGGTCGCTCCTATGGCTTACCTGGCATAGATGCACCGCCGACGATGACCGGCTCGCCGCCTCTCTGGCCACGCTCAGCATTCTCGACGCTCATCCGGTAGGCGCGACACCACAGGAGGAGCGAACCAGCCCCTGCGAGAGCGATGACCGGATAACGACTGTCGGACAGACCTACCGTTTTTCTGCTTCGAGAGCCGACGTGCTGTCCTTCTACCGAGAGATCGCGATCAAGGATGGGTGGACGCCCCCTCCGAATGACGACGGTGAAGGGGTGAGCTGCTTCGCCAAATCGGTCGGCGGGAGGAGGGTCGACCTCTCGCTGTCGTTCCTGGACGCGATGAGGAAGGAAAACGGCGATGGCTACGAGGTGGAAGTGAGCTCTTCCCGGGATGGCGGAGGCTGGTGTTGACACCCGCATGATTTGAACGCTTCGAGCCCTACTGAGGGCGACGGAAACCGTGGAAACGGACGGTTCAAAGAGAACATCCGGAAAAGCACGTGACCGTTGTCGATTATGTCGGTGGTGCACTCGCTCGCCGCGTTGGCCACGGCCGTAGGAGATCTGACGCCACGTGTGCGGCGGATTTCCCGCAACCGCACCGCGCCTCGGCCCAATTGTGCCGCTCGATTTCCAGCTCTACGAGTTTCACCGGCCAATCCTAGTTATCGCAAGATCGTGCCGGATCGCCTTCTCGTCTCAGGCAAAGCGCTACGGAACCTCCGTACGGCCTACCCGGCGGCCGTACGGATCAAGGCAGCGTGCAGTCGGAGGCCCCTTGCGACTACCAGGGGCCCTCGCCGAGCAGGGGCCGCTCTCGAACCTCAGGAGAGGTCGACAACATTCCCGCAATTTCTGGCATCTCATGCACCATGAGATTTCGTACAGCTTTGGCGGCGTTGCTCCTGGCCGGCACAACACTGATCGGATCGCCGGCGGCGGCCGCCGCCGCGCCGGTCACGATCGCCTACGCGCAGCGGACGCAGACCTGGCAACTGGTGCTGACCAACGGAGACGTGGTGGAGGTGCCGGAGGCGCTCGCCAAGGCGCCCAAGAATGCGGTCACTCCCGGCGAGCGGGCGCCGTTCCTGGTCAGCGGGGATGGGAAGCATTTCTTTTATTTCCGGAAGTCGGATGGCCTGTTCGTCGAGCGGACGCTGAACGGCAAGGAAAGGGTGGTGTCACGGCGGCTCACGGCGTACACGATCTACGAGGAATGGCCGGCGGTGTCGGACGACGGCAGTTACGTGGTCACGACGACCTCCGCGCCCGGGGTGGGGATCTTCGCGGACCTGCGGAAAGGCAAGGTGCTGCCGCCTCCCGGACACACGGATGCGTGGAGCTTCATGGGGTTCAGTTCTGACGGCAAGCGGCTGCTGCTGGCAGAGGACGAACGATTGACGGTGTTCGACCGAGGGCTGCGCACCCGGACGCGGCTGAAGACGCGGCTGGCACCGACGGCGCTGGCGAATGACTACGTCACAGCGGCGGTGCCTGTCGGCACGTGGCTCAAGTCTCGCAAGCTGCGCCTGGTCAACCTGCGCACCGGCCGGGCGAGCGGCACGGTGACCGTGCAGTTGCCTCGCGGGCAGTACATCGACGACCTCGACTTCGATAAGGCGGGACGCGTGATCGTCCGATCGAAGACCGGGGAGGGGGTGGCGTTCTACCGGGTCTCGGCGGCGACCGGAAAGGCGACGCTGCTGCGGACGATCGCCAGGCCCGATGCGGAGGTTTGGGTGCTTCCGGGGGACAGTCCATACGAGGCGTGGACGGAACGGAAAGGCAGGGCATAAGGACGAGGCGAACTCGGCCTCCGGCGGAACGCACCACGGCTCGCATCAAACGGGTCGCAGTTAGGCAAGTCGCTCAAGCTGCCGGACGACCTGCGCTATCGGAGCACGCGCGTCGATCTCCATGGTCGCGGTAGCCCGCAGCAGCGGCTCGACGACGCGAAGGTTCTCCAGGATCGCGTCTCGCTCCTCGGGCCGTTTGCCATACGGATTGTTGGTCCGCGCGATGACCCGGGCCAACAGCACCTCGGCGGGTGCGCTCAGCAGCACGACGTGGTCGAACTGCGGATAGAACTTTCCCTGGTTGCTCTTACAACCGGCCACGAACAAGGCGCCCTGCTCGTGGCCGGCGAGCAGATCAGCGATCGCCTCCTCGCGCCACACCCAGTCCGACGATCCGTCCGGGAGGGTGATCCAGTGGCTCCACTGGCCGTAGTCCGTGTCCACAACCCGGTGCCCTCGCGAGCCCAAGATCTGTAGAGCGGTCGATTTGCCAGTGCCCGACATCCCGGTGATCAAGACCTTGGGCATGGCATCACCCTAAGGAGGCAGCGAACCCGGACGCCAGGTCGGCCCGAGGCGTTCCTCGACCGAGGCCTGGACCCGGCCGACGTGGCCCCGGTGGCAGCGTTCACCGGAGCGAGCGTGGGCTCCCGGACACGACGGGGGCCGGGACCAGGCGCCCCATGGCCGGATCGTGGCGGTGTCATCGTCGACGCGTACGGTCGTCGCGCGAACCCTCAGGCGATACAGCGCTGTCCGCCCTGGCACGGCGGCGGCACTTATATAAGCACTGTTATATTTGCGCCATGGACGAGATCCCGCACGCGCTCAGCACGGTCGTCGCCGAGTCGGACCAGGCGCTGGAGCGCCGTTCCTTGCGCGACCGGATCCTCGCCCACCTCGACGGAACGTTCACCGCCTCCGCGGCTCCGCCGGAGCCACGTCCATGACGTGGCGTGAGCGGCTCATGGACGTCCGTCCGCTCCGCTCCAGCCGTCCGTTCCGCGAGTTGTGGCTCGGGTCGTCGCTCGGCTCGCTCGGTCACCAGATCGCCACTGTGGCCGTCCTGGCGCAGGTCTGGGAGCTGACGCACAGCCCGCTCTGGACGGGCGCCATCGGTCTCGCGTCCGGCGTGCCGCTGATGCTCCTCGGACTGGTCGGCGGATCGCTGGCCGACGCCCTCGACCGCAGGGCACTCGTTCGTGCCACCACCGCGGGCCAGCTCGTGATGGGCGCCGGGCTCGTCGCACAGGCGGCGGCCGGCAACCGGTCCGTCCTGCTGCTGCTCGCCCTGATCGCCGCCGAGTCGGGCTGCTCGGCGCTCGGAGCCCCCGCGCGGCGTACCTTCCCCGTCCGGCTGCTCCCCGCCGACCAGGTGGCCGCCGGACTCGCCCTGCAGAACGTCGTCTTCCAGGCGTCCATGCTCGTCGGACCCGCGCTCGGCGGCATGCTGCTCGCCCAGTGGGGGTATCCCGTCGCGTACGCGGTCCAGGCGCTCGCCGGCGCCGCGTCACTGATCGCCGTGATCCGGCTGCCCGCGATGCCCACCCCGCGCGCCGAGGGTGACGACCCGCATCCGAGCCACGGGACGGGAGGACGCCGCCGTCCGGCGCAAGGCGGTTGGGGGATCATCCTGCGGCGCCCCACCCTGTGGGGAAGCTTCGCGACCGATCTCGCCGCGACCCTGCTGGCGATGCCGATCGCGCTCTTTCCACTGATCAACGAGATCCGCTTCGACGGCAACCCGCGGACGCTCGGGCTCTTCCTCTCCTCGATCGCTGTCGGCGGGCTCGGTGCCGGTCTGTTCTCCGGAACCGTCACCCGGCTACGGCGAAGCGGCGTCGTCCAACTCCTGGCCGCCGGGGTCTGGGGTCTCGCTCTCGCCGGTTTCGGTCTGGCCGGGCCGCTGTGGCTCGCCCTCGGTTGTCTCGCGATCGCCGGCGCCGCCGACACCGTCTCCGTGGTCACCCGAGGTGCGCTGGTTCAGTTGGAGACCCCCGACCGGTACCGCGGGCGGGTCGCCTCGGTCGAGCACGTCATCGGCTCGGCCGGCCCGCAGGTCGGCAACTTCCGTGGCGGCCTGCTCGCCTCCGTCACCTCCGCACCTGTGGCACTCCTGGTGGGCGGCCTGTCCGCCACGCTGGCCGTCGTCGCGGTGGCTCTGGTCAACCGTCCGTTGCGGGACTACCGCACCTCGCCCGAACCGGAAGAGCCGCGCTCCACGGCCCCGGAGCAGGCGATGGCCGTCACCGCCGACCCGGTGTGACTCAGGACGAACCCGGGGTTCAAGGAGATCAGCGGCGACTCTCAGCCGTTCATCGGTGGGTGAGGACGTTCAGGACGCGGCCGTTCGGATCGCGTACGAAGAACCGGCGGACGCCCCACTCCTCGTCCTGCAGCGGGTGCACGATCTCCGCGCCGCGCTCGACCATGGCCGCGTAGGCGGCGTCCACGTCGTCCACCTCGATGCTCATGTCGGGGACGACGGGCGCGGTCTTGTCGTCGCTCATGAAGCTGACCTGTGCCGTCGGAGTGGACGGGGAGGCGAGGGTCATGATCCAGCCCAGGTTCATGACCTCCTCGAACCCCAGCAGGCCGTAGAACGTCGCGCTCTCCTCCAGGGCCTCGGACCGGACGTTGGGGACGGTTCGACGGATGGACACGGGTGACTCCTTTCACGGAAGAAGGCGAGCCAAGGCTACGGGCGACCGACGATCTCAGCGATCAGGATTGAGTCTCCAGTAAGGGGAGACGCGAGGGTGAAGGCATGAACGGCGACGCGCTCTACTCGATCGGTGACCTGGCCCGGCGCACCGGACTGACGGTCAAGGCCATCCGGTTCTACTCCGATCGCGGGATCGTGCCGCCGACCGACCGCACCCCGGCCGGCTACCGCCGCTACGACGTGGACGCCGTTGCCCGCCTGGAGCTCGTACGGACACTGCGCGACCTGGGCGTGGACCTGCCCACGATCCGGAAGGTCGTGGACCGCCGGATATCCCTCCCGGAGGTCGCGGCGCGGCACGCCGACGCCCTGGCGGTGCAGATCCGTACGCTCCGACTGCGGCGCGCGGTGTTGACGGCGGTGGCCAGGCGCGGGTCCACAGCTGAGGAGACGGATCTCATGCACAAACTGGCCAGGCTCTCCGAGGACGAGCGCCGCCGGCTGATCGACGACTTCCTCGACACCGTCTTCGGCGACCTGGACGCGAATCCGGAGTTCGCCGGGATCAGGAGTTCGATGACCCCCGAGCTGCCCGACGACCCCGAGATCGAGCAGGTCGAGGCATGGGTGGAACTGGCCGAGATGTCGCGGGACCCGGACTTCCGCGCGAGCATCCGGCGCATGGCCGAGCACCACGCCGCCGAGCGGGGCGAGAGCCGGAGCGCCGGCGTCCGCCGCGACCCGGTCGCGACGGTCCGTGACCTGGTCGCTCCCGCCCTGGCGGAGGGCGTCCCGCCCACCTCGCCTCGGGCCGACGCCGTGGTCGCGGCCGTCATGGACGCGTACGCCCGGGACCTCGACCGGCCCGACGACCTCGACCTCCGCCGCAGGCTGCTGGACCTGCTCGAGGCGGCGAACGACCCGCGCAGGGACCGGTACATGCGCCTGCTCGCCGTGATCAACGGATGGCCGGCCCCGGAAAGCCCGGCGCCGATGCTCGACTGGTTCGTCCCGGCCCTCCGCGTACGGATGTCCGGCTGAGCCCATGGGGGACCCAGCGGCCGGGTCAGTCGGCGCACCCGCGTGATGCCCGCCTGTCGGAGGCCATCTGCTCGACGGTCTTGGACGTGTAGTCCGTCTGCGCCTGCTGGTCGGGGATGTACCGCCAGCGGCCGCCTTCGTATCGGAATTGGTAGGTGAACGCCGCCAGCAGCCGGGTCACCTGGACGTCCGCGACGTCGCCGTCGAGGGTGACGCCCTTGATCTCGAAACTCAGGTTCTCGGCGATCGGCTTGCACAGCTCGAACATGCGGAGGTAGTCGTCCCGCGCGATCAGCTTCCGCGCGTCCGCGGTCCATGAGTCCCAGAACTCCCCGTACGCGCCGGACGAGTAGAAGCCGAGCGTGGTCTGGGCCGCCCGCCGAACGCCGGCCTCGGTTCTCTCCTCGCCCGCTTCCTGACCGAGAGCGGGTTCCTGCCCGGGGGCGGGCTCCTGTCCGACATCGCGTTCCTGGCCCAGGGCGGGTTCCTGGCCGACGGCGGGCGGGGTCTGGCCTTCCATCACGAGGTTCGGGCCGTCACTCCTGTCGTGGCCCGCTCCCGGGACGGCCGGCGGAGCCGACTCCGGATTGAGGACGAGCACGATCGCCACCACGGACAGGGCGATGATCACAGCGGAGACGAGCGAGACGGCGATGACGGCGAGACGCGACGACACGGCGGCTCCAAAACGATCACGAGGCGTGCGAGTGAGACGCACGAGATCGCCATATGGTTCGCAGCCCGTCGCCCGCGCTCGCCTCCACCGCCGTACGGGTTGGGGGTGAAAGGTCAAGACCTGGCCATTGGCGCCTTATGGCGCGGGCGGCCGTCACATAATGATTCGTGATGGAGACGGAGAGTGAGTGCCCGGTCGACGTCAGCATCCTGGTGCCGACGTTCAACTGCCGCGCGTACCTCGACCGGTGCCTCGTCTCCCTGCTGATCCAGCGCGTGAGCAAGGAGATCGTGGTCGTCGACGACGGCTCGACCGACGACACGCGGTCGCTCCTGGACCTGTACGCCGCCCACCACCCGGGCGTGATCAGAGTGATCTACCAGGAGCACTCCGGCACTCCCGGCAGCCCGCGCAACCGCGCTCTCGCCCACGCGCGCGGCCGGTACGTCTTCTTCTGTGACGCGGACGACTACCTGGGGCCGGAGGCACTGAGCCGGATGCTCGCGACCGCCGACCGCAACGGGGCCGACATCGTCCTCGGCAAGGTCGTCGGTCATGGCCGCCGGGCGCCGGAGTCGATGTTCCGCGAGAGCGCCGACCAGGTCACCCTGCTGGGGAGCACGGTCTACAACAGCCTGCTTTGCTTCAAGCTCTTCCGCCGCGAGATGCTCGAACGGCACGGCGTCCGGTTCGACGAGACGCTGCGGGTGGGCGAGGACATGGTCTTCACCTCCCACGCCTACTGCCACGCCGACGTGATCTCGGTCGTCTCCGACTACGACTGCTACCACCTGGTCTCCCGGCCGGACGGCAGCAGCGTCATGCAGGAGCAGGGCAGCCGCGACCCGCTCGCCTGGCTGCGGATGGCCCGCGTGCCGATCGGGCTGATGGCGCGGCACATCCCACCCGGCTCGCTCCGCGACCACCTGCTGCTGCGGCACTTCCGGCTCGACGTCTTCGACCAACTCGGCGCGCCCCTCCTGGCCGCCGACGAGGCCGACCGCGAGAAGATCGCCTTCGAGGCCGCCGACATCTGCGACGAATGGCTCACCGAGGGCGTGATCGAACGGCTCGGCGCCGCCGACCGGCTGCGCGTCGAGTCCCTGCACGACCTCGACCGGCTCGTACGGCTGGCGCAGGTCGAGACGGCCACCCTCCACCACCGGCTGACCACACTCGAATGGGACGGCGACCGCCTCGTGATCGGTGGGCACGTCTCGCTGGACGGGTTCGAGGGGGAGGCCTCCCTCCTGCTGCGCGAGCGTGCCTCGCGCCAGGAGAGGCGTGTCCCGATCACGCGGGTGGCCGACCTGTTCAGCGTCTCGATCCCGGTGGCCGCGCTGCCCTCCGGCATGTGGGACGTGTACGCCGCCGTCGACTGCGAGGGCGTCCGCAGGCTGGCCCGGCTCGGGAGCGAGCGCGCGCCCGGCCTCGACCGCCCCGCGCCGCGTTTCACCTCCGGAATCGTGGCGCTGCCGTACCTCACCCGGCAGCACGGCAACCTGAGCGTCGACGTCGGCGGGCATCTGGCCCGGGTGCCCGCGTCCGTACGGCTCGCGGAGGCGGGGTGGCTGCGCGACGGGCTGCGGGTGGACGGCGTCGTCGAGGTGGCGGGCGAGCCCGCCGCGGTGGCCGTACGCGACCTGATCTGGCGGGAGCGGCGTTCCGGGCGGGAGTGGCGCGCGGCGGCCACACAGACCGCGGCGGGAGCGTTCCGCTCGGTGAGCCGGTGGCCGGCCGCCGGGATCTGGGACTCCTATCTGGAGCTCGACGTGGGCGGGCCGCCCGTCCGCTTCCCCGTCAAGATCGGCGATCTGGGCCGGTTGCCGGCCCCGGCGACGTGGTGGAGCGGTCTGGCGCGGTGGAGCGCCCGGCCCTACGCCACGGCGGTCAACCGCAGGCTCAGCGCCTCGGTGCGCGCCGTCACACCGCTCACCCTCCTGCGCAGACTTCTCCATCGCGCCCGCTAATGCGAACTGTTTGCAACTGCTAGGCCATGTCCTAAAGTTGTGGCAGACGCGCATTTCGGAGGCTCGCCGTGCATGTACCCGATGGGTTCTTCAACGCTCCCGTTTCCATCGCGGCAGGCGCCTTCGCCGCCGCGGGCGTGGCCGTGTGCCTCAAGGGTGCCCGGAACGAGCTGAACGACCGGACCGCCCCGATGGCGGGCCTCGTCGCGGCGTTCATCTTCGCCGTCCAGATGCTCAACTTCCCCGTCGCGGCGGGCACCAGCGGTCACCTCCTCGGAGGGGCGCTGGCCGCGATACTCGTCGGGCCGTACACGGCGGTCCTATGTGTGGCGGTGGTCCTGCTGGTACAGGGCTTCTTCTTCGCCGACGGCGGGCTGACCGCGCTCGGCGTCAACATCACCCTGATGGCGATCGTGACCTCGGTCGTCGGCTGGGCCGTCTTCCGCCTGATCACCCGGGCCGCGCCGCGCGGCCGCGGCGCCGTGGTCGCCGCCTCGTTCGTCGCGGCGGCGGTGTCGGTGCCGGTCTCGGCGCTCGCCTTCACCCTGCTGTTCTGGATCGGGGGGACCGCGCCGATCGACGTGACGGCGGTGGCCGCCGCGATGGGCGGCGTCCACGTCCTGATCGGCCTGGGTGAGGGCCTGATCACGGCGCTCACCGTCAGCAGCGTCCTGGCCGTACGGCCCGACCTCGTGTACGGCGCGGCCGGGCTGGGCCGCAGGCTGGTGCTGCGGACCGCCGACGGCGAGGTCCCGGTCGAGGAGCCGGCCCCGGCGCCGAAGGGCGGCCTGCGGCCGATCCTGATCGGCGGCGGCCTGATCGCCGTGCTGCTCGCCGGGTTCGTCTCCTTCTACGCCTCCAGCTCGCCCGATGGGCTTGAGCGGGTGGCCGCGGACAAGGGCTTCAACGCGGGTGAGCGGCAGAGCGGCGTCGCGCACTGGCCGCTCGCCGACTACGCCGTCAAGGGCGTGGAGAACGAGCGGCTGTCCCTCGGGATCGCGGGCGTCGCCGGGGTCGGGCTGACCGTGCTCGCCGGAGGCGCCGTCGTCTACACGGTGCGGCGCCGCAACCGGGACAAGGCCGACGCGTGATCACTCCGAGGCGGGGGAGCCGGGCGTGAGCGCAGGTCATCACCACCAGCTCTACCGGCCGGGCGACACGGTGGTCCACCGGTTGCCGCCGCAGTGCAAGCTGCTGGCCGCGGCCGGGTTCGCCGTCGCGGTGGTCGCCACCCCGCGCGAGAGCTTCTGGGCCTTCGCCGCGTACGCCGTGATGCTGGCGGCCGTCGCCGCCGCGGGGCGGGTGCCGCCGGGTTTCGTACTGCGGCGCATGGTGATCGAGGTTCCGTTCGTGGTGTTCGCCGTCGCGATCCCGTTCATCGGGCTGGGCGAGCGGGTCGAGGTCCTCGGTGTGCCGCTCAGCGTCGAGGGGCTGTGGGCGGCGTGGAACATCCTGGCCAAGGCCACCCTCGGCGTGGTCGCCTCGATCCTGCTCGCGGCCACCACCGAGCCGCGGATGATGCTCCTGGGCGCACAACGGCTGCGGCTGCCGCAGCTCCTGGTGCAGATCGCCATGTTCATGCTCCGCTACATGGATGTGATCATGGACGAGATGCGCCGGATGCGGGTCGCCCGCGAGTCTCGCGGCTTCGTGGCCAGGGACGCCCGGCAGATCCCGGTGCTGGCCAAGTCGGCCGGCGCGCTGTTCATCCGCTCGTACGAGCGGGGCGAGCGGGTGCACCTCGCGATGCTCAGCCGCGGGTATACCGGAGAGATGCCGATAATCCGTGATCTGTCGGCATCGCTTCGGCAGTGGGGCGCCGCGGGGCTGCTCCCCGGTCTCGCCGCGGTGACGGCCGTACTCTCCTGGAGCCTCTCGTGACATCTCACCCCGTTCCCTCGCTGGAGGTCAGCGGCCTGGCCTACGCGTACCCCGACGGCACGCAGGCGCTGTTCGGGGTGGACCTGGTGATCGGGCGGGGGGAGCGGGTCGCCCTGCTGGGCCCCAACGGCGCGGGCAAGACGACGTTGGTCATGCACCTCAACGGCATCCTCACCGCCGGGCACGGCTCGGTCCGCGTGGCCGGGCTGGACGTGCGCGCGGACACGATGAAGGAGATCCGCCGCAGGGTCGGCCTGGTCTTCCAGGACCCCGACGACCAGCTCTTCATGCCGACCGTCCGCGAGGACGTCGCGTTCGGACCGGCCAACCTGGGGATGCGCGGCGCCGAGCTCGACCGGCGGGTCCGGGACGCCCTCGATCGCGTCGGCATGCTCGACGCGATCGACCGGCCGCCGCACCACCTGTCCTTCGGCCAGCGCAGGCGGGTCGCGGTGGCCACCGTGCTCGCGATGGAGCCGGAGATCCTCGTGCTGGACGAGCCGTCGTCCAACCTCGACCCCGCCGCCCGGCGGGAGCTGGCCGAGATCCTGCGCAATCTGGATGTGACGGTGCTGATGGTCACGCACGACCTTCCGTACGCGCTGGAGCTGTGCGAGCGGTCGCTCATCCTGTCCGGCGGCGTGATCGCGGCCGACGGTGCGACCCGCGCCCTCCTCGCCGACGCCGACCTGCTCGCCGCCCACCGGCTCGAATTGCCGTACGGCTTCGCGGTTCCGGCCCTTTGATCACTATCGTGAACTTCACCCACGGTGATGTCGAAGTAAAGTGGCCTCGCTGAGGAGGTCCACGATGAAGCTGCGGCTCGCGCGTCGATCGCTCTCGGGGGCCGTCGTCGTGGTGGTCGCGGGAGAGCTCGACCTGTTCACCGCGCCGATACTGCGCGACGAGGTACGCGACGCGATCATGCAGGACGGCGCGACCATCGTCCTCGACCTCGCCGAGCTGTCCTTCATGGACTCCAGCGGGCTGAGCGTGCTGATCGAGGCGTGGCGGCTCGCGACGAGCGAGGGCGGGGGCGTCTGCCTGGCCGCGCCGCAGCCGCCGGTGGCGCGCATTCTGCGGACGACCGGGCTCGACCGGCGCATCAAGGTCTATCCCGACGTGGACACCGCTATTTTGACCCACCCTGAGTAGAACTTCATTCGGTTGTCGCGTTAAGGTCCGGCTATGGATCTCAACGGAGCAGCAGCGATCATTTCGGGCGGTGCCAGCGGCCTTGGTGAGGCGGCGGCACGCGAGCTGGCGCGCGTCGGCGCGACCGTGGTCATCGCCGATCTGAACGTGGAGCAGGGCAAGGCGATCGCCGACGAGCTCGGCGGCGTCTTCGTCCAGACGGACGTGTCCGACGAGGCGTCGGTGCAGGCAGCGGTCGACACCGCGGTCGCCACCGGCAAGCCGCTGCGCGCGGTGGTCAACAGCGCCGGCATCGGCTGGGCGGCCCGCACCGTCGGGCGGGACGGCTCCCCGCACGATCTCGCGTCCTACCGCAAGGTCATCGACGTCAACCTGATCGGCACCTTCAACCTCCTGCGCATCGGCGCGGCGGCGATGGCCAAGACCGAGCCGGTGGACGCCGACGGCGCGCGCGGCGTGGTCATCAACACCTCCTCCGTCGCGGGCATCGAGGGCCAGACCGGCCAGGTGGCCTACTCCGCGTCCAAGGGCGGCATCATCGGCATGACCCTCCCGGCCGCCCGCGACCTCGCGGCGGTCGGCGTGCGCGTGCTCACGATCTGCCCGGGGATCATCGACACCCCGATCTACGGCAAGATCGGCGACAAGAACGCCGAGGAGTTCAAGGCCAAGCTGGCCGCGCCCGTGCCGTTCCCGAAGCGCATGGGACGCCCGTCGGAGTTCGCCCACCTCGTCCGCAGCCTGATCGAGAACGACTACATGAACGGCGAGGTCATCCGGTTCGACGGCGCCATCCGATTCCAGCCCAAGTAAGCAAGGGGATCACGTGTCTGACGAGGTTCTCGTAGAGGTCGACGGCGGCGTCGCCGTCGTCACGATCAACCGTCCTCAGGCCAGGAACGCGGTCAACGGCCCGGTGGCCCGGGGGATCGCCGCGGCGATGGACGAGCTGGACGAGCGCAAGGACGTCTCCGCCGTCGTGCTCACCGGCGCGGGCGGCACGTTCTGTGCGGGCATGGACCTGAAGGGCTTCCTCAACGGCGACATGCCGGTCGTCGAGGGCCGCGGGTTCGGTGGGCTCACCGAGAACCCGCCGAAGAAGCCCCTCGTCGCGGCGGTCGAGGGGTACGCCCTGGCCGGCGGCTTCGAGCTGGTGCTCTCCTGCGACGTCGTCGTCGCTTCCGAGGAGGCCAAGTTCGGGCTGCCCGAGCCCAAGCGCGGGCTGGTCGCCGCCGCGGGCGGCATCATGCGGCTGCCCCGGCGTATTCCGTACCACGTCGCCATGGAGATCGCCCTGACCGGCGACCACTATCCGGCGGCCCGGCTGTACGAGCTGGGCCTGGTCAACCGGGTCACCCCGGCGGGCGGCGCGCTCGCCGGAGCCCTGGAGCTGGCCCGCACCATCGCGGCCAACGCCCCTCTGGCGCTTGCCGCGACCAAGAAGATCGTGGTCGAGTCGGCCGACTGGTCGCGGGAGGAGATGTTCGCCAAGCAGGGCGAGATCGCCAATCCGATCTTCGGCTCGGCCGACGCGATGGAGGGTGCCGCCGCGTTCGCGGAGAAGCGCCCGCCCAGGTGGACCGGCGCCTGACGCCGTCGTCGCGTCCCCCGTCCCCTCCGGCCGCCCGCCGAGGGGACGGGTGCCGCCTTTAAGGGGCGCCCCGGGCCCGCGCGAGCGAAGCGAGCGCCAATGAACACAGAACGTACGGTGAAAGGATGAACGACTCCGGGGAACCGGTTCCCCCTCCCGGTCGGTCGGCCCGTGACCGCGTCGTCGGTCTCCTGAGCGGCGCGCTCGGCAGCGCGATCATCATGACCGTCCTCCTGGGCGCCATGTGGGCGGTCGAGGTCGTCGACTACGTCGAGGACGGCGCGCTCGACCGGTACGGCATCGTCGCGCAGGATCCCGACGGCCTGCCCGGCATCCTGTTCGCTCCGTTCCTGCACGACGGGTTCGGCCACCTGATGGCCAACTCGGTTCCCCTGCTCATCCTGGGCTTCCTGGCCGCGATACGCGGCGTCGGCAGGTTCCTGGCGGCCAGCCTCGTCATCGTCCTGGTGAGCGGCGCCGGCGTCTGGCTGACGAGTCCGCCGGGCACGCTCACGGTCGGCGCCAGCGGCCTCGTCTTCGGCTACTTCGGGTACGTCGTCGCGCGCGGCCTGTTCGACCGGCGCGCCCTGGACATCCTGCTCGGCGTGGTCGTTGCCGTCCTGTACTACTCGATCCTCTGGGGCGCGCTGCCGGGCGAGCCGGGGGTCTCGTGGCAGGGCCACCTCTTCGGCCTGATCGGCGGGGTGCTCGCCGCCTGGCTGTTCCGCCGCCGTGCCGTACCGGAAAGGGCCTGAGACCCGTCAGGTCCGGGAGCGCCTGACGGCCTCCAGGAGCGGCCGTCGCTCGCCCGCGAGACAAAGAGGGGCAAGCGACGATGATCGGCCGCCTGTGGCGCTTCTGGGGCGTCCCCGAGCCGGCTGTGGCCCGTAGCCGGCCTCGCCGTCGGTCAATGGCCGCGGTCGTTGGCCGAGGAGTTGAGCATCCGGTCGATGAAGGCCAGCCCGATCGCGGACAGGATGAACACCAGGTGGATCACGGTCTGCCACAGCATCGTGTCGGTGCTCATCTCGCGGGCCCTGATGAACGTCTGCAGCAGGTGTATCGACGAGATGCCGATGATCGCGGTGGCCAGCTTGACCTTGAGCACGTTCGCGTTGACGTGGGACAGCCACTCGGGCTCGTCGGGGTGGCCGTCAAGGTTGATCCGCGACACGAACGTCTCGTATCCGCCCACGATCACCATGATGAGCAGGTTGGAGATCATCACGACGTCGATGAGGCCGAGCACGCTGAGCATCACCGACTGCTCGACGTTCATGCCGCTCGCGCTGAAGTCGCCGGTGACCAGATGCCACAGCTCGACCATGAACTGCCATACGTAGACCCCCTGGGCCACGATCAGCCCGAGGTAGAGGGGCACCTGCAGCCACCTGCTGGCGAACATCAGATAACCCAGGCTGCGCTGCCGAGCCCGCAGACCCCCCGAGGTCGAAGTCACCGTCGCTCCTGTCCCATTTCTGTGCGTGCGGGAGAAAACTTTACGGAGGTCCGATGACTTCTTTTGCACGGGTTCGCCCGCCTGGCACGGGCCCGGGTACGCCGCGGGCCGGCACGCGCGCTGGCGTGCCGGCCCGGTGGCGTCGCGGACGGGAGCCGATCAGAGGCGCTCGACCACGTAGTCGACGCAGCCGGTCAGCGCCTCGACGTCGGCCGGGTCGATGGCCGGGAACATCGCGATGCGGAGCTGGTTGCGGCCGAGCTTGCGGTACGGCTCGGTGTCGACGATGCCGTTGGCGCGCAGCACCTTGGCCACGGCGGCGGCGTCGACCGACTCGTCGAAGTCGATCGTGCCGACCACGTTGGACCGCTGCGCCGGGTCGGTGACGAACGGCGTGGCGTAGGAGCTCTTGTCCGCCCAGTTGTACAGCCGGGAGGCAGAGTCGGCCGTGCGAGCCGTAGTCCAGGCCAGGCCGCCCTGGGAGTTCATCCAGTCGATCTGGTCGGCCAGCAGGAACAGCGTGGCGAGCGCCGGGGTGTTGTACGTCTGGTTCTTCGTGGAGTTGTCGATCGCGACCGGCAGGCTGAAGAACTCGGGGACGTAGCGGCCGGAGGCGGAGATCTCCTCGACCCGGGCCAGCGCCGCGGGCGAGAACAGCGCGATCCACAGGCCGCCGTCGGAGGCGAAGCTCTTCTGCGGGGCGAAGTAGTAGACGTCGAACTCCTCGGCCGAGACGGGCAGGCCGCCCGCGCCGCTGGTCGCGTCGACCAGGACCAGCGAGCCGTCGTCGGCGACGCGCTTGATCGGCATGGCGACGCCGGTCGAGGTCTCGTTGTGGGTGAGCGCGTAGACGTCGATGCCGTCCTCGGCCACCGCCGTGGGGTGGCTGCCCACCTCGGACTTGATCACCGTCGGATCGCCCAGCCAGGGCGCCTTCTTGACCACGGTCGCGAACTTGGACGAGAACTCGCCGAACTGGAGGTGCTGCGACTTCTCGCGCACCAGGCCGAAGGCGGCGATGTCCCAGAACGCGGTGGTGCCGCCGTTGCCGAGGACGACCTCGTACCCCTCGGGGAGCGAGAACAGCTCGGACAGGCCCGCGCGCACCCGGCCGACCATGTCCTTGACCGGCTTCTGGCGGTGTGAGGTGCCCATGATGCTCGCGCCGGCTCCCGCGAGAGCCGAGAGCTGCTCAGGGCGTACCTTCGAGGGCCCGCAGCCGAATCGGCCGTCGGCGGGCTTGATGTCAGCGGGAATCACGATGTCAGCCACGCATCCAGCGTAGTGAGCCGCGGCCATGGTCTAGACCCAGGTCCGCAATGTGAGACATCATGGTGTGCCGCAGCAATTGATCATGCACTGAGTCGAAACCGCGTTCCCGTCCGGGAGACCCCCGTCGTGGCCGATCCGCCTGGCCGGTACGGCGCTGCAGGCCGTGCTGTCCATCAGGGGATCGTTCTTCAACGGCTGGTTCAGGCGGCAGCCGTACCTGACGAGGCGGCGGTTCGAACGGCTCCCCAGGTACGCCCTCCGGCTGGCCAACGCGGGCGACGACGAGATCGACAGGCTGCTGATCCACGCCTTCTGCCAGGACCTCCGGCAGGCGTACCAGAGGTGGATCATCCCCTGGCCGAGCTGGGGGCGCGGCCTGTACGGCATGCTCGTCCTGGAGGCGCGGCGGCATGGCGAGGCCACCGAGCGGTTCCTGCGGATCCTGGAGGAGACCACCGAGGAGACCGGGCTGCCGGCCCCGATCCTGGTCATCGCCGCGCTCCCGGACGAGCTCAAGGACGAACGGCGGAGCGCCGTGCCCGCCGACCTCAGGAGGCTCCCCGCACTGGTCGAGGGGTGGCGCGGGAAGGTGCGGCGGCGGGTGCCCCGCCTGCGCATGGTGGTGGCCGCCGACGGCCCCCTCCCGGACGCCGACCACCGGCCGCGCATGCTGCGAGGGCGGTTGCGGGCGATCGGCTACTGGTCGGCGGTGGCGCTGCTGGTCGTCGGCCCGGCCGTCTGGGCGGTGCAGAACCAGCGGGACCGGCTCGCGCACTGCGGCGGCCTCTCCTTCGCCGAGCGGATCGACGGGGAGTGCGTGGGCGTGGTCAACGCCGACGGCCCCGCCCCCGGCGACCTGTTCACCGGCGACGTCACCACGCTGATCGCGAAGATCGACCGGAACAACGCCTCCGCCGAGGAGGCCGGCTCCTACGTCAGCGTGGTGCTGTTCGGCGAGTACTCCATCAGGGACACCGTGCCGGAGGACAGCCGGCGGGCGGGCGCGCTGGCCGAGCTGGCGGCGGTCGAGGAGTACCAGCGCACGGTCGCCAGCACGCCGCGGCTCCGGGTGCTGGTCGCGAACTCCGGCGACAACCTCCGGCAGGGGCGGCGCGGCGCCGAGCTGATCAGGGAGCTGGCCGAGAGCGACCCCCACGTGGTCGGCGTGGTCGGCTTCCCGCGCAGCGTGGCGGGCGTCCAGGAGGCCATCCAGGTGCTGCACGAGGCGAAGATCCCGATGGTCGGCACCACCGGGACCGCCGACCGGCTCGGCTACATCAGGGACGGCTCGATCGACCGCGACGCCGGCTATCCCTCCCCGTACTACTTCCACGCGGGGCCGACGAACTTCCGCGAGGCCGCCCTCGTCTCCCGGTTCGCCCGCCGTACGCTCCTGCACGGTGTGGCGTCCCCGTCGGCGGTCATCGTGCAGGACGGTACGCCCGGCGACCAGTACACCGACAACCTGGCCGACGACCTGGTCACCGCGCTCGGCGCG
The DNA here is from genome assembly GCF_001570365.1 of Microtetraspora fusca. GTDB lineage: Bacteria > Actinomycetota > Actinomycetes > Streptosporangiales > Streptosporangiaceae > Microtetraspora > Microtetraspora fusca. The sequence goes on along the minus strand of NZ_BBYK01000038.1, from coordinate 526,462 downwards.
GAACGTGTCGCCCTGCGCGCCCGCATCTACTACAGCGTGGACGGCGGGGGCATCTCCAAGGCGGCCCTGGACGCCTGCCGCCGACGGCCCGACGTGTACCTCTACGCCAGCCGGGCGCCGGAGTTCCTCGACTTCCTGCGGGCGCTGGAGGGCAAGGCGTGCGGGCCGGAGACGGTGCGGGTCATCGCCAGCGACGACGTCATCAAGGTCGTGGCCGACCACGGGGACGAGATCACGAGCCTGCGCCGGGTCGAGGTCTACCACGCGGCGCTGGCCGGCCGCGAGCTGTGGCGGAGCAGCTCGGACGCGCCCACCGCGTTCGTCTACGGCCTGCTGAAGGGAGGCCATCCGAACGCCTCCGACGACAACCTGATCCTCACGTACGACGCGATCAGCGTGGTCTACCAGGCGGCGAACCGGGCCTACCGGGGCGGAGCGCTGCCCAGTAAGGGGGACGTCCTCTACGAGCTCGTCCTCACCTCGCGGCAGGCCGCCTGGAACGGGTCGAGCGGGGTGATCGACTTCGTGTACGCCGAGCGGCACGATCCCGCGAACAAGGTCGTCGCCATCATGAAGGTGAGCGACTCCGCGCCGCGGCACGCCGTGCCGATGGTCCGGTGCGGGCTGCTGGACATGGACGAGCGGCCACCCGCCGACCCGCTCTGCGCGCGCCTTCCCGACGCTCCGCCGGGCGAGCAGTCCGGCCGCCCCTGACCGCGCCGTCCGCGCATCCGGGGGCCTCGGGGAGAGGCCGGAAAACGGAAACGGCCCGCACCGGATGTGCGGGCCGAATCGGGGAGACAGCCGACGGGACGTCGGCGGTGTTCAGGTCAGATCTTGCCGATGACTTCGGCCGCGCCGGGGACGTCGTTGATCGAGCGCTGGGAAGGGCCGACGTAGTTCGCGCTGGGGCGGACCAGCCTGCCCGTGCGCTTCTGCTCGAGGATGTGCGCGGCCCAGCCGGCGGTGCGCGCGCAGGTGAACATGGAGGTGAACATGTGGGCCGGAACCTCGGCGAAGTCGAGGATGACGGCCGCCCAGTACTCGACGTTGGTCGCGAGCACGCGGTCGGGCTTGCGGGCGTGCAGCTCCTCCAGGGCGGCCTGCTCCAGGGCGGCGGCGACCTCGTAGCGCGGCGCGCCCAGCTCCTTGGCCGTACGGCGCAGCACCCGGGCGCGGGGGTCCTCGGCCCGGTAGACCCGGTGGCCGAAGCCCATGAGCCGCTGGCCCTTGTCCAGCTCGGCCTGGACGTACTTCTTGGCGTCGCCGACCTGCTCGACGCCCTCGATCATGTGCAGCACGCGGGCGGGGGCGCCACCGTGCAGCGGACCGGACATCGCGCCCACCGCGCCCGACAGGGCGGCGGCGACGTCGGCGCCGGTGGAGGCGATCACACGGGCGGTGAACGTGGAGGCGTTCATGCCGTGCTCGGCAGCCGAGGTCCAGTACGCGTCGATGGCCTTGACGTGCTTGGGATCCGGCTCGCCACGCCAGCGGACCATGAACCGCTCGACGATGCTCTGGGCCTCGTCGACGCGCTTCTGCGGGACCATCGGCAGGCCCAGGCCGCGGGCGGACTGCGCCACGAACGACAGCGCGGTCACCGAGGCGCGGGCGAGGTCGTCGCGGGCCTGGGCGTCGTCGATGTCGAGGAGCGGGCGGAAACCGTAGGCGGGGGCGAGCATCGCGAGCGCGCTCTGCACGTCGACGCGGATGTCACCGGAGTGGACGGGAACGGGATAGGGCTCGGCCGGAGGCAGTCCCGGCTGGAACTCGTTGTCCACGAGCAGGCCCCAGACGTGCCCGTACGAGACCTGGCCCACGAGTTCCTCGATGTCGACGCCCCGGTAGCGAAGGGCGCCCCCTTCTTTGTCCGGTTCCGCGATCTCGGTCTCGAAAGCCACCACGCCTTCGAGTCCGGGTTTGAAGTCGGACACTTCGGCCGCCTCCCTCTCTTGTGAAGTCAAAAGCCTTGATGTCGAGATACCGGCGGGTCAATTTAACCCGCAGGGTTCCACTGGGTTCCCGCCGGTCCCTATGAAACGCCGTTGTCCCTGGTAGGGGCTGATGTAGGCGTCCTCTGTCAAGCGCGCAACAATACCGTTCCGTGGACACCGCTTCTCATCTGCCCGGCCTCCGGCACAGCTACGAGGGCGAACCCCTGCTCGAATCCGGCCTCTCCGACGACCCGGTGGCCCAGTTCGCGGTGTGGTTCGGCGACGCGGTCGAGGCGGGGCTGCCCGAGCCCAACGCCATGATCGTGGCCACCAGCTCCGCCGGTGGCCGGCCGTCCGCGCGCACCGTCCTGTTGAAGGGATTCGACGAGCGCGGCTTCGTCTTCTTCACCAACTACGAGTCCCGCAAGGGGCGCGACCTCGGCGAGAACCCCCGGGCCTGCCTGCTCTTCCCGTGGCATCCCATCCGCCGCCAGGTCCGCATCGAGGGCCGCGTCGTCCGGGTGTCCCGCGACGACTCCGACTCCTACTTCCGCTCCCGCCCGTACGGCTCCCGCGTCGCGGCGTGGGCGTCGCGCCAGTCGGCGGTGGTGCGGTCCCGCGAAGAACTGGACGAGAGGTACGCGGCGCTGGCCGAGCGCTGGCCGGAGGACCCGCCGACACCGGACTTCTGGGGCGGGTTCCGGGTCATCCCGGAGGAGATGGAGTTCTGGCAGGGGCAGACCGACCGGATGCATGACCGGCTGCGCTACCGGCGGGCCGGCGCGGGATGGGTCCTGGAACGCCTCGCGCCCTGACCCTCACGGCCCCTCATCGAGGCGCCGGCGTTCAGGGCAGCGCGGCGGCGACCCGGAGATCGGAGAGGAAGCCGGCGTAGGCCGCGTCCCTGTCCGGCGCCCGGAGGATCGACGAGGGATGCACGGTCGCGATGTAGAAGCCTCCCTCCGAACGGGGGAGGGGCCGTCCGCGCTCCCGGGTCACCCGGAACGCGGGACCGAGCAGCGCGCGTGCGGCGGTGGCGCCGAGGATCACGGTGATCTCCGGGTTCACCAGGCTCATCTCCGCGGCGAGCCACGGGTGGCACGCGTCGATCTCTGCGGCGGTCGGCTTCTGGTGGATCCTGCGCTTGCCGCGCGGCTGGAACTTGAAGTGCTTGACGGCGTTGGTCACGTAGACGGTTTCGCGGTCGATGCCCGCCTCCTCAAGGGCGCGGTCCAGCACGCGGCCCGCGGGGCCGACGAACGGCGCCCCCTGGCGGTCCTCCTGATCTCCCGGTTCCTCGCCCACGAGCATGTAGCGGGCGTCCGGAACGCCCTCTCCGAAGACGGTCTGCGTGGCGTTCCGATAGAGGTCGCACCCCTGGCACCGGCGGGCGGCCTCACGTAGCGCGGGGAGGCTGATCTCCCCTGGAAGAAAACGTTCCGCACCGATGTTTGCCATCCCATGTCGCTTCCCCAATAGGGTCGGCTGCGAACACATCGGAAGCTCGTAGCATCGATTACAGGACGGGAGGAACGTTGACCGCACACGGCCTGATCGATACCACCGAGATGTACCTCCGGACGATCTTCGAGCTGGAAGAGGAGGGCATCGTTCCGCTGCGCGCGCGCATCGCGGAGCGGCTCCAGCAGAGCGGCCCCACTGTCAGCCAGACGGTCGCCCGGATGGAGCGCGACGGGCTGGTCAAGGTGGAGGGTGACCGGCATCTGAGCATGACCGACCTCGGCCGCACCCTGGCGATCAGGGTCATGCGCAAGCACCGCCTCGCCGAGTGCCTCCTGACCCAGGTGATCGGATTGCCGTGGGAGGAGGTGCACATCGAGGCGTGCCGCTGGGAGCACGTGATGTCGGAGTCCGTGGAGACGCGCCTGGTCGGCCTCCTTGACAACCCCACCACGTGCCCGCACGGGAACCCCATCCCGGGGCTCGGCGAGCTGGGCGTGGATCAGCCCGGTTCGGTCAAGGAGGATCAGATTCTGTCCCTGATCGATCTGGCCGGACCCAGGGATGTACCCGCTGTAGTGCGCCGAATTAGCGAACAAGTGCAAAGCGATCCCGCCGTGATGCTTAAACTCAAGCAAGTTGGGATACAACCCGGACGCGAGGTGACGCTCGCGGCGAGCGATGACGGTGTACGGGTGACGGGTGACGGTGAAGCGGAGATCGGCCTTGTGGAACTTCCGCGCGACGTCGCCGCGCACGTCTTCGTCACGAGACGATGATCGAATTCGTTTGGTGAGTCACAGCAGGGAGCCCCTCCTCTCTCGTCAGAACCCAGCCTCTGTTCAGGCAGGAGCGCCAGTGGTCCGCTTTGCGAACACCCGCCCCCAAGGGGTGATCGTCGGATGAAACGTTGGGGGGACCTCTCGCAGGACAGCGCGGACCACCTCACCGCGGGTTCCGTGCTGGACCAGGCCGAGATGGCCGTCGTCGTCACCGACAGGTTCAGCAACGTCCTCTACTGGAACCCGTTCGCCGAGCGGCTGTTCGGCCGTCCGGGCGGGGACGAGGGCAAGGAGTCGCTCCTCTCTCTCGGCATCACCACCGAGAAGGACCACCCGCTGACCGCCGAGCTGGCCAAGAGCGTGCTCAGGGGAGGCGTCTGGGAGGGCACCTTCGACATCGTCCGCGCCGACGGCACGATGATCTACGTGCGGGCCCAGGCCGTCCCCCTGCGGCATCCGTCCGGCTCGGTCACCGGCATCGTGATCACCGCGCGCGAGGCCATGCGCAGCAACGAGCGCGAGAAGGACCGTTTCGGTCTGCTGGAGCGCATCGGTGAGCGGCTGGCCGGCTCGCTGTACGTGGAGGAGACGCTCAACCGGGTCGCGGACATGCTGGTGCCGCAGTTCGCGGACCACTGCTTCATCGAGCTGGTCGAGGGCGACCGGCTGATCCGCAAGGTCTCCCACCACGTGAACGGCTGGTCGCCGCCGCCGGAGTCGTGGCTGCCGGTCGGCGGCGAGGTCAGGTATCCCCCCGGTCACTACGCCGACACGGCCCTGCGCCGCCAGGAGACCATCCTCATCGAGGACTTCTCCCAGGTCAGCTATCCCGCGCCGAGCGAGGCGTCGGTCCGCATCTGCGGCGAGATCGGCATGACCTCCGCCATCGTGGCGCCGCTGTGCGTCCGCGGCGAGACGCTCGGTCTGATGTACCTCAGCCTGTCCAACCTCACCGACCGGCGCTCGCCGCACTACGACACGTTCGACCGCGACTTCGTCGGCGCGATCGCCACCCGGGTGGCGGTGGCCGTCGACAACGCGCTGCTGTTCGAGGAGGAGCGGCACACCGCCGAGTCCTTCCAGAAGCACCTGCTGCCGCGAGAGCTGCCGACGCTCGACGGTCTGGAGATCGCGGTCCGCTACTGCCCGGCCGCGCCGCTCGTCTCGCACGGCCAGGGCATCCAGACACAGGTCGGCGGCGACTGGTACGACGTGATCCCGCTGTCGGCCGGCCGGGTTGGCATCGTCATCGGCGACGTCGAGGGGCGTGGGGCCAAGGCGGCCGCCGTCATGGGGCAGCTCCGCGCCGCGCTGCGCGCCTTCGCCCAGGACGACAAGCCGCCCGCCGACATCCTCGCCCGCCTGGACGAGTGGACCCGGATCGTCGCCGCCCCGGAACGCGACGACTTCGGCGAGGACATCACCAACCCGCCGATCGTCACCTGCCAGTACCTCGTCTACGACGCCTGGTCCCGGCAGCTCTCGTTCGCCAACGCCGGGCACGCGCCGCCGCTGCTGATCGTCAACGGCAACGTCACCGAGCTCGACATCAGTGAGGTCGGCCAGCCGCTCGGCGTCCACGCCAAGGGCGTCCACGCCGACCTGGTCTACAAGGAGGAGACCCGGACTCTGCCGCCCGGCGCGGCGCTGCTGCTCTACACCGACGGCCTGGTCGACCGGCGGCCCCCGCGCGACTCGGAGGAGCAGCCGCCGAGCGAGGACGAGACACTGCGGATGCTCTGCGACAAGGTCGCGAAGATCGCCGGGGACAGCGTCGAGCGGATCGCCGACGCGGCGACCACCGCCATCCCCGGAGAGATCGACGACGACATGGCGATCCTCGTGATCCGCTCGGTTGGCGCCGAGCTCCAGTACGAGGAGCAGACCTTCCCCGCCCAGCCGATCATGGTGGGCGAGGCGCGGCGCATGGCGTCCGACGCGTTCGAGCGCTGGGAGGTCCCGGAGGAGCGCGCCGAGCTGGCCTGCCTGCTGGTGTCCGAGGTCGTCACCAACGTGGTTCTGCACGCGGCGAGCGCCAACGTCCCCCGCCGCGACCTGATCATGGACGGTCCGCCGCTGCCGTTCGACGAGTCGTGGGACGTCCCCGGCTTCGAGGACGAGGTCGTCAGCGACAAGGAGTTCACGCTGCGGCTGCGCCGCGGCGAGGAGTCCGTCTGGGTCGAGGTGTTCGACCAGGACCTGCGGCTGCCGCGCATCCGCAGCGCCGGGGAGAACGACGAGGGCGGCCGCGGCCTCTACCTCGTCGACCAGCTCGCCAAGCGCTGGGGGTCGCGTCCCACCCGCGAGGGCAAGGCGGTCTGGTTCGAGATTCCGGTCGGCGGTCGCTGAGTCGTCCTGTACGGCCCGCCCCCCGGGTGCTTGACTCGCACGTATGGAGCTGACGTACGAGCGCCGGGGGACGGGGCCGCCCCTCGTCCTGCTGCACGGCATCGGGCATCACTGGCAGGCGTGGCTGCCGGTCATGGATCTGCTCGCGGAGCGGCACGATGTGATCGCCGTTGACTTCCCCGGGTTCGGCGCCTCGCCGCCGTTCGCGCCGGACACGCCGTACAACGCGGAGACGGTGGCGTTCGCGATCGAGGAGTTCTGGGACGGGCTCGGCATCTCGCAGCCGCACGTCGCGGGCAACTCGCTGGGCGGTTACGTGGCGCTCGACATGGCTTCGCGCGGTGTCGTCCGCACCGCCGTCGCGCTGTCTCCCGCCGGGTTCTGGTCCCGCACCGAGCTCCTGTACGCGCGCATGGCGTTGCGGGCGTTGAGGAGGGCGGCGAGTCGCACGTCGGAGGGGACGGCCGCCGCGTTGATGTCGTCGGCCCTCGGGCGGGCGGCCTCCCTGGGGCTGCTCGTGGCCGACCCGAGCAGGATTCCCGACGAGGAGATCCTGCTCGGCACGGAGGCGCTGCGGAACGCCGCCGGTTTCGACGAGATGCTGAACTCCTTCGCGTGGCTGGCCCCGCCCGCGCCGCCGAAGGCGCCGATCACGATCGCCTGGGGCGACCACGACCGGCTCCTGCCGCGCCGCCAGGCCGTACGCGCCGGGCGGTGGGCGCAGCAGCGGGTCAAGCTGCTGGCGGGCTGCGGCCACGTCCCGATGAGCGACGATCCCGCGCTGGTCGCCCGGATCATCCTGGAGACCACGGGCGGCTGACCGCTGTCCCGGCCGGGGCTCCTCCGACCTCGACGTACGGCCCGCCCGGCCGGGTCGGCGTCGGATCACCCCCGCACACGCGGAGAATCCGCCGCATACTGGTCGGCATGGACCCCGGACTCATCCTGCTGGTCTTCCTGGCCTTCCTGTTCGCGTGGTTGCTCAACCGGGTGCGCAGGTTCTTCCGGCTCGGCACGATCGGGTACGCGAGCGTGATGATCGTGTTCGTGATCGTCATGCTGCTCGTCTGGGGTCAGCACATGCGCTGAGCCGGCGGACTCTAGAAGCCGAAGGACCGGCCGATGATCTCCTTCATGATCTCGGTCGTGCCGCCGTAGATGGTCTGCACCCGGCTGTCGAGCCAGGCCTTGGCCACCGGGTACTCCGTCATGTAGCCGTAGCCGCCGTGGAGTTGCAGGCAGCGGTCCACGACCTTGTTCTGCAGCTCGGTGGTCCACCACTTGGCCTTGGCCGCGTCCACGACCGTGAGCTCGCGGCGGTTCAGCGCGGTGACGCACTTGTCCACGTAGTGGCGGGCGATCTCGACCTCGGTGGCCAGCTCCGCGAGGACGAACCGGGTGTTCTGGAAGGAGCCGATGCTCCGGCCGAACGCGGTGCGGTTCTTGCAGTACTCGATGGTGGTCTCCAGCACGGCCTCGGCCGAGGCCACCGCGCCCACGGCGATGGACAGACGCTCCTGCGGCAGGTTGTTCATGAGCTGGACGAAGCCCCGGCCGTCCGCGTCACCCAGCCGGTTGGCGACGGGGACCCGGACGTTGTCGAAGAACAGCTCGGCGGTGTCCTGCGCGTGCATGCCGATCTTGTCGAGGTTGCGGCCCCGGGTGAAGCCCTCCATGCCCCGTTCGACCACGAGCAGGGTGGTGCCGCGGGCACCGGCGGTCGGATCCGTCTTGGTCACGACCACGACGAGGTCGGAGTTGATGCCGTTGGTGATGAACGTCTTCTGCCCGTTGACCACGTAATGGTCGCCGTCGCGTACGGCGGTGGTGCGGATGCCCTGCAGGTCGCTGCCCGCGCCCGGCTCTGTCATGGCGACCGCGGTGATCAGCTCGCCCGACACGAAGCCGGGCAGCCAGCGCTCCTTCTGCTCGTCGTTGGTCAGATCGACGAAGTACGGCGCCATGACGTCGTTGTGGAGGGAGAATCCGAGGCCGCTCGCGCCGGCCCTGATGATCTCCTCGACGACCACGGCGTTGTAGCGGAAGTCGGTGATGCCGGATCCGCCGTACTGCTCGGGGACGGAGAAGCCGAACATGCCGATCTCGCCCGCCTTCTTCCAGACCTCGCGCGGGACGATGCCGTCCTTCTCCCACTGGGGATGGAGCGGCACCACCTCGCGGGCCAGGAACTCGCGGACGGTCTGGCGGAAGAGGAGGTGCTCGTCCTCGAAGAGGTCTCGCTGCATCGGACACGCCTTCCGGGCCGGGGGACATCTCGCCCGACCAGAATACGATTCTGTTACTCCGAGGTATACGGGCCGGACTGTCCCGGTTCGCCCGGTCGTCGGCGACGTCGCAATCGTGCGGATGCGGTGCCAAAGGGAACGCTGGGTTACAAGTACGCCACCTTTCCGGTTCTCGTCCTCCTTCAGAACAGTTGAAACCCATAAGATCTACCTTCGGTTTGCTATGGGCTGGCTGATGAGCCGCCTTCGTGATCGGAGCATGTGGTGGCTAAGTCGCGATCGGGTCGTCGACGAGTGGCGATGACCCTTGTTCTGGGTGGACTGGGTTGTGCGCTCCTCTCCACTCCCGGCTCGGCTGCTGCGGAAGCTGTTGAAGTGGACCTCGACTACGTCTGCACGAATGGTGTCGCCCGCACCCCGGTCAACCTGGAAGTGACACTGACGCTCCAGACCGCACTGACAGTTGGGCAGCCGCTCGACATCAGATGGGGCATCAAGTACAAGGACCAGAGCCGGTTCCTCTCACCAGGCCTGTTCAAGGCCGGCGCGCGGGTCAGCGCGACTGGTGTGGTCGGCATCGGCGGGCTTTGGAGCGGCGAGTTGAAGTCGCTCGGCTCCCAGGAGCAGACGCAGTTGCCCGATGGCGATCAGTTGACGCTGCCTGCGTTGATCTCTGGTGCCGTCACTACGACGGCCCCCGGCGTCATCGAGATCAAGCCGCGTCGGCTTCTCATCGACTTCACCCCGCCTCCGTCCGAGGCGCTTTTCAACGACGACGACCCCGCTGTCTCGTATAGCGCGGAGTGGACGGACTCCAACGACCGTGACCTGAACTTTCACGATGTCGGCAGGGACGTCCACGCGACTGAGGCGAACTTCGCCGAGGCGTATTTCAAGTTCACTGGTACGGGCGTCGACTTCATCACTGAGCAGGACTCCCGGGCGGGCAAGGTGCAGTTCACGATTGACGGTCGGCCAGGTATTCCAGCCACAGCCGACGCTTCGAAGAACCCGGACGGATCCCACGCGGGGGTCGCCAACCAGGGCAACTACACGCTATGGGGAATGCGCGGCCTGCCCTATGGCCCGCACGAGTTGAAGGTGGCGAAGCTCGACGACAAGTGGGCGATGGTGGACGCCTTCCGTGTTGTCACTGAAGAACTCGCGGATCCGCCGAAGCAGTTTCGCGCCACATGTGAGCCCGTGCTCAAACCCACTGCCATTCGCGTTGTCGTAGGAAGCCCGACGCAGAGCCCGGGACAGAGCCCGTCGTCCAACCCGACTGGGGAGCCCTCATCCAATCCGTCTGGGGACCCGTCGTCCAACCCGTCAGGGTCGGTGACGTCGCCGCTTCCGGGCAGCCCCAGTGCTACTCCCAGTAAGAGTTCGGGCGTGACGGGGGGCGGCTCTTCCCCTACTCCTTCGGACAGCAAGCTGACGAGCGTGGTCATTCTCGGCAGCCCGACGCCGACGATCACCACGACGATCACGCTGCCGGCGAGCACGCCGACCTCGCCTCAGGTGAAGGTCACGCCGAAGGGCGGAGCCCAGACCGGAGAGGCGCCGGAGACGTCGCGTGCCTCCGCGGCGGTGTTGATCGGCTCCGGCGGCGCCATGGTCTTCGGCGGCGTTTTCAGCGGGGTCGTGCTCCTGCGCAGGCGCGCGGCGCACGCCAATGACCGGTCGCGGACGGTTTGAGGGGATTGACGGAGATGAACTCGACTCCTGACGCGCACGACGACACGCCCCGGGCCGACGGAGACGCCGCGCAGAGCAGCGCGGGGCAGCCGGACCCGGCCACCGGCACCGGTGCGACCGGTCCGGCCCCGGCTCCGGCGGCTGGGACCGAGGCGAGCGGCGGCCAGGCCGTCGACGAGACGGCTTCTCCGGCCCCGTCCCAGGGACAGGAGGTCACTCCTCCGGCGCAGCCTGCGACACAGGAGACCTCTCTTCCGGCACAGCCCGCGGCACAGGCCGCCGCCGGGCCTGCCGTACCGGCTCAGGCGGGCGCGCCCGCCGGACCGGTCGGGAGCGGCGAGACTGCTCCGGCTCCCACTGCCGTACCGACTCCCGTGACCGCCGCGGCTCCCACGGGAGTTTCGGTGGCTGCGGTTCCCGGCGCCGCTCCGGCCCCTGCGGCCGTTCCGGTGCCGAAGGCGCGGAAGTCGCTGCCCCAGCCTGTGCTCGCCACGCTGCTCGTGGGCGGGTCGTTCGGCGGCATCGCGGCCATCATGGCGGGGCTGCTCGCCGTGCTGTCGCCCACGCAGGAGGAGGTGGAGGCGGCGAGGCCGGTCCCGGGCGAGGTGGTCGCCCTGCAGGGGGCCGGGACGTTCCTGCCGCCGACCGTGGGTCCCGGCGGTCCGGGGACGCCGCTGACCGCCGCCGCGCCGACCGCGCCCCCGCCGCTGCCCGCGCTCCAGCCGTTGCCTCCGCTGACGATCACGACGACCGCGACCTCCTCGTCCTCGTCCTCGGCGTCGTCCTCGTCCACGTCGAAGACGGGCAAGACGGCGTCGGCCAAGCCGATCAGGATCCGCATCCCGTCGATCGGTGTCAACGCCGCGCTCGGCTCGGTGGGCGTGCTGAAGTCGGGCGAGATCCAGACGCCGTCGCTGAGCCGGCCCAAGATCGCCGCGTGGTACCGGCTGGGGCCCGCCCCCGGAGAGCTCGGACCGGCGGTGATCCTCGGCCACGTGAACACCCGTTCCGGCGCGGCTGTCTTCAGCCGGCTCCGGGAACTCCAGCGCGGCAACAAGATCGAGGTCCGCCGCGCGGACGGCAAGAGCGCGATCTTCACGGTGGACGGCGTCGAGCAGGTGGGCAAGACGACGTTCCCGACGAACCGGGTGTATGGCAACATCGCCACGTCCGGGCTCCGGCTGATCACCTGTGGCGGCGTCTACAACGCGAAGAACCACAGCTACACGGACAACATCGTGGTGTACGCGACCATGACCGGCACCCGCAACGCGAAATAGCCAGCGGTGTCTCCGAATCGTCCCCGCTGGTCTCGGGCGGGAAGGGTCCTGCCCGCGACGCGCGTCTTCCGGTGGCCATCCCGTCGGTGACGCCGGATCTTCTCGTGGATGTCACGCTTGAGGATCGAAGGGGCGAGGCTTCTCCCGCGGCTGGAGAACGCGGGGACGGCCATCGAGGACGCGGCCGACGGCATCGTCGATGAGGGCCGCAGAGCGTTGACAGACCAGCACGACCACCGCTGCCCGAAGTCGCCGAGGCGGTGGCCTGCGGCGAACCACGGCTGGTTCTCGCGGACGCGAATCAGCCGGCGTGCAGCACCACATAGCCTTCGCTCTTGAAGACAACCTGGTAGCCGAGGCCGATCAGCTCGTCCACTCGCTCCTGCTGCCTCCCCGTGGAGCCCCACGGGTAAGCGGGCCGTACGGCGTCGGCCACGATCCATGGGGCCTTGGGGGGCTTGTCCTCCCACAGCAGGACCGTCGTCCGGGCGGACAGATGCGGTCCGACATGGTTGACGGCCTCGACGACCACCCCGGAGGGAACGGCCGCGACCGCTTGCTCCGCCGCGGCCACGTCGGGGTGCTTTTCGTAGAAATCCGAGCTGATGAGCTGGTCGAAGGGGAACCGGGGCACCAGCGTGAGCGCGATCGCACAGGCGCCCGCCGCCCACATCAGTGACGCGGTCCGTTCGCTGAGGCCGGGCTGGAGTCTCCGTGACCAGCGGATCAGCCTGGAGGCCCCGTCGACCCCCGCGCACAGCAGAACGATCACCGTGAAGGCGCTGTGATGGAAGTCGGTGACCCACCAGTGCAGGCGGTCCGACAGCATGCGCTCCAGGAGGTGCGGGAGGGCCATCACCATCAGCGGGGAGAACAGGCAGGTCAGCAGGGCGGGCCACAGCAGGAACGCCAGCGTGTCGACCTTGATCTCAGGGCTGAACAAGGTGCTGAGGACGCTGAGCGGATCGGTGAGCGCCTTGACGGCCACGGCCGACACGCTGTCGCCGAGCTGACCGTAGGCCCAGTACATGCCGGGGTCGCCGCCGACGGACGGAATGAAGATGCTGCGGGCCAGGCCGGTGTAGAGCATCCCGATGCCCATGTACAAGATCCCGGTGTAGCGCTGCCCCTGTAGCGCGACGTATCCACCGAAACCGATGACCATGAGCCCCATGTCCTCTTTGACCAGGAGCAGTGCCATTGCGGCAAGCGCGGTGGCTGTGTATCTGCCCGCGCTGAACCGTTCGATCATGAGGGCGGTGAGCAGTGGGGCGAAGGCGACCTCGTGGAAGTCGAAGTTCATCGCCTGGGCGACGGGCCAGGAGACGGCGTAGGCGACGACGACGAGATAGGCGGAGCCGGTGCCGAGCACGCGCCGGGTGAACAGCCACAGGGGCGGTATCGCCAGTGCGAACAGAACGGCCTGGGCCACGATGAGAGTCTCAGGTCCGTCGTGCAGCCAGTACAGCGGGGCCAGGACCGCCAGGATGGGGGAGAAGTGCTCGCCCAGTTGCACGAAATCCATGCCCCGGTCGAGCGTCCCTCCGCGCAGCGGGCTCGTCGGAGCGCTGAACGAGGCGAATCCCCGCACCATCTGGTCGAACAGCGTCAAGTCCAAGCTGGTCGCTCGGTACAGGTAGAACCTGACCAGCCCCAGAAGGCAGTAGATGCCAGTGGCGGCGAGGACGAGGGCCGTCAGGGCGATCACGTGCTGCGAGCGCGTTGCGGACGGGAGTGCCCTGGCGACAGCGCGTAGGGCTCCCGCCCGGAGGCGCCGCGAGGTTCCGGCTTCCTGCGCCGTGCGCTTCGTGGCGCTGGGCGGTAAGCCCATGTGTGATCCTCTCCCTGAGGCGCTCGATCCAGAAAGGTGCCGCGGGCGGAGCCGGCGGTGGGTGATGCACGGCCAAGGCCGATGGCACTCGTTCCGTGAGGCCGACCAAAGCTAGCACCTCGGATATTGCTACTAAAGCGCGAAATCGGATGCCTGACGGGGAACAGCGGATCGCCGTCAGCGCCCGGATTCCCCCCCTTTGCGGACGTCCGAAGCGCGGACGGCTGTTGCCTCGGAGCGCCGAGGAGGCGGCCGAGGCGATCTCCTCTTCGCCGGGACGCGCGCACCTCGATCGTCCCGTGCAACGTCGAACAGGCCACCTCGGCTGCGTCGTGCCGGTCAGTGAGGGTTCCAGGCTCTCCCGGCTTTCTTGACTCTGTTTCGCTACATATGAGGCGATTCCCAGGCAGAGTTCATAAGATCTCTACCTAACTGAGACACGAGCGCGGAATCCTGGTACGTCTGGTAAAGCCCCGCCCGAAACCGACCACGGGAGTGAAGGAAGTGCTGAAGTCAAAGGCACGGCGTCGTATCGCCACGAAAGCCGCTGCCGGAGCAGCCAGCGCAGCCGTCCTGATCGGCGTTTTCTCGGCGGCCGGGGCGCTGGCGGACAGCAAGACGGTGACGTACAGCTGCACTCCGTATGTCGGTGATCAGGCGCAGACGGCCGTGACCCATGACTTCACCGTGAACTTGCAGGCGCCGACGTCCGCGACGGTTGGGACGCAGTTCACCGCCACGCTGACCATCACGGCCCCCGTAGCTTCTCCGCTGGTCGCGCCCGAGGAGATCCCGGCGGGCGCGTGGATCCAGCTGCATCCCACGGTCGTGACATCGGTGAGTCCCGGTACCGCCACGGCGCTCTCCACTCCCTCGCCGTCCGCCTCGGTGGCGGCCCAGATCGCCAAGGGATCTGCGCTCGGCGCGCTGCCCACGGCGACGCTGACCATCACCCCCTCCGCTGGGGCGTCGTCCATCGTCCTCACGGCCAAGGACTTCGCGCTGAACGTGGTGAAACCCGGCACGGAAGGAGCGGCCGCCACACCGGCGAAGCTGTACGAGTGCGAGATCGCCGCGGATGCTCCCTCAAACACTGCTCCGGCCGTGGCGACCATCGCCGTGGCCCCCGCCGCGAGCAACTCGTCCAGCCCCACGCCGACCCCGACTCGGACGCCCACGCCCACGCCCACGCCTACTCCGACGCCCACGGCGACTCCGTCGCCGCTTGGAACGCACACCGTCTACAAGACCGTGACCGCGGGGCCGTCAAAGGACACGCAGGTCAAGAAGACCCCCGGAGGCGGCGCGGCCACCGGAGGCGGCGCGGACGCGGGACCGGACGGCCGGTTGTTCCTGTTCACAGGAACCGCCCTGGTCCTGGCGGCGGCCGTCGGAGGGCTCGTACTGCGGGCCCGGCGGCGCACCGCCGAGCGGTGAGGTCCCGCAGTGACCACACCGCCACCGGGCCAGTACCCGCCGGGCCAGTACCCGGCGGGGCAGCCGGTGCCGCCCTACGGCCCGCCCGGCCAGCCGCCGCCCGTGTACGGCCAGCCGGTGTTCCACGCGACCCCGGTCGTGTATCCGCAGGCGTACCAGGAGCCGGAGCCGCAACCGCAGGCGCAGGGCGGCGGCACGGCGGCCGTCCGCGCGGTGCTGATCCTGGCCGCGATCGCGGGCATCGTGACCGTGGTCGTCGGCGTGTTCTTCATCCTCGGCTCGCCTGATGAGTACCAGTCGCCGACCCGGCAGACGTTGAAGATCAGGTCGGACGGCCTGGCGCCCACGGTCGGGCCGGGCGGCACGGACCAGCCGCTGACGCAGGCCGCCGCGACCGCGCCCCCGCCGGTGGCGCCGCTTCCCCCGGCTCCTCCGATGCAACCGTCGTCGCCCAAGCGGCTGATCATCCCCAAGATCGGGGTGAACGCGCCGATCAAGTCCGTCGGCACCGACAAGAGCGGCGCCATCGAGACGCCGCCGATCAACAACCACAACCTCGTCGGTTGGTATCGCGGCGGCCCCACGGCGGGTGAGCCGGGCCCCGCCGTGATGCTGGGCCACAAGGACACCACGACGCGCAGCGCCGTCTTCACGCGGCTGCACGAACTCAAGCACGGGGACACGATCGAGGTCGTCCGGATGGACGGCACTGTGGGAGTCTTCACGGTGGGCGGGGTCGAGCAGGCGAACAAGCAGACCTTCCCCACGGACCGGGTCTACGGTTCCCAGGACAACGCCGAGCTGAGGCTGATCACCTGCGGCGGGACGTACAACCGCAACACGGGCCACTACGTGGACAACGTGATCGTGTACGCCACCATGACGAGCACCCGCTACGCGGAGGACTGAGCGGGAGCGACTGCGGTCCCTGTTCGCCGAGAGGCTCGGCCGACCGCCGGGTATGGCTTCGGTTAACTCTCATATCGGGGCACACATGGACGAACGTTCTGTTGTAGCCTCCAGATAACCGAACAATGCTCGGTTTCCTGTGGGAGGCACTGTGGCAGAGGCGTACATCGTCGGGGCGGTCCGCACCCCTGTCGGCAAGAAGAAGGGCGGACTGTCGACGGTCCACCCCACCGACCTTGCCGCGCACACGCTTCAGGCGCTGGTCGAGCGCACCGGCGTCGACCCGTCCGCCGTCGATGACGTGATCATGGGCTGCGTCATGCAGTTCGGTCCCCAGTCGATGGACATCGCCCGCAACGCCTGGCTGTCGGCCGGCCTGCCGGAGAACGTCGCCGGGGTCACCATCGACCGGCAGTGCGGCTCGTCCCAGCAGGCGATCCACTTCGCCGCGCAGGGCGTCCTGTCCGGCACCCAGGACCTGGTCGTGGCCGCCGGCGTCGAGTCGATGTCGATCGTCCCCATGGGGGCGAGCATCACCGCCGCGCTGGAGAAGGGCATGCCGCTCCCGTTCGGTGACAAGTGGGTCGAGCGGTACGGCACGCAGGAGATCTCCCAGTTCCGCGGCGCCGAGCTGATGTGCGAGAAGTGGGACCTGAGCCGCGACGAGCTGGAGCGGTACGCCTACGAGAGCCACCAGCGTGCCGCCAAGGCCGTCGCCAACGGCTACTTCAAGGAGCAGATCGCCCCGGTCAACGGTGTCGAGGACGACGAGGGCCCCCGGCCGGACACCACCCTGGAGAAGATGGCCGGGCTCAAGACGCTGCGCGAGGGCGGGAGGATCACCGCGGCGACCTCGTCGCAGATCTCCGACGGGTCCGGAGCGGTGCTGATCGCGTCGGAGAGCGCGGTCCGCGAGCACGGCCTGGTGCCCCGGGCCCGCATCGTCACCCTCACGCTCACCGGCGACGACCCGGTCTACATGCTGACCGCGCCCATCCCGGCCACCAAGAAGGCCCTGGCGAAGGCCGGGCTGGGCATCGACGACATCGACGTCATCGAGATCAACGAGGCGTTCGCCCCGGTGCCGCTCGCGTGGCTCAAGGAGATCGGCGCCGACCCGGCCAGGACCAACCCGAACGGCGGCGCCATCGCGCTCGGTCACCCGCTGGGCGGCACCGGTGCGATCCTGATGACCAAGCTGCTGCACGAGCTGGAGCGCACCGGCGGCCGCTACGGCCTGCAGACGATGTGCGAGGGCGGCGGCCAGGCGAACGTGACCATCATCGAGCGCCTCTGACGTCAAAGGCCCTGCGGGCCTGGCGAGAGTGATCCGGCCCGGGCGGGGTGACCGCCCGGGCCGGTCGCGTCATGACGCGCAGACGAACTTCGCGTCGGCCCAGTCGGCGTGGTCGGCGCCGTTGCCGTCGCCGGAGTCGTTGACCTCCAGGTCCACGATCCTCGCCCCGGTCACGTCCACATCCAGCGTCTCCGGCGGGGTGGTGCCGGTGAGCCGTCCCGACGTGTGCACGACCGTGCCGTCGGCGATGACCTTGAACGTCACCGAGCCGTTGCCGCGGGTCTCGTCGTCCACACCCATGACCGAGGTGAAGCGGGTGCAGGCCTTGCCCAGGTAGTAGGTCACCTTGGAGTAGGCGTGCACGCCCAGACCCTTGGCGTACGTGGTCCCGGCCAGGCTGATGGTCCGGCCGTCGCCGGCGCCCGACTCGCCGTTCGAGCGGTCCTTCTCCACCGGGCCCCAGCCGTTCACGGACTCCAGCGGAGTGAGGTCCGAGGCGTACACCGTGCCCTTGGGGGCTGGCGGCAGCGGCTTGTCGCCGAGCGCCATGGCGAAGATGTGGATGGCCGCGGCGTCCGGCAGCTTGACCGCGATCACCTCCTTATCTGGATTTATCCGGATCGAGTTGAAGAAGATGCGGTAATCCGTGGTCGGATACTGGTTCGGACCGGCCGTGGTGTTCTTGCCCTTCACGGAGAAGGCCACCTTCGCGCCGAACGTGTCGGTCGCCGCGCAGCACCAGTTCGGGAAGCCGAGAGTGCCGCTGTCTGTGCTGCCGTCGGCGTAGACCACTGTCACCGGGCGCGAGACATTCCCCGCCTCGGTGCCGAGGAACGCGAGCCCGCTTCCCTTGCCCGACAGCGCGATGGTCTGCCCGGCGGCGACCACGTTGTCCGGAGTGCCCGGGGTCGACGACGGCCAGGTGAACTCCACGCCCTCGACGGTCCGCCGCGAACCCGGGGTCACCCCGATCGCGGCCAGCTTCTGCGCCGAGAAGCTCGACCCGCCGCCGTCGAGGTTCCCCGCGCCCGTGTTCGCGTCGTCGGAGATGCCGACGTTGTCGAACGCCGCCGCGAGCGAGCCGTACGGCACCTCGGTGGCGAACGCCGCGGTGCTCTCGTGCCGGTCCGCGCGGGCGGTGTAGGCGGCGGACGCGGTCAGCGTGACCGGCCCCGGCACCGCCTTCTCGGGCACGGCGAGCCGCACCTTCGCGGTAGCGGTCGTGCCGGGCTCGATCTTGCGCGCCTTCCAGGGGGCCACCGCGGCCCATCCCTCGGGCACCGCGACGGAGAGCACGACGTCCTTCACCGGCACCTCGGCACCGTTGGCCACGGTGAACGTCACCTCGGCCTCCTGCCCCGGCAGGATCATTCGCGGCGCCGACGCGCTGACAGTGACGCCGGTGTCGGACGGGTGCCGCCCGCCCACGGCCGACGCGCCCGCGAGCTTGACCGCGATCTCCTCGCCGGTCGGCACGGCCGCGGTGCGGACGCGGGTCACCCCGTTCTCGTCGTGGTACCAGCCGATCGCGCCCGCGGCATAGGCGTCCTTGCCGACCTCCTGGGCGAGCTTTCCGCCCACGTGGACGCTGCCCGGCTTCTTCTCCCCATGCACGACCAGCTCGTACGGCCGGGCGGCCGCCTTGCCGTCGTACTCGCCGGTGAGCGCGCCGATCGCCACGGTCACCTCGCCGCGCCCCTCCTCGGGAGCGGTCACGGTGAACGTCTGGGTGGCCGAGCGGCCTTCAGCGTACTGCCGGGTGACGCCGTCGTCCTCGTACAGCTCGAAGATGGAGTTCCCCTTCGGGTAGACGTCGAGCGTGATCGCGTCGCCGGGCTTGACGTCGGCGTGGTTGTTGATCCCGTCCTTCCACATCGGCACGATCGCACCGCCGCGGACGAACAGCGGGAGCCGGTCGAGCGGCGCGTGGTACCCGTTGACCGTGGTCGGGCCCTCGTAGGTCCGCCCGGTCCAGTAGTCCACCCATGTGCCCTTCGGCAGGTAGATCCCGTCGCGCACCTCACCGGCGGTGTAGACGGGGGCCACCAGGAAGTCCTTCCCGGCCAGGAACTGGTAGCGGGCCTTATCGCCCCACGTGTCGGCGTCTTCGGGGTACTCCAGCACCAGCGGGCGGGCGATCGGCGCCCCGGTCCGGTGCGCCTGCGCCGCGTACGTGTAGAAGTACGGCAGCAGCCGCTCGCGCAGCCGCAGGTAGGCACGGTTGATCGAGGTGTACGGCTCGCCGCGCACCCACGGCTGCTTGTCCTTGCCCGCCCAGCCGGACATCGACATCAGCGCCGGGGTGAAGACCTTCCACTGCAGGTCGCGCACGTAGGAGACGTCCGAGCCGCCGAAGATGCCGTCGATGTCGCCGGCGGTGTACGCGATGCCCGACATGCCGGACCCGGCGAGCGCTGGAACCTGCCAGCGAATGGAGTCCAGCGATCCGGAGTGGTCGCCGGTCCACTGCACCGCGCAGCGCTGCGCGCCGGCCCAGCCCTCGACCATCCACACGTAGCCGCGGGCGTCGGAGTTCTTCTCGATGCCCTGGTAGGCGTCCTCGCAACCGGTCAGCGCGTGCCGGTAGCCCGGGCCGACCCAGGCCACGTCCAGCTTGCGCACCCGCACGCCGGCGTCCTTGACCTCGTACTCCTGGTTGGTCAGCGCCGACTGGGTCCACAGGCCGAGCTGGACGTTCCGGTCGCGCAGCTCGTCGCCGACCCACGGCAGCTTGTCGTAGCCGCAGCCGTAGCCGTCGTTCACCAGCATCCAGCCGCGAGGCATGTCGTGGTCCACGTACCCCTGCGCCACCTTGACCGCGTCCTCGGGCTTGCGCTCGCCGCGGTTGGCGTTGTGCAGGTAGCAGTCGGCGTCGCCCATCTCCAGCCCGTAGATCGGCGGCATGAACGGACGGCCGGTCAGCTCGGTGTAGCGGTCGATGGGTGTGTACAGGTCGGTCTGCTTCGGTGAGACGAAGTAGTACGCGTCGAAGCGCTGCTCCTTCTGCGTCGCGGTGACCTGCTCGCCGAAGGAGTACGTGCCGGCCGTGAAGGTGTTGCGCAGCACGCCGTACCCGGCCGTGGTCAGGTAGAACGGCGAGGAGTTGGGGTAGCCGCCGTCCTCCCAGTTGTAGTTGGCCCCCACGTTGATCGTCTGGTCACGGTGCGAGAAGCGGCCGTTCTGCATGCCGCCGCCGAAGAACTGCTCGGCGGCGCCCCGGGCCAGGGTCTGCGTGGTGCCGTTCGCGTTCCAGGTGAGCGGCTTGCTCTCCTTCCAGACGAGGCTGCCGTCCGCCCGCCGCACCTCGAAGAGCGCCGGGGACTTGGCCACTCGGACGGTGATGTCGCCGGTGGCCACCTCGTAGCCGTCGCCGGTCTCCCTGGACGTCGTCGGGGGCGCCGGGAAGTCCTGCTTGACCACGATGGTGGCGTTCGGCTGTTTCGGATCGGCAGGGGGAGTGCCCGCCGGGTCCGTGAACTTCCCGTCCGGCGCCATCCAGATCCGGAACTCGTCGTTCTTGAGGAAGTCGAGCCTGACCTTCGCCCCGCCCTCCGTCTCGATCGTGTACGTGGCGTCGCCGGTCTTGGTGAAGGACGTGACCGTACCGAGGCCGCTGTCCGCCGCGGCCTCCGCGCTGTGCGGCAGCCCGGCCAGGACGGCCGCGGCCAGCACGCTGACCGCCGCTCCGATTCTGACGGGAGATGCCAGCTGATGCGCGATTCTGCGCATAACTACTCCGTTTCGCTCTAATTTGAGCTTCTGGAGATCGGTATAGCGCAGGAAACGTCATCCGTCACTACTTGTCCGCTGGGCGACTTCCGTCCCAGATGTCCCGCCGGCGGCGGAGGATCCGGTGGGCGGGCGCGCTGTCCAGGGGATATGCGGGCGGCGGGCACGTCGCCGGCGGACATCACGATTCGGTGCCTGCCCGCGGCCTGCTACACGAAAGGGCACTCCGGCCGGAGTGCCCTTTCTGGTCGAGGACGGGGCGAACGGGTCGCCTGCCTATCGGGATCGCGTCACTTGGGTCGCGGCAGCCTGCGCGGTTGCTGGGCGGGCCGGACCGGACGCGCCGGGAGCGGCATCTGGCGCGGCGGCAGGCTGCGCTGGGGCTGGGGGACGTGCGGGAGGGTCTTCCCGCCACGCTTCTTGGTCGCACGGGTACGCATGTGAGATCTCCTTGGGCAAACGGGAACGCGGCACGAAGTGCCGGCACTCAGCTGCCGCGTCAGAAGGACAGGGCCATGGGGCGCGCCGAGCGCGCACAGGTCTCCATGGGGCGCCGCGTCGAGCGCGGCGGACGGCGAAGCGGGCTGAGATCGCGAGCGATCAGACGATCAGCGGTCGCGCAGGAGAAAAATCCACACACGGAGACCGTAACAAGGCGGCGATTCGCCTCCAACAGGTTTTTGCCGGTGCGGTTCCACGGCCGGGCGCGTCGTGGGACGCGCCCGGCGCGCCTGTGACGGCTACGACGGAATGGTGCGGTGGACGTCCTTCGCGGTCGACTTCCCCGCAGCGCCGGACGCGATCCACGGACCGTCCGTGGAGGCGTCGAGGATGCCGTCCTCGACGAACGCGTAGCGGCCGGCCAGGATCCGGCGGGCGAGCCGGGTGTCGGCCATGTCCGAGTTGATCCACAGCCGGGTGAACAGCGCGTCCGCGCGCAGCCGGGCCTGGCGGCAGAAGGTATCCGCGATCTCCAGCGCGGCGTTCCCGTGCGTGGCCGCGTCCTCCTGGGCGCGGATGCAGGTCGCGGTCATCGCGAACAGCTCGGCGCCGATGTCGACGATCCGCCCCAGGAACCCCTGGCGGTGCTCCAGCTTCCCCTGCCAGCGCGACATGCCGTAGAAGGTGGACCGGGCGAGCTTGCGGCAGGTCCGCTCGACGTACCTCAGGTGGTGGGCGAGCGGCCCGAACTCGGAGTACGAGGTCGGGAGCTGGCCGGCACCCGTCACGAGCCCGGGCAGCCATCGGGCGTAGAACCCGCCGGCCCGGGTCGCGGCCCGGCCCTTGGCCCGAAGGTCGGCCTTCGGATCGATGAGGTCGCCGGCGACAGTCAGGTGGGCGTCCACGGCCTCGCGCGCGATGAGCAGGTGCATGATCTCGGTGGAGCCCTCGAAGATGCGGTTGATGCGCAGGTCCCGCAGCATCTGCTCGGCCGGCACCCCGCGCTCGCCGCGGGCCTGGAGCGACTCGGCCGTCTCGTAGCCCCGCCCGCCCCTGATCTGGACGAGGTCGTCCGCGATCTGCCAGGCCATCTCCGAGCCGTACAGCTTGGCCAGGGCGGCCTCGATCCTGATGTCGTTGCGCTCGTCGTCGGCCAGCCGCCCGGCGAGATCCACCACGGCCTCGATCGCGTACGAGGTGGCGGTGATGAAGGAGATCTTGCGACCGACGGCCTCGTGCTCGCCGATCGGGCGGCCCCACTGGACGCGCTCCGTGCCCCACTCACGGGCGATCTTGGCGGCCCACTTGGCCGCCCCGGCGCACGTCGCGGGCAGCGACAGCCGGCCCGTGTTCAGCGTGGTGAGCGCGATCTTGAGGCCCTGCCCCTCGCGGCCGATGAGGTTCTCCGCCGGGACCCGGACCTTGTGGAAGCGGGTCACGCCGTTCTCGATGCCGCGCAGGCCCATGAACGCGTTCCTGCGCTCGACCGTGATGCCGGGGGAATCGGCCTCGACGACGAAGGCAGAGATCCGGGTGCCGGTCCTGGCCATGACGACGAGCAGGTCGGCCACGACACCGTTGGTCGTCCACAGCTTGACGCCGTTGAGGACGTACGCGTCGCCGTCCCGCGTCGCCGTCGTCGCCAGCCGCGCCGGATCCGACCCCACATCCGGCTCTGTCAGGAGAAATGCGGAAATTTCACCCCGGGCGCATCGGGGCAGGAAACGTTCCTTCTGCTCCGGTGTGCCGAAGAGCTTGAGCGGCTGCGGCACGCCGATGGACTGGTGCGCCGACAAGAGCGCCGCGAGCGCGGGAGAGTAGGACGCGACCAGCATCAACGCGCGGCAGTAGTACAGGTGGCTCAGCCCGAGCCCGCCGTACTGCTCGTCGATCGTCATCCCGAAGGCGCCGATGTCGCGCAAACCCTTGACCGCTTCGTCCGGGATGACGGAGGAACGCTCGATGACTGCGGGATCGACGCTGTCACGCAGAAACGCGGTGAGCGTCTGGAGGAACCGCTCGCCGTTCCTCGTCTGCTGCTCACTGAGACGTGGGGCGGGATGGACGAGATCCAGCCGGAAGTCCCCGAGGAACAGTTGTTTGCCGAAGCTCGGCCGGGCCCACTCCGTCTCGCGGGCCTGCTCGGCGACCTCGCGTGCCTTGGCGTATTCGGTCATGCCGACCTCCTGAGGCGGTGGATGCGTTCGTGCTACCCGCGAGTAGCCCCACAAACCCCCAGGAAACGGGCAAGCCCCGGACGGTAACGGACCGGATCCGTCAGGAAACGCCTGATCGTACGGCCGAGCGCGCGATCGCTAGCCGGGTACGCGGGCGACGCAGAAGACCGTCTGGCCGAACGGAGGCCGGACGAACCGCTCGATGAAGCGCGTGGTCGGGACGACGGTCCGGTCGTAGATCTTGACCAGCCTCGGGTCGGGGTAGCCCACCCCGCCGCGCCGCACCGCGACCCACCAGGCGATGCCGCCCAGGAAGTTGATCGGCTTGAGGACCTGGGGACGCAGTCCGGCGGCCACCACCGTACGGGCCAGCGTCGCCGGGGTGTAACGGGTGACATGGCCGACCTTGCGGTCGAAGTCGCCGTACAGCTGCATGTATCCGGGCACCCAGATGACGATGCGCCCGCCCGGCTTGGTCACCTTGGCGAGGGAGCGCAGCGCCTCGACGTCCTCCTCGATGTGCTCGAGGACGTTCATCATGATCACTGTGTCGACGGGGTCGTCCAGGGGGATCTCCGTCGGCAGGCCGAACTGGAGGACGGAGATGTCGTCGCGGTCGGCGAAGCGCGTCTCGAGCTGCTCCACGCAGTAGGGGTCGAAGTCGCTCACCACGAGCCGGTCGAGCCGGGGGAGGAACTGCTCCGCGAAGTGCCCGAGACCCGATCCGATCTCCAGCATCGAGCGGCCCACGTGCGGCGCGACCATGTCGAACTCGTACCGCCGGTAGTTCTTGGCCTCGTCCCCACCGAGGTGGTTCTCCAGTGCCTCGTCTCCAGCCGCCGGCTGGACTACCCGGTCATACCCAGACATACAATCCTCGTTCGCGCGTGCTGGCAGTGGCGCAGAGTCTAATGCCCGCCTCGATGCGGCGATTCCGGTTCCCGCACGGCAACCGGTGAAACGCCCGTTCCCGTGCGCGATGCCGGGGTTACCATTCGTGCACCGGAGCGCCGGGTGCAGTGAAGTCCCCCCACGATTCGAGGCTGCGATGGAGCGACGCGATCTTCCGGCCTTCCTCGGCCGCCGGGCCGAGATCGCACAGATCAGACGGCTGCTCGGCCGTTCGCGACTGGTGACCCTGACCGGGCTCTCCGGCGTGGGGAAGTCGCGGCTGGCGGAGGAGGCCGCGTGGAGCGTGCGCAAGGCCTTCTCCGGCGGGGTTCAGGTCGTGGACGTGTCCCGGGAGGCCGACTCGGTGGCGCTCGCCCGGACCGCCGCCCAGGCGGTCGGCGCGGGGGAGGGCCGCCTCCTGCTCGTCCTCGACGGCGTCGAGCGCCTGGCCGGCCCCTGCGCGGCGCTCGCCGAGTCACTGCTCAGGAGCGCGTCCGGCCTGCGCATCCTGGCGACCGGGCGGCGCTCGCTCGGCGTCGTGGGAGAGCACCTGCTCCCCGTCGGCCCGCTGCCGTCCGCCGACGCCGTCGCCCTGCTGGCGAACCGCGCGCCCGGCCGCGGCGTCGCGGACCTGAACCGCAAGGCCGCCGCCCGGCTGTGCGAGCGGCTCGGCCGGATGCCCTCCGCGATCGAGCTGGCCGCGCGGCGGCTGCGCGCCGCTCCCGAGCCGACGACCGAGGACCTGTTCGACGACCCCTTCCATGAGACGGCCGCGCGCGGCGCGCTGGACCGCGCCCTCGAACTGTGCTCGCCGGACGAAACGCACGTGTGGGCGCGGGTCGCCGCGTTCCCCGGGCCGTTCGGCCTGGCCGACGCGGAGCGGGTCTGCGTGGACGTCCCGCCGCCCGCCGAACTGCTCGACGCGCTCATCGGCCTGATCGACAAGTCCCTCCTGATCCGTGAGGAGAGCGGCGGTGAGGTCTGCTTCCGCGTGCCCCGTGCGGGCGCCGGGCGGCCGCCGCGCGCTCACAGCCGCGACCGGCCCGTCCCCTGCCCACGCCGTACGGACGACCTGGACGGCCCACCGGTGCTGACCCGGCGCGAGCACGAGGTCGCCGAACTCGTCGCGGACGGCTTGTCCAACCGCGAGGTGGCGGAGAAGCTGGTGATCTCGAAACGCACCGCCGAGGCGCACATGGAGCACATCCTGGCCAAGCTCAACTTCTCCTCCCGTACCCAGGTGGCCGCCTGGGTCGCCCGGCGGCGGGAAGACCGGTGATCGGGAACCTGCCCGCCGAGCCGGCCAGCTTCGTCGGCCGCGCGGACGAGCGGGAGTACGTCGCGGGGCTCCTCGGCCGCGCCCGGCTGGTCACGCTTACCGGCGCTCCGGGAGTCGGCAAGAGCAGGCTGGCCCGCCGGGTCGCGGCCGACGCGCACCGGCGGTTCCCCGACGGCGTCTGGCTGGTGGAGCTCTCCCCGCTCCGCGACCCGCGCGACCTCCTCCCGCACGTCGCCGCGACCCTGGCCGGTCCGGGCGACGGCGAGGACCCCGGTGGCCCCGGCGAGACGGAGGCCGCCGCGCTCGCCGCGCGCGTCGGCGACCGGCGGATGCTCCTCGTCCTCGACACCTGCGAGCACCTGCCCGCCGCGTGCGCCGAACTGGCCGGACACCTGCTGGAGCACTGCCCGGGGCTGCGCGTGCTGACCACCGGCAGGGAGCCCCTCGACGCGCCGGGCGAGCATGTCGTGACCGTTCTCCCGCTCGGCGACGACGCGGTGACGCTGTTCGCCGACCGGGCCGTGGCCACGGTGCCCGACTTCGTGGTCGATCGCGCCAACCGCGCCCACGTCGTACGGCTCTGCGAGGAACTCGACGGCGTGCCGCTCGCGATCGAGCTGGCCGCGACCCGGCTGAGGGCGCTGTCCGTCCAGGACATCTCCGCCCGCCTGTCCGACCGGTTCCGGCTGCTGAGCCGCGCCGAGTCCGAGACGGGGGAGAGCAGGCACCGCACCCTGCGCACCGCGATCGGCTGGAGCCACGAGCTGTGCGAGCCCCGCGAGCGGCTGCTGTGGGCCCGGCTTTCGGTGTTCTCGCACGGCTTCGAACGCGAGACGGCCGAGGAGGTGTGCGCCGACGGCGCGCTCTCGCGCGACGACGTGTTCGCCCTGCTGGCCCGGCTGGTCGAGAAGTCCGTCCTGCTGCGCGAGGGCGACCGCTACCGCCTGCTGCACGCCGTACGCGCCTACGGGGCGGAACGGCTGCGCGAGCTGGGCGAGGAGGAGGCGGTGCGCGACCGCCACCGGGACGCCTACCTGCGGCTCGCGCGCCGTGCGGAGGCGGAGTGGGCCGGGCCGGGACAGCTCGCGTGGGCCCGCCGGATGGCCGAGGAACTGCCGAACTTCCTGGCCGCCCTCGACCACGCCCTCACCGGGGACCCCCGGGTCGCGGTCGAGCTCGCCGGGACGCTGTGGCCGCTGTGGATCGCCTGCGGCCGCCACCGGGAGGGCCGCCGCTACCTCGACCGGGCGCTCGCGGCGACCGGGCGGCCGACCCCGCACCGCGTCAAGGCTCTCTGGGCCGCCGCGTGGGTGGAGGCCCGCCACTTCGACGTGCATCGGGCCCGTACGCGGATGGAGGAGTGCCGCCGCGGCCCGGGGGCGAGCGTGTGGGGCGCCCACGCGGCGGCGGTCGTCGCGTTCGCCGCGGGCGACGACGAGGACGCGGCCCGGCGGCTCGACGGGCTGCTCGCCGCCCGGGGAGGCACCGGCCCCGCCTGGCTCCTCGGCCGCAACCCCGCCTGCGTCCTCAGCCAGGAGGGCCTCGCCCTGGCCCGGTCCGGCGGCGTACGGGCCAGGGAGGTGCTGGACGACGCGATGTGGCGCGGCACGCTCAACGGCGACTGCTGGAGCCGCTCCGTCGCCAACCAGGGCCTGGCCGTACTCGCCTGGGAGAACGGCGACCTGGCCGAGGCCGAGGAGCGCAACCGCGAGGCGCTCCGGCTCGGCCGCGATCTCGGCGACCTGGCCGGGGCGCTCGCCGGGTTCGAGGTCCAGGCGTGGCTCGCGGCCGCCACGGGCAGGGGAGGGCTCGCCGCGACGCTGCTGGGAGCGGTGGAGGGGCTCGGCGCCTCGACCGGCATCCGGCTGGACGAGGCGCCCTACTGGGGCGCCCGCCACTCCACCTGCGCCGAGATCGCGCGCGGCCTCGCCGGCGGCCCCACGTTCCGTACGGCTCTCGCCGAGGGGGCCGGCCTCGACCTGGACGCGGTCTACCGGCGGGCGCTCGGCGACCCGCCGAAGGAGGGCGCCTGCCTCACGCCAAGGGAGTCCCAGGTGGCCGAGCTGATCGCGGACGGCCTGTCGAACCGCGAGCTCGCGGAGCGGCTGATGATCGCCGAGCGGACGGCCGACACCCACGTGGAGAACATCCTGGCCAAGCTGCGCATGTCGTCCCGCGTGCAGATCGCCGCCTGGGTGGCGGTACGGCGCTCCGCCCCCACCAGGCCCACATCGGAGAAGGGATCGGGCATCGTCCCGATGTGACGTAGCGCGATCTAATGAATACTAATCGTGTCCGGTTGGCCGAATAGGGGGGAAGCCGGCCGGTCGAATCGCCGCGCGGCGGGGGACGACGTCGCGGCAGGGTTCGGCGGCGGGTTCGGGTCGAGGGGGATCGTCCCGCCGCCGAACCTCCTCCGCGGGGGTGGTGAATCTCCATCGTGGTGGGGTAATCCTCAACCCTCAGTAGCCATCCGATTACGCACTCATGATTGGCTGGGCCGGCCATGCATGAGAGGGCGGATCTGGTGATCGATGCGCTGGGGCGGCGAGGCAATCTGCCCGCCGAGACGAGCACCTTCATGGGACGGGACGAGGACCTGGCCGAGGTGGGGCGGCTGCTACGGGAGGAGTCCCTGGTCACGCTGACCGGGGTCGCGGGGGTCGGCAAGACCCGGCTCGCGCTCAAGACGGCGGGGGAGCTGCCCGGCGGCGCCTGGCTGGCCGAGCTGTCCGGCGAGCGCAACGGCGCCCTGCTGGCCCACACGATCGGCGCCGCGATCGGCCTGCCCGAGCAGGCCGCCCGCCCTCAGGGGGACGTCCTCGCCGAGCACCTCGCCGACCGCCGGATGCTCCTGATCCTCGACACGTGCGAGCACCTCCTCGGCCCGTGCCGCGAGCTGGTCGGCCAGATCCTGCGGGCGGCTCCCGGCGTGCGCGTCCTGGCCACCAGCAGGCAGCCCCTCGGCCTCCCGGGGGAGCGCGTCCACACCGTACGCCCGCTCCCGGTCACCGCCGAGGACTGCGACGCCGTACGGCTGTTCCGCGACCGGGCCCGCGCCGTACGCCCCGGGTTCGAAAGCTCCGACGCCGTCGTACGGCTCTGCCGCCGCCTGGACGGCGTGCCGCTCGCGCTCGAACTCGCCGCCGGCCGGCTGCGCGCCCTGACCGCGGGCGAGCTGCTCGACCACATGGACGACAGGTTCTCGTTGCTCGCGGGGCGCGGCCGTACCGGCAGGCACCGGACGCTGCGCACCGCGGTCGGGTGGAGCCACGAGCTGTGCACGCCGGAGGAGCGGCTGCTGTGGGCGCGGCTCTCCGTGTTCGCCGGGACGTTCGACGCCGCCGCGGCCGCGGACGTCTGCGCCGACGAGCTGCTGAGCGGCGTGCCCGACCTGCTCTCCCGGCTCGCCGACAAGTCCGTGCTGATCCGGCACGGTCAGCGGTTCCGGATGCTCGGCATGATGCGGGACTACGGCCGGGAGTGGCTCCGCGCGATCGGTGAGGAACGCGCGGTCGTCGGCCGCCACCGCGAGCACTCCCTCGCCCTGCGGCGCGGGATGCGCCACCCCGGACGGCGTGCCTGCGGCGATCCGGCCAGGAGGCCCGAGTCCAGTCGCCCGCACCCCGGTCCGGGACACTGAAGCGGCCCCGGGCGGCTACTCCGGCCGGGTGAGCCAGACGTCGATCTCGCCGAGGAGCTCCTTCTTCAGCGAGTCGGGTGCCATGGACGAGCGGATCGACTGCCGGGCCAGCTCGGCGACCTCCGCGTCGCGGAAGCCGTAGACGTCCCGCGCGAGCTCGTACTGCGGGAGCAGCCGGGCCCCGAACAGCAGCGGGTCGTCCGCGCCGAACGCGATCGGGACGCCCGCGTCGAACAGCTTGCGCACCGGCACGTCCCGCGGGTCCTGGACCACGCCGAGCCCGACGTTGGACAGCGGGCACACCTCGCACGCGATCTGCCGGTCGGCGAGGCGTTCGAGCAGCCGGTCGTCCTCGGCCGCGCGGACGCCGTGCCCCACCCGGTCGGCGTCCAGGTCGAAGACGCACTCGGCGACGCTGGCCGCGCCCATCAGCTCTCCCCCGTGCGGTACGGCCAGCAGCCCGGCCCGTTTGGCGATCCGGAACGCGGCGTCGAAATCGCGGGCCCGGCCGCGCCGCTCGTCGTTCGACAGGCCGAACCCCACCACGCCCCGCCCCGCGTACTGCGCGGCCAGCCGGGCGAGGGTCCGTGAGTCGAGGGGATGCCGGGTGCGGTTGGCCGCCACGATCACCGCTACGCCCACGCCCGAGGAGGCCGAGGCCCGCGCCGCGGCGTCGAGCACCAACTCGAGCGTCGCGGTCAACCCGCCGAACCGCGCGGCGTACCCGGAGGGGTCCACCTGGATCTCCAGCCAGCGCGACCCCTCGGCGGCCTCGTCCTCCGCCGCCTCCTTGAGCAGCCGGTAGACGTCCTCGGGGCGCCGCAGCACCGATCGGGCGATGTCGTACAACCGCTGGAACCTGAACCAGCCCCGCTCGTCGGTCGCGCGCAGCTTCGGCGGCCAGTCCTGCACCAGCGCGTCAGGCAGATGGACCCCGTGCTCCTGGGCCAGCTCGATCAGCGTCGAATGCCGCATCGAGCCGGTGAAGTGAAGGTGCAGGTGGGCCTTGGGGAGCGTGACGAGAGAGCGCGGCATTTCCATATCCTGCCGCATCCGCGTCTCAACCTGGTCCGCCCTTCACGCGTTGTGGACGGGCGAAAGGGGAGCTGATGACCGAAGAAGACGAGGCGGCCTTCGACGAGTTCCTGGCCGCCCGGAGCACCGCCCTGCTCCGCACCGCGGTCCTGGTCTGCGGCGCGTCCCCCCACGATGCCGAGGACCTGGTCCAGAGCGCCCTGGAGAAGGTGTACCGGCACTGGCCACGCATCAGGCGCGACAACCCTGAGGCGTACGCGCGCCGCGTCGTCGTGAACGCCGCCATCAGCAGGGCCCGCAGGAGACGGGTGATCCAGGAGATCACCTTCGCCAGCCCTCCCGACACGCCCGTGGAGTCGCCGGACCTCGGCCTGCGCGAGCTCCTGCTCGCGGAGCTCGGGAGGCTTCCGGCGCGGATGCGGGCCGTACTGGTCCTGCGCTACTGGGAGGACATGTCCGAGGCCGAGACGGCGGCATCGCTCGGCTGCTCGATCGGGACCGTGAAGAGCCAGGCCGCCCGTGGCCTGGCGCGAATCCGTGCACGTCTGGCAACGCTGGAAGGAGCGTCAGCATGAACGTGGAAGAGGCGCTGAAGGAGGCGATGGCGTCCCGGGTGGCCGCCGTCCAAGCCCCGCCCTCGATGGGGCAGCGCATCCGGCGGCGCAACCGCCGTAACGTGGTCAGGTTTCGTACGGCGGGAGCGGCGCTCCTGACGGTCGCCGTCGCCGGAGCCGTGCCCGTGTACCTGTCCACCACATCCGGCCCGGCACCGGCGCAGGTCGGGGCGCCCGTACCCGGAGCGTCGCAGCCCGTCGGCGAGGACAGCGCGCTGGCGGGGAACGTCGTGCCGGACGTCGTAGGCATGACCAACGACGTCGCGGGCGTGCTCAAGGCCGCCGGGTTCGAGGTGGGTTGGAAGAAGGTCGTCAACCACGAACACCGCCCGGGGACGATCATCGCCCAGACCCCCGCGGCCGGCACGGTGGCCCCTGAGGGAGCCCGCGTGGAGGTCACCATCGCGACGAGCGCGCCGCCGCCGACCGATCAGACATCCGAGCCGGTCGATGACGGGCTGCCCCAGGACCTCGGCGATCTGGGCGACGGCCGGACCTTCGGTGGCATCCACCTGGACTACCTGCCGGACGGCCTCGAATGGGGCAAGTGGTCGGGCAAGGACGGCTTCGGCAAGACCAGCTACGCCACCAGCTGGGTCGAGCCGGGCAAGAGCACCGGGGAGTACTCGGTGGAGGCCGTGGTCTACAGGGGGAAGGCGGCCCGCACCCGGCGCGACCACGTGGACGGCACCCCGGTGAAGATCCGCGGAAAGGACGGCTACCTCGGCTCGTTCACGGAGGGCGGCGAGGTCGCGGGGAGCAGTGCCGAGACCACCCTCACCCTGGTCTGGTTCCCGCGCGCCGACGTCACGGTCGAGCTCATGTTCAGCCCCGTGTTCGCCCAGAAGCTCGGGTCGGACGCCGCCGACGCGGAGATCCAGAAGATCGCCGAGGGGGTGACCGTCAAGGACTGAGCCTTTCGCACCTTCGCGCCCCTGCGCTTTCGTCGGGTTTCCACAGGGGCGCCCCGCCCGGCCGCCACGCGGCCGGGCAACCCTTTTCCGGCCCGGGGCGTACAACAGGGCATGACACTGGACAGAGCCGAGTGAATCCTCCCGAGGGGTTCGCGGAGTTCGTGGCCGCCCGGGGCACGAGCCTGCTGCGCACGGCGTATCTCGCCTGCGACTTCCCCGACGAGGCCGAGGACGTGCTCCAGAGCGCGCTGGAACGGGCCTGCCGCAACTGGCACCGGCTCCGCGCGGATGCCGCGCCCGAGCCCTACGTCCGAAAAATCATCATCAATCTCGCGATCAGCCGCGCCCGCCGCCGAGCGATCCTGCGGTTCATCCCGACGCACTCTCCGCCAGACCGGCCCGCGCCGGCCGCCTCCGACGTCGAGCTGCGCCAGGTCCTCGTGGACGGCCTGCGCACCCTCCCGCCGCGCCAGCGCGCCGTCGTCGTGCTCAGGTACTGGGAGGACCTGACCGAATCCCAGACCGCCCAGATCCTCGGATGTTCCGTCGGCACCGTGAAGAGCCAGGCGTCCAAGGCGCTCGTACGGCTCCGCGCGTGGCTCGGTGAGGAGGTGACCGGCCTTGTCGGATCTTGAGAGCCGGCTCAGGCACGCCATGACCGAGGCGACGGCCGAGCTGCGGATCGCCCCCGACCTCGCCGACCGCGTCGTCCGGCGTACCTGCCGGAGGAAGACCGCGAGGGCGAAGACGGCGGCCGCCGCCGCAGTCGCCGTCGTTCTGGCCGCGGTCCCGGCGTACCACCTGATCCAGGAACGGCGGCACGTGGTCTCCGTCACGGTGGCCGAGAACGTGGACGGCGTCGAGGTGCGCGACCTTCCCGATGGATTCGGGCGGGCCGAGACGTTCGAGGTGACCGATCATGGCCTGCGGGGGAAGGCCGCCCGCTGGAGCCGGGGCGACCGCACCATCCAGGTCACCGTCTACCGGCCGGGGAAGCTTGCGGGCGACTACCTCGAACTCCAGCAGCGGGGGTTCCTGCGTGACGGCACGCTCTGGCTCCGCCGGGGGAGCGGCGGCGGTCTGATCTCGCCCCGCCATGACAACCTCATATGGTTCGAGCAGGACGACCTGGTGGTGCGCGTGACGACCTCGACCTCCGCCAAAAAGTACCTCGAACCGGTCGCGATGAGCCTGCATGTGCCATGGGATCCCGTCCTGGACACGATGCGCGTGAGCTATATGCCGGAACGCTTCCGCCTGGTCTCCAGCGAGCCGCAGGGGATCCTCGACGGGCTCGGTCGGTGGTGGCGGAGCACGGATCGAACCGCCTCCATGGCCGTCGAGGTCGTACGCGGTGACCGGGCGAAGAACCTGAGCAAGTTGCGCTGGGTCTCCTGGCCGACCGCAGAAGAACTCATCGACGTACGGACGACCGCCGTCGGCAGGTCCCGCGCGCTGGAAGGACGCGTCGCGAGCAAGGGCGGGAGGATCGACAAGGGCCGGATGCTCATGTGGCTCGTCCAACCAGGGCTCGGCGTGCGCATCTGGGCGATGGGCGCGACCGACGACGAGGTGCGGCGGGTCGCCGAGGGCATCGAGCCGGCCCCGCCGCCAGCCGGGCCCTCCGTGGACGGCGTCGAGGTGCCCCCCGCCCTCCAATCCGTGCCGGAGGCGGCCAGAGACAGCGCACTGGGGTGGAACTGGACCACCGCGACCACGTACTGGGGGCATCCCCCTGGCAAGGGCTGGTACGTCGCCGTGTCCGTTCACCGTGGCGGGCTCGTCGGCACCGACCTGTGGCGGAAGGACACTTTCCACACGACGCCCCGAACCTCGACCTTCGGCGGCGTCCGCGGCCTCATGACCGCCTCCACCGAGACGGTGCGGGTCGGCGGCCGGCCGCGGCTCATGCGGATCCGGAGCTTCGCCTGGGAGCCCCGGACCGGGCTCGCCGTCGTGGTGACCACGGCCGAGGACACCATGTCCTCGACCGCGCATCCCGATCTCGATCTCGACCGGCTGGTGGGAAGCATCCGCGCGCGGCAGCCGTAGAGGCGGAAACGCCGGAAAGGCCCGGGCCGTGATGGTCCGGGCCTTTCCGCCTGAACGGATCGCTCAGTGCGCCTCGGCGAGCAGCTTGGCCACGCGGCTGACGCCCTCGACCAGGTCGTCGTCGCCCAGCGCGTACGAGAGCCGGAAGTAGCCGGGGGTGCCGAACGCCTCACCCGGCACCAGCGCCACCTCGGCCTCTTCGAGGATCAGCTCGGCCAGTTCGGCGGAGGAGGACGGCCGACGGCCGCGCAGTTCCTTGCCCAGCAGCGCCTTCACCGACGGGTACGCGTAGAACGCGCCCAGCGGCTCGGGGCACACCATGCCCGGGATCTCGTTGAGCATCCGGACCATGGTCTGCCGGCGACGGTCGAACGCCTCGCGCATCTTCGCCACGGCGGAGAGGTCGCCGGAGACGGCGGCGAGCGCGGCGGCCTGCGCCACGTTCGACACGTTGGAGGTGGCGTGCGACTGCAGGTTGGTCGCGGCCTTCACCACGTCGGACGGCCCGATGAGCCAGCCCACCCGCCAGCCGGTCATCGCGTACGTCTTCGCCACGCCGTTCAGGACGACCACGCGCTCGCGCAGCTCGGGCACGGCCGTGGCGATGCTGGAGAAGGAGGCGCCGCCGTACACGAGGTGCTCGTAGATCTCGTCGGTGACGACCCACAGACCCTTGTCCAGCGCCCAGCGGCCGATCTCCTCGACCTGCTCCGGCGAGTAAACGGCGCCGGTCGGGTTGGACGGAGAGACGAACAGCAGCACCTTGGTCCGCTCGGTCAGCTTCTCCTCAAGCTGCTCAACCGACGCGAGATAGCCCGTCGTCTCGTCGGTCACCATGTCAACCTGAACTCCACCCGCGAGCTTGATCGCCTCCGGGTACGTCGTCCAGTACGGGGCGACGACGAGCACCTCGTCACCCGGGTCGAGCAAGGTGGCGAACGCCTCGTAGACGGCCTGCTTGCCGCCGTTGGTCACCAGGACCTGGGAGGCGTCCACCTGGAACCCGGAGTCGCGCAGCGTCTTCTCGGCGATCGCCTGCTTGAGCTCGGGCAGCCCGCCGGCCGGCGTGTACTTGTGGAACCGGGGGTTCCGACACGCCTCGATGGCCGCCTCGACGATGTAGTCGGGCGTCGGGAAGTCCGGCTCGCCGGCGCCGAAGCCGATGACCGGGCGACCGGCCGCCTTCATGGCCTTGGCCTTGGCGTCCACGGCCAGCGTCGCGGACTCTGAGATCGCGGAAATGCGCGCGGAGATGCGAGGTCGGGTCATGCCTCCATCGTTTCAGACCTGCGGGAATCCTTCCGCCGCTTACCACCATTCGGACAGACGGCCGGGTAGCTTGGAACCGCGCGGACGATCTGGTTCGACGAAGTCGCCATTCCCACGTACACTTCTGCGTCTAGTGGGCCACGACGGGAACGTTCGGCGATGTCGATCCGTTTCTCCGGTATTGTGGTGCACGGCTTAGGGCACTAGCGCAATTGGTAGCGCACCGGTCTCCAAAACCGGCGGTTGGGGGTTCGAGTCCCTCGTGCCCTGCGGAGTGCGGTCCGCGCACCAACTGGCGTGAAAGCGCGCCGCAAGTTGCGATGGACACGACGGATCAGGTGAGGACTGTGGCGATCGACACCCGCGGCGAGACCGCTGGAAAGCCAGGCAAGCCGAGCGGTGAGAAGAAGGCCAAGCGCGCATCTCCCGCCCTTTTCTATCGGCAGGTCGTCGCCGAACTGCGTAAGGTTATCTGGCCGAGGCGCAAGGACCTGATCACCTATACATCTGTGGTCCTCGGCTTTGTTGTGATCATGGTCGCGATCGTGTCCGGACTAGACTTCCTGCTGACGAAGGGTGTGCTGGCGGTCTTCGGCGGATCGTGATCCGACCCTGATCGTCGCACGTCATGTCATCGACGAAAGAGGAAGAGTCACCGTGTCCGAGTCCCCGCTGCCGGTCGATGGCTCCCGCGATGAGTGGGAGACGGAGCCGGACGAGGCCGTAGAGAAGGTCGACGACACCGCTGCCGCCGGCGAGCACGGCGCTGACGCTGACGTTGACGCCGACTCTGGCGACACCGTGGCCGAGGTCGACGAGGACGGCGATGTCGTCCCGGACGTCGACCCCGTCGAGGAGTTCAAGCGTCAGCTCCGCGGCCAGATCGGCGAGTGGTACGTCATCCACTCGTACGCCGGTTACGAGAACCGTGTGAAGCAGAACATCGAGAGCCGTACCAGCTCCCTCAACATGGAGGACTACATCTTCCAGGTCGAGGTGCCGACCCACACGATCACGGAGTTCAAGGGCGGCAAGAAGACTCCGATCAAGGAGCGTGTGCTTCCGGGGTACGTGCTGGTCCGGATGGACCTCACCGACGAGTCCTGGGCCGCCG
Source organism: Microtetraspora fusca (assembly GCF_001570365.1). Taxonomy (GTDB): domain Bacteria; phylum Actinomycetota; class Actinomycetes; order Streptosporangiales; family Streptosporangiaceae; genus Microtetraspora; species Microtetraspora fusca. Next base: position 490,077 of record NZ_BBYK01000038.1, on the reverse strand, counting down.
TGCGCAACACGCCCGGCGTCACCGGCTTCGTCGGGCTGTCGAACAAGCCGAGCCCGCTCAACCTCGACGAGGTCGCCAAGCTGCTGGCGCCCGAGCCGGCCGAGGAAGTGAAGAAGGCCGCCTCCAAGGCGACTGCCGCGACCGTCGACTTCGAGGTCGGCGAGTCCGTCACCGTCATGGACGGCCCGTTCGCCACGCTTCCCGCCACGGTCAGCGAGATCAGCATCGAGTCGCAGAAGCTCAAGGTGCTCGTGTCGATCTTCGGCCGCGAGACCCCTGTCGAGCTGTCGTTCAACCAGGTCTCCAAGATCTGACGGCCTGGCATACACTCCTAAGTCGTCCTCACGGTCGTGAGGGTGGGCCTGGGCGGCGGCACCGGTATCGGTGCCGCCTGTCCTCACGTGGTGAGGGCCCGGCTGAGAGATTCAAGTTAGTCAAGGACCCGGAGAGAGCATGCCTCCCAAGAAGAAGATCGCGGCCCTGGTCAAGGTCCAGCTTCCCGCTGGCCAGGCCACGCCCGCGCCGCCGGTCGGTACCGCGCTCGGTCCGCACGGCGTCAACATCATGGAATTCGTCAAGCAGTACAACGCTGCGACGGAGGCCCAGCGGGGCAACATCATCCCCGTCGAGATCACGATCTTCGAAGACCGCAGCTTCACCTTCGTCACGAAGACGCCGCCGGCGCCCGAGCTGATCAAGAAGGCCGCCGGTCTGCAGAAGGGCAGCGCGAACCCGCACAAGGACAAGGTGGGCAAGCTCACCAAGGACCAGCTGCGTCAGATCGCCGAGACCAAGATGCAGGACCTCAACGCCAACGACATCGAGGCCGCTGAGAAGATCATCGCCGGTACCGCCCGGTCGATGGGCATCACCATCGCCGAGTAGTACCCCACCGACGCAGACAGCACTGTGGCAGGGCCCGCGCAGGCCCGGACCACGAACTCCATGAGGAGCGAGAAGTGAAGCGCAGCAAGAACTGGAAGAACGCGGCCGGCCTGGTCGACCGCGACAGCGCGTACAGCCCGCTTGAGGGTGTCCGGCTGGCCAAGAAGACCGCGACCACCAAGTTCGACGCCACCGTCGAGGTCGCCCTGCGTCTGGGCGTCGACCCGCGCAAGGCCGACCAGATGGTCCGCGGCACCGTCAACCTCCCGCACGGCACCGGTAAGACCGCCCGGGTCCTGGTCTTCGCGACCGGCGACCGTGCCGAGGAGGCCCGCGCCGCGGGCGCCGACATCGTCGGCGCCGACGAGCTGATCGAAGAGGTGGCCAAGGGCCGGCTCGACTTCGACGCCGTCGTCGCCACGCCGGACCTGATGGGCAAGGTCGGCCGCCTCGGCCGCGTGCTCGGTCCGCGTGGTCTCATGCCCAACCCGAAGACCGGGACCGTGACCCCGGCCGTCGGCAAGGCCGTCACCGACATCAAGGGCGGCAAGATCGAGTTCCGTGTCGACCGGCACGCGAACCTGCACTTCATCATCGGCAAGGCGTCCTTCGGCGAGCGTCAGCTCGTCGAGAACTACGCCGCCGCCCTCGACGAGGTGCTGCGTCTCAAGCCGTCGGCCGCCAAGGGCCGCTATCTCAAGAAGGTCACCTTCACCACGTCCATGGGCCCCGGCATCCCGGTCGACCCGAACGTGACGCGGGCGATGACCGCCGAGATCGACGCCTGATCTCATCTGACGACGAGAACCCCCGTCCGGGCATCCGGTCGGGGGTTCTCGCGTGTACGGCCCCAGAACGCGGAGCCCTTCTGCGATATGTCGGGATATTGCGGGGATATAGCGCAGGCCGCGCGGATAGCGCGCGAGCGCCATAGGGTCGAGAGCAGTCGTCCGTAAAGAAAGGACAAAGACATGCGTCGACTTCTGCTGGCCGCCGGGGCGGTCGCCGTGATCGGTGTCGCGGGGTGCGCACCCGCCGCCACGTCTCTGGACAACGTGAGGTTGTCCGCGTCCGAGGTGCTGCAGCAGGCCTCCCAGAAGGCGCAGGACGTCACCTCCTACACCGCCGACCTCGTCGTGGACGTCTCGGCCGGCGCCGACCGCACCGGCACCATCCAGGGCAAGCTGCGCGCCCAGCAGAAGCCCACGCTGGCCACGGACCTCACCCTCGACCAGATCACCTTCGACGGCCAGAACGCCCCCGGCGGGCTCCGGGTGATCCTTCTGGGCGACACGGTGTACGTGAAGTCCGATGCCCTCCGGACCCTGATGGGCGCCGCCAAGCCGTGGATCAAGGTGGACCTCAAGGAGCTCGGCGACTCCCGAGGCGTCAACGTGGACGAGATCCTCGGCCGGGCTCAGCAGATCGACCTCAAGACCAGCGCGGCGCTCCTGACCGCCTCCAAGGACGCCAAGGCCGTCGGCGCCGAGCAGGTGGGCGGCGTGGACACCACGCACTACTCGGGCACGTTCCCGGTGGCCGAGGCCGTGAAGCAGCTCGCCCCTGAGGAGCGCACCAAGGCGGAGGCCGGCCTGGCCAAGGTCGACGACATGAAGTTCGACGCGTGGATCGACGCCGACGGCCTGCCCCGGAAGGTCACGCTGAAGGGCGGCCCCGCCGACAAGGGCTCGTTCAACGCCACCGTCGCCTTCACCTCGTTCAACGAGCCCACGACGATCGAGGCGCCCTCCGCGGGCGAGGTCGGGGAGCTGCCGCGAAACCTCCGCGGCAACTGATTTGGCATCACGGGGATTCACGCCCTATTCTGGCGTTTGCCAAAGACCGCCGGTCGTCGTCGGGCTGCACCAGTCCGATGGCCGAAGGATCCACTCTGTGGGCGACCCGCGTAGGTGTGATGTGAGCTTCCGGGCGCGTCCGCGCGCCTGTGCCAGCCCCGTGCGCCTGCGCCGGGGCTCCTCCTTTTTTTTGGACGTCTTCGCCGGTGGCACATCTGGAAGGAGGCCCATGGCGAGGGCGGATAAGGCGATCGCGGTTGCCGAACTCGAGAGCGAGTTCGAGGGCTCCAGCGGCGCCGTTCTGACCGAGTACCGCGGTCTCACCGTCGCTCAGCTCAAGGAGCTGCGCGTTGCTCTCGGTGGGAATGCGAAGTTCGCCGTGGCGAAGAACACGCTGACCAAGATCGCGGCTAACAACGCCGGGATCAACGTCCTGGACGATCTGCTCCAGGGCCCGACCGCGATCGCGTTCGTCAAGGGCGACGTGGTCGAGGCGGCCAAGGGTCTGCGTGACTTTGCCAAGGCCAACCCCCTTCTGGTGATCAAGGGTGGTGTCGTCGACGGCAAGTCGATGACCCCGGCCGAGATCTCCAAGCTTGCCGACCTTGAGTCCCGCGAGATCCTCCTCGCGAAGCTGGCCGGTGCGCTGAAGGCGAAGCAGTCCCAGGCTGCCGCCACCTTCGCCGCGCTGCCCACCAACATGGCTCGACTGGCCGAGGCCCTGCGCGCCAAGCGCGAAGAGGCCGGCGAGTAGGTCCGTCCACCACGGACCTGGGGGGAAGCGCACACCGCGGTCCCTGAACGTTTTTGCTAGATCCAAACGGAGGAACACACCATGGCGAAGCTCAGCACCGACGAGCTGCTCGAGACCTTCAAGGAGATGACCCTCCTCGAGCTGTCCGAGTTCGTGAAGCTCTTCGAGGAGGCCTTCGACGTCAAGGCCGCCGCTCCGGTCGCCGTCGCCGCCGCCGCCCCGGCTGCCGGTGGCGCCGCCGCCGAGGAGGCCGAGGAGCAGGACGAGTTCGAGGTCATCCTCGAGGCCGCCGGCGACAAGAAGATCCAGGTCATCAAGGAGATCCGCGCCCTCACCAGCCTGGGTCTCAAGGAGGCCAAGGACCTCGTGGACGGCGCTCCGAAGCCGGTCTTCGACAGCAAGGTCAACAAGGAGCAGGCGGAGAAGGCCAAGGCTGCCCTGGAGGGCGCCGGCGCCAGCGTCACCGTCAAGTAACGCTGACATTTTCCGCGAAAGGGCGGTCACCTTCGGGTGGCCGCCCTTTCCGCGTTCGTACGGCCGTGCCCGATCCGGCCGGATGTGTAGCGGGAGACCCTCCGGCGTCCGATGAATGATCGGGGGTGATGCACCGGTGGGACGGGCGCTGATGGTGGGGCTGACGGTACTCGTGGCGGGGCTGGCCGCGGCCGCACTGTGGCTCGGGGCCGCCCGGAACGCGGCGCGGCAGGACGAACGGGACCGCCAGGCGGCCGTCCGGGCGGCCGCCGTCCACGCGGAGGCCCTGCTCGCGCTGGACCACCGCACGGTGGACCAGGACGTGGCGCGGCTCGTCGCCACCTCGACCGGGCAGGCACGTGACGGCTACATGAAGGGCCGGGACGCGATGCGACAGGAGGCCCTCCAGCGCGAGGTCTCGCAGACGGGCGTGCTGCGCGCGGCCGGCCTCGTCGCGATGTCGGACGGCGGACGCTCCGCCGAGGTCCTCGTCGTGGGCGACGCGTTGATCCGCTGGGGAGCGGACGGCAAGAAACGAGGGGGCGACTCGAACGCGCCGGGAAAACCCGAGGAACGTGCCTACCGCTGGCGGATGGAGGTGGCCAAGGTGGGTGACCGCTGGCTGGTCTCCAGGGCGGAGCTGGTGCAGTGAGACGCACTCTCGCCGCGCTGCTCGCCGCCGCAGCGGTCGGCCTCGCCGCCACCGTGGCCTGGCTGTACGCGGACCTGAGTCGCCTCCAGGGCGATGTCTCAGCGGGGCGGGAGGCCGTCGCGACGGCCCGCTCGTACGCGGCGGACATGCTGTCCTACGACTACCGGACGATGGACGAGGACCTCGCTCGGGCGAGGAGCCACACGACCGGAGCGCTGGCCGGACGCTATGCCCGGCTCGCCGCCACGCTGCCGCGGCTCGCCCGCGAGCGGCAGGAGGTACGGCAGGCCGTCGTGGCGGCCGCCGCGGTCGAGTCGGCGACCCCCGCGGAGGCCCGGATATTGGTCTTCCTGAACACGGTCACCAGTGGACGCGAAACCGGGCAGGACCGGCCGACACAGGAGGTCGGGCAGAACCGGCTCCGCCTCGTGATGACCAGGGAGAACGGCCGCTGGCTGGTCTCCGATCTCTCCACGCTCCTGGGCGACACGCCCGTTCTCGGGGCCCCTTAATTCAATTGTTAGCAAAGACTGTGTTTGGCGCGAGTTAGGGAAGGACATACCGAATCACAGGCAGTGTCGACCGTTGGTCAGCGTTCGGCTCGCCATGTGACAGAGCGTTAGCCGGACGGGCTCGCGGGTATCGTCTGGGTCCGGTGACGTTCGACGTTCATGTGAGCGGGAAAACGCAGCGTGCTGGGCATCAGTCGGCCGAAATGTCGCCCCTCGGGCTTGACGTTTCGCCGCTGACGGGTGATGCTGCCACCAACGTGGAGCGCAGAGCGAGAGCGGAGTGGACAGGTGTATGCCCATCGGCTACACTGCCCCTTTGCGCTGCCCTTTGACGACCCGCTTCTCTGAGTAACTCTGTTGCATGGTCGTCTGGCGTGCGTGTAGTCAGTCCGCGAGCCCTCGGAAGGACATCTGTTGGCAGCCTCGCGCAACGCCTCCGCCGTACCCGCCGGTCCCCGTACCGTGTCGTTCGCACGTATCGAGGAGCCGCTCGAAGTTCCCGACCTTCTCGCCCTGCAGACCGAGTCGTTCGACTGGCTGCTCGGCAACGAGAAGTGGAAGGGTCGGGTCGAGGCGGCTCGCCAGGCCGGGCGCAAGGACGTTCCGGCCCAGTCAGGTCTCGAAGAGATCTTCGAGGAGATCAGTCCGATCGAGGACTTCTCCGGAACCATGTCCCTGTCGTTCCGCGACCACCGGTTTGAGCCGCCCAAGTACTCGGTCGACGAGTGCAAAGACAAGGACATGACCTACTCCGCCCCGATGTTCGTCACGGCGGAGTTCATCAATAACACCACCGGTGAGATCAAGAGCCAGACGGTGTTCATGGGCGACTTCCCGCTCATGACCTCGAAGGGCACTTTCATCATCAACGGCACCGAGCGTGTCGTGGTCTCCCAGCTGGTGCGGTCCCCGGGTGTCTATTTCGACCGTTCGGTCGACAAGACCTCCGACAAGGACCTGTTCGGCTGCAAGGTGATCCCTTCCCGCGGCGCCTGGCTCGAGTTCGAGATCGACAAGCGCGACAGCGTCGGCGTTCGCATCGACCGTAAGCGCAAGCAGCCCGTCACGGTGCTGCTCAAGGCGCTCGGTTGGACGAACGAGCAGATTCTGGAGCGTTTCGGCCAGTACGAGTCGATGCGGGCCACCCTGGAGAAGGACCACACGTCCGGCCAGGACGACGCCCTGCTCGACATCTACCGCAAGCTGCGTCCGGGCGAGCCTCCGACCAAGGAGTCCGCGCAGACGCTGCTGGAGAACCTGTACTTCAATCCCAAGCGTTACGACCTCGCGAAGGTCGGGCGTTACAAGATTAACAAGAAGCTCGGTGTCGACGCCGACATCACCCAGGGCACGCTGACCGACGAGGACATCGTCGCCACGATCGAGTACATCGTGCGCCTGCACGCCGGCGAGGAGACCATGGGTCCCGACGGCTCGGTGATCGTCGAGACGGACGACATCGACCACTTCGGCAACCGCCGTCTGCGCACGGTGGGCGAGCTCATCCAGAACCAGGTCCGCCTGGGCCTGGCCCGTATGGAGCGCGTCGTCCGCGAGCGCATGACGACCCAGGACGTCGAGGCGATCACGCCGCAGACCCTGATCAACATCCGCCCGGTCGTGGCGTCGATCAAGGAGTTCTTCGGCACCTCCCAGCTGTCCCAGTTCATGGACCAGACGAACCCGCTGGCCGGTCTGACGCACAAGCGTCGCCTCTCGGCCCTGGGTCCGGGTGGTCTGTCCCGTGAGCGGGCCGGCTTCGAGGTCCGTGACGTGCACCCGTCCCACTACGGCCGCATGTGCCCGATCGAGACGCCGGAAGGCCCGAACATCGGTCTGATCGGCTCGCTGTCGTCCTTCGGCCGGGTCAACTCCTTCGGCTTCGTGGAGACGCCGTACCGCCGGGTCACCGACGGCCGGGTCACCGACGAGATCGACTACCTGACCGCGGACGAGGAGGACCGGCACGTCGTCGCCCAGGCCAACACGGCCCTGAACGCCGACGGCACCTTCGCCGAGACCCGCGTGCTCGCCCGCCGTAAGGGCGGCGAGTTCGAGGCCGTCCACCCGTCCGAGGTCAACTACATGGACGTCTCGCCGCGCCAGATGGTGTCGGTCGCGACCGCCATGATCCCGTTCCTCGAGCACGACGACGCCAACCGCGCGCTCATGGGCTCGAACATGCAGCGCCAGTCGGTGCCCCTGCTCAAGAGCGAGGCCCCGCTGGTCGGCACGGGCATGGAGTACCGCGCCGCCACGGACGCCGGCGACGTCATCAGCGCCGAGAAGGCCGGTGTGGTCGAGGAGGTCTCCGCCGACTACATCACCGTGATGAACGACGATGGCACGCGCACCACCTACCGTGTCGCGAAGTTCAAGCGGTCCAACCAGGGCACCTGCTTCAACCAGAAGCCGATCGTGCACGAGGGCGACCGCGTCGAGGCCGGACAGGTCGTCGCCGACGGTCCCTGCACCGACACCGGCGAGATGGCGCTCGGCAAGAACCTGCTCGTCGCGTTCATGCCGTGGGAGGGTCACAACTACGAGGACGCGATCATCCTGTCCCAGCGCCTGGTGCAGGACGACGTGCTCTCCTCGATCCACATCGAGGAGCACGAGGTCGACGCCCGTGACACCAAGCTCGGCCCCGAGGAGATCACCCGGGACATCCCGAACGTCTCCGAGGAGGTCCTCGCCGACCTCGACGAGCGCGGCATCATCCGCATCGGCGCCGAGGTCACGACCGGTGACATCCTCGTCGGCAAGGTCACTCCCAAGGGTGAGACCGAGCTGACCCCGGAGGAGCGCCTGCTGCGCGCGATCTTCGGTGAGAAGGCCCGCGAGGTCCGCGACACCTCCCTGAAGGTGCCGCACGGCGAGTCCGGCAAGGTCATCGGCGTCCGCGTGTTCAGCCGCGAGGAGGGCGACGAGCTTCCGCCCGGCGTGAACGAGCTGGTCCGCGTCTACGTGGCCCAGAAGCGTAAGATCACCGACGGCGACAAGCTCGCCGGCCGTCACGGCAACAAGGGTGTCATCTCCAAGATCCTCCCCGTGGAGGACATGCCGTTCCTCGAGGACGGCACGCCGGTCGACATCGTCCTGAACCCGCTGGGTGTTCCGGGACGAATGAACGTCGGCCAGGTGCTGGAGACCCACCTCGGCTGGATCGCGGCCCGAGGGTGGGACGTGTCAGGCATCGAGGAGGCCTGGGCGGAGCGCCTGCGTGACAAGGGTCTCGCGAAGGTCGAGCCGCACACCAAGGTGGCCACCCCGGTGTTCGACGGCGCCCACGAGGAGGAGATCGTCGGCCTGCTGAACAACACCCTGGTCAACAGGGACGGTTCGCGCATGGTCGGCGAGAACGGCAAGGCGCGGCTGTTCGACGGCCGTTCCGGCGAGCCGTTCCCGCACCCGATCTCGGTCGGCTACATCTACATCCTCAAGCTGCTCCACCTGGTCGACGACAAGATCCACGCGCGTTCGACCGGTCCGTACTCCATGATCACCCAGCAGCCGCTCGGCGGTAAGGCCCAGTTCGGTGGCCAGCGCTTCGGTGAGATGGAGGTGTGGGCCCTCGAGGCCTACGGTGCCGCGTACGCGCTCCAGGAGCTGCTGACGATCAAGTCGGACGACGTTCTCGGTCGCGTGAAGGTCTACGAGGCCATCGTCAAGGGCGAGAACATCCCCGAGCCGGGCATCCCCGAGTCGTTCAAGGTCCTCATCAAGGAGATGCAGTCGCTCTGCCTCAACGTCGAGGTCCTGTCGAGCGACGGCATGTCCATCGAGATGCGGGACACCGACGAGGACGTCTTCCGTGCCGCTGAAGAACTCGGCATCGACCTGTCCCGGCGCGAGCCGAGCAGTGTCGAAGAGGTCTGATCTAGAAGCTGAGGGGATCAAAAGTGCTAGACGTCAACTTCTTCGACGAACTGCGCATCGGCCTTGCGACGGCTGACGACATTCGTCAGTGGTCGCACGGCGAGGTGAAGAAGCCAGAGACGATCAACTACCGGACGCTCAAGCCGGAAAAGGACGGGCTCTTCTGCGAGAAGATCTTCGGCCCCACCCGGGACTGGGAGTGCTACTGCGGTAAGTACAAGCGCGTCCGGTTCAAGGGCATCATCTGTGAGCGCTGTGGCGTCGAGGTGACTCGGGCCAAGGTGCGTCGTGAGCGGATGGGCCACATCGAGCTGGCCGCTCCGGTCACGCACATCTGGTACTTCAAGGGTGTTCCTTCGCGCCTGGGCTACCTGCTCGACCTGGCGCCGAAGGACCTCGAGAAGGTCATCTACTTCGCGGCGTACATGATCACGCACGTCGACACGGAGATGCGCGACCGCGACCTGCCGTCGCTGGAGGCGAAGATCTCCGTCGAGCGGCAGCACATCGAGCAGCGCCGTGACGCGGACATCGAGGCCAGGCAGAAGAAGCTCGAGGCCGACCTGGCCGAGCTCGAGGCCGCCGGTGCCAAGGGGGACGCGCGGCGCAAGGTGCGTGAGGGGGCCGACCGCGAGATGCGGCAGCTCCGTGACCGCGCCCAGCGTGAGCTGGACCGCCTCGACGAGGTGTGGAGCCGGTTCAAGAACCTCAAGGTCCAGGACCTTGAGGGCGACGAGCTGCTCTACCGCGAGATGCGCGACCGGTTCGGCCGGTACTTCCGCGGCGGCATGGGCGCCCAGGCGATCCAGGAGCGGCTGAACAGCTTCGACCTGGACGCCGAGGCCGAGAACCTGCGCGAGACCATCCGCAGCGGCAAGGGCCAGAAGAAGGCCCGCGCCCTCAAGCGGCTCAAGGTCGTCGCGGCGTTCCTCAACACGCGGAACTCGCCGAGCGGCATGGTCCTGGACTGCATCCCGGTCATCCCGCCGGACCTGCGCCCCATGGTGCAGCTCGACGGTGGCCGGTTCGCGACCTCCGACCTGAACGACCTGTACCGCCGGGTCATCAACCGGAACAACCGCCTCAAGCGTCTGCTCGACCTCGGCGCGCCCGAGATCATCGTGAACAACGAGAAGCGGATGCTCCAGGAGGCCGTCGACGCGCTGTTCGACAACGGCCGCCGCGGCCGTCCGGTCACGGGTCCGGGCAACCGTCCGCTGAAGTCCCTCAGCGACATGCTGAAGGGTAAGCAGGGACGCTTCCGTCAGAACCTGCTGGGCAAGCGTGTCGACTACTCCGGCCGTTCGGTCATCGTCGTCGGCCCGCAGCTGAAGCTGCACCAGTGCGGCCTGCCCAAGCAGATGGCGCTGGAGCTGTTCAAGCCGTTCGTGATGAAGCGCCTGGTCGACCTGAACCACGCGCAGAACATCAAGTCGGCCAAGCGCATGGTCGAGCGGGCCCGTCCGGTCGTGTGGGACGTGCTCGAAGAGGTCATCACCGAGCACCCGGTGCTGCTCAACCGTGCGCCGACGCTGCACCGCCTGGGCATCCAGGCCTTCGAGCCGCAGCTCGTCGAGGGCAAGGCCATCCAGATCCACCCGCTCGTCTGCACCGCGTTCAACGCGGACTTCGACGGTGACCAGATGGCCGTGCACCTGCCGCTGTCGGCCGAGGCCCAGGCCGAGGCGCGCATCCTGATGCTGTCGACGAACAACATCCTCAAGCCGGCCGACGGCAAGCCGGTGACGATGCCCACCCAGGACATGGTCATCGGTCTGTACTGGCTGACCACCCAGAAGGACGGCGCCCTGGGCGAGGGTCGCGTGTTCGCCACCGTGGCGGAGGCGCTCATGGCGTTCGACCGCCGCGAGCTGGACACGCAGGCCAAGATCCAGGTGCGGCTCAAGGACGTCCCGCCGCCGCGCGGCTGGGAGGCTCCGGAGGGTTGGGAGGCCGGTCAGCCGATCCGGCTGGAGACCACGCTCGGTCGGTGCCTGTTCAACCAGACCCTGCCCGGCAACTACCCCTTCGTGAACTACCAGGTCGGCAAGAAGCAGCTCTCGAGCATCGTCAACGAGCTGGCCGAGCGGTACCCGAAGGTCGAGGTCGCGCAGGCGCTGGACGCGCTGAAGGACGCGGGCTTCTACTGGGCCACGCGCGCCGGTGTCACCATCTCGATCGAGGACGTCGTCGCCCCGCCGAACAAGGCCGCGATCATGGAGTCGTACGAGAAGCGCGCGGACAAGGTGCAGCGTGAGTACGACCGCGGTCTGATCACGGACGAGGAGCGCCGTCAGGAGCTCATCGAGATCTGGACCCACGCCACCGCGGACGTCGAGACCGACATGGTCAACGCGTTCCCGGCGACGAACCCGGTCTGGATGATGGTCAACTCCGGCGCCCGCGGTAACAAGATGCAGGTCCGGCAGATCGCGGGCATCCGCGGTCTGGTGTCCAACACCAAGGGTGAGACCATCCCGCGGCCGATCAAGTCCTCGTTCCGCGAGGGTCTGTCGGTGCTGGAGTACTTCATCTCCACCCACGGCCAGCGGAAGGGTCTGGCGGACACCGCCCTGCGGACCGCCGACTCGGGCTACCTGACCCGTCGTCTGGTCGACGTCGCCCAGGACGTCATCGTCCGCGAGATCGACTGCGGTACCGACCGCGCGGTCCCGCTGCACGTCGGCGAGCGGGACGCCCAGGGCAACCTGGTCAAGGCCGAGAACGCCGAGAGCAACGTGCACGGCCGCATCCTGGCCGAGGACGTCGAGGTGGACGGCAAGCTCGTCGTGTCGGCGGGCACGGACATCAACGACGCCGCGGTCACCGCGCTCGTCGCGGCGGGCGTGGAGACGGTCCGGACCCGAAGCACGCTGGTGTGCGAGGCCAAGATCGGCGTCTGCGCCACCTGCTACGGCCGTTCGCTGGCCACCGGCAAGCTGGTCGACGTCGGCGAGGCCGTCGGCATCATCGCCGCCCAGTCGATCGGTGAGCCGGGCACCCAGCTCACGATGCGGACCTTCCACACCGGTGGTGTGGCGGGCGCCGACATCACCCACGGTCTGCCGCGTGTCCAGGAGCTGTTCGAGGCTCGCATCCCCAAGGGTGTGGCCCCGATCAGCGAGGTCACCGGCCGGGTCAGGATCGACGAGACCGACAAGACCCGCAAGATCGTCATCACTCCGGACGACGGCTCCGACGAGATCGCCTACCCGGTGTCGATGCGGTCGCGGCTGCTGGTCTCCGAGGGGCAGCACGTCGAGGTCGGCCAGCTGCTGATCGCGGGTGCGCGCAACCCGAACGAGGTGCTGCGCATCCTCGGCCCGCGCGCCGTGCAGCTCCACCTGGTGGACGAGGTCCAGCAGGTGTACCGCTCGCAGGGTGTGTCGATCCACGACAAGCACATCGAGGTCATCGTCCGGCAGATGCTCAAGCGCGTGAACGTGCTGGAGTCGGGTGACACCGAGCTGCTGCCCGGTGAGCTCGTCGAGCGGCCGCGCTTCGAGCAGATGAACCGCCAGACCGTGGCGGAGGGCGGCCAGCCGGCCTCCGGACGTCCGGTCCTGATGGGTATCACGAAGGCCTCGCTGGCGACCGAGTCCTGGCTGTCGGCGGCGTCCTTCCAGGAGACGACGCGGGTCCTCACCGACGCGGCGATCCACGCCAAGTCGGACTCGCTGCTCGGCCTCAAGGAGAACGTCATCATCGGTAAGCTCATCCCGGCCGGTACGGGCATGCCCCAGTACCGCAACATCCGGGTCGAGCCGACCGAGGAGGCCAAGGCCGCGATGTACACGGTCGGCGGCTACGACGGCACCGCTGCGGAGTACACCTTCGGTTCCGGCAGCGGCGAGGCCGTGCCGCTGGAGGAATACGACTTCGGCCAGTACGGCCGCTAGTCAGGCGAAGGGAGCGCCCGGCATCTGGAAGCCCAGATGCCGGGCGCTTTCGCATGCGGGGCCGTACGGGCGGGGAGGCGGGGGACCGGTCGGAAGCGCCGCGGCCGACAGACGAGCGGGTCCGCATAGGGGAAATGGCCAGAAGCGCCCGCCGTACGGGTATACTCGCTCCGAGCTTGTAGTGACCTGCGACAGAGTGGGTCACGCGGACCATGACACGGATCACGAACCACCCCCCGCATCCGTTTTGACGTGTTGCGAGGGGCTGGGTAGTCTTTTCCTTCGTGCCCATGGTTCATGGGCTCGCATGCGTGTGCTTGGAGAGCCGCCCCCGATGCCGGGAGTGGGCGCGAGCGCCGCAGGACTCCTCCAGATCGACCGGGTCCGACCGGGTGTGGTGCGACAAGTGCGCGACACGCCCGAGCGCGGGGGTCGAAGGAGTTCCAAAACGAGCAGGTCATGACACCGGCAGTACCTGCGAAAGCACAACCTGGAATGGATTCCGAGCCGGGCAGAGAGGGGTTCGCGTCAGCGGGCCGCGATCGTGCCGGGGAGGTGCTCCATCCAGGGTTCACGTATCACCGGCTAGGCACGAAACGGAGACGCGGTGCCCACGATTCAGCAGTTGGTCCGCAAGGGCCGGCAGGACAAGGTCAGTAAGACCAAGACGCCTGCCCTCAAGGGGAGCCCGCAGCGGCGCGGCGTTTGCACCCGCGTTTACACCACGACCCCCAAGAAGCCCAACTCGGCGCTGCGCAAGGTGGCCCGTGTTCGGCTCACCAACGGCATCGAGGTCACGGCCTACATCCCGGGTGTCGGTCACAACCTTCAGGAGCACTCCATCGTGCTCGTGCGTGGCGGCCGTGTGAAGGACCTGCCGGGTGTTCGTTACAAGATCATCCGCGGCTCGCTGGACACCCAGGGTGTCCGCAACCGCAAGCAGGCCCGCAGCCGCTACGGCGCTAAGAAGGAGAAGAGCTGACATGCCGCGCAAGGGTTCCCCTGGTCGCCGCCAGCTGGTCGCAGACCCGGTGCACAACTCGCCGTTGGTGACCGCCTTGATCAACAAGGTTCTCCTGGACGGCAAGCGCTCGATCGCGCAGTCGATCGTCTACGGCGCTCTCGAGGGCTGCCGGGACAAGACCGGCAACGACCCGGTCGTCACGCTCAAGCGTGCGCTCGACAACGTCAAGCCCACCCTGGAGGTCCGCAGCCGCCGCGTCGGTGGCGCCACCTACCAGGTCCCGGTCGAGGTGCGCGCCGCGCGCAGCACCACCCTGGCTCTCCGCTGGCTCGTGCAGTACAGCCGGGCCCGCCGTGAGAAGACCATGACCGAGCGGCTCATGAACGAGCTCCTCGACGCCAGCAACGGCCTTGGCGCCAGCGTGAAGCGGCGCGAGGACACGCACAAGATGGCCGAGTCCAACAAGGCCTTCGCCCACTACCGCTGGTAGTCGGCACCTACGACGAGTTAAGGACGCAAAGCAGTGGCCACCACGACCGCTCTTGACCTGGCCAAGGTCCGCAACATCGGGATCATGGCCCACATCGATGCGGGCAAGACCACCACGACTGAGCGCATCCTGTTCTACACCGGCATCAACTACAAGATCGGCGAAACCCACGAGGGTGCCGCCACGATGGACTGGATGGAGCAGGAGCAGGAGCGCGGCATCACGATCACGTCTGCCGCGACGACCTGTAGCTGGCTTGATCACACGATCAACATCATCGACACGCCTGGTCACGTGGACTTCACCGTCGAGGTGGAGCGCTCACTGCGTGTCCTCGACGGTGCCGTAGCTGTCTTCGACGCCGTCGCCGGCGTCGAGCCGCAGTCCGAGACCGTTTGGCGTCAGGCCGACCGGTACGACGTGCCCCGCATTTGCTTCGTGAACAAGATGGACCGGGTCGGTGCCGAGTTCCACCGCTGCCTGGACATGATCGTGTCGCGCCTCGGCGCGACGCCGCTCGCCGTCCAGCTTCCGTGGGGCGTCGAGGCCGACTTCAAGGGCGTCATCGACCTCGTGAAGATGAAGGGCCTGCTCTGGAGCGCGGAGACGGCCAAGGGCGAGATGTACGACGTCGTCGACATCCCGGCTGACCACGCCGACGCCGCTCGTGAGTGGCGCGACAAGCTCGTCGAAACCGTCGCGGAGAACGACGACGAGCTGATGGAGAAGTTCCTCGAGGGTGTCGAGCCCTCCGAGGAGGAGCTCGTCGCGGCGATCCGCCGCGCCACACTGACCGGCGCGCTCAACCCGGTCCTGTGTGGCACCGCGTTCAAGAACAAGGGCGTGCAGCCCCTGCTCGACGCGATCGTCGCCTACCTGCCGGCGCCGACCGACATTCCGGCCTTCCAGGGCCACGCGGTCGGCAACGAGGACCAGGTCGTCGAGCGGCACGCGGACCCGGAGGAGCCCTTCGCCGCGCTGGCCTTCAAGATCATGAGTGACCAGCACCTGGGCAAGCTCACCTACATCCGCATCTACTCGGGCAAGCTCGAGACCGGCACCGGGGTCATCAACTCGACCAAGGGCAAGAAGGAGCGGATCGGCAAGATCTACCAGATGCACGCGAACAAGCGCGAGGAGCGCTCGTCCGCGTCGGCCGGTCAGATCGTCGCCGTCATGGGCCTCAAGGACACCACCACCGGTGACACGCTCAGTGACGCGGCGAACCCGGTCGTCCTGGAGTCGATGAACTTCCCGGCGCCGGTCATCAACGTCGCCATCGAGCCCAAGACCAAGGGCGACCAGGAGAAGCTGGGCACCGCCATCCAGCGCCTGGCCGAGGAGGACCCGTCCTTCCAGGTCCGTCGCGACGAGGAGACCGGGCAGACGGTCATCTGGGGCATGGGCGAGCTTCACCTGGAGATCCTCGTCGACCGTATGCGCCGCGAGTTCAAGGTCGAGGCGAACGTCGGTCGTCCGCAGGTCGCCTACCGCGAGACCATCCGCCGCAAGGTCCAGAAGGTCGAGTACACGCACAAGAAGCAGACCGGTGGTTCCGGCCAGTTCGCGCGCGTCATCATCGACCTGGAGCCGCTGGGCGACGGCAACGACGGTTACGAGTTCGAGAACAAGGTCACCGGTGGCCGGATCCCGCGGGAGTACATCCCGTCGGTCGACGCGGGCGCCCAGGAGGCCGCCGAGTTCGGCGTGCTCGCCGGCTACCCGATGGTCGGTGTGAAGGTCACGCTGCAGGACGGTGCGTACCACGAGGTCGACTCGTCCGAAATGGCTTTCAAGATCGCCGGTTCGATGGCCTTCAAGGAGGCCGCTCGTAAGGCTGACGCCGTAATCCTCGAGCCGATGATGGCCGTTGAGGTCACCACGCCCGAGGACTACATGGGTGACGTCATCGGTGACCTCAACGGTCGTCGCGGACAGATCCAGGCGATGGAAGACCGGACTGGGGCCAAGGTCATCCAGGCCCTCGTCCCGCTGTCCGAGATGTTCGGTTACGTGGGTGACCTGCGTAGCAAGACCCAGGGCCGGGCCGTGTACAGCATGCAGTTCGACTCCTACGCGGAGGTGCCTCCGGGCATCGCCAAGGAGATCGTCGCGAAGGCTCGGGGCGAGTAACGCACCTCGTCCCTGTGCGCGGGGCGTGCTCGTCACGCCCCGTCGTACAGAGCCTGAGTTAGAAGACGAAAGTCAAGTCAGAATCTCTAAGGAGACAGACCAGTGGCCAAGGCCAAGTTCGAGCGGACCAAGCCGCACGTGAACATCGGCACCATTGGGCACATCGACCACGGCAAGACCACTCTGACCGCGGCGATTACCAAGGTGCTTCACGACCGTTTCCCGCACCTCAACGAGGCGACCCCGTTCGACAAGATCGACAAGGCGCCCGAGGAGAAGGCCCGCGGCATCACCATCTCCATCGCTCACGTCGAGTACCAGACCGAGAAGCGCCACTACGCTCACGTGGACTGCCCCGGTCACGCCGACTACGTGAAGAACATGATCACCGGTGCGGCGCAGATGGACGGCGCGATCCTCGTGGTCGCCGCCACCGACGGCCCGATGCCGCAGACCAAGGAGCACGTCCTCCTGGCTCGCCAGGTCGGCGTTCCCTACATCGTCGTCGCCCTGAACAAGGCTGACATGGTCGACGACGAGGAGATCCTGGAGCTCGTCGAGCTCGAGGTCCGCGAGCTGCTCTCCGCCCAGGAGTTCCCGGGCGACGACCTGCCGGTCGTTCGCGTCTCGGCGCTGAAGGCGCTCGAGGGCGACGAGAAGTGGGGCGACGCGATCGTCGAGCTCATGACCGCCGTGGACGACAACGTTCCCGAGCCGACCCGTGACACCGACAAGCCGTTCCTGATGCCGATCGAGGACGTGTTCTCGATCACCGGTCGCGGCACCGTCGTCACCGGCCGTATCGAGCGCGGCATCATCAAGGTCAACGAGACCGTCGACATCATCGGCATCCGCGAGAAGAGCACCACGACCACCGTCACCGGTGTCGAGATGTTCCGCAAGCTGCTCGACGAGGGCCAGGCCGGTGACAACGTCGGTCTGCTCCTGCGCGGCATCAAGCGTGAGGACGTCGAGCGCGGCCAGTGCATCATCAAGCCGGGCACCACGACCCCGCACACCGAGTTCGAGGCTCAGGTCTACATCCTGTCCAAGGACGAGGGCGGCCGCCACACGCCGTTCTTCAACAACTACCGTCCGCAGTTCTACTTCCGGACCACTGACGTGACCGGTGTCGTGAACCTGCCGGAGGGCACCGAGATGGTCATGCCCGGTGACAACACCGAGATGAGCGTCCAGCTCATCCAGCCGATCGCGATGGAGGATGGCCTCAAGTTCGCGATCCGCGAGGGTGGCCGCACCGTCGGCGCCGGCCGCGTGACGAAGATCATCAAGTAGTACGATCGCGGGGCGGCGGTCGGGCCCGCACCAGGGCCTGACCGCCGATCCACGAGGGGAGCCTCCGGCTCCTCACCCCACGGAAGACCTGACCGTGATCTCGCAGCCGTTTCGGCGAAATGTGACCGAAACGACTGCCGGATCACGGAAGAACGGACCTGTTCCGGACTGTCTGTTACGTGGGACTACCAGCGGCAGTAGGCCGCACGAAGCTTAATAGGACGACAGCGAAGGACACCGAGGCCATTATGGCGGGACAGAAGATCCGCATCCGGCTTAAGGCGTATGACCACGAGGTCATCGACAGCTCGGCCAAGAAGATCGTCGAGACGGTGACGCGGACCGGCGCCAAGGTCGCTGGCCCGGTGCCGCTGCCGACCGAGAAGAACGTGTACTGCGTCATCCGGTCGCCGCACAAGTACAAGGACAGCCGCGAGCACTTTGAGATGCGTACGCACAAGCGGCTGATTGACATCATCGACCCGACGCCGAAGACCGTCGACTCGCTCATGCGTCTCGACCTCCCTGCCGGCGTTGACATCTCGATCAAGCTCTGAGGGAACGCACTGACATGGCTAAGCAGATCAAGGGCGTCCTGGGCAAGAAGCTCGGCATGACCCAGGTCTTCGATGAGGCGAACCGGATCGTCCCGGTTACCGTGGTCGAGGCCGGTCCGTGCGTGGTGACCCGGGTTCGCACGCCGGAGAAGGACGGCTACTCCGCCATCCAGCTCGGTTACGGCCAGATCGACCCGCGCAAGGTCAACAAGCCGCTCGGCGACTACCTGCGCAAGCACGACATCACGCCGCGCCGGTACTTCGTCGAGGTTCGCACCGAGGACGCGTCCGAGTACGCGGTCGGCCAGGAGGTCCTGGCGGACGCGTTCGAGGCCGGGCAGCACGTCGACGTGACGGGCAAGAGCAAGGGCAAGGGCTTCACCGGCGTCATGAAGCGTCACGGCTTCGGCGGTCTGGGCGCCTCGCACGGTACCCAGCGCAAGCACCGCTCGCCGGGCTCCATCGGCGGCTGCGCCACCCCGGGCCGCGTCTTCAAGGGCCTGCGCATGGCCGGTCGTTCGGGTAACGCCCGCACCACCGTCCAGAGCCTGAAGGTCCACGCCGTGGACGCCGAGAAGAACCTCATCCTGATCAAGGGTGCGATTCCCGGCGCCAACGGCAGCCTGGTCCTGATTCGCACCGCTGCCAAGAAGGGGGCTGCGAAGTGACGAGCATTGACGTCCTCGACGCCAGCGGTGCCAAGACGGGCACCGTCGACCTGCCGGAGGAGATCTTCGGCGCCAAGGTCAACATCCCGCTGATCCACCAGGTCGTCGTCGCCCAGCTCGCCGCTCGTCGGCAGGGCACCCACGCGACCAAGACCCGTGGTGACGTCCGCGGTGGCGGCAAGAAGCCGTACCGCCAGAAGGGCACCGGCCGCGCCCGCCAGGGCTCGACCCGCGCCCCGCAGTTCGCCGGCGGTGGCACCGTCCACGGCCCGCAGCCGCGGTCCTACGACCAGCGGACGCCCAAGAAGATGAAGACCGCCGCTCTCCTCGGCGCTCTCTCCGACCGGGCGAGCGGTGGCCGCGTGCACGTCGTGAGCGCTCTGGTCACGGGTGACACGCCCAAGACCAAGGCCGCTCTCGAGGCGCTCCGCAAGATCACGCAGGCTCGCAGCGTCCTCGTCGTCGTCGACGAGAACGACGAGCTGACCTGGCTCAGCCTGCGCAACGCGCCCGAGGTCCACCTGCTGGACGCCGGGCAGCTCAACACCTACGACGTTCTGTGCTACGACGACGTGGTCTTCACTCAGGAGGCCTACGAGCAGGTCGTGGCTCGGCTCGCGAAGAGCGGGAAGGAAGAGGCCTGATGGAGAAGATCGCCGACCCGCGCGACATCATCCTCAAGCCGATCGTCTCCGAGAAGAGCTACGGCCTGATCGATGAGCACAACAAGTACACGTTCCTGGTGCGCAAGGGTGCCAACAAGACGCAGGTGAAGATCGCCGTCGAGCAGATCTTCGGCGTCAAGGTCACCAGCGTGAACACGATCAACCGCCAGGGCAAGCGCAAGCGGACCCGGACGGGATTCGGCCAGCGCCCCGACACCAAGCGCGCGATTGTGAGCCTGGCCGAGGGCGACCGGATCGACATCTTCGGCCAGATCGGCTGAGGGTCCGCCGCGTAAGGGAAGGGTGCCCTGCCGTACCAGCTGAGGTTCGGCACCGGGCACCCGACCCACGTAGTTAGCACCGGGGGGACCGCCGTGAGGCGGACTCCGACCGGTATGAACCGACGAAGGATGAACGAAAAAGATGGGCATCCGTAAGTACAAGCCGACGACGCCGGGTCGGCGCGGCGCGAGTGTCTCGGACTTCGCCGAGATCACGCGCAGCACGCCCGAGAAGTCGCTGCTTGCTCCCCTGCACAGCAAGGGCGGCCGTAACGTCCACGGCCGGGTCACCGCCCGGCACCAGGGCGGCGGGCACAAGCGCGCCTACCGGATCATCGACTTCCGCCGCCACGACAAGGACGGGATCCCGGCCAAGGTCGCGCACATCGAGTACGACCCGAACCGGACCTCCCGGATCGCGCTGCTCCACTACGCCGACGGCGAGAAGCGCTACATTCTCGCGCCGACCGGCCTCAAGCAGGGTGACCGCATCGAGAACGGCCCTGGCGCCGACATCAAGCCGGGCAACTGCCTGCCCCTGCGCAACATCCCGACGGGTACCTTCATCCACGCGGTGGAGCTCCGTCCGGGCGGTGGCGCGAAGCTCGGCCGCAGCGCCGGCGCGCAGATCCAGCTCCTGGCGAAGGAGGGCGCGTACGCCACGCTGCGTATGCCGTCCGGTGAAATGCGCCAGGTCGACGTCCGCTGCCGGGCCAGCGTCGGTCAGGTGGGCAACGCCGAGCAGGCCAACATCAACATCGGTAAGGCCGGCCGTAACCGTTGGAAGGGCAAGCGCCCCACGGTTCGCGGTGTCGCCATGAACCCGGTCGACCATCCGCATGGTGGTGGTGAGGGTAAGACGTCCGGCGGTCGTCACCCGGTGAACCCGAAGGGCAAGCCCGAGGGCCGCACCCGACAGGCGAACAAGGCCAGCGACCGGCTGATCATCCGTCGTCGGAGCAAGAGGAAGAAGCGGTAGGAGCAGCCGAAATGCCACGTAGCCTTAAGAAGGGTCCCTTCGTGGACGACCACCTTACGAAGAAGGTGGACGCCCAGAACGAGAAGGGCACCAAGAACGTCATCAAGACGTGGTCGCGGCGCTCCATGATCGTGCCCGACATGCTGGGTCACACGATCGCCGTGCACGACGGCCGCAAGCACGTCCCGGTGTTCATCACCGAGTCGATGATCGGTCACAAGCTCGGAGAGTTCGCTCCTACGCGGACGTTCCGCAGCCACGTCAAGGAAGACCGCCGCAGCCGGCGGTAAGCGCCTTCAAGCAAGCATTAGAGGAGACAGCGATGGAAGCCAGGGCACAGGCGCGGTATGCGCGCCACACGCCCCGGAAGGCCCGCCGTGTGGTGGACCTCATTCGCGGGCTGCCCGCTTCGGAGGCGCAGGCCGTGCTGCAGTTCGCTCCCCAGGCGGCGAGCGAGACCGTGTACAAGGTGCTCTCGAGCGCGATCGCGAACGCTGAGCACAACTTCAAGCTCGACCGTGAGACGCTCTTCGTGAGCCGCGCGTGGGTCGACGAGGGACCGACGCTGAAGCGGTTCCGGCCGCGTGCCCAGGGTCGTGCCTATCGGATCAACAAGCGGACCAGCCACATCACCGTGATTGTGGAGTCCCGCGAGCCGAAGGGAAGGACCCGCTAGTGGGCCAGAAGGTTAACCCGCACGGGTTCCGCCTCGGCATCACGACCGACTTCAAGAGCCGGTGGTACGCCGACAAGCTCTACAAGTCGTACGTCGCCGAGGACGTTGCGATCCGTCGCATGCTGCAGAAGGGCATGGAGCGGGCCGGCATCTCCAAGGTCGAGATCGAGCGCACCACGGACCGCGTCCAGGTCGACATCCACACCGCCCGGCCGGGCATCGTCATCGGCCGCCGCGGCGCCGAGGCCGACCGCATCCGTGGCGACCTGGAGAAGCTGACCAAGAAGCAGGTCCAGCTGAACATCCTCGAGGTGAAGAACCCCGAGATCGACGCGCAGCTCGTCGCGCAGGGCGTGGCCGAGCAGCTCTCCAGCCGCGTCTCGTTCCGCCGGGCCATGCGCAAGGCCATGCAGTCCGCCATGAAGAGCGGCGCCAAGGGCATCCGGGTGCAGTGCTCCGGTCGTCTGGGCGGCGCCGAGATGTCCCGCTCGGAGTTCTACCGCGAGGGCCGCGTGCCCCTGCACACGCTCCGCGCCGACATCGACTACGGCTTCTACGAGGCCCGCACCACCTTCGGCCGCATCGGCGTGAAGGTGTGGATCTACAAGGGTGAGGCCCCGACCAGTCGCGCCGAGCGCGAGGCCGCCGCGGCCGGTGCCCGTGCGGGCCAGCGCCGTGAGCGCGACGACCGTCGTGGTGGAGCCGGTGACCGTCCGCGTCGTGGCGGCGGCGACCGTCCGCGTCGTGGCGCCGGTGGCCGTGGCGACCGCGCCCCCAGAACCGAGGCTGCCGCACAGGCCGCCCCTGAGACCGGCCCGGCGGAGCAGCCGGGTGCCGAAGGGAGCTGACCATGCTGATCCCGCGCAGGGTCAAGCACCGTAAGCAGCACCGGCCCGACCGCAGCGGCGCCGCCAAGGGCGGCACCAGGGTCGTGTTCGGCGAGTTCGGCATCCAGGCGCTTGAGCACTCCTACGTGACCAACCGCCAGATCGAGTCGGCTCGTATCGCCATGACCCGGCACATCCGCCGTGGCGGCAAGGTGTGGATCAACATCTACCCGGACCGTCCCCTCACCAAGAAGCCGGCCGAGACCCGCATGGGTTCCGGTAAGGGTTCGCCGGAGTGGTGGATCGCCAATGTCAAGCCCGGTCGCGTCATGTTCGAGCTCTCGGGTGTCGCCGAGCCGGTGGCCCGTGAGGCCCTGCGGCGCGCGATGCACAAGCTCCCCATGAAGTGCCGGTTCGTTAAGCGTGAAGTGGGTGAGGCGTGATGGCTAAGGGCCTGACCGCCGGTGAGCTGCGTGTGGAGGACCAGGAGGCTCTGGTCCAGAAGCTGAAGGAAGCCAAGGAGGAGCTGTTCAACCTCCGCTTCCAGGCGGCGACCGGACAGTTGGAGAGCCACGGGCGGCTGCGCGCCGTCCGCCGCGAGATCGCCCGTATCTACACCGTGATGCGTGAGCGCGAGCTCGGCATCGTCACGGTCGAGAAGGAGTCGAGCGATGGCTGAGACAACCGAGAAGACGGTGCGGAACTACCGCAAGACCCGTGAGGGTCTCGTGGTGAGCGACAAGATGGACAAGACCGTCGTCGTCGCCGTCGAGGACCGCGTGAAGCACCCCCTGTACGGCAAGGTCATCCGCCGTACGACCAAGTACAAGGCGCACGACGAGCAGAACACCTGCGGAGTCGGCGACCGCGTTCTCCTGATGGAGACCCGGCCGATGTCCGCCAGCAAGCGCTGGCGGGTCGTGGAGATCCTCGAGAAGGCCAAGTAAGCCAGGGAGGGACGGCGGGCCCGTTCCCGGGGCGGTCGGCGAGAGCCGTACCGGCCGGGAAAGGCCCCCGGACCACCCGCACAGAACGCGCCTCGTGGGGGGTGGGAGACCGCCCCCCATGACGGTGTCCAAGGGGTCGGGCCCAGACGGGCCCGGTCCGCCTGCGGCGGCGGTGCGCCGGAGGGGCGACCGAGCCGGGCACGGCCGGACGGCGTAAGCCGTGCGGCACGGTGCGCGGTGAGGTGGACCCGACCGGACGGCTGTCGCCGGGGGAACAAGACCACATCAGGTTCCGCCAGGCTCGCCTCCCAGGTGAGAACCGGCGCGACAAACAGGAGTTGACGTGATCCAGCAGGAGTCGCGACTCAAGGTCGCCGACAACACGGGTGCCAAGGAGATCCTCTGCATCCGGGTGCTCGGCGGCTCGGGCCGGCGCTACGCGGGCATCGGCGACATCATCGTTGCGACGGTGAAGGATGCCATTCCCGGCGGCGGCGTGAAGAAGGGCGACGTTGTCAAGGCTGTCGTGGTGCGCACCGCCAAGGAGCGCCGCCGCCCCGATGGCTCCTACATCCGCTTCGACGAGAACGCCGCGGTCATCATCAAGGACAGCGGTGACCCCCGGGGCACGCGTATCTTCGGCCCCGTCGGCCGGGAGCTGCGCGACAAGAAGTTCATGCGCATCATCTCGCTCGCTCCGGAGGTGTTGTAGATGTCGAAGCTGCATGTGAAGAAGGGTGACCTCGTCCAGGTCATCGCCGGCAAGGACAAGGGTGCCAAGGGCCGCGTCATCGCCGCGCTCCCGCGCGAGGACCGCGTGGTGGTCGAGGGTGTCAACCTGGTCAAGAAGCACTCCAAGGTGACCCACCAGGGCCCGCGTGGCGCCAAGGAAGGCGGCGTGCAGACCATGGAGGCTCCCATCCACGTGAGCAACGTCAAGAAGCTCAAGGATGACGAGAAGCCCGAGAAGAAGGCCGACGAGAAGGCCGACAAGACGGGTGAGGACAACTGATGACCGCCACGACTGAAGAGCGCACGATCCCGCGTCTCAAGCAGCGCTACCGCGAGGAGATCATCGCGAAGCTGCGCGAGGAGTTCGGCATCGAGAACATCATGCTGGTGCCCACGATCACCAAGATCAAGGTGAACATGGGTGTCGGCGAGGCCGCTCGCGACTCCAAGCTGATCGAGGGCGCCGTCCGCGACCTCACCGTGATCACCGGTCAGAAGCCCGCCGTGGCCCGCGCCCGCAAGTCCATCGCGCAGTTCAAGCTGCGTGAGGGCATGCCGATCGGCGCCCACGTGACGCTGCGCGGCGACCGCATGTGGGAGTTCCTTGACCGGCTGCTGTCGCTGGCCCTCCCGCGTATTCGGGACTTCCGCGGCCTCTCGCCGAAGCAGTTCGACGGCAACGGCAACTACACCTTCGGGCTCACCGAGCAGGTCATGTTCCACGAGGTCGACCAGGACAAGGTCGACCGGCAGCGGGGCATGGACATCACGGTCGTGACCACCGCAACGAACGACGACCAGGGCCGGGCGCTGCTGAAGCTCCTCGGATTCCCGTTCAAGGAGGCCTGATCATGGCGAAGACGTCGCTTAAGGTCAAGGCAGCGCGCAAGGCGAAGTTCGAGGTCCGGGCGTACACTCGGTGCTCGCGCTGCGGCCGTCCCCGCGCTGTGTACCGCAAGTTCGGGCTCTGCCGCGTGTGCTTCCGCGAGATGGCGCACCGGGGCGAGCTGCCCGGCATCACCAAGTCGAGCTGGTAGTCCCGTCGCGGGGCCGATACCGTGGCCCCGCGCGGCGCCCGCCGCATCCAGAAGTCATATCAACCGGACGCCTCCAGGCGTCCACGACCGCACCGTAGGTCCACCGCGTGTCTGGTGACACGGACGAACAGGTGGAAACCACGGTGAGGAAGGCCACCGGCCATGACGATGACCGACCCGATCGCAGACATGTTGACGCGTCTGCGTAACGCGAACTCGGCCTATCACGACACCGTGACCATGCCGTACTCGAAGATCAAGGCGCACATCGCCGAGATCCTCCAGCAGGAGGGCTACATCCAGGCCTGGAGCGTCGAGGACGCCAAGGTCGGCAAGAACCTCGTGGTGGAGCTGAAGTTCGGGCCGAGCCGTGAGCGTTCGCTCGCGGGCCTGCGCCGGGTATCCAAGCCCGGTCTGCGGGTCTATGCAAAGAAGGACAACCTGCCCCGCGTCCTGGGCGGCTTGGGCGTCGCGATCATTTCGACGTCCGGCGGCCTCATGACCGACAAGCAGGCCGGCAAGCGTGGAGTGGGCGGGGAAGTCCTCGCCTACGTCTGGTAACGAGGGGAGGAATCCAGCATGTCGAGAATCGGACGGCTGCCCATCCCCGTACCGAGTGGTGTTGACATCACCATCAACGGCCGGGATGTCCAGGTCAAGGGCCCGAAGGGCACGCTCTCTCACACGGTCGCAGAGCCCATCGAGGTGGCTCGGGCCGAGGACGGCAACATCGCCGTCACCCGTCCCAACGACGAGAACCGGGTCCGTGCGCTGCACGGCCTGTCCCGCACGCTGATCGCCAACATGGTGGCCGGCGTGACGCAGGGCTACAGCAAGACGCTCGAGATCGTCGGTGTCGGTTACCGCGTCCAGGCCAAGGGCCCGACGCAGCTGGAGTTCTCTCTCGGCTTCAGCCACCCGGTGATCGTGGACGCCCCTGAGGGTGTCTCCTTCCGCGTCGAGAAGCCGACCCTGTTCCACGTGGACGGCATCGACAAGCAGAAGGTCGGCGAGGTCGCCGCGAACATCCGTAAGTTGCGCAAGCCCGACCCCTACAAGGGCAAGGGTGTGCGCTACCAGGGCGAAGTTATCCGCCGCAAGGTCGGAAAGGCTGGTAAGTAGCGATGACCGCGAAGTACGGCAAGCACACCGCCGCTCGCGCCGTTTCGCGAGCCCGCCGTCACATCCGTGTCCGCAAGAACCTCTTCGGCACGCAGGAGCGCCCGCGCCTGGTCGTCAACCGCTCTGCCCGGCACCTGTTCGTGCAGATCGTCGACGACACCCAGGGCCACACGCTGGTGAGCGCGTCCACCATGGACCCCACGCTGCGCCACGCTGAGGGTGACAAGACCGACAAGGCGAAGAAGGTCGGCGAGCTTCTCGCTCAGCGGGCCAAGACCGCCGGGATCACCGCCGTCGTCTTCGACCGCGGTGGCAACCGTTACGCGGGACGCATCGCGGCCCTCGCGGACAGCGCCCGCGAAAGCGGGCTGGAGTTCTGATGACTCCGTTCCGAGGGTGCGAGATGCACCGAATGGCCCGTCTGATGAGCAATGAGAAGAGGAACCACTGATGGCTGCAGCTCCGCGTCGCGGCGCCGGCGGCGGTGGCGAGCGGCGGGACCGTCGTGACGATCGCCGCGGTGGCGCCGCCGACAAGGGCGTCTCGTACATCGAGCGCGTCGTAAAGATCAACCGAGTGGCCAAGGTCGTCAAGGGTGGTCGGCGCTTCAGCTTCACCGCGCTGGTCATCGTCGGCGACGGCAACGGCCTGGTCGGTGTCGGATACGGCAAGGCCAAGGAGGTGCCCGCGGCGATCGCCAAGGGTGTCGAAGAGGCCAAGAAGCACTTCTTCAAGGTGCCGCGCATCCTGGGCACCATCCCGCACACCGTGCAGGGCGAGGACGCCGCCGGCGTCGTCCTCCTGCGTCCGGCTTCGCCCGGTACCGGTGTCATCGCGGGTGGTCCGGTGCGCGCCGTCCTGGAGTGCGCCGGCATCCACGATGTCCTGTCCAAGTCGCTCGGCTCGGACAACCCGATCAACATCGTGCACGCCACGGTGGCGGCTCTGAAGGGCCTCAGCCGGCCCGAGGAGATCGCGGCCCGTCGTGGCCTGCCGATCGAGGACGTCGCTCCCAAGGCGATGCTGAAGGCGCGGGCCGAGGGCCTCGCCGAGGCCGCCGCGGCAGCGAAGGCGGTGAGCTAGTCCATGGCGCGTCTGAAGATCACCCAGGTCCGCTCCAAGATCGGTGGCAAGCAGAACCAGCGTGACTCGCTGCGCTCGCTGGGCCTGAAGCGAATCGGCGATGTCGTCGTCAAGGAGGACCGCCCGGAGATCCGGGGCATGGTCGCCGTGGTGACGCACCTCGTCGAGGTGGAAGAGGTCGACTAGTCATGCCTGAGAACGCTCCGCTCAAGCTCCACGACCTGCGCCCGGCTCCCGGTGCCAACAAGGCCAAGATCCGCAAGGGTCGTGGCGAGGCGTCCAAGGGGAAGACCGCCGGTCGCGGTACGAAGGGCACCAAGTCGCGTACGACCGTCCCGCTCGGCTTCGAGGGTGGCCAGATCCCGCTCCAGCGGCGGCTGCCGAAGCTGAAGGGCTTCTCGAACGCGCTGTTCAAGACGACCTACCAGGTCGTCAACCTGGACAAGCTCGGCGAGCTGTACCCCGAGGGTGGCGAGGTCACCGTCGAGGGTCTGGTCGCGAAGGGCGCGGTCCGCAAGAACCAGCTCGTCAAGGTGCTGGGAACCGGTGAGATCTCTGTGGCGTTGAACGTGAAGGTGCACGCCTTCTCTGCTTCGGCCAAGGAGAAGATCACTGCGGCCGGTGGCTCGGTTTCCGAGCTTTAGGCACGTAATGCGAGGCGCGGAGGTTCGTTATGAGCCTCCGCGCCCGTAGTGCGTTAGAGTTCGCTGAACGCGGGCTCTGTCCCGTCGATCACTCGCAAATAGACATCCCGATGCACGCCTTCGCGTCATCGCCGACCTTTACGCGTCACAGGCGCGCAGGAGGTACCGTGCTATCCGCGATTACTCGGGCATTCCGGACGCCTGACCTGCGCAAGAAGCTGCTCTTCACATTGGGCATCATCGCGCTGTTCCGGCTCGGCTCGGTGCTGCCGACCCCGGGTGTCAACTCCGAGAACGTCGCCAAAGCTCTGCAGCAAGCGCAGGCGGGCGACAGCGGCAACATCTACGGGATGGTCCAGCTGTTCAGCGGTGGCGCGCTGCTGAAACTTTCAGTGTTCGCCCTGGGCATCATGCCGTACATCACGGCGAGCATCATCCTGCAGCTGCTGACCGTCGTTATTCCCCGCCTCGAGGCCCTGAAGAAGGAAGGCCAGGCGGGTACCGCGAAGATCACGCAGTACACGCGATATCTGACCATCGGTCTCGCCATCCTCCAGTCGACGGCTTTCGTCGCACTGGCGCGCTCGGGACAGCTCTTCCCGAACAACAATCTGCCGATCCTCCTGAACGAGGACATCTTCACGCTGGTCACCATGGTGATCACGATGACCGCGGGCACCGCGGTGATCATGTGGCTGGGCGAGCTCGTGACCGACCGCGGTATCGGGAACGGCATGTCGATCCTGATCTTCACGCAGGTCGTCGCGGTCTTCCCGTCCGAGCTGATGAACATCTTCCGGCAGAGCGCGTTCAAGTTCGTCATGGTGATGATCGTCGGCATCGTGATGATCGCCGTGGTCGTCTTCATCGAGCAGGCGCAGCGCCGCGTCCCGGTGCAGTACGCGAAGCGCATGGTGGGCCGCCGCATGTACGGCGGGACCTCCACCTACATCCCGCTCAAGGTGAACCAGGCCGGCATCATCCCGGTCATCTTCGCCTCGTCGCTGCTGTACCTGCCCCAGCTGCTGGTCACCATCTTCGGGCGGAAAGAGAACCCCGGCCCGATCGTCGAATGGCTGGCCCAGAACCTGGTGACGGGCGACCACCCCGTCTACATGGTCACGTTCTTCGCGCTGATCCTCTTCTTCACCTACTTCTACGTGTCCATTACCTTCAACCCCGTTGAAGTCGCCGACAACATGAAGAAGTACGGTGGGTTCATCCCGGGCATCCGTCCGGGCCGGCCGACCGCTGAGTACCTCAACTACGTGCTCACGCGGCTCACGGCCGCCGGTGCGCCGTATCTGGGTGTCATCTCGCTGATCCCGATCCTCGCGCTGGCGGTGGTCGGTGCGAGCCAGAACTTCCCGTTCGGAGGGACCAGCATTCTCATCATGGTTGGTGTCGGCCTGGACACGGTCAAGCAGATCGAGAGCCAGCTTCAGCAGCGTAACTACGAGGGCTTCCTGAGATAGTGCGCGTCGTCTTGGTCGGGCCCCCCGGAGCGGGCAAGGGGACGCAGGCCCAGTTCATCGCATCGCATCTGTCGATCCCGAAAATCTCGACAGGTGACATCTTCCGCGCCAACGTCTCCGGTGGCACGGAACTCGGCAAGCTTGCCAAGGGGTACATGGACCGCGGCGACCTCGTCCCCGACGAGGTGACGGTCGCCATGGTCCGCGATCGGCTGAGCGAGGAGGACGCGCAGCAGGGCTTCCTGCTGGACGGCTTCCCGCGCAACGTGCCGCAGGCGCAGATCTTGCAGAAGATGCTGGCCGAGTTCGGCACCGGACTGGACATCGTTCTGGAGCTGGTCGTCGACGACGAGGAGGTCGTACGACGCCTCGCCGGCCGGCGTACCTGCCGCCAGTGCGGCAAGGTGTGGCACGTCGACTTCGACCCCCCTTCGGTGGCGGGCGTCTGCGACGCGTGCGGCGGCGAGCTGTTCCAGCGTGACGACGACCGCGAGGAGACCATCAGGCGGCGCCTGGAGGTCTACCAGGAGCAGACGTCCCCGTTGATCAACTTCTATTCGGACGAGGGGATCCTCGTACGGGTGGACGCGACCGGACCGGTCGACGAGATCACCCGACGGGCGCTGGCGGCGTTGCGCACGTCCCCTAACTGACGCTCTCCCTTTCGGACGCCATCCCATATGTGGGATGGCGTCCGGCGCTTTAGGGCAGAATCGGGGGAATTGGCCTGATAGTCCGGCCGTTAGAACACCCCAGGGGGTGCCAGAGTGTTCAAGAAGAACAAGCACGGAATCCAGGTGAAGACGCCTGAGCAGCTGGAGAAGATGCGGGCGGCCGGTCTGGTCGTCGGCAAGACGCTCGAGCTGCTGCGCTCGTCGGTCGAACCCGGCCTGACTCCGCTCGACCTGGACGTCATCGCGGAGAAGGCGATCAGGGACGCGGGTGCGATTCCGTCGTTCAAGGGCTACCAGGGCTTCCCCGCGAC
Organism: Microtetraspora fusca; assembly: GCF_001570365.1. Classification (GTDB taxonomy): domain Bacteria; phylum Actinomycetota; class Actinomycetes; order Streptosporangiales; family Streptosporangiaceae; genus Microtetraspora; species Microtetraspora fusca. The sequence continues at coordinate 459,665 of NZ_BBYK01000038.1, read as the reverse complement.
CATCTGCGCCTCGGTGAACGACGAGGTCGTCCACGGCATCCCCACCGACCGGCGCAAGCTGCGCGAGGGTGACATCATCTCCATCGACTGCGGGGCGATCCTGGACGGCTGGCACGGCGACTCCGCGATCACCGTCGCGGTCGGCGAGGTCGATCCCGCGCTGACCGAGCTGATGCGGGTGACCGAGGAGGCCATGTGGCGCGGCATCGCCGCGCTCCGCGTCGGCGGCCACCTGTCGGACATCGGCTTCCAGGTGGAGAAGTACGTGCGTTCCCAGGGCCGCTACGGCATCCCGCAGGAGTACGGCGGGCACGGCATCGGGACCGAGATGCACATGGACCCGTGGGTCGCCAACCACGGCCGCCCCGGGAGGGGCCCGCGCTTCGAGCCGGGCATGTGCTTCGCGATCGAGCCCATGGTCAACCTCGGCACCGACCGCACCCGGGTCCTGGCCGACGACTGGACGGTCGTCACTGTGGACGGCAAGGCGTCGGCCCACTTCGAACACAGCGTCGCGGTGACGGAGAACGGCCCCCTGGTGCTCACCGCGATCGACGGCGGAGCGTCCCGCTTCGGCGAGCCCGTCGCGGGTTCCGGCGGACAGGCCTGATTTCCCTGAGCCCCCTTCGCCCGCTCGTGCCACATAATGGGGCTAACCATGCGGAGCGGCGGGAGTAGATGGTGATGGCGGCAACTCCGGATATGCGAGCCTCCGACGGCGACCGTGATCGGGTCGCCGCCGCGTTGCGGGAGCACGTCGCCGAGGGCAGGTTGACCGTCGACGAGTTCAACGATCGGTTGGCGCAGGTCTACGCGAGCAAGACGTACGGCGAGCTGTCCAAGCTGACGGTGGACCTGCCGGACATCGACCTCCACCGGCTCCCCGCGACGGCCTCCGCCCAGGCGCGTCAGCGGCCCGCCCGCAGCCGCCAGACGGGGCTCAAGGCCGCCTGGGCCGCCTGGGCGACCGCGAGCGCGATCAACTGGGTCATCTGGCTCATCGTCGTCGTCACGTCGGTCCACTGGGTCTATCCGTGGCCGTTGTGGGTGATGGGGCCGTGGGGCGCCATCCTGCTGGCCGGCACGCTCTTCGGGAAGGAACAGCGCCGGCCGTGACCCGGGCGGTGCGCCGTCCCGTACGCGGGACGGGCGCGCTCTTTACCCGCCACGTGTGATCACGACGGCGGCCTCGGGGTAGGTGGTCTACGACAGCCGGCCGGCTCGATCCCGCCGCGTCCGCCTCACCGGGCGATCGGCGGCCCCGGAACGGCGGGCAGAGCGAGTGAACCCGCCCCGTCCCCATCGCGTACGGCGGTGCGTGACGAGACGGTGATCTGGGGTAGCCTGGCTGCTGGTATGGAGACGCCGCAGCCCGTTTCGCATTTCTGGGCGGGTTGCCGTACACTCCTTTGTCGGCTCACTATGACCTTTTGCGCGGTAGGTGGCCTTGCTGGCCGCCGCTCTCTGGAAGCGCGATGAAGGTCGCGGCTGCGTAGTGATCCGAAGCCTCAGACGACCGATCAGTGAAACGCGAGGGACATGGCCAAGAAAGACGGCGCCATCGAGATCGAGGGCACTGTGGTTGAGTCGCTCCCGAACGCGATGTTCCGGGTGCAGCTCGACAACGGCCATAAGGTCCTGGCCCACATCAGCGGACGAATGCGGATGCACTACATCCGGATTCTTCCGGACGACCGGGTGGTCGTGGAACTGAGCCCCTACGACCTGAGTCGCGGGCGGATCGTCTACCGATACAAGTAAGCCCCCCTCCACAACAGGGCGGGCCGTCTGAGGAACGAACTAGGGACTATGAAGGTCAAGCCGAGCGTCAAGAAGATCTGCGACAAGTGCAAGGTGATCCGCCGGCACGGTCGCGTCATGGTGATCTGCGACAACCTGCGCCACAAGCAGCGCCAGGGCTAAGGCGAGGAAGCCGAGCCGGGCACGGTGCGGTCCGCGAAAGCGGACCGAGTGCGTACGAGGCGAGGCGGACTCGACCAGTCCGGACGAGAGGAAGCCGAGCCGGGGCATCCGGTGGCTCGCCGAAGGCGGGCCGCGAAGGGGCAGAGGCAAGGCGGGCTCGTCCAGGGTCGCAGAGAAGGTCCCCATGAGAGTCCGCTCAAGTAGCGGACTCGAGCCATGTGGGACCAGTGAAAAGTAATCGCGCGTCACACCCGTGAAGGCGGCGTTCCCAGGAGGAACGCCGGACCACATGGGAGACCCCCGGTCGGAGGCCGGGGCCCTCACCCCGGGCATGGGGAGGGGAAGTGAGGCGTAGGACCTCCGCCACCACGAAGGAGAATGCCCGACCATGGCTCGCCTGGTTGGCGTCGACCTCCCCCGCGACAAGCGGCTGGAGATCGCTCTCACCTACATTTTCGGAATCGGCCGCACTCGCGCCCAGGAGATCCTGGAGGCGACGGGCATCAGCCCGGACCTGCGCGTCCACCAGCTCAGCGATGCCGAGCTCGTGCCGATGCGTGACTACATCGAGGCGAACTTCAAGATCGAGGGTGACCTCCGTCGCGAGGTTCAGGCCGATATCCGCCGCAAGATCGAGATCGGCTGCTACCAGGGCATCCGGCACCGCAAGGGTCTGCCGGTCCACGGTCAGCGGACGCAGACGAACGCGCGTACCCGCAAGGGCAAGAAGAAGACCGTGGCCGGCAAGAAGAAGCCGGGCAAGAAGTAGTCCTAGCAGCCACATTCCAGGAGATAGCGCTTAAATGCCGCCGAAGAGCCGCCAGGGCGCACCGAAGAAGGTGCGCCGCAAGGAGAAGAAGAACGTCGCTCATGGGCACGCCCACATCAAGAGCACGTTCAACAACACGATCGTTTCGATCACCGACCCGAACGGGAACGTGATCTCCTGGGCCAGCGCCGGCCACGTCGGGTTCAAGGGCTCCCGTAAGTCCACCCCGTTCGCCGCGCAGATGGCCGCTGAGAACGCCGCCCGCCGCGCCATGGAGCACGGCATGCGCAAGGTCGACGTCTTCGTCAAGGGCCCCGGCTCCGGCCGTGAGACCGCGATCCGCTCGCTGCAGGCGACCGGGCTCGAGGTCGGGTCCATCCAGGACGTGACTCCGGTCCCGCACAACGGTTGCCGTCCGCCGAAGCGCCGCCGCGTCTGAGCTCCAGGAGATAGAGAGAAATGGCTCGTTACACGGGTGCGGACTGCAAGCTCTGCCGCCGGGAGAAGACCAAGCTCTTCCTCAAGGGCAAGAAGTGCGAGTCCGCGAAGTGCCCCATCGAGATCCGTCCTTACCCGCCGGGTGAGCACGGCCGCGGCCGTCCGAAGGAGTCGGAGTACCAGCTCCAGCTTCGTGAGAAGCAGAAGACCCGCCGCATCTACGGCGTCCTCGAGAAGCAGTTCCGCAACTACTACGAGGAAGCCAACCGCAAGGCCGGCAAGACCGGTGAGAACCTCCTCCAGATCCTGGAGAGCCGTCTCGACAACGTGGTCTACCGCGCCGGTTTCGCCGAGTCGCGCGACGCCGCCCGCCAGCAGGTGCGCCACGGGCACATCCTGGTGAACGGCAAGAAGGTCGACATCCCGTCGTACCGCGTTCGCGAGCACGACATCATCGAGGTCCGCGAGAAGTCGCGGAACCTGCTGCCGTACGAGGTGGCCCGCGCCACCGCCGGTGACAAGACCGTCCCGGCGTGGCTGGGTGTCACCCCGGACAGCATGCGCATCCTCGTGCACCAGCTCCCGGTCCGCCAGCAGATCGACACGCTGGTCCAGGAGCAGCTCATCGTCGAGCTCTACTCCAAGTAAGAGCTCCCGAGCGACGACGATGGCCGTACGGCTCGCCTGGTGCGGGCCGTGCGGCATCATGGTTGTAGGCGAGTGGCGTCAAATAGCGGGCGCCGCCGTACAGGGAGAGGAAACCGGTCCAGGCACGGCCGGGTCGCGAGCAGCGACCGGCGGTGGGGGACGCGGCGGAATCGTCCCGGAAACAGGGGAGATCCCACATGCTCATCGCACAGCGCCCGAGCCTCCTGGAGGAGTCGCTCGAGGAGCACCGGTCCAAGTTCGTCATCGAGCCGCTGGAGCCGGGCTTCGGTTACACCATCGGCAACTCGCTGCGGCGCACGCTGCTGTCCTCCATCCCGGGGGCGGCGGTCACCAGCATCCGCATCGAGGGCGTGCTGCACGAGTTCTCGACCGTGCCCGGGGTCAAGGAAGACGTCACCGACATCATCCTCAACCTCAAGTCGCTGGTCGTCTCGTCCGAGCACGACGAGCCGGTCGTGATGTACCTGCGCAAGCAGGGTCCGGGTGAGGTCACCGCCGCCGACATCGCGCCGCCGGCCGGTGTCGAGGTGCACAACCCCGACCTGCACATCGCCACGCTGAACGGCAAGGCGAAGCTGGAGATGGAGCTGACCGTCGAGCGCGGTCGCGGCTACGTCTCCGCGGCCCAGAACAAGCAGCCGGGCCAGGAGATCGGCCGGATTCCGATCGACTCCATCTACTCCCCGGTCCTCAAGGTCACCTACAAGGTCGAGGCCACCCGTGTCGAGCAGCGCACGGACTTCGACCGGCTGATCCTGGACGTCGAGACCAAGCCGTCGATGAAGCCGCGCGACGCGGTCGCCTCGGCGGGTAAGACCCTCGTCGAGCTGTTCGGTCTCGCGCGCGAGCTGAACGTCGAGGCCGAGGGCATCGACATCGGCCCGTCGCCGACCGACGCCGCCCTGGCCGCGGACCTGGCGCTGCCGATCGAGGAGCTGAACCTCACGGTTCGTTCGTACAACTGCCTCAAGCGCGAGGGCATCCACACCGTGGGTGAGCTCGTCGCCCGCAGTGAGCAGGACCTGCTCGACATCCGCAACTTCGGCGCCAAGTCGATCGAAGAGGTCAAGCAGAAGCTGCACGAGATGGGCCTCGCCCTCAAGGACTCCCCGCCCGGATTCGACCCCAGCGCGGTCGCCGGCGGCGGGTACGACGACGAGGACGGCGGCTTCATCGAGACCGAGCAGTACTAGATCGTGTCTCGGCCGTTCCGGTGCCGAGGCGGTGGGCACACACCGCCGCCGCGGCGCCGGGAGGCAGCCCGGCCATCCGGGTGAAGCGGCGGAACCACAGATTTGCCGAAGGCGGGCTCTCCGGAGCCCGCCGCCCCGACTCCGGTACCTGACACGGCCGGAGCGGGTTGTCTCTCAAGGAGAAATGAAATGCCCAAGCCCACCAAGGGCGCCCGTCTCGGCGGCAGCCCGGCGCACGAGCGGCTGATCCTGGCGAACCTCGCCACCCAGCTGTTCCAGCACGGCCGGATCCGCACCACCGAGGCCAAGGCCAAGCGTCTCCGCCCGCTCGCGGAGAAGCTGATCACCAAGGCGAAGAAGGGCGACATGCACAACCGTCGCCAGGTGCTGACCGTCGTCCGTGACAAGGGCGTCGTGCACCACCTCTTCACCGAGATCGCGCCGACGTTCGCCGAGCGTCCCGGTGGCTACACGCGCATCACCAAGCTCGGCCCGCGTAAGGGCGACGCCGCTCCCATGGCGGTCATCGAGCTGGTCACCGAGCAGCTGAACCCGGTCACGGTCACGCGTCCGGCCGCTGCCGCCGAGGCCCCGGCCCCGGCCGAGGAGGTCGTCGAGACCCCGGCCGCCGAGGTCGCCGAGACCGAGGCCACGGCTGACGAGGCCAAGAAGGACGAGGCCTGATCAAGGGCCTGTGCTGATCAAAGGCCTGTGAGCGGGTCCAGCGTTCCCTGCGGGTTCGCTGGGCCCGCTCTTCGTTTGGGTACGGTCGCCGCAGTGCCGTACGGGAGGATGGACGTGGACCGCGAAGTTCGGCTGAGGCTCGATCTGGGCTATGACGGCACCGACTTCTCCGGCTGGGCCCGCCAGCCGGAGCGGCGGACCGTCCAGGGTGAGCTGGAAGGCGCGCTGGGCCGCATCCTCCGGATGGACCCGGCCCCTCAGCTGACCGTGGCCGGCCGTACGGACGCCGGGGTGCACGCGCGCGGACAGGTGGCGCATGTGGACCTTCCGCTCTCGCGGCTCGCGGTGGCCGACACCGCGCGGGCCCGGCAGCGGGACCCCGAGACCGACCCCGAGGACGCCTGGCGGGCGGAGGGCGCTCATTGGCTCGCTGCGCTCACGAGAAGGCTGGCCGGGGTTCTCTCCCAGGATGTGCGTGTTTATACCGTCTCGGTGGCTCCTGAGGGGTTTGACGCCCGGTTCTCCGCTCTCTTCCGGCGGTACGTCTACCGCGTGTGCGACGCTCCTGGCGGGACCGATCCGCTGCGGCGGCGGGAGGTGCTGTGGCACAACCGGCCGCTGGACGTCGATCTCCTCAACGCCGCCGCCCAACGCCTGATCGGCGAGCATGACTTCGCCGCGTTCTGCCGCAAGCGTGAGGGCGCCACGACGATCCGCGAGTTGCAGCGGCTCGACTGGATGCGGGGCGAGGACGGCATCATCCAGGCGACCGTGATCGCGGACGCGTTCTGCCATTCCATGGTCCGGGCGTTGGTGGGCTCGCTGCTCGCGGTGGGCGAGGGCAGGCAGCCCGTCGAGTGGCCCGGGCAGGTGCTGGTCCGCGCCGTACGCGAATCGGGGGTCCACGTGGCCCCGGCGCATGGGCTGACCCTGGAGGAAGTCGGTTATCCGGTGGGCGAGGAGCTGGCCCGGCGCGCCGCGGCGACGCGCCGGGTGCGCACGCTCAGTCCTTGACGCGCTTGCCGATCACCTCGGCCGTGTGGTCGCGGAAGGCGCCGCTGACCGGGCCGAGGTCCTGCTCCTTGGCGCTCGGCGTGTGGCCGTCGGCGTAGGTCGCGTAGCTGAACACGATGTAGCGGCCCCACACCATGCCCGCGGCGTACCCGCCGGAGATCGCCACCCGCTCGGCACCGCTGCCGGGGTCGCCGTTGAGCCCGCGGAACCAGAGGTTGCCGCTCAGGTTCTTGGTCCGGTCGACCGCGAGCGCCGCCTCCTTGCTCGGCAGCACCGCGATGCCGGTGGTCACGGCGTAGCGTTGCTTCGCGTCCACGTAGGTCGCCCTGAGGACCCGGCGGCACTCCCGCTGCTTGAGCGCTTCGGCGAAGGCCCCGGCCGCCGCCTGGTCACAGCTGTCGGTGACGTTGACCTTGACCCGCTTGAAGCTGCGCCCGGCGAGGGTGATCCGGGTGTCGGGGAAGGTCCCGGTCAGGGTGAGCTTGCCCGGATCGGTCTCCTCCGAGTCGACGGGCGCCCCCGTGTTGACGCTCGTGCCGGTGCTCGCGCTCGCGGTCGTGCTCGGCTCCGCCGCGGGTGCGGTGGCCGCGGGCGCGGCGGTGTTCGCCGCAGCGCCGCCAGGGGCCGCGGAGTCCTCCGGCCCCCCGGTGTACGCGAGATAGGCGGCGGCGCCGATGGCGACCACCACGACACCCGTGCCCGCGCCGAGCAGGATGCGCTTGCCGCCGCCGGAACGCTTCGCGGGCGCCGTCGCCGGGGGGGCGACCGGGACGGGGAGGCCGCTGGGCTGGGGCGGGTGCCCGGGCGCGAGCAGGACCTGGCCCTGCGCCGCGCCGGACGGCATCGGCTGCGTCGCCGTCCCGGACGGTGACGGCACAGCCGCCGCGCCGGACGGTGACGGGACGGCTGCCGCGCCGGCGTGGAAGGCCGCCGCGCGGTGATCCGTACGGTCCGGGGGCAGGTCGACGGCCATTTCCCGGCGTGCTACGGGGCGCGCGGGGGCGAGGCCGCCAGGAGAACCCGGTGCGCCGTCGGCGTCCGCTCCGGTGGGGACCTCGGAGACCGCTTCAGCGCGGTCGTCGGCCACGTCGTCCCCGGCCGGACCAGCCGGCGCGGCGGGGGCGGGCGAGTCGGCCGGGGGCCATGCCGTAGGCGCGGGGGCGTCGGGCGCGGCGGCGGCCTCGCCCGGAAGCCGGGGCGGCCACACGGGGACGTCGCCGGGCTCCGCGGGGATCCTCGGCCGGGAGTGCTCCTCCAGCGCCGCCGGCGCTTTGAGCGGGACGGTCGGCCCCTGTTCGCCGGTGGCGGGCGACGCCTGCTCGGGGCCATCCGCCTCCGGCTCGGCGGCGGCTTCGGGCTCGTGGTCCGGCTCGTGGTCCGAGACGGGTAGCGGACGGTCGTACGGAGCCGCTTCCCCTTCCGCCGGCCTGCGGGCTTCGGCGGTGTCCAGTGACGCCGCGTCGGTGTCGTCCGGGACGGCGTCCTCGTCGGGATGCGTCGTCCATTCCGACTCGGCGCGCGGCAGCGGGGACGTCGGCTCCGCGCGGGAAGCGGACGCCTCTCCCACGTGATCCTGGGGACCCCGCGTGGCCTCCTCGCGCCGGGGGGCGGCGTCCGGGCCCTCGGGAGCGCGTACGGGCTCGGGCTCTGCCTGCTCGGCGGTGTGGGCCGCTTCGGCGGGCGAACCGCCGGGGTGATCCGCCGGGGCGTCGTCGGCCATGTCCTGCCGTGCCGCCGGCCATGTCGCGGTGGCCGCCGTCGCCTCGGACCGGTCGTCCTCGGCGGATTCGGCGGATTCGACGCCGGTGGCGGGCTCCGCGGGCCTGTCGCGCTCCACGGTGGCAGCGGCCGGCTCGTGGTGGTGGGCCGGTCCCGCGCCGCGCTCCGCGGTCGCGGGCGCCGCAGGCTCCCCGGCCCGGTCGGAGCCCTCAGGAGCGGAACCACCGCGCCCGGAGTCCTCGGGGCGTCCGGCATCCGAGGGAGCGGCCACGGGCACCGGGTGCGGCGTGGTCGGCGGTGCGTACGGTGCGGTCGGGGGCGCGTACGGGGCAGTGGGAGGCTCGGCGGGGCCGGCGCTCTCCGAGTCGGGGCGACCCTGACCGCTGGGCGGCACCCATGGCTTGGTGACGTCGATGGCGGGGAAGTCGATGGTCTCGTACTGGTCGCCCTCGGAGATCTCCCGGAACGTCCTGCGCGGGCTGTCGGCCTGCTGAGCGTCGCCCTGCGCGGGGGAGGCGGGCGTGCCGAAGGCGGCCGGCGGGCGGCGCGGAGCGTCTGCCGAGGCGGGAGCCTGATCGTCGGGGGAGGCGACCGGCTCGGGACGCTCCGACCCCTGAGCGGCGCTCGGCGAGTCCTGGGGCGACGACGCCTCGCCCGCCGGCTGGTCGGGGCGGGCGAACCAGTCGTAGCCCGACGACTCCTCGCCGGGGACGTCGGGCGATATCTCGTCGGGGTGGCCGAAGCTCGGCGGTGGCACAGCGGGTGCCGTCGAGCCGTCGGCGCCGTGTTCGTGCTCGGAAACGGGATCCTGGCCACGCATATGCGGAAGCGTATCGGCGCAGACGAGATCATCGTGCCGCTATGGGTGTTCGTGCGCAGCCAGAGAGCGGCGTTTGTCCAGAAAGATCGGCGGAAAGATGGTTTCGCGGATCAGCCGTGTCCTCCGGTCAGCGATCTCGTGTCGAGCGCCGCGAAGACCGTCTTCTCCGTGATGTCCAGGGCCGCCTGGTAGAGCCGCTTCAGTTCGGTCTTGCTCGGATTGTGGCCGTCCTTGAACTGGAACCACAGCAGGATCGTGTAGTGGCCGTGGATCCAGCCGCCCGCGTACGCGTCTCCGGTGCCGAGGGACTTGCTGATGTCGTCGGTGCCCGGCAGCGGCTTGAGGAAGTCCTGCCGCTCCTTGCCGCCGCCCGCGGACGCCACCTTCTTGGCCGCGGTGGTGGTCTTGACGTTGGCGACGCCGATGGTCCCGATGATCTTTCCCGTGCCGTCCTTGTAGCTGGCGCGGATGAGCTGGGTGCAGCCTCCGGCCTTCAGAGCCTTGGTGATCTTCTCGCCGGAGACGCCGTCGGCACACTTCTTCTCTTTGTTCACCTTCGTCCGGATGTATGACCGGCTGCCGGCCGTGACCTTCTTCTGGCCGAAGAGTTCCGTGGCGGTGAGCGGCGTCTTGTCGGTCGTACGCGATCCGGCGTAGCCGTACTTGCCTCCGGGGGCGGGGGAGACCGGCGGCGGCGTGGGGGTCGGCTTCGGAGCGGCGCGTGGCGGCTCCTCCCGGCTCGCCGCGACCCAGAGACCGGCGAAGAGCGCGCCGATCAGCGCGAGCCCGGCCAGGCACAGCACGAGCGGCCGCCGCCAGAAGGGGACCGGTCCGTACGGGTCCCACGGCGGCTCGGACGACTCGGCGGCGCGCCGTTCGGCCCTGGACGGCTCGGCGCCGCGCCGTTCCGTCCGGGAGGGCTCGGCGGAGGCGGATGCCCGGCCGTCTCGCGGATCCGCGGCGGGGGGCGCGCCGGACTCCGTCCCGCTCGGCTGGGAGCCACCGGACGTGAGATCACCCGGCTGCGCGCCGGACGGGAAGCCGCCAGTGGGAGATCCCAGGGGATAGCCGCCCGGCTGCCGGGGCGGGGCAGCCGCTGGATAGCCACCCGGCTGCTGGGGCGGGGCGCCCGCGCCCGGCTGCCCGTTGCCGCCTGTGGGGTCTCCCGGGAGCCCTGCCGCGTTCCAGGGCGCCGTGCCCGGGTGTCCGCCCGAGGCGCCGTCCGGCCCCCAGCCGGCACCGGCGGGGCCGCTGGGCTGCGACGCCGCCTCGGCCCACGTTCCGGCCTGGCGACTTCCCGGCCGGCCACCCTGGACGCCGCCCTGGTCGTCGCCCGCCTGCTGCGGCCGTCGCCACGGATCGAACGCCGGGGCCCCCTGGCCCGGCTGCCCGAGCGGTCCGGGCTGCGCGGGCGCCGAGCCGTACGGCCGCGCCTCCGGGTGGCGGGCGGCGGTCGGCGGCTCGCCCTGGGGGAGGTACGGCTGGCGGTGTGGCTGCTGGTCGCCGGGATAACCCATGCGCTGAGATTAGCCGCGTATCACGGCAGATGAGGAAAGTCAGGAATAACCGGAGTGCTGGCTCGGCCACGCGGCGTCCGGCCCGAGATCGACGCCCACACCGGCCGCGACCAGCGGCGGAGGAAGATCAGGAGTAACCGAAGTCCTGGGTCCACCACGGGCCGCCCGGCCCCAGATCGACGCCCACACCGGTCGCGATCAGACTGCAGTTGAGGATGTTGCGCCGGTGGCCGCTGCTGGCCATCCACCCTTCGATCGCCTCGCGGGCGGTCTGGTAGCCACGGGCGATGTTCTCCGCGCCGCCATTGTGGTAGCCCGCCGCCTCCATGCGGTCCCAGACCGAACGGCCGTTCGGCGAGGAATGCTCGAAGGTGTTGCTGGCGGCCATCTCCTGGGAATGCAGGCGGGCGGAGCGCACGAGCCGCTTGTCGATCCGCATGGGCGCGCAGCCCCGCTTACGCCGCTCGGCGTTCGCCAGCCGTACGAGCTCGGCCTCCAGGCCGCTGAGGGCCGCGCCCCCCGCGCCGTCTCCGCCCTGGTCTCCTCCCAGCACGCCGGGGTCGTCGCCGTACCCGGGGCCGAAGGTGTTCCACTGAGACCCGCCGTCCGAGCCGTCGATCATGTTGGACGGCTTCCTGGTCGGCGGCCGGGTCGGGGGAGCCGAGCGGGTGAGGGGCGGCGGGCCCCCGGCCCGCGCCACATGATCGAGCGGTGGGCGCTGCCGGAGCGGGGAGCCGGACGTCTTCGAGGGCGAGGGCGACGGCTCGGAGTTGCGGAGATAGACCTGGTCGACGCCGCTCCTGGTGGTGATCCGGCCGATGACGACGCCGGCGAGCAGGAGGGTGACGGCGCAGGCGAGCAGGCCCACGTGAGTCCCGCGGCGGGGCGTCCGTTGGGGGTGCCGGGTGTGAGGGGGCTGCCACATACCGCAGTCAAATATAGGGATGTGCGGCGACGAGGATGAAGAGGAGCGAGGGATTCCTTCTCCCTGTGTTTCCTCGCGCGCTCCCTGGGTTTCCCCGCGCGCTCCCTGGGTTTCCCCTGCGCCGCGCGCGTTCCGCCGTCCGCGCGCCGGTGTCCCGGGTCTCCCGGCTCGGGTGTGCCGCCGACGTCCCGCCCATGCGACGCCGTCTCCGGCCCACTCCCTGTACGATCGCCTCGGCTCTCGCGACCTTCCTCGTCGGCATCGCGTTTTGACCAGGATGGCGGGGCCGGATAGTCTGCTGTTTCGTTGTGTGCACCGGTCCTCCTGTGACCTGTGCACGGCGCGTCCGGCGTCTTCTCCCATGTATGTGGAGACGGAAGGTTGCCGTCGTGCCTGTGCAACCTACCGTGAGTTCACATTTCCGACAGAAGGCACTGCCGTGCGCACGTTCTCACCCAAGCCCAACGACGTCGAACGTCAGTGGTACGTCATCGACGCCACCGACGTCGTGCTCGGCCGGCTGGCCAGCCACGTCGCGACCCTGCTCCGCGGCAAGCACAAGCCGATCTTCGCCCCGCACGTCGACACCGGTGACTTCGTCATCATCATCAATGCCGACAAGGTGGCCCTGACCGGCAACAAGCTCGAGCAGAAGAAGGCCTACCGTCACTCGGGTTACCCCGGCGGTCTGCGTTCCGTGACCTACGGCGAGCTCATGGAGAAGCGCCCGGACCGCGCCGTTGAGAAGGCGGTCAAGGGAATGCTCCCCAAGAACGCCCTTGGCCGGAAGATGGCGAAGAAGCTCAAGGTCTACGCCGGTTCCGAGCACCCGCACCAGGCGCAGCAGCCGGTGCCCTTCCAGATCAGCCAGATCGCCCAGTAATCGCCGAGCCAGGAAAGTAAGAGGAGAACCGTGGCCGAGCCCAACGGTATCGAGACGCTCGTCGAGGGCGAGCAGGACGAGTTCTCGTCCGAGGAGTTTCCCTCCGAGTACACCACCGAGTCCGCCCCCAGCGCTGAGGGCGTTGTGCGCCGCCCCATCACCACGGGCAACTCGTACGGCACCGGTCGCCGCAAGGAGGCCGTGGCCCGCGTCCGCATCGTGCCGGGCACCGGTAAGTGGACCATCAACGGCCGCTCGCTGGACGCCTACTTCCCGAACAAGGTCCACCAGCAGATCGTCAACGAGCCCTTCGTGACGCTCGGCGCCGAGGACCAGTTCGACATCATCGCCCGCATCGACGGCGGCGGCGTGACCGGCCAGGCCGGCGCCCTGCGCATGGGCCTGTCCCGCGCGCTCGCCATCCTGGACGCCGAGACCAACCGGCCTCCGCTCAAGAAGGCCGGCTTCCTGACCCGTGACGCTCGGGCCAAGGAGCGGAAGAAGTACGGCCTCAAGAAGGCCCGCAAGGCTCCGCAGTACAGCAAGCGTTAAGTTGGGGCGCCTTTTCGGCACCGACGGGGTCCGTGGGGTCGCGGGTCGCGACCTCACGGCCGAGCTGGCCATGGACCTGTCCGTGGCGGCGGCTCATGTCCTCGGCGATGCCGGGGCGTTCCACGCGAGCGTCGGGCGGCGTGGCCGCCCGATCGCCGTCGTAGGCCGGGACCCGCGAGCTTCAGGAGAGTTCCTGGAGGCCGCGGTCGTCGCCGGCCTTGCGTCGTCTGGCGTGGATGTCCTCCGGCTCGGCGTGCTGCCCACCCCGGCGGTCGCGTACCTGACTTCGGCTCTGGGGGCCGACCTCGGGGTGATGCTCTCCGCGTCGCACAACCCCGCCCCGGACAACGGCATCAAATTCTTCGCGCGAGGCGGCTTCAAGCTGCCGGACGCCGTGGAGAACGAGATCGAAGTGCGGCTGGGCGAGAAGTGGGATCGGCCCGTCGGCGCGTCCGTCGGCCGGGTCCGCGAGGCGTACGGCGAGGCCGACCGGTACGTCTCGCACCTGCTCGACACCCTGCCGCATCCCCTTGACGGCCTGCGGGTCGTCGTGGACTGCGCGCACGGCGCGGCCCACATGGTCGCCCCCGAGGCGCTGCTGCGCGCGGGCGCCGTGGTGGAGACCATCGGCGTCGCTCCCGACGGGCTGAACATCAACGACGGCGTCGGCTCCACCCACCTGGACGAGCTGAAGAGGGCCGTCGTCGAGTGCGGCGCGGACGTCGGCATCGCCTACGACGGCGACGCGGACCGCTGTCTGGCCGTCACCGCCGCGGGCGACGCGGTCGACGGCGACCAGATCATGGCGGTCCTCGCGTCCGCCATGCATGCCGAGGGCCGGCTGCCCGAGGACACCGTCGTCGCGACCGTGATGTCCAACCTGGGCTTCAAGATCGCGATGCGTGAGGCCGGGCTGACCGTGGTGGAGACCGCCGTCGGCGACCGGTACGTGCTGGAGGCGATGCAGGCGGGCGGCTTCACCCTCGGCGGCGAGCAGTCCGGGCATCTCATCATGCTGGACCACGCCACCACGGGTGACGGGCTGCTCACCTCGCTGCACCTGCTCGCGACGGTGGCGAAGTCGGGCACGTCGCTGGCCGACCTGGCCTCCATCATGACGAAGCTCCCGCAGGTGCTCGTCAACGTGCGGGACGTCTCCAAGGCGAAGGTGCGCTCCTCGGAGGAGCTGGCCGCCGCCGTGGCCGTGGCGGAGGCGGAGCTCGGTGACGAGGGGCGGGTCCTGATCCGCCCGAGCGGGACCGAGCCGATGGTGCGGGTCATGGTCGAGGCCGGGTCACACGACCAGGCCGAGGCCGTCGCCGGCCGTCTCGCCGAGGTCGTGCGCGCCTGCTGCGCGTAACCCCTTGTGAAATGAGTGTGGCCTCCGCCGGACGGCGGAGGCCACACTCATTTGGGGTCACTCCTCGCCGGTCAGGGACAGGCTGCGCAGGCGCTGCCCGGCGATCAGCAGGGCGGCGACGGTCACGACGACGATCGCCGGTACGGCGAAGCCGATCGAGACGTCCGCCTTGAAGAACGCGGACGACGACACCTGGTCGGCGATCGACTGGGCCCACTGCTGGATCGAGAACGTGCGCGCCCCGGGCACGTAGCCGCCGACGAGGCCCTCCCAGATCAGGGCGTAGATGACGCCGATCGTCACGGCGTGCCGGGTGAGCACGCCGAGCAGCAGGAAGACGGCCGCGTAGGCGATGCCCGCGAAGAGGGCGCCCAGGGCGAAGCCGTACGCGATGCCGGACTCGTTCTGGACCAGCAGGTACGCCGCGAGGAACGTGGGCAGGGCGGCGAACAGCGCCATCAGGGACGCGGCCACGACGAACTTGGTGAACGCGATCACCGGCCGCGAGATCGGCTTCGACAGCAGATGCATGATCGTGCCGTCCTCGATCTCGGGCGCGATCACGCCGGTGCCGGCGACGAGCCCGAGAAGCGGCAGGATCGTGCCGACGGCGAACGACTTCATCAGCGTCACGGCCGTGCCCTCGCTGGACCCTCCGATGAGCCGGAGCAGTCCGGCCACGGCGATCAGCGCGAGCGGCAGCAGCACGAGCAGCAGGATCCGCTTGCGGCCGAGCATCGCCCGGTACGTGATGTCAGCTACGACGGTGTTCATTGGTCTCGCTCCGCTCGACTGCTCCGGGCGTCCTGCGCGCTGTCAGGGATGGGAGCCGCCGCGCGCGGAGCCCGGTGAGATACGGTTCCGGGGGTTCGTCCGGGTGGTCCCGGCCTGTGGTCACGCACGGGGCTGGATGAGGTAGGAGAAGACGCTTTCCAGGTCCTCGTCGGTGGGGGACACCTGCCAGAGGCGGACCCCGGCGTCGCGGGCCACCCTCGGCAGCAGCCGGGTGAAGCGGCCGAAGTCGAGCGCCTGCACCTCCAGACCGCCGTCCGTCAGGGAGACCGCCCCCGAGCTGGGGTCGGCGATCAGCGCGGCGGCCAGCCGCCGGTCGTCGCTGGAGCGGACCCGGAAGATGTGCGGGCGGTCGGTCATCCTGCGGCGGATCTCGCGGTAGTCGCCGGAGGCGGCGTGCCGTCCCGCGACCATGACCTCGATCTGCTCGGCGACCCGCTCGACCTCCTCCAGGATGTGCGAGCTGAAGAGGATGGTCCGGCCCTCGGCGCCCATCCGCCGGACGAGGTCCATCAGGTGGAGCCGCTGGCGCGGGTCCATGCCGTTGAAGGGCTCGTCGAGCAGCAGCACGTGCGGGTCGTGGACCAGCGCGGCGGCCACCTTGACCCGCTGGCGCATGCCCTTGGAGTACGTCTCGACCCGGCGGTCCTTGGCGTGGGTCATCTCGACGAGGTCGAGAGCGCGGGTCGCCGCCTCGTCGGGGTTCGGCAGCCGGTGCAGGCGGGCGGCGGACAGCACGAACTGCCACCCGGTCAGGAAGCCGTAGACGCCCTCCCGCTCCGGGACCAGGCCGATGTGGCGGTAGATGTCGTGGTTGCGCCAGATCTGCTGCCCGCCCAGCGTGGCGGTGCCGTTCGACGGAGCGAGGAAGCCCGCCATGATGTGCAGCAGCGTCGACTTGCCCGCGCCGTTGGGGCCGAGCAGTCCGGTGACGCCGGGCCCGATCGTCATCGTGACGTCATTGACCGCGACCACGTTGCCGTACCAGCGGGAGACCCCGGAGAGCTGGACGACGCCCGGCCGGGTCGCGACGGTGGGAACGGTGGTGACCGTCATGAGGAGGCCGCCTTCCGGTAGCGCGAGACGAGCGCCGTCAGCGCGAGAGCGATCACGGCCAGCAGGATCAGCGCCGACCAGGGACCCGCGGGGTAGCCCTCGCCGGTGGAGGGCGCGGTGCCGAACAGCGCCACCTGCACGGAGTCGACGAGGAAGATCGGGTTGATCAGCAGCGCCCATCTTGCGGCGATCTCGTGGCCGTTGGCCGAGAGCACGGCGAAGAACACCCCGGAGACCGCCGAGGTGAACAGGTAGAACGCGATCACCGAGGCGACCCCGAGCCCGCGCCTCGGCGTGAACGACGCGAGCGCCAGCCCGATCGAGGCCAGCAGCAGGGCGACGAGCAGGGCGGACACCACGGAGGCGATGTAGTCGCGGGTGTGCGGCGGGCCGGGCAGGTCCACCAGCAGCTCGCCGACGTACATGACGGTGAGCGGCACCGCGAGCAGCAGGAACAGCGCGGCCGTCATGGCGGCCAACTTGGCCCCGACGTAGTCGAGCACGGTCACGGGGCGGGACAGGTACAGCGGAAGCACGCGATAGCGCAGGTCAGGAGCCACCAGGTACGGCGCCTGCGAGGCCAGGAAGATGGCGAGCACGGCCTGCATCGCCACCGCGTACGAGGGATAGCCGATGCCGGACTGCTTGGCCAGGGCCATCACGGCGATCGACACCACGGCCGGCAGCATCATGATCGCGGCGAGCAGGAACGGGATGATCTTGGCGCGGGTCGTCCGGCCGAGGCCGAAGACGCCGCGCAGGCTGTGCAGGGCGAGGGCACGCGCCGCGTTCCCCCGGCCGAGCCTGGGCCCCTCGTAGTGCCGGTAGCCGATGTCGTGGATGATCGCGGTGTGCTCGGTCATGCCGCCGGCTCCTTGAAGACGTCCTCGATGCGGCCGCGACGCTGTTCGAGCCGGACGAGGTTCAGGTCGAGATCGCAGACGGCGTCGCGTACGGCGTCGAAGGTGCTCTCCGAGCGGACCTGCACGGTCAGGACGCGCCCCTGCACCGCCACCGCCTCGCCCAGCTCCGCGAGCCGGGCCGCGAGGGGTTCGAGCCCCTCCTCGACCTCGACGGCGATGGCCTGGGTGGCCTGGGTGAACTCGCCGATCGCGGACGAGCGGAGCAGGGTGCCGCCGTCGATCACGATGACGTGGTCGCACACCCGCTCGAGCTCGCCGAGCAGGTGGGAGGTGACCAGGACGCTGATGCCGAACTCGGTGCCGACGCGCCGGATCAGCGCGAGCATGTCGTCGCGGCCCTGGGGGTCGAGACCGTTGGTCGGCTCGTCCAGGAAGACCAGCCGGGGATCGTGGACGAGTGCCTGAGCCAGCTTGACCCGCTGCCGCATGCCGGTGGAGTAGCCGCCGATCGGGCGGTACCGCTCCTCGTGCAGGCCGACGTGCCGCAGGATGTCGGCCGCCCGCTCGCGGGCGGCGGTGCGCGGCAGGCCGGACATCTGCGCCATGTGCACCACGAACTCGGTGGCGGACACGTCGGGCGGCAGGCATTCGTGCTCGGGCATGTAGCCGACGACGCGGCGGATCTCCGGCCCACGGGTGGCGGCGTCCATGCCGAGCACCTCGGCCCGGCCGGAGGTGGCCGGGAGCAGGCCGAGAAGAATCTTGATCAGCGTGGACTTGCCGGCGCCGTTCGCGCCGACGAGCCCGGTGACGCCGGTGCCGACGGTGATCGAGAGCCGGTCGAGCGCCGTCACACGGGGAAACCGCTTGGTCAGACCCTCGGTTGCGAGGATTGTCATGATCCGCACACTACTCTCGGTGTACCCCCCGAGACCTCCATCAAGAGGAGGAGCCGTCCCTCATACCGTGGCGGGTGCGCCTCATCTTCTGGTGCCGGTGCGCCGCTTCCCGCCGTTGGTGCGGTGCCGTACGGTGGGGACCACCGGGCGCGGCGGCGCGGCGGGGGCCACCGGGACCCGGCCGCCGAGCCGCTGCCAGAGGAAGCGCTGCGCGAACAGGGTGGCGGTGCCGGCGGCGACCATGCCGGCGATGTTGACGGCGAGCTGGGCCAGCGAGTGGCCGACCTCGTCCCAGCGGCCGAGCGCCATCGCGACCGCCATGTAACCGGCGGCGGGGACCGTGGTCACCGAGATGAAGACCCCCACCAGGGCGGAGGACTTGCCGGCCGTGATCGAGAGCACGCCCGCCGCGCCGGCCAGCACGGCGACGATGAACGACCACTTGTCCGGCGAGACGATGAACCACACGTCCTGGTTGTGCCGCAGCATCTCGGGCTCGACCCAGCCGATGCCGCGCGACACGAACGCGCAGAGGAAGGTGACCAGGATGGCCGCGCCGAACCCGACGGCCAGCGTCCGCACCGCGACCGCGATCAGCCGCGGCTCGCGGCGCAGCAGGCCGAAGCAGATCGCGGCGACCGCGCCGAACTCGGGGCCGAGCACCATGGCGCCGACGATCAGGATCTGCGACGGGATGAGCACGCCGATCGCGGCGATCTGCGTGGCGATCGCCAGGAAGGCCAGGAACGCCCAGGTGATGCGGGAGTCGGCGGTCACGCGCTGGGCGAGCTGGTCCCAGATGACCGCGTCGTCGCCCTCGCCGGGGGCCTGCTCCTGTGCCTTCTCGGCGGCGCGCGAGATCGTCAGCTCGACGTTCTCGATCGCGATGGCGCCGTCCTCTTCGAGGCCGAGGCGCTTCAGCTCCTCGATGAGGTCGTTCGCCGCCTCGCGGGCCACGTCGAGCAGCAGCACGTCGCCCTTGGGGCGGCGCGCCGCCTTCGGCATCACGACGATGTGGGCGACCCCGGTCGCCCGCTCGACCGCCTCCAGCACCCGGTCCGTACGCCCGGCCGGGATGATCACGCGCAGATGCAGCACGACGACGATTATGTACGGCGCAGCCGGATGCGGCTGATGGAGTGGTCGGGGCCCTTGCGCAGGATCAGCCCGGCCCGGCCGCGGGTGGGCGCGATGTTGTCGACGAGGTTGCGCTCGTTGATGTCACGCCACACGTTCTTGGCGAACTCGGTCGCCTCCTCGTACGACAGGTCCGCGATGTGCGCGAAGTACGACTTGGGGTCGGCGAACGCCGTGCGACGCAGCTTGTGGAACCGGTCGATGTACCAGGACCTGATGTCCTCGTTCCGGGCGTCCACGTAGATCGAGAAGTCGAAGTAGTCGCACACGGCGAGGGACGTGGGCGGCGCGGGCTGCAGCACGTTGAGGCCCTCGACGATGAGGATGTCCGGCCGCCGCACCGTCTGGCTCGCCCCGGGCACGATGTCGTACTCGAGGTGGCTGTAGATCGGGGCGGTCACCTCCGGGGTGCCCGCCTTGACGTCGGCGACGAACTTGACCAGCGCTCGCCGGTCGTAGCTCTCCGGGAAGCCCTTGCGGTGCATGATGCCGCGCTCTTCCAGCACCTTGTTCGGGTAGAGGAAGCTGTCGGTGGTGATCAGATCGACCCGGGGGTGCTCGGGCCAGCGGGCCAGCAGGGCGTGCAGCACCCGCGCCGTGGTCGACTTGCCCACCGCGACGCTGCCCGCGATGCCCAGCACGTACGGCACGCGATCGTCGCGCTCGCCGAGGAAGGCCCCAACGGCGGCGCTGCGCTGCCGGGAGCCGGTGAAGTGGAGGTTGAGCAGCCGGGTCAGCGGCAGGTAGATGTCGGTGACCTCCGCGAGGTCGATCGGGTCGTCGACGCCGCGTAGATCCTCCAGCTCCGCCTCGGTGAGGGTCAGCGGCGTGCTCTTGCGGAGGTCCCTCCACTGGGCGCGGCTGAACTCGGCGTACACGTCTCCATCTGCCACGTCGGCCAAGCCTACTCAGCCGGTCGAAAACGTCTTCGGTCGGGAGCGGTGCACAGCCTGTGGATGAAACCGGTGGATTGCGGCCGCGGATTCCAGGAAAAGGGGTGGGGCTCCAAGGCGAGCGACCTCCGCATGTGGTCAAGGCGGCACAGAACGGGCGCAGGGTCACCCGGACGAGCCGGGCCGCGGTCCTCCGACGGGTCGGGGCCCGGACGGCCGGAGGGCGGGTAGCCTCGCTCTGTGATCGTGGGAATCGGAGTCGACGTCGTCGATGTGACCAGGTTCGAGGCCACGCTGGAGCGCACCCCCGCACTCCGGGAGCGGCTGTTCGCCGAGGCGGAGCGCGGGCTGCGCACGGAGTCGCTGGCCGCCAGGTTCGCGGCGAAGGAGGCGGTCGCCAAGGCACTCGGCTGCCCGCCCGGGCTCGCCCACACCGAGGCGGAGATCGTCCAGGACGAGAACGGCCGGCCCCTGGTCCGCGTCACCGGCGCGGCGGGCGAGGCGGCCCGCGCCCTCGGGGTCAAGAGGTGGCACGTCTCCCTGACCCATGACGGAGGCGTCGCCATCGCCTACGTGATCGCGGAGTCGTAGGCCGGTTCCGCGCCGTCTCTCCTCGACTTGGCTGGGATGGCCGGCGCCCTCCGCCATCACGCGCCGCGACCGGTCGTCGCGCTGGTGATCGTCCCCGGGATAGCGTCGAACCCATGCGGACCGCGTACACCTCCGACCAGATCCGGGCCGCCGAGCGGGCGCTGATGGCGCGGCTGCCCGAGGGCACCCTGATGAGCCGCGCCGCCTCCGGGCTCGCCTCCACCTGTGCCCGGGTGCTCGCCCGCGCCCGCGGCCGTGTGTACGGCTCCCGCGTCGTCCTGCTGATCGGGAGCGGCGACAACGGGGGAGACGCCCTGTACGCCGGGGCCCGCCTGGCCGCGCGGGGCGCGCGGGTGGACGCGATCCTCGCCGGGTCGCGCGCCCACCAGGGGGGCCTGGCCGCGCTGAGCGCCGCGGGCGGCCGGGCCGCCGAGTTCGCCCCCGGGCCGGCCCGCGAGCTGGTCGCCGCCGCCGACCTCGTCATGGACGGCCTGGTCGGCATCGGGAGCGCGGGCGCGCTGCGCGAGCCGTACGGCACGCTGGCCGGGCTCGTCGCGGACGCCCCCGGCCTCGTGGTCGCGGTGGATGTCCCGAGCGGGGTGGACGCGAGCACCGGACGCGTGGACGGGCCCGCGGTCCGGGCCCACACGACCGTCACGTTCGGCGCGTACAAGGTCGGTCTGCTGGTCGATCCGGGCGCGGCGTTCTGCGGGACGGTGGAGCCGGTGGACATCGGGCTCGGGCCGTACCTGCCGGACGCGGACGTGGCCGCGCCGACCGCCGACGACGTCGCCGACCTGCTGCCGAGCCCGGCGCACGAGTCGGATAAATACCGCAGGGGTGTCATCGGCATCGTGGCCGGGAGCGACACCTTCACCGGCGCGGCCGTGCTCGCCGTGGGCGGCGCCATACGCGCCGGGGTGGGGATGGTGCGCTTCGCGGGCGTCGAGGAGCCCGTCCGCTACGTCAGGGCCCGCTGGCCCGAGGCGGTCACGACGGTGCTCGCCCCCGGCTCGAAAGGCGTGCTCGCCGACGTCGGGCGGGTGCAGGCGTGGGTGGTCGGGCCGGGCCTCGGCACCGGGCCGCACGCCCGCGACCTCGTCGCCGAGATCCTGGGCACCGACCTGCCCGTCCTCGTGGACGCCGACGGCCTCACCCACGTCGCCCGGGACAGGTCGCGGCTGCGCAGGACAGGGCCGACGCTGCTCACCCCGCACGCGGGGGAGCTGGCGCGGCTGCTCGACGTGCCGCGCGAGGACGTCGAGGCGCGGCGGATCGAGCACGTCCGTCGTGCGGCGCACGAACTGGGCGCGACCGTGTTGTTGAAGGGGGCCACCACCCTGGTGGCCGAGGAGGACCGGCCGGTGCGGGTCAACTCCACCGGGACGCCGTGGCTGGCCACCGGCGGCACGGGAGACGTCTTGTCGGGCGTCGCGGGCGCCCTGCTCGCCGGCGGGCTGAGCTGCTACGACGCCGCGTCCTGCGCCGCGTACCTGCACGGGCTCGCCGGGCGGATCGCGGCGGCCGGCCCCGCGGGCGGCGTGCGGCCCGGCGGCGGGGCGGCGATCGCGGCGCTCGACGTGGCCGAGGCCCTTCCCGACGCGGTCCGCGCGCTGTGACGCGGGCCGTACGGTCTGACATGGCCCGACCTGTCGCGATCACCTGACAAACTGGAACGATGAGTTTCCCGATCGTCGTGGACACGAAAGACCAGGTCCGGACCCCTGCCGAAGCGAGGGTGGACCTCGCGGCGATCCGGCACAACGTCGGACTCCTCCGCGAGCGGGCGGCCGGTGCCGAGATCATGGTCGCGGTGAAGGCCGACGCTTACGGCCACGGCCTGGTCCCCTGCGCGCGGGCCGCCCTGGAGGGTGGGGCGACGAGGCTCGGCACCGCGTTCATCCGCGAGGCGCTGGCCCTGCGCGCCGAGGGGGTCACCGCGCCGATCCTCGCCTGGCTCATCACGCCGGACGAGCCGCTGGACGAGGCGCTGCTCCAGGGTGTGGAGCTGTCCGCGAGCGCCCCCTGGGTGATCGACGCGATCGTGGCCGCCGCCGCGCGCACCGGCCGCATCGCCCGGGTCCACCTGGAGGTGGACACCGGGATGTCGCGGGGCGGCGCTCCGCTGTCGGCCTGGCCCGCGCTGATCGAGTCCGCGCTGGCCGCGCGGGCCGAGGGCGTCGTCGAGATCGTCGGCATGTGGTCCCACTTCGCCTGCTCGGACATCCCCGGGCACCCGGCCATCGAGGCCCAGCTCGCCGTGTTCGGCGAGGCGCTGCGGATCGCCGACGCGATGCGCGTGCCGAGCGACGCGATCCGGCACATCGCCAACTCCGCCGCCACCTTCACTCTCCCGCAGGCGCGGTACGACATGGTCCGGTCGGGCATCGCCTCGTACGGACTGAGCCCGATCCCCGAGATGGGAGACTTCGGGCTGCGCCCGGCCATGACGCTCGTGGCGCGGCTCGCCCAGGCCAAGCGGGTCCCCGCCGGCTCCGGCGTCTCCTACGGCCACCTGTACGTCACCGAGCGCGAGACGACGCTGGCGCTGGTGCCCCTCGGCTACGCGGACGGCATCCTGCGCGGCGCCACCAACCGGGCGGAGGTGCTGCTCGCCGGCCGCAGGCGGCGCATCTCGGGCCGGGTCTGCATGGACCAGTTCGTCGTGGACGCGGGCGACGACGTCGTGGCCGAGGGCGACGAGGTGATCCTCTTCGGGCCCGGCACGCGGGGCGAGCCCACCTGCCAGGAGTGGGCCGATTCCCTCGGCACGATCACGCATGAGATCGTGACCAGGATCGGATCTCGCGTCCCGCGTGTTTACGCAGACGAGCGCGGAGATCAGGCGGACTAGGCGGACGGCGCGCAGCCGTCACGAGGAGGGCAGGAATGAGCACACGCCGCAAAGTCGGGATCGCCGGTGCCGTGGTGGGCGCCGCCTCGGCGGGCGCGGCGGCGGCGGCCATGGCGAAGCGGTACGCCGTCGGCCGGATACGGCTGCGCCCCGACCTTGAGGCGAGCGAGCCCTTCGGCGAGATCCGCGGCCGCGAGGTGACGCTGACCACCTCCGACGGCGTGCTGATCCACGCCGAGGTCGACGGTCCGGAGGACGCTCCCCTCACCGTGGTGCTGTGTCACGGCTACTGCCTGGCCTCGGACTCCTGGCACTACCAGCGGCGCGAGCTGCGCGGGTCGTACCGGCTGGTGACGTGGGACCAGCGTTGCCACGGCGCGTCGGCGCGGGCCGAGGCGAGCGACTGCACGATCGAGCGCCTGGGCGAGGACCTCGCGCTCGTGATCGAGAAACTGGTCCCCGGCCCGTGCGTGCTCGTCGGCCACTCCATGGGCGGCATGACGATCATGGCGCTGGCGGAGCGGCGGCCGGAGCTGTTCGACGACAAGGTACGCGGCGTGGCGCTCATCTCCACGTCGGCGGGCAAGCTGGCCGAGCTCACGCTCGGCCTGCCCGCGCTGGTGTCGAAGATCGTGCACAAGGCGGTCCCGTCGGCGGTGTCGATCATGCGCAAGCGCGGCGCGCTGGTGGACCGGGGGCGCGAGGCCGGCAACGACGTCGCCTTCCTTGCCCTGCGCCATCTCGGGTTCGGCGATTCCAAGAACGTCAGCCCGACCGTGGTGGACTTCGTCGAGTCCATGATCAGGGCCACCCCGTCCGAGGTGATCGCGGACTTCTACCCGGCGCTCATGTCCCACGACAAGCTGACCGCGCTCGACGTGCTCAACACCGTCCCCACCTCGATCATCGTCGGCGAGCGCGACTGGCTGACCCCGCTCGACCACAGCCGCGCCATCGCCGCGGCCGTGCCGACGGCCCAGCTCACCACCGTCCCCAACGCGTCACACCTCGTCCAGTTGGAGAGCCCGGCCGTGGTCAACAACGCGCTCCGCGAGCTCCTCAAGCGAGTCGAACGCGACGAAGCCTGATCCCCCGCCGAAAGGGCGCCCCGAGCCCGCGCGAGCACCATCAATCATTACGGCGCCGAGCCCGCGTGAGCGGAGCGAGCGCCATAGACACAGCCGTACAGTGAGTTACCGGTGTGGAAGTCAGGCGAGCGGCCGGGCGATCCCGGCCGAACGGAGGAGCGACCAGTGAGAACCGTCCGTACCACCGAGGAGACACGGGCGCTGGGCGCGGAGATCGCGGAGTTGCTGCGCCCGGGCGATCTCGTGGTGCTCACCGGGCCCCTCGGGGCGGGTAAGACCACGCTGGTGCAGGGCGTCGGCGAGGGGCTGAAGGTTCGCGGCCCGATCACGTCGCCGACGTTCGTCATCGCGCGGGTGCACCCGTCGCTGTCCGGTGGCCCGGCCCTGGTGCACGTGGACGCGTACCGCATCGGCGGCGCGCTGGAGGTCGACGACCTCGACCTGGACGCCTCCCTCGAGGACTCGGTCACCGTCGTGGAGTGGGGCGAGGGGCTCGTCGAGGGCCTCGCCGACGACCGCCTGGAGGTGCTCATCGAGCGCGGTGCCGAGGGCGAGGAGCGGCGAGTACGGCTCCGCGGGGTCGGCGAGCGCTGGTCCGCCGTCCCGGCGTCTCTGGTCTAGCCGAAACCCCCTCCCCGAGCAGCCGAAATCCGGTCCGATCCGGTGCCCAACTGATTCGTTCTGAATCACCCAACAAGAAGATCCTTAGCCATGGATTGGCATAGATTTTCGGGGTATACAGGGTCCGGAGGGGTGGTCGGATGATCAAGGTCAGGCTCGCTGTCGCCATGGGAACGATCCTGCTCGGCGCGCTGGGCTGCACCGCCGAAGCGCAGACGGCCGGATCCACCCCCTCCGCATCGGAGGAGCAGGCGTCGCCGTCGGCCACCGTGCCCCGTCAGGACATCCGGGTCACCGTCGAGCCCGCCAAGGTCGAGGGCGGCTCCACCCGGACCGTCCACATCACGGCGTACTGCCCGCTGCCGCAGGGCGGCACCGACTATCGCGCCACCGCGCGCTCGGAGGCGTTCACCGGCCTGGTGACGCTGGTCGCCCCCACTGACACGGCCTCGCCCGACTCGACTCCGGGCGTCCCGCAGGTCCGCGGTGGCGCCAACGTCCGGGCCGAGGCCAAGCCGGGCGGCTACAAGGTCGAGGTGCGCTGCGAGGCCACCAACGACATCGGCAGCGCCTCCCTCAAGGTCACCGGGAAGGCCGCCCCCGAGCACACGCCCACGAAGATCCCCACCCGCGCCCCGCACGCGGGCGGCGGCGGCACGGCGGCGGGCGCGCCCGAGGAGGACTCGGGCCTGCCCGTCGGCGCGACCGCGGTCGCCGTCGTCGTGGCCGCCGGGGTCGCGGTCGGAGTGGCGCGCAGGCGCGCGAGGGGCTGAATTTGGCCGGTTCGTCCCGGAAGGTGGTCATAGCCGGGATCGCCACCGGGTTGGTGTTGTTCGCGATGAGCCACCGGCAGGGTGAGCAGCCCGCCGCCCCGGTCTCCGCGATCGTGCCCAAGCGCATCGACATCCCCGCGCTGAAGCTGAAGGCCCCGCTGATGAAGCTCGGCCTCTCCAAGGAGGGCGACGTGGAGCTCCCGCCGTTCGACAAGCCCGGGACGGCCGGGTGGTACACCGGCAGTGCCGTCCCCGGCGACGGCGGTGCGTCCGTGATCATCGGCCATGTGGACACGAAGACCGCGCCCGCGGTCTTCTATCGGCTGCGCGAGCTGCGCAAGGGGCAGGTGGTCAAAGTGCTGCGCAGCGACGGCAAAACGGCCGAATACCGCGTCGACTCCGTCGAGCGGGTGTCCAAGGACGACTTCCCCGCCGAGCGGGTGTACACCGAGGACGGCCTACGCCTGATCACCTGCGGCGGCAGCTTCGACTGGGCCCGGCACGAGTACCGCGACAACGTCATCGTCTACGCCTCCCCGGCCGGGAGTGATCCTCGCGCATAGCGTCCAGGTCGCGCTTCTCCGGGACGGAGGGGATCCGACAGCGGCTAGGCTTGGCCTTTGTGCTGGTCTTGGCCTTGGATACCGCTACCCCCGCAGTCACGGCCGCGTTGCACGACGGCGCCCGCGTGCTGGCCGAGTCGACGACGGTCGACGCTCGACGCCACGGCGAGCTGCTCGCTCCCGCGGTCGAGCGCGTCCTACGTGAGTGCGACGCCTCCCTACGTGATGTGACCGCCGTCGTCGCCGGAGCCGGCCCCGGGCCGTACACGGGCCTGCGGGTCGGGCTGATGACCGCGAGCGCTCTGGCCGCGACCGTCGGCGTCCACGCGTACGGCATCTGCACGCTCGACGCGATCGCGTTCGCCTCCGGCCGCACCGAGCCGTTCCTGGTGGCGACCGACGCCCGGCGCAAGGAGGTCTTCTGGGCGCGGTACGGCGACGCGCGCACCCGCCTGGACGGGCCGCGCGTGGACCGGCCGCACGACCTCCCGGGAGAGCTTCCGGTGATCGGCGCGGGCGCCCGCATCTACGCCGAGACGATCGGGCCGGACCGCGTCGCCGACCCGGAGTACCCGTCCGCGGGGGCGCTCGCCGCGCTCGCCGCCGAGCACCTGGCCGGGCTGACCCCCGAGCGGGCGGCCGAACTGGCACGGGTGCCCGACGGGCGGATCGACTCGGTCGAGCAGGCCATCGAGCTGGCCGTGCTCGGCCCGGCGCGGCCGATCTACCTGCGCAGGCCGGACGCGCAGATCCCCGGCGCGCCGAAGAAGGTGACCGCGTGACCGCCGTCCTGCGCCAGATGACCACGGAGGATCTGCCCGCCGTGGTCGAGATCGAGCGGGTCACGTTCCCGCTCGACGCCTGGAGCGAGGCGATGCTGCGCGGCGAGATCGACGACCAGCCGCGCACCCGGCACTACGTGGTCGCGGTGGACGGCGACAAGATCGTCGGATACGCGGGCCTGGCCGCCGCCGCCGACCAGGCCGACGTGCAGACGATCGCCGTCCTCGCCGGGCACCGCAGGTCCGGCATCGGCGCCGCCCTGCTGGCCGAGTTGCTCGCCGAGGCGGAGCGGCGCGGCGCGCGCGAGGTCTTCCTGGAGGTCCGCTCGGACAACGCGCCCGCTCAGGCGATGTACGAGCGGTTCGGTTTCGAGCGGCTCGGCGTCCGGCGGAACTACTACGACGACGGGACCGACGCCATCACCATGGTGCGGGATCTCAGAGGAGGTGCGCATGAGCGGGCGTGACGAGCCGATCGTCCTGGGGATCGAGACGTCCTGCGACGAGACGGGGATCGGCCTGGTCCGCGGCCACACGCTGCTGGCGAACACGATCGCCTCCAGCATGGAGGAGCACGCCCGCTTCGGCGGTGTGGTGCCCGAGGTGGCCTCGCGCGCGCACCTGGAGGCCATGGCCCCCACCGTGGAGAGCGCACTGGCCAAGGCCGGTCTGCGCTTCTCCGACATCGACGCCGTCGCGGTCACCGCGGGCCCCGGCCTGGCCGGTGCGCTGCTCGTCGGCGTCGCCGCGGCCAAGGCGTACTCGCTGGGGCTGGGCGTCCCGCTCTACGGCGTCAACCACCTCGCCGCCCACGTCGCGGTGGACCAGCTCGAACACGGGCCGCTGCCCAAGCCGTCGATCGCCCTGCTGGTGTCCGGCGGCCACTCGTCGCTGCTGCTGGTCCCCGACGTCGCCCAGGACGTGATCTCGCTCGGCTCGACCGTGGACGACGCCGCCGGTGAGGCGTTCGACAAGGTCGCCAGGGTGCTCGGCCTGCCGTTCCCCGGCGGCCCGCACATCGACCGCTCCGCGACGTCCGGTTCGGGTACGGCCATCGCGTTCCCGCGCGGCAAGTACGACGACGGCACGTTCGACTTCTCGTTCTCGGGGCTCAAGACGGCGGTCGCCCGCTGGGTCGAGGCGCGTACGGCCGCGGGTGAGACGATCCCGGTCGCCGACGTGGCCGCGTCCTTCCAGGAGGCGGTCGTGGACGTGCTGACCCGCAAGGCGCTCCAGGCGTGCCGCCGCTATGACGTGAAGGACCTGCTCATCGGCGGCGGTGTGGCGGCCAACTCGCGGCTGCGCGCGCTCGCTCAGGAGCGCTGCGACGCGGCGGGCGTACGGCTCCGCGTGCCCCGGCCGGGCCTGTGCACCGACAACGGCGCCATGGTGGCCGCGCTGGGCTCCGAGCTGATAGCGGCGGGCATCCAGCCGTCCACGCTGGACATCCCGGCCGACTCGTCGCTGCCCATCACGACCGTCAACGTCTGACCCGCACCCTCGCCTGGACGGGCGAGGGTTGGGCTGTGCCGACCGTTCGCGAGCTCGGCCTGACAGCTGACAGCGCAGCGCGTGGCCGGCTCTGGGCCGACCAGGGGACGGTCAGAGCTGCCGCTGCCGGGCCACGGCGTTCGGGGTCTGTGCGGCCTCCGATGGGGCCACAGCCCCTCGCTGGATCTCCGCGACCCGGCGGCCGACCTCCTCCACCCGCTGCCGGACGGCGTCCACGCGGCCGGTGAGGCGGGTCTCGGTCGAGATCAGATGCTCGTCGAGGGTGGTGAAGCGGCCGTCGATCCGGCCCTCCACGACATCGAAGCGGTCGTCGTGGCGGCTCAGATGCCCGTCGATCGTGTTGATCCTGGCGTCCGTCGCACCGAGTGTGGCGGTCACGCCGCCCATGTGCGCCCGTAGGGCGGTCAGGTGCTCCTCCGTTGCAGCCAGGCGGCCCTCCACGGCGGCGATCCGGCCCTCGACGCCGTCGAGCTGCCCGCGCAGCCGCTCCGCGGCCCGGGCCAGCTCGCCGATGGCGCCGTCGAGTCGGCTGAAGCGGCCGGCGGCCGCGTCCACGCCGGTCTGGAGCCGGTCCACGCGCTCTCCGACCTCCTCGATCTGGTCGCTGACCACCTCGACGAGCCGGGCGAGGCTCTCGGCCCAGGTCGGGGGTTTCGCGGAAAGGACGTCGATCTGGTCGCCGACCGCCTCGACCATGCCCGCGAGGCCGCCGATTCCCCCGAGCCCGCGCTCGCGAAGCTCGCGGAGCAGCCATTCCATGCCTTCGAGACGCTGGCGGATCTCGTCGAGCACCGCGCCATGGGTGCGCTGCTCGTAGACGTGATCCTGCGCCGCGCGGGCCAGCAGCTCGCGCATCCGCTCGGAGACGGCGGTCTGGCTGCCAGATTGGAGGAGGCCGTGGCTCGAGTGGTCCACCGAAAGCTCCTTCGCGCACCGAAAATGCGGCGGGTTGGTCCGGTTTCGAGGGATTCGTGATCGGGCGAGGCACGCCCGACCGCCCACTGTAGCCGCGTACGGCGTCGCTTTTGGGGCGGACGGAGAAACGCCGTGGTTATCGCCGGATTGTCGGAATTGGAAATAACACCAGGTCAGGCAGGCCGGCAAATGAATGCGTAAGGGCGTTCGGCGATCCGGGTAAGAACGATTACCGCTGAATCGCTCCCCGAAAGTCGCAAATTTCGTGACAATTGGTCGATGTCGACGGCTGAGCCGCGCTTCTTGATCGTCACATTTCCGACGCCGCGCTTCCTGAGCGCCGCGCGCAGCGCCTTCAGCGAGAACGGCATGACCTCGTGCACCTCGTAGGCGGCGGCCCACGGCGTGCGCACCAGCGCGTCTCCGGTGATGTAGGCGATCCGGGGGTCGATCAGGTGGCCGCCGACCATGTCGGCGACCTCGGCGACCAGGTGCGCCCGGACCGCCGCCCCGTCGGGTTCGTACAGGTAGCGGGCCACCGGTCCGACTCCGGCCTCCGCCCCCGACGGGACGAGAGTCTCGCCCGACGGCAGCAGCGTCGCCCGCCGCGCGAAGCCGCTCCCGTGGACGGCGGCCCCCGGCTCCGAGGCGTGGGCCAGGCCGCCGAGCCAGATCGCGGCCTCCTTCACCTCGCCCTTGTACGAGACCCACTCGGCCTCGGCCCCCTCAGGGACGAGCTCGTACGGGATGCCCGGCGCGACCTTCAGGCAGGCCGCCGGAGCGCGGGCAGCCAGCTCAAGCGTCACCGGCCACGTGGGCGAGTAGGCCATGGGGTCGAAGACCCTTCCACGTGCCCCGCGCCTGGCCGGGTCGGCGAACAGCACGTCGTACGCGGACGGGTCGGTGTCGGCGGCGTCGGCCGTACGAACCGTGGTCAGGTGGGAGAGGCCGAGCGCGGCGGCGTTGGCCCGGGCGACCTCGGTGGTGAGCGGGTCGAGGTCCACCGCGTCCACGACGCAGCCCGCTTGGGCGAGGGCGATCAGGTCGCCGCCGATCCCGCAGCACACGTCGAGCACGCGCGGCCCCGCCGTCCCGGTCGCCGGGGGCCCTCCGGCTCCGGCGGGTACGGCGGCGGCGACGCGGCGGGCGCGGTGCGCGGCCACCTCGGCCCGGGTCGTCTGTTCCACGCCGTGCGGGGTGAAATACATCACGGCGGCGTCCGCGCCGAACTTGGCCTCCGCCCGCCGCCGGAGGGCGGCCTGGGTGAGGGCGGCCGAGGTCAGCGCCGGGTCGTACGAGCGCCGCAGCCTGGTCGCCGCCGCCACCGGGTCGAGCCCCTCGGCCGTCACCCGTACGGCCTCGGCCAGCGCGGTACGCCCCTCCGGTGTCAGCAGCGCCCGGAACGCCTCAAGTTCCACGCCTCCCGACGCTATCGCTCTCTCCACCCCACCCCGCCCACCAGGGCCGCGGCGGTGAAGCCGCCGACGGCCAAGTGGGGCACGAGGGGCGCCCCGAGCCCCCGCGAGCGCCATCGATCATTACGGCGCCGAGCCATCACGCTCGGGGCGCGGCGGTGTCTGGACTGAGGAGCGAGGGGGGAGGGAGGGACGAGCGACTCCGAGTGACGAGGGAAGACATCGCCTGAAGGGCGCCCCGAGCCCGCGCGAGCGGAGCGAGCGCCATAAGCACAGTGACCTGCGGCGGGGGTTCGTGTTGACTGTCACGGTCCCCTTGCATACTGTTTCGTGTTGGCACTCGCCTAGCGAGAGTGCCAACAGCGACGAGGCAGGTCTGACACCCGCGACGGCAGGCCGCTGGTCGCCTCTTCAGCTCATTCATCGCAATCTGAAGGGGAGGTCCGATCGTGACGACCGCCACTAAGGTTCCCGTTAAGCCGCTTGGTGACCGCATCGTGGTCCAGCCGCTTGAGGCCGAGCAGACCACCGCTTCCGGTCTGGTCATCCCGGACACCGCCAAGGAGAAGCCGCAGGAGGGCAAGGTCCTCGCGGTGGGCCCGGGCAACTGGGACGAGGACGGCGAGAAGCGCATTCCGCTCGACGTCAAGGAGGGCGACGTCGTCCTCTACAGCAAGTACGGCGGCACCGAGGTCAAGTACGGCGGCGAGGAGTACCTGGTGCTCTCGGCCCGTGACGTGCTCGCCATCATCGAGAAGTAGGCCGCGCAAAAGCATGAGGAGCCCCGGGACGCCCGTTCCCGGGGCTCCGGCGCTCTCGTAAGGAGACGTGAATGCCCAAGATCCTGGAGTTCGAGGAGGACGCGCGGCGCGCTCTTGAGCGTGGCGTGAACGCCCTCGCGGACGCCGTGAAGGTTACGCTCGGCCCCCGCGGCCGGAACGTGGTCATCGACAAGAAGTTCGGTGCTCCCACGATCACCAACGACGGTGTCACCATCGCTCGCGAGGTCGAGCTGGAGAAGCCGTACGAGAACCTCGGCGCCCAGCTCGCCAAGGAAGTGGCGACCAAGACCAACGACATCGCGGGTGACGGCACGACCACCGCCACCGTGCTGGCTCAGGCGATGGTCCGCGAGGGCCTGCGCAACGTCGCCGCCGGCGCCCAGCCGATGTCGCTCAAGCGCGGCATCGACGCTGCGGCCAAGGCCATCAGCGACAAGCTGCTCGACGGCGCCCGTCCGGTCGCCGACAAGCAGGAGATCGCCAACGTTGCGACGATCTCGGCCCAGGACGCGAAGATCGGCGAGCTGATCGCCGAGGCGTTCGACAAGGTGGGCAAGGACGGTGTCATCACCGTCGAGGAGTCCAACTCCATGGGTCTGGAGCTGGACTTCACCGAGGGCCTCCAGTTCGACAAGGGGTACCTGTCGCCGCACATGGCGACCGACCTCGAGCGTATGGAGGCGGTCCTGGAGGACCCCTACATCCTGATCAACCAGGGCAAGATCTCCTCGATCGCGGACTTCCTGCCGATCCTGGAGAAGGTCGTCCAGACGAAGAAGTCGCTCCTCGTCATCGCCGAGGACGTCGAGGGCGAGGCCCTGGCCGTCCTGGTGACGAACAAGATCCGCGGCACCTTCACCTCGGTCGCCGTCAAGGCTCCGGGCTTCGGCGACCGCCGCAAGGCCATGCTGCAGGACATCGCCATCCTCACCGGCGGCGAGGTCGTCAGCGAGGAGGTCGGCCTCAAGCTCGACAGCGTCGGCCTTGAGGTGCTCGGCACCGCTCGCCGCATCGTCGTCACCAAGGACTCCACCACCATCGTGGACGGTGCGGGCGACGCCAAGGCGATCGAGGACCGCGTCAAGGAGATCAAGCTCGCCATCGAGCAGTCCGACTCCGACTGGGACCGCGAGAAGCTCCAGGAGCGCCTCGCCAAGCTCGCGGGCGGCGTCTGCGTGCTCAAGGTCGGCGCGGCCACCGAGGTCGAGCTCAAGGAGAAGAAGCACCGCCTTGAGGACGCGATCTCCGCGACCCGCGCCGCGATCGAGGAGGGCATCGTCTCCGGCGGTGGCTCCGCGCTCGTGCACGTGGCCAAGGAGCTGGACGACCTCGGTCTGTCCGGCGACGAGGCCACCGGTGTGGCGGTCGTCCGCCGGGCGCTCGTCGAGCCCGCCCGCTGGATCGCCGAGAACGCCGGCCTCGAGGGGTACGTCGTGACCTCCAAGGTGGCCGAGATGTCGGTCGGTCACGGCCTCAACGCCGCCACCGGCGAGTACGGCGACCTGATCGGCCAGGGCGTCATCGACCCGGTCAAGGTCACCCGCTCGGCCGTGCAGAACGCCGCGTCCATCGCCGGCATGCTGCTCACGACCGAGGCCCTCGTCGTGGACAAGCCCGAGGAGGAGGCCCCCGCCGCCGGCGGCGGCCACGGCCACGGCCACGGGCACGGTCACGGCCACTGACGGGTCGTAGGCCCGGGCAAGAATCGGTGTGGGGTGCCACCGCACCCCACGCATGCCGGGCCGGAGGTCCGACCAAGAAGCACAGCGCAGTACGGCTCTCGCGGACGCGGGGGCCGTACTTCTTTTTGCGGTAAACCTAAGTCCCGCTCGGCGCGTCGTCGCCGCGTCGAACATCTGACATCTAATTGCCTATTGGGCCATTCATCTGAAATATTCAAACCCTCTTGTGTTCAATCGATTACGACCCGTTATCGACGCGTCAATGTGACCAATCCGTAGCCGTTAACCATGACGACATGGGCGATCGTGGCGGGCATCATGCCTAACGTGACCGAGGGACGCGTCGCCGACGCCGCAACTGGGGTAAGGCTTGCGACGAGATCGGATGAGTCCGACCTCAGGGAACTGACCAGCCTTGCCGTACAGGGAGATCGCACCGCGATCGAATCGCTTCTGGGGCATCTGCGCCCGATGGTGGTGCGCTATTGCCGTGCGCGACTGGGAAGGGTTTCCGGTCACTATCACATCGCCGACGACGTGGCCCAGGAAGTGTGCATCGCCGTCCTGTCGGCCTTGCCGCGTTATCGGGACATGGGCCGGCCGTTCGCGTCGTTCGTGTTCGGGATCGCGTCGCACAAGGTCGCGGACGCGCTGCGCAGCTCGGTGCGGTCCGCCGTGCCGACACAGGACCTGCCGGACGGGCCGGACGACGGCCCGGGGCCGGAGGAGACGGTGGTGCGCTACATCGAGGCGGAGCACGCGCGGGCGCTGCTGTCGCGGCTGCCGGACAACCAGCGCGAGCTGCTGATCCTGCGGGTCGTGTCCGGGTTGTCGGCGGAGGAGACCGGAAACGTGCTCGGCATGTCCCCGGGCGCGGTACGGGTCGCGCAGCACCGGGCGCTGACGAGGCTCAGGCAGATGGCCGATCTGGAATCGATTGCTTGATCTCGCGGTCCTCGTGCGCCGACGACTTCGGCGGCGTGCGACGATGCAGCAGTGGATGCGGATGTTGCGCGGACCGATGCCCTTCTGGACGCGCTGGCCCGGCGGGAGGCCGTCGCCCTCGGTCGGGAGGCGGGCGACGTCGCCGTTCGCCTGCTCGGCGCGCTGATCGCCGACGTGGACAGTCAGCGGCTCTCTTCTGTGTCGATCACGCCGTCGACGTAGCCCCGGGCGTACTCCCAGCTCACGTAGTCGCTGGGGTCGGGTTGGAAGGCGGGCTCGTGGACCTGAGGCCGCCCGTTGTCGATCATCTGCCGCAGGTTGCCCCGGAGCAGGTCCCAGCTGAAGTAGTGTTGGTCGCCGCATTCGGGACAGTCCAGGACCAGCCCGAGCACGCCCTGCGGTTCGAGCAGGGAGCGGAAGACCTCGACGTCGGCGAGGTCGGTCAGGGCCTCGTCGCGTTCGGCGAGGGTAAGCGGCTCCTGGTCGTCGGGTTCACCTAGTTCGGCTGACGGGTCGTTCGGGTCGTCCGCGAAGGGGTCGCGGGGGACGTCTTCCAGCACCATCCCACCTTATGACCCTGCCCGCCCCCATGAGCGGAAGTGGGCCCACTCGGACAGGTGCACGTGTTTCACATTTAACCGGGCGTTGAATACGCATGGAAACGGGCCGGAAATGCGGCCGCGGGTCCGGCGTGACAGGAGGCCGTGCCGGGGTTTGGTCAGGGCCGGGATCGGCGGCCGGCTTCCACTCTCGCGTAGGGCCGTGAGCCTGCCTGGGGGTTGGGGCAGGGCCACGCCCGGCGGCTGGGCTTCACCCGCCCAAAGCCGTGAGCCTGCCCGCCGGGCGCGATCAGAGCCAGGATCGGCGGCTGGCCTCCACCCCCGCCTGGAACCGTGAGTTGGCGCCCAGCTCGGCGATGGCCTCGGCGAACCTGGCACGTACGGTGCGGACGGAGAGGCCGAGGTGCCGGGCGATCGACTCGTCGGAGAGCCCCTGGGCGGCGAGCCGGAGCACCTGGAGGGCGCCTCCGGGACGCGCGACGGGCACCGCCCTTCCCCACAGCTCGGTGAACAGGGCGCGCAGCGCGCCGACGACGACGGGGGACTGCACCAGGGAGCAGTTGTACGCGTGTTCGGGAGGCGAGGCGCCCCACTGGACCGGCAGCCCGGCCGCGTCGTGGCCGAGAGCGAAGAACCAGCTCGGCACCTGGTCGAGGGAGCGCACCTCGGCGCCCGCCCGGTTGAGGAGCCCGGCGGCCTCGCGGAAGGCGGGGACGCCGAGCGCGGACACCGGGACGATCAGGCGCGAGGTGAGGTCGCCCTCCTTGATCGCGCTGAGCCACATGTCCGTGTGCTTCTCGAAGAAGTCGCCGGCCGTGCGCCGGTCGGGGAGGGCGGCCACCAGCTCGGCGCGGGGTGCCCGCCCGGCCAGCGCGATCACCGCCTCGTAGATCTCGTCCGCGCCGGTCAGGGACCGCACCCGCAGCTCGCCCGTACGGAACGCGCGGCCGGAGTCGTAGTGATGGGCCAGGTCGGCGACGGCGGCGAGCATGTCGTCGATCTGGCGGCTCTGCAGGGCCAGCAGGGCGAGCCGTTCGGTGACCATCCGGCCGACGGGGGCCGCGGGATGGCGGGCGAGGTACTCCCCGGCGGCCTCGTCCACCGCGCCGAGCCGGATGAGGGTCGCCAGCAGGCCGGCGGCTCTCTCCACGGGCTCGTCCACGGCCTGGGCGATCTCGTCGAGCGTGGCGCGGTGCAGCCGCAGCACCGTGGTGTACACGGCGATCTCCGCCTCGCCGAGACCGAGGGCCTGGAGGCGATCGGCGTTTCGCGTCGTGTTCATGGCTCGCTCCGCGCACTCGGGTCGCCGGCGCCGCCGGACGGGGTGGGAACGTCCACGAGCGCGCCGCCTCGCGAGAATATCCCCGCGCTCCGGGCCTGTCCGGAGGTTCCGGCATTCCGCGGAACGCATGTGCAGCTTTGTGCAATTGCAGGGTGAGACATTGCTTATCAACGGAGTGTGACGCACTCTTAACAGAGCGTCGGCACGTTACCGCGATCCGGCGCCACCGGGCGCGGAGGGGGGCTCGGGTCGCGGGATCGCGATTGTCGCCGATGGTGGGGGGACCGGTCAGCCGGTCCCCCCACTTCTTTGTGTGCGCCGTAGTGCAGTGCGTCACGCCGGAGGCGGCGCTGGAGCCCCGTACGGAGCCACTTCCCCAGGTGGGGTCCCGTCTTTTCCGGGGCGAGGGGGTGTCAAGCCTTGACAAGGAGGTTTGAGCGAGGCCACTACACTTGCACCGGGGGCTGGCGAGGGCTCCGCCGAGGCGAAGGAGGGGTCACGGATGGCCAAGTTCACCGCACAGGGATACACGTTCGACGACGTGCTGCTGGTTCCGGCGTACTCGGATCTGCAGCCCGGCGAGGCCGATACCACGACCCGTCTGTCCCGCAACGTGGTCCTGCGCATTCCGCTGGTCTCCGCGGCGATGGACACGGTGACCGAGGCACGGATGGCGGTGGCGATGGCCCGCCAGGGTGGGATCGGCATCCTGCACCGCAACCTGTCGATCGAGGATCAGGCGACGCAGGCCGACCTGGTGAAGCGCTCGGAGGCGGGAATGGTCACCAACCCGGTGACCTGCACCCCTGATGACACCCTCGCCGACGTCGAACGGCTCTGTGCCACCTACCGCATCTCCGGCGTACCGGTCACCGACGCCGATGGCGTCCTGGTG
The DNA here is from genome assembly GCF_001570365.1 of Microtetraspora fusca. Lineage (GTDB taxonomy): Bacteria > Actinomycetota > Actinomycetes > Streptosporangiales > Streptosporangiaceae > Microtetraspora > Microtetraspora fusca. Next base: position 422,299 of record NZ_BBYK01000038.1, on the reverse strand, counting down.
GGCATCGTGACCAACCGTGACATGCGGTTCGAGGCCGACCAGAACCGGCCGGTCCGCGAGGTGATGACGCGGATGCCGCTGGTCACCGCGCCCGTCGGTGTGTCGCGCGACGAGGCGTTCCGGTTGCTGCGCAAGAACAAGGTCGAGAAGCTGCCCCTGGTCGACGAGGCCGGTCGGCTGCAGGGCCTCATGACGGTCAAAGACTTCACCAAGAGCGAGCAGTACCCACTCGCCACCAAGGATGCCAACGGCCGGTTGGTCGTGGGCGCCGCGATCGGTGTCGGCGACGAGGCCGAACGGCGCGCCAAGGCGCTCGTCGAGGCGGGTGTCGATGTGATCATCGTGGATGTCGCCCACGGCCACTCCAAGGGCCTGGCCGACATGATCGCGAAGATGAAGGCCAACAGCACCGTCGATGTCATCGGCGGCAACATCTCCACCCGCGCGGGCGCTCAGATGCTCGTCGACGCCGGCGCCGACGCGGTGAAGGTGGGCGTGGGCCCCGGCTCGATCTGCACCACCCGTGTGGTCGCGGGCGTGGGCGCGCCGCAGCTCACCGCCATCTACGAGGCGTCGCTCGCCTGCGCGCCCGCGAACGTCCCCGTCATCGGCGACGGCGGCCTGCAGTACTCGGGCGACATCGCCAAGGCGCTGGCCGTCGGGGCGGACACGGTGATGCTGGGCTCGCTGCTCGCCGGATGTGAGGAGTCGCCCGGCGAGCTGATCTTCATCAACGGCAAGCAGTTCAAGTCGTACCGCGGCATGGGCTCGCTGGGGGCGGTGCGCAACCGCGAGCGCGGCGGCGCGTCCTTCAGCAAGGACCGGTACGCCCAGGCGGACGTGACCGGCGAGGACAAGTTCATCCCCGAGGGCATCGAGGGACAGGTCCCCTACCGCGGCCCGGTCGCGGCGGTCGCGCACCAGCTCGTCGGTGGGCTGCGTCAGGGCATGTGGTACACCGGCTCGCGGACGATCTCCGAGATGCACGAGAAGGCGCAGCTCATGCCGATCACGGCCGCGGGTCTGAAGGAGAGCCACCCGCATGACATCCAGATGACCGTCGAGGCGCCGAACTACCACCGCCGATAAGTTCTGTCACGGACGGCGAGCGACTGCGACGCCGTGCGGCTGCCGCCCTCGGCGGGAGCCGTACCCGTATGGATGGGAAAGAGTAGGACGATATGACTCAGGTGGAGATCGGGCGCGGCAAGAGCGGGCGGCGCGCGTACGCCTTGGACGAGATCGGCATCGTGCCGTCCCGGCGCACCCGCGACCCCGAGGAGGTCTCGATCTCCTGGCAGATCGACGCCTACCGGTTCGACCTGCCCATGGTGGTCAGCCCCATGGACAGCGTCGTGTCCCCGCGGACGGCGGTCGAGATCGGGCGGCTGGGCGGCCTCGCCGTACTGGACCTCGAAGGGCTGTGGACGCGGTATGAGGACCCGACGTCGCTGCTTGAGGAGGTCGCGACCCTCGACAGCGCCGCCGCGACCCGCCGGCTGCAGGAGATCTACACGGAGCCGATCGACGAGGAGCTGATCGGCCGGCGGATCGAGGAGATCCGCGCGGCGGGCGTGACCACGGCGGTGCGGCTCTCCCCGCAGAAGACCGTGCGCTACCACAAGGCCGTCATCGACGCCGGCGTGGACATCTTCGTCATCCGGGGCACGACGGTCTCGGCCGAGCACGTGTCCGGCCGGGCCGAGCCGCTGAACCTCAAGCAGTTCATCTACGAGCTGGACGTGCCGGTGATCGTGGGCGGCTGCGCCACGTACACGGCGGCGCTGCACCTCATGCGGACCGGCGCGGCGGGTGTGCTGGTCGGCTTCGGCGGCGGCGCCTCGCACACCACGCGCAACGTCCTCGGCGTGGTCGTGCCGATGGCCACCGCGATCTCGGACGTGGCCGCGGCGCGCCGCGACTACATGGACGAGTCGGGCGGTCGCTACGTCCACGTGATCGCCGACGGCGGCATGGGCGGCTCCGGCGACATCGCCAAGGCCATCGCCTGCGGTGCGGACGCCGTCATGGTGGGCTCGCCGCTCGCCCGCGCGACCGAGGCGCCGGGCCGGGGCTTCCACTGGGGCTCCGAGGCGCACCACCCCGAGCTGCCGCGCGGCAAGCGCGTCGAGTTCGGCACGATCGGGTCGCTGCAGGAGATCCTGCACGGGCCGTCCTCGCTCGCCGACGGCTCCATGAACCTCATGGGTGCGCTGAAGCGCACGATGGCGACCGCGGGCTACTCCGACCTGAAGGAGTTCCAGCGGGTCGAGGTCGTCGTCGCCCCGCCCCAGCGCTGAAACTCGCCGCGGCCCGGGGCCGGGGTCGCCGGTGACGGACCTCGGCCGGTAGGCCGGGCCTGACGCCTGTCTCCCCGGGGCGGCCAGTTTCCCCGGGGCAGCCGGATCCCGCCGTGAAGGCCCAGCGGCCCCGACTGGACGAACGAACGCGGGCCCCTCGCTTCGAGGGGCCCGCGTCGTTTTTCACACCCTTCGGCGGCGATGGTGCCTGCCGTTCCTCGCTTTTCTCACGCCGTCACCAGGCCGTGCCGCTCCGGACCTGGGCCTGGGGCACGTTCCCGGGGCAGCAGTCCGGATGACGACGGTCGCGCCCGGTCTGCTCGACGCCTGCCGGGCGAGCTCACGCTCCTGAGGGGCGGCGGATCCACACGCCGCGGCGCATGACGCCCTCGACCTCCAAGGTGTCGTCGAGCACCACCAGGTCGGCGTACTTCCCGACGGTGATCGAGCCGATCTCGTGGTCGAGACCGAGCACGCGGGCGGGGGTGAGCGACGCCATCCTCGCCACCTCGGCGGGAGCCACGCCCACCTGCTCGACCGTCCGCTTGAACGCGACGTCCATGGTGAGCGTGCTGCCCGCGATGGAGCCGCCGTCGGCGATGCGGGCCACCCCGTCCTTCACTTCCACGGTCATCGGGCCGAGGGGGTACGTGCCGTCGCCCATCCCGGCCGCGGCCATCGCGTCCGTGATCAGCGCCGTACGGCCGGAGCCGGCGACCCGCATGGCCAGCCCGAGCATGGCGGGGTGGACATGGACGCCGTCGTTGATGAGCTCCACCGTGACCCGGTCGTCCTCCAACAGGGCCGCGATCGGGCCCGGGTTGCGGTGGCCGAGCTGCGGCATCGCGTTGTAGAGGTGGGTCGCCACGCGGGCGCCCGCTTCGATGCCCTCGATGGTCTTGTCGTAGACGGCCTCGCTGTGCCCGAGGGCGGCGATGACGCCGTCGGCGACGGCGTCCCTGATGACGTCGAGCGCACCGGGCAGCTCGGGGGCGATCGTCAGCATCCGGACCTGCCCCCGGCCGGCCTTGAGCAGCTGCCGGAACTCCTCGCGGGACGGGTCGCGCAGCAGCGCCGGGTCGTGCGCGCCGCACCTGCTGCGCGCGATGTACGGGCCCTCGAAGTGGATGCCCGCGAGGAGGCCCTGCTCGCAGAGGTCGGCCAGGGCGGACGCCGCGCGGGCGAGCCGGTCGAGCGGGGCGGTGACCAGGCTGGCGACCATGGTGGTCGTGCCCTTGCCCAAGTGGAACGCCGCGACCTCGGCGGCGGTGCCGGGGTCGCCGTCGGGGAACGAGCTGCCGGCCCCGCCGTGGCTGTGCATGTCGACGAAGCCGGGGACGACCAGCCGGCCGCCCAGACTGTGGCCGTTCCCCGGCGCGGCGCCGTGTCCGATGTAAGTGATGCGGCCGTCCTCGATGGTGAGCCAGCCGTCGTGCTCGCCGTCCAGAGTGACGATGCGGGCGTCGGAAAGGGTGATGCTCATGTCGCCCTCCCGGCCCGCGGTCGCGGTGATCGGTTCCCGGAGTCCTCGTGCATGGGTCCATCCTGCCGCGACCGGAGGCGGGGTCACGCCTCCAGGATCACCGATCGGGTGAGGTGCAGCGGGCGGTCCGGGTCGAGGCCGCGGGCCCTGGCGCGTTCGACCGCGACACGCTGGATCTTCACCAGCTCGGCCATGGCGTCCCTGCCGCCGGACAGGAAGGTCCCGCCGGTCGCCGCGACCTGGTCGGCCAGGCCGGGCGGGACGTCCTGCCCGAGCATCCAGGTGATCCGGCCCGGCCCGGCGATGCTGATCGGCCCATGGCGGTACTCCATCGCCGGGTAGCTCTCGGTCCAGGTGCGGGCGGCCTCGCGCATCTTCAGCGCGGCCTCGGCGGCCAGGCCGCAGGTCCAGCCGCGGCCGAGGAACGTGAACTGCTCGGCCTCGACCAGCTCGGCGGCCACCGGCTCGGCCACGGCCTCCTCGGCGTCCGCGATCGCCTGGGTGAGGTCCTCGCCGAGGTGGGCGCGGAGCAGGGCGAGCTGCGTGGTCGCGAAGCGGGTCTGCACGACGGAGCGCTCGTCGGCGAAGTCCAGCACCACCACGTTGTCGGCGAGGGACATGACCGGTGTCGCGGGGTCGGCGGTGATCGCGATGGTGGGCGTCCCGGTGTCGCGGAGCAGGTCGAGCACCTCGGTGGTGGTCCCGGAGCGGGTCAGCGCGAGGATGCGATCGTAGCGGCGGCCGGAGGGCGTCTCGGAGGCGGCGAAGGCGTCGGTCTCGCCGTGGCCGGCCCGCTCCCGCAGTACGGCGTACGCCTGGGCGACGAACCACGAGGTGCCGCATCCCACGACGGCCACCCGCTCGCCCTCGCGGGGCAGTGCCGTACCGGCCTCGGAGGCGAGCTCGACCGCCCTACGCCAGCAGGCCGGTTGCGATGCGATCTCCACCTCGGTGTGAGTGGTCAATGCAGGCTCCTTTTGTTTATTTCTGCATCATCTATAGCAGAAATGCGCAGCTTTGTGCACGCTTCGGCCGAGGGGGCGCCCCGAGCCTGCTGCGCCGAAGGTGTGTCGATAAACAACTGGGGCTACTGGTGAGTAGTTTGGCCGGACAAAACGGGGTAGAACACCCATAACGCAAACCACCGCCGTATCTCAGAGGAGCTCTATGACGGCGCGAACAGGCGCGGCGCGGCTCGGCCCGGCCGAGCGCGCGGGCGCGCTGGCCCAGATGGCGGCAGAGGAACTCGACGTCGTCGTGGTCGGAGGCGGAGTGGTGGGGGCGGGCGTCGCCCTCGACGCCGCGACGCGCGGGCTCTCGGTGGGGGTGGTGGAGGCGCGGGACTTCGCCTCCGGCACCTCGTCGCGCTCATCCAAGCTCATCCACGGCGGGCTGCGCTATCTCGAACAGTTCAACTTCGACCTGGTCAGGGAGGCGCTGCGTGAACGCGGGCTGCTGCTCAAGCGGATCGCCCCGCACCTGGTCCGGCCCATCCCCTTCCTGTTCCCGCTGACCCATCGGGGCTGGGAGCGCCCGTACATCGGGGCCGGGCTGGCGCTGTACGACACGCTCGGTTTCTCTTTCGGCATCACCCGGGGTGTGCCGGGCCACCGGCACCTGTCCCGGCGGCACGCCCTGCGGGTCGCGCCGTCGCTGCGGAGGTCCGCCTTCGTCGGCGCCGTGCAGTACTGGGACGCCCAGGTGGACGACGCGCGTTACGTAATGACCCTGCTGCGCACGGCCGCCACGTACGGCGCGTACGTGGCCTCGCGCAGCCAGGCCGTCGGCTTCCTCCGGGAGGGCGAGCGGGTCACCGGCGTGCGGGTCCGCGACCTGGAGACGGGCGCCGAGCCGGACGTGCGCGCCCGGCAGGTGGTGAACGCCACCGGCGTGTGGACCGACGACATCCAGCAGCTCGTCGGCGGGCGCGGCCAGATCCACGTACGGGCGTCCAAGGGCGTGCACCTCCTGGTGCCGCGCGACCGCATTCAGTCGCTCAGCGGGATCATCCTGCGTACGGAGAAGTCCGTGCTGTTCGTGATCCCGTGGGGCCGGCACTGGATCATCGGCACCACCGACACCGAGTGGACGCTGGACAAGGCGCATCCGGCCGCGTCGCGGGCCGACATCGACTACGTGCTCGATCATGTCAACGAGGTGTTGTCGGTGCCGCTGTCGCGGGACGACGTCGAGGGCGTGTACGCGGGGCTGCGCCCGCTGCTGGCGGGAGAGTCCGAGGAGACGTCGCAGCTCTCCCGCGAGCACGTCGTCACCCATCCGGTGCCCGGACTCGTCATGATCGCCGGAGGGAAGTTCACGACGTACCGGGTGATGGCGGCGGACGCGGTGGACGCGGTCGCCCACGGGCTGGACCAGCGGGTGCCGCCGTCCTGCACCGACCAGGTGCCGCTCGTGGGCGCGGAGGGCTACCAGGCGCTGTGGAACTCCCGGCACCGGCTGGCCCAGTCCTCGGGGCTGCACGTGGCGCGGATCGAGCACCTGCTCCAGCGGTACGGCTCGCTGATCGACGAGGTGCTGATCCTCGTCAAGGACGACCCGTCGCTCGGGCGGCCGCTGTCCGGGGCGGACGACTACCTGCGGGCCGAAATCGTGTACGCGGCCACGCACGAGGGCGCCCGGCACCTCAACGACGTGCTGACCCGGCGGACCCGCATCTCGATCGAGACCTTCCACCGGGGCGTCGCGGTCGCGCAGGAGGTGGCCGAGCTCATGGCCGACCCGCTCGGCTGGGACGCCGAGCAGGTCAGACGCGAGGTCGAGTACTACACCAAGCGGGTCCAGGCCGAGCGGGCCTCCCAGGAGCAGGACACGGACCAGGAGGCCGACGCGATCAGGCTCGGCGCCCCGGAGATCGTGCCGGTCGCCGTCCCCGAGGGCCGCCCGGCCTAACCGGCAACAGCACCGGCACCGGGGCGGGGTTGTCGTGACCCGCCGGATTCTGCTCGGCGGTGCGGGTGGCCGGCAGGTGCCGCAGTAGTTGGATGGCCAAGGTGGTCTTGCCCGTGCCTGGACCGTGGATGACCAGCCGACAACGATCAAGGGTGCGGAACTGACGGACCATGATGGCCACGTCGTCGCCGCGGCCGTCGAAGGCGACGCATCCATCCGGGCTCGGGCAACTTCCCTATGGAGGCCAACGACGCCTACCTGTGCATCGTCTCTGCGCCCGGCCCGCGCGAGCGGGTGTCCCTCCCGTTCGAGGAGGACGGCACGCCGGCGCTCATCTCAGCAAGGCGTTCCTGCCGGCAGGGGACGCCGCCATCACCGACCCGACCATCACCTGGCAGCTCCTCTCTACAATGGCCGGGTGAATCTGGATCGGGTCGTGTGCGGCACGTGCTGAGCGCGGCGGGGCTGGGCGCGGAGGAGGAAGCCGCCTACCGGCTGCTGGTCAGGACCACCGAGGTCGAGTCCGACGCCCTGGCCGAGGAACTGGGCGTGGCGGCCGAGGTCGCGCGGCAGGCGCTCGGCTCGCTGCTGGCCAAGGGGCTGGCGCGAGCCGTGCCGGGAGATCCCGGCCGGTTCACGGCGGTCGCGCCCGACGTCGCGCTCGCGGCCCGGCTGCACCGGCGGCAGGCCGAGGTCGACCGGGCGCGGCATGCCATGGAGCAGCTCACGGGGGAGTACCTCGCACACGCGCGGCGCCGCGAGGCGGCGCAGCTCATCGAGGTGATCACCAGCCGCACGGCGCTGCGCGAGCAGCTCCGGCTGCTGCAGGACGGCGCCCGGCACGAGGTGCTCAGCTTCTGCCGGGCCGGGCACGTGGCGATGACCTCGCAGGAGAACGCCGAGGAGCTCGCGGCGCTGCGGCGCGGCGTCGGCTTCCGCGTCATCTACGAAGGGGCGTTGCTGGAGGAACCCGGCATGCTGGTCAACCTCGCCGAGGGCATCACACTGGGGGAGCAGGCTCGCGCGCTGCCCGCCCTGCCGGTGCGGATGATCATCGCGGACGGCGAGCTCGGGGTGCTCCCGCTCATCCAGCACACCGATGGCCTGACCCAGCTCACCGCCGCGCTGATCAGGCCCAGCAGCCTGCTCGACGCCCTCAAGGCCCTGTTCGAGAGCCTGTGGGAGCGAGCCACGCCGGTCAGCCTCACCAGCCCGGGCAGTCCGCTCGACGCCGACCATCTCTACCTGCTGTCACTGCTGGTCGCGGGTGTTCCGGACAAATCGATCGCCACCCAGCTCAAGATCTCGCAGCGCACGGTGCAGCGCAGGATCGCCTACCTGATGGAGCGGGCGGGTGCGCAGACCCGGATGCAACTGGCCTGGCACGCCGCCCGCGAGAACTGGCTCTGACCGATCAATAGGCCCTGATCACCGTCTGCTTGACCGTGTTGCCGGCCGAGTCGGTGGCGGTGACCCGCAGCGACGGGTGCGGGCGCGGGACGAGCGCGTTGTAGCGTCCGCCACCGAGTTCGATCACCGGCTGCTCGCGCCACGTCGCGCCGTCGTCGTACGACAGCTCCAGCTTCAGGTTCTTCGCGCGCGCCCCGCTCACGCCCTCCTGATGCCGTACGGCGAAGCCCACCAGACCGGGGCGCTCCGGGCGCACGTCATAGTCGACCTGCAGCAGCGGCAGCACCCGATCGCCCGGCTTTGAGCGGAACGTCCAGGCCGTCTCGGTCGCGGTCGCCGTGGTCCACTCGTCCGAGGTGCGCTTGGTGGACAGTTCCAGCCGGTAGGCGGCCTCCTGCGGCGACGCGGGGAACGCGCCCCAGGCCGCGTCGCGCTCCGCCACCAGCGTGCCGTCGCGGAAGAACCGGGCCGACGCGGTGTCGTTGTCGACGCCCGCGCGGGAGACGTGACCGGAGGAGTCCACGAACTCGGGGATCCGGATCTCCATCGTGTCGCCCTCGCGGGTGGAGGGCTTGATCCAGGCGGGGATCGCCGGGCGAACCACCGGGGCGTGCCAGCTCTCGCTGGTCCGCGTGCCGGGCTGGTAGGTGCGCGGCTGCTCGGTCATGCCGTCGAGCAGCCGGCCCATGTCGTCCCAGACGTACTGGTGGTTGACGAGGTGCTGCCAGAAGGAGCCGTTGGCGCTGACGTATTCGGTGCGGCGCAGCGGGGTCTTCACGATCCGCTGGGTCTCCATCTGCTGGCCGAGCGAGTAGGACTGCCAGGGGCGCCAGCCGAAGCGCTGCTCCTTGGCCCAGGCGAAGCCCCCGTTGTCGGCATATGTCGTTTCAACACGCGCGGTGTTGCTGTCGTTCACCTCATACACGACCTTGTTCGGCACGCGGCCATCGGAGACCTGCATGACGTCGTAGAGGTAGGGCGAGCTCATCATCCCCGTGACCTCAAGCTTCGCGTTGCCCTTCTTGATCCGCTCCAGCATCCGCTGCCCGTCGTCGTCGGCGACCACCAGGGCCGGGATCGGCAGGTCGGCGCCGGCCGGCTTCCAGTCACGCCCGAACGGGTCGTCGGGGGCCATCACCAGGATCACGGCGACCGCTCCTGCCTTGATCGCGGCCGCGGACGGGTCGGTCCAGTCGATGTCCTCGCTACGGATGACCGCGGCCTTGCCGTCGGACCCGGCCGCCCCATCGGCGAGCCGCCACATGTGCCGCCCCTCCACGCCCGGCGACCTGCCCAGGAACCCCATCGAGTACGGCTGCGCCGTACCGGGCACGCGGGCGGTGAGCTTCGGTGCGACGAGCTGCCAGCGCGACGCGAACTCGAACGAGCCGTCACGCACCGGCTGGGTCGGTGAGACGTTGAGCCCCTCGATGACGTCGAAGTTCATGACGCCCTGGGAGATTTTGCGCGAGCCGAACGCGCGATAGGTGAAGTAGGTGTAGATGCCCACCTGCTCGGCGGGTTCCTTGGTCTTGATGGTCACCGGGGTGGTCTTGCGGAAGTCGAGCACCACGTCCAGGTCGCGGTCGACCTTGAGCTCGGGGATGACGACCATGCCGTCACGCGGGTGCATCCGGCCCCAGCCGCCGCCCAGGTTGAGCGACTGTGTCATGTAGGTGCCCTCGGACACCTCCACGGTCAGCCCTTCCTCGGGCAGCCAGGTGAAGACGTCGTCCTGCTGCGACGCGCCGAACATCGACAGCGTGTCGGCGCCGGTCGGCTTGCCCGCGGCGTCGATGGCGGTGAAGCGGACCATGTGCTGCGGTCCCTTCCAGGTCAGCGCCAGCGTGGTGTGTACCTGCTCCGCGCCCGCCGTGGCAGTGACCAGCCCGCCGTACCGGCCGAAGGAGAGCGTGGCCAGGTCCACCGTGACCTTGACGTCGGCGGTGCCGCCCGCCGCGATCGACACGGTCTTGGCGCTGAGCTCGGCCCCGTCGAGGGTGCCGGCCAGTTCCAGCGTGACCGGGGCGGCCGTGCCGTTGGTGTAGGTGATCGTGCCCTCGGCCGTGGCCGGGCCCTTTCCCTGCTGGTGCTTGCCGAGGTCGACCACGCCGGTCGCGGTCACGCCCTGGCTCACCGCGCGGGCCACGTCCAGGCGGCCCGCGCCGGCGTCGTCGATCTGCTGGCCGGCGATGGGCTTGGCCGAGCCGACCAGCGCGTCCTTGATCTGCTTCGCCGTCCAGTCGGGGTGCCGCTGCTTGATGATCGCGGCGGCCCCGGCCACATGCGGCGTGGCCATCGATGTGCCGGAGGCGGCCGTGTAGCGCTCGTCGACCGGCTCGCCCATGGTGGTGCCCGCCGCGCGGGCCGCGACGATGGCCACGCCAGGGGCGGTGAGGTCGGGCTTGGGCGCGTCGTCCAGGCGCGGGCCCCGGCTGGAGAACTGCGCGAGCGCGTCCTTGCCGTCGACCGCGCCGACGGTCAGCGCCGAGGTCGCCGCGCCGGGAGTGCCGATGGAGTAGGTCGAGCCGTCGTTGCCCGCCGCGACCACGAACAGGGCGCCGGTGCGCTCGGTGAGGGTGTCGACGGCGACGCTGAGCGGGTCGGTGCCGTCGGTGGCGCCGCCGCCGAGGCTCATGTTGATCACCGACGCGCCTTCGGCGGCGGCCCACTCCATGCCCTCGATGACGCCGGACAGGGTGCCCGAGCCGTCGTCGCCGAGCACCTTGCCGACCATCAGCTCGGCGCCGGGGGCGACGCCCTTCCTGCCGTCGCCGCCCGCGATGGTGGCGGCCACGTGGGTGCCGTGCCCGTTGCCGTCCTGGACGCTCGGCTCGCCGGTGAACACCTTGGTCTGCTTGACGCGTCCGGCCAGGTCGGGGTGGGAGGCGTCGACGCCGGTGTCCAGCACGGCGACCTTGACGCCCTTGCCGTCGAACCCGGCCTGCCACGCCTCCGGCGCGCCCACCTGCGGCACACTGTGGTCGAGCGTGGCCTTGACCTTGGCGTCCAGCCAGATCTTCGTCACGCCCTGCGACAGCGTGGCCCGCTGCTTGTCGAACGACTTCCACAGCCGGCCGATCGTGCGCTTGTCGGCGGCGACGACCCGGCCGTTGACGCTCTCCAGCTCGGGCGCGGTCGCGTTCTTCGGCGCGGAGCCGTCGTAGAGGAACAGCAGCGGCAGCTTGTCCGTCTTCGCGTCGTCGTACCCCTGGGCGATCAGCCCGGTGACCGAGAACAGGCTGGGGTCCAGCCGCTTGGCCGCCAGGAAAGGGACGATGTCGTTGGGCAGGACCCGCAGCTCGCCGTTCTCCTCGGTGGTGTTGAACGCCATCCGCTCACGGCCCGGCCCCGGCTTCACCTCGACCGCGTGCATGCCCGATTCGGCCTGCCTGACGGTCACCACGTCCCCGGTGATCAGTGTGACCCGGTGGACGCTCCCGCCGGCGGGCTCGGCCGCGGCTGCGGGTAACGGGGAGCTCAACAGGGCGGCGGTGGTGACTCCTGCCACCGCCACATGGGCGGACCAGTGCATGGGGGTGAAACCTCTCGTGGCAACAACTAGTGCACACGAGAGTGGGTGACGAGGTGCCTGGTGCACCAGGTGTCGCAGGTGCCGTTTGTCCGCCATGTCGTGATTGCGACACCGGGCGGAACCGCCCGCGCGTTGGCGAACTGTCGCCGGCCCTGACACCTGGCCAGTACGGCGACAGCCCTCAGTTCCGGCGAGTGCTGGAGGCCATCCGCATCCCCCGATGGGGGCCAGGACGCCCGCGCACCCGCACGGACAGCCTGGCCGCCCTGATCATCTGGCTCCGCACCTGATCCGGGAAACAGCTCCTCGTCGTGTCTGACCCGCTCGTCAGGTGAACGGGATCCAGCCCCGGTCGGCGAGGGTGGCGGCGTCGCTGACCTTCACGCCGAGCCCGGAGACCGTCCAGACCGTGTCACCGATGACGACGCAGCGGCGGATGGAGGGATCGGGCGTCGGGACGTCGTCCCTGCCCTTGAAGCCCGGGTGCCGGATGGTGCCGGCCCGCGTGATCGCGCCGTCGGTGACCTTGAGCACGAGCGCCGAGCTGCCGTCGCGCCAGTCGGCGTTGTAGTTCTGCAGCGGCAGCATCGCGAGCCCGCTCTGCGGCCAGTAGAGGAACGCGTGGGGATCCCACTCGGCCTCGGAGCCGGAGTTCCGCTGGTGGAAGCGGGAGAGCAGCCGCGGGTTCGCCGGGTCGGCGACGTCGAACAGCGAGATCTGGGTGCCGAGGACCCGGCCCTGCGCGCTCGCCTCCTGGCCGATGCCGAGCAGCCGCCCGTCGCCCGCCGGGTGCAGGTACGCCGAGTAGCCGGAGATCTTCAGCTCGCCGGTGACCTTCGGCGCCGCCGGGTCGCGCAGGTCGAGTGTGTAGAGCGGGTCCACCTGGCGGAACGTGACGACGTAGCCGACGTCCCCGATGAACCGGACGGAGTAGATGCGCTCGCCCTTCCCGAGGCCGGTCACCGCGCCCACCTGGGCGAGCGTGTCGGAGTTGAGCACATAGACGCCGCTCGAGCTCTTCTCGGCGGGGCCGCCGAACACCTGGGCGTTCGAGGTGGTCGCCACCCGCAGGTGGCCCGCGTGCTCGGACAGCGAGTACTGGTTCAGCAGCCGTCCCGGGACGACGCCGGAGCTGACGTAGCGCGGGGCTCCCGTGCCGGTGATGTCGAACCGGTGCACCTCGGTCTGCTCCGGTGGGTCGGTCGGCGTGGGCGCGGGGGTGATCTCCTCGGGGGCACCGCTCGGGGTGGCCGACGGGCGGACCTCCTCGGGCACCGGGGTGGGGGCCGGGGAAGCGCCGCCCTCCTCGGGCGTGACCTGGGGCTCCGGCGTGACGGTGACCTCCTCGGCCGGGCTCGTGCTCGGCTCGACCTGGGGGGCGACGTCGGACGCGCTCGGCTCCTCCACCGGCGTGGGCGGCGCGTCGTCGATCGGCATGGGACGGAACCACCAGCGGGGGTTGCTGGTCACGTAGAGGCTGTCGCCCGTGCCGTACACGGTGTCGCCGTCGGCGGCCACGCTGATCGGGGGGACCGCGTCGAGCGTCCCGGCGAGGTCCACGGTGAAGACGGTCAGCATCGAGGTCCCGGTGAACTCCTCCGGGTGGCTGACCTGGTCGCACCCCACTTGGCCGGTACGGCTCCGGCCCTCCGAGGTGACCTCGAACCGGGGCAGCCACGCCTCGATGGGCGCGGTGCGCACAGCCTCGCGGTTGGCCGCGAGCATGTCCTGCGGGGAGGCGTCGGGTTTCGGAGGCGGGAACTCGATCTCGGGCTGGGACCTGACCACGATCCGCACGGTGGAGCCGACCTGGCGGGCGTCGATGTGCGAGCCGCTCGCGCTGAGCGTGCCGAGGAGCTTCGGCGGGCCGGACAGGTCGACGAGCATGTACTTGGGCCCGTTCGACCCCGGCCGCACCTTCGCCATCGCGCCGAACGGGATGATGCCGCCGCTCTGGACCAGCACCAGCGCGCGGTCGCCGGACACGAGCAGGTCCGCCGGGAACCAGCTCTCCTCCTTGGGAACCAGCCGGAGCGTCCCGGTGACCTTGCGGGTCGCGGCGTCGATCACGCGCAGCACGCCCTGGTCCACGACGATCACACGCTTGCCGTCGGTCTTGACCAGGTCCGGCTCGTCTACGCCGGCCTCCTGCACGTTCGTGGTGGAGTGCGCCTGCTCCGGGACCGCCGCCTGCTTGCCCTCCGCCATGGTGTCCATGGCCTTGGCGTCCCTGGCCATGAACATCACGGCCTCGCCGAAACCCCACTGCGTGACGTTCTTCTCGGCCGCGCCGCGCAGGCCGGCCAGCATGTCGTCGCAGTTCGTATAGGAGACCAGGCGGATCTTCCCGCTCAGGTCGGCCGCCTCGGGGGCGGACGCCGCACGGCTTCCGGAACACGCCGCGGCGAGCAGCCCGGCGAGCACGACGGCTCCCGCCGTACGAATCGATGTCCTCATGCCCCTAGTTACGGATCACCGTGCGGGTGGGTTCAGCCGCCGCCGGTACGCGTGTAGAAGGGGCCGAGGATGTCCGACTGGGTGCTCTCCAGCAGGGTGCGCACGGTGGAGCCGTCGAGATCGACGACGATCACGCTCGCCTCACCCGATTCGGGCGCGGTCCAGCAGAACAGGTGCGCCGCGTCCCACCAGCCGAGCACCTTGGAGCAGTCGGAGCCGAACCGGGTCGTCTCCGCCCCCGAGGTGGAGTCCCACACGCACACCTTGCTCCGCGCGTCCGGGCACTCCGTGACCATCGTGTCGCCGGACGGTGAGAACAGCCCCGAGGACGTGTTGTACGGCTTGCCGACGCCGTCGAGGGTCGTGACGATCTTTCCGCTGAGGTCGTAGAAGCGGACCCCGGCGGTCTTCCCGCTGTGGAAGTAGGTGGCGACCATGGTCTCGTCGCCGTTCCAGTAGAACCGGCCCTCCTTGATGGCCGGGTCGTTGATCTGATTCACCCGGGCCGTCCCGTCGGCGACGTCGATCACGACGAACCCCTTGGTCGTCCACGTGCTGCCGCCCGGGTTCCTGATGCTGAGCAGCAGGCGGTCGCCCTTGCGGGTCCACTCGGCGTACTCGTAGGTCAGGGGGCTTTTCACGGTCTTGATCGTGCGGACGGCGCCGGTGGTCCTGGTGATGATGTCGATGCCGTGGTAGCCGTCCTCGGTGTACTTCTTGCTCCGCCCGGCGGAGAGCGTGCCGTCGAGGGAGAGCGACTGCTGCCAGTACTTCGTGCTCTTGGTGAACGACCCGTTCGCCGAGTTCCTGGGGTAGTTGATCCAGGTGTTCTTGGCTTTGTCCTCGACCTCGTAGTAGGTCAGCCGCATCGGGTCGTCCGGGCGCTCGTACAGCGTGGCCCGCACGCCGGGCAGCTTCACGCTGGTCACCCCGGACGTCGGCACGGGCGAGACGGTGGGAGCGGGCGTCGTCGCCGGCGGCGACGACGAGACGGCGGGCGTGCGCGTGTCCGTCGACGCCACAGGAGGAAGGGACGTGTCGCCGGGCCGGAGCACGAGCCAGGCCACCAGGGCGACGGCGGCGAGCGCCGCCACCGCGGTCACCGCCACGAGCGCCGTCCTGGCGCCGGAGCGTCCGCCGTCCGGTCCGCCGGGGGGCGTGGGGTAGACCCCCGGCCGGTACGCCGCGGGATACGGGACGGCGTGCGGCGACGGCGGCGGAGGAGGGTAGGGGCCGGGGGCGTAGGGACGTCCCGGGTACCCGTACGCCCCGGGGTCCGTCGACGGGATCGGTGCCCCGCCGGGCATGGGGCGCGTGGGCGCCGGCCCGGGGGACGCCGCGGCCGCGGCCTCGCTCAGGTCGGCCGGGCCGGCCGCCGAGTTCTGCAGCAGACGGAGCAGCACCTGCTCGGCGGTGGGCCGGGCGCGCGGGTCCTTGGCCAGGCAGGCGGTCACCACGTCGCGCAGCGGCGCGCCGAGGTTCCCCAGGTCGGGAGGGGAGTTCAGGATCCGGTTGATCACCGCGGGCATCGTGTCGTTGCCGAACGGCGCCCGTCCGGTGGCGGCGCTGACGATCGTGCAGCCCCAGGCGAACAGGTCCGCGGCCGGCCCGGCCGGCTCGCCCATGATCTGCTCCGGCGACATGTACGACGGCGTGCCGACCGGCTGCGAGGTGAGCGTGTTCGAGGAGTCCACCGCGCGGGCGATGCCGAAGTCGATCACCCGCGGGCCGTCGGGGCCCATGATGACGTTGGCCGGTTTCAGGTCGCGGTGGACCACTCCGGCCTGGTGGATGGCCGCGAGAGCGGTGGCGGTGCCCACGGCGAGGCGGTGCAGCGCCGGGCCGGAGATGGGGCCGGAGGCCTGCACGCGCTGCTGCAGCGAGGGCCCCTCGATGTACTCGCTGACGATGTACGGGCGCTCCTGCTCGACGCCGGTGTCCATGACCTGGGCGGTGCAGAACGGCGCCACGCGCTTGGCGGACGTCGCCTCGCGCAGGAAGCGCTCGCGCATGGAGGCGTCGCCTGCGAGGTCGGCGCGCAGCCACTTGACGGCGACCGGCTCGCCCGAGGGGCCGGCACCGAGATAGACGACTCCCTGGCCGCCCTCGCCGAGCCGTCCGGTGAGGGCGTAGGAGCCGAGGCGGCCCGGATCCGTCGGCCGCAGCGGGGCGACGTCGGGGCCCGCCATCACAGAACGGTGCTCGCGGTCGGCGCGAGATTCCCGTGTGGCTCGACATTTCCTGGCATAGCTGGATTCTGGCGGGTAATCCCAGCGGTCGGAACCCTCGTGTCCCGATGGTTGCCTACCGACCAGTAGTCACGAGTGTTGCTCCGGAATATCCTTCCGGGCATGGACCCCCGCATGCTTGAGCGCATTGTCCGGCACGTCACGTCCGAAGGGAAGACCGTGGAGGTCCCCGCGCCCTTCACCGGTGAGACCCTCGTCGAGCTCCCCGTCTCGACCGCCGAGGACGTCCGCCGGGCGTACGCCACGGCCAGGGCGGCGCAGGAGGCATGGGCGGCGCGGCCGGTCGCGGAGCGGGTCGCCCCCTTCCTCCGGCTGCACGACGCCATACTCAACCGGCGCGAGGAGATCCTCGACATCGTCCAGACGGAGACGGGCAAGGCCCGGCGGCACGCCTTCGAGGAGGTGCTCGACGTGGCCGGGTGCGCGCTGTACTACGCGCGGCAGGCGTCCCGGCTGCTCGCCCCGCGAAAGCGTAAGGGCATCTTCCCGATCGCCACCCAGGTGGTCGAGCAGCGCCATCCGAAGGGCACGGTCGCGCTGATCAGCCCGTGGAACTACCCGCTCTCCCTGGGCGTGACCGACGTGGTCCCCGCGCTGATCGCGGGCAACACCGTGGTCCACAAGCCCGACAGCCAGACCGCGCTCTCCACGCTGTGGACGATCGACCTCCTCGTGGAGCTGGGGATGCCGCGCGAGATCTGGCAGGTCGTGACCGGCGACCCGGCCGCCGTCGGCGACCCTCTGATCGACGGCGCCGACTACGTCGCGTTCACCGGGTCCACCCGCGGCGGTCGCAAGATCGCCGAGGAGGCGGCCAAGCGGCTCATCGGCTGCTCCCTGGAGCTCGGCGGCAAGAACCCGATGATCGTGCTGGAGGACGCCGACCTCGACCGGGCCGCGCACGGCGCGCTGCGGGCCTGCTTCACCAACGCCGGCCAGCTCTGCATCTCGATCGAGCGGCTCTACGTCCACGACTCGGTCTACGACGCGTTCGCCGACCGGTTCGTCCGGGCGACCCGGAACATGAAGATCGGCCCCGGCCTGGACTGGTCGGTCCAGATGGGCTCGCTCACCTTCCCCCGCCAGCTCGACGCGGTGACGGCGCACGTCGCCGACGCGGTCGAGAAGGGCGCGACGGTGCTCACCGGCGGCCGGGCCCGCCCCGACCTCGGGCCGCTGTTCTACGAGCCGACCGTACTCGCCGGCGTCACCGACGAGATGGACGTGTGCGGCAACGAGACCTTCGGCCCGGTCGTCGCGCTGTACCGCTTCCGCGACGAGGACGAGGTCGTCGCGACGGCCAACGACACCGTCTACGGCCTCAACGCGTCGATCTGGACCCGCGACCTCGCCCGCGGACGCGCCCTCGCCGCGCGGATCAAGGCCGGTACGGTCAACATCAACGAGGGGTACGCCGCCGCCTACGCCTCCTACGACGCCCCGATGGGCGGCATGAAGTCCTCCGGCCTCGGGCGCCGGCACGGAGCCGAGGGCCTGCTGAAGTACACCGAGTCCCAGACCGTCGCCGGCCAGGCGTCGTGGCTCGGGTTCGACCCCGTCCTGGGCATGGCGTACGACCGGTACGCCGACACCCTGGCCGGGCTGTTGAAGGTGATGAAGAAGCTCCACCTGAAGTGAGGGCCGGCAGGGACGGGCGAGGGGGCGAGGAGGAAGCGGTGGACTACGACGTCGTCGTCATCGGCTCCGGGTTCGGCGGCAGCGTCGCCGCCCTCCGGCTGACCGAGAAGGGATACTCCGTCGCCGTCCTGGAGGCGGGCCGCCGCTTCGACGAGAGCACGCTGCCGAAGACGTCGTGGCGGCTGCGCGACTTCCTGTGGGCGCCGGCGCTCGGATTGAAGGGCATCCAGCGCGTCCACGTGATCGGCGGTAAGAACGGCGTGATGGTCCTCGCCGGGGCGGGCGTGGGCGGCGGCTCGCTCGTCTACGCGAACACGCTGTACGAGCCGCTCGACCCGTTCTTCCGTGACCCGCAGTGGAGCGGCATCACCGACTGGAAGGCCGAGCTCGCGCCGTACTACGACCAGGCCGCCCGCATGCTCGGCGTGGTGCGCAACCCGACGCTCACCAGGGCGGACGAGGTGATGCGCACCGTGGCCGGGCGCATGGGGGTGGGCGACACCTTCCGCCTCGCCCCCGTCGGGGTGTTCTTCGGCGAGCCCGGCGTCGAGGTGGCGGACCCGTACTTCGGCGGGGCCGGGCCGCGCCGCCGCGGCTGCACGGAGTGCGGCGAGTGCATGACGGGCTGCCGCCACGGCGCGAAGAACATGCTGATCAAGAACTACCTCTACCTGGCCGAGCGGGCGGGCGCGCGGGTCCACCCCGAGGCCACGGTCACCGGCGTGCGCCCCGTCAGGGGCGGCTACGCCGTCTCCGTCAGGAGGACCGGCTCCCCGCGCGTGCGCCGGGTCGTCACCGCCCGGCAGGTCGTCTTCGCCGCCGGGACGTACGGCACGCAGCGGCTGCTGCATCGCCTGCGCGCGGGCACGCTGCCCCGCATCTCGCCCCGGCTCGGCACGCTGACGCGGACGAACTCCGAGGCCCTGCTCGGCTTCGAGCGGCCGTCGGCGAAGGGCGACAAGCTCAACCGCGGCGTGGCGATCACATCCTCGTTCCACCCGGACGCGCACACGCACGTCGAGCCGGTCCGGTACGGCGACGGCTCGAACGCGATGGGCCTGCTGCGCACGCTCCTGATCGACGGCGGCGGCGCGCCCCGCTGGCTGCGGTTCCTCGGCGAGGCGGCGCGCCGCCCGCGTCTGGTGCCGCGCCTGTTGAACCTCCGCCGATGGTCGGAGCGGTCGATCATCGCCCTGGTCATGCAGGCCAAGGACAACTCGATCACGCTGTCGATGCGCCGGGGGAGGCTGCGCGCCGGGCCCGGCCACGGCGAGCCCAACCCGACCTGGATCCCGGCCGGGCACCGGGCGGCGCGGCTCGCGGCCGGGGAGATCGGCGGCATCGCGGCCGGGTCCTGGCTGGACCTGTTCGACATCCCGGCGACCGCGCACTTCCTCGGTGGCTGCGCGATCGGGGACTCGCCGGAGACCGGCGTGATCGACCCCTACCACCGGCTCTACGGCTACGAGGGCCTGCACGTGGTGGACGGGTCGGCGGTCTCGGCCAACCCCGGCGTGAACCCGTCGCTCACGATCACCGCCCAGGCGGAGCGGGCGATGGCGTTCTGGCCCAACAAGGGAGACCCCGACCCGCGTCCCGCGCTCGGCTCGCGTTACGCGCGGATCGCGCCGGTGGCCCCGCGCCGCCCGGCCGTCCCTGCCGCCGCCCCCGGCGCGCTGCGCCTGCCCATCGTGGACGTCACCTAGCCACGAGCCGCGGGCTGCGAGGTTCCCGGCGTCAGCAGGCGCCGACGTCGCATGTCGCGTCGCCGCACAGGTTGTCGCGCACCACGTCGAGCAGCGCGCAGAGCGTGGCCACCTCCTCGGCGGTCAGCCCTTCGACCATGCGCCCGTGGACCTCGCCGAGGACGCGCATGACCTCCGGCCGCAGGGCGTCGCCCTTGGGGGTGGTGCTCACCACGCTGATCCGCCGGTTGGCCGGGGACGGGCAGCGGCTGATGAAACCGCTCCGCTCCAGGCGTTGCAGGCTCCGGGTCATCGTGGAGACGTCGATGCCGAGCAGGGCGGCGAGCTTGTTCTGCGACTGCGGGCCGTGCTCCCACAGGGCGAGCAGCACCCGGTCCTGGCCGGGGTAGAGATCGATCTCGGCCAGCAGGCCGGCGAGCAGGACGCGATGGCCCAGCGCGGCCTTGGCCATGCGACAGCTCAGCCCGTCGTGATCCTCTGCCACCGGGGGCGACCCGGGCCGCCTGGTCGCCTCGTACGTCACCGACTCCGCCATGTCGGCCTCCCTCCGGCGATCAGCCTACCTCTTGCAAGTTGGCCGACCAAGATGTAGAAGTATTTCTTGGCCGCACAAGTTGGCCGACCAAGAAAGGATCTAGCGCAATGTTGTTCACCCCTTACGACCTCGGTGGCCTGCCGCTGCACAACCGCCTCGCCATGGCTCCCATGACCCGCTCCCGCGCGTACGTGGACGGCATCCCCTCCTCCCTGACCGCGCTCTACTACGCCCAGCGCGCGTCGGCCGGACTGATCGTCACCGAGGGCATCCAGCCGAGCGCGGTCGGCCAGGGATACGTGAACACCCCCGGACTGCACACCGATGAGCAGGTGGCCGGCTGGCGGGAGGTGACCGACGCCGTCCACGCGGCGGGCGGCCGGATCTTCGCCCAGATCATGCACGCCGGCCGGGTCGGCCACCCCGACAACACCGGCCTGCTGCCCGTCGCGCCCTCGGCCGTACCGGCCCCGGGGCAGATCCACACGCACACCGGTCCGCAGGACTACCCGGTGCCGACGGCGCTGACCACCGCCGAGACGGAGGCGACCGTGCGAGACTTCGCCGACGCCGCCCGGCGGGCGATCGACGCCGGGTTCGACGGGGTGGAGCTGCACGGCGCGAACGGCTACCTGATCCACCAGTTCCTGTCGCAGAACGCCAACCTGCGCGACGACCGGTACGGCGGCTCGGTGGCCGGCCGGATCCGGTTCGCCGTCGAGGCCGCCGAGGCGGCGGCGGAGGCGATCGGCGCGTCCCGGGTCGGCATCCGCCTCTCGCCCGCGAACGGCGCGCAGGGCCTGGTCGAGGAGGACACGCACGAGGTCTACCCGGCGCTGGTCGCCGCCCTGGCCCGCCTCGACCTGGCCTACGTGCACCTGATGACGTCCGGCGACGACGGCCTCGACCGGCGGATCCGTGAGCTCTGGCCGAACACGCTGATCCTGAACGAGCCGGGCGCCGGCGACCTCGTCGCCACCGCCTCCCGGCGGCTGGAGTGGGGCGCCGACCTGGTCGCGTTCGGCTCGGCGTTCCTGGCCAACCCCGACCTGCCGCTCCGGCTCCGGCTCGGCGCGCCGCTCAACGCGCCCGACTTCGCCACCGCCTTCGGCGGCGACCACCGCGGGTACACCGACTATCCGGCCCTGGCCGTCCACCCGGTGTAGGACCCGTCGCACCCCGGGCGATCAGCGGCGATTCCCGTCCCCGAGGGAGCCGAGAGTGGGCCGGGCGCCGGAAGGCCGCCGATAGACTGGGCATACCGCTCGCAGCCTTTGGGGGTTCTTCCGGTGTCTGAGTTCGACACTGTCCTTGTCGTCGACTTCGGCGCGCAGTACGCGCAGCTGATCGCGCGACGAGTGCGTGAGTGCCATGTCTACTCCGAGATCGTGCCGAGCACGATGCCGGTCTCGGAGATGATGGCCAGAAAGCCGAAGGCGATCATCCTGTCCGGCGGGCCGTCGTCGGTGTACGCCGAGGGAGCCCCCGCCGTCCCGGAGGGCCTGTTCGAGACCGGCGTGCCGACCTTCGGCATCTGCTACGGCTTCCAGGCGATGGCCCTGGCCCTGGGCGGCGAGGTCGCCAAGACCGGCGCGGCCGAGTTCGGCGGCACCGAGCTCAAGGTCGTGCAGGAGGGCGAACTCTTCGCCGGCCTCCCGCCGGTCCAGCAGGTCTGGATGTCGCACGGCGACTCCGTGGTGGCCGCCCCGGCCGGGTTCGCGGTGACCGCCTCGACCGCCGACACCCCGGTGGCCGGCTTCGAGAGCCCCGAGCGCGGGTTCTACGGCGTGCAGTTCCACCCCGAGGTGCTCCACTCCGAGCACGGCCAGGCCGTCATGAAGCACTTCCTGGACGCGGCCGGCTGCCGTCCCTCGTGGACCATGCTCAACATCGTGGACGACGCGATCGCCGCCGTGCGCGAGCAGGTCGGCGACGGCCGGGCGATCTGCGCGCTGTCCGGCGGGGTCGACTCGGCGGTCGCCGCCGCGATCGTGCAGCGGGCCATCGGCGACCGGCTGACCTGCGTGTTCGTCGACCACGGCCTGCTGCGCAAGGGCGAGGCCGAGCAGGTCGAGCGCGACTTCGTCGAGGCGACCGGCGTCAAGCTGCGGGTGGTGGACGCGGAGGAGCGGTTCCTCAAGGCGCTGGCCGGCGTGGTCGACCCGGAGGAGAAGCGCAAGATCATCGGCCGCGAGTTCATCCGGGTCTTCGAGGACGAGCAGCGGGCGATCCTGGCCGACGGACCGGTCGACTTCCTCGTCCAGGGCACGCTCTACCCCGACGTCGTCGAGTCCGGCGGCGGCACCGGCACGGCCAACATCAAGTCCCACCACAACGTGGGCGGCCTGCCCGAGGACCTGCGGTTCGAGCTGGTCGAGCCGCTGCGGACGCTGTTCAAGGACGAGGTCAGGCGGGCCGGCGAGGAGCTCGGCCTGCCCGCCGCGATGGTGTGGCGGCAGCCGTTCCCCGGCCCCGGCCTGGGCATCCGGATCATCGGCGAGGTGACCCGCGAGCGGCTCGACATCCTGCGCGAGGCGGACGCGATCGCCCGTGAGGAGCTGTCCCGCGCCGGCCTCGACCGGGAGATCTGGCAGTGCCCGGTCGTGCTGCTCGCCGACGTCCGCTCGGTCGGCGTCCAGGGCGACGGACGCACCTACGGCCACCCCGTGGTGCTCCGGCCGGTCACGTCCGAGGACGCGATGACCGCCGACTGGGCCCGCGTGCCGTACGACGTGCTCGCCCGGATCTCGACCCGCATCACGAACGAGGTGCGCGAGGTCAACCGGGTGGCCGTGGACGTCACCAGCAAGCCCCCGGGCACCATCGAGTGGGAGTGACCCCGCGCTCGCGGGGGATCGCCGCCGCCCCGTGACGGCTCTCTGAGAAGGGCCGGAACGGGCGGCGGCGGGGAAAGGCTCGTGTCGCGCCGGGGAGGGCGGCACGAGCGGGACGACGTCCCGTCCCGTGCCCTCCCCGGCGTGGCCCTCCGCCGTACGCGCGGGCGGAGGGGTCAGTCGCCGCTCAGCGGGAGCTGCTCGGGATAGCTCTCTCCCGGGACCAGCTCCTGGCCTTCGAGCAGCTTGGAGACCGTCACGAACGAGTAGCCCTGGGCGGTCAGCTCCTTGAGCACCTCGGACATGGACTGGGCGGTCTGCTTGACGGTCTCGTGCATCAGCACGACCTCGTCCTGGCCGGCGATGTCCAGGGCCCGGCCGGTCAGGAACTCGACGTCGCGATAGTCCTTGATGTAGTCCTGCGTGGCCACCGTGCCCGGGATCTGGTACATCCCGAACTTCGCGATGATCGTGCGGACGCCGTCGTTGATCAGCCCGCCGGGGGCTCGGAAGAGCACCGGCGTCTTGCCGGTGGTCTTCTTGATGATGTCCTGACCCTTCTTCACCTCAGAGTAAATGGCCTTGTACTCGAGGTCGGTCAGGTACTTGTGGCTCCAGGTGTGGTTGCCCACCTCATGGCCGCCCTTGACGATGTTCTGCGCCAGCTTCGGATGCTTCTGCACCCGGTTGCCGATGAGGAAGAACGTCGCCTTCGCCTTGTATTTCTTCAGCACCTTCAACAGGTCGTTCGTATATTCGGCGGGACCGTCGTCGAAGGTGAGGGCGATGCATTTGTGCGTCGCGCAGTACGGCTCCGCGGCCCGCTGCTGCGTGGCCGTGGAGTGCGCCTGAACCTGGGCCTGGGCGGGTGCGGTGAGGGCGGCCGACAGGGTCAGCGCACAAATGGCGGCGAGTGGTGCTAAACGATGCAATGCCATGGTGGTGCTCCTCGGGGGTTTGTAAGGCGGCATCGTAACGTGTCCAGCTGGTAATCCCCTGGAAGGGGACCGAACGCCCACACCGTCGAATCCCCGCAAAAGCCTGGCTGACCTGCCGAAACTCCCTTCATCCCGGATCGGGGGCGAATGCCGCCCGCGACGGCCGCCGCAGCGTATTCCCCGTCTCCAATGGCGGTAAATGTTGCCCCAAGGATCAGAGGTACACGGTCGATCCCGGAGCGCGCTTCGCGATGCTGGCTCGGGCGTCAGAACGACGAAATCCGGCACTCCTGGAGGTGGTGGGCACCGTGGGCACGACCTGGGGAGGCTGTTTGGGGTTCGGCTCCCACCCGGCCCTGCTCGATCGCGTCTGCCACGACTTCCCCGGCCCCTGGACCGTTCTGGACGGCGCCGACCCCGGCCAGCTCCCACCCCGGGAGGCGGTCGAACGCGCCGTCGTCGCCGCCAGGACACCGGCCGACCTGCGCCGGGCCGCGCCGTTCGGGGCGCTGGTCCCGGACGCGACGCAGGTGTGCGTCGTCATCGCGGAGGCGCCGCCGTGGGCCGCACAGCCGCTCCCCGTCGCGGGGCAGAGCCCCGCCTGGCACCTCCTCGCAGATCTGCGGATCACGCGGCGCAGGCGCGGCTGGCGCGTGGAGGCGACGTTCTCCGCGCCGGTGCCCGGGGGCGAGGTCCTCGCCCACATCCTGTACGGCATGCTCGGCGGACGGCGCCACCTGGCCCAGCCGGTGGTCGGCCTGGCCGGCGAGGGCGCCTGCGGCTGGCGGCCCGGCGATCCGAATGTGGCCCTTACCGCAGTGGAGGGGCCCGTGGCGGAGCGGCGGGACGCCCCGGGATGCGACCTGGTGCTCCGGGTCGTCGAACGGTCGGCGCCGTCGTGGCCGGACACGCGGATCCCGGTCGCCGACCGGGATCCGCTGACCGACGTCCCGGACGGCCCCGCGCACCCCGACCTGCTCCCGCCGGTGGACGAGACCGTCGTCAACCCCATCGGGTTCCGCCAGAACGCCAAGGGGCCGGTCGCCACCCTGACCGGCAGGGCCGGCGGGTATTCGATCACCAGCGGGCTGGACGAGCTGGTCCGGCTGTCCCCGGAGGGCGAGCTGACGGATGTCGACGTCTCCCGGCTCCGCGACGCGGTCGGGGTCGCCGTCCACAGGGTGGAGGCCGGCGGCCTGGTCCGGGCGCGGATCGTCGCCGGGCTCGCCGCCGCCGGCATCCCGGTGATCCTGGACGCCGACGGCATCGCCGACCCGGCGCTCGGGGCGGAGCTGTCCGACGCGCTCACGGCCGTGGACGAGGAGCAGCTCGGGTCCGAGCTGCGGCGCGAGGAGATCAGCGTGCGCCTCCGGCGGGCCGCGCTGCGCACGCACGGCGCGATCCCGCGCTGGCGGAACATCGCCGTCTCGGCCGGGCTGGCGCTGCCCCACGAGCCGCCCGTCTCCGTCCTGCTGTGCACGTGCCGCAAGGACATGGTCGCCTTCGCTCTGGAGCAGATGGAACGGCAGCGCGGGGTGCGCGCCGAGGTGATCCTCGGGCTGCACGGGTTCTCCGCCAGGGAGGCCGGTGTCCAAGGGGCGATCGCCGACTCGTCGCTGCGGATCACGGTCGTCGAGGCCGCGGCCGGCGTGCCGTTCGGCGAGCTGCTGAACCGCATGGCCGCCGTCGCGTCCGGGTCGTTCCTCGCCAAGGTGGACGACCACGACTGGTACGGCCCCGACCACCTGGCCGACCTCCTGCTCGCCCAGCGGTATTCGGGTGCCGAGCTGGTCGGGTCGGCCGCCGAGTTCGTCTACCTGGAGCCGATCAACACCACCGTCCGCCGCCGTCTCGGCACCGAGCGGTTCACCTCGCTGGTGGCGGGCGGGACCATGCTGGTCACCCGCGAGATGTTCGAGACCGTCGGCGGGTTCCGCCCCATCGCCAAGACGGTGGACGGCCAGCTCCTGGAGTCCGTGGAGGCCGCGGGAGGGCGGATCTACCGCACGCACGGCCTCAATTACGTCCTGCGCCGACGCCACTCCCGGACGCACACCTGGAGACACCCCGTCCAGGCATTCCTCAAGTCGTACCAGGAGCAGTGGCGCGGGCTTCATTTCAACCAACTGATGGAAAGCGCTTCGACGCCCCATGTGGGCTACTGGAGGCAGGAACCGTGACATCCCCGATCCGGCAGCCGCGCATCCCGGCCAACGACCACGGCGTCCTCGACGGCGTTCCCGCGCCGGGCGAATGGACGCCCTGTCTCTCGGTGAGCGTGGTGGTCCCGACCAGCGGCGCCGGTGAGACCCTTCCCCTGACCCTGGCCGCCCTGGCCGCCCAGACCTACCCCCGCCACCTGCTCGAAGTGATCGTCGTGGACGACGGCGAGCGGCCGATGGCCCGGCTCCCCGAGATCCGGCCCGAGCGCACGCGGCTGCTCCGCCCGGACGACGGACGGTGGGGCAAGCCGCACGCCTGCAACCTCGGCGCGGCGGCGGCCGAGGGCCATGTCGTCCACTGGATGGACGACGACGTCGTGCCCTTCCCCGGGCACGTCGAGGCGCACATGCGCTGGCACCATCTCGCCGGGTACCTCGTCGTGCTCGGCCATCTGAGGTTCGTGGAGTGGCTGCCGGGCGAGCTGACGCCGAACGAGGTCCTGGTCGCCGCCGAGGCGGGCGCGGTCGCCAAGCTGTTCCACGAGGAGGACAGCACGCCGCAGTGGACGGAGAAGCGCTGGAACCGCACCTGCGACCTGCGCACCGCCGGGGTGGACGCGTTCTCGGTCCACGTGGGCGCCTCCGCGTCGGTCCCGGCGGAGCTGTTCCGGTCGGCCGGCGGCATGGACGAGTCACTGCCGCTCGGCGAGGACACCGAGCTGGGCTACCGCCTCGCCCAGGCCGGCGCCGTCTTCGTCCCGGACCGGGCCGCCCGCGCCTGGCACCTCGGCGACTCCGCCGTCATGCGCCGCGAGCAGGAGGTGAAGCGGCACAACTGGCCCTACCTCGGCGAGCGTGTGCCGACCTTTCGATGGCTGCGCGCGACCCCCGGCCGCGGCTACCGCGTGCCGTACGTCGAGGCGGTCGTGGACGCCCGGGACGCCTCGTTCGAAGAGGTCAAGGCCACGGTCGACGGCCTGCTGGCGAGCTGGACCCCGGACGTGTCCGTACGGATCACCGGGCCGTGGAGCCGCGTCGCCGACGCCTGCCGCACGCCCCTGGACGACCCGGACCTGGACCTGCGGCTGATCAAGGCGGGATACGAGGGAGACGCCCGGGTGACGCTCACCGAGGAGCTGCCCGAATCCTGCTTCCCGACGCCGTTCCGGTTCCACTGCCCCGCGGGCTGGGTGCCCGGCCAGGACGCGCTGGGCCGGTTGATCGCCTTCGCCGACCGCAACACCCTCGGCGTGCTCTCGCTCGCCCTCGACGAGCGGGACGAGGTCGTCCACGCCCGGCTGGAGCGTACGGCGGCGCTGAGCAGGGCCCGCCTGGTGGCCGCCCCGGAGGAGGACCTCGACGACGTGGTCCACGAGGTGTTCGGCACGCTCTGGGACGTCGGCGAGAAGTGGGGCATCGTGCGCACCGAGTCCGCCACGACGGTCAGCCCGCAACGACTGCAGGCCGAGCTCGAGAAGTGCCGGGCCAGGTCGCTGGTGCTGCAGGACCGGGTCAACCGGTGGCGCAGGCAGGCGACGCGAGGCCAGGCGACCCGCAGGCGGTGGCGGAACGCGAGCCGCCGCGTGACTCGGATCCTGATGCGGCGCGTCGCGCGTCCGGTCATGCGCCGGGTCGCCCGCCCGGTCGCGCTGCCGTGGGCAGCGGCGCAACGGGGCCGGGCGTGACCGCGCCCGGCAGGGACGGAGCCTCGGGATCCGGCCTCGGCGCGACGAGCGTCCCCGATGTCACCGTCGTCGTTCCGGTGCGTGACACGGCCAGATGGCTGCCCGAGGCCCTCGCCTCGCTCGACGCCCAGCGGTGCCGGGACCGGATCGAGGTGGTCGTCGTCGACGACGGCTCGACGGACGGCTCCGGCGAGATCGCCGAGGCGTACGCGCGGGACCGGCCCTCGGTCCGGCTCGTCCGGCAGGAGAACGCGGGACTGGGCGCGGCGCGCAACCGGGGGACGGACCTGGCCTCGGGCCGCTACCTCGCCTTCCTCGACTCCGACGACCTGTACGCCGAGGGCGGCCTGGACGCGCTGCTCGCCGCCGCCGAACGGCACGACGCCGACGTGGTGATCGGCGACATGCTCGGAATGCCGCCGAGGCCGAGCCCGGCGTGGCGGCGCGAGCTGGTCGTCGGGGAACGCGTGATCGGCTCCGTGGCCGAGGCCCCGGACATCGTGGGCAACCCGTCCGCGTGCAACAAGATCTTCCGCCGCGAGCTGGTGACCGCCGCGGGGGCGAGGTTCTCCGAGGGGACGGCGTTCGAAGACGTGCTCTTCACGCTGCCGCTGCTGCTCCGCGCCCGGCGCGTGGTGCTGACCGACCGCCCCTGCTACCGCTACCGCACCCGGGACGACGGCTCCTCGATCATGGACTCCCGGGGCCGCCCCGAGCGGATCATGCAGCATCTCGCGGTCGTCGAGCGGCTGGTCGGCGGCCTGGCCGACCAGCCGCCCGCCGTCCGTCGGGCCGTGGCGCGCTGGGCGGGCCACATGCAGCTTCACTACACGCGCCGGGCGGCCTCCGCGCTCGGCGACGCGGAGCTCGCCGCGTTCGCGCACCGGATGTCGATCCTGCTCAAGGAGATCGCGCCCGAGGTGCTGGCCGAGTTCGTGACCGGTCTCGGCGGCGGGCTGCGGGCGGTCGGAGCGTACCGGGGCGATCCGGAGCTGATCAAACGGCCGGTGTCGTCCGCCTCGCTCCGGGTGCTCTCCGGGCGCGTCTACCTCGACGTGCCCGAGCTGGACCGCTTCGGCGACCTGCTCATGGCGCGGCCGCTCTCCGCGGTGATCTCCCGGATCGGGGCGGCGGGCGAGGGCGCGCTGATCCGGGTGGAGGGGCACGTCAACTGCCCCGGCCTGCTCGCCGCGGCCGGAGAGGAGCGGCCCGACCTGCTGCTCGAACTCGGCGACGCCGTGCTGCGGCGGCGGATCCGGGTCACCCGGGCCAAGCCGGGGCGGTTCGCCTGGTCCTGCCACTTCGCCGGCGACGACCTGCCGCCGGGCGACAGCGTCCTGCGTCTGATCGTCCGCGACCGGTTCGGCGCGGAGACGGCGCTCCCGCTGACGGTGGCCGAGCACGCGACCGCGTCGGTGCGGCTGTCGGTGACGACCGGCAGGGGCACCGTCCTGCGGCGGCTCGGCGGCGCCGTACGTAGGAGGGCGCGGGTCGGATGACGGCCGGGCGCCCACCGCAGCCCGTCGGCCGGGGCCTTCCCGGCGACGTCCGACGACCTCGAAGGACCCCTCCGTGCCCCGCGTGAGCGTCATCATCCCGATCTACGACGTGGAACCGTACCTGGCGGCCTGCCTGGAGTCGGTCGCCGCGCAGACGTGGCACGACCTGGAGGCCGTCATGGTGGACGACGGCTCGACCGACGGCGGGGCCGCCGTCGCCCGGCGCTACGCTGAGCGCGACCCCCGGTTCCGGCTGCTGCGGCAGGCCAACGCGGGGCTGGGGGCGGTGCGCAACGCCGGCCTGCGCCACGCGACCGGCGAGTTCGTCTGCTTCCTCGACGCCGACGACCTGCTGCCGCTCCACGCGGTGGAGTACCTGCTGGCCGAGCTGCGCCGTACCGGCTCCGACCTGGCGACGGGGAACGTCCGGCGGTTCAACCCATGCGGGGCCCGGCAGTCCGCGATGCACCGGGAGATCTTCGCATCACCGGCGGCGGCCACCCACGTCAGCGCCCGGCCCGCGCTCCTGAAGGACCGGCTGGTCACCAACAAGATGTGGCGCCGCTCGTTCTGGGACGCGCACGGCCTCGGCTTCCCCAAGGGCGTGCTGTACGAGGACATCGCGGTGGCGCTGACCGGTCACTTCCTGGCGCGCTCGGTGGACGTGCTGCCCGCGCCCGTCTACCTGTGGCGCGAGCGCGACGGCGCCCGGCCGTCGATCAGCCAGGACAAGAGCCACGTCAGGGGACTTGAGGACCGCTTCGCGGCGGTGGCCTCGGTGCGGCGCTTCCTGGTCGAGCACGACCTGGAGAAGCACATCCCGGCCTGGGACCATGTCGTGCTCGACCACGACATGGTGAACTTCCTCGACGTCGTGGACGGCGCCTCGGACGCCTTCCAGACCCGGTTCCTCGACCTCGCCGGCGCGTACCTCGCGGATGTCGCGCCGTCCGTCCTCGCCGCGCTGCCCGCCGCGCGGCGGCTCAAGTGGCATCTGGTCGGCGAGCGGCGGCTCGCCGACCTGCTCGCGGTCATGGAGTGGGAGAGCCGGGTGCGCCCCGGCGAGCAGGTCGTACGGCGGCTGCGCGGCCACTACCTCGACACGCCGCTCCTGAACCGGCGGGACGTCCCCGCCGAGGTCTCGCGGCTGCGCGGTGAGCTGTCGCCGGTGACCCGCCTCGACCAGGTGCGGTGGGAGGAGGGGAGGCTGGTCGTCGAGGGACGGGTGACGATCCGGCACCTGCGGCCCACCCGGCGCTTCCACCAGCAGGTCTTCGCGACCCTCGTGCAGGAGGGGAGCGGCCGCCGGGTCCGCGTCCCCGCCGCCGTCACCCGTACCGCGATCTCCACCCGCCGGGGCAGACCTCGCGGCCGCCGCGACTGGGGCGGGTTCCGGCTCGCCGTCGATCCCCGCCGCCTCGCCGACGCGAGCGAGGGCGGCGCGCGGTGGCGGGTCGAGCTGCACGTGATCCACCGCGGGCTCATGCGGCGCGGGCCGCTCGCCGACCCGGGCGCCTCCTTCGGCGACCACGCGGGGGCCCGGAGCCTGGAGCCCGCGCTGCCGGGGCACTACGTCACGCCCGCGCTGACCGAGGCGGGCGCGCTCGTCCTGCGGGTCGAGCGCGAGGCGGCGCGGGTCACCGGCCACGCCGTACGGGACGGGCGGCTGCTCCTCCGGGGAGAGGTGATGGGCGAGCTGGGGCCGCAGCCGGTGCTGCGCCTCACCCGCGAGCCGGGTGGCGTGCCGCTGGCCGCTCCCGTCAGCACCGACGGCCGGACGTTCGAGGTCGAGGTGGACCTGGCCGCGCTCCTCCCGGCGCGCAGGTTCGGCCTCGGCGGCGTCGAGGCCGGGCTGCTCGACCTGCCCGTACGGTGGCGGGCCACCGTGGACCGCGCGGGCGGCGCGGTGACGGCCGTGACCGCGGCCGAGGAGTTCGCCCCGCGCCGGGTCGGCCGCGGTGGCCGGGAGATCGTCGTGCTGCGCGACCCCTCCGGGGAGCTCGTGCTCAGGGACCAGGTCGCCGCCGCGTACGCCGAGTACGTCGAATGGCTGGCCGGGGGCGAGCTGCTGGTCGAGGGCGCGTTCGCCGAGCCGGAGGAGGGGCCGCGCGCCCTCGTGGTCGCCGCGCCGGACCGCTCCGTCGAGCGGCTCGTCCCGATGGACGGTGCCGGCGCCCGTTTCGGCGGCCTGCTCGCGCCCGAGGCACTGGACACCCCGGCCGGGCCGCTGCCCCTGCCCAAGGGCCGGTACGGCCTCGCCGTACGAGCCGGAGGGCGCGACCTGCCGCTGGAGTTCGAGTCGGACTTCCCGCTCGTGCTGGAGACGGCGCGGCGGAGGTTCGAGCTGGCCGCCGACGACGCCGGACGGGCCGTGCTGTCCGTGGGGAGCGACCTGGCGACGAGCGAGCGCGGCAAGAAGGCGCAGCAGGTTCTGCGCCTGGAGGCGTACCCGGCGATGCGGGAGCGCCCGCTCCGCACCGAGGTGTTCTTCAGCAGCCACGCGGGCCGCCGCTTCTCCGGCAGTCCACGCGCCGTGTACGAGGAGCTCCGCGACCGGGGCGCCGACCTCGCGTTCCTGTGGAACGTCCGTGACGGGCAGGTCGCGCTGCCATCCGGGGTCGAGCCGGTCCGCACCGCCGGTCGCGAGTACTACGAGGCCCTGGCGCGCTGCCGGTACATCGTCGTCGACGACCACCTGCCCCCGTGGTTCGAGCCGCGCCCGGGGCAGATCGTGCTGCAGACCCGGAACTGCTGCGTTCCGACCCGGGCGGAGCGCGACGTGGGCCGGTGGACCCACCTGCTCTCACCCGGGCCGCGCTGCACGCCGCTGCTGCGGGACGCGCTCGGCTTCCCGGGCGAGATCCTGGAGACCGGGCTGCCGCGCAACGACTTCCTCAGCGTTCCGGGCCGGGACGCCGTCGCCGCCGAGACCGGCCGCCGCCTCGGCCTGCCCGAGGGCAGGAAGGTGGTCCTGTACGCCCCGGCCCGGCGTCCCGCCCGCGAGAAGTCGCGGCTCGACCTCGACCGGATGCGGGCGGCCCTCGGCGACGACCACATCGTGCTCGTGCGCAGGCATCCCTCCACGGCCGCGCAGGCCCCGGCGACCGGCTTCGGCGATTTCGTCCACGACGTGTCCGCCCACCCCGACGTCCGCGAGCTCTACCCGCTCGTGGACGTCCTGGTCACCGACTACTCGTCGGCGATGTTCGACTTCGCGCTCACCGGCCGGCCCATGCTGTTCTTCGCGTACGACGTGGACGAGTGGGCGGGCCGCTTCCCGTTCGACTTCGAGGCCGAGGCGCCGGGACCGCTGCTCACCACCACGGACGAGGTCGTTGCGGCGGTCGCCGACGTGGCCGAGGTGGCGGCCAAGTACGCCGGGCTGTACCACGACTTCGTGCTGAAGTTCTGTCCGCTCGACGACGGCCGGGCCGCCCGCCGGGTGGTCGACCGGGTCTTCGGCGGGGTCGTGGACGGGGCGCCCGAGCCCGCGTAGTGCGACGCGCGACGTGACACGGTCAAGGATGGGCCAAGCGACGGTAATGCGACCGATGTGCACGCGGCTCCGTCGTTGATCGCCGGGCATCCTGGCCGCGTGCGTACGGCTCCCAGACTCTCGGTGATCGTCCCGTTCCACGACGTGGAGGAGCACTTCACGGAGTGCCTCGCCTCGCTGCGCGCGCAGACGCTCACGGACGTCGAGTACATCCTCGTGGACGACGGCTCCACCGACGGCGGGCCGGCCATCGCCGCGGCGTTCGCCGCCGCCGACCCCAGGTTCACGGTCGTCCGCGGGCCGAACCGGGGTCCGGGCCCGGCGCGGGAGGCGGGGATCGCCCGTGCCTCCGGCGACTACCTCGCGTTCGCCGACGGCGACGACATGGTCCCCCCGGACGCCTACCGCCTCATGGTCGAGACGCTCGATGCGACCGGGTCCGATCTCGCCTGCGGCGCGGTGACCCGGATCCGCCGCGACGGCACGGTCAAGGCCCGCTCCGTGGTCCCCGGATTCGGCGCGACCGTGTCGCGCACGCACGTCCGCGCGCACCGCGAGCTGATCCAGGACCGGCACGTCGTCAACAAGGTGTTCCGCCGCTCCTTCTGGGACGCGCACGGCTTCACCTTCCCCGAGGGGCCGTACGAGGACGCGCCGGTCGCGATCCCGGCGCACGTCCTGTCCTCCGCGACCGACGTGCTCGCCGACCCCGTCTACCTCTGGCGCGCCCGCCCCGGTTCGGCCCGGGACCGCCGGGGCGACCCCGAGCGCGTCGCCCGGTCGCTCGCCTCGGCCGCGACCGTCTCGGCCTTCCTGGCCGAGCACGCGCGCAAGCTGCGGCGCCGGCACGACCAGCACATCGCCGAGACCGAGTGCCCCCTCCTCGTCGAGATGCTGGCCACGGCGCGGGCCGGGATCGCGCGGAGGCTGTTCGACAGCGCCCGCGCGTCCCTCGACGCGTTCCACCCGGCCGCGGCCGCCGGGCTGCCCGCGATCCAGCGGCTCCAGATCCATCTCGTACGGACCGGCATGGTCAAGGAGTTGGCCGCCGTCCAACGGTTCGCCCGCACCGAGATCGACGACCACGGCCTGGTCCGGCGCGGCTCGACCTGGTATTTCGACTACCCCCTCCTGGGTGACCCCCGGGTGCCGGACGAGACCTACGAGGCCGGGCCGGAGCTGCGCGCCCACGCCGTGGTCGACGACGTACGGCCGGCCGGGGATCGGCTGCGCGTCACCGGGCACGCCTACCTGCGCCTGGTGGACAGCAAGCTCTGCGACATCGAGGTCTGGCTCGAATCGGGCGACTGGCGGATCCCACTCAAGGCGCGCGGCGCGGAGCGGCCCGACGTGACCGCGGACTCCCGCCAGTCCGCGGTCTCCCACGACAGGTCCGGGTTCGTGGCCGACGTCGATCCGGCCCAGGTGCCGGAGGGGACGTGGACGCTGCGCGCCCGGGTGTCCACGCGCGGCGTCGAGCGCGCGGAGCGCGCCCGCGGCCACCGGGACGCGGGGGAGCGCTCCTTCCGGATCGGCGACCTCCACGTGTCGCTCACCCCGCAGGAGGGGCTCGTCCTCACGGCCGACATGCCGGAAAGGCAGGTCACCGGGCGCGATGGGGCCGAAGCCTCCGCGCCCGCCGATGGGGAGAGCGCCGCCCCCCTGATCACCGGCGTCCGCTGGACCGAGGCGCACGAGCTGGTCCTGAGCGGGGAGGGCGGAAGCCGTACGGACCGGGTGGTGCTCCGGCTCGGCGACTCCGGCGACTCGGCTGACTCGGACGAGCGGCACGAGTGGCCGGTCGAATGGTCCGGCTCGCGGTTCAGCGCGACCGTCGGCGTCACGGCGGACGGGCTTCCGCCGCGCAGCGGGCGGTGGCGCGTCCTCCTCGGCGACCGGCCGCTCACGCTCGCCGCCGAGTTGGTCGCCGCACCGCCGGAACCGCACACGACCGCCGTGCACCGGATCTCCGTCCTGCCCGGACCGGGCGGGGAGCTGCGGCTGCTGGTCCGGCCCGCGCTACGCCCGGACGAGCGCGGCAGGTACGCCCTGTGCAGGCTGCGCGGCGCGCGACGCCACCACCGCTCGCGGATAAGGGAGGCGGTGCTGTTCGACAGCTACGGCGGCGGCCAGTACTCCTGCAACCCCCGCGCCGTGTGCGAGGAACTGCTGCGGCGCGACCTCGACCTGGACCTCGTCTGGGCCACCAGGGACGGCCAGTTCACCGTCCCCGACGGCGTCCGCACGGTGCTGTACGGCTCCCGCGAGCACGAGGAGGCGCTCGGCACCGCCCGGTTCGTCGTCGCCAACCGGCGCACCCAGCCGTCCTGGTACGAGAAGCGGCCGGACCAGACGTTCGTGCAGACCTGGCACGGCACCCCGCTCAAGCGCCTGGGCCACGACGTCAAAGGAAAGCCGCTGGCCAGCCGGGACATCTACGAGGCGCTCGACCGCTACGCCGCGATGTGGGACCTGCTGCTGTCGCCGAACCCGTTCTCCACGCCGATCCTGCGCGGCGCGTTCGGGTACGACGGCGAGGTGCTGGAGTCGGGCTACCCACGCAACGATGTGCTGCTGCGCCCCGGCCACGCCGAGCGGGTGCGCCGGGCGCTCGGCGTTCCCGACGGCACGCGCATCGTCCTCTACGCGCCGACCTGGCGCGACGACGAGCACGCGCGCCGGGGCCGGATCGGACTCGCGCTGGACGCGGAACGGGTCGCCCGGGCCCTGGGGGAGGACACGGTCCTGCTGGTCCGGGCCCACTACCTGATGGCCGGTCGGGTGGCGACGCCCCCGCCGCTCTCGTACGCCGGGGGTGCCTCGGACGTCGGGGTCGTCGGGGGCACGGCCCGAGGGCGCGGGATCGTGGAGGCCGGCTCGGCGGCGCTGGGCGGGCGCGCCTTCGATGTCTCCAGATTTCCCGACATGGCGGACCTGCTGGCCGTCACGGACGTGCTCGTCACCGACTACTCGTCGGCGATGTTCGACTTCGCCTGCACCGGGCGGCCCATGGTCTTCTTCGGCTACGACCTGGAGCGGTACCGCGACCAGGTCCGGGGCTTCTACTTCGACTTCGAGAAGGAGGCCCCCGGCCCGATCGTCCGCAGCTGGGACGGGGTGGTCGACGCGGTCCGCGCGGCGCTGGGAGCCGACGCTCCGCAAGCGGGCGGAGACCGCGCCCAGCTCGGAGCCCACGGCACGCGGCCGGCCCACGGGGAGCCGGGCGCCCACGGCACGCGGCCTTCGGTCCACGGGGAGGCCGGAGGAGGCCGCGGCGCGCAGCCTTCGGCCCACGGGATCCCCGGAGGCGGCCACGGCAGGCACCGGGTGGATCCCGTGGAGTCTCCGGACGGCGGGAGGCACCGTCGCCGGGAGGAGCCCTGGCTGCCCCCGCCGTACGGGGACGAGAACCGGCACCAAGACGAGAACCCGCACCGGGGCGAGAACGTGTATCGGGGCGAGAACCCACACCGGGGCGAGAACGTGTATCGGGGCGAGAACCCCCCGGGAAACGAGAGCCCGTACGGGCGCGAGAACCCCTATACGGACCAGAACCTCTGCGGGAACCAGTACGGGGACCGGGACCTCTACGGGGACCGCCACGGCCGTGCCCCCGCGGGATACCGGGACTTCGCGGTGCGGTTCTGTCCCTACGACGACGGCCAGGCGTCCCAGCGCGTCGTGGACCGGATGCTGTTGGAGCCCAGATGAGCCTGTTCCCCACCCGCGCGCTCACGCGCCCCTTCGCGCCGTCCCGAGCACGCCGCGCCGGCCTGCTGCTGCCCGGACTGCCCGCGCTGGCCGCACTGACCGCCGGGCTGTGGGGGCTGGACCGGCCGCCCGTCTGGCGGGACGAGGCGGCCACGGTCAGCGCGGTCACCCGCACGCCCGCCGAGATGCTGGACCTGCTGCGCCAGGTGGACGCCGTCCACGGCGTCTACTACGCGTTCATGCACGTTGTGACCGCCCTGTTCGGCACCGGCGACGTGGCGCTGCGGCTGCCCTCGGTGCTCGCCGGGGCGCTGGCCGCGAGCGGCCTCGCCGTCCTGGGGCGCGAGCTCGGCCACCCCCGAGCCGGTCTGTACGGCGGGCTGCTCCTCGCGGTGACGCCGATCCTCTCCCGCTACGTCCAGGAGGCCCGGCCGTACGCGCTCACCATGGCCGCGACGGTCGGGGTGACCCTGCTGCTGGTGCGCGCCGTTCGCGCCCCCGCCCGGCGGCGCTTCCTCCTGTACGGCGCCGCCCTGGCCGGGCTGGCCTACCTGAACCTGTTCGCCTTCCTGGTCGTCGGCGGCCACGGGGTGTACGTCCTCACGGAAGCACGGTGGGGCCGGGCCGCGTACGGGCCGCGGAGGACCCTCGCACCCTGGTGCGCGGCGGCGGGTGCGGCGCTGGCGGCGGTGCTGCCGCTGGCCTGGTTCGCGTCCGGACAGAGCGCGCAGGTCGGCTGGATCCGCTCGCCCGGTCCCGAGGACGTGCGCCTGCTCGCGATCCGGCTCTTCGGCGACCTGGGGATGACCGGCTCGGCGTGGCCGGGCCTCGCGCCGCTGGTCCTCCTGCTCGCGCTGTACGGCGCGGCCCGGTGCGGAGCCGTGGCGCGGGTGGCGCTGCCCTGGCTGCTGCTCTCACCGCTCACGTTGCTGGCGGTCTCGTGGGCGGTCCACCCGTACTTCGTCTTCCGCTACGTGCTGTGCTGCGTGCCCGCCGCCGCTCTGCTGGCCGGGGCCGGGATCGCCGCGCTGCCGCGCGCCCTCGCGGTCCCGCTCCTCGCGGTGGGGATCGGCCTGGCGGTGCCCGGCCACCTCGCGACCCGAGGGCCCGACGGTCGGCAGGACAACCCCGAGCCGCTCATGGCGGTGCTGGAGAGGGCGGCGCGGCCGGGTGACGCGGTCGCCTTCGCCCCGGGGCTGGTGCGCAAGTACACCGCCGTCTACCCGGGCGTCTTCGACCGCCTCGACGACGTGCTGCTCCGCAGATCACCCGCAAGGGATGGCAGCTTCTCC
The DNA here is from genome assembly GCF_001570365.1 of Microtetraspora fusca. Taxonomy (GTDB): domain Bacteria; phylum Actinomycetota; class Actinomycetes; order Streptosporangiales; family Streptosporangiaceae; genus Microtetraspora; species Microtetraspora fusca. The sequence continues at coordinate 384,459 of NZ_BBYK01000038.1, read as the reverse complement.
GGGCTGGACGTGGGCCGCCGGCTCGCCGCGGCCCGGCTGGACGGCGTGCGGACGCTCTGGGTGGTCGGCTACGCCAGGAAGATGCGGGCCACCGGATGGGGGGACGACCTGCTCCCCGAGCCCTTCACGTGCACCGGGCACTGGGTCTCCGGTGGGATGGCCGTGGCCCGCTTCCGCGACGACGCCGCCTGACCGCACGTCGCGCGGGCGCGGGGGTCAGGAGAGCTCGAACGGGTTCGGCGTCGGGTAGTACGCCTCCAGGAAGCGCATCAGCAGCGCGTCCTGCTCCTCCGTCGTCGGCGCGGTGTCGTTGAGGCAGAAGGCGTCGTGCTTGCGCTTGGCGAGCATCCGGCGCAGCTTGGCCGGGGTCTCCTCCAGCGCCAGGTCGACGTACGTGTACTCGATCAGACCGGGCGTCGCGCGGCCGGTCAGGTAGCCGTAGTAGTGGGCGAGCGACGAAACGACCGAGATGTCGCTGGACTTGCGGAAGGCCCCGCGCGCCGTCGCCGCGAAGTCGTCGGCGAGCCGCTCCTCGATCTCGTACATCAGGGAGCGGCGCAGGGCGTAGGGCACGTGCTTCATCTTCTGGGTGAGCGTCCGGCCGGACAGCGTCTCCAGGATCCGCCGGTTGTTCATCCCGGCCGCGTGGACCGGCGACTCCTCGTCCGCCGGCGAGCCGAACGGCACATGCACCACGCTCGGGAAGAAGTGCGGCATGCCGTTCCCCTCGAAGAAGGTGTGCGCCGGCAGCGGCCGCCCGAGGAAGAAGTCGTCGTTCAGGTAGAGGAAATGCTCGGAGAGCCCGTCGATGTGGTGGAGCTGCGTCTCGATCGCGTGCGAGTTGAAGACCGGCAGCACGGACGGGTCCGTGAAGATCTCCTTGTGGTCCACCACCGAGATGAGCGGGTTGGAGGTGTCCAGCCAGGAGGGCCGCTGCCCGTCGGTCACCACCCACACCCGGTTCACCCACGGGGCGTACGTCAGCAGCGAGCGCAGCGAGTAGCGCAGCTCGTCCCGGCTGGTGAAGCGGGCGTCCGTGGTGGCCTGCTCGCTGAGCCCGCCGGTCAGCGCGAGGTCCCTGCGGGCCCGCCAGGCCGGGTCGGAGCCGTCCACCCAGGTGTAGACCGCGTCGATCGGGAAGTCGATGTCGTCGATCAGGCGGCGGGTGAACTCCGGCCGCGTCGGATAGGTCCCGATGCTCCGCGACGGCGAGACGAGGTTGTTGAACAGCTCCTCGCCGCCCTGGACGGTGCGCCCGTGCAGCGGCACGATGTCGCACGAGCGGTTGGGGCGCGGCGCCACCAGCGTGTCCCCCTCGGGCGCCCAGAACTCCAGGTCGCAGCCGTACTCCGAGCCGAGGGTGAGGGTGCGCGACGGGCTGGTGAAGTGGAGCGCGAGCCGCAGCACGCGGGCGCCCTCCAGGTCGCCGGCGCGGCGCAGCGGGCGCATCTCGCCCACCTCCGCCGACCGCTCGCCCCGCCTGCCGTACGGCTGCCGCCCGGCGAGCAGCGGCTGCTCGCAGCGGGCCAGGGCCGACAGCGCCTCCGACTGGTGGGTGGCCGGAACGGCCACGGCCGGCGGCCTGCCGTGTGGCGGGCGCACGCAGAAGTAGGGCACTCCGGCGCCCGCGAGCGCGGAGCACACCAGCCCGAAGGTCTCGCGCTGGGCCTGTAACGGGCCCGCGTCCTGCCTGACCAGCGCCGTTCCCGGTGTGGTCCCCCCGGCCACCAGGTGCTTGCGCAGCCGTTGATACAACGTTCCGACCTGCATGATCTCCCCCCGGCACAGGACTGTAACGGACTGTAACGGATGACCGCCCCGCTCGCCGGACCCTTTGACGAGGTCGGGGGGAGAGTCAAGAACTGGCAACGAGTTGACCTCCCTAGGACCGATTCGCATGTGACCGGCTACTCACCGTAGCCATGCTTGCGTCCATGGGAAGCTTCACGTTGGACGATGTGCTCGCGGTCCGGAAGCGCAGGGACTCGTGGTGGACCGTCTTCCTGGTCGATCCGATCGCCTGCCGGCTCGCGCTCCTGGTGGCCAATCACACCTCGATCACGCCGAACGGGCTCACCCGGCTCTCCATGGTGCTCGGCCTCACATCCGCGGTGTGCTTCGCCCAGGAACTGCTGATCGCGGGGGCGGTCCTGTTCTTCGTGAGCTTCACCGTCGACTGCATGGACGGGAAGATCGCGCGGCTCAAGGCCACCGGAACCCCGTTCGGGCTGTGGCTGGACTACGTGGGCGACCGCCTCCGGGTGCTCTGCTGCGCGTTCGGCATCGCCTCCGCCCTGTACGCGCGCACCGGTGACGTCGTCTACATCGTGGCCGGGGCCGGGGTCGTCATCCTCGACCTGTTCCGCTACATCAACGGCCCGCAGCTCAAGCGGGTCAGGGACACCACGCGGGCGGTCGCCCGGGAGAGCACGGGCGCGGAGTGCGTCTTCATGGACGAGCTGCTCGGCGCCGCCGCCCCCGGAAGCAGCACCGACGAGGTGCGGCGCGAGTTCGAGCGGACCGGCGACGAGGCGGGCCGGGCTCTGGTCGACCTGCAGCGGGGCTTCCGCGCGCAGTTCCCCTGGTACGACCGCGTCCGCATGTTCCTCGTGGCGCATCGCGTCCGCTCGCACCTGATCAGCGGCATCGAGTTCCACGCCGCCGTCTTCGTGATCGGGCCGCTCCTCGGCGCCGTGGCCTGGCTCTGGACGTCCGCCGTCATGGGCGCGCTGCTGCTGGCGTTCGAATCCGTCCTCGTCTACCGCGCCTGGCTGGCGACCAGAGAGGTGGCCCGGGCCGTGTCGGTGAATGAAAGGGAGAAGGTTCTTGTCTGACCGGCCGATCTTCGTCGTTGGGTGCCCGAGGTCGGGCACCACGCTCCTCCAGCTCATGTTGCACGCCCATCCCCGGCTGGCGGTTCCGCCGGAGACCCGCATCGTCGCCCACGCCTACAACAGGCGCCACAAGTACGGCGACATGCGGCAGGCCGCCAACAGGCGGAAGCTCGCCGAGTGGATCGCCGACGGGAGCCGCACCCAGTTCGAGGACCTGGGCGTCGACCGAGACACGTACATCACGCGGGCGATGGAGGGGCCGGGCAGTCTCGGCTCGGTCGTCGGCCTCGTCTACCAGATGTTCGCCGAGCGGTTCGGCAAGCCCCGCTGGGGCGACAAGCGGCCGCCGTACATCCGCCATCTCGACGAGATCCTGGCCATGTTCCCCGACGCGCAGATCATCCACCTGATCAGGGACGGCCGGGACTGCGTGGCCTCGCTCAAGGAGATGCCGTGGTTCGGTGAGGACGTCTATCACGCGGTGCACCGCTGGGCCGAGGCGATCGACCTCGGGCGGCGGGCGGCGCGGAAGTTCGCACCCGACAGCTATTACGAGCTGCGGTACGAGGACCTGACCGCCGACCCGGAGCACGCGCTGACCCGGCTGTGCGCGTTCATCGGCGAGGAGTACCACCCCGCGATGCGCGAGCCGTACCGGGTCGCGGACGTCGTGCCGGAGCGCAAGACCTGGCACGTGAACACCCGCTCGGAGGTGACGACGGATCGGTCGGGCACCTGGGCCGAGCGGCTGGAGCCGTGGGAGATCGGGCTGTGCGAGGCGGTGCTTGGGGAGCGCCTCCTCGACCAGGGCTACACGCTCAGCGGAGCGCCGCAGCCGGCCCGCGAGCACCTGGCGGCCTACCGGAAGGTGGAGGCGCGCTTCCGCAGGAGGCGCTGGCGCAAGGGCATCACCGAGCGGATCGACCGGTTCCGCGAGCCCGGCCCGGTGGCCGCCCTGCTGACCAAGGGACAGCGTGGGCTCGCGGGGCTCCCCGAACTGCCGGCCCGCCGGCCCGAGCACCACGTCGCCGCACGCTGAGTCACCGGCCTTCTGAGCCGTCGCACGCTGAGTTTCCAACACAGGGGGATTGATTTCCATGCAGTCGGACAGGCCGATCTTCGTCGTCGGCTGCCCGCGCTCGGGCACGACGATGCTGCAGCTCATGCTGCACTCCCACCCGCGCATCGCGGTTCCGCCGGAGACGCGGTTCCTGGTCCCGGCCTACTTCTCGCGCAAGTCGTACGGGGACATGCGGCAGGCGGAGAACCGCCGCAGGCTCGCGGAGTGGATCGCGAACGGCAGGAACACCAAGTTCCGCGAGCTGGGCCTGGACAAGGCGGAGTTCGTCCAGGCGGCGATGATGGGGCCGGGCAGCTTCGGCTCGGTCATCGGGACCGTCTTCAAGAGCTACGCCGAGCGGTTCGGCAAGCCGCGCTGGGGCGACAAGCGGCCCAGCTACTTCAAGCACGTGGACATGCTGATGCGCATGTTCCCCGACGCCCAGTTCATCCACCTCATCAGGGACGGCCGTGACTGCGTCGCCTCCCTGAAGGAGATGCCCTGGTACACGCTGGACAGCTTCCACGCCGTGTCCAACTGGGCGGAGGCCATCGATTTCGGCAGCCGCAACGCCCGCAGGCTCCCCGCGGACACCTTCTACCAGTTGCGGTACGAGGACCTGACGGCCGACCCGGAGGGCGAGCTCAGGAAGCTGTGCGCGTTCATCGGCGAGGACTACGACCCGGCGATGTGCGAGCCGCGGCACGTGGCCCGCGTGGCGGTGCCCGCGCACAAGGTCTGGCACCGCAACACGCACGGCGATGTCACCACCGCGCGCTCCGGGAGCTGGGCGTCCCGGCTGGAGCCGTGGGAGATCTCGCTCTGCGAGGAGGTGCTCGGCGACCGGCTCGTGGCCTGCGGGTACGAGCTGAGCGGCGCGCCGAAGGCCGAGCGCCAGCACATGTCCGCGTACAAGGCCGCGGCGGGCAAGCGCAGGGCCGCCCGGTGGCGCAAGCGCAACCGCGACCTGCTGGTCCGCCTGCGCGAGCCCGGCCCGCTGGCGGCGCTCCTGACCGACGGCCAGCGCACGCGCGCCGGTCTCCCCGTGCAGCGCCCCCGCGAGCTCGTCAACGGCTGACGTGCGCGAACAGCGCCGTCCACCGGTCGAGCACATGTTCCGGACGGAACCGCTCCGCGTGCCGGCGGGCGGCGGCGCCCAGCCGCCGCCGCTCGTCCACGGGGCCCATCAGCCGGGACAGCGCCGCGGCGAGCCCGGGGACGTCCCCCGGCGGGACGAGCAGGCCGGTCCGCTCGGGCAGCACCAGCGACCGGACGCCCCCGGAGACGTCGAACGCCGCGCACGGCACGCCGTACGACGCCGCCTCCCCGATGACCAGCGGCAGCCCCTCGTGCTCGCTCGACAGCCCCACCGCGGACGCCTTGAGGTACTCCGCCGGCATCCCCGCCGCCGGTACCCGTCCCCGGAAAACCACGCTGCTCGCCACGCCCTCTTTCGCGGCGTGCAGCCGTAGCCGCCCCTCCTCCGGTCCGTCCCCGATCAGGTGCAGCTCCCAGCCCCGGTCCGCCGTCGTACGGCGGGCCAGGGCGAACGCGGAGATCAGCCGGTCGAAGCGCTTGACCGCGGCCAGCCTCCCCACGCCCAGGATCCGGCGGCCGTCGACCGGCGGCACCGCCGACGGCCAGCCGGGCAGCGGGTTCGGCAGGTGGCAGGCGTTCGGCAGCAGCGCCGCCTCGGAGAAGCGCAGGGCGTCGTCCGCGCTGAGGAAGACGGCCTGGTCGAGCGCCCCGTAGTGCGCCCGTACCGACCGGAAGTGCCACGAGCCGAGGGCGTGGTCGAACGACCCGTGGTACTGGCCGATGCCGAGGTGGCGGCGCGGGTCCAGGAGGTCCCGCATCCTGACGACCACTCCGGGCGAGGTCATCACGACGTAGCAGGGCCCGATCCCGGCGAGCAGCCGGGCGACCGCCCGCCGGCCGGACCGGCCCCACCGGCGGTCCGGCGACGCCGCGCTCACGACGTGGCGGGTGTAGGCGGGGCGCTCGACGTAACAGACGGGGTCCGCCGAGGCGTGCAGCCCGGCCACGTGGACCTCGTAGCCGCGCCGGGCGAGCCCCTGGGCGACGGTGTGCGTGACCCGCTGGATGCCGCCCAGGGTGTCGGCGTCCAGGCACGCGAACAGGACGGTCCGCATCATGCCGGCCGTTCGGGGAGGGGCGTCTCGCGGACCCGCCGCCTGCGCGCGGGGAAGGCGGAGGCGACGGCCCCGGTGACGACGGCGGCGAGGGAGCGGGCGAGCGAGGGACGCGGCGCCGCGGCCTCCGCGAAGAACGCGTCGACCACCCGGGCAGCCGCCTCTCCCGTCTCCCTGGCGCACCACATCTCGCGGAAGGCCGTGTACCGCTCGTCGTGGAGAGGAGCGGGAAGGTCGCGGAGCACGCGGACCAGTTCCTCGGTGGTGGTCACGCAGGGGCCGGGGGCGATCTCCGTGAGGTCGTGGTGGAGGCCGCGCTCGACCCGGCGGTACTCCTCCCAGTCGTCCGTGTACAGCACGATCGGCTTGCCGGTGACCGCGAAGTCGCACATGACGGACGAGTAGTCGGTGAGCAGCGCGTCCGCGGCGAGGATCAGGTCGTTGATCTCCGGGTAGCCGCCCGCGGCCCGGACGAAGTGGCGCAGCCGCTCGGGCACCGCGAACCGCTCCACCGGGTGGGTGCGCAGGACCAGCGCCCATTCCGGGTGCAGCTCGGCCGCCAGCCGGTCGAGATCCACCCGTACCGACCTTCCGGAGTGTTTCGCGCGGTCCCGGTAGGTCGGCGCGTACAGCAGGATCCGGACGCCCTCGTCGATCTCCAGGCGGCTCCTGACCCGTGCCGCCGCCGCGGTGTCGCCGCGTACGAGCACGTCGCAGCGGGGAGAGCCGAAGCGCAGCAGCGGTCCGGCGTACTCATTGGCGGGAACGAAGATCCGCTCGAACTCCGCGCTGGGCGCGACCAGGGCGTCCCAGCGGGCCACGTTCGCGCGCCACTCCTCGCGGGGGCCGGGAAAGTCGCCGCGCAGGTCGGGGGATTCGAGCCCGACCGACTTGGACCCCTGGCCGTGCCAGGTCTGCAGGTAGCGGGTGCCGGGCGGCTTGGGGAAGCCGAGCGGCATGCCGTGGCTGTCCACCCACCATCCGGCCCGCGCCATCGTCCACAGGTAGCGCCAGCTCATCCTGCGGACCTTGGTGACGTCGGCGGGGAAGTTCTTCCGGTGCGCGGACACCGACCACACCGCGCGCAGCGGCAGCCCCCGGCGGCGGATCTCCTCGTGGATGTACCGGGGGTGCCCGGTGTAGCCCCGGCCGCAGTCGGCTTCGAACAGCACGAGATCGCGCCGCCGGGGCACGACCCTGATCAGGCCCTTGTAGGCCCGGAGCTTGAGGTTCCGGTACCTCGGGTGCTTGATGATCCGCCGGCGCAGGGCGAGCAGCCGGGGCACCACGTGCCGGGACGGGCCGCGCCGCTCCCACACCGTGCGCAGCACGGCGCTTTCGCCTTCGGGCCGTACGGTCACCCGGTGCGCGGGCGCGGACGCGACGAGGGGCGGCAGGGAGGGGTCGGCGAGGAGACGGTCGCCCGTGGCGTGCCCGTCCGCGCGGGTGAAGGTGATCCTCGGGTCGTGGTACCCGGCCCACCAGAAGGGGCCGGGGTTCGCCACGGCCAGGTCCACCTCGGCCCGTACGGTGTAGCCGCCCTCGGGGTGCCGCCGGGGCGAGAGCCGTACCCGATGGCCGCCGACCACGAGGTGGGCCGCCTCAGGCGGGTGGCGGTCGAGCACCGCGAACGGGTCGTAGGTGCGGACGGTGAGGGAGAGCACGGTCCCGGACAGGGACGCCTCGACGACCTCGTGCCTGATCCGGGCGGCGGCGAACGGCAGCTCGGCCAGCCGCATGGCCGTGATGTCGTAGGCGGGGTCGGCGTCGGAACCCCAGTAGGTGCGGCCGTCCCGGATGACCGCCGCACGCGGCGCGGCCCTGGCCCCGGTGAGCGAGCGGGCCGCCACCCGCAGGTCCGCGAGCCGGTCGGCGAGGATGAGCCGCGCGCACACCCGGACCATCGGGTCCGCGCGGTCGAGGACGCCGGGTTCGAGCGCGGCCAGGTACGGCTGGACCACGGTGGCGAACTCCCCGGCCCACGTCGCGTCGAAGCGGGGCAGCGCGTTGAGGTAGACCCGCAGGTCCTGGACGACGAACCGGTGCTGCCGCGCGGGGACGAGCTCGGGCAGGCCGCCCTGCCGGAGTACCAGGTCGGCGGCCTCGGCCGCGGCCACCCGGTGCCGGACGTTCTCGACGGCGCCGAGGCGCAACGAGATGGACGGGTTCCCGCCGTCCGAGCGGTGCCACAGGTAGACCGGCCACGGCACGACGGCGAACCGCCGCGCGGCGCGGTAGAGGCCGGCGGTGAAGACGTGGTCCTCGTAGAGCAGGTCCTCGCGGAACCGCAGGTCGTGCTCACGGAGGAAGTCGAGGCGGTAGAGCTTGTTCGTGGAGAACCCGTCCAGGAACATCGCGGGGTCGGCGGCGATGCCCGGGATCACCCGGCGGCGGCGGAAGAGCGAGGGGTAGTAGGGCGACATGCGGCCGCTCCTCTCGGACAGCCGCGAGATCTGGCCGGTGACGAAGTCGGCGCCGGTCCGCTCGATCTCGGTCAGCAGGCTCTTGCAGGCGTGCCGCGGCAGCTCGTCGTCGCTGTCCAGGAACATCACGTACGGCGCGCGGGCGGCGTCCATCCCCGCGTTGCGCGGCGCGCCGCAGCCGCCGCTGTTGGTTCCGCGCCGGATGTAGCGGACCTCCGGCAGGTCGCGGACGACCCGGGCGGTGTCGTCGGTGCTCCCGTCGTCCACGACGACGATCTCCAGGTTGCGCAGGGACTGGTGGAGGAGCGAGCCGACCGCCCTCGGCAGCCGGGCGGCGTCGTTGTAGGTGATCACCACCACGGTCACGTCCGGGCGTACCGCCATGCGAACCCCCCGAATGCCGGTCTCGACATTCGGGGGTCTTCCCCTCGGCCCTGGCGACTCGTCCCGATTTGGCGGGATTTTTGCTGGTTTATCGGGCGGAACGTCGCCGAACCAGGTAGACGATGACCGCGATCGCGGCCAGCGCGCCCGCGACCGGGGCGAGCCGCTTGAGCGCCGGGACCCCGGCCACGCGCAGCAGGTCGAGGGCCTCCTCGCCCCCGGCGCGCGCGGGCGCCGGCGTGCCCGTGGGGCGGATCTCGGCGACATCGGCCACCTTCGTCGCCCTGGCCGCCCTGGCGGTCTCGGCCGCCGGCTTCGCCGGGGACGGCACCGCCGTCAGATGCCGGTGCGGCGCCGGGGCGGCCGCCTCTTGCGCCTCCTCCGGCTTCCTCGGCTCTCCGGCGGGTTCGGCGGGCCGCGGTTCCTCGTCCTCGGTCGCCACCGGACGGAGCGTCTCGGCCGGCTCCGCGCCCTGCGTTACGGCGGCTGCACCCTCCTCGGCGAGGAGGGCGGCGAGGTTGCCGGCGAAGCGGTCGATCAGCTTGGCTCCGACCTCGGCCATGACGCCCCGGCCGAACTGCGCGGGCCGCCCGGTGACGTTGAACGACGTCTCGACGCGCACCCGGGTGTGATCGCCCTCGGGGACCAGGCGGGCGTGTACGGTGGCCCCGGCCGTGCCCGGCCCGCGCGCCTCCTTGCCGGACGCCTTGAGCGTCAGGGCGCGCGCCGCCTCGTCGACCTCTTCGAACGACGCCCTGCCCTGGTAGGTCACCGTTATCGGGCCCACCTTGACCTTCATGCCGCCGGTGAAGGCGTCGCCCTCCACCGAGCCCAGCGTCGCCCCCGGCAGGCACGGCGCGACCCGCTCGACGTCCAGCAGCACCGACCACGCCCGCTCCACCGGGACCGGCACCGTGAACTCGTGCTCGAACCGCATTGCCATGAACGACTCCGTTCCTCGGCTGCGCCGGTCTTCCTCATGCGACAGTACGACCCGGGCGCCCGTCGCCGCCACCGGCTGTGGGGCGCCGGATGGGGCCACCGCGCCCGGGTCGCGTACCTCTCCGGATCAGGCGGCCCCGGCGGCCGCGACGAGCGCGCGGTGGGTGAGGACCCGGGCCAGGTGCCTGCGGTAGTCCGGCCGCGCGTGCAGGTCGGAGGGCGGGTCGGCGTCCTCGTCCGCCCGTTCCGCCGCCGCGCGGAGCGCTCCGTTCGCGCCGAGATCGGCGCCGCGTACCGCCTGCTCGACACCGGTGGCCCGGACCGGGACCGGCCCCATGTTGGTCAGCGCCACCCGGGCCTCCTCGACGGCGCCGCCGGACCTGCGTACCGCCGCCGCGACGCCCACGATCGCCCACGCCTGGGCCGTACGGTGGAACTTCTCGTAGTGGAAGCCCCACCCGGGACCGAGCTTGGGCACCCGGATCCCGGTGAGGATCTCCCCGGGATCGAGCGCGGTCTCCAGGTAGTCGAGGAAGAAGTCCGCCGCCGGGATCACCCGTTCCCCCTCCGGCGACCTGGCCACGAACTCCATGTCCAGCGCGCGGGCCACCGCGGGCAGGTCGCCGGCCGGGTCGGCGTGCGCCAGCGAACCGCCGAACGTGCCGCGGTGCCGTACGGCGGGATCGGCGACGGTCGCCGTGGCGAGCGCGACCAGCGGGCAGTGCTCCCGCACGACCGGCGAGGTGGCGACCTCGTAGTGCGTCGTCATCGCCCCGATCAGCACGTGATCGCCCCGGTCGGCGACGCCGCGCAGTTCCTCGACGCGGCCGAGGTCCACCAGCGTGCCGGGGTAGGCGAGCCGCAGCCGCAGCAGGGGCAGGAGGGACTGTCCCCCGGCGAGGACCTTCGCCTCCTCGCCGTGCTCGCTGAGCGTCTCCAGGGCCTCGTCCAGCGACGAAGCCCGGACATAGTCGAACGACGCCGGAATCATGACAGACCTCCGTCCGTGCTCTGGGGCGTACGGGCCTGGCCGAGGGCGCGCCAGACGCGCTCGGGGGTGCAGGGCATCGGCACGTCGCGCACCCCGTACGGGCGGAGCGCGTCGACGACGGCGTTGACGACGGCGGGGGTCGAGGCGATCGTGCCCGCCTCGCCGACGCCCTTGACACCGAGCGGGTTGGTCGTGGCCGGGGTCTCGGTGCGGTCGGTCGTGTACGCGGGCAGGTCGGCCGCCGACGGCAGCAGGTAGTCGGCCATGGTGGTCGTCAGCAGGTTGCCGTCCGCGTCGTGGACCGCCTCCTCGAAGAGCGCCTGGGCGATGCCCTGCGCGATGCCCCCGTGGACCTGGCCCTCCACGATGAGCGGGTTGACGACGTTGCCCACGTCGTCAACCGCGACGTAGGACCTGATCCTGGTGGCGCCCGTCTCGGTGTCCACCTCGACCGCGCACAGGTGCGTGCCGTGCGGGAACGAGAAGTTGTCCGGGTCGAAGGTCGCATCGGCGTCCAGGCGGGGCTCGAAGCCGTCCGGCAGGTCGTGCGCGGCGAAGGTGGCCAGCGCGATCTCCTGGATGGTCCGCGACGTGCCCGTGCCGCGCACCCGGAACTCGCCCCGGGTGAACTCGACGTCGTCCGGCGACGCCTCCATGAGGTGCGCCGCCACCTGCTTGGCCTTCTCCTTCACCTTCTCGCACGCCTGGACGACCGCGACGCCGCCCACGACGAGCGAGCGCGAGCCGTAGGTGTCCATGCCCTTGTGCGAGGAGGACGTGTCGCCGTGGAGCACCGCCACGTCCTCGAACGGCACGCCGAGGGCGTCGGCGACGATCTGGCTCCACGCCGTCTCGTGGCCCTGGCCGTGCGGGCTGGTGCCGGTGACCACCTCGACCTTGCCGGTGGGCAGCACCCGGACCGAGGCGTGCTCCCAGCCGCCCGCGCCGTACGAGAGGCTGCCGAGGACGCGGCTCGGCGCGAGGCCGCACATCTCGGTGTACGTCGAGACGCCGATGCCGAGCTGGACCGGATCCTCGCGCTCCCTGCGGTCGGCCTGCTCGGCGCGCAGCTTGTCGTAGCCGAACAGCGCGAGCGCCCGCTCGGTCGCCGCCTCGTAGTTGCCGGAGTCGTACGTCAGGCCGCAGACCGTCGTGTACGGGAACTCGGTGTGCTGGATCCAGTTGCGGCGCCTGAGCTCGATCGGGTCCATGCCCAGCTCGGCGGCCAGCTCGTCCACGATCCGCTCGATCGCGAACGTGGCCTCCGGCCGGCCCGCCCCCCGGTAGGCGTCGGTCGGCATCTTGGTGGTGAAGACGCCCGTGCAGGTGAAGTCGTAGGCGTCCATCTTGTAGATGCCGGAGTACATGAACGCGCCGAGCAGCGGCACGCCCGGCGTGACCAGCATCAGGTACGCGCCCATGTCGGCCAGCAGGTCCACCTTGACGCCCCGGATCCGGCCGTCGGCGTCGGCGGCCACGCTGATCCGCTGGAGCTGGTCGCGGCCGTGGTGGACGGTCAGGTTGCCCTCGGAACGCGACTCCGTCCACTTGACCGGCTTGCCGAGGCGGCGGGTGATCAGCAGGCAGAGCACCTCCTCGGCGGTGACCTGGAGCTTGGAGCCGAAGCCGCCGCCCACGTCCGGGGCGACGACGCGCAGCTTGTGCTCGGGGATCCCGGTGGTCAGCGCCAGCATCACCCGCAGGATGTGCGGGATCTGCGTCGCGGAGTGCAGGGTGAACGCGTCGCCGTCGGTCTGCGCCACGACCGCGCGCGGCTCCATCGCCGACGGGATCAGCCGCTGCTGGACGAAGGTGCGCTCCACCCGCACCGCCGCGTCGCGGAAGGCCGCCTCGATGTCACCCTGGGCGAACGTCCAGGTGAACGCCTTGTTCCCGGCCTCGTGGACCTTGGGGCTGCCCTCGTCGAGCGCGGCGGTCATGTCGGTCACCGCGTCGAGGGGCTCGTAGTCGATCTCGATGGCGTCCAGGGCGTCGGCGGCCTTGTAGCGGTCGGTGGCGACCACGCAGGCGACGGCCTCGCCGACGTAGCGGACCTCGCTCACCGCCATCGGCGGGTGGTCGGGGATCACGATGTCCTCGCTGACCGGCCACGCGCACGGCAGGCTGCCCTGCTCGGCGGCGAAGTCCTGACCGCTGAAGACCGCGACCACCCCCGGCTGGGTGCGCGCCACCGACGTGTCCACCCGGGTGATCCGCGCATGCGCCATCGGACTGCGCAGGAACGCGACGTACAGCATGCCGGGAAGCTGGATGTTGTCGGTCCACTGGCTGCGTCCCGTGACCAGGCGGGCGTCCTCCTTGCGCCGCCGGGCCCGGCCGACCTCCCGGCCGCCGCCGGGGCCGCCGAGGACGTCGCTCTCCTTGATCTGCCGGGCCACCACGCCGGCGTCGAGCTGCTCGGTCATGACGTCGCCACCCCTTCCTGCTCCTGCGACATCTCCCGCGCGCCCCGCCGTACGGCGCGGACGATGGTGCAGTAGCCGGTGCAGCGGCAGAGGTTGCCCTCCAGTCCCTCGCGGACGGCCTCCTCGGAGGGGTCGGGGTCGTCGTGCAGCAGGTCGATCGCCGCCATGATCATGCCCGGGGTGCAGTAACCGCACTGGAGCGCGTGCTCCTCGTGGAACGCCCGCTGCATGGGATGCCACGTCCCGCCCGTGGACAGGCCCTCGATCGTGACGATGTCGCACCCGTCCGCCTGTACGGCGAGGACCGAGCAGCTCTTGACGCTCCTGCCGTCGAGGAGCACCGTGCAGGCGCCGCAGTTGCTCGTGTCGCAGCCGATCGGCGTGCCCGTCTTCCCCAGTCGATCTCTCAGGAGATGGACGAGGAGAAGGCGCGGTTCCACCTCCTCGTCGTAACGGATGCCGTCGACGGTGACGGAGATTCGGGGCATGCAATCCCTCCCGGACAAGAGGCGAGACCGGATAGTTGCGAACGTACGCCCCTGTTTCGGCCGGTCAACCCCCAAAAGTCAGGCCAGGGGGAAAGATAGGCCCCGCTCCTCGGCGGGCCGCGGGCCGAATATGTGCCGCTCGCCCTCGTCGATGCGCCGGTCGTTGATGCTCGCCTCCCTGCGGCGCATCAGCCCGTCGGCGTCGAATTCCCACAGCTCGTTGCCGTAGCTGCGCCACCACTGGCCGTCGGCGTCGTGGCACTCGTACTGGAAGCGCACCGCGATGCGGTCGCCGGTGAAGGCCCACAGCTCCTTGCGGAGCGCGTAGTCGAGCTCGCGCTCCCATTTGCGGGTGAGGAACCGCTCGATCTCCTCGCGGCCCGTGACGAACTCGTCCCGGTTGCGCCAGACCGAGTCGGGCGTGTACGCGAGGGCGACGGTGCGGGGGTCGCGGGTGTTCCAGGCGTCCTCGGCGGCCTGCACCTTCTCGCGTGCGGTCTCCTCGGTGAAGGGAGGAACCGGTGGTTTCACGGCGGATGTCCTTTCTATGTGGTGCCGTTCTCGGTCCGGGCCGGGCCCGGTGGCACCGGTCCCGGCCCCGTCACCAGTGGCCCTTCGGCCGGGTTCACGGTGCGCCCGGTCCGCCTCCGCCCGGCCCCGGTCAGTCCCGGAAGGAGATCGCCTGCACCGGGCAGAGCAGGGCGGCCTCCTCGACGGCCGGGAACAGCGATTCGTCCGGACCGAAGACGTAGTGCAGCTCGTCGTTCTCGTCGAGCTCGAACACGTCGGGTGCCGCGAAGACGCACTGTGCGTGTATCTGGCAGCGTTCCCGGTCGACGTGGACGCGCATCATTGGTTCCCTATCTACGGGTTGAAACGGGAGTAATTTCCGAAGGTCCAGCGAAGCGGGCTCGCGCCGCCGACCTGGACCACCTCGTCGACGTCGAACTCGATCAGGCGCTGCGCGCCGGGCACGTCGCCCGGATCCCAGTCCACCCGGGCCCGGCCGGTCAGGTGCAGCGCGTCGCCGGTGGTCCAGTCGAGGAAGAGCAGCCCGGCGGCGGGGTTCAGCTCCAGGTTGCCGAGCGTCATGTACATCGAGTTGCCGACGTAGTCCGGCCAGACCAGGCGGTGCTCGTCCACGACCCGGATGAAGCCGGGGTTGCCGCCCCGGTGGGACACGTCCGAGCCGAGCCCCTCCACGTGCGTGGCGACGAAGAACGTGTCCGCCTTCTCGATCCACTCCCGGTGCTCGGGGCCGAGCGCGGCCCTCCTGTATGTGGCGGCCGTCGAGACGGCGGGCTCGTCCGCGATTTCGCGAGTCTGCAGGTACTTGGGGCAGTTCGCGTAGACCTGCTCGGTGGTGACGAGGAGGCCGTTCCCCTCTCGCCGGGCACGGCCGTTGATCCGCATCCGTCGCCGGGTCTTCGGCTCGATGGCGAGCATGCCGATGGCGTGCCCGCCGAGATGTCCCATGTCATGCTCCGCAGGCCGTCCGGGGACCCGCTCGGTGATCTGCCCGCCGTCGAAGACGCCGGACAGCGGGTCATGCGAGCCGGGCAGTGCGTCGATCATCACCCCGCGCGTCCCCGACGCCCGGGCGAAACCGACGGGCCCGGTCAGCGGGCCGGCCCAGACACGCCCGTCTGGGCCGGCCGTACCGATGACGAGCATGCGCTGGGCGGCCAGGAAGCCCGCCGCCACCTCGGGGATGTCCGGCCGCGTGTTCGCCGACCCCCAGTTTCCGGCCCGGACGCCCGCACGGCGCTGGACCGCGACCTCTCCGGTGTGCCGCATCCTCGTCCCCTTCCCCGACGGCCGTTCGATGTCAGTTGCCTGGATGCCGGTCGTTTAGAAGAAACCGCAGGTCGGAGCGCCCGGCGTGGGGGCGGGCCGCTCGTCGGCTCCGGTGGCGGCGTAGATCTCCAGGCGGATGCCGTCGGGGTCCTCGAAGAACACGCCGCCCGAGGACGCGCCCTCGCCGTGCGGTACGACGCCGTCGTGGAACACGGTGACGCCGGTCTCCCGGATGGCGGCCTCGGCCCTGCGCACCGCCTCGATGTCCGGGACCTCGAAGGACAGGTGGTGCAGGCCGGGGTTCCCGGTGTCGAACTTGCCCTCGCTCTGCTCCCAGAGGGTCAGCACCAGCGTGCCGTCGAGCCCGAGGAAGGCGAAGCGCCGCCCTTCTTCACGGGACTCGCCGACGATGTCGAAGCCGAACACCTTGACGTAGAACGACGTGGACGCGTCGAGGTCGGAGACGTTGAGCCCGACGTGGCCGGTCTTGAAGGTCATGGGACTTCTCCTCACAGTTCTAACGGATGCATCCGTTAGAACTATAACGGAATTTATGGGTTAGATCCGTTATGTCTCAGTGAGATGGATCACGCAACCGGTGAACGGTGACTGCCGGCGTCATCTTTTGGGGTCCGGATCGCCGGAAGGCGTGGAGCGGGGCGCCGCCGAGCGGGTCGGCGGCGCATCGACCGGCTGCCGATGTGCAGGGCGGGAGCGCCGATGAGCGGCGGCCAGGTGTTCGCCTGCGGGGCGCTACCGCCCGAGCACTGCCGACGTCGGGACGACCGCAGGCACAGCGTGCGGCTCAGGGGCGTTCGGGCAGCGCGTTGCCGCGCGATGTGCGGGTCTCAGTGTGCTTTGTGCTGCCGATAGTGCCGTGCGGCACGGGCGCGGTTGCCGCAGCCGACGGAGCACCATTCCTGCCGGACGTGCTCCTTGAGGAAGTAGAGCACGCAGCGCGGAGCGCGGCAGGTCCGCAGCCGCTCGCGGCAGGGACCGGCGAGCAGCTCGATGGCGGAGGCGGCGAGGGCGGCGCGGACCCGCGCGGACTCGCTCGCCGGCTCCGCCGGGACGATCGCGATGTTCGGCGCGCCGTCGGCGGGCCAGTCGAGCCGGGGCGCGAGCGGCACCGCCGCCGCCGTGGCGTTCACCAGGTGGAGCGACTCCGCGAACGGGGGCAGCAGATGCGCGTCGGCGCCGCTGGGCGGCTCCGGGGAGACGGCGCGGGCGAACAGGGCGCGGACCGCCTGGCGCAGCTCGACCACCTCGGCCAGCAGAGCCTCGTCGGCGACGAAGGAGGCCGCGTCGAGCCCGAGCGGCTCGGCGTGCTCTCGCCCCCACACCGTCATGCCGCCGGTGTCGGCCAGGTCGTCCACCAGGCCGGTACGGCCGGCATGGACGGTGCTGACGAACTCCAGGGCCAACATCGTTCCAGTCTAACGGGGGATCGTAGGTGATTCCGTGAGACGAACGCCCTGCTCAGCGCTTGCGCGCGACCTTCGAGAGGATCGCGACAAAGGCGGAGAACCCCAGGCCGACGATGAGGACCAGCAGCATCATGACCGAGTCGGGGGCGGGCGCGATCATGTAGCGGACGCCGACACCGATGAACAGCAGGCCGCACAGGAGCGCGAGCCAGTCGGTCGGGTGGGTCTGTCCGGGACGCCGCTCGGGGTCACGCGCCACTGGGCACCTCCACGTTGCCGACGTGTGCGGGCAGAAGCGGTGCCACCGCCGGCGGGTTGGCGTTACGGGGCGCCGGTACGCTGCCGACCCCGTCGGGCAGCGGCGGTGGCGCCGTCGGCGGGTTGCCGGGCCGGGGCGGTTCCCGGTCGCCGACGCTGCTGGGCAGGCGAGGCTCGGCCGCCGTCGCGTCGTCGCCCCGGCGGACCTCCACGTCGCCGATGCCGGCCTTCACGTGCAGCTCGATCGTCGGCGCGTCGCCGGTGGCCTTGTCGGGCTCCAGGACCCGGCTGAACCGGACGTCCATGCCGTCCTCGACCTTGTGGTCGATCTTGACCTCGCCCACCTTGGCGTATCCGTGGACCTCGACCCGAGCGGTGGTCGGCACGATCACCGTGATCCGCCCGACCGAGACGGACGCGTCGAAGCGGACGTGCGAGCCGGGGTCCAGCGGGAGATCGGTCAGGTTGAGCGTGCCGTCGCCCATGCCGACGGCGTACTCCCTGCTCGGCTGGGTGACCTCGCTGGGGTGCCAGGAGAAGGAGCCGATGTTCTTGGGGATGCCGTCCAGCGTCGATCCGGCGACGAGGGCCAGTGACACGATGATTCCGGCGGCGACCAGACCCGCTCCCCGCCCGAACCACGTCGCGATCAGCAGGCCGGTACCGATCGTGGCGAGGACCGCCCCGCCGATCATCGGCATGCTGGGAGAACCGGTGCTCCGCTGCACCGCGACCATGATCCCTCCAACGATCAGGGCGAGGCAGATGGTCAATCCGCCGATGAAGGACTTCGACTTGGGCTGCCGGGCCGGGGGACGGGCGGCGCTCTCCTCCGCTTCCCGCAGGTACGGGGAGTCGACGGGCGGGTAGGGCGTGCGTCCGTATCCCGCGTAGGGGCCGTGCGGCGCGAACGGCTCGCTCGCCCCGTAGTCGTACGGGCCGCGCCCGGCCTCCTTGGCCAGGTCGGACAGCCGCCGGAAACCGGTTCCGGCGGGCGGCGGGGGAACCCGTGAGGTTCCAGGCGTGTGCGGCGTCGCGGTGACCGGGGGACGCGGGGGCGCCTCAGCCGAGGACGGGACCGACGCCTCCGGGCCCGCCGGGACGTCCGTCAGGTGTGCGGCCGGCGAAGCCGCAGGAGCTTCCGCCTGGTGTGCGTGGGGCGCGGCCGAGTCGGCCGACGGGACCTCCGCCGCGAGCGTGTCCGAAGAGTCCTGGGGGTCCGCCTGCGAAGCGGCCGGGGGAGCCGGCGGCGTCAGGGCCATCGTGACCCCGTCCCGGGCGGCTCCGAGCCCCTCCGCGGCGAGCGCACGCTCACCGGAAGCGGCGCGCCCCTCCGACGCGACCCGCTCGCCGGCCGGTCCGTCCGGTTCGGCGCGCCCGCCGGACTCGGCCGGGGACTCGGCGGGCGCGCCCGCCTTGTCGTCCGTGACGCCGTTGAGGAGCCTCGTCGCGTCGGTCGTGCCGTCTTCGGCGGTTCCTGTTCCGGCGGTCGCGGCTCGGCCGGTCTCGCCTCCCACGGACGCGCCGGCGGTGGGCTCGGCGGCCCTGGGCGGCTCCGTGACGGGCGGTACCGGGGCGCCCGGGGTCTGTGGCGGCCCGGCGAACGTCGCGGGCCCGTGCGGCCCCTGTCCGTACGGCTCCTGGCGGTACGCGGCCTGGCCCTGCGGCGCCTGCCCGTACGGCTGGTGCGGCGCCTGCGCGTACGGCGAAGGCGCCTGCGGCGGCCGGCCGTAAGAGCCGTGCGCGTAGGGGCCGCGCGAGTACGGGTCGGGAGAGTACGGGCCGGGCGCGTTGGGGCCGGGTGCATACGGGCCGCCCGCGTACGGCGCCTGGGGCGGCATGCCGTACTGGCCGGACGGGGCGGCGTGCGTGCCGGGCCAGGAGAAGGCGTTCTCGTGGGCGGGGGTCGTGCCGCGGCGTCCGATGATCCGCTCGGGCAGCGACTTGGCCAGCGCCAGCAGGTCGACGCCGCGCGCGTGCGCGGCGAGCAGTGCGATCGCGAGCAGCGTGCCGACGACGATCGTGCCCATGCCGATCCCGTCCGACGCGACGTTGATGATCAGGCCGAACGCGAAGACCGCGGCGAGCAGCGCCAGCACGGTCTCGGTGTCGAAGATGCGGCGGGTCCACTGCTCGACGTATCCGGGCCGGCCCGCGTTGTCCTTCATCAGCAGGAACGCGGCGATGTACAGCATGATGCCGATGCCGGATCCGAGGACGAGCACGGCGAAACCCACACGGAACAGGACGGGGTCGATGCCGGCGTAGCGTCCGAGGCCCGCGCACACACCGGTGATCATGCGGCCCTCGGCGGACCGCTGCAGCACCCGCTCGTCGGCGGGTGCGGGGTCTTCGGTGGAGGTGGGCGGTGCTTCGGTCATGGTCCTATCGTGGCGGTTCCCCACCTGTGCGGCCATCGGGGGAACCCCTGACTCGCCCCCGACCCCTCAGGGGGCGTATCAGGGCACGCCCTGATGCGACCATGGTGCACATCGTGTGACGATGCTGCGCGAGATGTCTGAAACGCCTACCGCCCCCGATGCCGCGCCCCGCCTCGTCCGGACCGCCTCCGGCCGTGTCGTCGCGGGCGTCGCGCAGGGCGCCGCCGACCAGTTGCGGCTCGACCCCGTCGTGCTCCGCCTGGGTTTCCTGCTGCTCACCGTCGTCAACGGCCTCGGCGTCGTCGCGTACGCCGCGCTGTGGATGTTCACGCCGAAGGAGCAGGTAAAGGGCCCCCAACCGGCTCGTGATTGGGGGCAGTTCGCCGCGTACGGCGTGCTCTGGATGGCCGTCGTCGGGTTCGGCTGGATCACCGGGGCATCCGACGGAGGCATCGGCACGTGGCCGATCGCCGCCGGAGGCATCGGCGCGCTGATCCTCTGGCAGCAGGCCGACCCGGGCAGGCGACAGCGCTGGATGTCCGGAGCGGTGCGCAAGGTCAGCGCGAGCTGGGTCCGGACCCTCGTCGGCGCGTTGCTCATCGTGGTCGGCGCCTTCGGCTTCCTCGCCGCGAGCGGCGAGCTGGCCAAGGCCAAGACCGGCCTGGTGTTCACCGCCGTGGTCGTGGGCGGCATGCTGATGATCGCCGCCCCGTGGCTCGCCTCCCTGGTCAAGGAGCTGCAGCGGGAGCGCACCGAGCGCATCCGCCAGGAGGAGCGGGCCGAGGTCGCGGCGCACGTCCACGACTCCGTGTTGCACACGCTGACGCTGATCCAGCGCAACGCGCACGACTCCCGCGAGGTGACGCGGCTGGCCCGCTCCCAGGAGCGGGAGTTGCGCAACTGGCTCTACCAGCCCAAGCAGGACGCCGACGCCACGCTGGCCGCGGCCGTACGCAGGGTCGCCGCCGAGGAGGAGGACGCCCACGGCGTCCCGATCGAGATCGTCTGCGTCGGCGACTGCGACCTGGACGAGAGTTTGGGCGCGCTGCTGCAGGCCGCCCGGCAGGCGATGGTCAACGCGGCCCGGTATTCCGGCGCCCCGGTGATCTCGGTGTACGCCGAGGTGGAGCCCGACGAGGTCACCGTGTTCGTACGGGACCGGGGCAAGGGGTTCGATATGGACGCCGTTCCCGCCGACCGGATGGGCATCCGGCAGTCGATCATCGGCAGGATGGAGCGCAACGGTGGAAGCGCCCGCGTCAGGACCGAGCCCGGCGACGGGACCGAGGTCATGCTGACGATGAAGAGGGCGTCCTGATCGGGCGCCGCGGAGGCGGCGGACCAACCCGCGCGGTGCCGGGCCGCGCGGGACGAGCAAGGAATGGTGAAGAGCAATGAAGACCGTACGCGTGCTGATCGTCGACGACCATCGGTTGTTCCGGTCCGGCGTCCGCGCGGAACTGGGACCGTCCATCCAGGTGATCGGCGAGGCCGAGGACGTCGAGAGCGCGGTCGCGTCCATCGCCGAGCTGAAGCCGGATGTCGTGCTGCTCGACGTGCACATGCCCGGGGGCGGCGGCCAGGAGGTCCTCAGGCGGGTCCTCGGGGCCGGGGCGCAGGTGCGGTTCCTGGCGCTGTCGGTGTCCGACGCGGCCGAGGACGTGATCGGCGTCATCCGCGGTGGCGCGCGCGGCTACGTCACCAAGACGATCAGCGGCGCCGAGCTGACCGACGCGATCATCCGGGTGTCGGACGGCGACGCGGTCTTCTCGCCGCGGCTCGCCGGGTTCGTGCTGGACGCGTTCGCCTCCACGGAGGCCCCGCCCATCGATCCCGAGCTGGACTCGCTCACCCAGCGTGAGCGCGAGGTGCTCCGGCTGATCGCGCGCGGGTACGCGTACAAGGAGATCGCCAAGGAGCTGTTCATCTCGGTGAAGACCGTGGAGACGCACGTGTCGAGCGTGTTGCGCAAGCTCCAGCTCTCCAACCGGCACGAGCTGTCCCGCTGGGCCACCGCCCGCAGGCTGGTCTGACCTGCGCGAGGGTGCGTACGCTGGTCTGATGGGGCGTGACGTACCCGCCATGGTGTTCACCGGGGATGATCGTCGCCGATACCGGGACAAGATCCGGCGGTCGCTCGACGTCTTCGCCCAGATGCTGCGCGAGTCGCGGTTCGAGCTGCGGCGGCCGCGAGCGGGTCTGGAGATCGAGCTCAACCTGGTCGACGACCGGGGAGAGCCGGCGATGAAGAACGACGAGGTCCTCGCCGCCATCGCCGAGCCCGACTGGGGGCCCGAGCTGGGCCGGTTCAACGTCGAGATGAACATCCAGCCGCAGGGGCTCTACCGGGACGGGTCGCTGCGGCTGGAGGAGTGCATCCGCGAGCGGCTCAACCGGGCGGAGGAGCGGGCGGCGACCGTCGGCGGGCACCTGGTGCTCGTCGGCATCCTCCCGACGCTGCGGGAGAGCGACGTCGGCGAGTCGGCCCTGTCGTCGAACGCCCGCTACCGCCTGCTCAACGAGCAGATCCTGGCCGCCCGCGGTGAGGACCTGCACATCGCGATCGAGGGCGTCGAGCGGCTCGACACGTACGCCGCGAGCGTCACGCCGGAGGCGGCCTGCACCAGCCTGCAGTTCCACCTGGAGGTCGGCCCGTCCGAGTTCGCGGCGCACTGGAACGCGGCGCAGGCCATCGCCGGGCCGCAGGTCGCCGTCGCGGCCAACTCGCCGTTCCTTTTCGGCAAGGAGTTGTGGCGCGAGACGCGGATCAGCCTGTTCGAGCAGGCGACGGACACCAGGTCCGAGGAGCTGAAGGCCCAGGGCGTGCGGCCGCGGGTGTGGTTCGGCGAGCGCTGGATCACCTCGGCCTTTGACCTTTTTGAGGAGAACGTCCGTTATTTTCCGGCGCTGCTGCCGATCTGCGACGAGGAGGACCCGCGCGAGGTGCTGGAGCGCGGCGGCACGCCCCAGATGGGTGAGCTGACCCTGCACAACGGCACGATCTACCGCTGGAACCGCCCGGTCTACGCCGTGGTGGGTGGCACGCCGCACCTGCGGGTGGAGAACCGGGTGCTGCCTGCCGGGCCCTCGGTCGCGGACATCACGGCCAACGCCGCCTTCTACTACGGCCTGCTGCGGATGCTGACCGCGGCCGAGCGGCCCGTATGGTCCCGGATGTCCTTCGCCACCGCCGAGGAGAACTTCCGCAACGCCGCCAGGTACGGCCTGGACGCCCGCCTGTACTGGCCGGACCTCGGCGAGGTGCCCGCCGCAGAGCTCGTCTGCCGCCGCCTGCTGCCGCTCGCCGACCAGGGGCTCGAGCTCTCGGGCGTCGGCGCGTCGTACCGGCACCGGCTGCTCGGGATCATCGAGCAGCGCTGCCTGACCGCGCGCAACGGCGCGACCTGGCAGGTGGACACCGCGCGGGCGCTCGGCGGCGACCATGAGGCGCTGCGCCGGATGACCCTGCGCTACATCGAGTACATGCACGCCAACGAGCCGGTTCACCTCTGGGACTAGGGCCTGTACGGCTTTTCAGGTACGACCTGGCCCGTGATCAGAGACGGTTCGGACGAAGGCGCGGATGAGCGGAGTTTCCGCGTCGGTGCGCCACACCAGGGCCCACTCGCAGGGCGGAGCGTCACGGATCGGGACGAAGGCCGGGCCAGGGGTAATAGCCGGCCGCATCGCCCGCGACACCGGCGGCGGCCTGGCCGGAGGAGACGACGGTCAGCACCTCCTGCCAGGTGGAAACCTCCGGCCCGCGGCGGATCGGGCGTCCTGTGGGGGTGTGGTGGGGGGCCAGCGTCGCCTCCATGTAGGCGGGGATGGACTGACCCTTCACAAGGGTGCAGTCGGCGAGGTCCTCCAGCCCTATCGAGTCGCGTTCGGCGAAGGGATGGGTGGCGGAGACCATCAGCATCACCGGTGAGGTGTGCGTCACCGGGCCGACGGTCAGGTCCGGCTCGCGGACCGGTAGCCACAGCAGCGCCACATCGATTTCGCCTGATCGGAGCAGGTCCAGCGGGGAGGGCGGCTGGATCTCGCGATGCCGGAGGCGCGCGTTCGGATGGCGGGTCTGGAAACGGTCGAGGGCGTCGCCGATCGTCAGGGAGTGCGGGCCCATCGTGCCCAAGATCAGCGTTCCCGACGTGCCGTGGGCGGCCTGGGCCGCAGCCTCGATCCCGGCTGTGATCTGCCGGTATCCGGCACTGAGGTCGCGGTGGAGTCGCTCGCCGAGCGGGGTGAGCCGTACGACCCTGGTGGTCCGGTCGAACAGGGTCCCGCCGATGCGGCGTTCCTGCTTCTTGATCGCCTGGCTGACCCGGGCCGGTGTGACGCGCAGACGCTCGGCGGTCCGGCCGAAGTGCAGTTCCTCGGCCAGAGTCAAGAAGATCTCGATGTCCCGTAGTTCCATCATCCCCTCCCGATTGTGAACCTATTGGTTAACAGCGTGTTGTCGAGATCATCGTTGTTCGGGGGACGTGCGCTGCCGAGCATGGAGGGGTGGACATACTGATCTCCGGCGCTTCGGTCGCCGGTCCCGCTCTGGCCTACTGGCTCCACCGTGCCGGCCACCAGGTGACCCTGGTGGAGCGCGCCCCGGCTATGCGTGACAGCGGCTATGCCGTCGACTTCCGCGGGGACGCCTTCGACGTCCTGGAGCAGATGGGCGTCCTGGCCGAGGTCCGCGCCCACGACACCGGCATGCGCGGCATCGATCTGGTGGACGCCGAGGGCGTCAAGACCGGCGAGCTGCCCGCCGAGGCGTTCGCCGGAGAGCTGGAGGTGCCCAAGCGCGACCTGACGGCCATCCTGCATCGCCTCACCGCGGGCGACGTCCGGTACGTCTTCGGCGACTCCATCCGCACGCTCGCACAGGACGAGACGGGTGTGCACGTGACCTTTGAACGCGGCGAGCCCGGAACCTTCGACCTGGTCGTCGGCGCCGACGGGGTGTACTCGACCGTCCGGCGGCTGGCCTTCGGCCCGCATCGGGAGTTCGTCCGGCACCTGGGCATGTCGGGAGTCGGCTTCACCACCGACAACTACCTGGGCCTGGACCACAGAGGCGTCCTGCACAGCGCGCCGGGTCGAGCGGTGTACCTGTTCAGCGCCGCCGACGCCGACCGGATGACCGTCAGCCTGTCGTTCGCCACCGAGTCCTCTGAGCTGGATCTCCTCGATCGCGGTCGGCAGGAGGAGATCGTCCGGGCCGGCCTCTCCGACGCGGGCTGGGAGGTGCCGCGCCTGCTGAAGGAGATGACGGCGGCGCAGGACTTCCTGTTCTCCTCGGCCTGCCAGGTGGAGATGGACCGTTGGTACGCGGGCCGGGTCGTGCTGGTCGGCGACGCCGGATATTGCGCCGCGCCGACGTCGGGTATGGGCACCTCCCAGGCGCTCATCGGCGCCCACACCCTCGCCCGCCGACTGGCCGAGTCCGGCGGCGACCACACCGCCGCGTTCAGCGCCTACGAGCAGCGTGTCCGCCCCTATGTCGCCGCCAACCAGCAGCACGGCCGAGAGGCGGCCAAGATGTTCGGAGCCGGCTGAGAGAGTGGGGCCGTCTCCCGGACGGCTCGCCGGGAGGCTCCGGGACGGGGTCGGGAGGGCGGTGGAGTCCCCGATGGGGCGTGGGAGGTCGCGCGTCGGCCCGGTGGCCGGGGCGCTCGGCGTGCTGACGCTGGCGAACGTGTCGAACAACCGGATCGCGCGTCGCTGGGCGCCCGTGACCTCGGCGGCGGCCACCGCCGCCCTGGTCACGATCGCCCGCCGCGACGGCCTGACCTGGGCGGAGCTGGGCTTCTCGGACGCGGGCCGCGGCGCGGGTCTCGGCGGGGCGCTCGCGGCCGGGGTGGCCGCTGTGTACGCCGCCGGAGTCGCCGTCCCGCGGACCCGCCCGCTCTTCCTCGACGAACGCGCGCTCGCGCTGTCCCGCGCCCGGCTCCTGGAGGAGGCGCTGGTCCAGGTGCCGATCGGCACGGTCCTGCTGGAGGAGGTCGCCTTCCGGGGCGTCCTGCCCGCGCTGCTCGGCCGGTCCCTCCCGGCGCGTACGGCGGGCGTCGCGGCGGCGGCGCTCTTCGGGCTGTGGCACGTCCTCCCGGCGATCGACATGGCGCGGGCCAACCCGGCGCTCGGTCACCTGGCGTCCGGGTCCTCTCCGGCGACCACCGGTCATCCGACGTCCGGCTCCCCGGCCGCGACCATCGGCCATCCGACGTCCGGCTCCCCGGCGGCGACCACCGGCCATCTGCGGTCCGGGCTCTCTCCGGCGACCGTCGGCCGGTTGGTCGCGGGGACCGTGGCGTCCACCACGGTGGCCGGCCTGTTCTTCGGGGAGTTGCGCCGCCGGGGCGGCCTGCTCGCCCCGGCCCTCACCCATCTCGGGACCAACTCCCTCGGCTATGTCGCGGCGCGCCTGGCCCGCCGCCTCGACCGCGACCGGAGGGAACGGGGGTAGCCGCGTCCGCCGGTCGCGGCGCGCCTGGTCCGCCGTTTGGACTGCGGCCGGGGGTAACCGAGGCCCGACGGCCGATGCCGAAATCCGGCCCTGCGTACGGGATGATCCAGCTCGTCATTGATTCACCCGTAAGGCGGACAAATAATGATTTCCCCCCGAATGTTGCTCGCCGTCGCGCTCTCCGTGACCCTCGCCGCAGGCTGCGGGGCGTCCGGCGACCTGTCCGAGGCCCCGGCCAAGGAGCCGAAGAAGGAG
Organism: Microtetraspora fusca; assembly: GCF_001570365.1. Classification (GTDB taxonomy): domain Bacteria; phylum Actinomycetota; class Actinomycetes; order Streptosporangiales; family Streptosporangiaceae; genus Microtetraspora; species Microtetraspora fusca. The sequence continues at coordinate 358,180 of NZ_BBYK01000038.1, read as the reverse complement.
CGGCAGAGGGCCACCGCCACGGCGTCCGCGTCCGGCTGTGACGAGGTCGGCGACGACTTCGCCGGCGACGTCCGGCTGGCCAGGTGCGTCACGGAGCAGTTCTGGACCAAGCGGTTCGCGGCGGCCGGTGGAACGTACCAACCGGTGAAGCGCTTCATCGCCTACGGTCCGGAGAACGGGCCGATCTGCGGTGGCGAGCAGGCCCTTCCTGAGAACGCGTTCTACTGCCCTGACGGGCACTACATCGCCTACGACGCCGGGTGGCTGCGTTCCATGTATGACCAGATGGGAGACGGCGCGGTTTACGTCGTGATCCCGCATGAGTTCGGCCACGCCGTACAGGCCCAGTTGGAGAGCGACTTCGAGTACAACGTGGAGCAGGAGCTCCAGGCGGACTGCTACGGGGGCGCGACGCTCGGCGGGATGATCAAGGCCGGTCTGATCCAGGCGGAGGAGGGCGACGACGAGGAGCTGTTCGCCAACCTCGAAGCGGCCGGAGACCCCACCGACGCCTGGTGGGAGCCCAACGCGCACGGCACGCCCGAGCAGCGGCAGGAGGCGTTCGCCAAGGGCTTCGACGAGGGCGTCGGGAGCTGCTGACCGGCCCGTCCGGCCAGGGGCGGCTTCCTCCGCCCATCCCGCGCGCGCTCATGCGCGCGGCCGTCCGGAAGGTCCGTGGACGGGCCGGGTCAAGACGGGGTCAGGACGGGTCGGCGAGCCCGTTCCGGTACGCGTAGGCGACCGCCTGCGCCCGGTCCCGCAGGCCGGCCTTCGCGAAGAGGTTGTTGATGTGGGTCTTCACGGTCGCCTCGCTGACGTACAGCGCGGCCGCGATCTCCGCGTTCGACAGGCCGCGCGCGATGAGCCGCAGCACCTCCATCTCGCGCGGCGTCAGCGCGGCGGGCGCCGCTCCCCGGCGGGGTTCCCCCGAGGGGGAGGGGCGGGACCCGGCGTCCGGGGACTCGGGAGGCGCGGAACGGTCGGGCGCGGCGGGGGCGGGGGGATCGGAAGGGGCCTGAAGGGCCGTCACCGTGCTGATCAGCCGACGCTGCACGCCCGGGTCGAGCTGCGCGTCGCCGTTCATGACCGCCTCCACGGCTCGGGCGATCTCGTCGGCGTCGGCGCTCTTGGTGAGGAAGCCGCGCGCCCCGGCCCGGAGCGCGGTGAAGACCGACTCGTCGTCCGCGTACGTGGTCAGGACGACGACCTGGGTGTCCGGGAACTCGGCGCGGATCCGCCGGGTGGCCTCGACGCCGTCCATGCGGGGCATCCGCAGGTCCATGAGCACCACGTCGGGGCGTTCGGCGGCGACCAGCCGCAGCGCGGCCTCGCCGTCGCCCGCCGACCCGACGACCTCGATCCCGGGCAACAGGCCGAGCAGCAGCACCAGCCCCTCGCGGACCACCGACTGGTCGTCGGCCACCAGAACGCGCGCCGTCATGCGCGGCTCTCCTTCGCCGTACGCGGGACGACGGCCGACATCGTGCCCGCTCGCGTAGACGAGTGAAGGGGCAGGCGGGCGGTCACGCCGGCACCAGCAGCCGCACCCGGAAACCGCCGTCCGACTCGCCCGCCTCCAGCGTCCCGCCGAGAAGTTCGGCCCGCTCGCGCATCCCCACGAGCCCGTATCCTCCCCCAGACGTGCCGGGGACCTCGGAGGCGGGGTTCACCACATCCAGCTCGCAGGTGCCGTCCCGGAAGCCGAGCCGTACGCGCGCGGGCGAGCCGGGCGAGTGGCGGCGCACGTTCGTGATCGCCTCCTGGGCGGTGCGGACGATCGCGAGCTCGGTCTCCGGAGGCAGCCGCCGCTCCGGCCCGGACACCTCGACAGTGCACTCACGGCCCGTGGCCGTACGGAACTCGTCGGCCAGGGCGCGCAGCGCGACGGGAAGCGGCGGCAGATCCTCGCGCAGGGCGGCGACGGCCCGGCGGGCCTCTTCGAGACCGTTCTTGGCCAGATCCCTGGCGCGGTCCACGCGTTCCAGGGCCTCACCGGTCCGGTCGGCCCGCAACAGCAGCCGGGCGCCCTCCAGGTGCACGATCTGGGCCGACAGCGAATGGGCGAGGATGTCGTGGATCTCCCGCGCGATGCGGGCGCGCTCGGCCAGCACCGCCTCGCGCGCCTCGGCCTTCCTGGTGGCCCGGCGCAGCGCGGCCGTGTGCATGACGAGGTACGCCGAGCAGACACTCAGGCACAGGCTCAGATCCTGTGCCATGTCGCCGCTCACCGCGCCGCCGACGAGCAGCCCCACCAGCGCGACGACGGCCACCGGCAGCGAGTGCCGCGGCTGGTGGCGGGCCGCGGCGGCCCCGACGACGAAGAGCAGGCCGCCGATGGCGGGGCCGCTCGCGTTCGCCGTCTCGATCAGGACGATCGATGCCACGGCGGCGAGGCAGAGTGAAATGATCTTGACGGGGATTCCGAGGACCACCCTCCGGGGCGTCCCTTCTCTGTCGACGGGCAGGATCCCGGCGGCCACGGTGACGGCGACGGCGAGCGTGAGGCCGGCGACCGCGAGCCCGCGCCCCGACAGGCCGAAGCCGGGCGGGGTGGCGGCCTGCGCGACCACGAACAGCACGATCAGCCCCATGCGCAGCACGGCGGGGGAGCGTGTCGTCTTGCCGGGCGTCGTCACGCCACGACGTTAGCGTCGTATTCAATTGCCTCGCTTCGCTCGGCGGCTCGGGGCGCCCGAAGTCGGCTCGTGCCCTCGTCACGTCCTCACTCCTTCGTCGCTCCGGGCGTTCCTCGGTTACTTCACCGCCGCGCCCCTCGCGGGCCCGCTCGCTCCTCAGTCCAGACACCGCCGCGCCCCTCACGTTCCCCAGCCCGCTTGTTCCTCGGTCCGGGTCCCTCAGGACGTCAGCGGGCTTTCCGCCGGCCGTACGGTGACGCGGGGCAGGGTCCGGGCCCGCAGGCTCACCGCGACGGACTGGACGGCGATGGTCAGGCCGACGAAGAGCAGGACGGACGTGGGCGCCGGGGCGAGCCCCAGGGCGTACCCGGCGCCGAGGAGCGCGATCCGCGACGCGAGCGAGGCCAGCCAGGCCGCGGCCGTCCAGCCGGTGCCCCTGGACCAGGTCACCCCCGCCTTGTCCCGCCACACGCGCACGGTCGCGGCGCGCAGGAAACCGAAGCCCACGGCGACGGCGAGCTCCAGGACCAGCATCAGCACGCCGAGAGCCGGATGCCGGGTGCCCACGACGCCGCCTCCCGCGAGCCCGGCCAACATCATCAGCCCACCGAAGACGAGGATGCCTCGCCTCTCGGTACGGCGCGTCATCATCTGGCGGTAGACGACGAACAGCACGACGGCGACGCTCAGCACGGCGATCTGCAGGGGTTCCATGCAGGACAAAGTAGAAACCGGCCACCCCGTCCCGGATCGGCGCACGGGTGGAGAAGCCGATCTCCACCCATGGGTGGAGACGAGGCGCGCAGGTCGGCGCGGCGGGCGCGGGGGTGGCGGGGCCGTTCGGGGGCCGATCCGGGTGCTGGATGTCAGTGGGCGGCCATACGCTAGGGACGTGTCCACCCGAGCCATCACTCATCCTTTGCTCGACGGCCTCAACCCGCACCAGCGTGAGGCCGTGCTGCACCAGGGCGGTCCCCTGCTCATCGTCGCCGGGGCCGGCTCGGGCAAGACGCGCGTGCTCACCCATCGCATCGCGTACCTGCTGTCGGAGCGGGGCGTCCAGCCGGGCGAGATCCTGGCGATCACCTTCACCAACAAGGCCGCCAGGGAGATGAAGGAGCGGGTCGACCGCCTCATCGGTCCCCGGTCCAAGGCCATGTGGGTGATGACCTTCCACAGCGCGTGCGTGCGCATCCTGCGGCGCGAGGCCAAGCGGCTCGGTTTCACCAGCAGCTTCTCGATCTACGACCAGGCCGACGCGCAGCGGCTCATGGCGATGGTCTGCCGCGAGCTCGACCTCGACCCCAAGCGCTACCCGCCCAAGACGTTCTCCGCCCAGGTCAGCAACTTCAAGAACGAGCTGATCGACTACGAGACGGCGGCGGCGAACGCGCAGACGCATCTGGAGCGCACCCTCGCCGAGGCGTACCGCACCTACCAGACGCGGCTCACCGAGGCCGGCGCGATGGACTTCGACGACCTGATCATGCTCACGGTCACGCTGTTCCAGCTCTTCCCCGAGGTCGCCGAGCACTACCGCCGCCGGTTCCGGCACGTCATGGTCGACGAGTACCAGGACACCAACCACGCGCAGTACGTGCTGGTCCGCGAGTTGGTGGGGCGGCCCGCGCTCAGGACGGCCGACGGCGACCTCGTCCGCCCGGACGAGGCGGGCGAGGAGCGGGTCGAGCCCGCCGAGCTGGTCGTGGTGGGCGACGCCGACCAGTCGATCTACGCCTTCCGTGGCGCGTCGATCCGCAACATCCTGGAGTTCGAGCGCGACTACCCGGACGCGAAGACGATCCTGCTGGAGCAGAACTACCGCTCCACCCAGACCATCCTCAACGCCGCCAACGCGGTCATCGCCCGCAACGAGAGCCGCAAGCCCAAGAACCTCTGGTCCGACCAGGGGGCCGGTCCCAAGATCATCGGGTATGTCGCGGACAACGAGCACGACGAGGCCATGTTCGTCGCGCAGGAGGTCGACCGGCTCTCCGACGAGGAGGAGATCACCCCCGGCCAGGTGGCCGTCTTCTACCGCACCAACGCCGCCTCACGTGTCTTTGAAGAGGTCTTCATCCGGACCGGTCTGCCGTACAAGGTGGTGGGCGGGGTGCGCTTCTACGAGCGCAAGGAGGTCAAGGACCTGCTCGCCTACCTGCGGGTCCTGGCCAACCCGTACGACACGGTCTCCCTGCGCCGCGTGCTGAACGTGCCCAAGCGGGGCATCGGCGACCGGGCCGAGGCGATGGTCGAGGCGTTCGCGAGCCGCGAGCGGATCAGCTTCTGGGAGGGCCTGCGCCGGGCCGACGAGGCCCCCGGCCTGGCCACCCGCTCGCTGAACGCGATCAGGGAGTTCACCGCCCTGCTCGACGACCTGCGGGCCAAGGAGCTGCCGCTGTCCGAGCTCGCGGAGGAGGTGCTGGCCGCCACCGGCTACCGCACCGAGCTGGAGACCTCGGGCGACCCGCAGGACGAGAGCCGCCTGGAGAACCTCAACGAGCTGATCGCGGTGGCCGCGGAGTTCGAGGAGGGCAACCCCGAGGGCACGCTGGTCGACTTCCTCGAGCAGGTCTCGCTGGTGGCCGACGCCGACCAGATCCCCGAGGGCGAGGACCACGGCGGCGTCGTCACCCTGATGACCCTGCACACCGCGAAGGGGCTGGAGTTCCCCGTGGTGTTCCTCACCGCGATGGAGGACGGCGTCTTCCCGCACATGCGCTCCATGGGCGACCCCAAGGAGCTGGAGGAGGAGCGCCGCCTCGCCTACGTCGGCATCACCCGCGCCCAGCGGCGGCTCTACCTGTCCCGCGCGGCGGTGCGGTCGGCGTGGGGTGCGCCGTCGTTCAACCCGGCGTCGCGGTTCCTGTCCGAGGTGCCGAACGATCTCGTCGAGTGGCGCGGCGACCCGGCGAAGACCGCGTGGGGGGCGGCCACGTCGCGCGAGAGCCGTACGACGTCCGCGCCCAGGAAGACCGGCCAGCCGATCCCGAGCCTGGCCCCGGGCGACCGGGTCACCCACGACAGCTTCGGCCTCGGCACGGTCGTCGCGGTGGAGGGCCAGGCGGAGAAGACCCGCGTCAAGATCGACTTCGGTTCGGGTGGCGAGAAGACCCTGATGCTGGCCTACGCCAAGGTCGAGAAGCTCTGACCGCGCGGCCGCGGCGAAGGCGGCCAGGCGAGCGTCTCCAGACGAGCGTCTCCAGGCGAGGCGGCGGTGGCGCATGCCGGGTCGGCGGGTGGCCGGGCGAGTGCCCTGCCGGAGACCCGGACGCTTTCCCACAAGCCGACACGGCTCGCGCCGGACATGCCGAGGCCCCGTGGAACCGGTGAGGGCTCCACGGGGCCTCTGGCCGCCGATGCGATGACGGACCCTCTCCCGCCGGACGCCAGGCCGGCCGGGTGAGGGAGCCCGCCGGGTCACGCGCCTTGTCGGCCGGACCCGGCGGGATGACCGGACGCCATGACCCGGACACGACGCCCGGACAGCCTGCCGATCAGTCGCCCAGGTTGATGACGTCCGGGACCTCGGGGACGTCGCCGACGATGTCGCCCAGGGAGGCGACCTCGCTGCCCTTGGGAGCGGTGATGTTGAGCTTCGAGCCCCACTTGCTGAACTTGGTGTCGCCCGTCATGGACATCTCCATGCTGGACTTCTTGACCTTGAACGACATGGTCGTCGCGGTCGTCAGCCGGCGGACGAGCTGGTCGGCGCCGATCCAGAGATTCCAGTTGATCACGGCCTTGCCGTCGGCCGGCTTCAGGTCCTTGAGGTGCTTCCTCGTCGCCGGGGACGCCGCGTAGAGCTGGCGGAGCGTGATCGACCCGCGGTAGCGCGTGGTGCGGACGCCGTCCAGCGTGCCGCCGTTGCTCTTGGCCTTGGTGGTCGCGAGCACGGCCTTGAGGGTGCTCGGGTCGAACGTGTTGATGCCGAGGTTGCCGTCGAGGTTGGCCGCGTTGCCGCCGGGCATGCGCAGCCAGCTCTTGCCGTCGGGGAGCAGGTCGTCGTAGACGCCGCCGGACAGGTAGGAGGTCCCGTTGATGATGACCGTGCGGAGCGGGTTCTTCATCCCGTCGAGGTCGTCGTTGCCGCCGAACAGACCGCCGAAGTCGGACTTGGACGTCATGTCCGAGGCGGCGGCGCCCGACCTGCCGAACTGGACGTCGCCTTCGGAACGGAACTTGAAGGCGGTGATGCCCTCCATGGTGACCTTCGCGGCGGAGGTCACGTGAACGCCCTGCTTGGGCTTGATCTGCTTCACGAGGGCCGAGGCCGGGTCCGCGGCACGCGTCTGCGCGTACGCGGGGGCGGCGATCGCGGGGGCCATCAGCGCCGCGGTTCCCGCGCAGGCGACTGTGGCGATGATTCGCCTCATAAGGGGGGTTCCTCCTGTTGGGTGCCTTCCCCTCTCGCGGAGAAGGTGATCAAGATGAAGTGATCATGCTGCATCCTGCCGTGTGATGATCACAGTAAAGTCACGAAAATCGACATTTCCTGTGGATTTCCTCAATGCTTTCCGAGAGCGCCGTGGATCGTTCCTCGCTGCGCAGTCTCGTCGTCCCGTCCGCCGCGTCGGGGTGACGGATCGGCCCCCGGTTCGCGTACGCCGCCGGCCCCCGTCCCGGCCCGCGGATCGGCGCTTCCGCGCGTGGACGGCCGGGCACGAGTCGGGCGAGGATGTGAAGGCGGTCGCGTTGCGAGGAGGTCGCGATGGGTGCGATTCGGATCGTTCTTGCCAAGCCGGGCCTGGACGGGCACGACCGCGGGATCAAAGTGGTGGCGCGCGCGCTGCGCGACGCGGGCATGGAGGTCGTCTACACCGGCCTGCACCAGACCCCCGAGCAGATCGTGCGGGCCGCGATCCAGGAGGACGCTGCGGCGATCGGGTTGTCGATCCTGTCGGGCGCGCACATGACCCTCTTCGCCCGCCTGATGGAGGTCCTCAAGGAGCAGGATGCCGAGGACATCGTGGTTTTCGGCGGGGGGATCATCCCCGAGGCCGACATCCCCGCACTCCGGGACATGGGCGTGGCGGCCATCTTCACGCCGGGTGCGACCACGGAGGAGATCGTCGACTGGGTGCGCTCCGCTGTCCCTACAGGGATTTAGGATCTTTTGCGTAACTTTGCACTATCCGTCAGCCCTTGGCAAGGGCTTACCGGTACCCCATGACGTCTTCACGTCCCCGCTAGGGCTAGGCTTCATGCGCGGAAATGCCAGGCAGGTCACCCCGCCTGGCCCTCGACATTACGAAGATCAGCCGAAGGACGGACCCTCGTGGACCTGTTCGAACATCAGGCGAAGGAGCTCTTCGCGGAGTACGGCATCCCGGTGCCGCGCGGCACCGTGGCGCACACCGCAGACGAGGCGCGCGCGGCTGCCGAGCAGCTCACCGGGCGTGTCGTCGTCAAGGCCCAGGTCAAGACCGGGGGCCGCGGCAAGGCCGGTGGCGTGAAGGTGGCCGACGACGCGAGCGACGCTCACGCAAAGGCGACGCAGATCCTCGGGATGGACATCAAGGGCCACACGGTCCACAAGGTCCTGATCGAGGAGGCCAGCCAGATCGCCGAGGAGTACTACTTCTCCTTCCTCCTCGACCGCGCGAACCGTACGTTCCTGGCCATCTGCTCGGCCGCGGGCGGCATGGACATCGAAGAGGTCGCGCACACGGCGCCCGAGAAGGTGGCCAAGGTTCCGGTCAACCCCATCGACGGCATCGACCTCGCCAAGGCGCGCGAGATCGCGCAGGCCGGCGGCCTGCCCGACAAGGCGCTGGACGGCGCCGCCGCCCTCATCGAGAAGCTCTGGGCCGTTTTCGTCGACGAGGACGCCACCCTCGTCGAGGTCAACCCCATGATCCTGTCGGCCGACGGCCAGGTGAAGGCCCTCGACGGCAAGGTCACCCTCGACGACAACGCCAACTTCCGCCAGGCGGAGCACGCGGCGTACGTCGACAAGGCCGCCGAGGACCCGCTGGAGGCGCGGGCCAAGGAGAAGCACCTCAACTACGTCAAGCTCGACGGCACGGTCGGCATCATCGGCAACGGCGCGGGTCTGGTCATGTCCACGCTCGACGTGGTCGCCTACGCCGGTGAGGCGTTCCCCGGCCAGCCGAAGCCGGCCAACTTCCTCGACATCGGCGGCGGCGCCTCGGCCGAGGTCATGGCCAACGGCCTGGAGATCATCCTCTCCGACCCGTCGGTGAAGTCGGTCTTCGTGAACGTCTTCGGCGGCATCACCGCGTGCGACGCGGTCGCCAACGGCATCGTCTCCGCGTTCCAGCTCCTGGAGAGCCGTGGCGAGGCCGTGACGCACCCGCTGGTGGTGCGCCTGGACGGCAACAACGCCGCCCTGGGGCGGCAGATTCTGGCCGACGCCGGGCTGCCCCGCGTCGAGCTGGTGGACACCATGGACGACGCGGCCAAGCGCGCCGCCGAGCTCGCTGCGGTAGGTGCGTAATGGCTATCTGGCTGACCGAGAACAGCAAGATCATCGTGCAGGGCATGACCGGCGGTGAGGGCACCAAGCACACCCGCCGCATGCTCGCGGCCGGTGCCAAGGTCGTCGGCGGTGTCAACGCCCGCAAGGCCGGCATCGTCCACGAGGGCCTTCCCGTGTTCGGCACGGTGAAGGAGGCCATGGAGCAGACCGGCGCCGACGTGTCGGTCGTCTTCGTGCCCCCGGTGGCGACCAAGGCCGCCGTCAAGGAGGCCATCGACGCCGAGATCCCGCTCTGCGTGGTCATCACCGAGGGCGTGCCCGTCCACGACACCACCGAGTTCTGGGCGTACGCGCAGGCCAAGGGCAACAAGACCCGCATCATCGGCCCGAACTGCCCCGGCATCGCCTCGCCCGGCGCGTCCAACGCGGGCATCATCCCGGCGGACATCACGACCCCCGGCCGCATCGGCCTGGTGTCCAAGTCCGGCACGCTGACCTACCAGCTCATGTACGAGCTGCGTGACTTCGGCTTCTCCACCTGCGTCGGCATCGGCGGCGACCCGGTCATCGGGACCACCCACATCGACGCTCTCCAGGCGTTCCAGGACGACCCGAACACCGACGCCATCGTGATGATCGGTGAGATCGGCGGCGACGCCGAGGAGCGGGCCGCGGCCTACATCGAGGAGAACGTGACCAAGCCGGTCGTCGCCTACGTCGCGGGCTTCACCGCCCCCGAGGGCAAGACCATGGGTCACGCGGGCGCGATCGTCTCCGGCTCCGCCGGTACGGCCCAGGCCAAGAAGGAAGCGCTGGAGAAGGTCGGCGTCCGCGTCGGCAAGACCCCCAGCGAGACCGCACGCCTCATGCGCGAGATCATGCAGTCCCGCTGACGCCGTAGCGTCGCGATCGAATCACCCCGTGGGCGCCTCAGCCGAGGACCCCGCGGGGTGATTCGCGTCCGGGGCCGGAAACACCCGCTCCGGTCGGACGAAACGGGCGACACGCGGGCGGCGCAGCACGGCGAAGCCGTACCTTCCTGAGAACATCGACTATTGTGACGGCTCTTCTCGATCAACTGCGGACAGCCCCCCGTGCCGTCCTCAGCCGCTTCCCCAAAGGCGACGACGACGAGACCCGCAGGCCGCTCCCCGTGTCGGGCATGCTCGCCGGGGCGGGCACGCTCGGCGTCGGCCTCGCGGTGCTGACCACCCTCACCCTGATCGGCTGGGCCGCCGCCCCGCGGGGCGCTTTCGGGCAGGGGCTGCCCGGCGTCTTCCGAGCCGCCTGCCAGCTCTGGCTGGCGGCTCACCACGCCGGGTTCGCGATCCCCGGCGGCAGGGTCGGGTTGCTGCCGCTCGGCCTGACCATCCTGCCGGGCGTCCTGCTCTACCGGGCCGGCCTGTGGATGGCCCGCGACGCCGACCTCAGGCTGCGGATGCCCGCCCGGCTGCCGAAGGGGACGCCGCGCGACGTCGAGAACGCCCGGCGTCGGGCCCAGCTCGCGCTCGTCGCCCAGGCCGGCGTCTCGCTGGCCGCGCCGTACGCGCTGCTCGCCGGGATGATCTCCCTCGTCGCGCAGAACGAGGTCACCCAGCCGTTCCTCGGCGAGGCGCTGGCCAGCCATTTCGTGCTGGCGTTCCTGGCCGGGTCGCTGGCCACCGCCCGCACGATCGGTCCGTGGAAGTCGATGCTCCGGCTGCTCCCGGACCGCACCCGTTCGGTCGTCGCCGGTACGGCCGTCGCCCTGTCGATCATGTTCACCGCCGGACTGCTGCTGGTCCTCGTGGCGATCGCGGTGAAGTTCCCCGAGATCCGGCAGCTCTCGGAGACGCTCAGCCCCGGGTTCGTCGGCGGGCTCCTCCTGCTGCTGGTCGAAGCCCTCTACCTCGTCAACGCCGCGATCTGGGGCATGGCGTACATCGCCGGGCCGGGGTTCGCCATCGGCACCGGCACCCTCGTCGCGCCGACCGGGGTGAAGCTGAGCGCCGTCCCCACCGTGCCGCTGCTCGGCGCGCTGCCGGAGTCCGGCGTCGCCCCCACCTGGATCATGGGCGTGATCGCGCTGCCGTTCCTCGCCGGGGCGGTCGCCGGGGTCGTCGTGGCCCGGGTCGCCCCGACCCCGACGATCGAGGCGGCGCCGCTGTGGGGGTTCGGCTGCGGCCTGACCTCGGGCGCGGCGGCGGGCCTGCTCGCGGCGCTCTCGGGCGGCCCGCTCGGCGGGGCGCGCCTGTCCGCCGTCGGGCCCTCCCCGTGGGAGGTGGCGCTGTCGGTGGCGCTGGAGGTGGGCGTGGCGGCCGGCATCTCGGCCGGTATCGCGAACTGGCTGCTGATCTCGCGCCGTCCGGCGACCCCCGAGCCGGTGCGCAAGGCGAGCGCCGTGATCGCCAAGGCGGCGGGGAAGGTCCGGCGCGCCGATAAGGACAAGGCGGTCCGCGCCCTTCCCGGCCACTGGTTGGACGCGACCGAGGCCGACACCCAGCCCATCCCGGTGATCAAGGATGACTGGACCGACGAGCACGCCGCCGCGGCGGCGGAGACGTTCGCCGCGATCCGGGCCGCCCGCTCAGAGCCGGTACGGCCGCCGCGCAACGACATCGTGGACGAGTCCGACGACCGCGGCGGCCATGTGATCTATGTCGACCCCTACGCCTGGGAACGCGACTCCTGACGCGTTAGCGGGGGAGCGGCTAGAACTAGCTGGGGAAGGGGAGGTCGGCCGGCCAGGCGACGCCGAGCTTGCGCGCCACGGAGGTCTTGAGCTCGTTCATGCAGTCATGCTCGGCGGTGATGGTCCCCGCACCCTTGCCGCACTCCACGTACGCGTTGATCTCGGTGGAGAAGAAGAGCTGGGTGGCCATCAGGAGGCCGCCGAACATGAACACGACGGCCGACACGACCAGCGCCGTGACCGCCGCGCCGACCGGGCGGCGGTCCCTGCTCAGCGTGCGCACGTCGCGGAACGCGACCACGAAACCGAGGACCGCCAGCACGACCCCGGCGGCGGGCAACATGAACGTGCAGATCAGCGCCGCCAGGGCGAGCAACAACGCCCGGCGGCCCCCCAGGTCGGAGACCGGCGTCTGCAGTGGTGCCGTCACGATTCCCACCCTTGCCTTCCGCGCTATTCCTTGTCGCGGCGCCCCGGCTTTCCGCCGGGCCGCCTTCAAGTCCGGTGGCCGGAGCCCGATACCCTTTCTACCGGCGAGGGCCCGCTGCCTGCGCCTCCTCACCAGCCTTCCCGAAGGAGTCAGCCCGGTGCCATCCGGACCTCACCATTCCGCAGAGGCCGCCCGGCTCGTGGTTCTCGTCTCCGGTTCCGGGACCAACCTACAAGCCCTTCTCGACGCGGCGGCCGCCCCGTCGTTCGGCGCTGTGATCGTCGCCGTCGGCGCGGACCGCGACGGCATCGAGGGGCTGGCCCGGGCCGAGCGCGCCGGGGTGGCCACGTTCGTCGAGCGGGTGACCGACCACGCCGGCCGCGACGAGTGGGACGAGGCGCTGGTGGAAAAGATCGCGGCCTACAAGCCGGACCTCGTGGTGTCCGCCGGTTTCATGAAGATCCTCGGCCGTCGCGTCCTCGACTCCTTCACGGTGGTCAACACGCATCCGGCGCTGCTGCCCGCCTTCCCGGGGGCGCACGCCGTACGGGACGCCCTGGCCTACGGCGTCCGCGTCACCGGCTGCACGGTCCACCTGGTCGACGCCGGGGTGGACACCGGCCCGGTGATCGCGCAGGAGGCGGTGCCGGTGCGCGAGGGCGACGACGAGGAGACGCTGCACGAGCGGATCAAGACCGTCGAGCGCAGGCTGCTCGTCGAGATCGTCGGGCGCATGGCGCGCGAGGGCTGGACGGTTTCCGGCCGTCGGGTACGCCTGGGGCGTGCCTGACCCCGGTTTCCGGGCAGGACGACCCAGCAGATGAGCTGGGCGAAAACGGAACAGAGAGGATCACGAAGTGACCCGCATCGCCATTCGGCGCGCGCTGATCGCCGTATACGACAAGACCGGGCTCGAAGAGCTGGCCCGGGGCCTTGAGGCGGCGGGCGTCGAGATCGTCTCAACGGGCGGCACCGCCGCCGCCATCGCGTCATTCGGCGTTCCCGTGACCAAGGTCGAGTCGCTGACCGGCTTCCCGGAGTGCCTGGACGGCCGGGTCAAGACGCTGCACCCGAGGGTCCACGCGGGCCTGCTCGCCGACGGCGCGAACCCGTCGCACATCAAGCAGCTCGACGAGCTGGAGATCGAGCCGTTCCAGCTCGCGGTGGTCAACCTCTACCCGTTCGCCGAGACGGTCGCCTCCGGCGCCTCGGACGCCGAGTGCGTCGAGCAGATCGACATCGGCGGGCCCGCGATGATCCGCGCCGCGGCCAAGAACCACGGCACCGTCGCGGTCGTCGTCGACCCCGACGCGTACACCAGCGTGCTCGCCGCAGTGGCCGAGGGCGGCTTCACGCTCACCGAGCGGCGGCGGCTCGCCGCCGCGGCGTACGCGCACACCGCCGCCTACGACGTGGCCGTCGCCTCCTGGTTCGCGAACGTGTACGCGCCGGAGGGCGAGTGGCCGTCCTTCATGGGCGCCGCGTGGCAGCTGCGGACGCCGCTGCGCTACGGCGAGAACCCGCACCAGGGCGCCGCGCTCTACTCCGGTCGGGAGGCCGGCCTGGCGAACGCCGAGCAGCTCCACGGCAAGGAGATGTCCTACAACAACTACGTGGACGCCGACGCCGCGTGGCGGGCCGCGTGGGACTTCGACGAGCCGTGTGTGGCCATCATCAAGCACGCCAACCCCTGTGGCGTGGCGGTCGGCGCGGACGTCGCCGAGGCGCACCGCAAGGCCCACGCGTGCGACCCCGTCTCGGCGTACGGCGGCGTGATCGCGGTGAACCGCGAGGTCACGCGGGAGCTGGCCGAGCAGGTCGCGCCGATCTTCACCGAGGTCCTGGTCGCGCCGTCGTTCGCGCCCGAGGCGCTCGACATCCTCAAGGGGAAGAAGAACCTCCGGCTGCTCGCCTGCCCGACCGGCCCCTCGAACGCGGCGGAGTTCCGCCGCATCGACGGCGGCCTGCTCGTGCAGACCGCGGACCGGGTGGACGCGCCCGGCGACGACCCGGCGACGTGGGAGCTCAAGGCCGGCACGGCCGTACCGGACGAGGTGCTGGCCGACCTCGCCTTCGCCTGGCGGGCGTGCCGTTCGGTGAAGTCGAACGCGATCCTGCTGGCCGCAGAGGGCGCCACCGTGGGCATCGGCATGGGCCAGGTCAACCGGGTCGACTCGGCCCGTCTCGCGGTGTCCCGGGCGGGCGAGCGCGCCGCGGGCTCGGTGGGCGCCTCCGACGCGTACTTCCCGTTCGCCGACGGCCTGCAGGTGCTGGCGGAGGCGGGGGTGAAGGCGATCGTCGAGCCCGGCGGCTCGATCAGGGACGAGGAGGTCATCGCCGCCGCGGAGGCGGCCGGCATCAGCCTCTACTTCACCGGCACCCGCCACTTCTTCCACTGATCGGCACGGCCACCACCGTTAGGAGAGCAATGAGCGCGCGGATTCTGGACGGCAAGGCGACCGCCGCCAAGATCAAGGCCGACCTCGCCGAGCGGGTGTCGGCCCTGGCCGCCAAGGGCGTCACGCCGGGCCTCGGCACGATCCTCGTCGGCGACGACCCCGGCAGCCAGATCTACGTCGCGGGCAAGCACCGGGACTGCGCCGAGGTCGGCATCGCGTCCATCCGTGTGGACCTGCCGGAGACGGCGAGCCAGGCGGACGTCGAGGCGGCGATCGACGAGCTCAACGCGTCCCCGGAGTGCACCGGGTACATCGTTCAGCTCCCCCTGCCGCGCCACCTCGACACGATGGCGCTGCTGGAGCGGATGGATCCGGCCAAGGACGCCGACGGCCTGCACCCGGTCAACCTCGGCCGCCTCGTCCACATGGTCGACGCCCCGCTGCCGTGCACGCCGCGCGGCATCGTCCACCTGCTGCAGGAGTACGGCGTGCCGCTGAAGGGCGCCGAGGTCGTCGTGGTCGGGCGCGGCATCACGGTCGGGCGCTCGCTCGGCCTGCTGCTCACCCGCCGCTCCGAGAACGCCACAGTGACCACCTGCCACACCGGCACCCAGGACCTGGCCTGGCACACCCGCAAGGCGGACGTGGTCGTCGCCGCGGCCGGCGTGCCCAACCTGATCACGGCGGAGATGGTCAAGCCCGGGGCGGCGGTGCTCGACGTGGGCGTCTCCCGGGTGGACGGCAAGATCGCGGGTGACGTCGCCGCGGACGTGCGCGACGTGGCCGGGTTCGTCGCCCCCAACCCGGGCGGTGTCGGCCCGATGACCCGCGCGATGCTGCTCACCAACGTCGTCGAGGCGGCCGAGCGCGCGGCCGGCTGAGCCGGGGTCAGGTCCGCCCGGGGTCGTGCAGTTGCTGCGCGAGCCAGGGCAGGGCCTCGGGCAGTTCCCGGTTCCAGGTGGCGAAGTTGTGCCCGCCGCTCGGCAGGATCAGCGACGACGCCTGCATGGGCGGCTTCACCGCGGCGAGGAACGCCTTGGTCGCCTTGTAGTTCGCCTCGCCGGTCTCGCTGCTCGTCACGAGCACCGAGACCGGCGGGGCGGGCAGGTGGGCCAGGCGCCACATCAGGTCGTGCTCGTTCTGCAACCGCTTGTCGCCGCCGAAGAGGTCGCCCGTGGTGACGTCGATCAGGCCGTGGTAGTAGCCCGACAGGGAAACCGCGGCGGAGAACACCTCCGGGTGCTTCATGGCGAGCTTCAGGGCGCAGTAGCCGCCGGTGGAGCCGCCGAGCACGCCCCAGCTCTGGGCGTCCGTGCCGGTCCGGAAGGCGGTGGAGATCGCGTGCTGCAGGTCCGTGCTGAGGAAGGTCTCGGCCTTCGGTCCTCCCGGGACGTCCACGCACTCGGTGTCGCGGGGCGGCGCGACGGTGGGCCGCATGAGCACCATGATCGTCGGACGGATCTGGTGCTCGGCGATCAGGCCGGCGGCGCGCTGCGGCAGGTTCAGCCGCGTGACCAGGTTCTTGGCGTCCCCCGGATATCCGGTCAGGGCCACGATCACCGGGAAGCGGGTGGTGGCGTACTTCTTCTCGAAGTACTGCGGCGGCAGGTAGACGTACGCGGGGGCGCTGAGCCCGCTCCGCGGTCCTGACACGACCACCTCTTCCAGGCGTCCGCCCGAGTGGCCGGAGCCGGGGCGCGGCGAGGCCACCGGCGTGCTGTCGACCACCTGGACCTGGCCCGCGCCGGCCGCCGCCGCGGCGGCCGGGATGATCGGGGCGGTCGAGGTGTCCGTGCCGAGCAAATCGCTCCAGGACGCGTAGAACGCGAAGTACGAGTTGAGCGCCAGCCCGAGCGCGGCCAGCGTGAGGATCTGGTCGGCGACGAGGACGCCGATCCGGCCCGTGACCGGAAGCCAGCCCTTGCCGCTCAGCCGGGGCCACAGCCACACCGTGGCGGCGAGCGCGGCGACGGCGAGTGCCGCGACGAACACCTGCAGCGTGATCGATGTCAGTGCCAAAACCGTCCCCCTGCGGTTCCCCGGACGCGCCGATCCCTCGTGGATCCGACCCGCTCGGAGGGTCCTCCGGGCGGGGTTCGCGTCGCCCCACGCTGCCATGATGCTCGATCACCGCGGCCTGCGGCGCCCATCGCCAAAGGTACTCACTCTGGGTAAGGCTGGTGTTAGCCTGTACGCGGGCTGTGATTCAGCACCTATTGTGCATCCGTGACTACTCGGATGAGCCTTCTGCGGGGCGGGGTCTCACGGCCGTGGGTCCCGGCGGCGGCGGGATACGCCGCCCTGGTCATCGGCGTCCTGGACATCGTCAAGGCGATCGTGCCGCATGTCCGGACCAGCCGGTTCAGCGAGGTGGCCAGCGTCCTGCCGGGCAGCGTCACCACGTTGGCGCAGGCGGGAACGCTCCTCGTCGGCGTCTTGCTGATCATGCTCGCGCACGCGCTGCGGAGGCGCAAAGTGCGCGCCTGGCGGGCCGTGGTGGTGCTGCTGCCGGTCGGCGCGGTGGTCGAGAGCCTGCGCTGGCGTCATCAGCTCGCCGCGACCGTGAGCCTGGTCCTCTGCGTGGTGCTGCTGGTCAACCGGCGCGAGTTCTACGCGCTCTCGGATCCGCGCTCCCGGTGGCGCGCGCTGTGGAACTTCCTGATCCTTGGGGCCTTCAACCTCGGCATCGGCTGGCTCTTCGTCGCCATGCACACCCATTCGGTGATCGGCACGCCCACCACGGCCGACCAACTGGAGCACGTGGTCCTCGGTCTGTTCGGCCTCGAAGGGCCGGTGCAGTACTCCTCGGACCGCGTATCCGACCTGGTGTACTACTCGCTGGCCGGGCTCGGCGCGCTCACCGCCATCACGACGATCTATCTCGCGCTACGGCCGGAGCGACCCGTCGCCGCGCTCAGCCCCGAGGACGAGGTCCGGCTCCGCGGCCTGCTCCACAAGTACGGCGGGCAGGACTCCCTGGGCTACTTCGCGTTGCGGCGCGACAAGAGCGTCATCTTCTCCCCGAGCGGGAAGGCCGCGATCGCGTACCGGGTCGTGGCGGGGGTCATGCTGGCCAGCGGCGACCCGATCGGCGACGTGGAGGCGTGGCCGGGCGCGATCACCCGCTTCCTCGCGGAGGCGAGGCGGCACGCCTGGGTCCCCTCGGTCATCGGATGCAGCGAGACCGGAGGCGAGGTGTGGACCAGGGTCGGCGACCTGGACGCGCTCGAACTGGGTGACGAGGCCATCGTCGAGGTCGCCGACTTCACGCTTGAGGGCCGGGCCATGCGCAACGTGCGGCAGATGGTCAACCGGGTCGAGCGTCTCGGCTACACCTGCCGGGTCCGGCGCGTGGGGGACCTGTCGGGGGAGGAGAAGGCGCGCATCCGCGACGCCGCCGCCTTCTGGCGCGGCACCGAGACCGAACGCGGCTTCTCGATGGCCCTCGGCCGGTTCGGCGACCCGTGGGACGCCGGCTGTGTCGTGGTGACGGCGCACAAGGCGAACGATGACGACGGTGCGGGCGTTGGAAGCGGGGAGGGCGCCGACCGGCCCGGCGGCGACATCCGCGCCGTCCTGCACTTCGTGCCGTGGGGCAAGGACGGCATCTCGCTCGACCTGATGCGCCGGGACCGCGAGGCCGACCCGGGGCTCAACGAGCTGCTCATCGTCCGGGCGCTGCAGGCGGCGCCGGAGCTCGGCGTCACCCGGGTCTCCCTGAACTTCGCCATGTTCCGGTCGGCGCTGGCCAGGGGCGAGCGCCTCGGCGCTGGCCCGGTGCTGCGCGCGTGGCGTGGCCTCCTCGTCTTCCTCTCCCGCTGGTTCCAGATCGAGTCGCTGTACAAGTTCAACGCCAAGTTCCGGCCCATCTGGGAACCCAGGTTCCTGGTGTATCCGCACGCCCGCGACCTGCCGCGCATCGGCGTCTCCGCGCTGCAGGCCGAGGCGTTCCTCACCATGGACCTGCCCGGCCTGCCGTTCCCGTGGGGGAGGGGGACCTGGCCCAGGCACGTGGCCCCCGGCCGGGAGGCGGCCCTCGGTCGCGCCGAGAACGAGCTCAGCGCGTCCATCGCGGCTGGCACGCCGACCCCGTCCACCGATCCCCAGGCGGCGACTGGGCCCGGCGCACCAAGCGAGCCGAAGACGACCGGCGAGCCCGGCGATCCCGGTGCGAAGGCGCCCGCCGACGGGTGAGGCCCCGCCGACAGGTGAGGCCCCCGCCGCGTCCCGCCCAGGCCGGCAGTGCGACCCGGTGAACCCGCATTCAGGCTCGCCGGTGCGGGGCCGTACGCCATGCCGGGTGCGGGCGGACGGCGTCAGCTCGCGCGGCGGCTCGACGTCGGCGGCGTGTGGTGGTGCGCCGGATCGGTGGGCCGCTGGGTCGGGATCACCGGGGTCGGCCGCACCAGGCCGAGCGCCACGACCTCGTTGGCCAGCCGGGTGCGCCGGTTCGTCCCCTCCGGGATGCGGAACTTCTGGTAAAGCCGCAGCAGGTGCTGCTTGACCGCCGCCTCCGTCACCACCAGGTCGTCCGCGATCTCCCGCGCGGTCGCCGGGGCGACGAACGCCTCGTCCGACAGCGCCGGACGGCACAGCGAGGTCAGCACGTCGACCTCGCGGCGGGTCAGCTCGGGCGCGGCGGCCCGGCGCAGCTCGACCTCGGGGGTGAAGTCCTCGCGGGGGATGCCGCCCACCCGCGCCCTGGCGGCGCCGAAGGAGACCACGTCGCCGTCGTCGAGCACCCTCCGGGCGATCGGCCTGCCGTTCACCCGCGTGCCGTTGCGGGACAGCCCCAGATCGACGACGTACAGGTAGGGCCCGCGCCGGACGAATTCGGCGTGCAGCCGCGAAACGCTCGGATCCGTCAGCCGGATGTCGACGCCCCTGCCCCGACCGATCGTGGTGATCTCGGGGCGCAGGGCAATGACCTCGCCGCTGTCCTCGATCCGAATGAACGGCCCCTCCACGGCAGTTCCTCCCCAGGTAGCCCGCCGTTACTTTCGCTACAGATCCGGCTTACCCAGACGTGGGGATCGGGAATCTCCTTTGCCGCAAGGAGAATCCTGCTTGAAATTGGTCTGGACCTCTGCGAGGTGCTTTGCCTGCTCACGGGTAGACTTCGGGCGAAGATAAGCGGAGGAAACACTCATGGCGGACAAGCCCACCAAAGGCCTCGCCGATGTCGTCGCCGCGTCCACAGCGCTCAGCGACATCGACGGGAAGGCCGGCCGGCTTTTCTATCGCGGCTACGACATCCACGATCTGGCCGGCCGCACGACGTTCGAGGAGACCGCGCATCTGCTCCAGCACGGCTCACTGCCGTCCCGCGACCAACTGGCCGCCTACGGGGCCGAACTCGTCCGGGGGCGGACCCTCGGAGGGCTGGTCGCGAGCAACATCCCGGAGATCGCCGCGAAGCAGGAACCCATGGAGGCGCTGCGCACGCTCGTCTCCCTCGCCGGCGCCGACGACCCGGACAAGGACTCCAACGCGGCCGACGCCAACCTGCGCAAGGCTGCCCGCCTGACGGCGCAGCAGCCCCTCCTGGTCGCCCGTTATCACGCGGCCCGCACCGGTGCCACGATCCCCGACCCCGACCCCGAGCTGAGCATCGCGGCGAACTTCCTGCTGCAGATCACCGGGAGGACGCCGTCCCAGCGCGAGGTCGAGATCTTCGACACGTGTCTGGTGCTGCACGCCGACCACACGATGAACGCCTCCACGTTCGCCGCCCGCGTCTGCGCCGCGACCCTCTCCGACATGCACTCGGCGATCGTCGCGGCCATCGGCACGCTGAAGGGCCCCCTGCATGGAGGCGCGAACGAGCAGGTCATGCGTACGCTGGAAGCGATCGACCCCTCTGGGGTGGCGCAGACCGTACGGGACAAGCTCGCGGCGGGTGAGAAGATCATGGGCTTCGGGCACCGGGTCTACAAGACGGAGGACCCGCGGGCGACGCATCTTCGGAAGATGTCGCGGGAGCTGGGCGAGGCGTCCGGCGACGACACGTACTACCGGATGTCCAAGGAGATGGAGGAGGTCGTCTTCGCGGAGAAGGGCCTGTATCCGAACGTGGACTTCTACGCCGCGACGGTCTACCACTACCTGGGCATCCCGACGGACCTGTTCACCCCGGTGTTCTCGGTCAGCAGAATGTCCGGGTGGACCGCGCACGTGATCGAGCAGCACGCCGACAACCGGCTGATCCGCCCGGACAGCGAGTACATCGGCGAGCGCGACCAGAAGTGGAAGCCGATCGACGAGCGGTGAGCGGGAGAGCGAGCCGGAGCGGTGGGCGTCCGGAACGGACGCCGCACCGGAACGAGGAGTGAGGGTCACAGGCGCTGGTGAGTGTGAGCGGTAAGCCCTGGGGGCCGTACCTGCTGGTCACGGCGGGTGCGGTCGCCGGGCTGGGCCTGATCGCCTACGGCGTCGCCATCTGGGTGGGCGGCGCGGTCATCGGGTTCGCACTGGTCGCGGGCGCGGCGTTACGGCTGATCGTCCCGGAGGACCGAGCCGGGCTGCTGGGCGTCCGCACGCGGCGGACGGACGCCCTCGTGCTCCTGGTGCTCGGCGCGGCCCTGGTGGCGGGCTCGCTGAGCCTGCTGCTACGCCTGCACAGCACCTAGCCACGGGCGCGTCCCGCCCGTCCGATAGCCTCAACGGCCAGTGAGCCGCAAAACGGACCGTCTGGCCAGTGTTAGTTCAGAAGGGGAACCACACGCATGCCCAAGATCAAGGTAGCGGGTCCGGTCGTCGAGCTTGACGGCGACGAGATGACCCGGATCATCTGGCAGTTCATCAAGGACCAGCTGATCCTTCCCTACCTCGACGTCGACCTGAAGTACTACGACCTCGGCATCGAGCACCGCGACGCCACCGACGACCAGGTCACGATCGACGCCGCGAACGCCATCAAGCAGTACGGCGTCGGCGTCAAGTGTGCGACGATCACGCCGGACGAGGCCCGGGTCGAGGAGTTCGGCCTGAAGAAGATGTGGAAGTCCCCGAACGGGACGATCCGGAACATCCTCGGCGGTGTCATCTTCCGCGAGCCGATCATCATGTCGAACGTGCCGCGGCTCGTCCCCGGCTGGACCAAGCCGATCGTGGTCGGCCGTCACGCGTTCGGCGACCAGTACCGCGCGACCGACATCAAGGTGCCGGGCGAGGGCACGCTGACCCTGACCTTCACCCCGAAGGACGGCAGCGAGCCGGTCGAGCTCAACGTCTTCGACTTCCCCGGCGGCGGCGTCGCGATGGCGATGTACAACCTGGACGAGTCGATCCGCGACTTCGCCCGCGCCTCCATGCGGTACGGCCTGGCCCGGAACTACCCGGTTTACCTGTCGACCAAGAACACGATCCTCAAGGCGTACGACGGCCGGTTCAAGGACATCTTCGCCGAGGTCTACGAGACCGAGTTCAAGGAGGAGTTCGACAAGGCCGGGATCACCTACGAGCACCGCCTGATCGACGACATGGTCGCCTCCGCGCTGAAGTGGGAGGGCGGCTACGTCTGGGCGTGCAAGAACTACGACGGTGACGTCCAGTCGGACACCGTGGCGCAGGGCTTCGGCTCGCTCGGCCTGATGACCAGCGTGCTGATGACCCCGGACGGCCGTACGGTCGAGGCCGAGGCCGCCCACGGCACGGTGACCCGTCACTACCGCCAGCACCAGCAGGGCAAGCCGACCTCCACCAACCCGATCGCCTCGATCTTCGCGTGGACCCGTGGCCTGGCGCACCGCGGCAAGCTCGACAACCAGCCCGAGGTGATCGACTTCGCCGACAAGCTGGAGCAGGTCTGCGTCGAGACCGTCGAGGGCGGCCAGATGACCAAGGACCTGGCGCTCCTGGTGGGCGGTGACGCCGAGTGGCTGACCACGCAGGACTTCCTCGCGGCTCTGGACGAGAACCTGAAGAAGAAGATGGCCGGCTGATCATGCCGCCCCGGTGACGGGCCGCTCGCCTTCCTCGGCGGGCGGCCCTTCGTCGTTTCCAGGGGACGGGGCTGCGGGCCTGGTCACGGCACGGTATCGGCAGGCTGGGAAACAGTCATGGGGGCCGTAAAGTTCTGTTGGTCGAAACTTTGCCGAATCGTGGGG
This sequence comes from Microtetraspora fusca, assembly GCF_001570365.1. Lineage (GTDB taxonomy): Bacteria > Actinomycetota > Actinomycetes > Streptosporangiales > Streptosporangiaceae > Microtetraspora > Microtetraspora fusca. The sequence goes on along the minus strand of NZ_BBYK01000038.1, from coordinate 335,494 downwards.
GCGTGGGATGCCGAACGTCGCGCCGCTCGGCCCGGGGGACCCGCTCCGGCTCGGGCCGTTCGCGCTGTCCGGGCGCATCGGCGAAGGCGGCCAGGGCGTGGTCTACCTGGGCCACGGCGAGTCCGGGGAGCCGGTGGCGGTCAAGCTGCTGCACGTCAAGTTCAGCGGCGACGCGATGGCGCGCTCCCGGTTCGGCCGTGAGCTGCGGGCCGCCGAGCGGGTCGCGAGCTTCTGCACCGCCCGTGTGATCGCGGCCGACCTCGAAGGCGACATCCCGTACATCGCGAGCGAGTACATCGACGGGCGGTCGCTGCGTGAGGTCGTGGAGGAGAGCGGGCCGATCAGCGGGCCCGCGCTGGAGCGGCTCGCCGTGGGCACGGCGACCGCGCTGACGGCGATCCACCACGCGGGCATCGTCCACCGGGACTTCAAGCCGGACAACGTGCTGCTCGCCCCCGACGGGCCGCGCGTGGTCGACTTCGGCATCGCGCGGATCATCGACACGACCGGGACGATCACCAGCCGCGCCATCGGCACGCCGGCCTACATGTCCCCCGAGCAGATCTCGGGAGACACGGTGGGGCCGCCCTCCGACGTCTTCGCCTGGGCGGCGACCATCGCGTACGCGGCCACGGGCACGGCGGCGTTCGGCGGAACCTCGATCGCGGTCGTGCTCAACCGCGTGCTCAACCACGACATCGACGTGAGCATGCTGCCCGAGCCGCTGCGCGGTGTGGTGCGCTCCTGCCTGAACAAGCTCCCCGCCGCCAGGCCGACGGCGGACAGCATCCTGCTGCGCCTGCTCGGCCGTCCCGAGTCGGGGGACGCGTCCACCGTCGTGCTGTCCGAGGGGGCCAACGCGGCCGCCGCCCCGGAGACGGGCGAGGTCACCCGGGAGATGCGGCTGCCCCAGGGGATGGCGACCGGGAGCGCGCCCCGGTCGCGCGCCTCCCGATCCGGCGAAAGCCGCTTGTCGGACCACGAAGCCCCTGTAAGCCGGGAACACGCCCCTGAGGAAACAGGGGCTCAGGTGCCGGAAGCCGGGCCAGCGCACGGTCACGCGCAGGGCGTGCGGGGGCCGGACGTGGAGGAGCCGCACGCCGCGGACATGCCTCCGCAGCGGGAGCTGACCCAGGACATCTACGTGCGGGACGTCCACACGTGGAGCGCGGAGATCTGGGCGCCCTCGCGGACCGGCGCACAGGACCCCGGACGCCACGACGTCGGGCACCGGGACGGCGGGCGGGAGGACGCCGGGCACGAGGGCACCGGGTGGCGCGACGGCGGCGGATATCAGGACACCGGGCGCCAAGATGTGGGGAATCAGGGTGAGACGCACCCGGGCACGGGACGGCGTCGGCGCCGCGGGCGGTTGATCGTCGCCGTCCTGGCCGCGGCCGCCGCACTCGTCGCGGGCGGGACGCTGACGGCCGCGTACCTGAGAAGCGACTCCGGAACGCCGGACCCGACGCCGACGAGCGGGGGCGGTGTGCGCCGTTCGCCGGCCGCCGGGACCTTCTCCTCCGTCGTGGACAAAGCGCTGCAGACGGGCAGGCTGACCGTCGGGGTGAAGGGCGACCTCCCCGGGGTCGGACTCGGCGGGGGTGACGGTTCCTTCACCGGCTTCGACGTGGACGTGGCGAGGTACATCGCGGCCGAGCTCGGGGTGCGGGCCGACGGCGTCACGTTCAAGAGGATCGGCCGGGCCGAGCGGGCCGGGGTGCTCACCGGCCGGGACGTCGATCTCGTGATCGCGACCTACGCGTACGAGGACAACCGACAGGACCCGGTCGGGTTCGCCGGGCCGTACTACGTGGCGCACACCGACGTGCTGGTGCCGAAGGGCTCGCCGATCCGGCGGCTCGCGGACCTGGCGGGCAAGCGCGTGTGTGCCCCGAGCGGCAGCCAGTCGGTCGCGCTCATCCAGGACCGGGTCGATGTGGAGCCGATCGCCGCCGACAACTACGCGACCTGCATGGACAAGCTCGTCACCGGCCAGGTGGACGCCGTGCCGGGAGACGACCTGATCCTGGCCGGGTTCGCCAACCGGGTGCGCGGCCTCCGGCTCGCCGTGGTGGGTCTCAAGCTGACCGACCAGCGCTATGCCGTCGGACTGCCCAAGGGAGACGCCCGCACGTGCGAGGCCGTCCAGGCGGCGATCTCCCGCATGTACGCCGACGGCACGCTGAAGAAGCTGCTCGATCGGCATTTCGGGAACGTCGACTTCGACGCCGAGGACAAACTTCCCGCACCCCTCACCTGCGGTTCCTGACCTTCGATCCGTGCGCGGCTTCGCGGACGATCAGGGCCGGGGAGCCTGGGCGTCCGCCGTGTCGGGGGCCCCGGTCTGGCCGAAGAGGTGGAAGGCCGCCTCGGTACGGCTGGCGACGCCGAGTTTCGCGTAGATGTTGGTGAGGTGTTTCTCCACCGTCCGCGGGCTGATCCGCAGCGTACGCGCGGTCTGGGTATTGGTACGGCCGTGCGTGACGAGCCAGAGCACCTCGGATTCGCGGGCGGTCAGCGGAGTGGTGGGGTGCGGGGTGGATTCGGTGAGCAGCAGCGCCCCGCACGCGCCGTGGGGGAACAGCCGGACCGTCAGGCGCCGGCCGCCTCGCTGGGTCACGTAGTCGGTGGCGAGGAAAGGCGCCGTCGGGTCGGACGGCCGGTGCCGTGCGGCCAGCCAGGCGGCGAGTTCGCCGGGCAGCGCGCGGCCTTCGCCCGCCGGGCCGGTGAAGTAGGCGGCCAGAAGCACGCGGGCGGTGCGGTTGACGGCGCTGATCGTGGCGTGCGGGCCCAGGAGCACCAGCCCGTGGGCGCTGCCGTCGACGCCGTCCAGGGTGGCCAGCGCCGCCTCCAGCCAGGCGGTCGCGCGCCTGGCGCGGAGGAAGGCGGCCAGATAGGGCTGGGCCAGTTCCAGGAGCTCCTGGTCGGTGTCGCTGAAGTCGCGGCCGGTGCGGTTGAGGCCGAGGCAGGTGATCGTGCCGTGATAGACGTTCAGCACGCACATCATCTGGTGCTCGATGCCCTGCGGCCGGTAGAACTCCTGGTAGAGCGCGTGGCCGTGCCAGGCGCCGCGGGGCACCACGTCGCTGAGCCGGATCGGGCCGCCGTTCCCCACGGTCTGGCGTACGTGTCCGAGCAGCGGGTGCCGGAAGAAGAGCCGGGCCAGCGCGCCTTCCAGGTCGGTGCCGACTTCCACGCGGGGATGCAGGTGATGGTCGAAGCGGCGGCCGCGCGGGTTCACGGTTTTGATCGCGACGACGTCGGCGGCCACCACACTGGAAATGACCTTCAGTAGCTGCGGGAACGCGTCTTCGCCGGGAACGCGCTCGCACTCGCGCAGCGCGTCCAACAGACGTTTGACATCGGATGCGCCCAGAGCCACAAGATCATAGTACGGGCTGGTTCCGGCCAGCGCGGCTTCGGCCGTTCTCCGGCTGTTCCTCTTCCGCGGCCTTCCGCCGCTTTCCGGGCCTTATGAGGGTTCCGGGGATTCCGGGGATTCCGGCGCGCGGGTCGCGTGGCCGGCGTCCCCGTTCGGCGGCGCGGATTCCTTGAGGTCGGCGATCGTGTCGGTGGCCCACTCCACCGCCATCCGGGCCTGGCGGATGCCGAGATCCAGGGCGTACCGGCCGTATCGGGGCTTCCCTTCGGGGTGCTTCAGAGCCAGCAGCTCCTGGAGCCGGGCTTCGAAGTCCGCTTTCATGCGCTCCACCAGCGCGACGGCCTCCTCGGTGTCCAGCAGCGGGGTCAGGAACGTCTGGAGCGCGATCTCGCTGCGTGGCGCGGCCGTCGGCGTGTATTCGGTGAGCCAGCGGTGCAGCTCGCTCCGGCCGTCGGACGTGATCGTGTAGATCTTCCGGCCGCGCGCGCCCTCGGCCTCGACCGTGATCAGCTCGTCGGCCGCCATCTTGGCCAGCTCCGGATAGATCTGGCTGTGCCCGGCCTGCCACACGTGGGCGAGCGACGTCTCGAACCGCTTGGTGAGGTCGTACCCGCTGGCCGGGCCGGAGATGGACAGCAGGCCGAGGAGCGCGATACGCAGCGACATGGCCTCACTATACCTGCGCGTTGACATGTCACTCCTTACATGTCATCTTCAACATGTGAAGACAGACACAAGAAAGAACGGATTGCTGCTGTTCGCCGTTCTCGGCGGCATGTTCCTCGCGATGCTCGACCAGACGATCGTCGGCACCGCGCTGCCCCGGATCACCGCCGAACTCGGCGGTGCCCGGCTGTACACGTGGGTCGTGACCGCGTACCTGCTCACGTCAACCGTGACCGTCCCCCTGTACGGCCGGCTCTCCGACGCGTACGGCAGGAAGCCCCTCATGCTGGTCGGCGTGACGATCTTCCTGGTGGGCTCCGCCCTGAGCGGGGTCGCGCAGGACATGGGCCAGCTCATCGCGTTCCGCGGCTTGCAGGGCCTCGGCGCCGGGGCGCTGCTGCCGCTCTCCCTCGCGCTGGTCGTCGACCTCTTCCCGCCGGAGCGCAGCGGCAAGGTGCAGGGCGCGCTCGGCGGCGTGATGGCGTTGAGCTACATCGCCGGGCCGTTCCTCGGCGGACTGTTCACCGACCACGCGAGCTGGCGCTGGGCGTTCTACGTCAACGTCCCCATCGGCGTCGTGCTGATCGCGATCATCTGGTTCCGGCTGCCGCACCGCCCCGGCGACGCGGGGGGAGCCCGGCCCGACTACCTCGGCATCGCCGTCTTCACCGCCGCCATCACCACGCTGCTCATCGGCCTGACCGAGAAGGGCGTGGACGGCAACTCCTGGACCAGCGGCCCCGTCCTCGGCCCGATCGCCGCGTCCGCCGTGCTCGTCGCCGTGTTCGTGCTGGTCGAGCGGCGCGCCGCGCAGCCGATCGTGCCGCTGCACCTGTTCGCCAACCGGACGTACACGCTGGTCAACGTCGCGTCCTTCGCCACCGCGTTCTGCATGTACGCCGGGGTGGTCTTCCTGCCGCGCTACTTCCAGCAGGCCCAAGGAGAGACGGCCACGTCGTCCGGTCTGCGCATCTACCCGCTGATGCTGGCCATGGTCGCGGGCAGCGCGATCACCGGTGCGCTCATCTCCCGCAGCGGCCGCTACAAGCCGTGGCTGGTGGTCGCGCCGTTCTTCCTCGTCGCCGGGACGCTGCTCTGCGCGAACCTGACCGTGGGCACCTCGACGCCCGCGCTCGTCGGCTGGATGGCCCTCATCGGCCTCGGCATGGGTCCGATGCTGTCCGGGCTCACCGTGGCCATCCAGACCGCCGTGCCGCCGCGGTTCATCGGCACCGCGAGCGCCAACCTGACCTTCTTCCGCCAGATCGGCGGCTCCGTCGCCCTCGCCGTGGCCGGCACGGCGTACGGCTCGGTGATCGCCCGTGAGGCCCCGCTGCACGGCCTGCCCGCCGCGCACGCCGCCGCGAGCGCGACGATCATCCCCTGGCTCGGCGTCGCGGGCGCGGTCGTCGCCCTCGGCGTGCTCGCCCTCATGCCCGACCGCAGGCTCACCCGCGGCGCGACCGTACGAGACGAAGGGGAGGCGGCGTTGGCGCAGGTGGGATGATGCGGACGACCTCCGGCCGGGACGGCGTGTCGGGCGGCGGCGCCTCCGCGGCACCCCATTGAATTGATCTCTAACGTTTCTGGGGGAGCACGCATGGGTCGTCTGGTCGTCACGGTTGTCGCGGGTCTCATCTGCCTGATCGTCGCAGGGGCGCCGCGCGCCGCGCTCGCGGACGCCCGGTGGGGAGAAGCGGATCTCGGCGTCGAGATCACCGCGTCGCCGCGGACCGCCCAGCCCGGCCGGCCGGTGGTCTACCACGTACGGGTGCGCAACAACGGCCCGGGGGACGCGATGGCACCCGTGCTCACCATCCGCCTCCCGAGAGACGTGAAGATCGTCAACGTCAACGTGGCGGAATGCGGCCCCGGACGCGGCATCAGTGAGATCGTCTGCCGCACGCCCGGCGACGTGCCCGCGGCCGGCACCGGCGAGGTCGCCGTCACCGGCCTGGTACAGCCCGCCGCGCGCAGCCCCCTCCGCGCCCAGGCGGAGCTGACCTCCGAGATCGCCGACCCGCACCCGGAGAACAACACCGCGGAGGTGGTCACCCCGGTCGCCGAGGGGGCCGACCTCGCCGTCCGGCTCGCCTCCCCGGCGCGTACGGCGCTGCCCGGCGGGCGGTTCGCCGTGAGGGCGACCGTGAGCAACCTGGGGCCGGAGGCGGTGCGCGACGCGTACGTGTACCTGCGACCGAGGCGGGCCGGCTTCCTCTCCGCGACGGGGGCGCGTTGCCAGGAGGCCGCCGGTTTCGTGGGATGCGCGCTTCCGCCGATGAGTGCGGGGGAGAGCAGCCTGATCGAGCTGAAGTTCCAGGCGTCGCGGCGGGCCGTCGACACGGTCGGCGCCCGGGCCACGGTCTACTCGGGAGAGGTGGGCGACCGGCGGCCGGCCAACAACGCGGCGTCCCTGTGGATCGCTGTGGCGGGTGTCGCGACGCCGGAGACGGCCCCGGGCGCTTCGCCGGACCTCGTCGCGGTCCCCGCCGGGTCAGTGGGCGACGCACATCGGATCGGCGGTCCTGGCCATGCGCTCGGGGATGACGCCCGCCGGGGGACCGCCGGTGGCGAATACCACGCCGGCGGCCGCCGCCATGCTGCCGAGCAGGACCAGGGCCACCAACGCGGCCCGGATGACCAGCGGAGAAAGCCCGTCCACTCTCACATTTGAGATCCCATCACAATTCCCCCCGCGAAGCAGGGTTTTTACGACCGGAGGGCGGTCCAGGCGTCCCGCACGATCGAGTGCAGCGTCGTGTGGTCGGGCTCCCAGCCGAGCTCGCGCCGGATCTTCTCCGACGACGCGACCAGCACGGCCGGGTCCCCGGGCCGCCGCGGGCCGAACACCGCGGGGATCTCGTGGCCGGTGACCTCGCGGCACACCTCGACGACCTCGCGCACCGAGAACCCGGTGCCGTTGCCCAGGTTGTAGACGATGTGCGTGCCGGGGGCGCAGGCGTCCAGGGCGAGCAGGTGCGCGCGGGCCAGGTCGGCGACGTGGACGTAGTCGCGGACGCAGGTGCCGTCGGCCGTGGGGTAGTCGTCGCCGAACAGACTGACCGACTCCCGCTCACCGAGCGCCACCTTGAGGACGTTCGGGATCAGGTGGGTCTCGGTGTCGTGCCGCTCACGGAACCGGCCGTACGCGCCGGCCACGTTGAAGTAGCGCAGGCTCACCGCGGCCAGGCCGTACAGGCCCGCGTAGGCGGTCAGGGCGGTGTCGACGGCGAGCTTGGACGCCCCGTAGGGGTTGGTCGGCCGGGTGGGCGCGGTCTCGGGGATCGGCGTGCTCTCCGGCTCGCCGTACGTGGCGGCGGTGGAGGAGAAGACGATGCGGCCGACGCCCGCCCGGCGCATCGCGTCGAGGAGGGCGAGGGTGCCGCCGAGGTTGTGCGACCAGTACAGCCCCGGCCGCTCGACGGACTCGCCGACGAGCGACTTGGCGGCGAAGTGCAGCACGCCGTCGAACCCCTCGGCCAGCAGGTCGCCGGCCTCGGTGATCGACCCCTTGACGAACCGCGCGCCGTCGGGAACGGCGTCGGCGTGGCCGGTCGACAGGTCGTCGAGCACGGTGACGTCGTGCCCCGCCTCGACGAGCTGCGCCGCCACGACGCTGCCGATGTATCCCGCTCCGCCCGTGACCATCAGCCGCACTGTTCGCTCCTGATTGAATTTGTTGGATTATGTACGTCCCTTCCCAGCTTACGCCGTGGAGGTGGGACACGGGTCTCATGTCAGGCAGTAGGCTGAGCCGATCAGCACCGTGCGAACGGATCGAAGGCGTGAGCGAGAGTAGCGAGCGGGCCGGCGAGCACGGGTGCCGTGCTCGTGCCCGCGAGGGGCGACCGTGAGTGTCGCGGTGAGCATCCCCCTCGTCCTGATGTTCATCCTGATCTGTGGGTTCTTCGCGGCGGCGGAGATGGCGATGGTCTCCCTGCGCGACAGCCAGATACGCAGGTTGAGCAGGCAGGGGCGCAGGGGAGCGCGCGTGCAGAAGCTCGCCCGCGACCCCAACCGGTTCCTGTCCGCCGTCCAGGTCGGCGTGACGGTCGCGACCGTGCTGTCCGCCGCGCTCGGCGCGGACACGCTCGCGGCACGACTCGAACCCGTCATGGAGGGCTGGGGGCTGTCCGCAAGGGTCGCCGCGCCCGTCGCGTTCGCCGTGGTCACCCTGGCCATCTCGTACTTCACGCTGGTTTTCGGCGAGCTCGCGCCCAAGCGGTTCGCGCGGCAGCGCGCCGAGGGGATGTCCCTCGCGGTCGCGCCGCTGCTCGACCTGATCGCGACCCTGTCCCGGCCGGTGATCTGGCTGCTGTCCGTGTCGACCAACGGCGTGGTCCGGCTGCTCGGCGGCAACCCCTCGGCCGACCGGGCCGCGATGACCACGGAGGAGCTCCGCGACATCATCGTGGGCCACAAGGAGCTCACGGAAGACGAGCGCAACGTGATCGCCGAGGTGTTCACGGCCGGGAAGCGGCAGCTCAGGGAGGTCCTGCTGCCGCGCACCGAGGTGGAGTTCATGGCCGCGGACACGCCGCTGGCCGAGGCCGCGGTGCTCGCGGCGACCATGCCGCACTCCCGGTTCCCGGTCTATCGCGATTCGTATGACGACATCATCGGATTCGTGCACGTCCGCGACCTGCTCGACCCCGTGCTCACCGGCCGCATCGAGCCGATCAGCGAACTCGTGCCGATCAGGCCGATCAAGCTCGTGCCCGCCAGCAAGCGCGTGCTGCCCACGCTCACCGAGATGCGGGACGAGGGTCACCACCTGGCGATCGTCGTGGACGAGTACGGCGGCACCCGCGGCATCGTCACCCTGGAGGACCTGGTCGAGGAGCTGGTCGGCGACATCCGCGACGAGTACGACGAGGCGGCCAGGACGGTGCGCGTCGTGGCCGGCGTCATCGAGGTGAACGGCCTGGTCAACCTGGACGACTTCGCCTCCGAGACCGGTGTCCGCCTCCCCGACGGGCCGTACGAGACGCTCGGCGGGTACGTCATGGCGGCGCTCGGGCACCTGCCGCAGGTGGGCGAGACGGTGGAGGCGCCGGGGGCCAGGCTGACCGTGACCGAGATGGACGGCCGCCGGGTCGCACGCGTCCGCGTGGTCCGCCCGCCCGCCGCCGCCGCCGAGGCCCCGGAGGCCCCCGGGACGGCCGAGTGATCGTGTCACGGGCACGGCGGTTCTGCTGACAGAATGAGGTGCTATGGATCGTCCTCGCGTGCTCTCCGGAATCCAGCCCACCGCTGACTCCTTCCACCTGGGAAACTATCTCGGCGCGGTCCGGCAGTGGGTGGCGATGCAGGAGACCCATGAGGCGTTCTACTGCGTGGTGGACCTGCACGCGATCACCGTCAACCCCGCTCCCGAGGAGCTGCGCCGACGCAGCCGGATCGCCGCCGCCCAGCTCTTCGCGGTCGGTCTCGACCCCGAGCGCTGCACGGTCTTCGTGCAGAGCCACGTGCGCGAGCACACCGAGCTCGCCTGGATCCTCGCCTGCCAGACCGGCATGGGCGAGGCCGCCCGGATGACCCAGTTCAAGGACAAGGCGGCCAAGTACGGCGAGAGCGCGGCCAGCGTCGGCCTGTTCACCTACCCGATCCTGATGGCCGCCGACATCCTGATCTACCAGGCCGACCAGGTGCCGGTGGGCGTCGACCAGAAGCAGCACCTGGAGCTCAGCCGCGACCTCGCGCAGCGGTTCAACACCCGGTTCGGGCAGACGTTCAAGGTGCCCAACCCGTACATCCTGAAGGAGGTCGAGAAGATCACCGACCTCCAGGAGCCGACGGCGAAGATGTCGAAGTCGTCCTCCAGCCCGCAGGGCATCCTCGACCTGCTGGAGCAGCCTGGCCCGCTGCGCAAGAAGATCATGCGCGCGGTCACCGACACCGGCACGGAGGTCCGCGCCGACGAGGAGAACAAGCCCGGCGTCACCAACCTGCTGCGCATCCAGTCGGCGCTGAGCGGCACCCCGATCCCCGAGCTGGAGGCCCGCTACGCCGGCCAGGGCTACGGCGCGTTCAAGAAGGACGTGGCCGAGCTGGTCCTCGACACCTTCGGACCGATCCGCGAGCGCACGGAGAAGCTGCTCGCCGACGATGCCGAGCTGGACCGGCTGCTCGCCGTGGGAGCCGATCGCGCCCGCGCGGTGGCCCGCGCCACCATGGCCGAGGTGCGCGAGCGCGTGGGCTTCCTGCCCTCCTCCTGATCCGATCCCCGGGCCTCGGTCCGGGATAGTCCTCCGGCTGGGGTGTCATGTTCGGGAGGATCACGCGGTTCATCGACAGGGGCAGGGCGGGCGGCCGCCGGCTGATGGAGCGGGAACGCATCCGCTTCCCCTGGTTCGACCACCTCCTCCGCACCCTGCATCGCTACGAGGTGCAGTCGGGGAGCCGGCTGGCGGGAGCGCTCACCTACTTCGCGTTCCTGTCGTTCTTCCCGCTGGTCGCGCTCGCGTTCGCGCTGCTCGGCTTCGTCCTCGCCGCGCGCCCTGACGCGCGGGCGGCGCTCACCGACGCGATCAACCACCAGCTCCCCGGCCTCGCCGACCGCCTGGACATCGGCCGGATCGCCGAGGCACGGGCGGGGGCGGGCGCCCTCGGCCTGGTCGGCCTGCTGTACGCGGGGCTCGGCGCGGTCGACGCCCTGCGCTTCGCGCTCCGCGAGATCTGGATGAGCCGCGAGCCGCAACTCGACTTCCTGCGGGCCAAGCTCAGGGACCTGGTCGCGCTGCTCCTCACCGGAGTGACGCTCCTCGTGTCGGCCGCCATAGGAGCGTTCGCCGTGGGGGCGACGAGCACGGTCGCCGGATGGCTCGGCCTGGGCGACGCCGAACCGGTCGGCATGGCCGTCTGGCTGGCCGGCTTCCTCGCCGCGCTCGTCGCCGACCTCGTGCTCTTCTTGATCATGTTCGTGTGGCTGGCGCGGGCGCCGCAGCCGTTCCGGGTCGTGCTCGGCGGCGCCCTGCTCGGCGCCTTCCTTTTCGGGGTGCTCAAGCAGCTCGCGACGCTGATCCTGTCCCACACGCTGGCCAACCCGGTGTACGGCACGTTCGCCGTCGTCGTGGGCCTGCTGATCTGGATCAACCTGTCGGCCCGCGTCGTCCTCTACGCGGCCGCGTGGACGGCCACCTCGGGGATGGGGCCGCCGCCCGAGCCGACGCCCGTGCCGTCCCCCGCACTCCCCGCCTGAGCCGTCGGCGCGTCCCGCTTCGCGCGGCGGCCGGGTCAGGCGCTCATGGCGTAGAGGACGTCGCCCAGCGGGCGGCCACGGGGTGAGCCGCCGCCCTGTCAGGCGCGCCCGCCGGTCAGGTGCGGCTCGCGCGGCGGCGGCGGATGCCGTACAGGAGCCAGGCGAGGCCGCCGAGCAGGCCGACCCCGCCCGCGATCAACGCGGCGACGGTCCCGCTGCCGCCGCGGTCGACGGCGGCGACGGGCGTGCCCGAGGGGATCGGCGTGGCGCCGCCCCCGGCGACCCCCGGGCCCGAGCGCGGGAGCGCCTTGGCGGACGGCGGTGTGTCGGGCACGGGTTCGACCAGGGCGCCCACCGGCGTGGCCCGGCCGCTCGCGGCGAAGCCCCAGTCGAGCATCTTGGCGACGTCGTCCCAGAAGGACCCCTCGTAGTGCATGATCGAGACGATGATCGTGTGGCCGTTCCTGCTGGCCGCGCCGACGAAGCTGCCGAGCGCTTTCGTGGTCCAGCCGTTCTTCACCCCGATCATGCCGGGATAGCGCCAGAGCAGCTTGTTGTGGTTGCCGATCTCGTAGTAGCCCTTGGGCGCGGGGAACTTGGCCGTCTTCGTGCTCACGTACTTGCGGAACTCGGGGAGCGCCAGGCCGGCCCTGGCGATCAGCGCGAGGTCGTAGGCCGAGCTGCGCTGCCCGGGGCGGTCCAGGCCGCTCGGCGTCTTGGCGACGGTGTCGTACGCCTGGAGCCTGCGGGCCTCCTTGTTCATGTCGGCGAGGGTGACCGCGAGGCCGCCGTGCGCCTCGGCGAGCGCGTTGGCGGCGTCGTTGCCCGAGACCATCAGCAGTGCGCGCATGAGGTCGTCGACCTTGTAGATCGGCTTGGGCACCAGGCCGACCGCGCTGCCCTCCTCGTTGCACGCCTCCTGGCTGGGCTTCACGGTCTTGCTCTTGTCCAGCCGGGGGATGAGCGTGACCGCGGTCAGGGTCTTGAGCGTGCTCGCCGGCAGGTACTGGCCGTGCGGGTCCTTGGCGGCCAGCACCTGCCCGGTGTCCGCGTCCGCGATGACGTACGAGGAGGCGGTGGTCTTGGGAGGTGCCTTGATTCCGGCGGGGGCGATCACTCCGTGTCCGGCGAGCAGGTCGCCGCCGACGGCGCTCTCGCGCGTGGTCGACGCGGTCCGCGCGGCGGCGGGAGTGCAGAGCGTGACGCCGATGAGCGTCGCCGCGGTGAAGGCCGCCCCGAGGGCGCGCAGGCTGGTCCCCATAGGGGCCTCAGCCTAGCTTTGGATCTTTACGCATGATGTGACAGATCCCCCAAAGATCGCGGGCGTACGCACTCGGTGGCAATGCCGATACTGAGAGCATGTCGAGACGTGTATCGGGCTTTCTCCTGGCCCTGGCCGCTTTCATGGTCTTTGAATGGATCAATCTCGGGTTCAACCTGGCCGACGGGCACCCGACGAGCTTCTACGTCGTGCACGGCATCCTCATCGCGGTCAACATCATCCTGGCCCTCGTGCTCGCCGTGGTCGTCTTCCGATCCTGGAAGCCAGGTAATAGAAGGGGGTAAACCGGGCGGATAAATCGGGTACGGCGTAGTAGAACGCCGATTCCGAAGCACGGGAGGTCCGCGGTGGCGATCCAGTTCAATCCTTCGCGTGGGGCGACTCTGGGAGTGGAGTGGGAGCTACAGCTCGTCGATCGGCACACCAGGCGGCTGCGCCAGGACGCGAAGGAGGTGCTGGCCGCGGTCCCCGAGCTGAGCGAGAGCGCGCGGCCCAAGGCCATGCACGAGCTGATGCAGTCGCAGATCGAGATCGTCACCGATATCTGCCACACGGCGGCGGAGGCGGTGGCCGACCTGAGCAAGAGCATCGACCGGCTCCGCGACGCGGTCGAGCCGCGCGGGATGTCGCTCGCCTGCACCGGCACGCACGCCATCAGCGACTGGCGCGACGCGGTCTACGCCCCCGTCCAGCGGTACACCGAGCTGGTCGAGGAGATGCAGTGGCTGGCCTGGCGCATCCAGACCTTCGGCGTGCACGTCCACGTCGGCGTACGCGACAAGGACAAGGTGATCCCGATCGTCAACGCCCTGGCCGCGTACCTGCCGCACTTCCTCGCGCTCACCTCGTCGAGCCCCTGCTGGGGCGGGCAGGACACCGGGCTCGCGTCCAGCCGGGCGATCGTCTTCGGCGCGCTGCCCACGGCCGGCCCGCCGCACCTCCTCGCCGACTGGACGGAGTTCGAGGAGTACATGGACACTCTGGTAAGAGCTGGGACAATTAGGAGCATTAAGGAGGTATGGTGGGATATCCGGCCACATCCTGATTTCGGAACCATCGAGATCCGGATGTTCGACGGGATTCCCACCCTCCGCGAGGTCGGGATGGTGACCGCGCTCTCCCAGTGCCTGGTCCAGCAGTTCGACCAGCAGCTCGACCGGGGGTACAAGCTGCCGCGGCCGCCGGCCTGGGTCGTGCGGGACAACAAGTGGCGGGCCACCCGGTACGGCCTCGACGCCGACGTCATCACGGACGACCAGGGGTCCACCGCGCCGGTGCGCGACGTGCTCTACGAGCTGCAGCGCGAGCTGGAGCCGGTCGCCGAGCGGCTCGGCTGCTCGGACGAGCTCGCCGTCGTGAGCGAGGTCCTCGACCGGGGGAGCTCCTGCGAGCGGCAGCGGGCGATCCTCGCCGCGGGCGGCTCGCTGGAGGACGTCGTCGACGCGACGATCGTCGAACTCGCGGAGGACAGGTTCGTCACCTCGCCCCCCGGGCTGTCGGTCGGCGGTTCCGGTCACTCCGGAACCTGAGCGAGCGGTGATCGGATTCTCGTCGTAAATACTGTGTCAATCGCCCATCTTGCCCGGCGGAACCGTGGAAAGATTGTGAACGAAGGGTCGGTCGTGGCGGACATGCCTACGCGACCCTTTCGCTCTTCGGCGTGGCCTGACATCGCGGCCCGCCGGGTGGAGCGGGACTCCACAGAGATCCGCTCGGGCGTTTGACACCGAACCTGGGCGAGGGCGGGTACGACGGCGACGCTCAGCCGATCTCCGGACCCGGCTGTCCGGCACACGGCGCGAGGTGGTCCGCGCCCCGCTGAGCGCCATCACGATAACCGGCGAACCGCGCCGGGTAGAGGGAACGGCACCCTCCATGCCCCGTGGGCCGCGGTTCGCCTGAGGAAGGAAAGAGTTGTGACGATCTCATCGAGGCTCGCGGCCCCCGATAACGCGGAGGTTCCCCAGGGCGGCGACCTCGCCGGGCAGTTGACCGACTTCCTGCGCGAGCACGGCGATGAGCTCATCGAATTCCGTCGCGACCTCCACGCCCACCCCGAGACCGCCTTCAACGAGCACCGCACCACGGAGAAGATCGTCCAGCGGCTGCTGGAGGCCGACCTGAAGCCGCGGATCCTCACCCGCGGCACCGGTCTGTGGGTGGACCTCGGCCGGGACAGCGGCCCCACCGTGGCGCTGCGCGCCGACATCGACGCGCTGCCCATGGACGACGAGAAGGACGTGCCGTACCGCTCGACGGTGCCCGGCGCCTGCCACGCCTGCGGCCACGACGTCCACACGGCCACCGTCCTCGGCGCGGGGCTGTTCCTCGCCGCCCAGGCGGAGGCGGGCGCGCTTCCCGGGCGGGTCCGGCTGATCTTCCAGCCCGCCGAGGAGACGGCGAGCGGCGCGCTCGAGGTCATGCGCGACGGCGGGCTGAGCGACGTGGACCGCATCTTCGCGCTTCACTGCGACCCGCGGATCGACGTCGGGCACGTGGGCCTGCGCACCGGCCCGATCACCGGGTCGTGCGACAGCCTGGCCGTCCGGGTCTCCGGTCCAGGCGGGCACACCGCCCGCCCGCACCTGACGGTCGACCTCGTGTACGCGCTCAGCAAGATCGTCACCGAACTGCCGGCCGCGCTGTCCCGCCGCGTGGACCCGCGCTCCAGCCTCAGCCTCGTGTGGGGCCAGATCACGGCCGGTTCGGCGTTCAACGCCATCCCCGACGTCGGCGTGGCCAAGGGCACGGTCCGCTCGCTCGACGAGGACGCGTGGCAGCAGGCGCCCGACCTCATCGCGGCGCTCCTCACGTCGGTGGCCTCGGCGTACGGCGTCGAGGCGGAGATCGACTACCGCCGTGGCACGCCGCCGACGGTCAACGAGGCGACGAGCATCCAGATGCTGCACGACGCGGTGGTCCAGATGGTCGGGGAGACGGCGGCGGTGCCGACCCCGCAGAGCCTCGGCGGCGAGGACTTCTCCTGGTACCTCGAGTCGGTGCCCGGCGCGCTGGCCCGGCTGGGCACCCGTATTCCCGGTGCGGTCAACGAGGTCGACATCCACCGTCCGGAGTTCGACGTGGACGAGCGGGCGATCGGGGTCGGGGTCAAGACCCTGGCGGCCACCGCGCTCACCGCGCTGTGGGGCGACGGCGCCCGCTGACGGCCCCCTGAAGGTCCCGGTGGGACGCCACCGTGGACATCCCTGAGTGACTCGACGTGCCGGAGTGAGCGGACACCGCTCCTCCGGCACGTTCGTCTGGGCACCGGCTCCCTGCCGCCGTACCCGACCCCTTCCGGCCCTTCCCCGGGCCCCCTTCTCTCACCGGCCACGACGTGCGAAAGCGCCATCGGTGATCTTGTCGTGCGGACCGGTGCCGAGTCCTCCGCGCGCCTCTCGGGATAGATCGAACTTACTCGCTGGTCACAAGGTGGCGAGAGGTGCATAACGGACAGGTTTCGGACTCGTGCGCCCATTTGGTCTATGCAGGTCAAACAACTATCTTCCGTGCAGGGTCGGCGCGCGTCGTGCGCGCGAGACCGGTTGGACGGCGGGGACACGGAAGGGGAGTAATACCTTGCTCCGCAATCGAGTAAGCAAGCTGGCTGCCGCCACTGCTGCGGGCGCCATGCTCATGGCCGCCGCCGCGTGTGGAGGTAGTGACGCCAAGACCGAGACGGGCGCGAGCGCGTCGTCGGAGCCCGCCGCGGCGAAGGCCAAGGTCGGCCTCGCATATGACATCGGCGGGCGTGGTGACCAGTCGTTCAACGACGCCGCCGCCGCGGGCCTGGACAAGGCCAAGGCAGAGTTCGGTCTCGAGACCAACGAGTTGGAGACCACTCCCGGCGAGACGGACGCCCAGAAGGAGGAGCGGCTGCGCCTGCTCGCCTCGACCGGGTTCAACCCGATCATCGCGGTCGGGTTCGCGTACTCCGGGTCCGTGAAGAAGGTCGCCGCCGAGTTCCCGGACGTCAAGTTCGCGATCATCGACGACGCCGACGCCACCGGACCCAACGTCAGCAACCTGGTCTTCGCCGAGGAGCAGGGCTCGTTCCTGGTCGGTGCCGCGGCCGCGCTGAAGTCCAAGAAGGGCAACGTCGGCTTCGTCGGCGGTGTCGAGGTCCCGCTGATCCAGAAGTTCGAGGCGGGCTTCGTGGCCGGCGCCAAGGCCGTCAAGCCGGACATCAAGATCCAGACCAAGTACCTGAGCCAGCCGCCGGACTTCACCGGCTTCAACGACCCGGCCAAGGGCAAGACCGCGGCCCAGGGCATGTTCGACGGCGGTGCCGACGTGGTGTACCAGGCCGCGGGCGGTTCCGGCGGCGGTGTCTTCGAGGCCGCCAAGGCCGCGGGCGCCATGGCGATCGGCGTCGACTCCGACCAGGCGAAGACGGCGGACAAGGCCGTCGCCGACGTCATCATCACCTCGATGCTGAAGAAGATCGACGTCGCGGTCTACGACTACCTCAAGAACTTCGTCGGCGGCAACGTCAAGGCCGGTGAGTCCCGGTTCGACCTGAAGGCGGGCGGCGTCGACTACTCCACCACCGGTGGCAAGGTCGACGACATCAAGGCCCAGCTCGACGACTACAAGCAGAAGATCATCAGCGGCGAGATCACGGTCCCCCAGACCCCCTGACCTGCCGTCTCTCCGAGGGGCTCGGAGCCGACCGCTCCGGGCTCCTCGGCCTACCGTGCCTGTGACCCAGGCACCTCGTGTGGGGGAGGCCGCCATAACCACCGCAATCGCCACAGAGCCCGCCGTTGAGCTGAAGGGGATCACCAAGAGGTTTCCCGGAGTCGTCGCGAACCGGGACATCTGCCTGAGCGTCGCCAAGGGACACATCCACGCCGTCGTCGGTGAGAACGGCGCGGGCAAGTCCACGCTCATGAAGATCCTGTACGGCATGCAGCGCCCGGACGAGGGCGAGATCCGGATCGACGGGTCGGCCGTAAGCTTCCACACCCCGGCCGACGCCATCGCCGCCGGGATCGGCATGGTCCACCAGCACTTCATGCTGGCCGACAACCTCACAGTCCTCGAGAACGTGATCCTCGGCAGCGAGCCGCGCAAGGGCGGTCTCGCCATCGACTTCGGCTCCGCGCGCAAGAAGATCCGGGAGATCTCCGACGCGTACGGCCTCGGCGTCGACCCGGACGCGCTGGTCGAGGACCTCGGGGTCGGCGACCGCCAGCGGGTGGAGATCCTCAAGGTCCTCTACCGCGGCGCCCGGATCCTCATCCTGGACGAGCCGACCGCGGTCCTCGTGCCGCACGAGGTGGACGAGCTCTTCGACAACCTCCGGGTGCTGGTCCGCGAGGGCCTCACGATCCTGTTCATCTCGCACAAGCTCGACGAGGTGCTGAAGGTCGCCGACGCGATCACGGTGATCCGCCGGGGCACGACCGTGGCCAGCGTCGACCCCCGCGAGGTGACCGCGCGCAAGCTCGCCGAGCTGATGGTCGGCAGCGAGCTGCCCAGCCCGGAGACCCGCGAGTCCACCGTCACCGACGTCGTCACGCTGGAGGTCTCCGGCCTCACAATGGCGGACCCGGGGGCCGGCCCCGTCGCGAAGGGCGCCTCCGCCGAGGAACTGCGGGCGGCCGGCGTGCGCCTGCTGCTCGACGACATCTCGTTCACGATCCACAAGGGCGAGGTCCTCGGCATCGCCGGTGTCGAGGGGAACGGGCAGGCCGAGCTGGTCGAGGCCATCATGGGCATGCGGCCGATCAACGCCGGGACGGTCAGCCTGGCCGGCGCGGACATCACCGGCTGGTCCACGCTGAAGCGGCGCGAGGGCGGCATCGGCTTCATCCCGGAGGACCGCCACCGGCACGGCCTGCTGCTGGAGGCGCCGCTCTGGGAGAACCGCATTCTCGGCCACCAGACGCGCGAGCCGAACGTCAAGGGCATCTGGATCGACCGGGCCGGGGCCCGTAAGGACACCCAGCGGATCGTCGAGGAGTACGACGTCCGCACCCCCGGCATCGACGTGGACGCCGCCGCCCTGTCCGGCGGCAACCAGCAGAAGCTGATCGTCGGCCGGGAGATGAGCGGTGAACCGGCGCTGCTGATCGCGTCGCACCCGACCCGGGGCGTGGACGTGGGGGCGCAGGCGGCCATCTGGGACCACCTGCGGAACGCGCGGGCCGCCGGCCTCGCCGTACTGCTGATCTCCGCGGACCTCGACGAGCTGATCGGTCTGTCCGACTCGCTGAAGGTCATCCTGCGCGGCCGGATCGTCGCCGACGTCGATCCCGCCTCCGTGACCCCTGAGCAGCTCGGCTCCGCGATGACCGGCGCCGGCGAGGAGACAGCATGAGTGGATTCATGGAACGCCTGACCGGGCGGGTGAAGCTCGACGGCGTTTTCGCGGTCGTCGCTCCGGTTCTCGCCGTCGTCTTCGCCGGCCTGGTGACGTCCGTCGTCCTGCTGATCGCGGGCAACTCGCCGGTGGACGCGTTCACGACCCTGATCGACCAGGGTTCCACGCCGCGCATCATCGTGCTGATCCTCAACACGGCGGCCGCCTACTTCCTGTCGGCCGTCGCGGTGGCGATCGGGTTCCGGATGAACCTGTTCAACATCGGCGTCGACGGCCAGTACCGGCTCGCCGCGCTCCTCGCCGCGGCCGTCGGCGGGGCGGGGCTGCTGCCCGGCGTGCTCAACAGCCTGCTGGTGGTCCTCGTGGCCGTGCTCGTCGGCGCCCTGTGGGCCTCGATCGCCGGTCTGCTCAAGGTGACCCGGGGCGTCAGCGAGGTCATCTCGACGATCATGCTGAACGCCATCGCCACCGGCCTGACCGGCTGGCTGCTGACCGCCGACCGGCTCGGCGTGCTGAACGGCAACGCGATCGGCACCAAGCCGATCCCCGAGGACGCGCACGCTCCCGGATGGGCACTGATCCCCGGCACGCCGATGGAGGTCAACAGCTTCCTCGTCGTCGCGATCGTCGTCGGCATCGGGTACGCCGTGCTGCTCAACCGGACCCGGTTCGGGTTCGGTCTGCGCGCCACCGGCCGGTCGGAGCCGGCCGCGGTGGCGAGCGGGGTGAACGTCAAGCGCATGGTCATCAGCGCGATGGCCGTCTCGGGGGCGGTGGCCGGCCTCGTCGGCATGCCGGAGCTGCTCGGCGGCTCCTATCAGTACAGCCTGAACTTCCCGGCCGGGCTGGGCTTCACCGGTATCGCGATCGCCCTCCTCGGCAGGAACAACGCGGTCGGCATGGCCATCGGCGCCCTGCTGTGGGCGTTCCTGGACAGCTCTTCGAACGCGCTGCAGATCCTGCACATCTCCAAGGAGCTCGTCGACATCATGAAGGGTGTGATCGTGCTCTCGGTGATCATCGCGTACGAGCTGGTGCACCGGTATCGGATCGTCGCCGCGCAGCACCGGGTCAGCCGCGAGCTCGCCGCTCCGGCCGGGACGGAAGGGGCCGCCGCATGACCGCCACGGACGTCGCCCCCGGAAAGCCGGTGGCCGCGCCGCCGCCGGCCCGGCGGTTCAAGCTGACCTTCCCCGTCCTGCTGATCGGCCTCGCCGCGCTTGTCATCCTCCTGTCGCTGGCCCGGCTGGTGACCGGCGCCAACGACATCACCTCCGGCGGCACGATCAGCGCCGCGCTGGGCCTCGCCGTACCGATCGGTCTCGCCGGGCTCGGCGGCCTGTGGTCGGAGCGGGCCGGCGTGGTCAACATCGGCCTCGAAGGCATGATGATCCTCGGCACCTGGTTCGGCGCCTGGGGCGCGCTCCAGTTCGACAACCCCTGGGTCGGGGTGCTCGCCGGGGCGGTCGGCGGCGCGATCGGCGGCGCCGTCCACGCGCTGGCCACCGTGACCTTCGGCGTGGACCAGATCATCTCGGGTGTCGCGATCAACATCGTCGGCCTCGGCTTCACCCAGTACCTCTCCAAGCTGGTCTTCTCCCCAATGAAGGGCGGCGGCGCCAAGCAGTCGCCGCGTGTGCCGATCATGGGGACGTTCGACGTGCCGGGGATCGGCCAGCCCCTGCTGGATCTGCAGAACAAGCACTGGTTCCTGGTGTCGGACGTCGCCGGCATCCTCCACGGGCTCACGCAGAACGTCTCATACTTCACGATCCTGGCGATCCTGCTGGTGCCGCTGTCGTTCTACCTCCTGTGGCGTACGGCCTTCGGCCTGCGGATCAGGTCCTGCGGCGAGCGGCCGGTCGCCGCGGAGTCGCTGGGCGTCAACGTCTACCTGTACAAGTGGATCGCGGTGATCGTCTCCGGAGGGCTCGCCGGCCTCGGCGGGGCGTTCCTGTCGCTCATCGCCGCCGGAATCTACCGTGACGGGCAGACGGGCGGGCGCGGCTACATCGGCCTGGCCGCCATGATCTTCGGTAACTGGCGGCCCGGCGGCCTGGCCGGCGGCGCGGCCCTGTTCGGCTACACCGACGCGCTCCAGCTCAGGCAAGGCGGTACCTCGGTGCACGCGCTGCTGCTCGTCGTCGCCCTGCTGCTCGCGGCCGTCGCGGTCTTCCAGCTCGTACGGCAGCGCAGGAACCGGGCCGCCCTGGTGACCGGGATCGCGGCGATCGGGGTCTTCGCGGTCTTCGCGGTAACCGACACGGTGCCGGACGCCTTCACATCGTTCACGCCGCACCTGACTACGCTGCTGGTGCTCTCACTCGCCTCGCAGCGGCTGCGCATGCCGGCCGCCGACGGCGTTCCCTATCGCAGAGGACAGGCCAAATGACCAAGCCGACCATCGACTGGGACGCGCTGCGCGCCCAGGCGACCGAGGCCATGGCGCACGCGT
Organism: Microtetraspora fusca; assembly: GCF_001570365.1. Classification (GTDB taxonomy): domain Bacteria; phylum Actinomycetota; class Actinomycetes; order Streptosporangiales; family Streptosporangiaceae; genus Microtetraspora; species Microtetraspora fusca. The sequence continues at coordinate 314,177 of NZ_BBYK01000038.1, read as the reverse complement.
ACGCGCCGTACTCCAAGTTCCCCGTGGGCGCCGCGGCGCTGGTGGACGACGGGCGGGTGGTCACCGGCTGCAACGTCGAGAACGCGTCGTACGGCGTCGGGCTGTGCGCGGAGTGCGGCCTCGTGTCGGCGCTGCACTCGAGCGGCGGCGGGCGGCTGGTGGCGTTCACCTGCGTGGACGGGCACGGAGAGCTGCTGATGCCGTGCGGGCGCTGCCGCCAGCTCCTGCTGGAGCACGGTGGGCCCGAGCTGCTGGTCGAGACCCCGGAAGGCCCCTGGCGGCTGGCGGACCTCCTGCCCTTCGCCTTCGGCCCTGACGACCTGTCGCGATAAATCGGGATGTGCGGTTTCCTCCGGGGCCGTACGTGAAAGAGGGGGGACCATGGGGTTCGACGCGATCGAGATCATCACCACCAAGCGGGACCGGCGCGAGCTGTCCACCGCCCAGATCGACTGGGTGATCGACGCGTACACCCGGGGCGGCGTGGCCGACGAGCAGATGTCCGCGCTGGCGATGGCGATCCTGCTCAACGGCATGAACCGCAGGGAGATCGCCGACTGGACCCTCGCCATGATCCGTACCGGCGAGCGGATGGACTGGTCGGCGCTCGACCGGCCGACCGCCGACAAGCACTCCACCGGCGGCGTGGGCGACAAGATCACCCTGCCGCTCGCCCCGCTCGTCGCGGCGTGCGGCGCGTACGTGCCGCAGCTCTCCGGGCGCGGGCTCGGCCACACCGGCGGCACGCTCGACAAGCTGGAGTCGATCCCCGGCTGGCGCGCGTCGCTGTCCAACGACGAGATGCTGCACGTCATCCGCACCGCCGGCGCCGTCGTGTGCGCGGCGGGCACCGGCCTCGCCCCGGCGGACAAGAAGCTGTACGCGCTGCGGGACGTGACCGGGACGGTGGAGTCGATCCCGCTGATCGCCTCGTCCATCATGTCCAAGAAGATCGCCGAGGGCACGGGTTCGCTCGTCCTCGACGTCAAGGTGGGCTCCGGCGCGTTCATGAAGAACGTGGACGACGCCCGCGAGCTGGCCGAGACCATGGTCGCGCTGGGCGGTGACGCCGGGGTCAGGACGGTCGCCCTGCTCACCGCGATGGACCGGCCGCTCGGCCGGGCCGTGGGCAACGCCCTGGAGGTCGCGGAGTCCGTCGAGGTGCTCGCCGGGGGCGGCCCCTCCGACGTCGTCGAGCTGACCGTACGGCTCGCCAGGGAGATGCTGGAGGCCGCCGCCGTACCGGGGGCCAAGGACCCCGAGCAGGCGCTCAAGGACGGCTCCGCGATGGACGCCTGGCGGCGGATGATCGGCGCCCAGGGAGGCGACCCGGACGCGCCGTTGCCCGTGGCGGCCGAGACGATGGACGTCGTCGCGCCGTCCTCGGGCGTGCTGCGCCGGCTGGACGCCCTCAGCGTGGGCGTGGCGGCCTGGCGGCTCGGCGCCGGGCGCGAGCGCAAGGAGGACGCCGTCTCCTTCGGCGCCGGTATCACGCTGCACGCCAAGCCGGGCGACACGGTGCGCGCCGGGCAGCCGCTGATGACCCTGCACGCCGACGAAGCGGGACGGTTCGAGCGGGCGCTCACCGCGCTTGAGGGCGGCTACGAGATCGGCGAGGCCGCCGACCCCGCCCTGTTCCCGCTCGTGATCGACCGCATCACCGGAGAGGACCTCGCGCGGGACTGACCTCCCACGCGTACGGACCGGCGCTCGTCCCATAGTGGGCGGGCGCCGGTCCGGTTGAAGGGGAGCGAACCGGGCCCGTAGTCTCCCGGCCCGTATCGAGCCGAGGTGACGGCGTCAGCCGAGATGGGCCGTGAGGACCTCGAGATGGGTGGGCGCGGCCTCCGCGTGCCGCTTCCTGCCCTCGTCGGTGAGCAGGACGAACACGCCCCGGCGGTCGGCCTCGCACAGCGCGCGGGTGACCAGGCCCTCGCGCTCCAGGCGGGCGATCAGCCGGGACAGCGCGCTCTGGCTCAGGTGGACCTCGTCGGCGAGCTCCTGCACGCGGAACTTCTCCTTGCCGCCCACGTCGCAGGTGGAGAGGCCCTCCGCCAGGCGATCCAGCACCTCGAACTCGCTCACGCCGAGGCCGTGCCGCTCACCCAGCTCGCGCTCGAGCGCGCAGGAGACGGTGGCGTGCCGTAGGAGCAGCTCGCGCCACCTGTCGATGACGTCATTGCCGGTTTTGTGGCGAGTCATCCCAGCCTCCTTTTCGCGCGGAGCCTAGCATGGGCGGCTGGTGCATGCAAACGCATTAAATGTTTGTGCATTGAATGCAGATGCATGTAATGTCTCCCGCCATGACCTCCTCCAGAACGAGCGAGCGCTGGGGGGCGCCCCTGTGGGGTGCGCTCAGCGTTCTTTGCGCAGTCGTCTTCCTCGACGCCCTCGACGTGTCGATGGTGGGAGTGGCCCTACCCTCCATCCAGGCCGACCTCGGCATGTCCACCTCCGCCCTCCAGTGGGTAGTGAGCGGGTACGTGCTCGGCTACGGCGGCCTGCTCCTGCTCGGGGGCCGCACCGCCGACCTGCTCGGCCGCCGCCGGGTCTTCCTCATCGCACTGGCCGTCTTCGCCGTCGCGTCCCTGCTCGGCGGGCTGATGAACGACGGCGCGCTGCTGATCGCGGCGCGCTTCATCAAGGGCATGAGTGCTGCCTTCACCGCCCCCGCGGCGCTGTCGATCATCACCACGACCTTCGCCGAGGGGCCGGCCAGGAACCGCGCGCTGAGCATCTTCACCGCCTGCGGCGCGAGCGGCTTCTCCCTCGGACTCGTGCTCTCCGGCCTGCTGACCGAGCTCGGCTGGCGCTGGACCTTCCTGATGCCCGTCCCGGTGGCGATCGTGGCCCTGGTCGCCGGCCTCCGGCTGCTGCCCCGCTCCGACGAGCGCGGTGAGGGCGGCCACGACATCCTCGGCGCGGTCACGATCACCGCGGCGATGCTGCTCCTGGTCTTCACCGTGGTCCAGGCGCCGGACGTGCCGCTCTGGCGGACCGCGCTCTCCGCGATCGCCGTGGCCGCGCTGTTCGGGCTGTTCGTGTGGCTGGAGCGCCGGGTCCGGCACCCGCTGGTCCGCCTCGGCATCCTGCGCTCCGCGCCGCTGGTCCGGGCCAACATCGGGCTGGTCATCCTGTTCGGCTCGTACGTCGGCTTCCAGTTCGTGGCCATGCAGTACTTCCAGAACCTGCTCGGCTGGTCGGCGCTGGAGACCGCGCTGGCGTTCCTGCCCGCCGGGCTGCTGGTCGCGGTCAGCTCGACCAAGATGGGCGACCTCGCCGACCGGTACGGCACCGGGCGGCTCATCGCGCTCGGCTCGGTCGCGCTGCTGGCGGGCTACGCGATGTTCCTGCGGCTGGACGCGCACCCCAGCCTCGCCACCATGATCCTGCCCGGGATGGCGCTGCTCGGGATCGCGTTCGGGCTCTCCTTCCCGTCGCTCAACATCCAGGCCACCAACGGCGTGTCCGACGACGAGCAGGGACTCGCCTCCGGCCTGCTCAACACGTCCGGCCAGGTCGGCGGCGCGGTGGTGCTGGCCATCGTGACGGCGGTCCTGACCTCCGGCTCGACGGCCGACCCCATCGGCGCCTTCCGTTCGGCGATCATCGTCTCGGCCCTGTTCGCCCTGCTCGGCCTGGCCGTCGCGGTGAGCGGCCTGCGGTTCCGCTCCCGCTCCCGGTCCGGTACGGCGACCGCCGCCGCGGAGCAGGTCCTCGAAACGGTCTGACAGCGGGTGAGGGGCGCTCCACGGGGGAAGCGCCCCTCACGCGTGTTCTCGTACTACATCGCCAGAACCACGATCTCGGCCGTTGCCTCGCCACCCTCGGCCTCGCTGATCAAGCCGACAAAACGCGAGAACGTGCGGGTGATCAGAGTGCGCCCAGGGCCCAGTGGGGGTGGGCCTCGGCCCGGCCGTCGAGGGCGACGTCGCGGAGGCGGCACGACCGCACCTCGACGGCGGTCGCGGAGGAGACGCGGTCGCTCTTCCGGGACGAGGGGCCGGTCTCGACGACCACCTCGTGGTCGTTTCCCCAGCCGTGGACGCGGCGGACCTCGGTGCCCGGCGGCAGCGAGGCCAGGCAGCTCCCGCGGACCCGGCCCGCGACGGCGTCCACCGTCGCCACCCGGACCGCGGCGCCCCTCCCCGGGCGGGTGACCTCGCTGACCACCGCCAGGGTGCGCCCGCCGGGGGACGCGACGGCGGCCACGGGCAGGCCGGGGGTGAGCAGCGGGGCGTCCAGGCGCATCCGGCTCAGCAGCCGGCCGTTCGGACGCATCCGCACGAGATCGACCGGCCTCCCGGCGCCGACCTGGCCGATCGTTCCCGTGACCGTGCCGTCGTCGGCCACCGCGAGGACGTTGAGCCTGCGCGGCAGCGTCCAGTTGTGGCGCCGGGTGAAGTCGCGCACCCGGGTCGGCCGGGCCCGCCCGTCGGTGCCGAACCCCGCCGCCAGCCAGCGGCCCGACGGCGACATCGCCAGCGACGCGTCCTTGGTGAGCCGCTGCCCGACCTCGACGAGCTCGCCGCCCTCAGGCACCGAGTGCCGCCGATCGATGACCACGAAGTCCGACCAGGAGGTGTTGTAGTAGGCGATGTTGTTCCCGTCGGGGCTGATCACGAGCAACTGGTTCCCGCCGGGGTCGGTTTTGACGCCCGCGTCATAGATCAAGTACTGCCGCCCCTCGGTGGTGACCACGCGCCACTCGAAGCACCGGCCCTCCTCGGTGTCGTCCACCAGGCAGCGGGCCCGGTAGGCGTACCGGATGGGGGCGTCCACCGTGGAGGGGAGCATGTCACCGGACGAGTCGTCCTCGTCCGGCATCTCGTAGGGGGTGGCGTACGGGCCCTCGGCGGTGTGGTCGGACCCTTCGTTGAGCGTGCCGACCAGGACGGCCGTGCCGACGACCGCGGCCACGATCACGAGGGCGGCCACGGTCATGGACACGCCGGTGACGAGGGAGCGTCGGGTGGAGCGGCGCGGCCGCGTGGCCCCCACGATCTGGTCGAAGACGTCGCCCACGGGCGGCATCTCGGAGGCGAGGGCGTCCAGCGCGCGACGCAGCGCCTCGCCCTCCGGGCCGAGATCCGCGGCTCCGGCGGCGTCCGGCGCGGCGGTCCCGCCGGCCCAGGGGAGCACCGACGACGGCACCGAGGTCCAGGAGTGCTGCGGGGGCGTCTCCTGCTCCGGGGTCGGCGAGGCCCAGGTCGTCGCCCACCCTGCGGTGTCGGGCTCCGGCGCGGGCGCGGCCTCCGTCTCCCGCGTCACGAGACCCGAAACGTGGACGCGCAGCTCCGCGACGGCCGCCGCGATCTCGGCCCGCGCCGTCCCCGGATCGGTACGGCACAGCGCGGCGGCCTCGGCCTCCGGCACCCCCTCGTGGAAGCGCGCCACGACCAGCGCGCGGCGCGACGGCGGCAGCGCCCCCATGGCGTCCCTGAACGTCGGCGGGCCGACACCGAGGACGTCCAGGCTCTGGGCGGCGGGACCCCTCACGCCGGGGGGCGACGTCAGGAAGGACGCGAAGAGCTCCTGGCGGGCCGAGTCGGCGGGCCTGGCCCAGCGGACGGCGGGCCAGGTGAGCGCGATCCTGGTCAGGACGTCGACCACGAGGGCCCGCGCGGTCCACCGGTTCCCCGTGAGCAGCAGGGCCGTACGCGCCAGCGGCTGGGCCTGGTCGGCGGTGAACGCGTCGAACCCCTGCAACCCGCCCAGGGCGCCCTCGGAGCTCATCGGTGCCCTCCACTGGTGCCGGGCGGACAGTTGCCGATATTTCGCAATATGCGATGCGTACGGCGGCCACATTAACGGAGTTCCGAACTCCGGGCCCGGCAGATACGTCTAATCGGGTGGCACGCAATCACATCCGGCCGCAGTGGAACGTTCGACAGGAGAACCGCCATGAAGACGTCGCGCGCCCTGGCTCTCGCCATCGTGCCGATCGCCGCCACTCTCGCCTGCGGGAGTGCGACGACGGCCGCGAACGGCGCGAGCGGTGGGATCGCCGGAGACACCACCGCCACGGTCGCCTCCACGGGGACCGGAGCCGGGCGGGAGAGCGCCGCCCCGGCCGCCGCGACCGGCACGCCCACGGGAAACGCCGCAGCCGCCAGCGGGAATCCGGTGGCCAAGCCGGGCGAGCCCGCGCCGCCCACGAGCACCAAGCCGGTCACCGTGTCCCGCAACCCGGCCAAGCGCCCCACGGTGACCGGGGTCAGGTTCGCCCGGCATGCGGGTTTCGACCGCGTCGTGATCGACCTCGCCGGCCCGACGACCGGCTACTCCGTCGGCTGGACGGACGCGCTGACGTACGACGCGTCAGGCGAACCGGTCGGCCTCACGGGCGGGGCGTACCTCCAGGTGCGTCTCACCCCGGCGGCCGCGCACGACAGCGCGGGCAACGCGACCTGGAAGGGCCCCCGCAAGGTCGCGGCCAACCTGCCGAACGTCCGGCACATCGTGAACAACGGCGACTTCGAGGGCGTCGTCAGCGTCGGCCTCGTGCTCGCCCGCAAGGCCGGTTTCCGGGTGCTGGCGCAGTCGGGGCCGTCCAGGATCGTCATCGACGTGGCCCACTGACAGACTGGGACACATGGTACGGAAGATCGACGCAGCCACCCGGATCCCGGTCCCGGGCGGAAAGGTCATCGACGAGTACGTCGGACGGGTCAACAGCGGCGACGAGCGGGTCTCGATCGCGCACATGCAGGCTCCCCCGGAGTGGGAGGAGCCCCCGCAGACACCGGAGTTCGCCGAGTACACCCTCGTGCTCAAGGGCTCGGTGATCATCGAGCGCGAGGGCGGCGTCACCGAGGTCGAGGCGGGTCAGGCGTTCGTCAGCGAGCCGGGCGAGAAGATCCGCTATCGCTCCGGGCCGTCCGGGGCCGAGTACGTGGCCGTGTGCCTCCCGGCGTTCTCGCCCGAGACTGCCAACCGCGACGACGCATAATCGGCAAACAGTGCATGATCCGTGTTTTCGCAGGTGGCATAGGATGCCGAGATGAGTGAACGCGGCGCCCGGGGGGTCGGGCGCCGCCGGGCGCGGAGGAGTGACGACAAGCGATGAGCGAGCGACGCAGCGGTCATATCGAGGCCGCGGACACGAGCGGGCGGACCGGTTTCGCCCGGCGGGCGGGGGAGCGCGCGTGAACACCCTGACAAGGGAGCAGATCCGCCAGGCGCCCAAGGTCCTGCTGCACGACCACCTCGACGGGGGCCTGCGCACCGAGACGATCATCGATATCGCCCGCGACACCGGCTACGGCAGGCTGCCGTCCACCGACCCCGCGAACCTCGCCGCCTGGTTCCAGGAGGCGTCCGACTCGGGATCGCTCGAACGCTACCTGGAGACGTTCGACCACACCGTCGGGGTCATGCAGACCCGTGAGGCGCTCGTCCGGGTCGCCGCCGAGTGCGCCGAGGACCTCGCCGACGACGGCGTCGTCTACGCCGAGGTCCGGTACGCGCCCGAGCAGCACACCTCGGGCGGCCTCTCGCTGGACGAGGTCGTGGAAGCGGTCATCGAGGGCTTCCGGATCGGCTCGCTCGGTCCCGACGGCACTCCGAGGATCAGGGTCGGCACGCTGCTGACCGCGATGCGGCACCAGGCCCGCTCGATGGAGATCGCCGAGCTGGCCGTGCGCTACCGCGACGCGGGCGTGGTCGGGTTCGACATCGCGGGAGCCGAGGCGGGCCACCCGCCCACCCGCCACCTCGACGCCTTCGAGTATCTCCAGCGGGAGAACGCCCACTTCACCATCCACGCGGGCGAGGCGTTCGGGCTGCCCTCGATCTGGCAGGCCATCCAGTGGTGCGGGGCCGACCGGCTCGGCCACGGCGTCCGGATCATCGACGACATCACGCTGTCCGACGACGGCGAGGCCAAGCTCGGCAGACTGGCCGCGTACGTCCGGGACAAGCGCATCCCGCTGGAGATGTGCCCGACGTCGAACCTGCAGACCGGGGCCGCGCCGTCCATCGCGGAGCACCCCATCGGGCTGCTGCGCCGGCTGAACTTCCGGGTCACGGTCAACACCGACAACCGGCTGATGAGCGCGACCAGCGTGACCGGGGAGTTCGCCAAGCTGGTGGACGCCTTCGGCTACGGCTGGGACGACCTGCAGTGGTTCACGGTCAACGCGATGAAGTCGGCGTTCATCCCCTTCGACGAGAGGCTCGCGCTGATCAACGGTGTGATCAAGCCGGGTTTCGCCCGACTTAAGTGGCAGGCATGAAACAGGTTTTCCGCTCCAAGCTGGCGTGGGTCTTCGGGTGGGCGTGGATCGTCTTCGCGGCCTGGAACGCCTGGGACCTGATCTCCCGCGGCAGCATGCCGTCCGCGCTGATCGCGGGTGCGGTGCTCGGCGTCATCACCGTGTTCGTCGGGCTGTTGGCGCTGCGCCCGGCGATCATTCCGGAGGAGGGCGGCGTCCGGGTCCGCAACCCGTTCCGCACCGCGTACGTGCCGTGGAACTCGGTGGACGAGGTACAGGTCTCCAACGCGATCGTGATCGTCGCCGGTGACACGACCGTCCGGTGCTGGAGCCCCCAGCCGAGCGCCCGCGAGCGGGCCAAGGCGATCCGCCGGGCGAGCAAGGCACAGGCGTCCGAGCAGCGGCCGCACGAGGCGGCCGCGGCGGGCCGCACGCACGCCGACTGGGTGGCGCAGCAGCTCTCCGAGATGGCGGTGCTGCGCAAGCGGGACGCCTCGGGGGCGACCAGCATGTCGTGGTCGCCCGTGGCGATCGCCGGCCTCGCGGCCGCGGTCGCTCTCGTCGTGGTGACCATCGCCCTGGCCTGAGCCGCGGTGACGGCCGCCCCACGCGGGCGGCCGTCCACATCCCTGCCGGGACCCGCTTCGCCAGGCGTACGCGCCCTGCTCTTGCGCGCGTACGCCCCGCGGGTCCCGCTTTTACGCGCGTACGCCCGGCGCTACCCGCCGATCGCGGCGGCGAGGTCCGCCTTGAGCGCGGCCAAGTCGGCGGCGGCCGCCGACCGCGCCCGCTCGACGTCCCCGGACGCGGGCCCCGTGACCGGGACGACCACCTCCAGGTAGCACTTGAGCTTCGGCTCGGTGCCGCTCGGCCGGACGACCACGCGGGCGCCCCCGGCGAGCCGGTACCGCAGGCCGTCGGTCGGGGGCAGCCCGCCCAGACCCGCGGCGAGATCCTCGGCGGACTCGACCTCCCGGCCGCCGAGCTTGGCGGGCGGCGCCGCGCGCAGCCCGGCCATCGCCCGCTGGATGATCGACAGGTCCTCGACCCGGACGGAGAGCTGGCCGGTGGCGTGCAGGCCGTACCGGCGGGCCTGCTCGTCGAGCAGGTCGAGCAGCGTCCTGCCGTCCCGCCGGGCGGACGCCGCCAGGCCCGCGACGGTGAGCGCCGCGCCGATCCCGTCCTTGTCGTGGACGGGCAGCCCGGCGGCGGAGCCGACGCTGTATCCCAGCGCCTCCTCGTAGCCGAAGATCAGGCCGGGACCCGCCTTCATGATCCATTTGAAGCCGGTCAGCGTCTCCGCGTGCCGTACGCCGTGCGCGGCGGCGATCTTGCCGAGCAGCGACGACGAGACGATCGTCGTCGCGACCAGGCGGTCGTCGCCCGAGGTGGCGCGCAGGACGTGCTCGGCCAGCAGGCAGCCCAGCTCGTCGCCGCTGAGCATCCGGTAGCCGCCGCCGGGGAGGGGCACTCCGGCCGCGCACCGGTCGGCGTCCGGATCGTTGGCCAGGACGATGTCCGCGCCGATCTCCTCCGCGAGGCCGAGCGTGAGGTCCATCGCCCCCGGCTCCTCCGGGTTGGGGAAGGCGACGGTCGGGAAGTCCGGGTCGGGGTCGCGCTGCGCGGCGACCATCTCCGGCACCGCGAAGCCCAGGCCGCGGAACGCCTCCGCGAGCGTCTCCGCGCCGACCCCGTGCAACGGCGTGTACGCGACGCGGACGTCCCGGGCGTCGCCGACCGGCAGGCCGGCCAGCGCCCGCAGGTAGGGGACGACGATCGCCTCGTGGGTGAGGGTCTGCCAGGAGTCGCCGAGCGGCAGCTCGTCCACCCGGCCGACCGCGTCGATCGCGTGCGAGATCTCCGCGTCGATCGGCGGCACGATCTGGGCGCCGTCTCCCCAGTAGACCTTGTAGCCGTTGTCCCGGGGCGGGTTGTGCGAGGCGGTGACCATGACGCCCGCGTCCGCGTCCAGGTGGCGTACGGCGAAGGCCAGCACGGGCGTCGGCCACCTGCCGTCCATGACGGAGGCGCGCAGGCCCGCGCCGGTCAGCACGGCGGCGGTGTCCCTGGCGAACACGTCCGAGTTGCGCCGCGCGTCGTAGCCGATCACGACGTGCCGGCCGGGGCCGAGGACGCGGGCCAGACCGGCGGCGGCGCGCATCACGGTCACCCGGTTCATCCGCGCCGGGCCCGCGCCCAGCTCACCGCGCAGGCCGGCCGTGCCGAACTCCAGCCGGGAACCGAAGCGGGAGGCCAGCTCGGCCTCGTCGCCGCGGGCGAGGAGCGCCTCCAGCTCCGCGCGGGTCTCCGGGTCCGGGTCCTGGGACAGCCACTCCCGCGCCCGCCGGATGAGATCGCTCATGAACGCCCCTACAGCTTGTCGACGACCTTGGCGAGGAGCACGCCCATCCGGGCCGCGGTGGCGCGGCCCACCTCCAGGACCTCCTCGTGGTTGAGCGGCTCGCCGACCAGGCCGGCGCCCGGGTTGGTCACGAGCGAGATGCCGAGCACCTCCGCCCCCGCCTCGCGGGCCGCGACGGCCTCCAGCACGGTGGACATGCCGACCAGGTCGCCGCCGAGCGTGCGCAGCATCCGGATCTCCGCCGGGGTCTCGTACGTCGGGCCGCGGAAGGCCACGTAGACGCCTTCGGCGAGGGAGGGGTCCACCTCGCGGGCGAGGTCGCGCAGCCGGGGCGCGTACACGGAGGTCAGGTCGATGAAGGTGGCCCCGGTGATCGGGTTCGCGCCGGTCAGGTTGATGTGGTCGCTGATCAGGACCGGGTCGCCCACGTTCTGGGTCTCGGGACGCAGGCCGCCCGCGGCGTTGGTGAGGACCACCGTGCCCACCCCCGCGGCGACGGCCGTGCGCACGCCGTGCACCACCGGCTCGACGCCCCGGCCCTCGTACAGGTGCGTACGGCCGAGCAGGATCAGGGCGTTCTTCCCCGACGTCGTCCTGACCGCGCGGATCGTGCCGGCGTGCCCGGCGACCGCGGGCGGGGCGAAGCCGGGCAGCTTCGTCACGGGGAACTCGGTGACGGTCTCGCCGATCGCGTCCGCGGCCGGGACCCAGCCCGACCCCATGACGAGGGCGACGTCGAAGGATCCGATGCCGGTGAGGTTCTTCAGGGTGGCCGCGGCCTCTGCCGCCAGTGCGTAAGCGTCGTTGGTCACGTTCACCGAGCGTACAGAAGCGGATGAACCACCCCCGCCAGAAAACGGCGGGCTCGACGCCGCGCGACGAGATCTGGCGACATCTGCCAAAACCGGAGAGGCCCGACGGTAAGGGATGAACCGGGCAGAAGGCCCGCGGCGCTCAGTCGCCCAGGGACTTGCAAGGGCGGGTCCGCAGATCCTTCACGTAGTCGTCCGGCGCCCCGGCCTTCTCCGCCGCGTCCGCGATGATGCCGAGGTGGCGGGCCGACGGCAGGCCGCCCTCGTAGGAGTCGAGGACGTACGTCCAGGCCAGCACGTCGCCGTCGAGCGTCGCGACCCGGACCCGGACCTTGCGGTAGAAGCCCAGCTCCGTGCCGGTCCACTGGTCGAGCGACGCCTCGTCCCACTCGGGAACGTCGTACAGGACGACGAAGACCTGGTCACCGGAGTCCTCGACGATCGTGGCGAGCGCGCCCTCCCAGGCGACGTCCTCGCCGCCGAAGGTCAGCCGCCAGCCCGAAAGCCAACCGGTGCCGCGCATCGGCGAATGCGGGGCCCGCTCAGCCATCTGCTTGGGATCCATGTTGCTGCTGTAGGCCGCGTAGACAGGCACGGCACGAAGCCTAAACCACGAGGCGCGTCACCGGACGGCCATGACGAAGGACCCGCCATCTCCCGATGAAATCGGGGGCTTCGCGCGTAGTCGAACCCTTACGCATCCCCCTCATCCCTGACTAGCGGGATGATGCGGGAGAATAGGGCACGTGACAAGGATCGTGATCATCGGTGGCGGCCCCGGCGGGTACGAGGCGGCACTGGTCGCCGCTCAACTGGGAGCGCAGGTCACCGTCGTCGAGCAGGACGGGCCGGGAGGCGCGTGCGTGCTCACCGACTGCGTGCCGTCCAAGACGCTGATCGCCACCTCGGTCCGCAAACAGGCGCTGCTGGACGCGGCCTCGGTGGGCGTCCACTTCGACGGAGGGCCGGATGGCGACACCGGCGGCGTCATGGTCGAGATGCCCCTGGTGAACAAGCGCGTCAAGGAGCTGGCGCAGGCGCAGTCCGCCGACATCGCCGCGCGGCTCGCGGCCGAGGGCGTCGAGGTCATCCGCGCCAAGGGCCGGCTCGTGGACCCCCAGGTCGTACGGGCCGGGGACCGGACGATCCGGGCCGACGTCGTCATCGTCGCGACCGGGGCGCACCCGAGGGTGCTGTCCGGCGCCGAGCCGGACGGCGAGCGCATCCTCACCTGGCGCCAGCTCTACGAGCTGCAGGAGATGCCCGAGCACCTGATCGTGGTCGGCTCGGGTGTGACCGGCGCCGAGTTCGCCGGCGCCTACCGCTCGCTCGGCTCCGAGGTGACCCTGGTCTCCTCCCGCGACCGGATGATGCCGAACGAGGACGCCGACGCCGCCGAGGTGCTCGAAGAGGTCTACCGCCGCCGCGGCATGAACGTCATGGGCCGCTCCCGCGCCGCCTCGGTCAAGCGCACCGAGCACGGCGTGGTCGTCACGCTGGAGGACGGCAGGACCGCCGAGGGCAGCCACTGCCTGATGACCGTCGGCATGATCCCCAACACCGAGGGCATCGGCCTTGAGGAGGCCGGCGTCCGGCTCGACCGGAACGGCTTCATCGAGGTCGACAAGGTCTCCAGGACCTCCGCGCCCGGCGTCTACGCGGCGGGCGACTGCACCGGCGTGCTCATGCTCGCCTCCGTCGCCGCCATGCAGGGCCGCATCGCCGTCTGGCACGCCCTGGGCGAGGCCGTGCAGCCGATCCGCCTCGCCACCGTCGCCGCGAACATCTTCACCGACCCCGAGATCGCGGCCGTCGGCGTGTCGCAGCGGCAGATCGAGTCCGGCGAGATCGAGGCCAACGTCGTCAAGCTGCCGCTGGCCACCAACGCCAGGGCCAAGATGCAGGGCTTCAACGACGGCTTCGTCAAGCTCTTCTGCCGTCCCAACACGGGTATCGTGCTCGGCGGCGTGATCGTGGCGTCCCGCGCGTCCGAGCTCGTCCTCGCCCTGTCGGTCGCGGTGCAGCACCGGCTCACGGTCGACCAGCTCGCGCAGACGTTCGCCGTCTATCCCTCGCTGTCCGGGTCGATCACCGAGGCGGCCCGCCGCCTCATGTCACCGCTGACCACCGTGATCTGACAGCCGGGTCCTGACCCGGCGCAGCGACGCCCTGCCGTGCTCCACGGCCGAGACGGCCCCCTGTAGCTCGCCGGGGGTGCGCGCGACCGTGAGCACGTGCCTGGCCGCCTCGTACGCGTCGAGCGCGGCGCGCCACTCCCGCTGGTCGCCGGGCTCCGTCGGCGTTCCGTCGTCGCCTCGCCGCAGCTCCGCGTCCATCGTGTTGATCTCGTCGCCGAGCTGGGAGAGGTCCTCAGCGAGCACCTGGCGCTCCAGCTCGAAGGCGGCGGCGTCGCGCTTCCCACGCCGGTGGGCGGCGGCCCAGAAGAGCAGCGTGATCGCGAGCCCGATGCCGCTCAGGACGACCAGGAGGAGCCCTGTCGTGGTCCGTACGGGATCCTCCGCGATCGCCCGATCGGCGGCGTCGAGGCTCCGGTCGTCGCTCGGGGAGGGCGACGGCAGCGTGGTGGGGGCGACCGCCGGTATGCCGCGCGAACCGGCGAGGTTCACGTCCCGCGCCTGCCCGAAGGACGCGCCCTCGACGTTCGCGCCGGTGAGGTCGGCGCCCTCCATCTCGGCCTGGGTCAGCGTCGCCCCGCCGAGGTCGGCGGCGGCGAACACCGCGCTCTCCAGGTGGGCCTGGCCGAGCTTGGTGCCGCGCATCGTCGCCCGGGTGAAGTCGGCGGTCCGCGCCTTCACCTGGCCGAGGATCGCCTTGCTGAGTTCGGCGCCGACGAAGGTGGTGCCGGTGAGATCGGCCTGGGTCAGCTCCGTACGGGCCAGGATCGCGCCGGTGAGGTCCGCGCGGCTCAGGTCCGCCTGGCCCGCGTAGGCGTCCTTGAGGTTCGCGCCGCGCAGTTGCGCCTGCCTGCCGTGCAACTGGCCGAGGTCGGCGCCGCTGAGATCGGCCCCGCGCAGGTCCACGCCTTCGGCGTGCGCCAGGGTCAGGTCGGCCTCCCTGAGCGAGGCGTCCCGCAGGATCACCCCGCGCATGTCCCGGCTGGTGAGGTCGGCGCCGTCGAGGGTGGCGCCGGTCAGGTTCGCGCAGCGCAGGTTCAAGGGGAGGTCGTCGGCGCCGCTGAAGTCCTCGCCGCGCATGTCCGGCCCGCTGCCGGGCCGGCAGCCCGCCGACAGCGCCGCGGTATCGGCGCCCGCGGCCGCGGCGCCGAGCGGTATGGGGAGCGCGATCGCCGCGATCGCGAGCACGACGGACAACGCTCGAAAGCGACGCAACGAAAGCCTCCTCGCAAACCTCCGAAGAATGATCTCAAGTCTCTCGCGGTGAAGGTACGCCGCACGCCTGCCCCGTTCCGGGAGCATCCCAAAGTGCCGGAAAAGCCGATGACCCCGCACCCGAGGGTGCGAGGTCACCTTCCGGACCCGGGCCCGCGTCGGCGGGCCCCGCGATCACGGTTACCAGTCGCCTCCGCCGAAGTCGCCGCCACCGAAGTCGCCACCGCCACCCCAGTCGCCGCCACCCCAGTCGCCGCCACCGCCGCCGAAGTCGCCTCCGCCGCCCCAGTCGCCGCCTCCGGAGTCCGCGTTGCCCGCCGCGAGGCCGTCCGCGTAGCCGTGGCCGTAGCCGCCGCCGTGACCGAAGCCGCCGAACGCGCTGCCGAGCATGGTGCCCACCAGCATGCCGGTCAGCATGTCGCCGCCGCCGAAGCCGCCGTAGTAGCCGTAGGCGTAGGGGTGGTAGGCGGGGCCGGCGTCCCAGTACGGACGGCGCTCGCCGTTCACCAAGACCTCGCGCATCTGCGGGTCGAAGCCGCGCTCGACCGCCTCGGCGTCCGCGGCGCAGGCCGGGACGTCGCGCGGGGCGCCGCCGGGGGGAGCCCAGCGGACGTTGCGCGCGGACGGGCCGTGCTGCGGGTTGAAGAAGCACGGGGGCAGCCGCTCGGGGACGGGCTGGTTGTTCACCCGCGCCTTGACGCAGGCGAGGGCGTACCGCCCGTCCTCCAGCGACGCGGTCACCGTGCGCAGCTCGTCGGCGCGCTTGACCGCGGCCAGCTCGTTCTTGGCCCGCTCGTACGAGTCGAGGGCCCGCTGCCAGTCGGCCGACGTCTCGGACTGCGGCAGCATCTTGACGTCGATGTCGAGCGCGGTGATCTCCTCACCGAACTTGGTGACGTCCTCCTCGACCGTCTGCTTGACGGCGGCGAGCTCGGCCGCCTCCTTTTCCTCGCGCTTGCGCTTGGCACGGCGAGAGAAGACCCACAAAGCGCCACCTCCGACGACGGCTATGCCGAGAATGACCAGCAGGCCGCTGCCGCCACCGCCGCCCCCGCTCACCGGCTTGGGGTCGAGCGCGCCCTTACCCTCACCGTCCACGGCCATGTTGATGCGGTTCACGAAGTCCTGCACACCGGCGGCCATGTCTTTGTTGGCGTCCGTGGCGGCCCTGGCGAGCTGGCCGGCGCTCGGCGACCGGCGCGGGAGCGCGCTCGACCCCGCGTAGAGGGTCTTGCCGTCGAGGACCGCGACGGTCGCCTTCGGACGGCCCGCGTCCTTGAGCGCGAGGCCGAGCGAGGTGATGTAGGTGCCGGCCGCCTGGTTGGTCGTGATCGACCCGTCGGGCAGCGCGACCATGTAGATCTTGCTTTTCGAGTTCTTCAGCGCGTCGCGGATGTCGCCCTGCTCACCGGAGGACAGCGGGCTGCCGTCCTGCACGAACAGCGGATCCTTCTGGTCCTTCCAGTGCGCCAGCACCGTCGAGACGTCGGGGGGAGCCGCGACGGCGGATGACGCGGATGCAGCCCCGCCGGCGAACAGCGTGAACAGGCCGATGAGGACCGCCGCAACGGCGGCCCCCACGCGGCCCAGCGGATGGGTGATGGTCACGGCGTAAGCCTCCTTCGCCCTTGAGGACGAACCGTGATGCGTAATTGTTCCTGCCGGGCGAAACCGTATCCGCTCGTGAAACCGATCCACGCCGGGTTCACCCCATTCCCTCGTGGCGTCGGCGGAGGTCAGTACCCCTGGTAGCCCGCCCCGGTCTTCACACCGACCACTCCGGGCACCGCGGAGACGGATCCGTACCGGGCGATGGCGTACCGGACGCCCGCGATGATGTTGTCCACCGGGTTGTAGATGTCCTTGTGCCCCGGAAGCGACCACGCGTTGAACGTGGGGTCGATCGTCTGCATCAGGCCCTTGGAGGGAGTCCCCCTGATGGTGTTGATATCCGAGGGGTCGGTGTTGACGATGCGCGGGTTCCCGCCGGACTCGTGCTGGATGATCATCCAGATGTCGTCGATGTTCATCTTCGACGCCGGGTATCCGTGTGCCTTGAGGATGGAGACGGCCTCCTCGATCCACGCCCTGACCTCGGCGGGCGCCGCGGGGCCTCCTCCGGGCGGCGGCGGTCCGCTCGGGCCGTAGCCGCCGAAACCGCCGGAGCTGCCGGAACCACCTGAACCACCGGAACCACCGGAGTTGCCGGGGCCGCCGGAACCTCCGTAGGAGGCGAGCGTGGTCCGCGCGTCGCTCCCGGCCTCCGGCGAGTAGCCCGGGGTGCGCTCCCAGCCGAGCCCGGTGCTCGCCGAAGCGGGGACGAACGCGTGGTCGCCCGGCGCCTTGATGGCCGAGAACTTCGCCATGCCGTGGTCGCGCAGGTCGCCGACCGCCGCCAGCGCCGTGTCCACGGCCTCGTCGGCGCTCTCGACGTGCGGCCGCGCCGAGGTGAGCGCCTGCTGCACCAGCGCCCGCTTGTCGTCCGCCGCCTTCTGCGCGCTCGCGTCCGGGTGGTCCTTCGCGTACGCCTCCGCGTCGTGGACGACCCCTTCGCAGATCGCGTACACGTCGGTGTGGGCCTTCTCCAGGGCGTCGGCCGCCTTGCGGAGGTTCCTGACGGCCCGGTCCAGCGCGTCGTGCAGCTCGTCGGCGGCCGGGCCGTACTTGCGCATGTGGGTGACGAAGGCGTCGGCGGAGGCGCCCTGCCACGCGTTGTCGACGTCGTCGACGGCGGCGACGAGTGTGCCGCCCTGCTCGTTCAGCATCCGCATCACGCCGGACCAGCGGGTGGCGAGGCCGCGGATCAGCTCCGGCTTGCCGGTCACGTCGGCGAGGAGCCCGGCCAGCTCGCCCCCGCCCGGCAGCGCGGCGAGCTGGGGCAGCGCCGCCCCTTTCGGCTCGCTCACCGGCCCGCCCGCCTGAAGGGGCGCCCCGAGCCTGCCAACCGCAGCGAGGCCAATAAACGCTGCGAGGGGCGCGGCGGTGTCTGGACCGAGGAACGAGCGGGCTGAGGGACGAGGACCCGAGTGACGAGGGAAGACATCGCCTGAGGGCGCCCCGAGCCCGCCGAGCGGAGCGAGGCCAACAAACACGTGCTCATCGGATCTCCTTGCCTGGGCGTAGAGGCTGACGTTACGGCGAGGGGTGGGGCGTCAGGCGCGGGCCAGCCGCTCCCCGTCCTGCTCGCTGGCCCTGCTCACTCCGCGGATGTTGTTCCCTACGGTCGTCAGGGAGTTCCCGTTGGCGTTGAGCAGGCCGGAGACCCGGCCGAGCTCGCTGGAGAGCGCCGCCTCGACCTCGTTGATCGCGCCGGCCAGGCCGCCGGAGCCGCTCAGCCGGCCGAACGCCGAGGAACCGACGCCGCCGCCCGACCCGGACGCGGTGGAACCGCCGCCGCCCGACTCGGACGCTCCGGTCGGTGTGGCGAAACTCCGCGCGACCTCGTACAGGGCGCTGCGGCACCGCTCCAGCGCTTTGAAGTGGAGATCGAGACCCGCCATGAGCCGACTCCTTCCGGCGTCCCGACAAAGCCGATCAATCGGAGCATAGTAAAAAGATCCTCGCGCGAAAGGCGGTGACCGGACAGACGCTCATGGAACGTTCGGCGCGAGGCCGGGCCGCCGCCATGCCGCCGCCATGCCGAGGGCGCCATGCCGAGGGGAAGGAGAAGAGGGTATGAGGAAGCCGGACGGGATCGAGGTGTCCCACACGGAACTGCGCGCCGCGGCCGAGGGGATCGTGAGCGTGGGGCAGGACATTGCGGTGGAGGCCGAGATCTTCGCCGCCGAGCCGGCCGGGAGGCCGGATGTCTGGGGCGACGGGGACCTGGGAAGTCTGATCGGCCCCATCTACGCGCAGCTCAGGAATGAGGCGTTGGAGGCGTACGCGGCGCTCGCCGACGGCATCAGAGAGGCGGGGACCATCGTCGGGACGATGTCCGTCAACCATGCCGCCGCGGAGTCGGCCGCCGAGGAGGCCGGCGCCGCCGCCGTTCCCGACCAGGTCGTCTGATCAGGGCCGATAATCCGGGTTGGGGATGTAGTCCCCGAAAGTCTCGGTCGTCGCGTCGTACGGCCGCGCCCCCTTGATGTACCGGCCCTCGATCCCGCCAGGGAACGCCACCTCCCGCTGGTGTCCGGTGCGCAGGGCGCTGCCCATGGTCTCCACGATGTCGATCCCTCCCGGCGCGTCCACGTCGTACAGGTATCGGGTCGGGAAGATGTCCATCGGGTTGTCCAACCGCGTCGTGCTGACGAACGCCGACTCCTCGAACCGTAGATGGGATTCCAGGTCCGTGTTGCCAGGGTTGCGTGGGTGGAAGCCCGGCCCGAACACCTCGTCCGGGTGACGGTCGTCCGCGCGCCGGAGGATGAGCCGGTCGCTCCGCCACACGGGGGACGGGGTGATGGCCTTGACGTTCACGCTCCGGTCGGCGGCAGCACGGAGCGGGTCGGGCCGGGCCATACGCAGGCGCAGCCCCATGGGAGTGATCTTTTCCAGGAGCGCGCGGGCGCGGAGCAGCAGTCTTTCGACGATGCGCTTGACTCCGTCGAGGACGGTCCGCAGGAGCCGCTGGATGGCGGTACGGGTCGCGGCGGTGTACAGGGGGATGCTCGCCAGGGAGGTGCCCAGGCTGGCGCTCGCCGTGGCGATCGCGCGTGCGACGCTTACGGCGAGGCGGGCAAGGGCGGCGATGATGCCGAGTTTGAAGGCGGCGACGAGGGCGGCTCCGGCGAGGCAGGCGGCGCCGATGAGCCGGGTGGCGGTGGCGGCGTTGTCGGTGTGGGTGCCGGGGCCGTCGGCGGAGGTCCAGTGGTCGTACATGGCGGTCACGTCCCGGCCCGCGTTCCGTTTGATCACGCGCAGGACATGCTCGCCGGCGGCCTGAGAGCGTTCCTCCAGGGTGTCGGCGTGGCGGAGCCAGCCGCGCCCCGCCTCGACGAGTTCGGTCTCGTCGATGGCGGGCCAGGTGTAGCCGACGAGCCCCATCGCCAGGACGAGGCCGGACGGGAGCTGGATCCCCATCAGCCGACCCGCTCCCCGTGGGACGTCACGGTGACGGGACCGTACGCCGGCGGGGCCGTACGCCGGGGACTTCGGAGGACGGTGGGGCAGGACGCGCGGATCATCAGCTCGCCTCCGGGGGCTGCGGCGGCGGGAGGAAGGCCGTCTGCATCAGGCGGTTGCCGTACTTGCGGTCCACGTGGTAGCCGCGGCCGGGTGGGAGCGCGTGCGCGCGCACGTTCCCGAAGAGGAAGCCCTCGTCCCGGTTGCCGGACAGGACGACCGCGGGGCTCGCCATGTCCTTGATGCGCTGGATGAGCGGGTCGAACATGGCGCGGCCGAGGCCGCCCATCGACCGGGACATCACCAGGTGCAGGCCGATGTCGCGGGCCTGCGGCAGCAGCTCGGCCAGCGGCAGCAGGGGGTTGGACGAGGTGGCGACCAGCTCGTAGTTGTCTACCACGATGTAGAGGTCGGAGCCGCGCCACCAGTTGCGCGCCCGGAGCTGCTCGGGCGTGAGGTCGGCGGGCGGCAGCCGCTTGAGCAGCGCGTTCCGGGCGTCGTTGATCAGCTCGGCGGCCGCCGGCCCGGACGCGGCGTACCCGATGCGGTGGTCGGTCACGGCGGTGTCGAGCAGCGAGCGGCGGTAGTCGATCACGATCATCATGGCCTCCTGCGGGGTGCGCCGGGCCACCAGGCCCTCGGCCACCAGCCGCAGCAGGTTGGTCTTGCCGCTCTCGGTGTCGCCCACCACGACGAAGTGCGGGTCGGTGTCGAAGTCGACCATCACCGGCGAGAGCGTGTTCTCGTCGATGCCGATCGGGATCCGGGGACCGGTCTGCGCGATCGCGGGCAGCGTCTCGGCGGGCAGCACGGACGGCAGCAGCCGTACGGCGGGGGCGGGCCGCCCCTTCCAGGCGTCCCGCACCGACTGGACGAGGGCGCGTACGCCGTCGGGCAGGTCGTCGGCGTTCTGGACGCCGTCGATCCTCGGCAGTGCGGACAGGAAGTGCAGGCCGTCCCTGGTCAGGCCGCGTCCCGGCACACCCTCCGGCACGGCCAGCGACTTCTTGCGGCTGATCTCCGACTCGTACGCGTCGCCCAGCTTGAGCTCGATGCGGGTGCCGAACAGGTCCCTGATGCCGGGCCGGAACTCCGACCACTTGTTGGTGGCGGCGACGACGTGGATGCCGTACCCGAGGCCGCGCGCGGCCAGGTCGGTGATCACGGGTTCGAGCGAGTCGAAGTCCTGCCGGATGGTGAGCCAGCCGTCCACCACGAGGAAGACGTCGCCCCACCCGTCGCCCTGGAACCCGCCCTCGGCCAGCCGCCGCCGGTAGTCCGTGATCGAGTCGATCCCCTGCTCGGCGAACTCGCGTTCCCGCTGCTGCAGGAGCGTGGAGATCTCGGCCACGGTACGGCGGACCCGGTCGGCGTCGAGGCGGCTGGCCACGCCGCCGACGTGCGGCAGCCCCTCCAGGGAGGCGAGCGAGCCGCCGCCGAAGTCCAGCAGGTAGAACTGGACCTCGCGCGGGGTGTGGGTGAGCGCCATGCCGGCGATCAGCGTGCGCAGCACGGTGCTCTTGCCGCTCTGCGTGCCGCCCGCGACGCCCACGTGACCGGCCGCGCCGGACAGGTCCAGCCAGAACGGGTCGCGGCGCTGCTCGAAGGGCCGGTCGATGACGCCGACGACGGCGTGCAGCCCCCCGCGTCCCTGCCAGCCCGCCGTGGAAAGTCCCAGCTCGGGGGTGATCGACAGCGGCGGGAGCAGGTGGATGAGGCTGGGCGGGGCTCCGAGGGGCGGCAGCCAGATGCTGTGGGCGGCCGGTCCCTTGTCCTTCATCCGGGCCACCACGACGTCGAGCAGGCTGCGCTGTTGCGGTGGCGCCTCGGGAGCGGCGGCCTCGGCCGGCTCCCCGGCCTTCGGCGTCTCCTGCGGCTTCTCGGCCTCGGGCTCGGGCGTGTACGCCGGGCCGTACTCGACGACGCGGGGCGTCGGGGCGCTGCCGTCGGCCGCGACCGGCTGCCCGGCGCTCGGCTCGTACGTGCCGGAGACGTAGGCCGCCTTGAACCGGGTCATCCCGGTGGTGTCGAACTTCAGGTAGCCGTTGCCGGGGGCGGGCGGCAGCTCGTACGCGTCGGCCACTCCGAGCACGACCCGGCTCTCCATCGCGGAGAAGGTGCGCAGGCCGATCCGGTACGACAGGTGGGTGTCCAGGCCGCGCAGCCGCCCCTCCTCCAGGCGCTGGGAGGCGAGCAGCAGGTGGACGCCGAGCGAGCGGCCGAGCCGTCCGATCATGACGAACAGGTCGATGAACTCGGGCTTGGCGGTGAGCAGTTCGCTGAACTCGTCGAGGACGACGAAGAGCGTGGGCAGCGGCGCGAGGTCGGCCCCCTGCTCCCTGGCCCGCTCGTAGTCGCGCAGCGAGGCGTAGTTGCCCGCGGCGCGCAGCAGTTCCTGGCGGCGCACCATCTCGCCGTGCAGGGCGTCGTGCATGCGGTCGACGAGCGGCAGCTCGTCCTCCAGGTTGGTGATGACCGCGGAGACGTGGGAGAGGCCCTCCAGGCCGAGGAACGTCGCGCCGCCCTTGAAGTCGACGAGCACGAAGTTGAGGATCTCCGACGAGTGGGTGATCGCCAGCCCGAGCACGAGTGTGCGCAGCAGCTCGCTCTTGCCCGATCCGGTGGCGCCGATCACCAGGCCGTGCGGGCCCATGCCGCCCTGGGCGGACTCCTTGATGTCGAGCTCGACCACGCGGCCGTCCGCGCCGAGCCCGATGGGGACGCGCAGCCGGTTGCGTCCGGCCCGGGGCCGCCAGGTGAGGGCGGGGTCGACGCGGGCGGCGTCGCCGACGCCGAGCAGGTCGGTGAGCGAGGTGTTCGTGGCGAGGACGTCCTGCGACTCCCTGCCCTTGGCCGTGGACGCGCGCAGCGGGGCGAGCTGCCGGGCCAGCCCCTCGGTCCTGAGGAAGTCGAGCCGGTCGGGGTCGCCGAGGCGGGTCCTGCTCTCCTTGCCCGCGTGGTCCAGCTTGATCATGAAGAAGCCGTCGGGCTGGACGTCCAGCCGCAGTGTGCTCTGCTCCTCGACCGCGCCGGCCGACCCGGACAGGTCGATCACCGTGACGCCCTGGATGGCGTCCGTCCCGAGCTGCGAGTCGATCGGCACCCGCCCGCCGTCGAGGATCAGGACGTGGTACGGCAGGGCGTCGGCGGCCCCGCCCGGCCGGAACCGGGCGCGCTCCGTCAGTTCGCCGCCCACGAGCCGGTCCAGTTCGGCGAGGTTCTCGGTCATCAGCCGCACCTGGCCGGCGGCGTCGGTCTCCTCGGGGTGCAGCGCGTGGGGCAGCCACTTGATCCACTCCCACTGGGGCATCCACTCCGGGCCCGCGCACACCATGATCCGCATGTCGTCCGGCGAGTGGAACACCGCCATCTGCGCGATCATCGCCCGGACGAGTTCCCGTACGGCGACGGGGTCGCCGGTCAGCTTGATCCGGGCGAAGGAGTGCAGGGCGACGGCCACCGGGAGCGTCGACACCGTGGAGTGCGCCCGGACGAACCGGCGCAGCGCGCCGGCCGACAGCGCGTCCAGGTCCTCGACCGGCTTGGAGTCCGGCGGGATGAGCTGGATCGCGAGTTTCTGCACGCCGGTCCCGAGGCGTACCGTGCCGAAGTCGTCGTCGCGGGGGCGCCGCTCCCACAGGCGCGGGCCCATGGCCAGCCACCACAGGGAGTCCGGCGCGGGGCCGCTCCATTCGAGGGCCTCGCGCTGCTGCTTCGCGGCCCGCCGCACCCGCTTGCGCACCTGCGAGAGATAGCGGAAGTAGTCCCGGCGCAGGCCGTTCATCCGGTTCTTGCGCTCGCCGGCCTGGCGGCCCATCTGCCCGACGCTCATGCCCACCATGGACACGGCGAACAGGCCGCTCGACACGTACATGATCGGGTTGCCGTTGCCGCCCCCGGTGAACATGAGCCCCATGGCCGCCGCCCCCGCCAACATCGGCAGGTAGGTCAGCACGCCGGTGAGCCCCTGCGGCTGCACCTCCGGCACCTCCGGCGGCGGCTCCAGCAGGATCTCGCCGCGCGGTGGTTTCGGGCTGGGGCGCCGCTCGGGACGGCGCACGATGACAATGCCCACCCTCGAGGCCCCCTCCTGATCGGTGTGGATCTTTTCTTACCAGATGCGGTTTACGTCCGAGTGGAGGAAAGTAAGCGCGCTATGTTCGCGTTGTTCGCTGTTCCGCACGCGGAGGGAGTACGGCAGTGACATCCTTGGCCGCCCATGAGCCCATGTCGCAGGGGGCCCTTGCCGCGGCCGGCGCCCGGCCACCGGCGCTCTGCCACGTCACGATCGTCGGCCCGCACAAGAGGGCCGATCTCGCGCTACCGGCGGACATCCCGCTGCCGCATGTCATGCCCGGCCTGCTGCGCGCGCTCGGCGAGGTGGACGGAGAGTTCGCCCCCGCGCCCGGATGGATCCTGCAGCGGCTCGGCGGCACCCCCTTCGACATCGGGCAGAGCCTCGGGGCGCTCGGCGTCCTCGACGGGGAGGTGCTCTACCTCCGCCCGCGCGAGTTCGTGCTGCCCCCGGCGATGTTCGACGACGTCGCCGACGTGGTCGCGACCGGCGTCAAGGAGGGCAGGAACGCCTGGAGCGGCAGGCACACCCGGCTGCTCGGGATGGGCGCCTCCTGCGCCCTCCTCGTCGCCGGGGCTCCCGCGCTCGTGCTGTCCGGCGCCGCCCTGGGCGTGGTCGCCGTGGTCGCGGGCGTGCTCGCCCTCCTCCTGCTCCTCGCCGCCGCCTCCCTGTCCCGGGCGCTCGGCCACTCGGGCGCGGGCGCGGCGCTCGGCTACGCGGCCCTGCCGTACGGGTTCCTGGCCGGGCTGCTCGCCCCGGCGGGACCGGCCGGGCTCGCGGGTCTGGGCGCGCCGCACCTGCTCGCGGCGCTCGCCTGCACCGCGTTCGTGGCCGCGGTCGGCGGGGCCGCGGTGGCCGACGGCGTGCCCGGGTTCCTCGGCACCGCGATCGCGTCGGCCGCCGGGGCGGTGAGCGCCGCCGTCGTCATGGTGTTCGACGTGCCCGCGGCGGGGGTCGCCGCGGTCGCCGCGTCGCTCCTGCTGGCGTGCAGCCCGTTCGTCCCGTCGCTGGCGTTCCGGCTGGCCCGGATGCCGCTGCCCTCGATGCCCACCACGGCCGAGGAGCTGCGCGCGGACAACGAGCGGGTGGACAGCGCGTCCATCCTGGAGCGGACCGGCCAGGCGCAGCGCTACGCCACCGGGATCGTCGCGGGGATCGCGATGGTCGTGCTCGCCGCCCAGCCGCTGCTCGTGCTCGACGAGGGGTGGATCGCGCCGGTGATGTCGCTGGCGCTGTCGCTGACCCTGGTTCTCCGCACGCGGGTCTTCCACGGCGTCGCCCAGCGGCTCTGGCTGACGGTGTCCGCGCTGGCCGGGCTCGTCCTGCTCGCGCTCACGCTGAGCACGCGGGCCGACGGCGTCTGGTCCGTCGCGCTCGTGATCGGGCTCATGTGGGCGGCGGCGATCCCGGCCGGCCTCGCCCTGTGGCTGCCGACCGGCCGCCCGTCCCCGTTCTGGGGACGGGCCGGGGACATCGTCGACGTCGTGCTGACCGCCGGCCTGTTCCCGCTCGCGCTGGGCGTGCTGGAGGTCTACGCCTGGATCCGCGGCCTGTCCGGCTGATCCGGCCGACCGGCCGGGCAGGCTCTCACTGGCCGTACGGCAGGGGCACGTCGCGCTTGGGGGCGAGCCAGTCGAAGCCGGCGGTGGGCGACGGCGTCCCCGGGGGCCCGGGCTTCGTGAAGGTGGGGGCGCGGTTCACGTCGATCGTCGCCTGCTTGAAGTCGATGGCGACGTCGCCGGTGGGCTCGACGTTCTTCAGCTGGATCTCCTTGCGCCACAGGTAGCCGATGATGACCGCCGCGCCGCCGAGATAGCCGAGCAGGGCCTTGCCCCAGGCGGCGAGGATCTTGTCCGCCGCCTGCATGAGCGCGCGTATGAAGAGCCGGGCCTGGGCTCCGGCCGGGGTGAGGGTCAGCACCGCCGCGGAGATCGTTGTGGCGAGAAGCGTGACCGAGAACGCGAACACCGCCCATCCGAAGTCGCGGAAGGTGGCCCCGACCTCGTCGAGCAGTCCGGCGGTGTCGGTGACCGTGCCCCGCAGCACCTCCAGCTCCGACTGGAAGGTCACGGCGGCGTCCTCGAACGCGAGGTGGTCCTCGGCGATCCAGTCCTCCCTCGACTCGGCCAGCATGAGCGCGATGAGTCGTTTGGGGCCGCCGTCCAGCTCACGGGCGAGCGCCAGCCAGTTGTTGGCCGCGTGAATGATCGCCTCGTCGTCGACCAGGAGGCTCTCCACGAACGTCAGCGCGAGCAGGCCCCCTCCCGCGAGGAGTTGCGCCCGTCTCAGGTTCGTGAGCGCCTCGACCGCGGGAGCGCCCGCGTGCTTGCCCATGCTCGTTTCCGCCTTTCCCGATGATGCCGACGCGCCGGGAAGGCCCCCGGCGCGGCGTGAGTTCTCGTCCGGCTCGCGTCCCTGACGGGGCCGGGCCGGTGTGCGGACCGTCAGACGTACTTGACGGTGCTCGCGTCCTCGGCGTCGCGCCAGTTGGCGGCGGCGATGCCGAGCTGCTCCATCCACTTCTGGGCCGTGTCGATGGCGTCGTCGAGATGGCCGCGCGCCCTGACCACCGCGCTCTCGTACGTGGGCAGGATGATGGCGCTGCCCGACATGCCGAGGTCCCAGGGGCCGAGGACGGTCTCGTCCACCTGGCTCCTGCGCTTCTCGAACTGGGGGATGACGTCGTCGGCGAGCCGGTTCCGGAGCTTGTGGATGCCGTTCGAGGTGACGTACCGGTCCTGGTTGGGATTCGGAGACATGTGATCTCCATATCACCGTGATCGTTCCGGCAGCCACGGCGCCGAAAGCGTTCATGCAGGTGGGAGGTGTTTGTTCATGCCGGGTTGGGGGCGCGGCCACCCGGCGCTGGCGGCCGGTTCACTGTTCCATGATCGACTCGCGGGCGACACGACCACGAGGGGGCAGGGATGTTCGACTTCGATCCCGCGACGGTGCGTACGGAGGAGATCGACCGGATCTCCCGGGAGGCGGAACGCACACTCCGCGGCCTGACCGAGGCCCTGGGACGGCTGGGCGAGGTGACCGGGGAGGGAGAGGCCGCCGGCGGCATGATCCGCGCCATCGTGGACGGCGAGGGCCGGATCAGGGACGTCCGGTTCGATCCCCGGGTGATGCGGCAGGACAGCGAGGGCCTGGCCGAGGCGGTGGTCAGCGCCATACGGGCGGCGCAGGAGGACGCCCGGGGCAGGACCGCCGAGGTGCTCGGCCCGGCGCTGGAGGAGCCTCTGGGCGGAGCGTTCCCGGACGCGCCCGGCGGGCGCGGGGAGGCTTCCGGCGACGGGAGGGAGCCCGGCCGCTCCGACCGGGCGCTGGACATCGACCGCGCGCGGCGGAGGCTGGAGGCGATCCAGGACTCCTTCCTCGACTCGATGGAGGGCCGGATGGCCCGCCTGGACCGGTTCCGGCACGGCTCCGGCTGACCCCGGTGAACCGGGGGAGCGGTTCGGCCTGGTCAGCGGTGGTTTCGTCTACTCGGGAGGCGCCGCATGGCCGGAAAAGCCGGTGAAAGCGAGGGGCAATGAGGTACGTTGCCCCAAATGCGGTCATATGTGATCTCTGGCGCATGGACGGCCGCCGGTACCGGAGATGGGGGCGACGGATGACGGGCTTCGGCGACTTCGCGAACATCGACATCGAGCAGCTCATGCGGCGCGGCGATCAGCAGATCGAGGAGATGCGGCGGTTCGAGAGCGTCATGTCGGGCCTGGTCGGCCGGGCGCAGGACGAGGACCGCCTGGTCACCGTGGAGTACGCCGGTGCCGGTCTGCGCGAGCTGGAGCTGCACCCCAAGGCGATGCGGCTCAGCTCGGGCGAGCTCGCCGAGAAGATCAAGGAGACGATCCGGGCGGCGGCCGAGGACATGCAGCGGCAGGTGGAGGAGGCGTCCGAGGAGGTCTTCGGCAAGGAGAACGACCCCATGAAGCTCCTCAAGGAGCCCGACGCGGCGATGGACAAGGTCAGGGAGGCCGAAGGCATCTACGGCCGGACCTTCGACGACGTGATGGCCGAGCTCGACCGCATCCGGCGCCGCCTCGGAAGCGACTGATGACACGGGCAAGTTGATCAAACTTTACTCATCCGTAATCTACATACATGTTATCTAGATAGATCTTGAGGCATACGATGCGGTCTGGTGATATCCGTACGACGTGTCCTTGATGCCGGGAGCGTCCAGGGCCAGACCGGCCACATGTCACGGAGGTGACGGAATGTCGCAGTTCTTTGGTGCAAGCCCCGCGCAGATCAAGATCGCGTCCAGCCATGTCGTCGACACCGCCCAGTACATCGAGGGCCTTCGCGCGGGTGTCGAGACGACGGCGAACGGCCTGCTGGCCACGGGCTGGATCGGCCCGGCGGCCGCCGTCTTCCGGCGGGCGATGACGACCTGGAACGACAGCATGAGGGCGGTCCGCGAGGACCTCGAGTCGATCGCGGAGACGATGGGCGTCAACGCCATCGTCTACGACGCCGCCGACCAGGACGTCCAGGCCGGTGTGGGCCGGGTCGAGTCGCTGATCAACGTCGACATCAAGTGACCGAAAGCCAGTCAGGCAGGAACGGAGAGCGCTGTGTCCGCTGAACTCGACTTCACCAAGGTCAACTTCGGCCACATGGAACTGACCCAGGGGGACATCGTCAAGATCCTGGGCGACTTCGAGCGGGCCACGGCCGACCTGCTCACCAAGCTCCAGCAGGACCTCGCGGGTCACTGGGAGGGCGACGACGGCGCGGAGGCCTTCTTCCGCGAGCACCAGCGGAAGTGGGACGCCTCCGCCGCCAAGATGAGGAGCCAGCTGGACGAGATCCAGCGGGCCATCCAGATCGCCAACGAGAACTACCAGGCGGCGGAGATCAGGAACAAGAGCATGTGGGTGAACGGCTGACCCGGCGCTCGCGCGGGCCTTCCGGGCCGTCGCCGTTCTCGACGGACGGGACGGCCCTTCCGTGTTCGATTCCGCGTACGGCTCGGTGACGGGCCTCGCCAGGTCGTGAGTGGGGTGACATGACGCATAAAGACGCCATGGGTGACGACGGCGGCGCGCTCCCGCTCGACCCGAAATGGCCGGGCCTGGACGGTGACGTCCCTCTGTACTACAACGTCGCCACGATCAGGACGATCGCCGGTGAGTTGAAGGAGTACCTGGGCGGCACCGAGGGAGCGGCCTTCGCCGAGGGCTACACGACCGGCTCGGTGAAGAGCATCGAGCAGAGCGGTCTGGAGAAGATCGGGTCCGGACAGCTCGGTGAATGGACGGACGCGAAGCTGCTCGCCGGCACGGCGGCCAGGGGCGGCAAGGCGTTACTGGACGCCTACCGGCGGTTCGCCGAGGTCTACGAGACCGTGGTGCTCGTGATGGAAGCCCACGCCGACGAGTACGCCAAGACGAACCACGCGAACGAGGGCGACCGGAGCGCCTGATAGGGGGCCGCGGTGGACATCGACAGACAGACTCTCAGCATCAAAACGGGACAGCCTCCGACGGCCGCCCCGGTGGCCCCTCCCACCGACACGGAACAGATCGCGGAGTGGCTGCGGAAAAGCTCGCCGACGCTGGTGAGCGACGCCGGATTCGCCTACACACACGCCGCCTCGACCGTCGAACTGATGACGGAGGCGATCCAGTCGCGCGCGCAGCGGCTCTCCGAGGCGTGGAAGGGGCCGGCCGCCGCCGAGGTCCAGAAGGCGCTGCGGCTCCTCACCGCCGCGGGCGAGGAGCTCGCCACGAAGATGCGGGGGATGAGCCAGGCACTCAGGCTGTACGGCGAGGTCCATCTCCCCAAGGCGAAGACCGAGATCGAGCAGATCCGGGGAAATCTGCAGAAGGAACTGCCTGGGTGCTACCCGGGGACCGGTCCGTTCCAGCCGCCCAAGCAGCTCCAGCCGAACACGGGCCTGTCGCTGACGGACACCACGGGCGTCCCGAGCCCGACCCAGCCGTCGCAGAACCCCTACGGAGTCATCGGCGGCCAGACGGGCACTCCCCCCAGCCTCCTGCGTTCCGACTACAACGGCATCAAGACCCAGGGCACCTATCTGGCGGCCAAGGCGTTCGCGGACAACAACGCCAGGAGAGTGCTGGACGAGCTGAACACGAAGATCGTCGAGATCTACGCGGCTCACATACCTCCTAACGTGACGTACGAGCTGCCGAAGGTGTCGCCTCCGGCAGGGAAGTCCCCCGAACGGCGCCCGGTCACCTACGGGGAGGTGATGTCGGGCTCGGGCGGGGGCGGCACGTCGAGAGGCGGTTCCGGCGGCACCGGCGGTGCGGGTCACAGCGGTGGTTCGGGCGGTTCGGGAGGCTCGTCGCCGCGGACGGGCTCCGGCTCGGGCGGCGGGGGATCCCACGGGACGGACGGCTCCGGCACGGGAGGCGGTCACACCGGCGGTGGCGGCGGTTCCGGCGGCTCGGGAAACCCGGGATCCCCGGAAGCGGGCGGCGGCGCGACCGATCCGTCAGGTGGCGCGGGCGATCCCGGCGCCCCCGGGACCGGCTCCAACCCCGGCTCCGATCCCGGGACGGGCGCCGGTGCGGGCCCCGCGACGAGCACGGGCGACGGCACCGCTCCCTCCGTCATCGGGCAGAACGACGTGACGGGAAGCGACGGGCAGAGCACCGAGACGGCCGGTGTCCGGGACATGCCGATCACGAACCCGGTCACGAATCCGGTCATCGGCGACACGACCGGCCGGCTCATCTCGGTCGATCCGCGCGTGACCGGCGGCGTGGTGCCCACGCCCGGCACGGGCGTCCCGTCGGTCCTGGGCGGGCCGGGGTCGGGCGTACCGGTCTCCGGCCAGCCGGGGCCGGCCGCGCCCAGGGGCCCGGCGGGGTCCTCGACGCCGTTCGTGCCGATGGGCGGAGCCGGCGCCGCCGGTGAACGGGAGAGCCAGGAGAGGACCACCTGGCTGAACGAGGAACGCGATGCCTGGGATTCCAGCCATCGGGTCATTCCGCCGGTGATCGGCTGACCCCTACCAGAGCAGGATGGTGCGCATGGCGCTCGAGTACGACCCGGACTGGCCCGGTCTGACGGACAAGAACGACGCGAGCGGGGCGGGCAGCCGGGAACTCAACCGAACGGAGATCAAGCGGATCGCCGGTGACCTGCGTACGGCCCTGGACGCCCTGATCACGGAGACCCAGGCGCCGGCACGTTACGAGCTGCGCGCCCCCGGGGACAACTCGCCGATGCAGGGGCCCCCGGCCGGCGCGGGATCGCTGCAGGACCTGCGACGGGAGTGC
The DNA here is from genome assembly GCF_001570365.1 of Microtetraspora fusca. Lineage (GTDB taxonomy): Bacteria > Actinomycetota > Actinomycetes > Streptosporangiales > Streptosporangiaceae > Microtetraspora > Microtetraspora fusca. Next base: position 283,027 of record NZ_BBYK01000038.1, on the reverse strand, counting down.
GGGCTCGCCGCCGATCGCTACGGCTCATGGCGGGCGGCGCAGTCCTTCTACACGGCGGTGAATGTCGCATACGTCCAGCTCGTCGGCGAGGGCACCGTCAAACGCGACGGGGACAGCCGTTCCGGAGGCGAGCGCCTGCAGGCGGGGACCGGCGCGTACGCGGACCTGGTCACGCAGGCGGACGCCGCCGCCCAGACGTTGCTGGCGATGGTGGACAGCTATGACAGAGCGGAGCAGGCCAACGGGGCCGACGCTCCGCGCGAAGCCTGACGGAGCGCGCGATGACGGACCCGGAGATCAGAAGCATCGATCTGAAGAAGTTCGCGATCGCCCCCACCAAGGACGTCGATCTCGCCACCGGCTTCTGGTCGACCCTGTTCCACTCCAACATCGACACGATCAAGAACTGGGTGGACAACACCGACCCGAACTCGGTGCGACGGGCCGGGCAGTATTACTCCGCCGCGAAGGGGCTGCTCGACGGCTTCGCTGCGGATGTGAAAAGCGCCGCGACCAAGCTGGCCGAGCACTACAAGGGCCCGGAGGCGGTCGAGATGCAGAAGCAGCTCCGAAGCCTGCACGCGAGCGTGCGCGAGCTCGCCGGGAAGCTGGGGAAGACGGGACGAGCGCTCCAGGACTACGCCGACACTCTCGTGTACGCGCAGCGGAACGTGGTCGAGAAGGTCGGCGAGGACTCGCGTTCCGACCACGACATCGACTGGGCCGACGTGTGGTGGGGCCGGTCTCGCACGGAAAAGCGCGCCGTCGACCATCTGAAGCGGGTCAACGAGCGGATCGTCGAGAATTACGAGGCGCTGCCGTCCGAAGTCCAGCAGGCGCTGCCCAACCCCCACGACATCGGTCTGCCGGACTTCACGAAGGTCCAGTACGACCCGGAGAAGCTCAAAAACCTCAACCTGCCCCCGGGCGCGGGCGGCCCCCTGCCCGGCTTCGACGGGGCGGGCAAGGTTCCGAACGTCAACGGGTCGGTTCCGAACGCCGGCGGTTCGGTTCCGGACGTCGGCGGCCTCGGTGGGCCCGGCTCGGTCCCGGGAGACCTCGGGCTCAACGACCCCGGAAACGAGGGGGTCACGCCGTCCGTCCTCGGCCCGTCCACCGGCGGTCTCGGAGGAGGAGACGGGACCGGGGTGACGCCCGGCGGCCTCTCCGGAGGGGGAACGGGAACCGGACCGGGATCGGGCTACGGCACCGCCGATCTGGCCGGGTACAGCGGCCCGGGAACGCTCACCCCGTCGGCGACCACGCTCAGCGGCCCCTCCTCCACCGGATTCCCCGGCCATGGAGGCTCGTCCGGCTCCGGCACCGTCGGAGGGGGCTCAGCCGGGATCGTGCCGGGGCTCGGCGGCGTGGGCGCCGGCACGTCCGGAGGCGGGGCGGCGTCCCGCGGTACGGGCCTTCGCGGCACGGGAGCGGCGGGCGCGAACGGCATGGTGGCGCCCGGCGCGCACGGCCGCGGACAGGGCGGCGAGGAGCAGGCGGACCGCGAGAACTCCACCTGGCTCATGGAAGACGACGAGGTCTGGGGCGACGGCGGCAGCAGCATTCCCCCGGTGCTCGGGTAGCGGACAGCGGAAGGCGCGCACATATGACTGACTCCTCGTCCGGTTCGGGCATCCCGAGCGCCGCCGACCTGATGGGCGGCTCGTCGCTGATGGGCCACAGAGAGATCAAGTTCCCGAGTGAGAAGGGAGAGGTGACGCGTCTCGGCGGTGATCTCGCGCAACACGCCCCCACCCTCGGGAACATCTCGAAGGCGACCGGTTCGATCGAGGTCGGGTTCCCCGGGTTCGGCGCCATCGGCCTCGGTCTCGCCAGCGCGCACGACAACGCGCGCAAGGCCGCGGCGAAGGCCCTCGAGGAAGCCCAGAAGGCGCTGGCGTCCTGGGAGAAGGCTCTCAAGGACATGGACGAGAACTACGACCGCACCAACCCCGACCCGCCGAAGAACCCCAACCCGGCAGGGCCGGGAGGCCCCCAGGTTCCGGGTCCGGGTGATCTGGGGAAGGGGCCCAAGGTTCCGAACCCGGACGATCTGGGGAAGGGGCCAAAGGTTCCGAACCCGGACGATCTGGGGAAGGGGCCCAAGGTTCCGAACCCGGACGACCTGGGGAAGGGGCCGAGTGGCGGCCCCGACCTGGGAAACGCAGGGCCGGGCACCGGCGGGCCGACCGACCCGAGCCTCAACCGGCCGGACCTCGGCTTGGGAACCGATCTCCCTTCGCACGACACGACCGGGATCACCACCCCCTCGATCGGCGATCCGAACACCCGCCTCGCGGGACTCGACCCGAACGGCGCCACGATCCCCGGGGGGCAGTATCCGGGCGGGGGCGGCTCCGGGTGGCCGGGAGCCGGCTCGGGCGGTACGACCACCGGCGGATCCGGCTACTCCGGAACGGCGTCGGGGGCGGGGCCGGGCCGGACGGCCGCCGATGCCGCGCGCGGGGCGGGAGCGGGCGGCACGGGGATGCCGTACATGCCCCCGATGGGCGGGAACGCCGCCGGGGCGCAGGAGCGCGAAAGGGAGAAGCCGGGCTTCCTCACCGGTGACGAGGGCGACTGGGGCGCGGACGACGATGTGGCCCCTCCGGTGATCGGTCAGATCGGCTGAGCGCCATCCGGCGACGCCAGAAGGAAAGAGGAGCGGCTCGTGGCTTACGAGAACGACAAGATGTTGCTCATTAACGCGGTGGCGGCGGCCGGCACTTCCGCCGCGCTTCTGTGGGAGTACCCGGTCGCGAGGACCATCGTCCTCATGATGTCGTCGTTCATCTCCGATCCGGAGGCCATGGCCGCGGCCGCGGCCGACTGGCGCTCGCCGGGGAAGGAGCAGGAGCACCTCGACCTCGACACCCTCAAGAACGACATCGTCCGGCTGAAGGACTCGCTCAAGGACAAGTGGCAGGGGCCGGCGTACTCGACCTTCAGCTCCACCGTGGACACCTTCGTGGAGGGAGTCGATCAGCTCAAGCGCAACCACGACGCGGCGGGTGACTCCCTCGACCAGAGCGCGAGGATGTACCACGTCGCCACCGTGGTCTGCGTCTCCGTGGCCGGCGTACTGGCCGCCGTGGCCGCGCTGCAGTACATATGCCTCGCCTACCCCCTTTCCAAGGTCGCGGTTCGGATCGCATCGAGTTCCGTGCTGACCAGCCTCGCGGCGGCGATGAAGAAGCTCCTGCAGCGGCAGGGCATGGCCATCTTCACGCTCGTCGGAATCATCGGGATGGTGGACTGGCAGAGCTCGACCACCGGCAATCTGTTCCCCAGCACGGCGGCGCTCCCGCAGCAACCGGCCGACTTCTCCGGCGCGAACATGAAGTACGACGACACGGCCGGGCTCCAGCAGGACCTGAAGGTCCCGCAGATCTCGTAAATCTAGGGGTTCTGGACCGCCCGTCACTGACCGTACTGCAGGGGCTTCCTGGCGACGGCGGGGTCGAGCGCGGGGCCTTCGGGGATCAGGTGGAGGATCTGCGTCGGCACCGGCGCGGCGTCCGAGACCTGGTAGCCGAGGTCGGCGAGCAGGTCGGCGGACGCGACCGCGAACCGGCGCCCCTGGTCCGTGACCAGGAAGTACGTGTGGACCGCCGAAAGCTGGCCGTCGCCGGGCAGCACCCCGGCCACCGCCGCCGACCCCGGCGGGAGCAGCACCTGGTCGAAATGCTCCTGGTCGCCACTCGCCGGAGGCACCGGGATCTCGATCCGGCTCCCGATCGTGAGCCGGGCCCGGGCCGAGCCGGACTCGCTGTCGGCGTAGACCGCGCACAGCGGCGCGGACGAATCCGGCGTCATGATCTTCGGCATCTCGGTGGGCATCCCGGGGACCGCCATGACGGTCTTCGACACGGGCGCGCTGTTCGCGGTGGCCGCGTCGATCGGGATGGGAATGACCGGCCGCCTGCCGTACGCCTTCCTCTTGCTCTCGGGGTCCTCCAGCAGCAGGCTCGCCTGCGTGATGGAGATCGGGGCGAGCCCGTCGCCCATCAGGACGTACCAGCGGGCGGGGGTTCCGGCCATCGCCGGAACGGTGAACACCTGGCCCACGACGGCGCTCGTGCCGTCCGGACCGCGCAGCCTGCGGCCTCGGCCGGGGACGTCCGGGCTGCGGAAGCCGGGGCCTTCCGGGATGGAGTTCAGCCAGGCCGCGGGCACCTTCCTGGGGTTCGCCCCGACCAGCGAGCGTGCGGCGTCGCCGACGACGCGCATCCGCTGGTCGCCCCAGATCAGCCACTCCTGCCGCCCGTCCTCGACCACCATGGCGTCCTGGCCGATCTGGCGGCCGCCGACGTCCCTGCCGCCCACCAGGGTCACGTACGACGTGCGCGAGCCGGCGACGTCCGTCATCTCCGTCACGCAGGCGGACCAGGGGCCGCGGACCAGCTTCTCCCGCGCGGGAAGCGAGGCCGGCGCGCCGGGGATGCCCACGAGCGGGCCGCGGTCGAACTCCGCGAGTGACTTGGCCGACACGTTGCGCACGGTCACGTCGGCGGTTTCGAGCAGCAGGCGCGCCGACGCGTAGTTGGCGACGGGGAGCAGCGCCTTACCGGCCTCGCTGTAGACGTAGACGGCGCCGCTCTCCTCCTCGACGAGCAACTGGCCGGGCTCGGTCAGGCTCGTCGCGCCGCCCGGTTTGAGCAACCCCCAGATCCCGAAGACCGCCATGACGAGAACCGCGACCATGACACCGGAGAACGACGCCACATTGTGCCGGCGCATCGGCGCCTCCGGCAGGTCCGGCTCCGCCTGCAGCAGGGCCGTGCCCAGGCGCTGCGTCATCAGCCGATGCGCCTGGTAGAGATCCTTTCGGGTCTGCATTCCAGTCCGTTCTCCCCGGTACGGGGTGATCAGTGCGAGCGGTGGCGGGCGTACGGCGGAACAGGATGCCCTCGGGAACGCGGGCGGGCCGTCGGCGGTGGGCCCGGGGGGAACCCGGTCAGGACGGCCGAAGGCGCGGCGACCACGATCGTCGTGGCCGCCGCGCCTCTGACGGCATCCGCCGGACGGGCTCCGAGGGGCGTCCCCGGCAGCGGATCACCTCGAAGGGATCCGCCGTCGGGAACCCCGGGTTCGTTCCCGGCTGGGGTTCACCCGCAGTTCGCCCAGTCACCTCCGCCGCTGCTGGAGCCGGCGCCGCCGGAGAAACGCACGCACTGGCCCTTCCCGGACAGCATCACCGGGCCGGCGTAGTACTCGAACGACCCGCTGTCGTTCGCGACGCCGCCGCCCTGCACTTCGAGCTTGGCCCAGATCGAGCTGGCCTTGCCGACGTCCGCGGTCTTCATGGCGACCACGCAGTTGTATCCGGAGGAGGTGCTGTAGAGCTGGTACACCGTCCCCCCGTCGAAGCTCGCCGAGCGCTGGACGTAGAAGCCGGACCCGTGACCGCCGGTGTTGCAGACCTGCTGCGGCGTGTACGGGTTGCGGGCCTCCGCCGGCTTGGCCGGAGGCGGCTCAGGGGCCTGAGTCTTCGTCGGCTCGGGATCGACCTTCCTGGTGGGAGGCGGGGCGATCACCCTCGTCGGCTCCGGGTCCGGCTGCCTGGTCGGGGTCGGCGGCTCGGGCCGCCTCGTGGGCGTCGGCTCCGGGTCCGGACGCCTCGTGCGCGTCGGCTCCGGGGCCGGCCGCTTGGTCGGGGTCGGCGACGGCTCGGGAGCCGGCGTGGTGCGATCCGGAACCGGTTCCCGCGTTTCGGTGGGCTTGTCCGTGGGCGCCGGCGGCTCCGTGGTGGGAGACGGGCTCGGCCTTGGCCGGCGGGTGCGCGACGGCCGCGCGGCCGGTGTCTCGGCCGCGTCCGTCGTCTCGGCCGCCGTGGGTGTCCCGGCCGCGGTCGGCGCCGACGTCGCCGGCGGCTGCCAGGTCGGTACGGTCGGCGGCGTGATCGGGATGTTCGGCAAGGTCGCGGTGACGGTGGGCGCGGAGGTCTCGTCCACCCAGTCGGTGGGCAGGGTCAGCGGGAACACGCCCGTGGCGTCCGGATCCGGAGTGCTCGCCCACGGGACGGTCACCTGGGTCTGGGGCTGCTGCTGCTTGCCGGTGGTTCCGGCGGAGGGGATGGCCTCTCCCGGAGCCGCCGCCGCGCGCTTGCTCTCCGCCGAACCCTCGGCAGCCGTACGGTCGAACGACGTCGAGCCGGCGTAGTGCCCGGCCGCCCACACCCCGCCGACGGACAGCGCGAGGACGGCGGCCAGCGACGCGGCCAGCCCGACGGAGGGCCCCTTGCGCCGTGGAGCGCCCTGGTCCTGCAGGGTCGTCCCACCGGCCTTCGGGTGGGGCGGCGCCTGGTTGGGCAGCGGAGGCGCTCCCCACACCGGTGCGGCCGGGCGCTGCGCGGGCGGACCCTGCCAGACCTGGCCGGGACCGGCCATCGGGTTCCCATGCGGGCCGTTGGGGTGCGGACCGTTCTGGTGCGGGCCGTGCGCGGACGGTACGGCGCCGGGCATCGGAGGCGCTCCCCAGGGCTGCCCGCCGTTCGGGCCGGGGAACGGCTGCTGGGCGGGCAGGACGACGCCGGCCACGGGGCCCCCGGGCATCGGCGTGCCCGCCACCGCGACGTCCGTGGACGGGGTCGGGGTCGCGTCGTCCTCGCCGAGCAGCCGCAGCATCGCGTTCCTGGCGGTGGGGCGGGCGGCGGGGTCGGGGGAGAGGCAGGCGAGGAGGACCCGCCGCAGGGGCTGCGGGACCGCGTCCAGGGTGGGCGCGCCTCCGGGGCCCGCGGCGGGGCCGGGAGCGCCGGCCGCCTTCGCGGCGGCGATGGCCTCGCGGAGGTTCACCGTCGCCTCGGGCGACGGATCGCCCTCCGCCGGGGAGGCGTCGGGGTCGTCCGGCGTGGCCGAGCTCGGCTTCTCGGTGGCGGCCGCCTTCGCGGCGGCGATGGCCTCGCGGAGGTTCACCGTCGCTTCGGGCGACGGCCCGCTCTCCGCCGGGGAGGCGTCGGGTCCGCCGGGAGTGCTTGAGACGGGCTTCTCGGTGGCGTCCGGGCCGCTGGAGGCACCCTCGGGCGCGGAGCCGCCGGGGACCGTCCCCGTCGTCGCGTAGGCGATGGACGCCGCCCAGGAGAAGAGGTCCGAGCGCGCGTCGCCGGGTTCGCCGCGTACCTGCTCAGGGGCGCGGTAGGCGCCGTCCGACCCGCCCAGACCGATGTCGGACACCCGGGGGCCGTCCGTGCCGATCAGCATGTTGTCGGGGGTGATCCCGCGGTGGACCAGGCCGGCCGCGTGGATCGCGGTGAGAGCGGTGAGGGTGCCGAGGGCGAGGCGCTCCAGCGCGTCGGCCTCCAGCGGCCCGTCGGCGCGTACGGTCTCCTGGAGGGAGGCGCCCTTGACGTATCCGCGCACCACGTACGGCCGGTCGCCCAGCCAGCCCGCCTCCACGGGCGGCACGGCGTGCGATCCGGAGAGGCCCTTGGCCTCGGTCAGCTCCTGGACGAGCCGGTCCCGGGCCTCCGCGTCGGCGGACGGCCGGGGGTGCATCAGCTTGACGACGAACGCCTCTGCCTCCGGAGAGGGGCGTCCCAGATAGGTGACACCTCGGGGCCCTTCACCGAGCCGCCCGCAGAGAGCGTAGCCACCTACCTGCTCTGGATCGTCAGGCAGTAAGGGGAGCATCTCGCCCATCGAACTTCCTTCCGGGCTGTATCAGTTCAATAAGGGCATTCATGATCAGATCACATTCAACCAAAAGTGGACCTGCCGTATCAGCGATTTTCGGTGTCTATTTGGGAAACGCCCGCTGAGGTGGGATGTTGTCCGTATTTCATCCGAGATGTGGACCGGGTGTCGCCTCGCGTTCGGCTCCCGTTGCGTCCCCGCTCGCCTTCCGTCGGGCTTCCGGTCAGCCGCGGCCGGGCTGCCATCTCCTGCGGCGGCCCAGCGGGGTGAGGACGGCGGCCCAGACGACGAGCGCCGCCGCGCCGAGCGCGCCGCCCGCCACGGCTGCCGCCACGCCGATCGTGCGCTCGTCCGGCGGAGGGGCCTTCGAGACCGCCTCCTCCGCCAGCGGCGGGGGCTGCTGGGGCGCGACCGCGACGACCTCCGAGGGGAGGATCATCGTCACGGCCAGCCGGGGGTTGACGATGCCCGCGCCGGTCCCGGTGCCCTTCGTGCCGTCGGCGGTCAGCACCACGCGCCGCCGCACCCGTACGTTGTCGAGCTGCGGGTAGCGGGCGCGGACCAGGGCGACCACCCCCGAGACGTACGCGGTCGCCTGGCTCGTGCCCTTCAGGTCCTTCTGGTACGTGCCCCCGGGCCAGGTGCTGGTCAGGTCCTGGCCGGGGGCGAGGACCGCGACCGGCGTGCTGGTGTTGGAGAACTCGGCCAGCTCGTCGTCCGGCGTCGACGACCCCACCGCGAGGACGCCCGGGTAGGCGGCCGGGTACGCGGGCGAGGGCGTGCCGTCCTCCTTGGTCACGTTCCCGGCGGCGGCCACGATCACGGCGTCCTTCGACAGCGCGTACCCCACCGCCTTCCTCAGGTCCATCCGGTCGATGGCCTTGACCGAGACGTTGATCACCTGGGCGCCGAGGTCGGCCGCCTTCGCGATCGCCTTGGCGAGCAGCGCGGGATCGCCGCGCTCCGCGTTGGTCTGCTTGATCGAGATCAGCCGGGCGTCCGGGGCGACGCCGACGAAGGGGCTTCCCTTGCGCTCGACCCCGGCGATGATCCCGGCCACGCTCGTGCCGTGGCCCATGCAGTCCCGGGTGCCCGTCCCGGTCAGGTCGACCGCCTTGGCCACCTTGAGCTGCGGGTGGCGGGCGTCCACCCCGCTGTCCACGATCGCGACCGTCACGCCGCGCCCCCGGGTGAGAGGCCAGACGGAGGTGAAGTCGAGCCTCCGCTGCGCCCACGGCTCGCTCAGACTGACGCTGCCCGGCTTGGACGGCGCGCAGGTGTCGCTCTTCCAGGCGCGCGCGGCTTTCCCGCTGGACGCGGCTTTCCCGGTGTGTGCGGTGGCTTTCCCGCTGTACGCGGCTTTCCCGGCGTGCGCGTACGCGGGCGGCGGCGCCGCGAGCGCGATCGGCAGCGCCGTCGCCAGTGTGAGAGCGACCCCGGCTAGACCTCGCATGACCGACCCCCACGGCAGTAGATCCAGCGGGACAGACTAGTCAGCTTCTCGGCGCTGAAGGGCCGAGCTTGCAACTCCTCACCGTCGATGGATTCGACGGTTCAGGCTGCGTCGTCGGCAGCGTGACTCACTGCCCAGCCCGTAACACCGCGCGCGGCGATGTTGCGGGCTGCGTTCACGTCGGCGTGCTCAGCGAAGCCGCACGACGTGCAGGCGAAGGTGGCCTGGTCGGGCCGGTTCCTCTTATCGATGTGGCCGCAGGACGAGCACCCTTGGGAGGTGTAGGCGGGGTCCACGTACACCACCGGCACCCCGCAGCGTTGGGCCTTGTAGGCGATGAACGTCCCGAGCTGGTGGAACGCCCACGAATGCAAGGTGACCCGCTGGGGCTTGCGGAGCCGTACCCTCTCACGGATGCCGCCCAGATCTTCCAGGGCGATCCCACGACAGGTGCGTTCAGCCTCGGTCACGATGCTTTTCGCGATGCGGTGGTTGGTGTCGGATGCGAAACGTGCCTCACGGCCCGACAGCTTGCGCAGCAGCCGCTTGGCGGACTTCGTGCCCTTCTTTTGGAGGCGGGAACGGAGCCGCCGGTTGCGGTGCCGTACCTGGTTCAACTGCCTACCCACGCGCCGGTCGCCATCGCTGGTGGTGGCGATGTTGGCGATGCCGAGATCCACGCCGAGGAATCCCTCCGGCTCGAAGGTCTCGGCTTCGGGGACCTCGCAGGTGGCGTACAGGTACCAGGTCCCGCCCCGGAATACCAGGTCGGACTCGCCCCGCCGGTGGGCGCGCAGCATCTCAAGCTGAGCCGGAGAGCAGACGAACGGGATACGCCCAGACCGGCCGCGTGCCGTCCAGATCGACACTGTCTTGGCATCCACCTGCCAGGACAGGCAACGATCGTCGAACGGCTGAGCGGCATCCTTCCGGAACCGCACCGGGTTGCTCTCGACCTTCGCCCGCCGCTTGGCCCCCTCCGGGCCATAGTTCCCGGCCTTCACGTTGGCTTTCAGCGTGACGTACGCCCCGGCGACCTTACGGACAACGTGGATGGCCGGCTGCGCCGACAACCCCATCGCTTTCAGCTCGCCGTAGACGAGCCGCTGCAAGGAGGTCTTGCCGTTCACGCCCGTGGTGAAGGCGCGGCGAGAGGTGTGATTGGCGGCCTGGTTGCACAGGGCCAGCGTCTCCCGCAGTGCCGCCTGCGTGGCGGTATCGGGGAGCAGCTTTACCTGCACGACCATCTTCACGCCGGGATTTTACTGCATAGCGTTTTGTCTATGTCGCCGAGATGGGCACCAGATCCGAACATTCGCCGCGGTCGTAGTGTCGTTTTCGACCTTCATGTGCATCTTGTCTTGCGCAAGGAGTTCACCGCCCGGATCGACCGGGCGTTCATGCATGGTCACCTGTGGTCGCCGTCGTACTTCGCGGCCTCGTGCGACGGGGCGCCACTGGCGATCATCCGCGAGTACATCGAGAACCGGAAACGCCCGGACCAGCGTCCGCAGCGCGGGTCCGGAACCCGAGGCCGTCGGTTCCGGACCGAGACCGGGGGAGCCTGGCTCACCGGCCCAGGTACGCGCCGCCGTTGACGTGAATCACCTGGCCGGTGATGTGCCCGGCGTCGGGCGAGGCGAGGAAGCCGACCGTCGCGGCGACGTCGCCCGGTGTGCCGGCCCGGCCGTTCCGGGTGTTCGCCACCCGCCGCCGGATGCCCTCCTCGTCCAGGCCGTCCCCGAAGAACTCCGTGTCCAGGACCAGACCGGGTGCGACGAGGTTGGCCGTGCCGCCGGAGCCGCCCAGCTCCGCCGCCAGGTCGGCGGTCCAGGATTCGAGCGCCGCCTTCGCCGCGCCGTACGAGCCGGAGCCGGTGCCACGCGCGGCGATCGAGCCGACGTTCACCACGCGCGCCCCCGCTCCCAGCCGGGGAAGCAGTGCGGTGGTCACGAGCACGGCGGACATGAGGTTCAGGTCGAGGTTGGCCCGCCACGCCTGGGCCACCGCACGCAGGCCCTGGGGCGCGGGGCGACCCCGGTCCGTGTTGCCGCCCGCGTTGTTCACCAGGACGTGGACCGCGGCGGGAAGCCGCTCGACGGCCTCGCCCACCGCGTCCGGGTCGGTCGCGTCGAAAGCGGCGTACGCGACGCCGAGCCGCGCGGCGGCGTCCTTCAATGCATGCTCACGCCTGCCGGTGATGGTCACCCGTTCCCCGGCCTCGGTGAAATGGCGTGCAATCGCATATCCGATGCCGGTCGCCCCGCCGGTGATCACCACATTTCGCATGATCCGCTCCCTTTTTAAATGGTTCTTACCGTCTTCATAACCAGTCGGCATAATACCTTTACAAGGACAGTATGTGATCTACGGTGAGGGCGCCCGAACTGTCGACGAAGGAGCCACTGAATGAGTAACAGCCTGCTCGGCGGCGACCCCGCGGAGATGCAGAGCATGGCGGCCCAGTTCACTCAGCAGGCCGACCAGGTTCGCGCCACGATGGCGAGTCTCGACCGCGAGGCGGCCAAGGTCGGCACCGCTTGGACGGGCCCCGGCGCGCAGCGTTTCAACGAGGCGTGGCAGAGCTATCGGTCGGCTTTCCAGCGCATGGCCGAAGAGCTCAACGAGGCGTCCCGCGTGATCAACACCTACCGCGGCAACATCGAGTCCGCCACCAGGTAACCCGGCACGCTCCTCCGTTTCGCCGCTGCTTCCCGGCCCCGGTCCGGGCCGCGTCTCCCGCTATCCGGGGAGCGCGGCCTGGATCGGGGTCGCGGTCCCTGAGGTGATCAGCAGCCCTCGCCCCGGCGGGCCGCCGACCACGCCGCGCGGCAGCCGTACGCCGAAGAGGTCGCCGTCGGCCGGGCTCTGCACCGACAGCAGCAGGCCGGTCCTCGACTTGCGCGCCTCCGCCGTGAAGCCCCGGTAGGCCGTCGCCAGGTCACCCGTCGCTCCCGCGATCAGCAGACCGTGCTCGCCGTCCCGGGCGGAGCGCAGGATCTCCTCCAGGGCCAGCCCGAGCGGCGAGTCCGGAGAGATCAGCTCGGCGTCGTCGACGATCACCACGTACTCCCGCGTGCCGTCCAGGATCGTGCGCGGGTCCTGCGCGCCCGGCGGCCCGTCCGACGCGCCCGGCTCGGCTCCCGCCACCTTCCTGGCCTCGCCGTCCAGTACGGCGAGCACGCCGGGAGCCCCCGCCAACGCCCGCAGCGGGCTCCGGCGGGGCGTGACGACGAGGACCGGCGTCCCCCGCCCGGCCAGCGACCGCGCCGCCGTCACCAGACACGACGACCGGCCGGAGCGGGCCGGGCCTCCGATCACCGCCGCCGGCCCCTGGGCGAGGAGGTCCAGCCCCAGCGGTTCGAGCGCGTCCCCGCCCACGCCGAGCAGCGCCCACAGGGGCGAGGGCGGTTCGAACGCCGGAGCCAGTTCCATCGCCTGCTCGGTGGTGACGCGGATCGGCAGCGCGTCCACGCGCAGCGGCGGCGCGGACCGCCACGCCCACGCCCCCTTCCGCTCCGGGTCCCCGCCGAACCGGGCCGCGGCCGTACGGGCGAGGGCCTGCAGGGCGGCCACCTGGGCGGGGCCGGACGGGTCGTCGGCGAGCAGCGCGATCTGGCTCTCCACCAGCCCGTTCTCGCCGAGGGACAGGGCGCGGCCCGGCGGCAGGGAGGACGGCAGGTCCTTCACCGGCAGCCCCGCCAGCCCGTAGTCGGCCGGGTCGGCCAGGCGCAGCACGAGGCGGTCCTCGAACACGGTCGAGATCTGGCCGAGCAGCCCCGACCGGTCGGAGGTGACGACCGCGCGCAGCCCCACCGCGGGACCCTCGCGCAGCAGTTGCAGCAGCGCGTCGAGGAGCCGCCCGTAGTCGTAGTTCTCGAACGCGGCGACGTAGCCCTCCCATCGATCGAGTAGCAGCACCAGCCACGGCAGCCGCCCGACCGGCGGCTCCCCGGACGCTCCGGAGAGCCGGGACGCGCCGGTCGCGAACGCGGCCCTGGCCTCGGCCAGTGACGCGTACCCGGCCTCGGCGAGGAGCTGCTGGCGGCGGCCCACCTCCTCGCGCAGCCGGGACAGCAGCCGCTCGACCCGGTCGAGCTGGTCCCGGGTGACGACCGCCCCGCAGTGGGGCAGGCCGACCAGTGGGAGCAGCGCGCCGGACCCGCAGTCGATCGCGTGCAGGTGGACGTCCTCGGGGGAGGCCCACGCGGTGGCGGCCCCCGCGATCGTGCGCAGGGCCGTGGAGCGCCCGCTCCGCGCCGACCCGGCGATCAGCAGGTGGCCGCCGCGCTCCAGGTCGAGACTGAGCGGGCCCCTCGCCTGGAGCCACGGCAGGTCGGTCAGCCCGAAGGGCAGCGACGCCGCGCCGCCCGGCTCCGGTGGCCGGCCGTCCACGCCGCGCTCGGGCGTCAGCGTCACCGTCTCCGGGAGCGGAGGCAGCCACGGGCTCGGACAGCGCCCGATGCCCCTGGCCGCCGCGTCGATCGCGTCCACGAACAGCGCGAGGTCCGTGCCGGACGTCGGCGCGGCCTCCGCCGCGGCGGGCAGCGGATGTCCCAGCGCCCGCCACGGCAGGTCGATCACCCGTGGGCCGCCGCTCCCGTCCCCGTCGCCGCCGTCCGGCGTGCGTCCCCCGATCCGCGCCGTCTGTACGGCGACGGGCTGGCCGGAGCCGGAACGCACGTAGCAGCGCCCGGGAGTCGACTTGGAGATGCGCGCCGCGTCGGGGGTGTCGATCACGTCGGCGGACTCCATGGCGTCGGTCACCCGCAGCGCGATGCGCAGCGACGTGTTGGCCTGGATGTCCGCGGTGACCACGCCGCCGGGACGCTGGGTGGCGAGGACCAGGTGGATGCCGAGCGAACGGCCGCGCCGCGCGATGTCGACCAGGCCGTCCATGAAGTCGGGCAGCTCGGACACCATCGCGGCGAACTCGTCGATGACCAGCACCAGCCGGGGCAGCGGCGGCAGCTCGCGCACGGACTTCCCCGCCTGCCGGGACTCCCGCGCCGACTGGTAGTCCTCGATGTCCTTGGCCCCGGCGGCCAGGAGCAGCCGCTCCCTGCGCCGGATCTCGGCCGCGAGCGACGCCAGCGCCCGCTGGGTGAGGTGGCCGTCCAGGTCGGTCACCATCCCGACCGTGTGCGGCAGCCGTACGCACTCCTTGAAGGCGGCGCCGCCCTTGTAGTCGATGAGCACGAACGTCATCTCGTCGGGCCGGTTCGCCGCGGCCAGCGAGCAGATCAGCGTCTGCAGCAGCTCGGACTTGCCCGCGCCCGTGGTCCCGGCGATCAGGGCGTGCGGGCCGTCCCTGCTGATGTCGATCTCGAACGGCCCGTCCGGGCCGACGCCGACGACGGCGCGGGTGGAGCGCCCCCACCGCCGCGCGATGCCTTCGGCGGCGACCAGGTCGAGGAGCCGTACCGACTCGGGGAGCGCCGACGCCTGGTCGTCCCTGCTCACGTCGCGCAGGGGGGCCAGCGCGCGGCCCAGCCGTTCGGCCCACGACGCCGACACCTGGTCGGCCCGGATCGTCCCGATCGCGTCCAGCCCGCCGCCGCGGAGCCGTACCGACCCGTCCGGGTCGCAGGACACGACCGTGGCGCACTCCTCTGGGAGCAGCCGTTCGTCGTCGTCGATCGCGACGGTGTACACCCCGGCGCGCGGGCCCTGTCTGAGCACCTGCGGCATCCCCGGCAGGCCGCGCAGCACCTGCGCGCCGTCGAGGACGACCAGCACGTCGCAGGGCCGCTCGTCGTACGCCGCGAACGCCGGCTCGGCCGCCTCCTCCGGCCGGGTGCTCCCCACGCGGCCGAGGTCGCCCCAGCCCGACGGCCCCCCGGACAGCGACCCGCCGAACGGACCCGGGCCGGTGCCGGACGGAGCGGACTCGGCCGGATCGAGCCGCTCGCCGATGAGCGCCGCGAGGTCGGCGACCCTGCGCGCGGCGGCCTCCGGGTCCGCGCCGACGAGGGCGACCGAGCCGGAGACGAGGGAGGCGGCCCCGGCGGCTCCCCCCTCGGCCGCGCAGTGCGGCAGCCAGCGGACCCAGCCCCACTGCTCGGCGGCGTCGGCGTGCGCGGAGAGCACGACGACGGCCAGGTCCCTGGGGCTGTGCAGGGCCGCCGCCTGCCCGACCAGCCAGCGGGCGGAGCCCATGGCCGCCTCCCGCGGACCGGTCACGCCCGCCACGCCGAGCCTGCGCATCGCGAGGGCGACCGGCACGTGCCGCGCGAGCGGCGGCTCCGGCAGCTCGGCGTCGGCGGGCGCTCCACGCTCGGGCGCGTACGCGATGTCCGCGGGGAGGTCGGCCAGCCCGACGCGGAGCCGCAGGCTGTCCGGGTCGTGCAGCCGCCGCTCCCAGAGGCGGCGGCGCGGCCCGGTCGCGGTCAGCAGGATCTCGGCCGGGTCCGGCGCGGCCGCCCCGCGGGCCGCCTCGTCCTCCTCGCGCGCCTCCGCCACCTCGGCCTCGAACGCCGCGAGCCGCTCGCGGTACGCCCTGACGGCCTGGCGGTGCTTCTTCCTGCCGTGCCTGCGGTCGCTCGCCCACTGGCCGAACATGATCAATGGGCTCATCAGCGCGATCAGCAGGAAGTACACGTTGTGGAACGCCACGGCCATGCCCACGCCGAACACCGCGGGCAGCAGCGCGGCGAGCAAGTGGAGCCGGACGCCCTCGGCCCGCTTGGGCTCGGTGGGCACCTCCAGGCGCGCCCGCCGCTCCGGGGCGCGCAGCCGGGGCGGCCGGTTGTAGGCCAGCCCGCCGTCGGGCAGCGCGTCCAGGTGGGCGTCCGGCGGCTCCACCGGGCCGACGGAGAACACCGAGACGCCGCAGGACAGCAGGACCCGGCGCACGTCCCGGGCGGCTCCCCGGCCCGCGTCGTCATGCCCGGCGCGCCCCGCCGCGTCGGCTCCCCGGGCCCTCCCGGCCCGGGTCGCCTCGCCGGCTCGGCGAGCCTTCCTGGCGTGGCGTCGTGCGGCGCGCCGGGCGCTCCTGCCGGACGCCTCGGCGGCGCTCGGCGGCGTACGGCGGGCGGCCCATGGGGTCGCCTCGCGTACCGGCCGGCCGTCCAGCTCCAGCCGGGCGGCGGGGTGCGCCGGCTCGACGGAGACCCCGTCCGGCGCGACCCGGATCGTCGCGGCGTGCGGAGGCAGCGCGGGGTCCGGCACGGCGATCGCGCACCCCGGGTCGGATCCCAGGGTGTGCAGGCCGGGGCCGAGCCGGTGGACGGACCCCGCTCCGGGGCCGCCGGCCACCCGCAGCTCGATCACGCCGTCCGGCTCCTCGGCCATCGTCGCCGCGGCCGCGACGCCGTCGAGCGCGACGAGGTCGCCGTCGCGGATCAGCCCGAATACCCGGGCGCCGGGGTCGAGGGGCCGCCCGTCCACCCACAGTTTCGGGCCCTCCGCCCGGCGGCGCCGTCCCCGGTCCAGGTCGTACGGCGCTCTGGCGGGCGGCAGCCGTACGACGTTGGACGGGCGGGCCGGGCCGGCGAGCGCGGCGGCCAGCGCGCCGACCGTGGTGGACTCGTCACCCTCGACCAGCACGTCGCGATGGCCGTGCTCGGCCACCACGGTGAGCATGATCCGCATACCCAGACTCCCAAGGGCCGCCCTCACGGGGGGAGGGCGGTCCGCCGTCGCGTGACTCGTGGCGTTACCTGTGGCGTGGCCGGCCGCGTCGCCCGGGTCGGCCGGACATCTCCGCCGGGGACGCCTCCGGCCGGAACCCGTTCTCGGCATCCCGACCCGATCGGGGGACCTCCGCGGGTATCCATGCCGGGAATTCCGGTGCGAAGAACCCCGGGGACGTCGTCATGCCGGGAACTCGTACGGGGACCGGCGGCGGTATCCCGGACGCGGCGAGCGGGCGGCGCCCTGGAACCGGCCACGGAACCCTTTCCCGGGGAGCGTCCCTCCGAGGCGGCGTCGCGCGAAAGGGCCCGGCCGAGGACAAGCTAGCGGGGCCGCCCCCGGATATCTCCCGGTTCCCGGGAAACGCCGGGCGGCCTTCCCCGCCGTACGGCCGAGGGGCGCACGGGTCGGCGGGACCAATGTGATCAATGCGGACAGAGTGCTTCTTATCACGAAATTCAACCACAGGAAAGTGTTAATGGTAAACAAGCATCGATCAGGTCGGCATTGACACCGGTATTCCTAACGGATAAGCATGGAAGGCCGGTTTCCGGCCACACGGCAGCGCGTGGGTGTCCATAATAGTGTCAATTCTGTAATTCGAACTGACCAATACTGCGGATGAAGGCGCGACCGTTAATCCGGCCCTCATTTCAGTAACGGAAGCGATCGTCCTTGGGAGTCCCCCACCCATGAGGATCAGCGACAAGCCCGCCTCCGACGGACGCGTACCGGCGAACGAGCGTCCCGGGCTGTCCGGACCGGCCTCGCGGGGGCTCCCTGTCCCACCGCGCGAGCGCAAGCCCGCGCTCGCCGCGCTGGCCGTCCTCCTCATCCTCGGCGGGGCACTGGCCACCACGTTGCTCGTCCTGCGCAGCGGCGACCGCGTCTCCGCCGTGGGCGTCGTGCAGCGGGTCGGCGCGGGGCAGCTCATCCCGGCCTCCGCCATGAAGGAGGTTGAGATCGCCGACACCGGCATCGACTACGTCCCCTGGCGCTACCGCGGCGAGGTCGAGAAGACCTACGCCGCCGTCACCCTGCTCCCCGGCACGCTGCTGACCAACCCCATGCTCACCCGGTCGAGCGGGGAGCTCGGCCCGGGCAAGGCCATCGTGGGCCTGTCGCTCAGGGCCGGCCAGGCGCCGGTCGGCATGGGCAAGGGCGACGTCGTCCAGGTGATCTACGTCCCGGCGAGCGGCAAGGGGTCGGCCGAGCAGCGGGTGCTCGCGCCCGCCGCCCGCGTCCACAGCATCGGCGCGCCCGGGAGGTCGGGCGGCGGGCTGGTCTCGATCGTGGTCGACGCGTCCATCTCGCCCGCCGTCGCCGCGTACGCCTCCAGCGGGGAGATCGCGCTGGCCGTGCTGCCGGGAGCCGGGTGACGTGGCCCTCATCGTCCTCGCCGCCGACAAGGGGGCGCCCGGGGTGACGACCGCGGCGACCGCCCTCGGGGCGGTCTGGCCGCGCCCGGTGCTGCTGGCCGAGTGCGACCCGGCCGGCGGCGACCTCGCCTACCGGCTGCCCGCCGAGGACGGCGGCGTGCTGAACCCGGCACGCGGCCTGCTCAGCCTCGGCGCGGTGGCCCGGCGTGGCCTGCACGCCGAGCAGATCCACGAACACACGCAGAAGCTCGTCGGCGGCCTGGACGTCCTCACCGGCCTGACCCACGGCGAGCAGGCCGGGGGCCTCACCTGGCTGTGGGGGCCGCTCGGCCGGTCCCTGGCCGCGCTGCCGCACGCCGACGTGCTGGCCGACTGCGGGCGCCTCGGCGGGCATCCTGAGATGGGCGACTTCGTCGCCGAGGCGGCCCAGGTCGTGCTCTTCACCCGGCCGAGCCTCGACCACGTCGCCCACCTGCGCGAGCGGCTCGCCCTGCTGGACGGGCGGCCCGTCGTGGTCGTGATCGCCGACCCCCGGTCGTACCGCGCCTCGATCGAGGAGGTCCGGCGCATCGTCGCGCCGTGGGACGTCGCGTTCGTGGCCGGCCTCGCGTACGACCCCAAGGGCGCCGAGCTGCTGCGCGGCCAGTGGGGCGGGCGGCTCGACCGCAGCCTGCTGATCCGCACCGCGCGCGAGCTCGCCGGACGGCTGGCCGCGCTGCTGTCCCCGCGTGAGCCGGCCGGGCGGCCGGACCGCAGCGGGGCGGCTCGCGGCGGAGCGGGCCGATGAGCGGGCAACGGGGCGGCGTCGACCACGCGCTGGTGAAGCGCTTCCGCCAGGAGGTCGGCGACCGGCTCGCCCACCAGCGGCGGCTGGACCAGGCGAGCGGCATCCCCCCGATGACCGGCGAGGACGAGCGGCAGTTCGCCCGCGCCCTGATCGCCCAGGTCCTGGAGGAGTACGCCAGGGGCGAGATCGGCGTCGGCCGCACCCCGCCCACCGCGGAAGAGGAGGAGGCCCTCGCCGCGGGCATCCACGCCGCGCTGTTCGGCGTCGGCCGCCTCCAGCCGTTCCTCGACGACCCCGAGGTCGAGAACATCGACATCAACGGCTGCGACCGGGTGTTCGTGAGCTACGCCGACGGCCAGGAGGTCGCGCACGAGCCCGTCGCCGACTCCGACGAGGAGCTGATCGAGCTCATCCAGATCCTCGCGGCGTACTCGGGCCTGTCGTCCCGGCCGTTCGACACCGCGAACCCGCAGCTCGACCTGCGCCTGCCGGACGGGTCCCGCCTGTCGGCCGTCATGGACGTCACCGTGCGGCCCGCCGTGTCGATCCGCCGCGCCCGGCTCGGCAAGGTGTTCCTCAGCGACCTGGTGGGCAACGGCACCCTCGCCCCCGAGCTGGGCCGGTTCCTCGCCGCCGCCGTCGCCGCGCGCAAGAACATCATGATCGCCGGTTCGACGAACGCGGGGAAGACGACCCTGCTGCGGGCGCTCGCCAACGAGATCCCGTCGGGCGAGCGGCTCATCACCGTCGAGCGCGCGCTGGAACTCGGCCTCGACCAGTTCCCCGAACTCCACCCCAACGTGGTCGCGTTCGAGCAGCGCCTGCCCAACTCGGAGGGCCAGGGCGAGATCACCATGGCCGAGCTGGTACGGCGGTCCCTGCGCATGAACCCCTCGCGCGTCATCGTCGGCGAGGTCCTCGGCGACGAGATCGTCACCATGCTCAACGCGATGACCCAGGGCAACGACGGCTCGCTCTCCACGATCCACGCCAACTCCTCGATGGAGGTCTTCAACCGCATCGCGACGTACGCGCTCCAGGCGGAGGAGCGGCTCCCCATCGAGGCGACCCACATGCTGATCGCGGGCGCGATCGACTTCGTCGTCTTCATCGAGAAGCGCAACGACTACCACCGCGGCGGAACGCTGCGGCGCTTCGTCTCCAGCGTCCGCGAGGTCACCGGCTGCGACGGGCGGGTGCTGTCCTCGGAGGTGTTCACCGCCGCCGGCGACCGCGTCGTCCCGCACGCCCCGATCTCCTGCCTCGACGAGCTGGCGGCGCACGGCTACGACCCCACGCGGGAGGTGTGGCGCTGATGCCCGCCGGGCTGCTCGATCCACTGGTGCTGCTGGCCGGGGCGCTGACCGGCGGCGGCCTGTTCCTCCTCGTCCTCGCCCTGTACGGCATGCGCCCCCGGCCCTCCGCGCCGGATCGGAAGGCGGCCCGCCGCGAGCTGCTCAGGACCCTCTCCACCCGCACCGCCGTCGGCGTGATCACCGGAGTCGTCGTCCTGCTGGTGACGGGATGGCCGGTCATGGGCGTGGGCGCCGTGCTGCTCGTCCTCGCCTGGCGCGGCCTGACCGGCGGCGCGGCCGAGGAGCGGGCCGCCATGCGGCGCCTCGAAGGCCTGGCCGCCTGGACCGAGTCGCTGCGCGACACCATCGCCGGCGCGGCAGGGCTCGAACAGGCCATCCCCTCCTCGATCCGGGCGGCCGCGCCCATGCTCCGGCCCCACCTGCTCGCCCTCGTCGATCGGCTGCACTCGCGCATGCCGCTGGCCGACGCGCTGCGGATGTTCGCGGACGAGCTCGACGACCCCTCCGCCGACCTCGTCGTCGCGGCGCTGATCCTCAACTCGCGGCTGCGCGGCCCCGGCCTGCGCGACGTGCTGTCCGCGCTCGCCGTGTCCGCCCGCGAGGAGCTCGACATGCGGCGGCGCGTCGAGGCCGAGCGCCGCTCCACCCGCAAGAGCGTGCAGATCGTGGTGGGCACGGCGCTCGCCTTCGCCGCCGCGCTGGTGGTCTTCAACCGCTCGTACGTCGCGGAGTACGGCACCCTGCTCGGCCAGGCCGTCCTCGTCGTGGTGGCGGGGCTGTTCGGCGCCGGGTTCGCGTGGATGCGCCGACTGGCCCGCTTCGACAAGCCCGGCCGGATCCTCGCGCCGTACACGTCGGGCCCGGGCGGCGAGCCGCGCGAGGGCGGACGCGACGCGGATGAGCCGGGGGACGGTAGGGGCGGCCGTCCGCTCCGGACGGGAGGCGTGCGATGACCGAGCCCGCGCTGGCGGGAGCCGTACTCGGCCTGGGGCTCTTCCTGCTCTTCCGGGCGCTGTTCCCGCCCCGGCCCGGGCTGTTCGCCCGGCTGACGGCCCTGGACGCGGCGCAGGCGGGCGCGGAGCTGCCCAAGGCGCCGCTCATCGCGCCGGACGAGCACGTCAGCGCGTTCCGCCGCGACCTCGGCCTGCGTCTCGCCCGCCTCTACGCCGCCAGGGGGTGGGAGGCGCGCTCCATCCGGGCCGACCTGGCGCTGCTCGGCAAGTCCTTCGAGGGCTTCCTCGCGACGAAGGTCCTGCTCGCGGCGGCCGGGCTCCTGGTGTTCCCGCTCCTCGTGGGCTGGCTCGCGCTGATGGGGTGGGGCCTGTCACTGAGCATCCCGCTCTGGTCCGCGCTGGCCGCCTCCGCGGTCTTCTTCCTCCTGCCCGACCTGCAGATGCGCCGGGACGCCGCGGTACGCCGCCGAGACTTCCGGCACGCGGTCGGCGCGTTCCTCGACCTCGTCGCGATGAACCTCGCGGGCGGGCGCGGCGTACCGGAGGCGCTGATGATGGCGGTCGCCGTCGGCAGCCCGGACGGGACGTCGGGCGCGGGCGCCAACTGGGCGATGGAGCGCATCCGCGAGGCGCTCGGGAACGCCCGCATCGTCGGCATCACGCCGTGGCAGGCGCTCGGACGGCTCGGCGACGAGATCAACGTGGACGAGCTGCGCGACCTGTCGGCGGCGCTCGGCCTGGTCGCCGACGACGGCGCCAAGGTCCGCTCCTCGCTGAGCGCGCGCGCCGCCACCCTGCGGCGGCGGGAGCTCGCGGAGGTCGAGGGCAAGGCGGGGGAGCGATCCCAGTCGATGCTGGTGGCCCAGCTCCTGCTGTGCGCCGGTTTCGTGATCTTTCTCAGTTTTCCGGCGGCCATGAAGATGTTGGGGGCGTAGATGCTCACCTATTTGATCGCGATGCTGCACGTGCGGATCGACCGGGCCCGTAACGCGCCGAGCAAGGGGGCCTCGGCCGTCGAATGGGTGATCATCACGGCGATCATCGCCGGGGTCGCCCTCGGCCTGGCCACCCTCATCAAGAACCTCGTCTCCCAGAGGGAGGCCGACATCACCTCCAACTTCGGCGGTGGCGGCGGCGGTGGTGGTGGCGGCGGTGACGGGGGAGGCGTCTTCACCGGAGGCGATCAGTGACACACCGCGCGGGCGGAGGGCGCCGAGCCCGCCGCCGGGGCGAGCGCGGAGCGACCGTCATCGAGCTGGCCATGATCATGCCCATCGTGCTGGCCGTGGTGCTGCTCGTCGTGCAACTCGCGCTCTGGTTCCACGGACGCCAGGTGGCCGACGCCGCGGCGCGGGAAGGCGCCAGGATCGCCCGCGCCGCCGGGACGTCCGGTGACTGGCAGGCCGCCGCCGAGGCGAAGGCCGAGCAGATCGTACGCGCCATCGGGCCCAAGATCCTGAGCGGCGCGACGGCGCGCGCCTGGGAACGCGGCGACCAACGCGGCGTCGAGGTCACCGGCAGCGCCGTACAGGTGGTGCCGCTGCTGCCCGACCTCGCCTTCACCGTCACGGCCGACTTCGGCGGACCCATCGAGTGCTTCCGCCCCGACGACGGTTCGGACGGCTGCCGGTGACCCGGTCCGTACGGCTGCCGCCCGCCCGCGCCGCCGCCCGCCGCCGCCCCCCGGACGCCGGGTCGATGACGGCCGAGACGGTGATGCTCGCGCCCGTCCTCCTGCTCTTCCTCGTGTTCCTCGTGGGCGCGGGGCGGGTCGTCGAGGCGCAGGGAGAGGTCAACGGCGCGGCCAGGGACGCGGCCCGCGCCGCGTCCGTACAGCGGACCCGGGCCGAGGCGGAGTCGGCGGCCGCCGACACGGCCAGGGCGGCGCTCTCCGGCGAGTGCGACCCCCAGGTGGGCCTGTCCGGCACCGACTGGAAGGAAGGCGGCGTCGTCCACGTCGCGGTGACGTGCGAGCTGAACCTCGACTTCCTGGGCTTCGGCGCGGCCCGGCAGATGAAGGGGACGTCCGTCGCGCCACTCGAACAGTTCCGGAGGGTGGAGTGACCACGACACCCGACCGGCCCGGCCACGAGCCCCGCCCGCCCCGCTCCGAGGACGCGCGGAGGGGAACCGTGCCGCCCGGAGGCGAGCGGGGGTCGATGTCGGTCTTCGTGGTCCTCTTCTCCGTGGCCGTCTTCCTGCTCGCGGGGCTGCTCGTGGACGGCGGCGCGGCCATCAACGCCCGGCTCAGGGCGGCCGACGTCGCCGAGCAGGCCGCCCGCGCGGCGGCCGACCAGATCGACGTGGAGGCGCTGCGGGCCGACGGCCGGGTCCGGCTGCTCTCCGACGAGGGCACGGTGTGCGGCCGGGCGCGTGAGATCACTGCGGCCCACGACGACCCGAGCGTACGGATGAGGCGGTGCGAGATCGGCGGCGGCCAGGCGGAGGTGACGGTCGAGGTCGGCGTCCGCTGGGACGCCGTCTTCCTGTCGATGCTCGGATTCGGCGGCTCGGAGGCGGCGGCCACCGCCACCGCCGGGCCGGACGCGGGGGACGCGGGGGACGTATGACCGGTGACGGGAACTCGTGGCCGCGCGGCTCGGACTCACCGCGCCGCCCCAGGGGAGCGGGGCGCCCGCCGGGCGGGGGGCGCCCACCCGGTGGCGGACGCCCTCAGGGGCAGCGTGCGCCGCTGCCGCCCGCGTTCCCGCCGTCCCGCGACCCCGCGCCGCCGGAGGGGCGCTCCACCCGGCCGTACGGCGGCGAACCCGAGGGCTCCACGCGGGAGCGGTCGCGGTCCTCCATGCCGTACGGCGACGAGCCGGGGCGGCCGGGCCGGTCATCCACACGCGAAGGCGACCGGTCCGCCTTCGGCGCGATCCAACGCTCCGGACCCCGCCCGAACCGGCAGCCCGGCCGCCGGTCCGCGCTGCGCCGCCCGGTCCGCATCCCGCCGCGCCGTACGGCCCGCGACGTCCTCGTCGGGATCACCGCGCTGCTGGCCCTGGTCGCCCTGGTGGGTGGTGTGCCGTACGCGCTGATCCGGCTGGCCGGGCCGCCGCTGCGGCCCGAGCTGCGCGACCTCGACCTGCTCACGAGCGACGTCGGCCCCGAGACGGTCATCGCGATCCTCGTCCTGCTGGTGTGGCTGGCCTGGCTGCAGCTGTTCGTCTGCGTGATCGTGGAGGTGTACGCGGGGATCCGCCGGGTGGGCATGCCCGCGCGGGTACCCCTGTCCGGCGGCACCCAGGCGCTCGCCAACCGGCTCGTCTCGGCCGTGCTGCTGCTCTTCGCCGCGGCGGCGGTGGCCGGCCCGGTGATCGGGCCCGTCACGGGAGGAGGCCAGCCGCCGGCGATCCGCCCGCAGGCCGCCACGCTGTCGGCGCCGGTCGTCACGGCCGAGGACCGGCCGCCGCTGCAGGCGCGCGAGGCGAAGAAGGTCTACGTCGTGCAACCCCCGCACGGGCGGCACCACGAGAGCCTCTGGGAGATCGCCGAGAAGTGCCTCGGCGACGGCCGCCGCTATCCGGAGATCTTCCGGCTCAACCAGCACAAGCAGCAGCCCGACGGCAGCCGGTTGCGGATGGCCGACCTGATCCGGCCGGGATGGGTCCTCGACATGCCGGACGACGCGCGGAACGTCCTGATCGTCCCGATAGATGAGGACCGGCCGACGACGCTGGACCACCACCCCCGGATGCCGTCCGACACCCACGGCGACCTGAGCGACGACCTGGGCCACGACATGAAGGGCGAAACGGAAGGAAAGGACGATGTCCGGTTGCCGCCGCCCGCCCTGCCCGAGCGGCACGGCGACGAGACCGCCGGGCATCCGCCGTCCCGCTCGTCGGACGGCCGGCCGCTCCCGTCGCAGGAGAGGCGCACGGACGGCGAGCCCTCCCTGTCCGGACGCCACGCCCAGGAGGACGACGCCGGGCTCGACCTGGCCGACTACCTCGCGGCGGCGTCGCTGGCGGCGGCCGGGCTGCTCGCCCTGCTCGGACGACGGCGCAGGGAGCAGCTCTGGCGGCGGGCGTTCGGCCGCCGGGTGGTCCCGCCGCGAGGGGACGCCGCGCGGGCCGAGGTGGCGATCCGCCTCGGGGCCGACGCGCCGGGCAGCCGCATGCTCGACCTCGGCCTGCGCCTGCTGGGCAGGCTGCTCGCCGAGCAGGACCGGCGTCCGCCGACGATCTACGCGGTCCACCTGTCCAGCAGGGGGCTGGACCTGTGGATCCACCCGGCCGACCTGGACGCGCCCGCGCCCTGGGAGGCGTGCGACGGCGGGCAGGTCTGGCGGCTGCCCGCCCAGGAGGGACGCCGGATCGACGAGGAGGAGCTCGCCGGGGCGCCTGCTCCGTACCCGGGACTCGTCTCGCTGGGCACCGCCGACGGCGGCCGGGTGCTCGTGGACCTGGAGGCCGCGCAGGGTGTCGTCGCGATGGAGGGGCCGCAGACCGTGGCGGCCATCTCCGCGCTCGCCGTCGAGCTGGCCACCAACCGCTGGTCGGACCACATGCGGCTCACCCTCGTCGGGTTCGGCGAGGAGCTCGCCCTGATCGCCCCCGACCGCATCCGCGTCGCGGGCAGCCTCGCCGAGGTCCTGCCCGAGCTGGAGGAGCGCGCCGCGCGGGAGAGCGGAGACGTCCTCACCGGGCGGATCCGCTCCCGGGTCGCCGACCCCGCCTGGACGCCGCACTACCTGCTCTCCGCGATCCGCCCGGACGAGGACGAGGCGCGCCGCCTCGCCCTGCTCGGCAAGGCGACCCGTACGGCCACCGGCTACGTCGTGGCGGGCGGCACGGCGCACGCGACCTGGACCTGGGAGGTCACCGACGACGAGCGGGCCAGGATCGACGCGCTCGGCTTCGAGGTCGATGCCCAGCTCCTCCCGCGCCGCCATTACGCCGCCGTCGTCGATCTGTTCCGCACGGCCCAGCGGATGGACGGCGAGCCGCTGCCCGAGCAGCCCGCGGTGCGGGTGCCCGACGCGCCCCCGTCGATCGAGGTCCGCATCCTCGGCCCGATCGAGATCGGCCCGGTGCCGCCCCTGGAGGAGGGCAGGGCGGCGCTCGCCCACGAGATGGTCGTCTACCTGGCCGCGCACCCGGCGGGGGTCCACCCCGTCGTACTCGGCGGCGTCCTGTGGCCGCGCGGCGTGCAGGCGGCGGTCCGCGACGCCGCCGTCGCCCGCGTCGTCGACTGGCTCGGCGCCGACGACGAGGGCCGCCCCCACGTCGAGCCGGACGAGTCGGGACGGCTGCGGCTCGGCCCCGAGATCAGGAGCGATTGGCACCTGTTCCAGGAGCTGGTCCGCCGATCCCGCGACCAGCATCCCGAGGCGGAGGTCCTCCTCCTGGAGAAGGCGGTGGGGCTGGTGCGCGGGCCGCTGCTGGCCGGCCGCCCGGCGGGCCGGTACGCCTGGCTCGCCGCCGACCCCCTGGAGTACGACGTCACCGCGGCCGTGGCCGACGCCGCGCACCGCCTCTGCGAGCTGCGGCTGGCCCGCGGCGAGGCCGAGGCGGCGGTCGCGGCGGCCCGGGCCGGGCTCCTCCTCGCCGCCGACGACGAGGGCCTGTGGCGCGACCTGCTGCGTGCCGCGCACGCCACCGGCGACCCCGCGCGGCTGCGCGTCGTGGTCGACGGCCTGCACCGAAGGGCCGCCTCCCATCCGTACGGAGGCGGCATGGCTCCCGAGACGGAGGCGCTGATCGATGAGCTGCTCCCCGACTGGCGCCGCGACCTCGCGTCGGATCTCGGCGCCCCGCGGCTCGCGTGACGAGCGCCGGACGGCCCCGGCGGCGGATCGGCGGGGACGCGCGGGCCGGCCGTACCGGCGTTCCACAGTGAGGAGGTCGCCGGTGCGGCGTGACGTCCGGTTCGCCGCCGCCGTACTGGTCGGCGGCCTCATCGCCGCCGCCTGCGCCCCGTCCCGCCCGGAGCCGCGGTTCGAGCCGGCCGGAGCCCTCGCGACCGCCGTAGCCGAGACGTCGCCCGGTGCCGCCCCCGGCCGTCCCGCGGAGTCGCCGATCGACCCGGGCACCGAGCGGGTCGCGGCCGGCGACGGAGTGCGCGTCGAGATCGAGTGGCCCGCGGGGACCGACCCCCAGGTGGCGGGAGCGATCCGCACGTACGCCGAGAGCTACACCGCCATGTGGCGTGCCGTCACCAGCGGCGGGCGGGACCGCTCCTACCTCCAGAAGGTGGAGGACAGCGCCATCGGCGACATCGCGACCCGCCTGAACGAGTTCCTCGACCTGGGGCGCTCCGCGCGCGGCGTGGCCCGGCTCTACGCGCTGCGGATCGACTCCCAGGTGACGATCGGCGACCGGATGGGCGTTCTGGTGCTCGGCTGCGTCGACGAGTCGGGGATCCGGATGACCGACCTGGCCGGACAGCCGATCGCGGACCAGCCGGGCTGGACCCGGCCGCCGCTGTCGGCCTACCTGTGGGGCGGGTCGGTCGGCCGGGACGAGCGCGGCGTCTGGCGGGTCAGACTGTTCCGCATCGCCACCTATCCCGCCGCGTCCGCGAAGAGGTGTGTCCGATGAGATCGCCCGCCGCCCTGTCCCGGTCCCTGGCCGCGGTCCTGGCACTGCCCCCGGTCCTGCTCCTGGTCCTGGCGCTGTCTCCATCCGCGCGCGCCGCCGCGTCGGCGGCTCCGACTCCGGGCCCGGGACGTCCGGCCGCCGAGGGGTTCCAGGAGGGCCGCACCGCCGGGGTTCGGCTGAGGAACTCCTCCATCGTGCTGTCCGGCAACGGCCTCGGCGGCGGAGGCGCGAGGGGCGACGGCTATCGGATCCCGCGCCCCTGCTGGTACGAGCCGTACAAGAACGCCGACGAGATGGTGCGCGAGCAGGACGAGTCGCTGCGCCACGCGCTCAGGGCCGACCCCGACCTCGTCGGCGCCGGCGGGGACACGGACGGCCTCATCCAGAAGTACCGCGACAAGCTGGGGCAGGAGGGGCGCTGGTGGCGCCCCTCGTACAACGAGGCGGACCCGAACGGGGTGGCCTGCGCCGGCGCGCTCGCCCCGGCCGTGTGGGTGCCGAACGGCCAGACCCCTCCGGCGGGCATCACCCCGGAGGACCTGCTGCAGATCGCGCGGGCCGCGCTGACCGTCCCCGAGCCGAAGCTCAAGCTCAGCCCGGACGCCCGGAGCTTCGTCAACCTGCCGACCTGGGTCTGGCTGGACGGCGCGGGACCGGTGACCCGCTCGGTGACCGCCACCCTGCCCGGTGTGATGAGCGCGACGGTGACCGCCACGCTGAAGAACATCGAGATCGACGCGGGCACCACGTCCGACCGCGCCGAGGTGCGCCAGAACTGCGGCGCCACCGGGCACCCCTACGCCAAGGGCGGCGACTTCACCTGCGGCGTCCGCTACCTGAGGGCCTCGATCGACCTGCCGCGCCAGGTCTACACCATGACCGTCACCGCCGTGTGGCCGGTGACCGGCGCGGTCGGCCAGGGAGGCGCGCCCATCGCCTACACGCCGCTGCGGGCCACCGTCACCAGGGACGTCCCCGTCGGCGAGGTCCAGTCCGTCGTCACGGGATGACCGGGGCCGTAGGCGCTGCGGCGGGGGGCGTGGCCCGTCGTCACGAGGTGGACCGGCGGCCTTCGTGGGCGAGCAGCCACTCCTTCACCGGCACGCCGTAGTAGTAGCCGCCGAACCCGCCCGTCGTGGGCAGGACGCGGTGGCACGGGACGAACGGCGCGATCAAATTCTGCGCGCACGCCGACCCCGCCGCCCGGGCCCCCGTCCGCGGCAGCCCCGCCATCTCGGCCAGCGTGCCGTACGACACGGTGGTGCCGGCGGGCACGCTGCGCAGCGCCGTGTAGAGCCGCTGCCGCGTCGGCGTCCCCGGCTGTGTCACCGGGACCCGGTCCAGGGCGTCGATCTCGCCGTCCAGATAGTCGCGTACGGCCTGCGCGATGTCGCCGAGGTCGCCCTCGACCAGCGGCAACTCCTGGAGCGCGGCCGGAAGCCGGACGAACTGGTCACGGGGGTCCGCGCAGAACCCGGCCGCGACGACGACGCCGTCCCGCGCGAGCACACTCATCGGACCCACGGGCGTGGGCAGTACCTGAGCAACGATCATCTCGATCGCGGCGGGCCGGACGGGCCCGCCGCTCCTCCTGTCTGGCGTTCGTGTCCGATGTTCTTCAGATGGCGCGGACGGCGGCCGGGTCGGCGGTCGAGCTCCACAGGTGGAGCGCCGCGTACGCCCGCCAGGGCCGCCACCGCTCGGCATGATCGGCCGGGATGCCGAGGCACTGCATGGTCTTCTTCAGCACCAGGTCGCCGCCCGGCCAGGCGTCCGGGTCGCCGAGCGCGCGCAGCGCGACGTAACTCGCGGTCCACGGCCCGATCCCGGGGATCGTGAGCAGCTTGGCCGTCGTCTCCGGGACGTCCTCGGCGCCGTCGAGGTCGATCCGGCCCTCGGCGACCGCCTCGGCGAGCGCCCGCAGCGTGGCGGCCCGGCGCTGGGTGAGCCCGATGCCGTCGAGGTCGGCCTCGGCGAGACGCTCGGCCGTCGGGAAGAGCGTCGTCACCGGCGCGGCGGGTTCACCGTCCGCCCCGTCCTGCCCGGGTGCCGTGGCGGTGGTGCCCGCCCGGGCCGCGATGCGGCCGAGCAGCGTCCGCGCCCCGGCGACCGAGATCTGCTGCCCCACCACGGCGCGTACGGCCAGCTCGAAGCCGTCGAACGTACCCGGAACACGCAGCCCCGGACGCCGCTCGACCAGCGGGCCGAGCGATGTCGTGCCGAGCACCGCGGCGATCGCCTCGGGGTCGGCGTCCAGGTCGAGCAGGCGGCGGCAGCGCGCCACGATCCGGGCGAGCTGCCGCGTGTCGCCGGTACGCACCGTGAGCCGGATGTGGTCGGCCATGGGAACCAGCGAGATCCAGCCGCCGGGGACGGCCCGCAGATAGCTCCCCTCGCCCTGCTCGTCCGGCCGGGTGACCGCCTCCGTGCCCGGGATGGCGCGGGCGGCCAGATAGCGGAACAGCGCCGCCGCGTCGTAGGGAGGACGGTAGTACAGCCGCAGCGTGAGCCCATAGGGGACCAGGCACGACCCCGAGGTGCCGCCCATCGGCCCGTTCGCCTTCCTGAGGTCGCCGGGGGCGAAGCCGTACGACTCCTTCATGGCGGCGTTGAACTGGCGGACGCTGCCGAAACCCGCCGCGAACGCGACGTCGGTCATCGGCAGGTGCGTCTCGGTGAGCAGTTGCTTGGCCAGCAGCAGCCGCCTGGTCCTGGCGACCGCGAGCGGCCCGGTGCCCAGCTCGGTGACGAACAGCCGGTGGAGGTGGCGTTCGGTGACGTTGAGCCGCCGCGCGAGCCCGGCGACGCCGTGGTCGTCGGCCTCGCCGTCGCCGATCAGGCGGAGCGCCCGTCCGACGAGGTCGGCCCGCACGTCCCAGCCGGGCGCGCCCGGGCTCAGCTCGGGACGGCACCGGCGGCAGGGGCGGAACCCCGCGGCCTCGGCGCCGGCGGCGTGCCGGTAGAACCGGACGTTCTTGCGCGCTGGAGTCCTGGCCGGGCAGACCGGACGGCAGTAGATGCCCGTGGAGGTGACCGCCGTGTAGAAACGCCCGTCGAACCGGGAATCGCGGGCGGACGCCGCCGCATAGCACGAGTCGAAGTTAAGCTCTCGGGTGCTCACGTCTTCGACGTTATGCCCTGTCCGCCCCTGTGCACCGGCGGAAATCGGACCTCACCATCGAGGCCGGTCACGCCCGCCGCTCCCCGGCGCGGGAGCGCCGGAGCCCGCCGCCTCCCGGCCGTCGTTTCTCCTTTCGCGGCCGCGGCGGGATCACTTGCTCGAGATGCCGACCCCGAGGTCGAACTCGCGGTAGACCCTGGCCCAGAAGCCGTCCCGCAGCCACACCCGCGCCTCCGGGTACGGCCGAAGCGAGTGGCCCAGCTCCTTCTCCGCCTCGATCAGCAGCTCGGTGTCGATCACGGTCGGCAGTATGGGCCCGGGAAGCAGGTCCCGGATGTTGTCGCGCCCCCGAGTGAGGATCCATTTCTGCGCGACGTGCTCGCCGACCTCCTCCACGTGCGGCCGTCCGGGCCCCAGCTTGGTGATCTGCCCGACCGGCGCCTTCGGCACCGGCTTGACCGTACGGCCGGCGAACACCTGCGCCGGTGACGGCGCGGGCGTGACGGGCACGGGGACGGGCGCGCGGTTGAAGTAGGGACGCAGGAAATCGGCGCTCAATATCTCGACGGTGTCGGACTCCCACACCAGCCGCTCGGCCTGGTTCGTGCCGAACGGCGGCTCAACCCCCCAAAGATGAACACGTACGCCGTATGCCTGCGCGGCCTCGACCGCGGGAACCATGTCCTCGTCGCCCGCGATCAGCACAGTGTCACTGACGGCGTGATGCCGGGCGAGGGCTTCCAGATCGCTGCGGATCTGGGCGTCCACGCCTTTCTGCTGGCCACGCGCGTTCAGGTTGCCAAGCCGTACCTTCACCCAGGGAAGCTGGGCGATCACGCGCTGGTCCACGGTCGGGACCCGGTCCCGCGCGGCGTCGTACCAGTAGACGCGCAGCAGCTCGCCGGGAATGCGCTCCATCGCGTGTTTCTGCAGCGACTGGATCAGCTCGTCCGCGGCGACCCGGTACTCCTTGCGCTCTTTCGCCCCCAGTAGGACTTCGCCGGCCGCCGCGTACAGGTAACCGACGTCTACGAGGACCGCGTACTTGGCAGCCATGCTGTGTGCGGTGAGGTCCGGGATGGCCATGTCGTCCTCCAGGACTCGTCACTAGATGATCGGCTGACTATATCTCCCCCTTTTCTAGATACTCCCAACTCTTGAGGCCGTTGACACCCTGTTCCGCTGATCTAATGCCGAAGCATGGCCGAACGCCGAGCCCCAGGACCGATCAGCGGTCCCTTCTGCATCCCATGTGCGGGGTTTGCCCATTTTTTACGGCGCGAGTGCCAGGGAAGGAACGCCGCCCGGGACGAGTGCGGCGAGTTCCTCCCGAAACGGGGCGCCTAGCGCTGTCCCGGTAGATATCGTCCCCGGCCTGGTCACAGCGGGATGTTCCCGTGCTTTTTGGGCGGGAGCGCCGCCCGCTTGTCGCGGAGGGAGCGCAGCGCCCTGACGATCTGGACCCTGGTCTCCGACGGCCTGATCACGGCGTCCACGTAGCCACGCTCGGCCGCCAGATAGGGGTTGGCCAGTGTGTCCTCGTATTCCCGGACGTACATGGCTCGGGCGGCCTCGGGGTCCTCGGCCGCGGCCAGCTCGCGACGGTAGAGGATGTTGACCGCGCCCTGCGCGCCCATGACCGCGATCTGGGCGGTGGGCCAGGCCAGGTTGACGTCCGCGCCGAGATGCTTGGACCCCATGACGTCGTACGCCCCGCCGTACGCCTTGCGGGTGATGACCGTGACCAGGGGGACGGTCGCCTCGGCGTACGCGTAGAGGAGTTTCGCGCCGCGCCGGATGATTCCGTTCCATTCCTGGTCGGTGCCCGGCAGGAATCCCGGAACATCAACAAATGTCAAGACCGGAATATTAAACGCATCACAAGTCCGCACAAATCGCGCGGCTTTCTCGGAGGCGGCGATGTCGAGCGTTCCGGCGAAACTCAACGGCTGGTTCGCGACCACGCCGACCGAGCGCCCGTCGACCCGGCCGAAGCCGACCACGATGTTCGGCGCGAAGCCCGCGTGCACCTCCAGGAACTCGCCGTCGTCCAGGACGTGCTCGACCACCGAGCGCATGTCGTACGGCTTGTTCGCCGAGTCGGGGATCAGGGTGTCGAGGTCGAGGTCCTCGTCCGTGACCTCCATGGGCGTGTCCGCGGCGTAGACGGGGGCGTCGTCCAGGTTGTTGGACGGCAGGTGGGACAGCAGCGCACGGGCGTACTCCAGGCAGTCCTCCTCGTCCGCCGCCTCGTAGTGCGCCACGCCGGACCTGGAGCCGTGCGCGTGCGCGCCGCCGAGCTCCTCGAACGTCACCTCCTCGCCGGTCACGGTCCTGATGACGTCCGGGCCGGTGATGAACATGTGGGACTTCTCCCGGACCATCAGCACGAAGTCCGTCAGGGCGGGGGAGTAGACCGCGCCGCCCGCGCACGGGCCCATGATCAGCGAGATCTGCGGGATCACGCCCGAGGCGTGCACGTTCCGCTTGAAGATCTCGGCGTACAGGCCGAGGGAGACGACCCCCTCCTGGATCCGCGCGCCGCCGGAGTCGTTGATGCCGACCACCGGGCAGCCGGTCTTGAGCGCGTGGTCCATGACCTTGACGATCTTCTCGCCGAAGACCTCGCCGAGCGAGCCGCCGAAGACCGTGAAGTCCTGTGCGAACACGGCGACCGGGCGGCCGTCCACGGTGCCGTGGCCGGTGACGACGCCGTCGCCGTACGGGCGCTCCCGGTCGAGGCCGAAGCTCGTGGACCGGTGCCTGGCCATGGCGTCGAACTCGACGAACGAGTCCTCGTCCAGCAGGGCGTACACCCGCTCCCTGGCGGTCATCTTGCCCTTGGCGTGCTGCCTCTCCACCGCTCTCGCCGAACCGGCGTGTGCCGCCTCGTCCCTGCGGCGCTCCAGATCGGCCAGCTTTCCTGCGGTCGTGTGGATGTCGATCTCAGGTGCCCGTTCCGCGGTCATGTTCGCAGGGTAACCAGCGGGGGCCGCTCCGACACGGGGCGACCCCCGCCGGGGCCGCGACCGGGCTACCCCACGCGCTGCCAGAGCGCGGGGACGTTCGGCGGCTCCCAGCCGGCCAGCGCGGTGTGCGCCTGGAGGCAGCGGTAGGTGACGCCGTTGTAGACCACCACGTCGCCGCTCTTGTACGCGGTTCCGGCGGTCCAGTTGCCGGTCGGACCCGAGGTCGGGCTCGACGTCGGCGAGGGGCTCGGCGAGGGCCGCGTGGTCGGGCTCGGGCTGGGCGACGGGCTCGGGTCGCCGCCGCCGGGGCCGACCTGGAGGTCGACGCAGTTGTAGAAGGCGTTCGCGGTGTCGGCGATGTTCCAGATGGCGAGCACCTTGATGCGACCGGTCCTGCCGCCGAGGCTCACCGTGTGCGTGACCGTCGATCCCGGTTCCCGGCCGTGGTCGTCGAACAGCGCGATCCGGGTGTTCCCGACGTAGTACTCCCAGGTGCTGGTGGCGTGCCGGGCCTCGACCAGCCACTTGAACGTGACCGTGTCGCCGACGTTGGTGGCCGGCCAGGGCTTGGTCTCGTCGTCGAGCGGCGCCCACCGCGCGTCGCCGCCGCTGCAGTTCCGCAGGCCCTTTGGGCCCTCGACGCTCTGCGGCTCCCAGATGATCTGCCCGCAGTTGGGCACGCGGCGTTCGGCGCACATCGCCTGGCGGCTCGGCGGGTCGGAGATGTACCCGTGCGCCGAAGCCGGGGAGGCTACGACCACGACGGTCGCGAGGGCGACGGCCAGCCCTGCCAAGAACGAGATCATTCTTCGCATGTCGTGCTTCCTTCGCTGGGGGGTGATTACGGCAATCTAAAGGAAAGTTTCCTAACAGTAAGTGGCCCTGGTCAGCGTGATCGGCCTCACGATCGGCTCTCGCGCGCCCATTGCCGGTGTCTGGCAAAGTTGAGGGCATGGATGAGGCAAAGCCCGAGGCGGTACGCACCCAAGGACTCGTCAAAAGATTCGGCGCGCAGGTCGCGGTCGCGGGCGTGGACCTCGTCGTGCCCAGGGGCAGCTTCGCCGGGCTGGTCGGCCCCAACGGCGCGGGCAAGACGACCACCCTCAGCATGATCACCGGCCTGCTGCGGCCGGACACCGGCCTGGTCGAGATCAACGGGCACAACGTGTGGCGCGACCCGGTCAAGGTCAAGTCGCGCATCGGCGTGCTCCCCGAGGGGCTGCGCCTGTTCGAGCGGCTCTCCGGCCGCGAGCTCCTGCTGTACAACGGCGAGCTCAGGGGAATCCCGCGGGCCGAGGTCGAGCGCCGGGCCGCCGAGCTGCTGCGCGTCATGGACCTCGTCGAATCGCAGGACAAGCTGGTCGTGGACTACTCCACGGGCATGCGCAAGAAGATCGGCCTGGCCGCCGCGTTGCTGCACAACCCTGATGTGCTCTTCCTCGACGAGCCGTTCGAGGGCGTCGACCCGGTCTCGGCGAACACGCTGGTCGACGTCCTCCAGCGGTACACCTCGTCCGGGTCCACGGTCGTCTTCTCCAGCCACGTCATGGACCTCGTCGAGCGGCTCTGCGACTGGGTGTCCGTGATGAGCCGGGGCAGCGTCGTGGCCCAGGGGCCGCTCGACGTCATCCGGAACGGCCGCACGCTCAACGAGGCGTTCCTCGACCTGGTCGGCGTACGCGGAGGCGGAGAGGAGGGGCTGTCGTGGTTGGGCTCTTCGTCCGTCTGAAGCTGCGGCTGATCCGCGGCAACCTGCACGGCGACACGGTCAAGCAGGTCGGCTTCGTCTTCACCTCCCTGATCGCGCTGGTCTGCGCCGTCGGGGGGTTCGCCCTGTTCTCCCTGCTGCGGCTGGCCACCGACCCCGGCATCGCGCTGAACATCGGGATCGTGGCGTTCACCCTGTTCACGCTGGGGTGGATCTTCGTCCCGCTGCTGGCGTTCGGCCTGGACGAGACGCTCGACCCGTCCCGGCTGGCGCTCTTCCCGCTCACCACCCGGCAGATGGCGGCCGGGATGCTGGCCGCCTCCGCGACCGGGCCGTGGCCGCTGGCCTCGCTGGTCGCGCTCTCGGGCGCGGTGGTCGGCCTCGCGCCCGGGCCGGTCGGCGTGCTGATCGGCGTCCCGGCCGTGCTGCTGCAGTTCGCGCTGTGCCTGGTCGCCTCGCGCGCCGTCACCACCGCGCTGTCGGCCTCGCTGCGCAGCCGTCGCGGGCGCGACGCGCTCGCGGTCGGCGCCGTGCTGCTCATCCTGCTCTTCCAGCTCCCCGGGGTGCTCGCCAACGGCGGCCTGACCGCCGACCCGCTCGCGATGCTCGACGCGGCGGGCTCCGTGCTGCGCTGGGCGCCGCCCGGCATGGCCGCCCACGCGCTCGCGTACGGCGGCCTCGCCGGGCTCGGCGAGCTCGCGGTCCTCGCCGTGGCGGTCGCCGTGCTCGCCTGGCTGTGGATCGCGGCGCTGCGCCGCGCCCTGGTGACGCCCGACTCCTCCAACCAGAGCGGCGGCGCCGTACGCCGGTCGCGCCTGGGCGGCCTCCTGCCACAGGGCATGATCGGCGCGGTCGCGGCCAAGGAGCTCAAGTACGCCCGGCGGGAGCCGCGCGGCCGGATCTCCTGGTTCATGGCGCTCGTGGTGTCCGGCGTCCTCATGTTCTCGCTGCGCGGGCCGGACGGCTGGCACGGGCCCCTGTTCGTGATCGGCCCCGCCTGCATGGCCGCGATGATCATCGGAGTCCAGGCGTCCAACTCCTTCGGCATCGACGGCCGCTCCCTCTGGATGAACGCGGTCGCCTTCTCCACCGAGCGTGACGTACGCACCGACTTCGCCGGGCGGCAGCTCGCGGTCGCGATCATCGCGGTGCCGCTGCTGCTGGTGCTCTCCGTCGGCGCGTCCATCGCCGCGGGCGAGCCGCTCATGTCCGTCCCCGCGATGTTCACCGCGTGGGGCGTGCTCGGTGTCGGCCTCGGCGTGGGGGCGGTGGCCAGCGTCCTCGTGCCCTACACCCTCCCCGAGCGGCTCAACGCCTTCAGCGGCGCGGCCCCCGGGCAGGGCGGCGAGGCGTTCCTCGGCTCCATGCTGGGGATGGTCGGCGTCGGCGTGGTCGCGCTTCCCGTCGTGCTGCCCCCCTTCTTCGGCCTCACCTGGGTGAGCGTGCTCGCCGTGCCGTACGGGCTGCTGGCCGCGTGGGGAGGCCGCAGGATCGGCGGCATGATCGGGCACAACCGGCTCCCGGAGATCGTCGCGGCGGTGTCCCGGCCGACCTGACGGAGGCGCGGCGTCTCCGCTGGTCGGCGGTAGTGGTGAAGTGGTCTAGTCCAATTGGTGAGACCGATATCCGGCGTTGTGACCGAAGTCGCTAGTCTTCAAAACATGGCCGCCATCGCTCCTGCCGAACGACAGAGTGCCGTCACGGAGATGCCTGATGAGCTCCGTGCCGACGTCCGACTCCTGGGTGGACTCCTGGGCCAGGTGATCGCCGAGCACGGCGGTCCCGACCTCCTCGCCGACGTCGAGCGCCTGCGCAAAGCGGTGATCGGCGCCCGGCGCGGCGACACGACGGCCGACCAGGTCGCCGCCCTGGTCGCCGAGTGGCCCCTCGACCGCGCGGTCCAGATCGCGCGCGCGTTCACCTGCTACTTCCATCTGGCCAACCTCGCCGAGGAGCACTACCGCATCCGGATCCTGCGGCAGCGGGACCGCGACGACGTCCCGCTCAGGGAGTCGCTCGCGGAGGCCGTGCAGGAGCTGCGCGGCGACGAGCGGCTGGGCGGCGGCCAGCGGCCCGCCGACCTCGTCGAGGGGCTCGAATACCGTCCGGTGCTCACCGCCCACCCGACCGAGGCGCGGCGCCGCGCCGTCGTCACCGCCATCCAGCGGATCAGCGGGCAGCTCGACGCGTACAACGCGCCCGGCAGAGGGGCCGGCGAGCGGGAGGAGGCCCATCGGCGGCTGCTGGAGGAGATCGATCTGCTCTGGCGGACCGCCCAGCTCCGCTCGACCAAGCTCGACCCGCTCGACGAGGTGCGCACCGCCATGGCGGCCTTCGACGAGACGCTCTTCCGCACCGTGCCGATGATCTACCGGTCGCTGGACGCGGCGCTCGAAGCCGGTACGGGGACGCGCGAGCCGCTCGCCAAGGCGTTCATCCGGTACGGAAGCTGGATCGGCGGCGACCGCGACGGCAACCCGAACGTGACGTCCAAGGTCACCCGCGAGGCCGTCCTGATCCAGGCCGATCACGTGCTCACCGCGCTGGAGAACGCCGCCACCCGGATCGGGCGCACGATGACCGCGGCCGCCATGGACACGCCCCCGTCGGCGGAGCTGCGCGACGCGCTGGCCCGCGCCACCGGCGACTTCCCCGACCTGGTGTCGGAGATGGGCACCCGCTCGCCGCAGGAGCCGCACCGGCAGTGGCTGTTCTTCGTCGCGTCCCGCATCGCGGCCACCCGCCGCCGCGACCTCGACCTCGCCTACCGCTCGCCGTCCGAGCTGCTCGACGACCTCAGGCTCGCCCAGGAGTCCCTGCGCGGCGCCGGAGCCGTCCGCCAGGCGTACGGCGAGCTGCAGCACCTGATCTGGCAGGTGGAGACGTTCGGGTTCCACCTGGCCGAGCTGGAGGTGCGCCAGCACTCCCAGGTCCACGCGGCCACCCTGGAGGAGATCGCCGCCGGGTCGCTCTCGGAGCGCGGCGAGGAGGTCCTCGCCACGATCCGGACGATCGCCTGGATCCAGGAGCGGTTCGGCGTGACCGCCTGCTCCCGGTATGTCGTGTCCTTCACCCGCTCGGCCGACGACATCGCGGCCGTGTACGAGCTGGCCCGGCACGCGCTCGGCGACCGGGCCCCGATCCTCGACGTGGTGCCGCTGTTCGAGTCCGGCGCCGACCTGGACAATTCCGCCGACGTGTTGACCGGGATGCTCGAACTGGAGCCGGTGCGCCGCAGGCTCGCCGCCAACGGCCGCCGCCTCGAGGTCATGCTCGGCTACTCCGACTCGGCCAAGGAGCTCGGCCCCGCCGCCGCGACGCTGCGCCTGTACGACGCGCAGGCCGCGCTGACCGCCTGGGCGCAGGCCAACGACATCCGGCTCACCCTCTTCCACGGCCGGGGCGGTGCCCTCGGCCGGGGCGGCGGCCCGGCGAACCGGGCGGTGCTCGCCCAGGCCCCGGGCTCGGTCGCGGGCCGGTTCAAGGTCACCGAGCAGGGCGAGGTCATCTTCGCCCGCTACGGGCACTCCGCCATCGCCCGGCGGCACATCGAGCAGGTCACCAACGCCGTGCTGCTCGCGTCCACGCCCACCGTCGAGTCGCGTACGGCCGACGCGGCGGCGAAGTTCCGCACGCTGGCCGAGCGGGTGGCGTCGGCGTCGGAGCGCGCCTACCGGGCGCTGACCGAGGCGCCGGGCTTCCCCGAGTGGTTCGCCCTGGTCAGCCCCCTTGAGGAGATCGGCTCGCTGCGGCTCGGCTCGCGTCCCGCCCGGCGCGGGCTCGGCGCGCCCCGCTCCCTGGACGACCTGCGCGCCATCCCGTGGGTGTTCGCCTGGGCGCAGACCCGGGTCAACCTCCCCGGCTGGTACGGCCTGGGCAGCGGCCTGGCCGAGGTCGTCTCGAGCGGTGGGCTGGCGGAGCTGCGGTCGGCCTACCGTGAATGGCCGCTGTTCGCGTCGCTGCTGGACAACGTGGAGATGTCGCTGGCCAAGACCGACCGGTCGATCGCCGCGCGCTACCTCGCGCTCGGCGGCAGGGAGGACTTCGCCGGGCAGGTGCTCACCGAGTACGACCTGACCAGGAAGCTCGTCCTGGAGACGACCGGGCACACGCGGCTCCTGGAGAACCGCCGCGTGCTGTCCCGGGCCGTGCAGCTCCGCGACCCCTACGTGGACGCGCTCAGCCACCTCCAGCTCCGCGCGCTGTCGGCGCTGCGGGCCGACGGCGACCTGTCCGAGGGCGAGCGGGACCGGCTGTCCACGCTGCTGCTCCTCTCGGTGAACGGCGTCGCCGCGGGCCTGCAGAACACCGGCTGAGCCGTCGAACCCGGCGCCGGGCTCCGGCGCCGGGTCAGGTGGTGATCCGCTCGGTTCCGGAGTAGATGTTGAACCGCTCGTCGCGCAGGAAGCCGACGAGGGTGAGGCCGAACTCGCGGGCCAGGTCCACGGCGAGGGACGAGGGCGCCGACACCGCGCAGACCATCTGGAGGCCCGCCGCCAGCGCCTTCTGCATGATCTCGTAGCTGGACCGGCCGCTGACCAGCAGGATGTGCTCGGCGAGCGGCAGCCGGCCGTTCAGCAGCGCCCAGCCGACCAGCTTGTCCACGGCGTTGTGCCGCCCCACGTCCTCGCGGGCGGTCACCAGGGTCCCGTCGGCCGTGAACAGGCCCGCCGCGTGCAGTCCGCCGGTCCGCCCGAACACCCCCTGCGCCTGCCTGAGCCGGTGCGGCAGGCCGTACAGCACCTCGGGGGAGACGGTGAGCCGGGGCGCGTCGGCGAGGGGCGCGCAGCGGCCGCGCAGCGCGTCCAGGCTGGCCGTCCCGCACACCCCGCAGGCGCTCGACGTCACGAAATGCCGCTCAAGCTGCGGGATCTCCGGCAGCCGCGAACCGGCCAGCCGGACCGTCACGGTGTTGTAGCGGGCCTCCGGTTCCAGATCCGCGTCCGTGCAGTAACCGATGGCCGCGATGTCCCCGGCGCCGGCGACGCCCTCGCCGTGCAGGAACCCGGCGGCCAGCTCGAAGTCCGCGCCGGGCGTCCGCATGGTGATCGCGACCGTACGGCTCTCGCCTCCGGCGGTGAGCCGGATCTCCAGCGGCTCCTCGGTGGCCAGATCGTCCCGCCGGTCCCGTACGCCGGAGCCCGACACCTGCCGGACCCGGATCCTGGTGACCGGTCCGGGACGGGGGGCGGTGCTGTCGGCCGGTCGCACGGTCACGATCCCATCGTCGCTGCTCACAGGGGCGGGCCCGGAACCGCGATCGGGCGGTGCGCCACGCGTCCCCGATGCCCGGGTGCGTTTCAGGCTACGCCCGCCTGGCACGCGCGGCGCCGCCGGGCCCGTCCCCGATCGACGGCGGACCCGGCGTGGCCGGTAGCCTGGGCGAATGCCGGAATCGCGCTTCACCGACCTCGATCGTCCGCCGCTGTCGGAGAGGGCGCTGCGTAAGGCCCTCGTCCATCCCGGATCGCTCTGGTCCGAGATCACCGTGGTGGAGCGGGCCGGGTCCACGAACGCCGACCTCGCCGAGGCGGCCCGGGGCGGCGCACCCGAGGGCGCGGTGCTCGTCGCCGAGGCCCAGACGGCGGGGCGCGGGCGGCTGGACCGCGTCTGGTCGGCGCCGCCGCGCTCGGGGCTGGCGGTCTCGATGCTGTTCCGGCCCGGCGCCGCGGCGGCGCGACCCGCCCGGCTGGGCTGGCTGCCGCTGCTGGTCGGCGTCGCCGCCGCCGCTGCCGTACGGCGGCTGGCCGAGGTGGACGTCCGGCTGAAGTGGCCCAACGACCTGCTGATCGGGGAGCGCAAGCTGGCCGGCATCCTCGCCGAGCGCGTGGAGGGCGGCATCGTCGTCGGCATCGGGCTCAACGTCTCGATGCGGCAGGAGGAGCTGCCGGTCGAGCGGGCGACCTCGCTGGCCGTCGAGAAGGCCGCCTGCCTCGATCGCGACCCGCTGCTGCGGGCGATGCTCCGCGAGATCGAGGCACACTACCGCGAGTGGACCTCGGCCGGCGGCGATCCGGACGCCTGCGGCCTGCGCGCCGCCTATCTCGCCTCGTGCGCGACGATCGGGCAGGAGGTCCGGGTGGAGCTGCCGGGTGACCGGGCGCTGATCGGCGTCGCCACCGGCGTGGACGCCTCCGGCTGCCTCCTCGTACGCGCGGACGGCGAGGAGCACGCGCTCAGCGCGGGCGACGTGGTCCACGTGCGCCCGGCGAATCCGTAAACGACGCGGAGATCGGCGGGCGCGCCGCGAGGACCGTCGCGCGCCGGGCCCGAAACGTGCCACGATTTGCCGCATGGGTCTCCCCGAACACCATTTGACCGAGGGCGAGCGCCTCGTGCTCTCGTTCCACCCTCACTGGAAGCGGCTCGTGCTTCCCGTCCTCGCCCTCGTCCTCGTCGTGGCCGTCGCCGGAGCGGGGATCTACTTCATCCCCGGCGACTACACCTACGCCGGGTACGCCCGGATCGCGGTGGCGGTGGTCGCGTTCGTCGCCCTGACGCTGTGGACGTTTATCCCCTACCTGCGGTGGAAGACCACGTCGTACACCTTGACGTCGCACCGCTTCGCCATCAGCACCGGCATCCTGAACAAGTCGGAAGAGGACATCCCGCTGGCGAAGGTCAACAGCGTCAGCTCCGACCAGAGGTTCGTCGAGCGGATCCTCGGGTGCGGGACGCTCCGGGTCGAGTCGGCCTCCGAGAAGGGCGAGATCGACCTTCTGGACATCCCGAAGATCCAGCTCGTCCGCCAGGAGCTGTTCCGTCTGGTGGAGGATGCCTCCGACGGGACCATCGACGGCAAGTAGCCCGGCAGGAGGGGAAGGTGGCCACACGGCGTCCCACCTCTGACGACATCCGGCGGCTGTTCGTCGGGTCGCCGCCCCGCTACACCCGCGGCGAGGTCGCCGCGGCCGCCGGTCTGCCGCAGGAGTTCACCGGGCGGATCTGGCGCGCGCTCGGCTTCGCCACGCTCGCCGACGACGCCGTCGCGTTCAACGACGGCGACCTCGACGCGCT
The DNA here is from genome assembly GCF_001570365.1 of Microtetraspora fusca. GTDB lineage: Bacteria > Actinomycetota > Actinomycetes > Streptosporangiales > Streptosporangiaceae > Microtetraspora > Microtetraspora fusca. The sequence goes on along the minus strand of NZ_BBYK01000038.1, from coordinate 240,510 downwards.
GCGCCGGATCCGCGCGATGCTGGAGACCGGCCTTCTCGACGAACGGGCGATCGTCCGGATGGCGCGGGCGCTCGGCCGTACGACCTCGCGGCTGGCGGAGTGGCAGGCGGAGATCATGATGGGCGCGATCCTCGAGCCCGGAACGCACCCGAGCGACGAGGACCTGGCCCGGTCGATGGAGATCGCCGCCCGCTTCCTGCCGGATTTCGAGCAGACGCTGGTCCACGTCTGGCGGGCGCAGCTCGCCGCCACCGCGAGCCGCCTGCTCGCCATCGCCGTGATGGCCGAGGAAGTGCCCGCCATGTCGCGCCTGTCGCTGGCCGTGGGCTTCGCCGACCTGGTGTCGTTCACGGCGTTCTCGCGGCGGCTGGACGAGTTCGAGCTGGCCGACCTGGTGGAGGGGTTCGAGTCGCGCACGTCAGACGTGATCGCGTCGCACGGCGGGCGGCTGGTCAAGACGCTCGGCGACGAGGTGCTGTTCACCGCGACGGATCCGGTGACCGCGGGACGGATCGCCCTCGACCTGGTCGACGAGCTCAAGCGGTCCATCGGGCGCGGCGAGGAGGGGCCCGACGTGCGCATCGGGCTCTCCTACGGCCCGGTGCTCCCGGTGATGGGCGACGTGTTCGGCACGACGGTCAACCTGGCGGCCCGGCTGACCGCCATCGCCCGGCCCGGGGCGATCCTGGCCGACGCCGAGATGGCGCGGCGGCTGGAGGGCGCCGAGGGGGTCGACGTGATGCGGATCCGCCGCCGCCCAGCCCGCGGCCTCGGGCTCGTCCAGCCGTATGTCGTTCGTCGCACCTCGCCTTCCGCAGGTCGGAAAGCTTGACGAACCCCGGCACGGTGGAAATCCTGAGGTTTTCCCAATTCGAGATGAGGTGTCAGGAATGCCGTATGAGGTCCAGGGTGTGATCGCACGGGGCAAGGGCGAGGCGGTGACGCTGGAGACGGTTCACGTGCCCGATCCCGGCCCGGGCGAGGCCGTGGTGAACGTCCAGGCCTGCGGTGTCTGCCACACCGACCTGCACTACCGGGAGGGCGGGATCAACGACGACTTCCCGTTCCTGCTCGGGCACGAGGCGGCGGGTGTGGTCGAGGCGGTCGGCCCCGGCGTCACCGACGTCGCCCCGGGTGACTACGTGATCCTCAACTGGCGTGCGGTCTGCGGCCAGTGCCGGGCCTGCCTGCGCGGACGCCCGTGGTACTGCTTCAACACGCACAACGCGACGCAGAAGATGACGCTCGCCGATGGAACGGTCCTCAGCCCGGCGCTCGGCATCGGCGCGTTCGCGGAGAAGACCCTGGTGGCCGCCGGGCAGTGCACCAAGGTGAACCCGGAGGCGAAGCCCGCGGTCGCCGGACTGCTCGGCTGCGGCGTGATGGCCGGGCTCGGCGCGGCGATCAACACGGGCGGTGTGACCAGGGGCGACTCGGTCGCCGTCATCGGCTGCGGCGGCGTGGGCAACGCGGCGGTGCTCGGCGCGCACCTCGCCGGCGCCGGCAAGGTCATCGCGGTGGACGTGGACGACCGGAAGCTCACCTGGGCCCGCGACTTCGGTGCCACCCACACGGTCAACTCCCGCGAGACCGACGCCGTCGAGGCGATCCGCGAGCTCACCGGCGGCCACGGCGCGGACGTCGTCATCGACGCGGTCGGCCGGCCCGAGACCTACGAGCAGGCGTTCTACGCCCGCGACCTCGCCGGCACCGTCGTGCTGGTGGGCGTGCCCACGCCCGAGATGCGGATCGACCTGCCGCTGCTCGACGTCTTCGGCCGGGGCGGCTCGCTCAAGTCCTCCTGGTACGGCGACTGCCTGCCGAGCCGGGACTTCCCGATGCTGATCGACCTCTACCTGCAGGGCCGGCTCAACCTGGACGGGTTCGTCTCCGAGACCATCGCGCTGGACCAGGTCGAGGAGGCGTTCGCCAAGATGCACCGCGGCGAGGTGCTGCGCTCTGTGGTGGTGCTGTGACGCCGCACCAGCGTCCGGCGAACCCTGCGACACGAGAAGAGATCCAACGATGAGTGCTGTCTCCCGCCTGATCACGTCGGGCACGTTCTCCCTGGACGGCGGGACCTGGGAGGTCGACAACAACGTCTGGCTGGTCGGCTCCGCCGACGAGGTGGTGGTGATCGACGCGGCGCACGACGCCGCCGCCATCGCCGACGCGGTCGGCTCCCGCAGGCTGCGGGCGATCGTGTGCACTCACGCGCACAACGACCACATCAACGCCGCGGCCGAGCTGTCCGAGCGCACCGGCGCGCCGATCCTGCTCCACCCCGCCGACCAGGTCCTCTGGGAGATGGAGTACGGCGACAAGGTGCCGTACCGGCCGCTGGAGGACGGCCAGGTGATCGAGACCGGCGGTCCGGAGCTCCGGGTGCTGCACACGCCCGGACACTCACCGGGAGCGGTGTGCCTGTACGCCCCCGAGCTGGACACGGTCTTCACCGGTGACACCCTGTTCCAGGGCGGTCCCGGGGCGACCGGCCGCTCCTTCTCCTCGCGCGAGACCATCGTCGAGTCGATCAGGACGCGGCTGCTCACCCTGCCCGAGGACACCGTCGTGAACACCGGCCACGGCGACTCCACCACCATCGGCGCCGAGGCGTCCAACATCGCATAGCGGGAAGGCGCCCCGCGTCGTCCACCTGGGACGATGTGGGGCGCCTCACCTAGGCAAGCCTTACCTGACTGCGTTATCTTAGGTATGCCTAACCTGATTTCCCCTTTGTGAGGACCCATGTTCGTGTGCATCTGCCGTGCCGTGACCGAGGACGAGGTGCACGACTGCATCGCCGCCGGCGCCAAGAGCGCCCGCCAGGTCCGCGACATGACCGGCGCCGGAGGGGACTGTGCACTCTGTGTGCGCAAGGTCTGTGCGATGCTGAAGAGGGCGGACGCCCTCGTCACCAGCGCATAGATCGAGGGGGCCCGGGATGCAGGGCGACAAGGACATCATCGCGCTGCTCAACGAGCAGCTCACCAGCGAACTGACCGCGATCAACCAGTACTTCCTGCACGCCAAGATGCAGGAGAACTGGGGCTACACCAAGCTCGCCGAGTACACACGGCACGAGTCGTTCGACGAGATGAGACACGCCGAGCGGCTCACCGACCGCATCCTCTTCCTGGAGGGGCTGCCCAACTACCAGAAGCTGAACACGCTGCACATCGGGCAGACCGTCAAGGAGCAGCTCCAGGCGGACCTGGCGCTGGAGTACGGCGTGGTCAAGCGGCTGAAGCCGGGCATCGAGCTCATGCGCGAGCGCGGCGACATCACGTCGGCCAACATCTTCGAGGACATCCTCAAGGACGAGGAGATGCACATCGACTACCTGGAGACCGAGCTGGGCCTCTACGAGAGCCTCGGTGAGCAGCTCTACCTCCAGCGGTACGCCGAGCCCCCTTCCTCTTCCTGAAATTTCCGGACATTTGACGCCCGCCCATTGCGGCGGGCGTTTCTTTTTGCCGCCCTTTCCGCTCCGCTTAACAACCGGCGGCCGCGTGTCGGCAATCCGTCTTTTGGGTACGGCCGACAGGGAGGTGGCACGAAAAGCTGGAACCCTTGCGTGCGGACTAGTGACCATTTATCAGTGTTTGCCCACGTCAATTGATGGGTCAACGACAAGTCAAACCGCGCGCTGTGGCCGGGAAACAACCGCTTAAGGTCCTACGATCGCACCATGACCTGCGTACTTCTCGCCGAGGATGACACCTCGATTTCCGAGCCGCTTGCGCGCGCATTGCGCCGGGAGGGCTATCAGGTAGAGGTGAGCCCTGATGGCCCGCAGGCCCTGGAAAGGGCTTTGTCGGGAGGTGTCGACCTCATTGTTCTCGACCTCGGGCTGCCCGAGATGGACGGCCTTGAGGTCGCGCGCCGGATCCGCGCCGAAGGGCACGGCACGCCGGTGCTGATTCTCACCGCGCGCGTCGACGAAGTCGACACCGTCGTTGGCCTCGATGCCGGGGCCGACGACTACGTGACCAAGCCGTTCCGCCTCGCCGAGCTTCTCGCCCGCGTACGGGCGCTGCTTCGGAGGGGCACCTCCGAGACACCCGTGGTCCAGGGCGTCAGGATCGACGCAGACTCCCGCCGCGCCTGGATGGGAGACAAGGAGCTTCATCTGACCACCAAGGAGTTCGACCTGCTGCGCGTGCTCGTACGCGACGCCGGCAAGGTGGTCACCCGCGAGCAGATCATGCGGGAGGTGTGGGACACCAACTGGTGGGGGTCGACCAAGACCCTCGACATGCACATCTCCTGGCTCCGCCGCAAGCTCGGGGACGACGCCGCCAAGCCGCGCTACATCACCACTGTCAGGGGAGTGGGCTTCCGATTCGAGCGCGAATAAGCCCGCACGGGCGAAGGGACTAGCACGTGCGTCGGCGCCTGCTCTCCTCGATGCTGCTCGTCGCGGTCATCGCGGTACTGCTGCTCGGGGTCCCCCTGGGCGTGGTCGTCGTCAGACTCATCCACGACGAGGCCGCGACGGAGCTGCATTCGGAGGCCACACGGCTGCTGATCGGGGTCGAATACGCCATAAGCCAGGAACAGTCCATCGACCCCAAGCAGCTGGAGAAGAACTATCCCGACCGCTATATCCAGGTGTTCGTGCAGGGGATCGCGCCGATCGCGGCGGGTACGGCGCCCCCCGCGCACCGGCAGCTGACCGAGGAGGCGCGTTCGGAGAACGGCTATGTCCGGATCAGCCGGGACGCCGCGCAGGTCCAGCAGGGCGTCCGGGCGCGGCTGGTGCTCATCGTCGCGCTCGTCCTGGCGTCACTGGGCGTGGCGGTCGGGCTGGCCATCGTGACCTCGCTCCGCCTGACGTTGCCGCTCCAGGACCTCGCCAGGATCGCGGAGCGGCTCGGCTCGGGTGACGCCCGGCCGAGCCGGCACAGATACGGCATCCCGGAGCTGGACCGCGTCGCGCAGGTGCTCGACCGCAGCGCCGTACGCATCGCGGACCTGCTCGGCCGGGAGCGCGAGTTCGCCACCGACGCCTCGCACCAGCTCCGCACGCCGCTGACGGGGCTGAGCATGCGCCTGGAGGAGATCGTGGCGGCGGCGGGTGAGCCGGCGATCGTCCGCGAGGAGGGTGAAGCCGCGATCGTGCAGGTCGAGCGGCTGACGGCGGTCATCGACGAGCTGCTCGCCGCGGCCCGGCGGCAGCGGCACGCCCAGGCCGAGGCGATCGACGTCGATCAGGTCCTCGACCAGCAGGTCACGGAATGGGAGCCCGCCTTCCGCCGGGCGCAGCGCTCCATCAAGCTCGTGGGCAGCCGCGGAATGCGGGCGCTCGCCACGACGGGCGGCCTCAGCCAGGCCGTCGCGACCCTCCTGGAGAACTCGCTCCAGCACGGCGGCGGCACGGTGACCATCACCACCACGAGCACGGAGAAGTCGGTCGTCATCGAGGTGGCGGACCAGGGACCGGGCATCCCCGAGGAGCTCGGCGCCAGGGTCTTCGAACGCAACGTGAGCGGCGCCGGCGGCACCGGACTCGGCCTGACGCTCGCCCGGTCGATCGTCGCGGCGGACGGCGGGCGGCTGGAGCTGATCAAACGACGGCCGGCGACCTTCGCGATCTTCCTGCGGCACGTCGAGGACGACGGACGCTACCGGGTGGTGAGCGGTCCGGCCTGATTCTCGACCACCGCGTTCTCGATCACCGAGGCGGGTGTGTCGGGGACCTCCAGGAACACCCACTTCTTGTACGACCAGAAGCGGAACAGCGTGCCCAGGACCAGACCGAGGCCCTGCGCGACGTTGTAGCTCACCGCGTCGTGCAGCGCCAGGACGTAGGTCACGAACCAGATCACGGTCAGCGAGATGGCCAGGCCGACACCGTTGAGCAGGAAGAACATGACGTATTCGCGGGCGAGGCCGCTCTGCTCACGGTGTCGGAAGGTCCAGTAGCGGTTGCCGAAGTAGGCGAACGTGGCAGCGACGACGGTCGGGATGGTCTTGGACGTCAGCGGCCCCAGCTCGACGCCGAAGCGCAGCAGGTTCGTGCCGCCGAAGTCGATCACGAACGCGATCCCGCCGATCAGGCCGAACTTGATCAGCTCATGGAGGATGGCGGCGAACCGCTCGTAAACGCCTCGGAGAAGCTGCACGACTCGCTGATCCTTCCCGGCCTGCACTGCGTTCTCACCAGGCTACCGGTAACGGGGCTCGCGGTGGTCCCGGTCACCCCGGTCTGATTCCACCACCTGGTAAGGACGGCCGGTCTTCTTAGAACCGGAAGAAAGTTTCATGAAATATCGGGCTATGTGGGGTCAAGGCGGGCGGGACGGGCTACTCTCCCGACTGGTTCGGGGATCATGAGCCGGTTTTGACTGGAAAGGTGGCTCAGCCGTGCCGCGCCGTCCCCTGATCGGCTCCTCCGCCGTCCTCGCCGCCGTGCTCGGGGCCGCCCTGCTGGCCGGATGCGGCGAGCGCGGCCCCGCCGTGACGGCCCGGCCGTCCCGCGACGCGACGCCCCGACCGGCGGCGGCCACCCGCGAGGACGCCACGGCCGCCTTCGCGGCGCTCACCGATCTCGCCGACGCCTGGAAGCGGCGCGACTGCGCGAAGATCGAGTTCCTCACGACATGGACGGAGAGCGTCCTGTCCGGCCCGGCCTGCCAGGCGGCCAGGCGTGGGCAACCGCTCCCCGCCGGCGGCGCCTACAGCGACGCCGAGTTCTACCTGCCGGAGGAGCCCGGGGACCTGCCCTGGTTCGCGGCCCTGGCCCATGAGCCGCGGCCCGCCTACTTCGTGTTCGTACGGTCCGACGGGCGGTGGCGGCTCGGCGCCGGGCCCGTCCCGGTGGTCGGCGCGCTCCCGGAACTGGAGGAGGGGAAGGTCGCGCCGGAGCCGGACCGGGACGCGCGGGTCCGGGCGGGGCTGGCTCCGACCAGGCTGCTCGCCTTCCTCACCGACCCGGCGGGCGTGAGCGGGGTGCGGGTGCGCTCCGGTGACCCGATGCACGATCTGCTGCGGGAGCTGACCGACCGGCCCGACCGGCGGCCCGCCGAGGTCCGGCTGGAGGGGCCCGCGCACGCGCTTCCGCTGCCCGACGGGGGCGCGCTGGTGTTCCACACCCTGAGGATCGTCGTCACCCAGAAGCCAGGGGCGGGCCGCCCCGCGTACAAGGCGGCCGCCGTACGGGCCTTCACGGGACGTGGTTCGTCCGGCGGCGTGGTCACCGGGCACGAGTTGCTCTTCCTCGCCACCCGGGTGTCGGTGAAGGGTGTGCTCGACACGGTCGCCGTGCGCCGGGTCCTCGCCGACGTCACGGTGTCCTGATCGCCGTCGCGCTGCCCGGGGGCGCGGCTTCCCGGTCTGGGGGATCGGTAGGCTGGCATGTCGTGAACAGCCCAAACGTGCCCCCTACCCCCCGACCGGTCGTCGGCCCGGTGGTCGGCGTCGTGGGAGCGGGACAGCTCGCCCGGATGACCCAGCAGGCCGCGATCGCGCTCGGCGTCGAGCTGCGGGTCCTGGCCAACTCGCGCGACGAGAGCGCCGCCCGCGTCATCGTGGACACCCGCATCGGCGACTACCGTGACCTGAGTGACCTCCGTGACTTCGCGAAAGGCTGCGACGCGGTCACCTTCGACCACGAACACGTGCCCACCGCGCACATCCAGGCCCTCCTCGACGACGGCGTGGCCGTGCACCCCGGCGCGGAGGCGCTCGTCCACGCGCAGGACAAGGCGGTGATGCGCGAGCGGCTGACCGAGATCGGCGCTCCCTGCCCGGCCTGGAGGCGCGTCTCGGAACTCGCCGACGTCGAGGCGTTCGGCGAGGAGTACGGCTGGCCGGTCGTGCTGAAGGCGGTGCGCGGCGGCTACGACGGCCGCGGCGTGTGGGTGTGCGCGTCGGCCGATGAGGCCCGGGAGGTCGTCGACTCCGGGGTGCCGCTGCTGGCCGAGGCGTTCGTGCCGTTCGAGCGGGAGCTGGCCGTGCTGGTCGCCAGGTCGCCGCACGGGCAGGGCGTCAGCTACCCGGTCGTGGAGACCGTGCAGAAGGACGGCATCTGCGTCGAGGTGATCGCGCCCGCGCCCGACCTGGCTCCGGAGGACGCCGCGGCGGCGCAGCGGATCGCGCTGCGCATCGCGCAGCAGCTCGGCGTGACCGGCCTGCTGGCCGTCGAGATGTTCGCCACCAAGTCGGGCCTGGTCGTCAACGAGCTGGCCATGCGGCCGCACAACAGCGGCCACTGGACCATCGAGGGGGCCAGGACGTCGCAGTTCGAGCAGCACCTGCGGGCGGTGCTCGACCTGCCGCTCGGCTCGCCGTCGCTCACCGCCCCGGTCGTGGTCATGGTCAACCTGCTCGGCGGGCCCGACCCGGACGTCTTCTCCCGGTACGAGCACGTCATGGCGAACGACCCCGGCGTGAAGATCCACTTCTACGGCAAGGACGTACGGCCGGGCCGGAAGATCGGGCACGTCACCGCGCTGGGCACCGACCTCGACGAGGTCCGGGCCCGCGCCTGGCACGCCGCCGACTGCCTGAGGGGGCCGAACGATGTCTGAGACCGGTGCCGCCGTCGGGATCGTGATGGGCAGCGACTCGGACTGGCCGGTCATGCGCCAGGCCGCCGAGGCGCTGGGGGAGTTCGACGTCCCGTTCGAGGCCGACGTCGTCTCCGCGCACCGGATGCCCGCCGAGATGATCGAGTACGGCACCCACGCCGCCTCCCGCGGGCTGAAGGTGATCATCGCGGGCGCGGGCGGCGCGGCCCACCTGCCCGGGATGCTGGCCTCGGTCACCCCGCTGCCGGTGATCGGCGTCCCGGTGCCGCTGAAGTACCTCGACGGCATGGACTCGCTGCTGTCGATCGTCCAGATGCCGGCCGGGGTGCCGGTCGCGACCGTGGCCGTCGGCGGGGCGCGCAACGCGGGCCTGCTCGCCGTACGCATCCTCGCCGCGTCCGACCCGGCCCTGCGGAGCCGGATGGAGGCGTTCCAGATCGACCTCAAGGCCCAGGCGTACGCCAAGGGCGAGCGGCTGCGCGCCGAGGCGCGGACGCTGGGCTCGCTCACCTAGTGAACCGCCGCGCGGCCGGGAGCCCTCCCGGCCGCGCCGGGTTCGCTACGGGCGGCCGAGGGCGCGGTAGTTCCAGCCGGCCGCGCGCCAGGTCTCGGCGTCGAGGGCGTTGCGGCCGTCCACGATGTTGCGGATCCGCACCGCCTGGCCCAGCTCCTCGGGGTCGAGGACCACGAACTCCTGCCACTCGGTCAGCAGCAGCACCACGTCGGCCCCGCTGACCGCGCCGGTGGCGCTGTCCGCGTACCCGAGGTTCGGGTGGGCGCGACGGGCGTTGTCCAGCGCGACCGGGTCGTAGACCGTCACCCGGCCGCCCGCCTGGCCGATCGTCACCGCCACGTCGAGGGCGGGCGAGTCGCGGATGTCGTCGGAGTTGGGTTTGAAGGCCGCGCCCAGGACGCCGACCGTGCAGCCGTGGAAGGAGCCCCCGACCAGGCCGCGCGCCAGGTCCACCATGCGGGCCCGCCTGCGCATGTTGATGGCGTCCACCTCGCGCAGGAACGTCAGCGCCTGGTCGGCGCCCAGCTCGCCGGCCCGCGCCATGAACGCGCGGATGTCCTTGGGCAGGCAGCCGCCGCCGAAGCCCAGTCCGGGGTTGAGGAACTTGCCGCCGATCCGCTCGTCGAACGACAGCGCCAGGGAGAGCTGCTTGACGTCCGCGTGGGAGGCCTCGCACACCTCGGCCATCGCGTTGATGAAAGAGATCTTGGTGGCCAGGAAGGCGTTCGCCGCCGACTTGACCAGCTCGGCGGTCGGATAGTCGGTCACGACCATCGGGATGTCGCCGAGCGGCGCGTAGACATCGCGCAGCACCTTCTCGGCGCGCTCCGAGGCCACGCCGAGGACGATGCGGTCGGGCTTGAGGGTGTCCCGGACCGCGAAGCCCTCACGCAGGAACTCGGGGTTCCACGCCAGCTCGACCTGCGACCCGGCGGGCGCGAGCCGTACCAGCTTCTCGGCGAGCCGCTCGGCGGTGCCGACGGGCACGGTCGACTTGCCCACGACCAGGCACTCGCGGTCGAGAAAGGGGGCGAGGGACTCGACGACGGCGTCGAGGTAGGAGACGTCCGCGGCGTACTCGCCCTTCTTCTGCGGCGTGCCGACGCAGACGAAGTGGACGTCGCCGAACTCGGCCGCCTCCTGGTAGGACGTGGTGAACCTGAGTCGGCCGTTGGCGAGGTTGCGCCGAAGCAGTTCCTCCAGGCCGGGCTCGTGGATGGGCAGCTCGCCGCGCCGCAGGCGCTCGATCTTGCCTAGATCGACGTCGAGACCGAGCACCTCGAAGCCCAGCTCGGCCATGCACGCCGCATGGGTGGCTCCCAGGTATCCGGTCCCGAGCACTGTCAGGCGGTATGGCACGGCCATGCTCCCATCTACCTGTTTGTACGGGGTGTGCGCATGGTATCGGGCCAGTCAACTGCCCCAGTCAGCACCTCGGCAAACAACGGCGCGGGCCGCGACGGCTACCCTTGACGTGCGAAATCCCTTCCCTGCAGGGCAACCCGTCGTTCACCCCCTGGCCGCTTCGATCTCCTGGGCGATCTTCCACAGCGGGGTGCCGCGGCGGGTCACCACGACCAGGACGTCGTCGTCCTCGCTGTCCCGGGGCCGGTCGCGGTCGTCCAGCCAGGGCTCCAGCCCCTCCAGGATGCCGGACAGCGCCTCGGACAGACGGGCCCGCACGTCGCCGGTCCCGCCGCCACGCAGCCAGGCGCGCAGCACGTGGTTGTGCGTGGTCACGGCGGCCGCCGCGATCACCTCGTGGCGCAGCCGCCGGGGCTCGCCCGCGCCGTCGCGCTCGTTGAGGAACGCGGCGAAGGCCCGCTGGTAGCGGCTGGTCGCGGCGATCTCGTGCTCGCGCAGGGACGGGACGCGCCGGGTCACCTCGTAGCGCTTGACGGAGGTCTCGGGATCGGCGGCGTAGGTGCCCACGACCATCAGCGCCGCCTCTGTCACCGCCGTCAGCGGCGGGACCAGCGGTGACGCCGTCTCCAGATGGGCGACGATCTCCCGGAGCATGGCGTCGTGGTCCGGGAAGATCGCGTCCTCCTTGACCTTGAAGTGCCGGAAGAAGGTGCGCCTGGCCACGCCCGCGGCCTCGGCGATCTGGTCGACCGTCGTCTCGTCGAACCCCTGGGCGAGGAACAGGTCGAGCGCGGCGGCGGTCAAGCTCCGCCGTATGTCGCGTCGAGCCGGCACGTATCCCCGTCCTTCCGTGTAAGAGCACCTTCTCGGGTGGCACTCAGTGTCCTATAGTGATGCACAAAATGCCATAAAGGAGGATAAGCCGTGGACGCGGAGTCGTACCAGCCGTCCGAGGAGCACCAGATGCTCCGCGAAGCCATCCGTGCCCTCGCGGATGAGAAGATCGCGCCGCGCGCCGCGGAGGCGGACGAGACCGAGGAGTTCCCCTGGGAGGTCTACAAGGACCTCGTCGCCTCCGACTTCCACGCCGTACACGTTCCCGAGGAGTACGGCGGGGCCGGGGCGGACGCGCTCGCCGCCGTCATCGTGATCGAGGAGGTGGCCCGCGCCTGCGCCTCGTCCTCCCTCATCCCCGCCGTCAACAAGCTGGGCACCGTCCCGCTGCTGCTGTCCGCGTCCGAGGAGATCAAGCAGCACTATCTCCCGCCGGTCGCCCGCGGCGAGGCGATGTTCTCGTACGCGCTGAGCGAGCCCGAGGCGGGCTCCGACGCCGCGTCGATGAAGACCCGGGCCGTGAAGGACGGCGACCACTACGTGCTGAACGGCACCAAGATGTGGATCACCAACGCCGGGGTGTCCGAGTACTACACCGTCATGGCGGTGACCGAGCCGTCCGCCGGGGCGCGCGGCATCTCCGCGTTCGTGGTGGAGAAGTCCGACGAGGGGGTCTCCTTCGGAGCGAAGGAGAAGAAGCTCGGCATCAAGGGGTCGCCCACCCGGCAGGTCATCCTGGAGAACGTGCGCATCCCCGAGTGGCGCATGATCGGCGCCCCGGGCACCGGCTTCAAGACCGCGCTGGCCACCCTCGACCACACCCGCGTCACGATCGCCGCTCAGGCGCTCGGCATCGCCCAGGGCGCCCTCGACTACGCCATCGGGTACGTCAAGGAGCGCAAGCAGTTCGGCAAGCCGATCGCCGAGTTCCAGGGTCTGCAGTTCATGATCGCGGACATGGCGATGAAGCTGGAGGCCGCCAGGCAGCTCACCTACGCCGCCGCCGCCAAGTCCGAGGCGGCCATGCACGGCGCCACGGTGAAGGACCTGACGTTCTTCTCCAGCGCCGCCAAGTGCGCCGCCTCCGACGCCGCCATGGAGATCACCACCGACGCCGTCCAGCTCCTCGGCGGGTACGGCTACACGCGCGAATACCCGGTCGAGCGCATGATGCGCGACGCGAAGATCACCCAGATCTACGAGGGCACCAACCAGATCCAGCGCATGGTCATGGCCCGCCAGCTGTTGAAGTAGCCGTTGACGTGTGGAAACCCCGTCTCCCGTACTCGGGAGGCGGGGTTCGCTGTCTCTGGGAGGGAGCCCTAAACGATCACTGTTAGCTTGTAGATCATGTTTCGGCGTCCGGCTGTTGTCGGGCGACGCCGACTGATCATCGGTTCCTTCTTGGTGCAGGTTAGAAGGGGCCGCTCTCCGGATAGCCAGCCTTTATGACGGCCTTGCGGGTCTTCGCGTTGAGTTTCTTCTCGCTGATGACCTGGCTGGCCGCCGGTGCGGCGATCTTCACCTTGGCGTCCCAGCCCGAATACTTGGTATCGGTGTGGAAGACCATCTGGTCATAGGCCGTGCTGTCGCCGTCCGGGTAGGCCGTCGTGTCGACGACCGTGCGGGTGAGCAGGTTGTGTTCATCGAAGTACAGGTGGAACTCGACGTTGCCTTCCCCAGCGGACTTGTCGTGCCGGAAGTCAGCGAGTGTGGTGGTGCCCTGATATTCGCCGGTCGCCACTTCTGATGCGTTGTTCAGCATGAACTGCAGTTCCGCTGGAGTGACGCCCTTGTGGAGGACGGCGTTTTCGTGCCCACTGGCCTTCGACTGGATCCAGGAACGACCGGAAGGCAGCGCCTTGGCGATGCCGGCGTTGGTCACGTAGGCGTTTCTGCCCTCAGCGATGACCCGGTAGGGAAGGTTGGGCCCTTTCTGGCGTGAGGACATGCGGACACGGAGGTCGGCAGCCGCTACATTGCCCTTGCCGAAAGCCAGGGTGCCGACCGTGCGGGTGCTCACCTGTACCTGCATAGCTTGGTCATTGGCGGTGAAATCGAGGGTGATGCCGCTTGATTCGATGATCTTTACGCCTTTACCCGGGACCAGATGGGCCTTCAGGGCTTTCACCGGGTCCACTGGAGCGGCCTGCACGGATGCGACGGATGCCGCCTGAGCGGGTTCGGCCACCGCGCACACGGCCGCGGCCGTTGCCACGAGGCCTGTGAAGAAGAGCTTCATCAACGTCCTTGCTTGGGGGGATATAGCAGGAAAGAGAGTAAGAGGGTGGTGTTGATGAGATAAGGGATGTCTCATAACGATCCTGTGCAGACTGGTGATCCCAAGTGGTGATAGCCCTCGATAAAGGCGGGCGGGGTAGTCCTTGCGTCCGCTCTCGTATTTTCGGGTCAGGGCTGGCAGAGGTGGCCATCTCCAGGAAGGTAAGCCCTGGGTACCAAAATCACCTCGTGAACATGCTTCCCACCAAGACCATCACGGTTGAGATCCCTGCCTACCGGCCTGATGGCGGGCTTGCCCGTCCTTGGCCAGCCGACTACTCCGTCTGCGTGTCGGTCGAGGGCGATGAGGTCCTGATTCGAGCTGACAAAGCCGGGCTCCGTGCCCTTGCTGTGCACCTCCTGGCCTTGGCTGAGCCGGATGTCCCCACGTACTACCACGCGCATCTCGATCCGGGCGAGATCGACGAGGACTCCCTGCCGTTGGTTCTCGACCACAACGCTTGAGTCCGACGTACTTTGCAGCAGTGATCATCATACGGATGAACGACGCCGCAGCCGATGCCCTTGGATTCCCTTCCCAAGACGATCTCGGGCCGGCTGGAATCGACGCCGCTGACGTACAACGGCTCCTGATAACCGGAGGTATCGAGCGTAACGAGCACGGCGTCTTGTTCCTGCTGGGTCTCTCATTCGAGAGCTCTGACCCGCTCCATCATCATGTGGACCTCACGGGCGCAGAGTGCAGCGCCAACAGCTGGCATCTCGAAGATCACCCCGACGTTCATGTGACGATCGACGACAACGCGGTCCCTGTATCGGTCACGATCACCAGATTCACATGCTCAGACAGGGGATCGCTCTCTCAGGCATCGTCCACGCCCTCAGCCGCCGCTATGGTCGCTCGTCGGCCCTGCGGCCGTGGCGGGCCTTCGCCCTGAACGCGCCGCTTGCGCTCCGGCCGCGCCTTCCGCGATGCCGGCCAGGACCGTTTCCAGCATCCGCTCGAACTCGGCCTCACCGCCGAACCCCGCTTGCAGGGGTGCCAGGGCGGCCAGGGCCGGATACAGGGCCGGATCGATCGCCGGTTGGGTCGCGCCCGTCGCGGGCTCATCGGTCCCGCCGGGATCCGCGCTCACGGTGGCGAGCAGATACCCGTTGAGGAATCCGAAGAGAACCAGGGGGGCGTCCGCGATCGTCTGGTCCGCGATCCCGGCGCGACGCATCGCCGCAGTGAGCCGCTCGAGCGCCTCGAAGGCCACCACTGAGGTCTGCGCTCGGGTCGCCAGCAACGGGAAGATTCGGGGATGGCGTATCGCCATGTCCCGGTATCCGCGGGCCATCGTGCGCGCGATGTCCATCCAGCCGTCCGGCCACTGCGCGGCCGTGGCCGAGACCTCGGTCAGGACGGCTTCGGAGACGGCGTCCAGCAGGGCGGCCTTGCCCTTGATGTGGTTGTAGATCGACATCGGATCGACGCCGAGTTCGGATGCCAGGCGCCGCACCCCGAATGATTCCAGGCCCTGGCGATCGACGAGATCCACCGCTGCGGCGGCAATCCGCTGGCGGCTCAGCCCGGCCGGTTTGCCCTGCGTGCGTTTCGCCACTCGTCGCCCTCTCGCGCCTTGCTCAACCTACACCGTAGGCCTATATTCTACACCGTAGGTAATACCTACGGTGTAGGTAGCGGCGCTGTGACCACCTGAGCGCGGCATGTGCGCTTCACTTTGAAGGAGACAGTTCGATGACCAAGACCCGTCATGGGCGATCAGCCATCGGCGCGATGTACGCGGGCCTCGGGCTCACCGTCGTCGCGGTGGTCGTCCCGTGGATCGACCTTTCCACCGGCAACGTGCTGGCCGGCCACATCCGGGCCGGCTATCCCACCTTCGCGCAGGAGCGCATCGACACCGCCGTCATGACGTGGCTTGTCTGCCTGTCAGTCGTCGGAGCACTCGGCATCATTTGCTGGTTCTCCACCATCTGGGCGGCCAGCACGGGCAAGCGGTGGGCCCGCGGCGTCGCGACCCTGATGTTCGTGCTCGGCTTGGGCATCGCCCTGTTCGACCTGCTCGTGAGGGACACCTCTGGAGACACGGGCCTGCCGTCATTGCTCGGTTGGGTCGGGATGCTGCCGTGCCTGGCAGGACTCCTGGCGGTCGCGCTGCTGTGGAGGAGATCGCGGCCGGCATCGCAGGCATGACCGAATGCGTGACTTCAGGCTTACGTGCAAGCGGTGCCCGGAGAAACCCGGAGCCATGACCTTCCCGAGATATCGGCTGTCGCAACCGCTGAACCGACATCCCGTCACCGTCAAAGCGCAAGACGGGCGACGGCCGGATGGGGCGGATCGTCGGCTGAGTCAGGGTGTCATTGCAAGGGAACCGCTCACTGCGACCGCTTCCGGAGGGTCGCGATGACCCGGATCACCCCGTCGTTGGCCGAATACTTCGGTGCGCTCAAGCGAAAGCTGTACGAAGGCAGTCGGCCGGGGGCGTTCATGCGGGCGGTGAACCGCCTTGACGCATTGCTGTACGCATCGGGACTCTTCTTCCCGCGAAACGCGGTCACCTTGGAGGTGGTCGGGAGAAGCACAGGACGGCCGGTATCGCTGCCGGTCGCTGTCGCGGACCATGACGGGGAGCGCTTCCTGGTGTCGATGCTCGGGCCGGACGCGAACTGGGTGCGCAACGTCCGAGCCGCAGGTGGCCGCGCCGTCCTGCGCCGGCGTGGCCGCGAGGTGGTCTCGCTGGAAGAGATCCCGGTGGAGCAACGAGCTCCCGTGCTCCGTCGCTATCTCGCCGTCGCTCCTGGCGCGCGGCCCCACATGCCCGTAGACCGGCGGGCGCCGCTGTCGGAGTTCGAGACGATCGCGCACCGGTATCCGGTCTTCCGGGTCCGCAGGCAAGCACATGCCGCCGATCCGCATTCACCATCTGAGCAGGGCGGGAAGCGTTGACGAGGTATCTGCCCTTCCCTACAGACCGGACGATGCCTGGCTGGCGTTCTTTTCAGCGGCTCCGGATTTCGGTGCAACGGGGGAGGTCTTTGATGCTTCCGCCTTCAGGGATCATGCCCCAGAGGAAGGGGATCAGGTACTGAGGCGGTTCGCCCAGGAGCACGGCCAGGTCGTCCTCGGTGACGGTGAGGGCGAATGCCGCGCCCGGTTGCCCGGGGTTCCATCCCTGTTCGATGGCTCGCCGGATGCATCCGGCGACGAGGGCGGGGCGGACCGCGATCGTCCGTTCTCCGAGCGGGTTGTCCGCCCGGGCGCAGGGAAGCGACACGACGAGAACACGCCCCGGCTCCTCCGCTCGCTCAACGGTGACGGTGAGGGGACTCCAGATGTCACCTTGGCGGCGGCCGGCCTTGTGCCGGATGCGCCAGCGGAAGGCGGTGCCCTCGACGCTGATGGGACGTGAGCCCTTCTTCGGCATTGCCATGGGCGCCTCCACGCTTCTGTTCTTTTCCGTCGCTGTTCCATGGAAGTACCGAAAGCAGCGAGGAGTGATCCGAGACGGCCGCAACCGTAACCGCTGCTCATGTCCATGAGCGAGCCATTTTCGTTGGCGGCCTGATCACACACCGCCGGATGGTGTCTGCCCCGAAGGGGCCGGGCGACCGCGTGTGATCTCTTCGATGTGAACGAAGCGTCCCCTCGCCGCCGGCATGTCCCGAGGAGGGGGGCGGGAGAGGGGGCTCGGTCCCGTCGATCCTGGCGCGAGCCCCTTGCCCATGTCTCCGACGTCGGCAAGGGGGCTCGCGGTGACCCTTGATTGCTCTTGGTCTCGCGATATGAGGACTCCGTCAGTCCTGGGATCTATCTCGAAAGGCTCCGAGTAACTTTTGCGTGAGATCGATCTTCACGCGGCATTCCCGTATGCGTTTTTCTTTTGCGGGAAATCTTGCCAGGAAGATAGCGGATATGTAGGTCGGCTTTTCGGTCCGCACGCGCGGAAAAGCCGGGAGGACCGGCGCCGGCTGTCGGGGGTGGCGCCTGCCTTTCTTGATCCAGGTGTGGAGATATAGTTGTCGTAATCGCCCATTCCGGGCGAATCGTCGAATCCGGGAGGCTTGCATGAACGGATACCTGCCCTATTCCGGGAGCACTCCGACTAGCCGCGTTGGCGATGCACGCGCCTGGCAGGCAGACATTCTCCGCGGCCAGTCATAGCCGCTGAGCGAATCGAGGTACTGCGGTGCGTACAGGCCGCAGTACCTCGACCTTTATAGCGGGGCGACGCATCGGGGGGCGTTTATGGCGCGGTTTTCTTACCCTGCCGCTCGGCGTAGCGATGTGGTGGAGGATCTGTTCGGATTCCCGGTTTCCGACCCGTACCGGTGGCTGGAAGACGGTGATGACGCGCGCGTGCGGGATTGGGCCGCCGCCCAGGATCGTCTTTTCGGCGCGTATCGCGAAGGACGGCCGGAGACGCGATCGTGGGCGTCCTTGCTGGATCAGGTGTCATCCTTCGGCGTGTCCGAGCCGCCGATGGCGCGTGGTCCGGTCATGTTCCTCGCCGAGCAGCTCCGTGGGGACGAGCAACGGCGCCTGCTCGTCGTCGACGCCGAGGGGAACAGACGTGTGGTGGTCGATCCAGCAGTGATCGATCCGTCCGGCCACACCGGGCTGTACACCTGGTGGCCGTCGCGCGAGGGCGAACGCGTGGCCGTCCAGATGGAGGTCGCCGAGCAGCCAGGCAGCGACATCACGGTGCTGGACGTGCGTACCGGGGAAGCGGTGGACGGGCCGTTGCCGCGCGCCCGTAACACCTCACTCGCCTGGCTGCCGGGAGGGGACGCGTTCTACTACGTCAGCCGGGTTCCCGACGAGGAGCTGGCCCCCGGCGACATGCGTCTGCAGCGGCGGGTGAGGTTGCACCGGATCGGTACGCCCTGGCAGGCCGACGCGGTGGTGTTCGGCGGCGAGGACGCCCCGGACCACTATTACGGGCTCACGGTCAGCGGCGACGGCCGTTATCTGGCGATCACCGCGATGGCCGGGCCCGCCTCACCGAACGACGTGTACGTGGCCGAGCTCGTCGATCCGGAAGCCCCGGGTTTCGTCAAGATCGTGGATGGGCGCGCCACAGGCGCCCGGGTTCTCCCACGCTTCCTCCCGGACGGCAATCTGCTGCTGGTCACCGACTACCGGGCCCCGTGTGGCCGCATCTGTACGGCGCGCCTGCACGACACCGACCCGGCCGCTTGGCGCACGCTGGTCGCCGAAGATCCGCAGGCGCCCTTGGACGAGTGCCTGGTCCTGGACGACCCGGCACTTCCGCGGCCCCTCCTGCTGGTGGCACGCGCCCGCCACGGCACCTCCACCCTGACACTGCACGACCTGGACACGGGCCGGCTGCTCACCGGTCTGCCCCTTCCCGGCGCGGGCGTCGTGTCGTCCCTGCGGACAAACGTCCCGCACGGACGTCACGCGTGGTTCAGCTACTGCGACGTGGCCACCCCTCCGACGATCTATCGCTACGACGCGATCAGCGGGACGACGGAACAGGAAACCGGCGCCACGACAGCCGGACACACCGCGGAAATCCGCAGCCGCAGCGTCCGCTATCCCGCCGCCGACGGCACCGAGATCACGCTGTTCCTGTTCACCTCGGCTGAAGAACATGAGGGTCCCCGACCCACCCTCCTGTACGGCTACGGCAGCTTCGGCATGCCGATGCGCCCATGGTTCTTCCCTCTGGCGGCCGCATGGGTCGGCGCCGGCGGCCTCTACGCGGTCGCCTGTGTACGCGGAGGCGGAGAGGAAGGCCAACAGTGGCACGATGCCGGCCGCGGACCGTACAAACACCGCGCGATCAGCGACTTCAACGACGCCGCGACCTGGCTCATCGATACCGATCGGACCACTCGCGACCAACTGGCGATCTATGGCCAGTCCGCCGGCGGACTCCTGGTCACCGCCGCGGCCATGCGGCGACCCGACCTGTATGCCGCGGTCATCGCCGAGGGCCCGCTGTGCGACATGGTGCGCTACGAAAAATTCGGCCTGGGATGCACATGGACGGATGAATTCGGTAGCGCCTCCCGACCCGAAGAACTTCGATGGCTCCTCGAATACTCCCCCTACCACAACGTCACGCCGGGAGTTCCCTATCCCGCATTCCTTCTCACCGGCGCGGTGACCGATCTACAGACGGGGGAAGCCCACGTCACCAAAATGTGCGCGGCCCTCCAACATGCCACCAGCGGTGACCGGCCGATCCTCATGCGCCGAGAACCCGACACCGCCCATGCCGCCTCTCCCGCGAGCAAAGAACGCGCCCTGGCTGCGGACATCCTGGCCTTCGCCGGAAAATACACCGGTCTGTCACCGGAAGAAACAACCATGAGTCTTCACGAGACCGTCGTCGAATCACACTGAGTAACTGCTGAAACCGCCAGAGCGCAGAGCCTTGACGTGGTGATGTCGCACGGCACGAAAACGCCCGAGGCTCGTTACGGGACGGGGTCTCCGCGAGCTTCGGTGGCATCGAGCCCCAGCGGGGCCGGTACTCGCCGACGGAGATCGGGAGCCGTTCGGTGCGGGAGTGAACTCCGCTCGGCGCATATTCACGGGGCGACAGCCGGTGTTCGACCGACCTCGAGTCGATCTCGTTCATCGAAACGCCCGGCCCGGAGATCATGACTTCCGTAGGTTTGGCGGCATGACTGATCGCCCCTTCGAGGTCGTCTGCGAGATCGAGCCGCCGACACGTCCCGACCTCACGCGCGTCCGCCACCAGATCGGCACGCTCAGCCAGATCGCCGGTTCCTTCCTGATCCCGGACAACCACATCGGCCGGGCCACGGTGTCCAGCGTCGCCGTCGCCCACGAGGTCCAGGCGATGGGCGGAAGGAGCATCGCCTGCCTCAACTCGCGCGACCGCAACCTGCTGGGCTTCCGCCGGGACCTGCTCACCGCGGCGGCCTACGGGGTGGACCAGTTCCTCTTCGTATACGGCGACAAGCCCACGACCGGCAACCGGACCAGCGACCTCACCGTTCGCTCCATGATCGAGGAGGTCCGCTCGCTCAGTGAGGACCCGGCCTTCGCGGGCGGCCCCGCCTTCCGGGTCGGCACCGCCGCCGGGCTGCGCCCCCTGCCCGCCTGGAAGCGTGCGGCCGACTTCGTGTTCGCCCAGGTCAGCTTCTCTCTGGACGCGCTGCTGCGCTGGCGCGAGGCCAACCCGGTGGACGTGCCGGTCTACGCCGGGGTGATGGTCATCGCCAGTGAGAACCACGCCCGCCGGTTGTCCGCCGCGATCCCGGACATCGACATCCCCGCCGAGCTGGTGGAGCGCGTGGCCGGTGACCGGCTCGCCGGGGTCGAGGCCGCGTGCGAGCAGGTGTTGCGCATCCGCGACTCGGGCGCCTTCGACGGCGTGCACCTGATCCCCGTGGCCCGCTATCGCGAGGTGGAGGCCCGGCTGTCCAGAGCGCTCTGAGAGCCTCCTGCCGTGCCGCGATGAGCGCCTCCGGCCGACCCGCCGGAGACGAACGGGACGCAGGTCAAATGGACGTCTCCCCCGGCGGGGCGGTGACCGTGACGTGCGAAACCTTGCCTCGGGCTTTCGTGAACATAGTGCTTGACTGGGATGTTATGTCGGGTTTAGCGGGGCAGTAAATCCGGCAAAACGTGCAGAGTGCTGTTTCTTTCCACTTTTGTGGATCGTCGGCGCCGTGGACCAAGATCATGACATGCTCGACCTCATGCTCTCGGGTCGATCACGTGCATTCTTTCGCCATCGGTACGCGGTGGGAGCTGTGGCGGTAATCGCCTTTCTCGCGTATTCGCTGCTCGGACTGGTCAAGTTCTTCACGTTCCGGACCGGGATCTATGACCTGGTCATATTCGACCAGGGCGTCCGGGGGTACGCGGAGCTCGGGCCGCCCCTCTCGACGGTGAAGGGAAACTGGGAGCAGCTCGGCTCCACGTTCTCGCTGCTGGGCGACCATTTCTCGCCGATTCTCGCGGCGCTGGCCCCGCTGTACTGGATCCACAATGGCCCCGAGACGCTCATCGTGGCGCAGGCCGCTCTGCTGGCCCTGGCCGTGGTGCCCTTCTGGGTTTACGCGCGGCGCGTGCTCGGCGTGACCGCCGCGTATCTGCTGGGGATCGCCTACGTCCTTTCCTGGCCGGTCGCCGAGACGGTGAACTTCCATTTCCATGAATACGCGTTCGTGCCGCTGATCACCGCGATCCTGTTCGAACGGCTGCAGGCCGGGCGCCGGTGGCACGTCCTGGCGGCGGCGACGGCCCTGCTCCTGGTCAAGGAGGACCTGGCGCTCCTCGTCGCCGGCCTCGGGCTGGGCCTCCTCTTCCTGCGCGAGTGGCGGCGCACAGGCGTCGCGATGGTCCTCGGCGGAGCGGGCTTCTTCTGGCTGGCCGGTTACGTCCTCATCCCGGCCTTCGGCGGCGATCCGCGCCGTTACTGGTACTACAGCGGATGGGGCGACGACGTCGGCGAGGCGGTCGTCCACATGGTGACCCGGCCTCAGGAGGTCCTGCACGTTCTCGCCACCCCCGGAACGAAGCCGGTGACGCTGCTCCTGCTGTTCGCCCCCTTGCTCTTCCTTCCGCTGCTCTCGCCGTACGTGTTGCCCGCGGCGGTCCTGCTCGCCGAACGGATGCTCGCCACGGACCCAGGGGCCGCCGGCTGGTGGGGGACGCGCTACCACTACAACGCGGCGGTCATCATGGCTCTCTTCTGTGCCGCGGTGGACGGGGGAGCGCGCTTGCGCCGCATGGTGAAGGGGCGGCGGCTCGGGCACGTGGTCCGGCCCTGGACCGCCGTCGTCGCCGTCGTGGCGGTCGGGGTCATGCCGTTCTTCGCGTCGGGCAATCTGTTCTCGCCGAGGTGGTACCGCCCGGGGCCGCGCTTCGCCGCGGCGCAGGAGGCCATCCGGCGGATTCCGGACGGCGTCCTCGTGGAGGCGGCGAGCGCGCTGGGGCCGAACATGTCCGCGCGGACCGAAGTCGTCGTCTGGGCCGCGAAAACCGCCGCTCGGCCCGAGCGCGCCCCGTGGATTCTGGCCGACCTCAATGACAAGCAGCCGCATTTCGACTCCGTCCAGGATCAGGCCGCCGACGTTCAGCTATTGCGACGACGCGGTTATCGCGAGGTCTTTTCGCGGGACCGCTATGTGGTGCTGTGCGATCCGTTGTCGGCGGAGCACGGGTGTGGATGACGACAGGCCGATAATCCACGAGACTTGTACGGTGAACCCCGTTGAACGGCAAGAGGAACTGCGCTACCTCCTCAACCAATGGGACCCCATAGGCGTCTACGACGAAGAGCTCGACTTTCCGCCCGACGAATACGACTGCCTCATCGGTCCTGTTCTCGCCAGGCTTTCCCGCGGAGCCGGGGTGGCCGATCTCAGCGAATATCTCTGGTACGAGCTTGAGGACCATTTCGGCCTGGATCCGGTGCCCGGGCAGACGGACGGCATCGCCGCGAAACTGGTCCTCTGGTATCGCCACGGCGTCGAGCGAACGGAAACAGGATGAAGAGGATCGGCGACGTGGCGCGCGGCGAAATCCCTCCGAGAAGCGCGGGCCCGTTATCGGTGCGCTGGGGGATCGTGCTGGTCCTGGCCGGTTTCGCGCTCGTCGGCGGCCTCGTTTTGTGCGTGCGCTACCCGTACGACCGCGAGAACGTGGCGGATCACGACGAGTACGAGATCGAGATCACCGCCTATCGGGACACCCAGGACTGACGACCTCCCGCATCAGTGCTCCGGGTGGAGGGAGGCGCCGATGTACATCGCGGTGAGCAGGGTGAACAGGAACGTTAATGTGATGCGGCCCGGACGGCCCGGCGGCTAACGTGATGCGCCGATCATCGATCGATCACCTATCGGAGGCGCCGCCAGTGCGGAGAGACCGCGGATTCACGATCTTCCTGATCGCGCAGACGCTCTCCGTGGCCGGAGACATGTTCACCGCCGTCGCGATCCCGCTGCTCGCCCTCAAGGTGACGGGCTCGGTGCTCCAGATGGGCCTGCTGACCGGCCTGTCCGGGGTGGCGTCGGTCGTCACGGGGCTCTTCGCCGGCGTCGTGGCCGACCGCCTCGACCGCCGCACGGTGCTCATCGTCTGCGACGTCGCGCGGGCCGTCCTCTACGGGCTCATCCCGATCGTCTGGCTCTTCGCGCCGCAGGTGTGGCTGCTCTACGTGATCGTGCCCCTCGGCGCGTGCTTCGGCATGACCTTCCAGGTCACGTACGTGACGGTGGTGCCCGCGCTGGTCGAGCCGGACCGCATCACCGAGGCCAACGGCCGTCTCTCCGCGTCGTACGCGGTGGCCGGGGTGGCAGGGCCGATGCTGGCCGGGGTGGTCGCCGGGGCGTTCGGCCCCTCGGTCGCGATCGGCGTGGACGCGGCGAGCTTCGCGGTCTCCGCGCTCGGGCTGTGCCTCGTACGGCCGAGGCCGCGCGGCGACCGCGGCCCCGCCCCGGCGACGGGCGCCCTCTCCGGCTTCCTGGACGGCGTGCGGTTCCTGTGGCGGCACCCGGTGCTGCGCTCGCTGACCGTGCTGCTGTCCTTCTTCATCTTCGTCACGCTCGGCCTGACCGACATCACCATCTACCACCTGAAAGAGGACCTGGGGCAGACGGACGCCGCCGTGGGGACGGTCCTCGCGGTCGCGTCCGCCGGGACGATCGCCGCGTCCGCGCTCGTCGGCCGCGCGCGCCGGAGGTTCGGCTTCGGCCCCTGCTGGATCGGCGCGCAATGCCTGGCCGGGATCGCCGTCATCACGCTGGGCGTGACGCGGCACGTCACGGTCGTCGCGGCGATGATGACGGCGTTCCTGTTCGCCACGGCCATCGCCGGCATCTGCAGCATGTCGCTGCGCCAGGAGGTCACGCCCGACCACCTGCTCGGACGGGTCACGTCCGCGTTCTGGACCGTCCACTACGCCCTCGGGCCGGTCGGCGCCGCCGTGCTCACCGCCGCCGCGGAAGGTTACGGCGCCTCGGCGGTCTACCTGGTGGCCGGGGCCGGATGCCTGCTGGTCGCCGTCGCCGCGGCCTTCACGCCCGTACGGCAGCGCTGGGCCCCCGAGGCGGTGTGAACCGGCCCGGCGGCCCGGTCACTTCTTGCAGATGTTCTCCGTGGCCGTCTTGGCCGACGTCGCGGGCGTGGGGGTCTCCGACGGGGTGGCGGTCGGCTGCTCGGCCGCGACCTTCACCTTCTTGACGGTGTTGTGAGACTGGCCGACGACCACCTCGATGCCCTGGACGTTCGCCTCTCGCAACTCGGCGCCGGGGATCGCGGCGGCGACGGTGCGCGCCGAGTCCTCGCGCCCCTTGGCGTACCGGACGACGGTGGTGGTGAAGTCGCGATTGGCGGTGTCGCCCGGCGCGGCGGGCACCATGAAGCCGGCCTCGATCAGCGCCGCCTTCGTCCTGGCGCCGAGCCCGGTGATCAGCGTGCCGTTCAGCACGCGGACCGAGATGCGCTGGGGCGGCACGGTGAGCGCCGGGGACGCGGACGCCGAGGGCGAGACCTTGGGCGAGGTCTTGGGCGACGCCGTGGCGGTCGGGCCGGTGAGTGGCTGGTCGGAGTCGATCCGCTGGAACAGCTCACGCGCCGCCTTCTTGTCCCACAGGACGGCGGACTCCTTGGTCGGCGTCGTGAAGTTCACGTCGGCGAGGGGGACGGTCGCGAACGACACGTCGTCCGTCGAGACGTCCTTGAGCTGGCCGACCAGGCCCATGACGTCCTGTTTGAGGGCGTCGTCCACGGTCAGCGTCTTGAGCGTCGAGTTGACCAGTCCGGTCAGCTTTGCCGGGTTGGTCAGCGTGCCGCCGCTCAGGGCCTTCTGCATGAGCGCCGAGATCACCTGCTGCTGGCGGTCGATCCGGTCCAGGTCGGAGCGCGCGGTGGCCCGGGTGCGCGCGTAGGCGAGCGCGTCCGCCCCGTTGAGGTCGTACGTGCCAGGCTGGAGGTTGAGCTTCGTCTTCGGGTCGTTGATCGGGACCGGCGTGCAGACGGTGACGCCGCCGAGGGACTCCACCACGTCGATGAAGCCGAGGATGTTGACCTCGATGTAGTGGTTGATCTTGAGGCCGGTGGCCTCCTGCACGGTGCGCACCGCGAGCTTGGCCCCGCCGTACTGGTAGGCCGCGTTGATCTTGTGGGTGCCGTAGCCGGGGATCTCGGTCCAGCTGTCGCGGGGGAGGCTGACGACCGTGACCTTCGTGTGGTCCTCCGAGAGGTGGATGACCATCATCGTGTCGGTGCGCTGGCCCTCCTCGCGGCCGAGGTGGAGCTGGTTCTGCTGCCGGCGGCTGAGGTCGTCGCGCTTGTCCAGCCCGACCAGGAGGATGTTCATCGCGCCCTGCGGCGCCGACGCCTGGGTACCCGCGTCGACCGACTTGACCTGGCTGATGGCGTAGTTGGGGACCGCCCACAGAGCTCCGGAGCCGAGCAGCACCGCCGCCGAGAGGGAGCCGGAGACGATCAGTGAACGGAGGCTGGTGCGGCCACGCTTGGCCCGCCGCGCCGCGAGCCTGACCCCGCCGTTGCCGTCGCCCCCCACGCGAACGCCGGAGTCCTCCTCGTGGTCGCCACGCATCCCGCGGTCACCTTTCGGTTGCCGTCTCCGCCCCCACGTACAGTAGCGTGAGCCAGGCCATGAAGCCCTTCCCCGACTCGCCACAAACGAGCCAGTCGCGCACGCGCCACTGGCCGCCGATTTCGGTGATCATGCCGGTGCTCAACGAGGAGCGGCACCTGGCTGAAGCCGTACGGCAGGTCCTCGCCCAGCAGTACGAGGGCCCCATCGAGGTCGTCCTCAGCGTCGGCCCGTCGCACGACCGCACGCAGGAGGTCGCCGACGCGATCGCGGCGGCCGACCCCCGCGTCGTCGTCGTGCCGAACCCAACCGGCCGCACGCCCAACGCCCTCAACGCGGCCATCGCCGCGTCCCGCAATCCGATCGTCGCCCGGGTGGACGGCCACGCCATGCTGCCGCCCGACTACCTGGCCACCGCCGTCGAGACCCTGGAGCAGACGGGCGCGGACAACGTCGGCGGCATCATGGCCGCCGAGGGTGTCACCCCGTTCGAGCAGGCCGTCGCCTGCGCGATGACCTCCAAGATCGGCGTCGGCAACGCCCGGTTCCACACCGGCGGCCAGGCCGGCCCCGCCGACACCGTCTACCTCGGCGTCTTCCGCCGGGAGGCGCTGGATCGGGTCGGCGGCTACGACGAGCACTTCCAGCGCGCCCAGGACTGGGAGATGAACCACCGCATCCGCGAGACCGGCGGCCTGGTCTACTTCCAGCCGCGCATGCGGGTGTCCTACCGTCCCCGGCCGAACGTCCGGGCGCTGGCCAAGCAGTACTTCCACTACGGCCGGTGGCGGCGGGTGGTCTCCCGTACCCACCAGGGGACCATCAACCTGCGCTACCTCGCGCCGCCCGCGGCGGTGCTCGCGATGGCCCTCGGCCTCGTCGTGTCGCCGTTCTTCTGGCCCGGCCTGCTCGTCCCGGGGGCGTACATCGCGGCGATCCTGGCCGGCTCGGCGCTCACCGGGCAGGGGCTGTCCGCGGCGGCGCTGATCCGGCTGCCGCTGGTCTACGCCACGATGCACGTCTCATGGGGCACCGGCTTCCTGACCAGCCCGCCGGGGCTCAGCAAGCCGCGTCCCACCGTGCAGCGGATGCCCGTACAGGATCACTACAGCGAATAGCCGCGCGAGGCGGCGGGCGGCGGCCCGGACGGTCAGGCGACCTCGTCGCCCGCCGTCGCGAGGCTCCTGCCCGCCGCCGCGCCCGCTCTGGCGCGGGCGGCCGTGACCGCCTCGTCGAACCGGGTGAGGGCGTCCGGCCGGTCCGGCCCGAGCAGATGGCTCCTCAGCTCGTGCCTGGCCTCCGCGAGCACGTCCTCCTCCGGGCGGATCCGTGACACCACGCCGGGCAGCTCCGCGCAGTCCGGGCCGAGCAGGTAGGCCGCCGAGGCGGTCGGATACCGCTCCCGGAACTCGCGCTCCGGCAGCCCGGCGACGTTCGTCACCGCGTACGGCTTGCCGCTCGCCAGGAAGTCGGCGATGACGCTGGAGATGTCGCTGATCAGCAGGTCGGCCTGGTTGAAGCACTCGTACAGGTGCGGCTCGTCCCCGGTCACCACCAGGTGGGGCACGGCCGCGTCCCCCGCCGTCGCGTCGCGCAGCGTCCGCATGATCGCGTCATGCGCCCGGCGCGCGGGCGCCGAGCGGTGGCCGGTGAGCGGGTGCGGCTTGTAGATGACGCGTACGCCGAGGGCGAGCAGCCGGCGCACAACCCCGGGCCCCATCGTGATCACCGACGTGTGGAACAGGTCGTCCGTCCACCCCTCCCACGTCGGGGCGTACAGGACGCTCGGGTACGGCAGGCCCGGACCGGTCCGCCGCACCCCCGCGAGCTGGGGGCGGCCGACCTCCACGATCGCCTCGTCGCGCACGCCGACCCCGGCGCGGCGGTAGCGGTCCCGCCCGGCCGGACCGGCGACCCAGACCTCGTCGTACACCTTGGTGAAGGGGTTGAACGACGCCTCCTTGTCGCTGTCGCCGTGGCCGATGAAGACGCTGGTGACGCCGGGCACCCGCAGCATGTGGATGTTGTTGCCGACATTGGACGCGAACAGGGCGACCCGCGCCGTGTCCAGGCCGCGGAAGTTCATCATGTCGACCGCCGAGGGGATGCACAGCACCGGGAGCGTCGTCCTGCCCAGCGCGCCGAGCAGATCCCGCTCCCGCAGCACGACCAGCACCCGGCTGCGGATCCGCTCCAGCGTGCCCAGCCACATCGTCGCCTGGTACGCGGAGTCGGCCGGGCCGGAGAAGTAGAGCAGCACCTCGGGGCGGTACGCGCGGACCCGCTCGTCCACCGTCGCGATGACGCGCCGCCGGTCGGCCAGCGGAGCGGCCCGCAGCGCGTACGCGGACAGGGCCAGCACGGCGGCGGTCTCCAGGACGAGCGCCCCCGCCACCCCGGCCGAGCCGAGCCAGTCGATTCCGGTCAGCGCGCCGCAAGCGGCGGTCCCGACGGGCAGCGCGTCCAGGTACAGCAGGCGGGCGCCGCGCCAGTTGACCAGCGTCTCAGGCGGAGCGGGCGGGAAGGAGACGTCGAGGTTCCTGGTGCCGACCGGCTTCAGGTTGTGGCACCGGTTCAGATAGGTGGCGAGACCGCTCTGCACGGCGCGCATCCAGTGGAACAGGAACAGCCCGCCCGCGAGGAGCGCGAACCACGGGGACTCCGCTCCCGCCGTCCTGGCGAGCAGCAGCACGGCCGCCATCTCGCGCATCATGAAGCGCAGCGTGGCCGGGAGCTGCAGCCGGCCGAGCCGTTCGGCGGCGCCCGACGGCAGAGCCGCCTCCGCGGCGTACGACAACGGCGCCAGGATCACGAAGACCCACGGATCCGGATACAGCGCGGCCGCCGTCAGGGCCGGATATGACGCGAGCACCACCCCGCTGAGCAGCGCGTTTCTTCCCTTGAACGATCCCCCCATGCATCGCTGCGTACCCAGTCACCTGGCGAGCCGCACGTCGATGACGTGTCCGGTGAGGCGGGAGATGAGCACGTCGAGGCTGGTACGGGCGACCGCGCCCGGAGACAGCAGCGTTCCGGCGGGTTCGTCGCCGAACGCGCGCAACCGCATCGGTGTGGCGGTGCGCTCGGGATTGACGCAGTTGACCCGCACGCCCTGGTCCGCCCACTCGTCGGCGAGCGCCTGGGTGAGGTTGACGACCGCCGCCTTGGTCGAGGAGTAGAGGCTGTAGTCGGCCCGCCCCCGCGTGTACGACGAGGAGGTGTACAGCAGGAGCTGGCCGCGCGTCTCCGCCAGGTACTTGAACGACGCGCGGGCGATGTTGACCGGGCCGAGGTAGTTGACGCCGATCGTCTCCTCGATGGTGGAGTGGTCGGCCTCGCCCAGCTTGCCCATGTGCAGGACGGCCGCCGTGTTGACCACGTAGTCGATGCGGCCCGTCTCGGCGTACGCGCGGGCGAGCGCGTCCTCGACCGCGGCGGCGTCCTGGACGCGGACGCCGTTGACGGTGCGGGAGTAGGAGTGGACCGTCGCGCCGTAGCCGCGGGCGAGCCGCACGATGTCGGCGCCGATGCCGTAGCTGCCGCCGAAGACGACCAGGCACCTGCCGCGCAGCGCCTCCTGGTAGCCCTCCTCGGTGAGCGCGGGGGCGGTGCTCTCGGCGAGCTGGAAGAGCTTGTCGGCGATGAACACGTCGACCGGGTGGGTGACCTTCATGTTGTGCTCGCTGCCCGGCACGATGTAGATCGGCACGTCGGGGAGGTAGCGCAGCACGACGCCGCAGTCGTCGGTCGCGGGCAGCTTCTCGAAGTCGGGGTCGGCGAAGGCCCGCTCGTACGCCGCCCGGATGACCGACAGCCGGAAGCACTGCGGGGTCTGGCCGCGGCGCAGCCGCGAGCGGTCGGGGATGTCGCGGATGATCTCGCCGCGCGGCCCCGGGACGGCCACGACGACGGTGTCGGACGACGGGATGGCCACGTCCACCGCCTCGTAGCGGGCGAGCGCGGCCACGCAGTCGCTGATGATGCGCGGCTCGACGAGCGGGCGGACCGCGTCGTGCAGCAGCACGTCGCACTCCTCGTCGCCGAGCGCCTGGAGCGCGCGCCACGTGGTCTCGGTGCGGCTCGTGCCCCCTTCGAGGATCTTGGTGACCTTCGTGTACCCGTTCCGCTCGACCAGGGAGGCGACCTCGTCGGTGAAGCCGGGGGTCATCAGCACGACGACCTCGTCGATCTCCGGGTGGCCGTCGAACACGCTGAGCGTGTGCTCCAGGATCGTCCTGCCGGCGATCTTCAGTAGCTGCTTCGGGGTGTTCAGCCCCACCCGCTGGCCGACCCCGCCGGCCAGCACGACTCCGACCGTACGCAGACGCGATTTCGCGATCATGATGCCTCCCCGGAATGACCATACCCGCAGGCCGTTCGCGAACCGCTGCCGAATGGCATTGCCACCCCGTGATCACTCAGTTACGTTGCGGTGTGGACCCGGAAGCGATCACCAGCGGATTGGGAGACCCATGGCGGCAGCAGCGGCCCGGGAGACGCCCGGCACCACACCCGGCGCCTCGACGGGCGCGGTCGCCGTGGTCTTCGCGACGACACCCGCGTCCCGTCTCACGTCGGGGAGCGTCACCCTCCTCGACCGCCTCACCGCCCAACTGCGCATGCTCTCCGTCCGCGACGTCCAGGTCGTCGCCCGGGCCGATGACACCGGGGGCGGGCTCGCCGACGACCTGCGCGCCGTCGCCAAGGCGGCGCGCGCCGCGAGCGGTCCCGTGGCCGTGCTGTACGGCGATCTCGTCGCCCATACCGACGCCCTGGCCGCGGTGCTGGAGCATCCCTCGCGCGGCTCGCGCGCGCTGGTCGCGCCCGGCGCCGCCGGGCCGCTCCTGCCGCCGGTGCGCACCGAGCGGGGACGGATCGCGGTGGCGGGCAACTCCTTCCACCGGGTCGAGTCGCCGGACGCCACCTTCCGCGGCGTCCTGCAGGTCGGCGAGGACCACCTCGCCGGCCTCGCCGACGTGGCCGAGGAGCTCGCCGACCTCGCGCAGAACCGCGGGCTCGGCCGGGCGGGCGACAGCGAGGTGGCCGACCTGCTGCTCGCCGGCCTGGTGCGCGCCGGGATTCCCGTACACGCCGCGCCGCTGGGCGGGCTGCACTGCGCGCGGGCGTCGGACCAGGCGGCGGCGGACGCGGCGGTGCGCCGCCTGGCCGAGGTGGACGAGCGCGCCGCCCGGCTGCGGGCGGCGGTCAAGTCCGACGACGGCCTGTTCACCACCTACTGCGTGAGCACCTGGTCCCCCCATCTCGTACGGCTCGCCGCGCGGCTGGGCATGGCGCCCAACGCGGTCACCGGCGTCTCGGTCGGCCTGGCCGTGGTGGCCGCGATCTGGTTCACGGCGGGGGAGCGGACCGCCCAGATCGCCGGTGCGGTGGCGCTCCTGCTGTCGTTCGTGCTCGACTGCGTGGACGGCCAGCTCGCCCGCTACACCAGGAGCTTCTCGCCGCTCGGCGCCTGGCTCGACGCCACCTTCGACCGGGTGAAGGAGTACCTCGTGTACGCCGGGCTGGCCATCGGCTATGCCGCGAGCGTCCCGGCGGGGGCGACCGGACCGGGCGGCATCTGGGCGCTCGCGGTCGCCGCCATGCTGCTGCAGGCGCTCCGGCACATGATCGACTTCTCGTACGCCGGATCGCTGGCGGACGCGGCGTGGAGCGAGGAGCGTCCGCCGATCCCGCTCTCCGTCGCCTCCGACCTGCCTGGCCTGGACGATCCGTCGCCCCGCCGGTGGGGCAACGGGCGCGGCGCTCCTCCGGGAACGGTCGCGAGCCGCGTGGTCGGGCTGTCCCGGAGGCTCGACCTGGGCACGGCGACCCGGTGGGCGAAGAAGGTCGTCGTGCTGCCCATCGGCGAGCGGATGGCGCTCATCGCCGTCACCGCGGCCGTGTTCAACGCCAGGGTGACCTTCATCGCCCTGCTCGGCTGGGGCGCGGTCGCGCTCGCGTACACCCTCGCCGGTCGCGTCGGCAGGTCTCTCACATGACAACAGGTCTCGCACAGGGCGGGAGAGCGGGCATGGTCTCCGTACATATGACGCCGGTGCCGCGCAGCGCGGTCGTCGCCTACCGGGACGACGGCATGCTGTCCCGGGTGATGGGCGCGCTGGTCGCGGGCCAGCTCCCGCCGCTGCCGCCCGCGGTCGCGGGGGCCTTCGTGACCGGGGTGCTGCTGCTCGTCGGCATCGCGGGCACCGACGGCCTGGCCGTCTTCGCCCCTGCGGTCGCCCTGCTGCTCGCCGGGCCGGGCAGCTCCCACCGGCACGACGGGCGGCTCGACTGGCTGGTCCCGCCGATCCTGCGGCTGACCGAGTACGGCTTCGTGGCCTGCGTCGGCTTCGCGCACGACGTCCCGCCGCTGCTGACCTTCGCGCTGCTCGGCGCGGTGGTGTTCCACCACTACGACACCGTCTACCGCGTGCGCCAGCACGTGTATCCGCCGCCCTGGCTGCCGGTGGCCGGGCTCGGCTGGGACGGCCGGATGCTCGCCGTCGCGGTCGGAGGCGCCCTCGGCCTGGTCACCGCCATGTTCGCGCTGCTCTGCCTCTACCTGTCGGGCCTCTTCTGCTGGGAGAGCGCGACCTGCTGGCTCGCGGCGCCGCGCTCGGGCGTCGAGGCGGCCGACCTCGGCGTCGGCGACTGACCCGGCGGCCACGGCCCACGCCGCATGAACCCCGCGGATGAACGCCGCCGGGCGTACGGATTACCCGATCAGGGCACAAAGGCAACTAATCTTTGGGGTTACTGTCAGTCGATCGACCTCTAGGAGTGCACGTTGCTGGGAATGGTGCTGGCCGCCGGAGCCGGACGCCGCCTGCGGCCGTACACCGACACGCTGCCCAAGGCGCTCGTGCCGGTCGACGGCGAGACCACGATCCTTGACATCGCCCTGCGCAACCTCGCCGCGGTCGACCTGCGCGACGTCGTGGTGATCGTCGGCTACCAGGCGGGAGCCGTACGGGAGCGCCAGGCGGAGCTGGAGCGGCGACACGGCGTGAAGCTGACGCTGGTGCACAACGACAAGGCCGAGGAGTGGAACAACGCCTACTCCCTGTGGTGCGCGCGCGACCACTTCGCGCAGGGCGCGCTGCTGGTCAACGGCGACACCGTGCACCCGGTCTCGGTCGAGGAGACCCTGCTGTCGGCGGAGGCCACCAGCGACATCCTCCTCGCGGTCGACGACGTGAAGGTCCTGGCCGACGAGGAGATGAAGGTCACCCTCAACGGCGGCAGCCTCAAGCGCATCACCAAGCTGATGGACCCGGCCGAGGCGTACGGCGAGTACATCGGCGCCACGCTCATCCGTCCCGGCGCGGCCGAGCGGCTGGCCGACGCGCTGCGCGCCACGTTCGAGCGCGACCCGCAGCTCTACTACGAGGACGGTTACCAGGAGATGGTCGACCGGGGCGAGAAGATCTCGGTCGCCCCGATCGGCAAGGTCAACTGGGTCGAGGTGGACAACCACGACGACCTGGCCAAGGCGCGCGAGATCGCGTGCCATTACTAGGCCGCGGTCCGGCGCGCTCCAGGTCGCTCCCCGCTCCGTCATGTCGCGGGGGACGTGGCCCCGCCGCCTCGCGACGCACCCCCCTGGACGTCGCTCCGCCGGGCAGATCCCGCCCGGTGGCGCGCTAGCTCTCGTCGCCTAAGGAGATCCTCTTGCCGATTCTGGCCAGGATGCTCCCCGCCCCTCTGATCATGGAGGTACGGCGGGGCGCGATCGCGCAACTCGGTGCGCTGCTGTCCGACAGCCGGGTCGCCACCTCGGGCCGCGTCGCCGTCGCGGTCGGAGTGAGTCAGGGCGACAAGATCGCCGAGGTGATCGCTCCGACCCTGGGAGAGGCCCAGGTCTTCCGGGTGGCCGACGGCTCGGTGGACGCCGCCATCTCGCTCGGCGCCGACCTGCGGAAGGGGGCGTACGAGGCGGTCATCGGCATCGGCGGCGGCAAGACCATCGACGCGACCAAGTACGCCGCGTCCCTCGCCGGCATCCCGATGGTCGCGGTCGCCACCAACCTCTCGCACGACGGCATCTGCTCGCCCGTCGCCTCCCTGGTCCACGACGGGGGCAAGCCCTCGTTCGGGGTGCCGATGCCGCTGGCCATCATGGTGGACCTCGACTTCGTCCAGGACGCGCCGCCGGCCCTGGTCCGCTCCGGGGTGGGCGACGTCCTGAGCAACCTGTCCGCCATCGAGGACTGGCACCTCGGCAACGCCGAACGCGGCGAGCCCATCGACGGTGTCGCGGTCTCCATGGCGCGCACGGCCGCCGAGGCGGTGGTGGGCCGCTCCGACTCGATCGAGTCCGACGGGTTCCTCACCGTCCTCGCCGAGTCGCTGATCCTCAGCGGGATGGCGATGGTCGTCGCCGGGTCGAGCCGTCCTTCGAGCGGTGGCGACCATGAGATCCTTCATGCCGTGGATCAGCTTTTTCCCGGAACGTCCAACCACGGCGAACTCGCCGGTGTGGGCGCGGCGTTCTGTTTCTTCCTGAGAGAGGACAGCCGGCGCCTCGATCAGATCACCGACTGCCTCCGGCAGCACGCGCTGCCCGTCACGCCCGGCGACCTCGGCCTGACGGTCGACCAGTTCACCGAAGCGGTGATGCTCGCGCCGTCGACCAGGCCCGGCAGATACACCATCCTCGAACACCTCCGCCTGTCGGAGACCGAGGTCAGGACGAGGGTGGAGGACTATGTCCGCGCCGTCGGTCGCTGAGCTGCGCGCGGTCGCGCAGCCGCAGACCACCATGGACCGCCGCAGCGGCGAGCACTGGGCCGGCCTGCTGTACATGCGGAAACTGTCCATCTACGCGACCTGGGTGCTGGCCAAGACCCCGATCTCGCCGAACCAGGTCACCGGCCTGATGATCGTGTGCGGCGTGCTCGCGGGCGCCGTGCTGGCGATCCCCGGGTTCTGGGCGGCCGTCGGCGCCGCGCTGTTGATCCAGGTCTACCTGCTGCTCGACTGCTCGGACGGGGAACTCGCCCGGTGGACCGGCCGCACCTCGATCGCCGGGGTCTACCTCGACCGGGTGGGTCACTACCTCGCCGAGGCGGCGCTGCTCATCGGCCTGGGCTTCCGCGCGTCGCAGGTGCTGCCCGACTGGTACACCGTGCTCGGCGTCGCGGCCGCGCTCGGCGCGATCCTGATCAAGGCGGAGACCGACCTGGTCGACGTCGCCCGGGCGCGCTCAGGGCTGACCGCGGCCACCGATGCGTCCGCCGGGCACTTCCAGTCGCGCCGGCTCGGCGCGGCGCGGAAGGTGGCCGCGGCGCTGCGCTTCCACCGCGTCATCCAGGCCGTCGAGCTGTCCCTGATCGTGGTGGTGGCGGCGGTGCTCGACTTCTGGTTCCCGGCGACGCGGATCCTCACCGTCGCATGCGCGGTGATCGCGGGTCTCCAGCTCGTGCTGCATCTCGTCAGCATCCTGGCGTCGCGGCGGCTCTCGTGACACCGGACTTCTCGACGTTTACGGGAGGCGGATCGGGGAACCGGGAGGCCTCCCGCCACGTCCGAGTGTTTGGTGGGGCTTCGGTCACTGTTCCGATACCCTTGATGCGCAGTAAACCAGACAGGTTCGGGATGGTTCGGCCGTACAGACTCGGTGATCATGAAATCGTGTGCTCGCTGCCACGCGTCGAGGCGATGACGCGGTGAAGATTTCGTGCGTCATCCTCACCATGGGGAACAGGGTCGCCGAGCTGAACCGGGCGGTCGAGTCCGCCCTCACGCAGACCGACGGCGACGTCGAAGTGGTGATCGTCGGAAACGGCGCGGACGTGCCGGAGATCGCGGCCCGGCCGCGGCCCGGCTCCGGGGCGGCGGTCAAGACCGTGCGGATCGGCCACAACGCGGGCATCCCCATGGGCCGCAACCGCGGCGTCCAGGAGTGCTCGGGCGACGTCGTGCTGTTCCTCGACGACGACGGATGGTACGCCGACGACAAGCTGGTCGCGCATGTCCGCGAGCGCTTCGCCGCCGAGCCCGACCTCGCGGTGATCTCCTTCCGCGTGATGGACCCCGACGGCGGCTCGGTGCAGCGGCGGCACGTCCCCCGGCTCCGCGCCGGCGACCCGGAGCGCTCCTCGCCGGTGACCACGTTCCTCGGCGGCGCCTGCGCGATCAGGCGCTCGGCCTACCTGCAGGTCGGCGGGCTGCCGGAGCGTTTCTTCTACGCCCACGAGGAGACCGACCTGGCCTGGCGGCTGCTGGGCGAGGGCTACCGGATCGAGTACGACGCGCAGACCGTCATGTACCACCCGCTGGTGCTCCCGAGCCGGCACGCCGACTTCTACCGGCTGAACGCCCGCAACCGGGTGTGGCTGGCGCGCAGGAACCTGCCCTGGCCACTGGCCGCGCTGTACCTGGGCAACTGGATCGTCCTCACCCTGCTCCGGGAGCGGTCGGCGCCGTCGCTCAAAGCGTGGTTCCGGGGTTTCCGCGAGGGGCTGCGCGAGCCCGCCGGCGAGCGCCGGCCGATGTCCTGGCGCACGGCGTGGCGGATGCTCCGCCTCGGCCGCCCGCCGATCGTCTAGACACGATCGGCCGGACCCGGCTCCTCACGACCGGTTGAGATAGACGAGGACGGCGAGCACGCGGCGATGGTCCTCGTCGGACCCGGACAGGCCGAGCTTGGTGAGGATCGAGCTGACGTGGGTCTCGACCGTACGGTCGGTGAGCCAGAGCCTCCGGGCGATCCCGACGTTCGTGCGGCCCTCGGCCATCAGCGCCAGCACCTCGCGCTCCCGGGCGGTCAGCGAGCGCAGGGGGTCGCTCGCCCGGTGCGCGCCGATGAGGCGGGAGACGACCTCGGGATCGAGGGCGGAGCCGCCGGCCGCCACCCGCCGGAGCGCGTCGAGGAAGTCGTCGACGTCGAGGACCCGGTCCTTGAGCAGGTAGCCGAACCGCCCGCTGGACACCAGCTCGACGGAGTGCCGGGACTCGACGTGCTGCGAGAGCAGGACGATCCCCAGCTCCGGATGGGCGGCGCGGATCCGCCGCGCCGCGCGGGCACCGTCGTCGGTGAGATCGGGCGGCATCCGGATGTCGATGATCGCCAGATCCGGGGCCGTGGCGTCGACGGCGGCGACCAGGCCGGGGGCGTCCTGGGCCTTGGCCACGACGTCGTACCCCGCGTCCTCGAGCAGGCGGGCCAGCCCCTCGCGGAACAGCGCCGAGTCCTCGCCGATCACCACGCGCATGGCAGCACCGCCTCCACCAGGGTCCCGCCGCCGGTCGGGCTGGACAGCCGGAGCGTACCCCCTGCCGCCGTGACACGGTCGGCCAGTCCCGCCAGGCCCGCGCCGGGGCGGATCACGGCCCCGCCCGGGCCGTCGTCGCTGATCCGTACGGTCACCCCGTCGTCCGCGCGGCTGACCTGGACGCCGATCGCGGTGGGCGCGGCGTGCTTGACCGCGTTCGTCATGGCCTCGCTCGCGACGTAGTACGCCGTCGTGGCGACGTCGTCGGGCAGGTCGCCGTCGGCGACGTCGAGCGTCACGGGCACCGGCGCCGTCCCGGCGAGCAGGGCGAGCGCGGCGCCGAGCCCGTCGTCCAGGCTGCTCGGACGCAGGCCGTGCGCGATCTGCCGCAGCTCGGCGACGGCCGCGGCCAGCTCGGCGACCCACCGGTCCAGCAGGCCGTCGACGTCCACCGTTCCGTCGGTCAGGTGGCGCTGGGCGAGCCGCATCGCCATGCCGAGGGAGACCAGGCGCTGCTGGGCGCCGTCGTGCAGGTCGCGTTCGAGCCGCCGCCGTTCCTCGTACCCCGCGCGCAGCAGCCGGGCGCGTCCGGCCTCGGCCTCGTCGAGCGCCCGGCTGACCTCGATGCGCAGCCGTACCACCTCGACGAGCAGGGCGCTCGCGGACGCCACCTCGCGCAGCAGCTCCCGGCTGCCGGTCGAGCCGCGGACGATCGCGCCGATGTCGTGCCCTCCGAGCCGCACCGGGGCCACGTGGGCCGAGCCGGGGAGCAGGGGATCGCCGGACGCGCCCACCAGGCCGGTCTCGCCCGGCACCCGGTAGCCGACCCGGAGCTCCGGGTCGCGCAGCGCGGCGCGCAGCGTCTCCTCCAACTGCTCGGGGTGCGCCTGGCCGGCGTGCGTACGGGCGCGCAGGTCCTCGACCGCGGCGAGGGCGGCCTGCCGTGCCGGGTAGAAGCGCCGGTCCACCCAACGCCGGAGCCGTACGCGCAGCGGCGCCAGCGCGGCCGCGCACACCGCCGTCGCCGCCGCGGCCGCCACCGGTGAGGCCCGGCCCGCGCCGAGACCCACCACGAACGAGGCGGCGGTCGAGAAGGCCAGCAGGATCGCGGTCACCAGGCCGTACGTGACGGCGGCGCTGATCGCCCGGTCGACGTCGTAGAGGTCGTGCCGGAGCACGGCGATCGCGGTCGCCGCGGGAACCGTCAGGGCGGTCGCCGCCAGGCCGATCAGGGCCAGGTCGGCGCCGCCGGTGAAGAGGTACCCAGCCCAGCACAACAGCAGCGTCAGCGGCAGGACGGAGGCGCCGAGCGCGAGCCACTTGAGCTGCGCCCGCCGCACCACGTCGGTCGCCCGCCGGTAGCGCAGCACCATCGCGGCCGCGGACGCGACCAGCAGCCCGAGGAAGACCGGCAGCAGCGCCATCCCGACCGCGTTCAGGAACGACAGGTACGGCTCCGCCACCCGCAGGAGGTGCGGCGTGTGCTGGAAGGGCGGCGGGTACGGATCGGGGTCGAACGCCGCGATCACCGTGAACAGCGCCGCGACGGCGAGCAACCCGGCGGCGGTCCAGCGCCGGCGTGGTCCCGTCAGGCGGCCGTCGGGGAAGACGAGCATGAGCAGCGCGGCCGGGACGTACAGGAACATCCAGTCGCCCTCGGACACGGCCGCGTACAGCTCGGTGAGCGGCAGGCCCGGCCGCCGGACGACCGCCAGCGAGTACAGCTGGCCGACCCCGAGCCACATCGCGGTCGCGCCGACGAGCACGAGCAGCAGGCCGACCGCGCTGTCCGGCCGCCGCACCGCGACCACCACGCCGAGCACGACGGAAGGCAGCGCGAACGCCGCGCCGATCAGGAACGCGGCGACGGCGTCCCCGCCGCCGGCGAGCCCGGCCAGCACCGCCCCGGCGCCCGCGAGCCCGCACACGCCGACCGCCGCGGCGTACGCGAGGGCGCGGGGAGACGGCACGTGCCAACCGTAGGCCCGGCGGACGGGGCCCGTGAATACGTGGCAGCACGGAGATCGGAACCCGGGCCGGCACGTGGCGAGGTCCCGGGGCGGCACCGATCCGCGCGCCTGTGCGACGCGCGGACACTGCGGACATGAAGAGATCCGTCCACCCAAGGAGGGCCGCGTGAACCGCTCCCGAACTCTCGTCGCCGGGCTGATCCTGTCCGGTCTGCTCGGTCTCGTCGACGTCGTGACGATGCCGTTCGGCGACGGTGAGAACCCGCCGTTCGCGGTGGCCGTCGTGGGTGCCGTCCTCGGGGTGCTCACCCTGGTCGGCGTCGTGCTCGCCTGGCGCGGCGGCCGGGCCGGCGCGGTGCTCGTGATCGTCACCAGGCTCCTGGCCGGGCTCAGCGCCGTGCCCGCGTTCTTCGCCGACGGCGTGCCGGGCCCCGCACGCGCCGTCGCCGCGCTCGGCGTCGTCCTGACCCTCGCCGGCGTCGCGCTGGTCGCCCCGGCGCTGCGTGCCCGCGCCTGATCACGTCTCAAGGAGAATCATGGAAACGTCCCTGCCCCCGTCCGAGCAGACCTCCGGCACGTCGCCGACGGCGAACCCGCCGCGGCCCGGCATCGCGCCGGCCCTCGCGATGTTCACCGCGCCGTGGGCGCTGGCCGTCTCCAACGGCGCGTACGCGTGGGCCACACGCGCCGGGGGAGGCGACGGCACCGGCGCGGAGGCGCTCGCCCTGGCCGAGGCCCATCCCGGCCTGATCCGCCTCAGCACCGTCGCCGCGCTGCTGGGGTGCCTGCTCATGGTCCCGGCGGTCATCGGCGCCCGGGGGCTCCTCGTGGACCGGGGCCGGAAACTCGGCTGGGTCGGCGCGCTGCTCATGGGCGCCGGGTACATCTGCTACTTCGGGATCGCCTTAGCCGGGAACGTCACGCTCGCGATGGTGGAGCACCCGGGGAACGCCGCGGATTACG
This sequence comes from Microtetraspora fusca, assembly GCF_001570365.1. Taxonomy (GTDB): domain Bacteria; phylum Actinomycetota; class Actinomycetes; order Streptosporangiales; family Streptosporangiaceae; genus Microtetraspora; species Microtetraspora fusca. Next base: position 200,289 of record NZ_BBYK01000038.1, on the reverse strand, counting down.
CGGCCGTCCTCGACGGCTCCCAGAACGACCCGTCCACGATTTGGGTGTTCCTCCTCTTCGTGCTCGGCAACCTGGTCGGGACGCTGCTGCTCGGACTGGCCTTCCTCCGCGGCCGCGTGGTCCCGGTCTGGGCCGCCGCCGCGGTCCTCGCCTGGCCCGTGCTGCACGTGGCCGGGCTCATCGTCGGCAGCGAGTGGTTCGAGGTCGCGGGCGCGTGCCTGGAGGGCGTCGGCCTGGCCGTCGCCGGCGCGCGCGTCCTGGCCGCCCGACGGTGACGTCGCGGCGAACCGTACGTCGAACGGCGGCGGCGCGCCCGATCACATGGCGACGGCGTCCTGGAAGGACATCGTCACGTGATCGGCGGTCGCCGTCATCAGGGCCCTGCCCGGCAGGCCGAGCTCGCTCAGCTCCTTGGCGATCGGGTGGTTTCCCAGCCTGATCAGGGCGCCGCCGGGCCGCGCCCGCAGCCCGCTCGCGTGCGCCCTCCAGGGGATCCGCCGGGTGACCCCGTCGAGGTGGGAGTAGGCGTCCACCCCGGCCAGCCCGCCCGGCGGGAGCGGGACGCCGGGGCGGATCAGCAGGTCGAGCACCAGCCGCCCGTCCCTGCGCAGCACGCACCGCTTGTACGGCGTGGCCAGCCGCAGGTCGATGTCGGCCCGCTCCTTCGGAAAGCCCCAGATGCGGCGGCCCGCCTCCAGCGTGAACCCCTGGTCGACCGGCAGCCAGTGGACGAAGGCGCCGGAGCCGGCCGTACGGACGTCCTTCAGTCCCGCCAACAGCCCCCGTCCCGGCGGGCGGCCCGAGTCCGGAGGCCGGATCAGGAACGCCATGCCGAACTCGTGGTAGGCGTCCAGATCGCCGTCGCGGTACTGCACGAACACCAGGGTGCAGGCGGCCTTGCCGGGCAGCACCTCGGTCACGTCCAGTCCCGAGTACGCGATCACGGCACGGGCGGCGTCGGCTCGCACGAGGTAGGTGGCCGCGCCCACGGACGCGTCCCTGATCCGTACCGGCATGTCGATCCGGCGTCCCTGGATGAGATGGCTGCTCACGTCTCCCAGTAGAACAAGCCCGGGGCCCCGGGCGGTAGCCGGTCGCACGCTCGGCGCCTCATCGACATCTCGTACGGCCGGCCCGGGTCCCTGGTCAGGCGGGGAGGGCCTGCCCGCTGGGGCGGGCGGCGGGGTGCGGAGCCCGCGCCCAGCGTTCGAGCTGGGCCACGAACTCGGGGGCGCGTACCGGCCAGTGGAACCGGCGCAGCGCCTCGGCGTGTCCCCGGGCGCCCATCGCGGCGCGCGCCGCGGGATCGTCCCGGAGGGCGAGGACGGCCCGCACGGCCGCCTCCACGGTGTCCACGGGATCGTGGCCCGCGCCATCTTGCGCGATCGCGCCTGGGAACGGGACCAGGAGTCCGCACCCGGTCCCGGTCACCAGCGAGGCCGGGCCCGGCAGCGGCGTTGTGATCACAGGCAGGCCGCGGGCCATGTACTCGACGACCCGCGCCGGCGTGGAGTCGCGGAAGCCGGGCACGTCGTGCGTCAGGGACAGCCCCGCCAGCGCCCCCTCGGCCATCCGCAGCGCGTGCGCGTTGGGGACGTGCCCGAACCAGTCGAGCAGGCCCTCCCGTTGGGCGTCCCGCAGCAGCGGCCGCACGCCGGCGTCGGCCTGCCCGATCAGGTCGAGCCGGATCCCGTGCGGCCGCAGGCGGCGGGCCAGCTCGATCATCTCGGCGGCGCCGCGGGCCCGCGAGACGCGACCGAGGTAGACGAGCCGGTCGTCACCGGTGGCGGCCGCGGTGGCGGGGACGTCGGTGTGGTCGGGCACCACCGGGTGGCCGCCGGGGAAATGGGCGCGCAGCGACTCGTCGGCGAGGATGAGGTGCAGACGGCGCTCCGCCCGCCGCTCCAGCGCGCCGATCAGCCGGGGCAGCACCGGGCGCAGCGGCCCGGGCAGGTACGCCTCGCCCTCCAGCACCCCGCGCGTGTCCTCGTGGACGTCCCAGACGGTCACCGGCCTGCGGCGGGGCAGCGCGAGCAGGAGGTCGACGTCGTGGACGAGGAGCAGGTCGGCGTCCCGGCAGCCCTTCGCCAGCGCGGCCCGCGCCGCTCGGAGCGCCTTGAGACGCCGCGGGCCCACGGCCCGGGGGACGTCGACCGCACGGATCTCCGGCGACGGCGTCACGTTGCAGTGGGTGAACGGGGCGACGTAGGTGACCTGGTGCCCCGCGTCGAGCAGGGCCCGGATCTGGCGGTGCGCGATCCGGGCGTCCTCGGGGTGGTGGACGATCGTGCCGACACATACCCTCATGTGTCGACTCTGGGGTCTCATCCCGTCGCGCCCGGATGTGGCGCGTTAATCCATGCGGAACTACCGCTGAACTTCCGGCTGTGGCTCCACCGGTTTCCTGGGCCTGCGGTAGAGCCAGGCGAGGCGCGGCTCCAGCATCCACTTGAACAGGGTGCGGGTGATCGGCAGGCACAGGATAGTCGCCAGCACGAAGCTGCCGGTCAGGACGGCCAGCACGCCGAGGGGCCCCTCCAGCCACGAGACCTTCAGCCAGCCCATCTCCTTGCCGATCATCACCGGCACGCCGTGCAGCAGGTACGCGTAGAGCGTGCGCGTGCCGAGCTCGGAGAACCACATCTGGCGCCGCGGCACCAGGGCCATGACGCTGAAGCAGATCACGGTGACGCCCGCCAGGAACACCAGGCGGAAGCCCATGCCGTACCACCACGTCATGTGCAGGTCGTGGTAGCTGGCGTTGAAGTACCACAGGCCCAGCTTGAGGCGCGGCGCGAGGATGTAGACCGCGACCGCCCAGACCAGCAGGGTGACCCCGCCGACGATCTTGACCCAGGTGCGCTGGAGCAGGTCGAAGTGCTCGGGCTTGAGCACCAGGCCCATCGCGAAGAAGGGCAGCAGGCCGAACACGCGGTCGATGCTGAAATCACCGCTGAGCTGGGACAGTCCGGAGATCAGGCAGACGACCAACGCGGTGAGCAACGGATATCTCATCCGTTTCCACACGGGCGTGGACAATCGCCAGAACAACAGGGCGATGAGATACCAGTTGAGCCAGTACGGATCGAGGATCGAGACGCTCCACTTGTGCCCGAAGGCGACGCGGAGGGCGGCGTAACCGAACTGGACGATCACGTACGGCACGAGGAACGTGTCGACGAGTTTGTTCGTCTTCGCGTTCGAGTTCCAGAAGTTCTTCGACAGATAGCCACTGATCATCACGAACAGCGGCATGTGGAACGAGAACATGAAGATGTACAGCGCGCGGTTGGCGTCCGCGCCGACCGTCGGGCGGATCGCGTGCGAGGTCACCACGAGCGCGATCAGCAGGAACTTGACGTTGTCCAGGTACGGGTCGCGTCGCTTGGGACGCGGAGCGGGCTCCTCCTCGAGTTCCTGCTCCTCCCACCCGGCCGGAGGCCGCGCCTCGCCGAACCCGGACGCCGACCCGGGCCCGTACGGCGACGCCTGCTGGGGCGCCTGAGCCCACGCGGGCAGCGGGAGCGGATCGGGAGCGGGGGCCGGAGGAGCGGGCGCGGCCGGCGCGGCGGCCGGAGGCTGCGCGGTGCCCGGCACGGCGAGGCCCTGCGGCATCTCGTGCTCGGCCCGGCGCCACGGGTCCCACGGGTCCGCGGGCAGCTCGGGCCACTGCTGCTGGGCCGGCGGAGCCGCCGGAGCCGCCGGGACGGCCGGCATCGACTGCGTCGGCGCCTGTCCGTAGATGGCCGAGCCGCGGCGCTGACGCTGCGGCAGGCGCTCGGGCATGGGCGGCGCCGCGGTGGAGGTGTCCTGCACAGGCGCCGCGAAGGGGTTCGGGATCGGATCGTCCGTGGGCGCGGCCAGGTCCGGTGTGGGCGCGGCGTACGGGCCCTGGGCGGATCCGCCGAAGAGGTTCTCCTCGGACGGGGCGGCCGGTCCGGACATGGGAGGCGTTCCCGCGTCCGCCGGGCGGCCGCTGGAGAAGTAGTCGAAGCCCTGGGAGGCCGGCTCGGGCGCTCCCGTCGCCTGCGCGGCGTCGGCCCTCGGCGAGCGCGGACGGCGCTTGGGCAGGGGCCGGTGCTCGGCGCCGAGGTCGGCGGAGGTCTCGGGGGCCGTCGCCGGGCTCTCGGCCGCCGAGCCCTGAGACGCCGTCTCGGGCTTGGCGAACGACTGGGCGGCTGAGGGCGCGGGCGACGCCTCTAAGGAGGGGGACAGGGAGGACTCTTCGGGCCGGTTCGGCGCATCGGATCCGGACGCTCCAGATCGCGACGCGGGTTCCGGCGCACCGGATCCGGGGGCGGGTGTTCCCGCGAGGCCGTTCCCGGACCGGGAACCCGCGAAGTCGCTTCCGGACGCGGAGGTTCCCGAGAAGCCGTTCCCGGACGGGGAGCTGGCGAAGTCGTTTCCGGACGCGGAGGTTCCCGCGAAGCCGTCTCCAGAGGGGGCGGCCTCCGAGAGGCCGTTTCCGGACGTGGAAGCCGCCGAGGAGCCGGTTCCGAACGCGGGCGGGCCGGTGTGACCTCCCGAGAGGCCGGTCGTCGGGGCGGGGGCCGCCGAGGAATCCGTACCGGACGACGGAGAGCCTGAGCGCTCCGCGCCGGTCGCGAAGCCGGACGGACGCGCGGCGCCCGGCTCAGAGGCGCCGGGATGGGACGGTCCGATGCCGGACGGCGCCGGGGCCGAGCCCGCCGGATCGCCAGACCTGACCGAGCCGGAAGAGCCCGCCCATCCTGCCGGGCCGGCGGAGGGCGGCGGGCCAGCCGATTCGGCCGGGGACGCGGGCGCGGAGCCGAAGGACGCGAAGTGCCCGGTCGACGGCGGCTCCTGGGAGGCGCCGAAGTGGCCTCCCGACGGCGTGGCCGCCCAGCGCTGCCGTGCGGGCGGCTCGGGCTCCGGGGCGTCCCCGGGTGTGCCGTCGCCGGGGGCGGCGGGCTGCGGCGGCCACTCCCCGGTGATGCGGCCGATCACTCCGGTGGGCGCGTCCTCGGAGGGATCGTGCGGTTCGCCCGGGTTCGCTCCCGGTACGTGAGGGGATGGGCGCGTGTCAGTCACGGGAGGAAACTCTCAAGTTCGCCGAGCGGGGGCCGGTGGCTCATTCGAGACGGAGCCTGCGTCCAAGACGCTAGCGCGGACGTCCCGTGCGGTCAGGCGAACGTGGAAGCACGGAATGCGTCCGCTTCGCCCAACCTTAACGCAAGTCTCGTGGATCACTCCTGTAACGGACATCAATAATCCCTGTGAGGGACTGACCTCAGCCCTTGCAGATGTCGGTCTCCGAGGTCACGGCGTCGTCGCCCACCTGCAACGGGATCTTGACGCCCTTCCAGTCCGCGCCGACCACGAGCTGGATGATCGGGCCGGCGATCCGTCCGGGCTTGGGCGGCGTCTTTTCGGGCGTGAAGGGGCTCGCGGGGCCGGTCGCCAGCTTGCCGGTCTCGGGCTTGACCTCGCCCTGCAGCTTGCCGCTGAGGATCTTGGCCTGGTCCCAGCCCTGACCCGTGTAGCGGATCATGGTCGTCGGCTGGTCGGTGCCGTCCGCCTTGCGGGCGTCGCCGACGCCGACCACGCGGAAGCCCTCGGCGGCCAGCGCCTCGGCCACCTCCTTGGCCTTGCCATCCATGTTGGTGCCGTTGAACACCTGGACCTTGACCTGTTCGGGCTTGGTCACCGTCGGCGCGGCGGGCGTGGCGCCGCCGGAGGCGGTGGCGGCCGGGCTCGGGGAGGCGGTGACCTCCACGTCGCCTCTGATGCCGGCGAACAGGTTCTCCGCGGCCGGCTGCTTCCACTGGACGCGGTTCTTGTCCGCGACGTACGGCTCCCAGGGCACCTTGGTGCCCTTGAACCCCTTGGCGCTGAGCTTGGAGGCGCTCATCGCGATCTGGATGAGCGCGTCGCCGTTGAGCTTGTCGTCCATCGTGACGGAGTCGGCCGTGGCGGCGATGAACTTCTGCAGCTTTCTCAGGTCGGTGAGCATGCCGCTGCTGGTCGCCTTCTTCACCACCTGGGAGATGAAGACCTGCTGGCGTTCGATCCGGCTGATGTCGCCGCCGTCGCCGAGGGCGTAGCGAGCCCGTACGTAGGCGAGGGCGGTCTCGCCCCTGACGATGTGCTTGCCCTTGCTCAGGACCAGCTTGGCCTTCTTGTCGTTGACGTCCTTCGGCAGGCAGATCTCGATGCCGCCCAGGGCGTTCACGATGTTCTTGAAGCCGGTGAAGTCGACCTTCACCCAGTGGTCGATGGGGATTTTGGTGAGCGTCTCGATGGTTCGGCGGGTGCAGATCATGCCGCCGCTGGAGAACGCGGAGTTGATCATACCCAGGTGCTGCCCGACGACGGCCTTGGTCCTGACGTCGCGGCACTCGGGGATCAGGACCATGGAGTCGCGAGGGAAGCTGACCAATGTCGCGCCGTCCCGGTTGGGAGCGATGTGCAGCAACATGATCGTGTCGGTGCGCTCGCCGTCGTTCTGCATGTGCTGGCCGTACTTCTTGTTGTCACCGGACCTCGTGTCGGATCCGACGAGCAGCACGTTGATGGCGCCGGTCGCGTTGACCGGGCGCGTCTTGTCCAGGTCGTCGGTCGAGTCGCCGACATGGATCATGCCGAACGTGTCCCGGTAGACCTTGTACGCGGTCAGCGTGCCGGCGACCAGGACGGTGGTCATGGCGATGCTGGTCCAGCCCAGTACGCCGAGGCCGCGCTTGGCGCCGCCCGAGTCGCGGCGGCGCGAACCCGGACCGCCTGGACCGCTCGGACCGCCGCCGGAGGGACCGCCGGGACGGCCGTCGCCGCCCCCGCCCCGGCGTGATCCCCGCCGGGGAGCGTCGTCGTCCGCGCCCATCTCGTGGGTTTCGCCGCGCTTGCCGCGCTTGGCGCGACCCCGGCCGCCGTCCGGCTCGCCGTCGTCGCCCTCGTCGGTGGTGGCGTCCTCGTCGTCGGACTTGCGGCGCCCCCAGAGCTTGCGGCGCGGCTCGTCGTCGGGCTCGTCCCACGGGTCGACGTTGGAACGCCGTCCCCAGCGCCGCTTCGGCGGGTCGTCGAGGTAGTCGTCGTCGGGCTCGCGCTCACCCCACGGGCCGCGCTCGGGCTCGTCGTACTCGTCCTGCCGGAACGCCTGGTCCTGATATCCCCGGTCCTGGCCGGCCGGGTCCCGGTACCCCTGATCCTGGTAACCCTGGCCCTGGTGGGCCCGGTCCTGATAGCCGGGATCCTGATACGCCTGGCCCTGGTGACCGGGTTCCTGGTACCGCTGGTCGCGTTGTCCGGGGTCACCGTATCCCTGGTCGTGGTACCCGTGATCCTGTGGAACGGGCCGCTCGGCGGTCCTGCCGCCACCCCTGCGACGGCCGCGCTGCGCGTCGTGGGTGTCCTGGCCGTAGGCGTCGCGAGGAGAGTCCTGGTACCCCTCCTGCCGGGAGGGACGGCCGTCGCGCCCGCGGGGGCCGCCGGGCTGACGGTCCCGCCGGTCCGGGCGGTCCTGCCGATCCCCCTGGACATAGCGCGGTCCCGTGTCCTCGCGTCCCCAGACCCGCTGGTCGTTCGTCGGCATGTCCGGAGGCTGACGCCGGTCGTTCATGCGCCCCTCCTCGACGCGAGGCGCGCTGGACGTGTGGGCGAACAGCTGGTCCGACTACTGCTTCGCACGCACACGTGTTCCTCCTCGCTTTACGGCCATTTGACCGAGAGCATGACAGCTCTTCGCCGAAGGCTAGGCCACGCACATGTGAACGAGCGGGGAGATCGCTGATTTAGGACGTGACCTGTCTTTTGCTTCGACTGGGGTGATCCAGCGCGAAGCATACTCAAACATAGATAATTCGGGGTATGTCAAATACTTGACGAATACCGGACTCTCAGGAATCTTCCAGGTCAGCGCGCAATCGCCCGAGAGCGGGACCGGAGCCCGCGTCGATCAGCCGCCCCCAGCGGTCCACAGCGGCCGGCCGAAGCACCATGAGGCGGTCGCGCGGCTCCGTACGGCTCTGTACGGAGCCGGTCAGCGCCGGGAGCGCGGGCGCAGGGCGAGCGCGGCGGCGAGGAACGCCAGCGGGGTCGCGGGAAGGACGTACCGGTAGTCGAACTCGGCCGTCGCGGCGGGGATGAGCAGCAGCAGCACCGCGACCGCCCACGGCACCGCCCAGGCCAGACGCCACCCGTCACCTGTACGGGACGCCGCCCCCCGGGAGGCGACCAGCCGCCGGGCCCACCGTGCGGCGACCGCCAGCGGCGGGAAGAGGAGGACGGGCAGCAGCAGCACGCCCGGCAGAAAAACCACGCTCTGGTAGGCCCGCATCACCCCGGCGAACGGCTCGACGACCCGGGTGGAGATCGGGCCCCGCTGGTAGAGCTCGGCGAACCGGGTGCCGACGACCGCGGGATGGCGTCCGGGCGGGGCGGGGGTCTTCGAGGGGAACTCGTAATATCCGTAGACCTCGGCGTCGGGATAGACCGGGCGGCCCCACACGAACGTCCGGGCGAACTCGTCCACCGTGGTGGCCACGTAGTCGAGCGGCTGACTGCGGATGGCCAGCCACGCGAACCGGCCGGCCAGCGCGTCGGTCTCGCTGAGGAACGTGATGCCGGGCAGGCGGACCAGCGGCGAGTCCGGGTCCCAGACGTAGTCCTGCGACGGCGGCCTGCGGGCCGGGGGCCGGTCGTCGCACAGGACGGCCAGGTCGGCCGGGGGCCGCATGACCCGGCAGTCCGCGAAGGACATGGTCCGCGCGTACAGGAAGGCGCCGTTCGACCCGACCAGCCCCACCCGGTGATGGGCCGCCCAGAACCAGCCCCCGTAGGCGACGACGGGGACCAGCGCGGCGGCCAGGAACGCCCCGACGACCCGCCAGGGAAGCCCGCGCCGTGACCCTTGTGCCGTGCCCGCCTGGCCCCCCGTGTCGTCCGCGCTCGCGGCGGCCTTCCCGGCGGCGCGCGAGCCGTACCAGAGCAGGAGGACCGCGAAGGCGGCGACCAGCGGGAGGCCCACCGTCCTCGTCAGCGTCGCCGCGGCCAGGAGCAGGCCGGTCGCGACGGCCGTACGCCAGGTCAGGGGGCGCAGCGCCACGAAGACCGCGGCCACGACCAGGAACGTGAACAGCGCGTCGGAGACCAGCAGGTGCTCAAGCTGCACCTGGTACGCGTCGAGCAGGACGGGCGCGGACGCGAGCGCGCCGGCCCAAAGCGGCCTGCGACGGCGGATCACGGCGACGTAGATCATCACGCTGGTCAGCAGGCCGAGCACATGCTGGGTGAGCACCACGAACCCGAAGTCGTGCAGGGGCTCCAGCAGCCGCAGAAACATCGAGTAGCCCGCCGGGCGCACCAGGTCGGGCTTCGGCCGCATCGCCGTCACGACGTAGCTGTAGGAGTCCGGGAACCACAGCGCGGGCCGATACCCAAGCATGGTCACGATCCGGAGCGCGGCGCCGAGCCCGAGCACCCCCAGGAACCATCTGTGGCGGCGAGCCCAAGGCGCGATGCGCCGCAACCACGACACCTGACTCCCCGTCCCCCGGCGTTCTTCGTGCCCCGCGTTCTTCCCGGCGTACGCTACCCGGCCGCGCCGACATATCGAGAGTGCGGGAGCCCGGGCGCGTGGGCGGATCACCCGTGGCGGGCCGTTACGCTCGGGTCATCCCGACGAAACGGTTCGGCCGGCTCCGGCCGAGAACGACATGGCCGTCGGCGGGCCGGGTGCTCGTCGTCGGCTCCGCCGTGCCCGCGCTCGCGCTTGCCGGATGGCTGCTCGCGGGCCTGCCGCTGCTGCTGCTCGGCTGGTTCCGGCCGCTGCCCATGGCGCTGCTCGGCGGCGGGACGGCCCTCCTCCTGTGCCTGCTCGGTCTGCGCCGCCTCCCGGAGAGCGTGCCCGCCCTCGGCCGGCACGTCGCCGCCGTGGCGGGCATCGCCGTCGCGTCCGGACTGTTCAACGGGTTCCTGCGCTCCGAGCAGCTCTTCGTACGGCGCGACCCCGCGACGTACGCGCAGTACGCGATCTGGCTGGCCCGGCACGGGTCGCTGCCCATCCCGTACGGTCAGGCCGGCTTCGGCGGCCTCGACCCCGCGCTGCGCTTCGACAGCATGGGGTTCTACGACTTCCACGGCGCGATCGTGCCCCAGTTCATGCCGGGGCCACCCATGCTGGACGCGATCGGCTACTGGCTCGGCGGGGTGCCCGGGCTCCTGCTGGTCCCGCCGGTGCTGGGCGCACTGGCGGTGCTCGTCGTCGCCGGGACCGCCGCCCGCCTGGCCGGAGCCCGCTGGGCGCCGCTCGCGGCCCTGGTCTTCGCGGTCAGCATGCCCATCCTCTACACGTCGCGGACGACGTTCAGCGAGATCCCCTCCCTGATCCTCCTGTTCGGCGGCATGACGCTGCTGCTCGACGCGCGGCACCGGCTCCGGACCGGGGGCGGCGCCCGCATCGCGGCGGCGCTGGCCGGGCTCGTCTTCGGCCTCGCCCTGCTCGTCCGGATCGACGGCCTGCGTGACGTGCTCCCCGTCCTCGCGTACGCGGGGGTGCTGATCGCGCTGCGCCGCATCTCCTGGCCGCCCGCGCCGACGGGCACGGGGACGGCGCGGCGGTTCCCGGACGGGCGGCTGGGCGTGCCGCTCCTCGCGGGGCTCGGGGTGGGCGGATTCTGCGGCTTCGCCGCCTGTTACCTGCTGGCCCGTCCCTATCTGATGTACCTCTCGGGGTCGCTGCTACCGCTGCTCGCGATCTGCGCCGTCGTCGTCGTGGTCACCGCGGCGGGCGCGGCCCTCGCACCGAAGATCGCCGTCCGGCTCGCCGCCCGCCGGGCCCGCCCCGGACGTACCGATCGCCCGGCACAGCCCGGCGGACCGGAGCGGGGCGATCAGCCGGGACGGCCCGGCGGCTCGGCCCGGCGGCCGGCGTGGCTCTCCCGCCTGCCCTGGCTGACAAAGGTGTTCCGGTCGTCGGCGTTGCCGGGGTGGGCCGCCGCGCTGGTCGTGCTCGTCATGGCGGGCTTCGCCGTACGGCCCTGGGTGCAGACCGTGCGGCGCGTGGCGGTGACGTCGGAGGACATGCTCACCGCGGACTTCATCGAGAAGGCCCAGATGGCCAACCGGCTCCCGGTGGACGGCACCCGGCTCTACTACGAGGACTCCCTTTACTGGGTCGTCTGGTACGTCGGGCTCCCGGTGGTCGTGCTGGCCACGCTCGCCGCCGCGGTACTCGCGCGGCGCCTCGCCAGAGGGAGGGCCCTGGAGTGGCTGCTCCCGCTCGCGATCATCGGCTGGACGACCGTGACGACCCTGTGGCGTCCCGCGATCACACCCGACCATCCCTTCGCGGCGCGGCGGCTGGTGCCGGTCGTGATCCCCGGGCTGATCCTGCTCGCGGTCTGGGGGCTGCGCTGGGGGCGTGACCGCCTCCACCACGCGGGACGAGGCACCCGCCTCGCCATGATCGCCGGAGTGCTCCTGTTCGTGGTTCCCCCCGCCGTCATCTCGATCGGGACCGCCTTCTCGCCCGTCGAGCGGGGCGAGGCGGACGGCATCGCCCGCATGTGCGCGGCGATCCCGCGCGACGCGTCCGTGCTGATCATCGAGCGGGTCACCGGGGACAGGTTCACGCAGGTGATTCGCGGGCAGTGCGGCCTCCCCACCGCGCGGGTCAAGAACCCCCAGGGGTCGAGCGTCGCCCTGGGATTCGACGTGCGCAGGGTGATCGGCAAGGTGCGGGCCGCCGGCCGTCGACCCGTGCTGCTCGCCGCCGACCAGGCCCAGCTCGCGCCGTACGGCACGGCCACCCAGGTGCTGCGGCTGCGTACGCACCAGGACGAGCGCTCCCTCGTTGGCCCGCCGGACGCCGTCTGGAGCCTCGCATCCGACGTCTGGATGACCGTCCCCCAGGAGCCGCGTTAGTCGCCGTGCGGCCGGGTCAGTGATCATGGCGCTAGGGTCTGCCGCATGGATTTGTCGTCGGATACTCCGGAAAGCGAGGAGCTGTCCTTCGGGAAGGAACCCACCCGGGAGCCGAAAGCGACCACTTGGCTGCGGAAACTCGCTTCCCCGATCAGGAGTTCAAGGGCGTGGAAACCGGTCGCGGCGGCGGTGTCCGTGGCCGTTCTGCTGCTCGGGGCGGTGTCCGACTCACGGGATGAGCGCGGTCAGTGGCCGCTGCCGCCGCCGCGCGGCCCCTGGCCCGAAACCGGCACCTTTCTCCTCCATCTCTGCCAGGACACCAGCGCCGAGGTCTGGGAGTGGTGCGCGGGCGGCGGTGCCGTCACCGACGAGGAGAGGTGGGTCATCGAGCGGACCCTCGCCTCGCTCCCCGAGGTCACGTCGTACGGCCGGAGGACCCCGGAGGAGATGCTGGCGATCGCGCGGCAGGATCACCGGGTCGGTGACATCCTCACCGCGGACCTGATGCGCGAGGGCTACGGCGGCACTCTCGGGCGAGGGGACTGGCGTTCGCCGCTTCGCGCACTGGCGGACCTGCCCGGCGTCGGTGCCCCCATCGCGTACCGCGACGACTTCTGGTGGGGAAAGGCGGACGTATCGGTCGCTCTGTGTCCGGAGACGCCCATCTACGGGTTCACGAGACCGTGCGAAGGGCGCGGACGGGCCACCGACGCCGAGAAGGAGGCCGTGTTCGACCGGATCCGCCGCCTTCCCGGCATCGAGAAGATCTACGCCGAGGACCCGGCGCACGCGGCGAAGGCGCGTGACCATGTCTCCTGGCAGATGCCGTTCGGGAGCGACCGGCTCGACGACCTCCCCGAGACCTTCTACATCAAGCTCGCCGACCCCGGCGCGGCGGCGCGGATCGAGAAGGCCGTCGCGGGCATGTCCGGCCTGGCCTGGGCGAGGGAAGTGACGCCGGTCGCCGCGCCGTGAGGCCGCGGGCGTAAGGGGGCGGAAGCCGCACGAGATCGCGATCTGGGGGCGGGGAGGTGGCCGCGGCAGAGTACCCTTTGCCGACGTGAGCACGCCCGATACCTCTGGAAGCGCCGTGATCCCCGCCGACAACCCTTACGTGACGATCGTCCTGCCCTGTTACAACGAGCAGGACCACGTGATCGACGAGGTCGAGCGCATCTGCGCCGCCATGGACTCCAGCGGCTACACGTACGAGCTGCTCGCCGTCGACGACTGCTCGACCGACGAGACGCTGGCCCGGCTCCGGGAGGCCGCGCCGCGGTTCCCGCACATGCGGATCAAGGCGTTCCACCGCAACGGCGGATCCGGCACTGTTCGCCGGATCGGCTCCCAGGAGGCCCGCGGTGAGATCGTCGTGTGGACCGACGCCGACATGACGTACCCCAACGAGCGCATCCCCGAGCTGGTCGAGATCCTGGACAAGGACCCGACCGTCGACCAGGTCGTCGGCGCCCGGACCACCGAGGAGGGCTCGCACAAGTTCCTGCGGGTGCCGGCCAAGTGGTTCATCCGCAAGGTCGCCGAACGGCTGGCCGGGCAGAAGATCCCCGACCTGAACTCCGGCCTGCGGGCGTTCCGCAAGTCGGTCGCCAAGCCGTACCTGCGGCTGCTGCCGCCCGGGTTCTCCTGCGTCACGACGATCACGCTGGCGTTCCTGTCGAACCAGCACGACGTCTACTACCTGCCCATCGAGTACGCCAAGCGGGCCGGCAAGTCGAAGTTCGGCTTCGTCTCGGACGCCTACCGGTACATCCTCCAGGTGCTCCGGATGATCATGTACTTCAACCCGCTGAAGGTCCTGATGCCGCCCGCGCTGTGGCTGGTCGGCATCGGTTTCTTCAAGGGCGTGTTCGACGTGGTCACGCACAGGACGATCTACCTGACCAGCAACACGATCGTGATCTTCATCTCGGGATTGCTGATCGGGTCGCTCGCGCTGCTCGCCGACCTGATCGTCCGCTCCCGGTCCGAGTGACGGCGGCACGATGAGGATCGCGATCGTCGGCCCGACCTACCCCTACAAGGGAGGCGGCGCCCAGCACACCACCGAGCTGGCCCACCGGCTGCGGGCCTGCGGGCACGATGTGGTGATCGAGTCATGGCGGGCGCAGTACCCCTCCTTCCTCTATCCCGGACAGCAGACGATCGACACGCCGGAAGGCGAGCCGTACCCCGGGACGCGCCGCGAGCTCGACTGGCGGCGGCCCGACGGCTGGGTCCGCTGCGGGCGGCGTCTGCGGAGCGCCGACCTCGTGATCCTGGCTGTGCTCAGCCCCGTCCAGGTGCCCGCCTACCTCGGCATCCTGTACGGCCTGCGCCGCAGAACGCGCGTGGTCGCGCTGTGCCACAACGTGCTGCCGCACGAGAGCAAGCCGTACGACCGGCCGCTGATGAAGGCGCTGCTGTCGCGGGTGGACGCGGTCCTGGCCCACTCGGAGCAGCAGGCGGAGCTGGCCCGCGGCCTCGCGCGGGTCCCCGTGGCGGTGTCCGCGCTCGCGCCGCACCTGCCCGCGTCCGGGGGCGCCGCCGCCCGGGGCGGTGAGCCGCGCCGTGAACTGCTGTTCTTCGGCATCGTCCGGCCGTACAAGGGGCTCGACCTGCTGTTGCGGGCGCTGGCCCGGGTACCGGACGTGCGCCTCACGGTCGCGGGCGAGTTCTGGGGCGGCTTGGAGGAGACCAGGGCGCTCATCGGCGAGCTGGGGCTGGACGGTCGGGTCGAGCTGCGGCCAGGATATGTCCCGGCGGAGGACGTGCCGGGGCTGTTCGCGCGGGCCGACGCGCTCGTGCTGCCCTACCGCTCCGCCACGGCCAGCCAGAACGTGTGGCTCGGCCACGAGCACGGCGTCCCCGTCATCGCGACCCGGGTCGGCGCGCTGCCCGACAACGTGACGGACGACGTGGACGGCCTGCTCGTCGAGCCGGGCTCCGTCGACGCGCTGGCCGAGGCGATCACGCGCTTCTACCGGCCTGGTACGCCCCGGCGGCTGGCAGAGGGGGTCAAGGCCGTCGATCCCGAGCCGTTCTGGAACACCTACCTCGACACGCTGCTCGGGCTCTCCTGACCCGAGGGGAGGGCCGGGCGCGGGACGGCGCGGGCGAGCAGGAAGCCGATCCCGGCCCACGCGGCGTCCCCCAGCGTGAAGGCCACCCGCGACACGACCGCGACCACCAGCGCCCTCGGGGTGTCGAGGACGGGCGCCAGGGCCACGACCATGGCGCCTTCGCGTACGCCGATGCCGGCCGGGACCACGACCGTGAGGATGCCGGTCGCCCAGGCCAGCGCGTACGCTCCGGCGGCGACGGCGTAGAGCGAGAGCCCGCCGGGGCGCAGGCCGGCGACGAGGAACCACAGGTGGGCGCCGTAGCAGAGCCAGCCGGCCATGGTCCAGCCGGCCGCCCGGGCCATGTCGGCTCCGCTCAGCACCCGGTCGAGCGGCTCCTTGCGGGCGATCCTGAGGGCGAGGTTGAGGCCCCAGGTCATCACGCGGGGGTGCAGGCCGACGAGGATAAGCGGGATCAGCGCGAGCAACTGCCACGCCTGGCCGGCCATCTGGTGGGAGAGCGTGGCCGCCGCCAGGGTGAGCGCGCAGCCGAGCGAGGTGACCAGGGCGAGCGCCGTGGCGCTGAACGTCCGCCGGGGAGGCGCCCCGTGGTCGCGGGCCAGCTCCATCATCGCGGCGAACGCCCACACCGAGCCGGGGATGTACTTGCCGAGCTGCCCGACGTAGAGCACGCGAGCGGCCACCGGGAACGGCAGG
Source organism: Microtetraspora fusca (assembly GCF_001570365.1). Taxonomy (GTDB): domain Bacteria; phylum Actinomycetota; class Actinomycetes; order Streptosporangiales; family Streptosporangiaceae; genus Microtetraspora; species Microtetraspora fusca. The sequence goes on along the minus strand of NZ_BBYK01000038.1, from coordinate 184,633 downwards.
TGCGAGCCGAGGCCGCCCAGGACGGCCCTCCAGGCGAGCAGCATGAAGGCGAAGCCGGCCAGCACGGCGGCGGCGCAGCCGGCCAGCGACCACCACGAGAGGCGGGCGAGGGCGGCCGAGGTCTCCGTCCAGTTCCTGGCCAGGCCGTATGCCAGGAACCCCAGCGCGATCAGGGCCAGCAGGCCCCTGAGCAGCGGGCTCGATCGCAGGCGGCGCAGCATCCGCCAAGAGTACGGCCCGAAGCTACCGTTTGGTAGGGGTGAGTTTTCCACAGGCCGGGCCGAGGAGCCCCGGACACGCCGGTACTGTTGGGCGGCGTGGGAAGCGACTGGTGCGCGCCGCAGGAGGCGCGAGAGCGGTGAGCGGGCCGATGAGCGGCGGCGGGCCCTGCGGTGCCCGGCGGATCGGGCCGCGCGGCGGCCGGGGAGTGGTGAGCGTCAGGTGAGCAGGCAACGGGCCGCCCAGCTTGAGTACTCCGAGTTCCAGTCCGCGATGCTGGACGAGGAGAAGCGCCGCCGCAAGGCGGCGAAGATCATCGCGGTGCTCGGGCACTTCCTGGGCGCGAAGGACCCCGACCGCCCGCTGGCCGGGCTGACCGTCGCCGACATCGGCTGCTCCGCCGGGTTCATCGCCGACGAGCTGGCGCGCGCGGGCGCGAGCCGCACGTTCGGGGTGGACATCGACGTCCCCGGGCTGCGCAAGGCCGCGGAGCGCTTCGGTGAGCGCGTCGAGTTCGTGTGCGCCGACGGCGGGGCGCTGCCGTTCCCGGACGGCTCGATCGACGTGCTGGTGTTCAACCACATCTACGAGCACGTGGTGGACCCCGACGCCGTGATCAAGGACATGCACCGGGTGCTGGCCGACGACGGCGTGCTCTACCTCGGCCTCGGCAACCGGCTCGGCGTCATGGAGCCGCACTACAAGCTGCCGTTTCTCTCCTATCTGCCGCCCGCCGCCGCCGACCGCTACGTGCGGGCGTTCGGCCGGGCGGACAACTACTACGAACGGTTCCGCACCCGGGGCGGCCTGCGCCGGATGCTCAGGGACTTCCACGTGTGGGACTACACGTTCCCGGTGCTGGCCTCGCCCGAGCGGTTCGCTGGTGGCGAGCTGTTCCCCGGAGCGGTCGGGCGGGCCGCCAAGGGCACTCTGGAGCGCGCGCCGCGTTCGGCGTTGAAGGCGCTGCTCCCGATCGTGCCGACGTACCTGTGGGTCGCGACCCGGAGGCCGCGCCGCCCGCGCGGACCCGTGCTCCCGCAACCGCCCGAGCCGGTACGCACGCCATGACCCGCATACGAGACCCTCGGGGTGCGCTCGTCGTCGGCGTGGCGATGTGGGGCGCGCTGAGGGAGGGCCGGTGAGCGGCCGCAAGGCGCTGCGGCTGCTCTTCCTGGCCGTCGCGCTGGGCTTCGGCGCGTGGGCGGTGGCGAGCCGGTGGACCGAGGTGTCCGAGGGGTTCGCCCGCCTGTCGTGGCCGGAGCTCGGCGGCTCGCTGCTCGCCGTGCTCGCCGCGCTGCTCTGCGGCATGATGATGTGGCGCGCGCTGCTCGCCGATCTCGGCTCGCCGCTGGCGTTCCCGCACGCCGCCAAGATCTTCTTCGTCGGTCAGCTCGGTAAGTACATCCCGGGCTCGCTGTGGCCGGTGCTCGCGCAGATGGAGATGGGCCGCGACCACGGCGTCCCCCGGGCGCGCAGCGCGGCGGCCTTCTTCCTCACCTATCCCGTCTATCTGGGCAGCGGCCTCCTGACGGCCGCCGTGACCCTGCCGGTGCTCGCGGGCGGCTCCGTCGCCCGGTTCGCCTGGCTGCTGCTGCTGATCCCGGTGCTCGCGGCGGCCCTGCACCCGTCCGTGGTCAACTGGTGCATCAACCGCGGGCTCCGGCTGCTGCGCCGGGCTCCGCTGGAACGGCCGCTGACCCGCCGCGGCGTGCTGGTCGCGTGCGGCTGGGCCTTCGGCGGCTGGGCGGCGTACGGCGCGCATCTCGCGCTGATCGTCCACGGGCTCGGGGCGTCGGGCCCGAAGGCGGCGCTGCTCAGCGTCGGCGCGTTCGCCCTGGCCTGGTCCCTGGGCTTCATCGTGGTGATCGCCCCGGCCGGTGCGGGGGTGCGCGAGGTCGCGATGGTCGCCGCGCTGGCTCCCGTGCTCAGCCAGGACGCCGCGATCGCCGCGACGCTCTGCTCACGGCTGATCGTCTCGGTGGGCGACCTCGTGTGCGCCGGCCTCGCCGGCCTCTCCGCACGCCGGTCGGCCCCCGCCGTACCGGTCGAGTCGCACGCCGGACCGGTACGCGGCGACCACCTGGAGGACTGACCCCGCGGCTCAGAGGACCGAGGCGCGGCGGGAGAGGTCGAGTTCAGGCGGCGTGGGGATCGGCGCCGCGCAGGATGTACAGGTCATCGCCGAACACCGCGGAGATCTGGAGGTGGCCGCCGAGGGCCTGCACATAGCGGACGATGGCCTCCACGGTGGACACCTCGCCGCGTTCGATCTGGGAGACCCGGCTCTTGGTCACCCCCATCAGATCGGCGACCTCGGTCTGGGACAGGCCCAGGTTCTTACGGCGTTCGGCCAGCCGGACGCCGTCGATGTAGGCCTGGTTGCGACGCCGCGCCTCGGCCACGGCCTCTTCTCCGCCCGAGGCGGCCACGATGTCGCCGCGGATGTCGCTCCACTTGGGAAAGTTCGTCATCGGTCCTTCTCCTCCGCCTCGCGCTCTTTGAGGTATTCCCCGTACAGTTCTTCGGCCCGGGGGATGGCCCGGCGGTACCAGCCCGACCAGTCTCCGGACTTGTCCCCACCCACGAGGAGAATGGCTGAGCGCCACGGGTCGAACACGAACAAGATCCGAATCTCGGAGCGGCCGGCAGAGCCCGGACGCAGCTCCTTCAAGTTGTGGATCCGAGAGCCGCCCAGCTTGTCGACCAGTGGGCGACCCAGTCCGGGACCACTTTCGGCCAGCCGATCGACGGCGCCGACGATCTGAGCCCGGGGTCGCGCATCCAGCGTGTCGAGCCAGAGTGTAGCGAATCCTTTACTCCAGAGGTGGGACAGGCGGCGGCCGGGCCCCGTGGGGTGGTGGCGTATGGAGCCGCGGCCCGGGGTCGGTCCGATTTCGCGGGGATGGATGAAAGTGATCCCGGCCACCCTGCCGTTGTGGCCGATTGCGCGATTCATGGCATTTGCCTGGCCAGCGGAATTCCATGCCCAGGTCTCAGGTCGGGCACATCTGGTTTCCTCACGGCGTCCTGCGGATCGTTAGGCTAACCTCGCCAATGTGAGGACGAGCTGTTTGCCGGAGTCAGCCCATTATGAGGCGATTCTTCTGGTTGGAGGCCAAGGTACGCGTTTGCGGCCCTTGACGCTTTTTACGCCGAAGCCATTGCTGCCGACCGCTGGGGTTCCGTTCCTCGCGCACCAACTGGCCAAGGCCCGCTCGTTCGGGGTGCGCCGGATCGTGTTCGCCACCTCCTATCGCGCCTCGATGTTCGCCGAGGCGTTCGGTGACGGCTCCGGCCTGGGGCTGGAGATCGTCTACATGACCGAGGAGACGCCCCTCGGCACCGGCGGCGCGATCCGCAACGCGGCCGAGGCGCTCACCTGCGGAGCGGACGACCCCGTGCTGGTGCTCAACGGCGACATCCTCTCCGGGCACGACATCTCCGACCAGATCAGGGTGCACGTCGAGCGCGGCGCCGCCGCCACGCTCCACCTGACCGAGGTGGACGACCCATCCCGGTTCGGCTGCGTGCCGACCGACGCCGACGACCGCGTCACCGCGTTCCTGGAGAAGACCCCCAATCCGGTCACCAACCGGATCAACGCCGGGTGCTACGTGTTCCAGCGCTCGGTCATCGACGCCATCCCGGCCGGGCAGGTCGTCTCGGTGGAGCGGGAGACGTTCCCCGGGCTGATCGAGTCGGGCGAGCTGGTCCTGGGCTACTCGGACACGTCGTACTGGCTGGACGTGGGCACCCCGGCCGCCTTCGTCCAGGGGTCCGCCGACCTCGTGCTGGGCAGGCTGGAGTCGCCCGCACTGCCCGGTCCGGTGGGCGAGTTCCTCCTGCTGGACGGGGCGAGGGTCTCGCCCGAGGCCAAGGTCGGCGGCGGCACGGTCGTGGGCGCCGGGGTCACGGTCGAGGCTGGGGCCACCGTCCAGGGCAGCGTCCTCGGCGACGGTGCCGTGGTGGAGCCGGGGGCGACCGTCATCGACTCGATCGTCGGCCCGGGGGCCCGCGTCTCCACGGGCGCGGTGCTCCGCGACGTGGTGGTCGGCGACGGGGCCGTCATCGGCCCAGGCAACGAGCTCGCCGCCGGCGCCCGCATCTGGCCGGGCGTGACGCTGGACGAGTGCTCGGTCCGGTTCTCCAGCGATATCTGACGTCCATCCGGCCTCCTCGCGTCCCTGAAATCTCCGGGACGGGCAGGCTGCGACCTGCCGGTCCCTGAAATCTCCGGGACGGGCAGGCCGGCGACCTGCCGTGGACACCACCGGGTTTTGGACGTCCCGCCGGCCGGCTGGCGTCCGCGAACCTTCACCGGGATCAAGGGAGCGGAGCGGAAGGGAGCGAGGACCGAGTGAAGGCCCGGCAAAGCGGGCTTCGCGAGGACCGCGGGTTCCTTCCGGCGACGTGACCGACCCGGCCAAGGGACACCCCGCCAGCCGGGAGCGCCGGCGGGCCGGGGCTCGGTTCCGGTCGTGGGACCGGCGGGTGCCCGTCGGCGAGTACGTTGAGACGGTGTGGTGGCGGGAGCGATGACGAGCACGGCGGTGACGCAGCGGGAACGCCGGTGGCGCCCCGCGGGCGCCCTCGACCTGGTCCTGACGCTGTCGCCGCACCGGCACGGCGGCGGGGACCCGTCCTGGCGCCGCACTCCCGACGGTGCGTTCTGGCGGACCTGCCGCACTCCTGACGGCCCCGGGACGCTGCGCATCACCACCTCGGCCGGAGAGGTCCTGGGCCAGGCGTGGGGTCCGGGCGCGGAGTGGCTGCTCGACACGCTGCCCTCGCTGCTCGGGGCGGACGACGACGTCGCGGCTTTCGCCGACGTGCTGGCACGGGCGGCGTCATCGGGCGCCGCGCGTACGGCCGCCTACGTCACCGGGCTGGCCGCCGGAAACCCGGGCCTGCGCGTCGGCCGGTCGATGCGCGTCTTCGAGGCGCTGGTCCCCGCCGTGCTCGAACAGAAGGTCGTCGGCATGGAGGCGTGGCGGGCCTGGCGGTGGCTCATGCGCCGGTACGGCGAGGCCGCGCCTGGCCCCGCGCCCGAGGGCATGGTGGTCATACCGCCGCCCGAGGTGTGGCGCCGGATCCCGTCCTGGGACTGGCACCGCGCCGGGGCCGAGGCCGTACGCGCGCGGACGATCGTGAACGCGGCGCGGTACGCGGCCCGGCTGGAGGCGACGGCCACGACGCCGTCCGGCGGATGCGCCGAGGCGGACCGCCTGCTGCGGGCGCTTCCGGGGATCGGGGTGTGGACGTCGGCGGAGGTCCGCCAGCGCGCCCACGGCGATCCCGACGCGCCCAGTGTGGGGGACTTTCATCTGGCGGGCCATGTGGGCTACGCGCTCACTGGGCGGAAGGTGGACGACGCCGCCATGCTGGAGCTCCTGGAGCCGTTCCGGGGGCAGCGCCATCGGGTGGCGTGGCTGATCGCGCTCAGTGCTCCACGGCCGCCGGCGCGCGGTCCCCGGATGTCGGTGCGCGACTACCGGTCGTTCTGACCGCCCGCGGGGGTCTTCTCCGGGGCCTGGTGGGGTGCCCACGAACCTTGGCCGGGTCGGTCACGTCGCCGGAAGGAACGTGCGGTCCTCGCGAAACCCGCTTCGCTCCGCTCCCCCGATCCGGCGAGCGTCGATCCCGGCGAGCGTCGATCCCAGCGAGCGTCGATCGGGTGAACGTCGATCGCGGTGAACCTCTGCGGACGACAGCGCACTAGCCGAGCTTCCAGTCGCGGCCGTCTCGGGTGTCGGTGCCGAGAAACGGGGCGAGCACCGCGACGGCGATCAGGAAGGCGACGACGAACCAGCTCATGGCGGACTCCTTGACAGGGTGACGGCCGAACCGGTGGCGGCTCGGTCGCGTTGGGTGATGCCTCAAGTATGTGTCGGTGCATCTATTCACGTCTATTGAAATGTTCTGCACCCATTCATTAAGAGACGCTGAAGCAATGATCGCCCCCGCCGACTGCCGTCCCTGAGCCGGGACGTAATGTGCAGCCCATGAGCGCGAACCCCACGGACGCCGCACTGCGGCGCGCACTGGCTCGGGCGCGGGACGGCAAGGCCCTCGACGTCACCGAGGCCGTCGTCCTGCTGCACGCCCGAGGCGATCACCTGGAGACCTTGCTCGACCACGCCTCACGGATCAGGGACGCCGGTCTGGCGGCCGTGGGCCGCTCGGGGGTCATCACCTACAGCAGGAAGGTCTTCATCCCACTGACCCGGCTGTGCCGGGACCGCTGTGGCTACTGCACGTTCGCGGCCGCGCCGCACAAGCTCGACAGCCCCTTCCTGCCGCCGGACGAGGTGCTGGAGATCGCCCGCCAGGGCGCGGCGCTGGGCTGCAAGGAGGCCCTCTTCACCCTGGGGGACCGCCCGGAGGAGCGCTGGCACCAGGCCCGCGAGTGGCTGGACGCGCACGGCTACGACGACACCCTGTCGTACGTGCGGGCCATGGCGGTGCGGGTGCTGGAGGAGACCGGGCTGCTGCCGCACCTCAACCCCGGCGTGATGACGTGGCGGGACCTCCAGCGGCTCAAGCCGGTCTCCCCGTCCATGGGGATGATGTTGGAGACCACGTCCGAGCGGCTCTTCACGGAGAAGGGCCAGCCGCACTACGGCTCACCCGACAAGGACCCGGCCGTACGGCTGCGCGTGCTGGAGGATGCCGGGCGCACCAGCGTGCCGTTCACCACCGGCATCCTGATCGGCATCGGCGAGACGATTCAGGACCGCGCCGAGTCGATCTTCGCGATCCGCCGCGTCGCCAGGGAGTACGGCGGCATCCAGGAGGTGATCGTCCAGAACTTCCGCGCCAAGCCGGACACCGCGATGCGCGGCATGCCGGACGCCGACCTGCGGGAACTCGCCGCGACGATCGCCGTGGCCCGGCTCGTGCTCGGCCCCAAGGTCAGGATCCAGGCGCCGCCGAACCTGGTGGACGACGAGTACACCCTGATGATCCGCGCGGGCATCGACGACTGGGGCGGCGTCTCACCGCTCACCCCCGATCATGTGAACCCCGAGCGTCCGTGGCCTCAGATCGACGACCTCGCCGCGCGTACGGCGGCCGCCGGGTTCGAGCTCAAGGAACGGCTCACGATATATCCGGAATATGTGGTGGCTGGGGAGCCGTGGCTCGACCCCCGGCTGCGCGAGCACGTCGCCGCCCTGGCCGACCCCCGTACCGGCCTGGCCCGGGAGGGCGCGACGCCGGAGGGGCGGCCCTGGCAGGAGCCCGACGGCGGCTTCCAGGGCGCGACCGCGAGCAGCGGGCGCGCCGACCTGCACGTCGCGATCGACTCCGAGGGGCGGACGGCCGACCGCCGGGCCGACTTCGACAGCGTCTACGGCGATTGGGACGCCCTCCGCGAGCGGCTGCCCCGCCCCGCGGCCGCAGGCCGGGTGGCCTCTGAGGTCCGGGAGGCGCTGCGCGTCGCGGAGAGCGACCCGGCCGCGCTGACCGACGAGCAGGCGCTGGCCCTGCTCGACCTGGCCGGGGACCAGAACGGCGCGGGCGCGGATGACGCGGGCCTCGACGAGCTGACCCGGATCGCGGACGGCCTGCGCCGCGAGGCTGTGGGCGACGACGTCACCTACGTCGTCAACCGCAACATCAACTTCACCAACGTCTGCTACACCGGCTGCCGTTTCTGCGCCTTCGCGCAGCGCCGTACGGACGCCGACGCCTTCACGCTGTCGCTCTCCGAGGTGGCCGACCGGGCGGCCGAGGCGTGGGACGCGGGCGCCACCGAGGTCTGCATGCAGGGCGGGATCCACCCCGACCTGCCCGGAACCGCGTACTTCGACATCGCGCGGGCGGTCAAGGAGCGCTGCCCGGACATGCACGTCCACGCCTTCTCGCCGATGGAGGTCGTCAACGGCGCCGCCCGGACGAACCTGTCCATCGCCGAGTGGCTGCACGCGGCCAAGGAGGCGGGGGTGGACTCGCTGCCGGGGACCGCCGCCGAGATCCTCGACGACGACGTCCGCTGGGTGCTGACCAAGGGCAAGCTTCCGGCCGCCGAGTGGATCGAGGTGATCACCACCGCCCACCGGGTCGGCATCCCGACGACCTCGACCATGATGTACGGCCACGTCGACACGCACGAGCACTGGGTCCGGCACATCCGGCTCATCCGCAACATTCAGGAGGAGACGGGCGGGTTCCGCGAGTTCGTGCTGCTGCCGTTCGTGCATCACAGCGCCCCGATCTACCTCGCCGGGGTGGCGCGCCCCGGGCCGACCGCGCGCGAGAACCGCGCCGTCCACGCCCTGGCCCGGATCATGCTGCACGGAGCGATCCCGAACATCCAGTGCTCGTGGGTCAAGCTCCGCGACGACCTGTGCCGCTCGGTGCTCGCCGGAGGCGTCAACGACCTCGGCGGCACGCTGATGGAGGAGACCATCAGCCGGATGGCCGGCTCGGAGAACGGCTCCTACAAGACCATCAGCGAGATCGCCGCGATGGTCGCCCCCACCGGCCGCCCGCTGCGCCAGCGCACCACGTCGTACGGCACGCCGAGCCCGGAGCGGATCGCCGCGGCCGAGCGCAGCGACGGCGTGTGCCAGAGCGTCAGGAGGATCCTGCCGGTCGTGTGACCCTTCTTATAACAAGTTCTATAAATTCACCGTCGAGGGACTTGCGTCCCGCACGGGGCGGCTAGGCACAATCGTGATCCCTTGTCTGAGAGGGGTCATGCCCGTGCCGTACGGACGTCACCGCGCCGCGACACCCGCTGACCAGCCGCGCCCCCCGCTGCGGAACACGCTCCTCACGGCGTCCGTGGCGATGGCGCTCCTGCTGGTCGGCATGGTGTTCCGCTTCGTGGGGGCACTGCCGGGAACGTGTTCTTCCCGCGACCCGGTCGTGGTCGCGGTGGCCGCCGCGGTGGACATCGCGCCGCCCGTCATGGACGCGGCCCGGCTGTTCAACGAGAGCGGGGCCGAGGTGGACGGGCGGTGCGTCAAGGTCCAGGTGGCCGAGCAGCCGCCGGCCCCCGTGCTGCGCACCCTGATCGGTGACCGCGCGGGGGTCCTGCCGCGCCGTCCGGACGGCTGGATCGCCGACTCGTCGGCCTGGGTGCGGCTGGCCCGCAAGCAGGGCGCGCAGGGAGTCGCGTCGGGGGAGACGGTCGTCGCCACGTCTCCGCTGGTGTTCGCCACCAGCCGGCCGCTCGCGCACCGGTTCGCGGCCGGAGGCACGGCGATGAGCTGGGACATGCTCTTCCCCGCCACCGTGCGGGGCCGGCTGGAGCCCACGGAGCGCGAGCCGGACGTCGTCCGCGTCCCCGACCCCTCGGTCTCCGGCGCGGGCATCGCCGCCGTCGCCGCGGCCCGGGACATCGTCGGGACGGGACCGGACGCGAGCAAGCAGCTCACCGCCTTCGTGCGGATGGCGCAGGCGGGCTCCGCCCCCGACTACCGCAGCATGCTCGGCGCCGTCGACGCCCCCGGCTTCTGGTCGCGCCCGGTCGTGGTCGTCCCCGAGCAGTCGGTGTGGGCGCACAACCAGGTGGCGGGCGCCGCGCCCGCCGTCGCCCTCCACCCCAAGGAGGGCACGATCACCCTCGACTATCCGTACGTCGTGACCTCGGCGGAGCCGGACCGGGCGGAGGGATCGCGGCTGTTCGCGAGCTGGCTGCGCTCGGCCGAGACGCAGGAGGCCATGCGCCGCGACGGCTTCCGCCCCGCGGACGGCAGGGAGCCGCCGTTCCCGGTCGGCCCGGACATCCCGGCGGACGCGCCGGACCCGCGCCCCTCGATCACCCCGGAGGTCATCGACGAGGCGCTGGAGGCCTGGAGCAGGCTGGCGCCGCCGACCAGGATCCTGGTCCTCGCCGACGTCTCCAAGGAGACCGCGGAGCCGATCAGGGCGGGCGGCCCGACCCGGCTCGACGTGGCGATCGAGGCCGCCAAGATCGGCATCCGGATGTTCCCGGACGAGACCTCCATCGGCGTGTGGGAGTTCGCCCGGCACCTCGCCGGACGGGCGGACGAGCGCGAGCTGGTCAGGCTCGGCTCGATCGCCAAGCCCGACTCGGGACAGGAGATCCGCAGGACCAGTCTGTTCCGGATCGCGGACGGCATCCGCGCGCTCCCCGGCCGGACCAGCTCCCTGTACGACTCGATCCTGGCCGGCTTCCGCGAGGTGTCCAGGGACTACGACCCCCTGATGAACAACTCGCTGCTCCTGCTCACCGCTGGCAAGGACGACGGGGAGGGCCTTTCCCGGGCCGAGCTGGTCAAGGCGCTGCGCGCGGAGTGGGACCCCGAGCGGCCGGTGCAGATCATCGTGGTCGCCTTCGGCGCGGGCGCCGACAGGAACGCCCTGAACGAGATCGTCTCGGTGACCAACGGCCAGCTCTACGTGGCCGAGCAGCCCGGCCAGATCATCGACGTCTTCCTCTCGGCGCTGGCCCGGCGGCTGTGCCACCCGACCTGCCCGGGCTCGGCCGGCTGAGCCCGGGCGGCGCGGCCGTCAGCGGGTGACCACGAAGTCGGCGGCGTCTCTCGGCGGCCGGTCCCTGGGCGGCGCCGCGGCGTGGCCGATGGCGACCGCGCCCATCGGGTCCCAGTTCTCCGGCAGGCCGAGCACCTCGCGTACGGCCGGCCGGCAGAACATGGTGGACGACACCCAGGCCGAGCCGAGGCCCTCCACCGCGAGCTGGACCAGGAAGTTCTGCACGCCCGCGCCGGCGGCGACGACGAACATCTCGCGCTCGGCGGCGTTCCTGCGCGCGTCCGGATAGGTGTGCGACCCGTCCATCACCAGGCACGGAACGGCCAGGTAGGGGGCGTTCCTGAGCACGTCGCCCCGCCTGATCCGCCGGGCGATCGACTCCTCGGAGAAGCCGTCGCCGCGCAGGTCCGCGATCCAGGCGTCCCGCATCGCGTCCAGCAGCGCCGTACGCGCCTCGGGCGTCTCCACGAGCACGAACCGCCACGGGGTCGTGTGGTGCGGCGCCGGGGCGGCGACGGCCGCGGCCACCGCCCGGCGCACCGCCTCCGGATCCACCGGGGCGGTGGAGAACTCCCGGATCGTCCGGCGGGCGAAGACCACCTCGGCGGAGCCGAACCGGAACATGTCCTCGTCCGGAGGTCGGACCAGGACGCGCGCCCCCGGGCCGTCCTCGCTCGTCACGAGGTGGCCGAGCCCGCGCACGACCGCGACCGGCACTCCGGCGAGCTTGCCCTTGGCCAGCTCGGCCGCCGCCGCGATCTCGTCGAGCAGCGCGGTCACCGTCGCCCGAAGCGGGTTCCCGTACGCGTCGGTCGCGCCCCGGAAGTCGTCCATCGGCCGTACACCGGCCGCGCCGATCGCCACGTCGGTCAATCCGTGCCGCCAGGGACGCCCGAAGGTGTCGGAGACGATCACGCCCACGTCGGCGCCGGACCGGGCCCGCACGCCCTTCCTGATCCGCCGCGCCGAAGCGTCGGAGTCCTCCGGCAGCAGCAGGATGGTGCCGAGCTCGGTGTTCGAGGCGTCCACCCCGGCCGCCGCCATCACGAACCCGTGCCGGGTCTGGCTGATCACCGTGTCGCCGCGCCGGGCGACCACCCGCGAGGTCTCCTCCATGATCGCCTCGGTACGGCTGTCGCCCCGCCGGGCCCGGCCCTCCGCCTTGCTCACGATCTTGGACGTCACGACGAGGATGTCGCCGTCGGCCAGGTTGGGTACGGCGTCCGCCACCAGGGCGGCGATGTCGTCGCCCGGCCGGATCTCGGGCAGGCCGGGGACGCCGGCGATGGTGATACGGGACACGACGCCGTCCTCGCGCGCGGTCACGAGCCCGCCCCGCCCGCTCGCGAGGCGAGCCCGCGGGCGAGTGTGAGCGCGGCGGCGGCGATGTCCCTGGTGGCCTCGGGGGAGTCCATGAGGAGGGGACGCGCCTCGACGGCCACGCCGTAAAGGGAGACGGCCTTGTCCTCCTCGGCCACGAGCCAGCCGTCGACCAGGTCCGAGCCGTACAGCTCCAGGACGGCCTGCGCGCTCGTCTCGACGCCGATGGCGGCCAGGCAGGCGTCGGCCATGCCGCGCACCGGCGCGCCGCCGATGATCGGGGAGACGCCGACGACGGTCTTCTCACAGAGGGCGGACCTGATGCCGGGGATCTGGAGGATCGTGCCGATGCTCACCACCGGGTTGGACGGCGGGAGGATCACGAAGTCGGCCTCGCGTATGGCGTCGAGCACGCCGGGCGCCGGGCTCGCCTCGTCCGCGCCCACGAGGGCGATCTGACGGGCCGGGATCGAGGCGCGCAGCCGCACCCACCACTCCTGGAAGTGGATGGCGCGCCTGCCCTGCTCGTCCTCGACGACGACGTGGGTCTCGACCCGGTCGTCGGTCATGGGCAGCAGCCGTACGCCGGGCTGCCAGCGCGCGCACAGGGCCTCGGTGACCTGTGACAGGGGATAGCCCGCGGCGAGCATCTGGGTGCGGATGATGTGGGTCGCGAAGTCACGGTCGCCCAGCCCGAACCACTGGGGCTCCATGCCGTAGGCGGCCAGCTCCTCCTTGACGGTGAACGTCTCGTCGGTGCGGCCCCAGCCCTGCTCCTCGTTGATGCCGCCACCGAGGGTGTACATCACGGTGTCGAGATCCGGGCAGACCCGAAGGCCGAACAGGGTGATGTCGTCTCCGGTGTTGCCGATGACGGTGATCTCGGCGGGCTCTTCTGGGGCGGCCGCGGCACAGGCCGCCTTGAGGCCGCGTAGGAAACGGGCGCCGCCGATCCCGCCGGCGAGGCAAACGATGCGCATGCGGCCAGTCTCGCACCCGGCTTGCGGACGGCGGCACCGGCCTCTTATGAGGCCAAATGTGACATAGGCAACACTTGTAATAAGATGAGGTTCTTGTGTCTACCGACACCAAAGTCGCTCTTGTGCGAAACTTCCCCGAGTGTCTTATGGAAGGCGTTGGGGGTAGTGGTGCTCAGGGTTGATTCCGGACGGCTGCGTGAGCCTGCCGCGTGGATCATGCTGGCGGTGGTCGCTACGAGTGTTCTCCTCGGCGCCGTCCACCTCTTCTTCGGCTCGGCGTCGTTCGCGGGCCGGGCCATGGCTTATCTGCAGGCGTTCGTGAGTCCCCTGAACACGGCGCTGGCCGCGGGCGCGGTGCTGCTGGTGACCCGGGCGGGTGACCCGACGGCTCGCGCCCGGCTGGTCAACCTCGGCACCATGGCCCTGCTCGGCCTCGCCACCCTGCTCGGCCTGGTCGCCACAGTCATCGGGTTCTTCGCCGACGGGTCGTTCGGGGACAAGATCGAGTACGTGATCCTGGCGCTGCCCCAGGTCGCGCTCACCGCCGTCGGGATGCTGCTCGCCCGGAGCTCCATCGGCGCCGACGTGCCGCGCAGAGGGTCGGCCCGCTCCGAGGAGCGGTTCCGCGGCTTCCCGCAGGAGGGCTTCGGCGGCTACAACCCGCAGCAGGCCCCCCAGATTCAGCCCGTCCAGCCCGTCCAGGGCGGCGGCGCGCAGGGGAGCCCCTCCTTCGCGCCCACACAGCTGGAGCAGGCGTACGCCCCCGGGCAGGAGCCGCCCTTCGGCCAGGCCCAGGACCAGTCTTTCGGACACCCGCAGGATGGCGGGTTCGGTCAGGGGCAGGACCAGTCTTTCGGACACCCG
>NZ_BBYK01000038.1:0-170200 GCF_001570365.1 Microtetraspora fusca | reverse complement strand
GCCCCCAGGATGGCGGGTTCGGCCAGGCCCAGGACTCGTCCTTCGGCCAGCAGGAGCCCCCGTACGGTCGGCCGCAGCACGACCAGCAGCCCTTCGCCGCCGCGGCCGCCGGGCCGGGCGCCCCCGCCTCCCCGTCCCCGGTCCCCGCCGCGCCGCCGGTCCAGAGCCCCTCGCCCGCCGAGCCGTACGCGCCCGTCCAGGGCTACCAGGACGGGTACGCGCAGGGGACCCAGGGGTTCCCGCAGCAGGACCCCCAGCCCGCCGGTCAATTCGGCGCCCAGGGCTACGGTTCCGACTCCCCGACGTACGCCGGCGAGCCCTCGTCCGCCGCGGTCGTGCCGTACGGCTCCCAGCAGCCCTCCCAGCAGCAGGCGCCCCACCAGCCCGGGCCCGTCCAGCCCGTTCAGCAGGCGCAGCCCGCTCCGCAGGCGTTCCCGCAGCAGACCGGCGGCTACCCGCAGCCGCCGCAGGGTCCGATGTTCGACCAGCACGGCTACGCCGGGCAGCAGGGCGAGGGATCGGGCTACGGCGCCTTCGGGTCCCGGCAGGACGGCCCCCCGTTCCCGCCGGCGCCCCAGGTCGAGACGCCCGGCTACGCCAACCAGGGGTACGCCGACCAGGGCTTCAACCAGCCCGGCTACCCGGCCGCCGAGCAGGCCCAGCCGTACGGCCGGCAGGAGCCCTACGGCCGCCCGGCCGAGCAGCCCTACGGTCAGCAGGGCCAGCAGGCGGAGCAGCCGTACGGCCAGCAGGGCCAGCAGGCGGAGCAGCCGTACGGTCAGCAGGGCCAGCAGGCGGAGCAGCCGTACGGTCAGCAGGGCCATCAGGCGGAGCAGCCGTACGGCCAGCAGGGCCAGCAGGCCGAGCAGCCGTACGGCCAGCAGGGCCAGGGGGCGTTCGCCGGCTACCAGGGCGGCCATTTCGGCGGGCAGGGGGCCGACCAGGGTTCCTCGTTCGAGCAGCCGGCCACCGCCTTCGACCCGTCCCGGCCGTACGAGCCGGGCGTGGACCCGAGGGAGCAGCAGCTCGCCGCGGCCTACCAGCAGGCGCAGAACTACCAGCAGCACTCCCAGCCGGTGGACTACGCGGGTTCCCAGACCGCGCCCCAGGACTATCCCGACTACTACGACAACCCGCTCGGACACTCCCAGACGCCCGAGCCCTCCCGATACTCCGCCCCGAGCGACCAGACCATGCGTTTCGACGCCAACCTCTATCAGGGGGACCCGATCAGCGGGCCGTCGCGTCGCGAGGACACCATCGATCCGACCGCGATCTACGCTCCCGAGCGGTCGCAGGCAAAGCTTGAGGAAGGTGTGAGCACAGAGCAGGCAGGTCACGGATCTGACCCGCAGGCCCCCTGGTACGGTTCCCAACGCTGATACGGCTAACACAAGGGTCGCGAACCGGGGCAAGCAGGTCTTTCCCCGGGTATCGGTATGCCGCTTGACGCCACACGCGACACGCGCGTGTAATTACAGACATGTTGTTACGCCTTCCAATAACTGGGTAACCAGGAAGGCGTTCCATGGGGGGCTCCATTGTGGGCTGGCGAGCGACAGGGAGGTGTGCAATGGCCGAGCAGGTCATGGCACAGGCGCTCGACGGTGAGGATCTTGGGTGGCAAGAGCGTGCGCTGTGCGCTCAGACCGACCCGGAGGCGTTCTTTCCGGAGAAGGGTGGCTCCACCCGCGAGGCCAAGAAGGTGTGCCGCTCGTGCGAGGTGAGAGCGGAGTGCCTTGAGTACGCGCTCGAACACGACGAGCGGTTCGGCATCTGGGGTGGGCTGTCGGAGCGGGAGCGGCGCAGGATCAAGCGCCAGGCGGTGTGAGTCGGCGGGGTCACGCGGTTGGCGCGTGACCCCGCCGACGATTAGTGCTCTCGGTTTGATCGGTTCGGCGTGGGGTGCCGTAGGGTTGTCGCGCTTGACCCGAAATCCCCCGCGATTTCGTGACATGTAATGGGATTGCGGGACAACCCCCCGAGGACTCATCCACGTGCACTCCGTCACCGCGATAGTCGTCGCCCACGACGGCGCCCGCTGGCTCAAGGAGACGCTTGACGCGGTGCTCCGCCAGTCTCGGCCGCTCGACCGCGTCGCCGGCGTCGACAACGGCAGCCGTGACGGCAGCGGCCGGCTCCTCTCCGAGGCGTTCGGCCCGGGCAGCGTGCTGAGCCTGTCCCGCTCCACGGGGTTCGGTGAGGCGGTCCACGAGGTCGTACGACGCCTTCCGCGTGCCCAGGGGCAGGAGTGGTTGTGGCTGCTCCACGACGACTGCGCTCCGGACGCGCACGCGCTCCACGCGCTGTTGCGCGCCGCCGACGAGAACCCCAAGGCCGCGATCCTCGGACCGAAGCTCCGCGACTGGCTCGACCGGCGTGTCCTGCTGGAGATCGGTGTCACCGTCGGCCGATCCGGGCGCAGGGACACCGGGCTCGAACCCCGCGAGTACGACCAGGGCCAGCACGACGGCACCCACGGAGTGCTCGACGTCCTGTCCGTCTCGACCGCGGGCATGCTGATCCGCCGCGACGTCTGGGAGGAGCTGGCCGGGCTCGACCCGGTGCTGCCGCTCTTCCGCGACGACCTCGACCTGTGCTGGCGGGCCAGGGTCGCCGGGCACCGGGTGCTGAACGTGACCGCCGCCGTCGCCTGGCACGCGGAGGCGGCGTCCCGCCGCCGGCGGCGGATCGCCGTCAGCGAAGACCACCCCCGCCGCCTCGACCGGCGCAACGGCCTGTTCGTCATCATGGCGAACCTGCCGTTCCTGGCGCTGGTCCGCTCGATCTTCCGTAACATCGCCGGCTCGCTGGCCCGCACGGTCCTGTTCCTCCTCGCCAAGCAGCCGGCGAACGCGCTGGACGAGGTCGCCGCGCTCGGCTCTGTCCTCGGCAATCCCGTACGGCTCATCAAGGCCCGGCGGGCGCGGAAGAAGGGCAGGAAACAGGGATATCCCGCGGTCGCGCGGCTGCTCACCCCGCCCGGGGCCACCTGGCGGCGGCTGGCCGACATGGTCCAGCGGTACCTCGCGGGGGAGGGGCCGGTCGACTCGGCCGGGCGGCACCACGCCGCTGGCGCAGCCGAGGAGGAGGGCGACGAGCTGCTCACCGACTCCGGGCTGTCCCAGCGGATCTTCTCCAGCCCCGGGGTGCTGCTCTTCCTCCTGCTCGCCGGGATCACCGTGGCCGCCGAGTGGCCGCTGCTCACCGGCGGCGGGCTGCTCGGCGGAGGCGCGCTCGTCCCGGTCACCGGCGGCGCCTCCGACCTGTGGCGGCTCTACACGGAGAGCCACCACGTCGCCGGGCTCGGCTCGGACACCTGGGCCCCGCCGTACGTCGCGGTCATCGCGGCGCTGTCCACCCTCTTCTTCGGCAACACAGCGCTGGCCGTGTCCGTCCTGCTGCTCGGTTGCGTGCCCCTCGCCGGGCTCTCGGCGTACGCCGCGACCAGACGGATGATCTCCTACACCCCCGCCCGGGTGTGGCTCGCCGCGACCTACGCGCTGCTGCCGCTGGCGACCGGCGTGATCGCGGCCGGTCGGGTCGGCACCGCGCTGATCCTCATCCTGATCCCGGTCTACGCCGCGCTCGCCACCCGGGTCGTCGCCGGGTCGCGCCGCGCCGCGTGGGGGTTCGGCCTGCTCCTCGCGGTCGGCACCGCGTTCGACCCGCTCGTCTACGTGGTGGTCGCCATCCTCGGCGGCCTCGCCGCCGTGTCCTTCGGCGGCATCCGGCGCGGCGTGGGCCTCTCCCTGGCGATCGGCCTCGGCACGCCGATCGTCCTGCTGTTCCCCTGGATCGCCGGGATCGTCCTGGAGCCGCGCCGCCTCCTGCTCGAGTCGGGGCTGGCCGATCCCGCGCTCGCCGACCCACGGGTGAGCGCGGACGCCCTGCTCATGCTCAACCCCGGCGGGCCGGGGACGCCGCCCGTCTGGGTCACCGGCGGCCTGGTCGCGGTCGCCCTCGGCGCGCTGCTGTTGCGCCGCCACCAGACGGTCGTCGCGATCGGCTGGGGCGTCACGCTGTTCGGCGTGCTGCTCGCGGTCGTGGTGGGCAGGCTCGGCGAGTGGCCCGGCGTCCCGCTGGCGTTCGCCGCCACCGGCCTGCTCGTCGCCACCGCGCTCACCGCGCACCGGATCGCCGAGTTCCGCGCGGCGGGCGGGGTGCGGCGGCTGGGCGCCCTGCTGATCGTCGCGGTGGCCTTCGCCACGCCGCTGGCGGCGGCCGGCCTGTGGATCAAGGGTGGGGCGGGCGGCCCGCTGCGCGGCGACCTGCGCGACCCCCTGCCGCCGCTCGCCGCCGCGTTCTCGCCGCGCGGTGAGCGCACGCTGCTCATGCGTCCCGAGGGCGGCCGCCTGACGTACACGATCCTGCCGGGACGCGCGCCGCTGATCGGCGAGTCCGACCTGCGCTCGCCGGAGGCGGACACCGCCCGGGTCGGCGCGGCCGTCGCGGGCCTCGCCTCCGGCCGGGGCGGCGACGACGTACGGACGCTCGCCGCGTACGGCATCCAGTTCGTCACCGTGCCCGGCCCCGTGGAGGCCTCGCTGCAGCGCGTCCTCGACTCCGAGCCCGCGCTGACGCGGATGAACCTCTCGGAGGTGGGCGGGCTGTGGCGCGTGGTCGGCACGGTCACCGTGCCGCGCCCTCCGGCCGGGAGCGACGGATGGCACCGGACCTGGCTGTGGGCGCAGGCGGCACTCGTCGCGCTCGTGCTGGTCCTGGCCTCGCCCGGCGCCCGTACGGCGGAGCAGTACGACGACTACGGAGACGCGCCGGAGCCGGCCCGGCCATCCCGGAGGCGTCCGAGGAACCCCGAGGAGCGGGTGCCCGCATGAAGGGTCTGATCGAGAACCGCTTCGGCCTGCTCGCTCTGGTGCTGGTGGCACTCGGAGCGCTGTACGGCGTGGCCTTCGTCAGCCGTCCCGCGCCCGTGCCGCAGAAGACGGCCCAGAAGGTCAAGACGGCGGTGGAGTCGGTGTCCATGGTGTGCCCCGACCCCGCCGGCGGCCGGCTGAACGTGATCACGCCCCCCGCCGAGCAGGGAACCGGGGACGGCGGGTCCGGCGCGGCCACGGTCGAGCAGATGAAGGGCGGCAAGCCGCTGGCCTCGCTCGACAAGGTCGGCGCACTGTGGCGTCAGGACGTCCCGCTGCGCACCCGGCCGGTCACGGTCGCCGGGATGGGCGCGATGGCGGCGGGCCTGGAGGCCGCGCAGACCACCCGCGTCACCTCCGGGGCGCAGCGGGGGCTGTCCGGCGTGCGCTGCGTCGAGCCCGGAGCCGAGGCGTGGTTCATCGGGCCCGGCCCGGCCGCCGCCGACGTCACCCTCCATCTGGCCAACTCCGACGAGGCCGCGGCCGACGTCGCCGTCATGGTCTACGCGGGCGAGGGGCCGGTGCTCTCCGACCGCGGCAACGGCCTGGTGATCAAGCCCGGCGAGTACCGCGAGGTCAAGCTGCGCGACCTCGCGCCGTCGCCGCTGGTGATGGCCGTGCAGGTGACCACCAGCGGCGGCCGGGTGGCCGCCGCCGTCCGGGCGTCCCTTGGCGAGGGCCGCGGGGTGGACTGGCTGCCCGCCGCCGCGCCGCCGTCCACCCAGGTGGTCGTGCCCGGCATCCCGGGCAGCGCCGGCCAGCGCGAGCTGTACGTCGCCACCCCCGGCGAGCAAGACGCCATCGTCCAGGTGAAGGCGGTGCTGAAGGACGGCTCGTACGCGCTGAAGAACAAGGAGACCGTGGAGGTGCCGGCCGGCTCCACGACCACGCTCGACCTGACCACGGGTGTCGGAGGCCAGGCCGGCGCCCTGGTGCTGACCGCGGACCAGCCCATCGTCGCGGGGATGAGGATGACCGGCACGGGCTCGCGGCAGGACGTCGCCTTCACCGCGGGCGCAACACCGATCGACCTCGGCAGCGTGGTCGCCGACGGCGGTCCGGGTGCGAAGTCCGCCAAGAGCGGTGGCGTGCAGCAGTCCCGGCTGGTGCTGTCCGCGCCCTTCGGCGCCGCGACGGTGCGGATCCGGATCCTGCCGCAGGACGGCGCCCCGGCCGAGCCGGTCGAGGTGGCGCTGCCCGCCGCCCGGAGCAAGGAGATCAAGCTCAAGCCGCCGCCGGGCTCGCGCTCCGGCTTCGCCGTCCACATCGTGCCGGTGGCCGGATCGGGCCCCGTGTACGGCGGGCGGGTGCTGAGCGAGGACACCCCGGAGGGCGTGCTGCTCACCGTTCAGCCGCTGGCGCAGGCGCGGACCTGGGCGCTGGTGCCCGCCACCGCCGAGTGGCCGGGCGCGGTCCTGCCGTAGGCGGGCGCGGGGTCAGTGCCGGTCGTCGTACCCGGGGTCGATCGTCTCCGGGGTGAGACCGAGCAGGCTGGCGACCTGCTCCACGATGACGTCGCTCACCAACGCCCCCAACTGGTCGCGGTCGCGCGCCCTGGCCTCAAGGGGACGGCGGTAGACCACCACGATCGCGGGATCCGACCCCGCCGCGGTCTCCGCCCGGCCGAAGGGGATCGGGTCGCTGTCCAGCCGCGCCGGGCCGTCGATCAGCTCGGCGGGCGGCGGCACCTCCTCGACCGCGAACTCCATCGTCGCGAGCTGCTTGCCCCACCGGGGCTTGAGCCGGTCCACCGCGTCGAGGACCAGGTCGTCGAAGCGTTCGCCGCGCGATTTCGCGATCGGGACGTGCGACGGCGCCAGAGGTCCGCGCAGCCCACGGCCGTGCCGGTCGCGCCGCCGCACCCGGCGCCGGGAATCTCCGCTTCGCTCGCTCACGCGGCCAGCTTAAAGGAGTGGCGGCGTGTCGTACCGAGGGTGAGGCGGTGTCCGGATTGTGGCGACACGCTCGTTAAGAGCGGCGGGGTGGTGGCAATGTGAACGCGGACCGGATACGGTCCCTCCGTGAGCCCCGTCCGCAGCTGTTCCCGTACCGCCTGCAGGCAGCCTGCCGTCTTCACACTCACGTATGTCTACGCCGACTCGACCGCGGTTCTCGGCCCTCTCGCGACGTACGTCGAGCCGCACTGCTACGACCTGTGCGCCGAGCACGCGGAACGGCTCACCGCCCCCCGGGGGTGGGAGGTCGTGCGGCTCCCGTCCGAGCCCGGAGCGCCGAGCGGCGACGATCTGGAAGCCCTCGCCAACGCGGTCCGCGAGGCCGCCCGGCCCGCGCCCGCCGCGGGCGAGCCCGTCGGCCAGGCCGTCGAGGTCGGCCGCCGCGGCCACCTGAGGGTGCTCAAGTCCGCCCAGCCCAACCGGGAGCGGTGACGGCGGGCCGACCGCCGACGGATCACGCGCGCCGTGTCGGCGGCGCCTTGTAGGCTCGGGCGCGGCAAATCAAACGATGGGGGGCTGCGGTGGGCGACCTCACCAAGATCTTCAAGGCGTACGACGTGCGCGGCGTCGTGCCGGGCGAGTTCGACGAGCGGATCGCGGAGGCGGTGGGGGCGGCCTTCGCCGAGGTGACGCAGGCGCGCTCCCTCGTGATCGCGCACGACATGCGCGCCTCGTCCGGCCCGCTGGCCGCCGCCTTCGCACGCGGCGCGACCTCGCGCGGCGCCGACGTGGTGAACGCCGGGCTCGGCTCCACCGACATGCTCTACTACGCCAGCGGCAGCCTCGGCCTGCCCGGTGTGATGTTCACCGCCAGCCACAACCCCGCCCGCTACAACGGCATGAAGATGTGCCGTGCGGGAGCGGTGCCGATCGGCAGCGAGACCGGCCTCGGCGAGATCCGCGACCGCGCCGCCGAGCTGCTGGAGTCGGGCCTCGGCGGCACGCCCGGCGCGGGCACGGTCACCGAGCGGGACCTGCTCGCCGGGTACGCCGCCCACCTCAAGACGCTCGTCGACCTCTCCGGCGTCCGGCCGCTCAAGGTCGTGGTCGACGCGGGCAACGGCATGGGCGGATACACCGTGCCCGAGGTGTTCGCCGGCCTGCCCGTGGAGCTGACCCCGCTCTACTTCGAGCTCGACGGCAGCTTCCCCAACCACGAGGCCAACCCGCTCGAACCGGCGAACCTGGTGGACCTGCAGAAGGCCGTCGTCGATCGGGGCGCCGACGTCGGCATCGCCTTCGACGGCGACGCCGACCGGTGCTGGGTGATCGACGAGCGCGGCGAGTCCGTGTCGCCGTCCGCGATCACCGCGCTGGTCGCGGTACGCGAGCTGGCCCGGCACCCGGGCGCCACGATCATCCACAACCTGATCACCTCCAGGGGTGTGCCCGAGATCGTGCGCGAGCACGGGGGCGTCCCGGTCCGCACCCGCGTCGGCCACTCGTTCATCAAGGCGGAGATGGCCCACACCGGCGCCGTCTTCGGCGGCGAGCACTCCGCGCACTACTACTTCCGTGACTTCTGGTTCGCCGACTCCGGGATGCTCGCGGCGCTGCACGTGCTCGCCGCGCTCGGCGGCCAGGACCGGCCGCTGTCGGAGCTGCTCGGGCGATACTCCCGCTACGCCGCGTCCGGCGAGATCAACAGCGAGGTCGCCGACCAGGCCGCCGCCATGGAGACCGTGCGCGGGGCTTTCGCGGGTCGTGAGGGTGTTACCTTCGACGAGTTGGACGGCCTCACGGTGAACGGCCACGACTGGTGGTTCAATCTGCGCCCGTCCAACACCGAGCCGCTGCTGCGCCTGAACGCCGAGGCGGCCGACGAGGAGAAGATGGCGGCCGTGCGGGACGAGGTCCTCGCCGCCCTAAGGAGCTGACAGGATTTGAAGATCGACGACTGGCTGCTGGACGTCCTCGCCTGCCCGGCGTGCAAGTCCCCGCTGCGTCCCCGCACGGACGCCGACGAGCTGGCGTGCACCTCCGAGTCGTGCGGGCTCGTGTATCCCGTACGCGACGACATCCCCGTCCTGCTCGTGGACGAGGCGCGTAAGGCATGACGCTCTCGGGCGGGGCGTCCGTCCCCCGGTTCGACCCGAGCAGGCTCGACGACCAGGCGTACCTGGCCGACGGCGATCCATCAGGCATGCTGCGCACCGTGGCGTCCTCGGCCGCCCAGATCCGCACCGCGTACCGCGCCGCCGTGGAGGCGGGGGCGGCCCGGGTGGCCGGGCAGGGCAGGCCGCGCGCCCTGGTGGTGGCGGGCGTGGGCGCCGCGGGGATCGCGGGCGACGTCCTGAACGCGGTCTGCGGGCCGGGCGCGCCCCTGCCCATCGTGACCGTGCGGGGGTACCGCCTGCCCGGCTGGATCGGCGCGGCCGACATGGTCATGGTGCTTTCGTTCACCGGGCGGGGCGACGAGGCACTCGCGCTCGGGGCCGAGGCGGTGCGCCGGGGGTGCTCGCTGCTCGCGGCGGGTCCGGCGGACACACCGCTCAGCGCGCTCGCCGCGCAGGCCGGGGCGCCTTTCGTGCCGATCTCGACGGTGGCGGGTCAGCCCGCGGCGACCATGTGGGGCCTGGCGGTGCCGCTGCTGGTCGCCGCGTCCGCGCTCGGCCTGACCGACGCGGGTGAGCCGGTCTTCGAGGCGGCGGCGCAGCGGCTTGAGGACATCGCGCACCGGTGCCGGCCGGCGAGCGACTCCTTCATCAACCCCGGCAAGACCCTCGCCATGGAGCTCGCCGACGGCATCCCCATGATCTGGGGCACCGCGCCGATCGCCGCCGTGGCCGCGCACCGGCTGGCGGCGCAGCTCGCCGAGCAGGCCGGCTGTCCCGCCGTCTGGGGCGCGCTGCCGGAGGCCGCGCACGACCAGGCGGGCGTCCTCGACGGCCCTCTCGCCGCCCGGGACATCTTCGAGGACTTCGGTGACGACGAGGCGTCCGGTCCCCGGGCGCGGGTGCGGCTGTTCCTGCTGCGCGACGCCGACGAGCACCCGGAGGTGGCCGAGCGCCGCCAGACGTCCCTGCGGCTCGCGCAGGACCGGGGCGTCCCGGTCTCGGAGATCGCGTCCGAGGGGGCGCACCCGTTCGAGCGGCTGGCCGCGCTTGTCGGCCTGGGCGATTTCGCCGCCGCCTACCTCGCCCTCGGCTATGGGCTCGATCCCGCGCCGATGTCGGTCATCGCCGAGCTTCGGGCCAGAGTTTCCCAATAGGATCCCTCTGGTCGATTCGTGAGGAGTGTTCTGTGAGCGCTGGTGGCGGTACCAAGGCGATCGTCGCGGCGCTGAGCGCCAATCTGGCGATCGCGGCTGCGAAGTTCGTAGCGTTCCTTTTCACGGGATCGTCCTCCATGCTCGCCGAGTCGGTGCACTCGGTGGCCGACTCGGGCAACCAGGCGCTGCTCCTGATCGGCGGCAAGCGGGCGGAGCGCGCGCGCACCCGCAGGCACCCGTTCGGCTTCGGGCGTGAGCGCTACTTCTACGCCTTCGTGGTGGCGGTCGTGCTGTTCACGGTCGGCGCCCTGTTCTCCATCTACGAGGGATGGCACAAGATCTCCGATCCGCACCCGGTGGAGGCGCCCCAGTGGGCCTTCGGGGTGCTGGTCTTCGCGATCGTCGCCGAGGGCTTCTCGTTCCGAACCGCCATCAAGGAGTCGCGCCAGCTCAAGGGCGACCACTCGTGGTTCTCGTTCATCCGCCGGGCGAAGGCCCCCGAGTTGCCGGTCGTCCTGCTTGAGGACTTCGGCGCGCTGCTCGGCCTGCTCTTCGCGCTGTTCGGCGTGGCGATGGCCGTCGTGACCGGCGACGGGATCTGGGACGGCATCGGCACGCTGATGATCGGCCTGCTGCTCGCGGCGATCGCGGTCATCCTCGCCCTGGAGACGAAGTCGCTGCTGATCGGCGAGAGCGCCCACCCGGAGATCGAGGAGCGGATCCGCGCGGTGCTCGAAGGCGCTCCGGAGGTCGCCCGGGTCATCCACATGCGGACGCTCCACCTCGGCCCCGAGGAGCTGCTGGTCGCGGCAAAGATCGCGGTCGAGCACGACGACACGGCGGCGCAGGTCGCCCAGGGGATCGACGAGGCGGAGCGGCGCATCCGCGAGGCCGTGCCGATCGCCCGGGTCATCTACCTGGAGCCCGACCTCTACCGCTCAAGCAACGCGCCGGTGAGCTGAGCCCACCGCTCACTCCCAAGCCCCGCCCGTCCCCGCCCTGACCAGGCCCGTCTCGTACGCGTGGACGACCGCCTGGGTGCGGTCGCGCAGGCCCAGCTTGGCCAGCAGGCGGGCCACGTGGGTCTTGACGGTGTGCTCCGACACCACCAGCTCGGTGGCGATCTCGGCGTTCGACATGCCGCGGGCGATCAGCGTCAACACGTCCGTCTCCCTGGGCGTCAGTGGCGGGCCGTCCGTCGGACGGGAGACTCTGCGACGCTGCCGCGCGAACTCGGCGATCAGCCGCCGCGTCACCTTGGGCGCGAGCAGGGCGTCGCCCCTGCCGACGATCCGCACCGCCTCCACGAGCGAGGCGGCGGTGACGTCCTTGAGCAGGAACCCGGCGGCGCCCGCCGCGAGCGCGTCGTAGACGTAGTCGTCCAGGTCGAAGGTCGTGATCATGATGGGCCGGGTGGGGAGGTCGGCGACGATCCGCCGGACCGCCTCGATGCCGTCCATCTCCGGCATTCGGATGTCCATCAGCGCGACGTCCGGTCGTACGGCCTGGGCGAGCCGTACGGCCTGGGCCCCGTCGGCGGCGGCCCCGGCCACGGTGAGGTCCGGCTGGGCGTCGAGGATGGCGGCGAACGCGCGCCGCACCACGGGCTGGTCGTCGGCGACGATGACGCTGGTCATCGGCGCGGTCATGGGGGTGGTCATTCGGTCGGGAGGCCCGCCCGGACGAGGAAGCCGCCGTTCGGGCCGCGCTCGGCGCTGAACCAGCCGCCCAGTGCGAGGGCGCGCTCCCGCATCCCGATCAGCCCGTGCCCGCCCGAGGCGTCCTGGCCGGGGCCGGGGCCGTCGTCGGTCACTCGGATGGAGAGGAGGTTCGGCTGGTAGGCCAGTTCGACGGACACCCGTGAGCCCGAGGCGTGGGCGCGGGCGTTGGCCAGGCACTCCTGGACGATGCGGTAGGCCGACACGTCCACCGCCTGCGGCAGCGGCCGCTCCTCGCCGACGATGTCGAGGTCCACCTCGCCGCCGTGTCCCTCGATGAGCTCGCGTACTCGCTCCAGCCCCGGTTGTGGAGCGAGCACGGTCTCCGCGCCGCTGTCGGCCCGCAGCACGCCGAGCAGCCTGCGCATCTCGCCCAGCGTCTCCCGCGCCGACGTGGCGATCTCGGCGAACTCGGTCCTGACCGGATCGGGAAGGTCCTTGAGCGTGTACGGCGCCGCCTCGGCCCGTACCGCGATCAGCGAGATCGAGTGAGCCACGACGTCGTGCATCTCGCGGGCGATCCTGGCCCGCTCGCCCATGGCGGCCTGCTCGCGCAGTGCCTCCACATTGTCGGCCTGGGCCTGCCGTACCTCGGTCCGGCTGCGCCGTACATCGGCGAGGAAGGCCGCCGCGGCCAGCGCCGCCGCCGCGGTCAGGATGAAAGGCACGGCGCTGGCCGGCACCTGGCCGATGCCCTTTCCCCACGTAAGGGCCATCGCGAAGGGGAAGCGGTTCCAGAAGGACCAGAAGACCAGGAAGCCGGCGAGGACGATCGCGACACCGCAGAGGAGCCAGGAGGCCCCCCGGCTCACCTGACGGAAGACCGTGTAGGCGGACAGCAGCCCCGACGCGTAGACAGGGGCGGACAGGCCGAAGAGGTTGCCGCCTCCGAGGTACACCAGGCCGAGCGCTCCCAGGGCGGTCAGCGCCACGACGACGAGGGGCATGCGACGGCGCAGGATGTGCGGCAGGGTGGCGAGCCCGGCCGCGAGCACCTGGAGGGTGCTGAGGTAGCCGCGGAAGGCCCCGAGCCGGTCCAGCGCGAGGAGGAAGAGGCCGACACCGATGACGATGTCGAGGAGAGGGGACTCGATGATCCTCCGGAGATCGAGATCCGCCACCTGCCGCTCAACCTTGTCGAGCTTCGCCGTGAGATTCATGTCGGGAATTGTCGTGGATGTCCGAGTATGGCGTCGTCACTCTTTCGAGTGAACTCGCCCGCTGAGTCACCGGCCGCTCACCGGCCCCTGAGCAGGCGCAGGGCCTTCTCCTTCTCGAAGTCCAGCGCCCGGCGCGGGGCCTGGATGCGGCCGATCCGCACCCCCAGGTCCCGTACGGCCTGGGCGACCGCGGGTTCGGACAGCGCCCGGAGGGCGAAGGCCAGCTCGGCGGGGGAGACGTCGAAACGGCGCTCCAGCTCCAGGGCCTGGCCGACGGCCGCCAGCTCCTCCGGGCCGAACCTGCGGTGCGCGCCCTGGTCGCGGACGGGCGGCAGGAGTCCCAGCGCCTCCCTGTACCGCAGCATGCGAGGCGACATGCCGAGCCGCCTGGCCGCCTCCGTGATCCGCATCGGGCTCCCCGCTCCGTTCCCCGTCCTGCCGCCGACGCCTGTCGCGTGACGTCCCCCTGGCAACGGTAGACACCGCGGCGGCCCTTTGGCAGCCCCGGAGGCGTGAACCTTACATTCTTGTGTCAGGTTTGCGCGTCCCGGCGTGCGTCGTGCCGGACGGGACGCCTAAACTCGCAGGCGACCGATACCGGAGGGACACACGACATGGACTTCAAGGTCGCCGACCTTTCACTTGCGGAGTTCGGCCGCAAGGAGATCCGACTCGCCGAGCACGAGATGCCCGGGCTGATGGCGACCCGCAGGGAGTACGCCGCCGCGCAGCCGCTCAAGGGTGCGAAGATCATGGGCTCGCTGCACATGACGATCCAGACCGCCGTGCTCATCGAGACGCTGGTCGCGCTCGGCGCGGACGTCCGCTGGGTGAGCTGCAACATCTTCTCGACCCAGGACCACGCCGCCGCCGCGGTCGTCGTCGGCCCCGAGGGCACGGTCGACAACCCCTCCGGTGTGCCGGTCTTCGCCTGGAAGGGCGAGACCCTGGAGGAGTACTGGTGGTGCACCGAGCAGGCGCTCATGTGGCCCGACGGCTCCGGCCCGAACATGATCCTCGACGACGGCGGCGACGCCACGCTCCTCGTCCACAAGGGCGCCGAGTTCGAGGAGGCCGGCGCCGTGCCGGTCGCCGGTGAGGACGACCCCGAGGAGTGGGGCGTCATCCTGGAGACGCTGCGCCGTACGGTCTCCGACGACAAGCGGTGGACCCGGATCGCCGAGGAGATCAAGGGCGTCACCGAGGAGACCACCACCGGCGTGCACCGCCTGTACGAGATGCACAAGGCGGGCGGGCTCCTCTTCCCGGCGATCAACGTCAACGACTCCGTCACGAAGTCGAAGTTCGACAACAAGTACGGCTGCCGCCACTCTGTCATCGACGGCCTCAACCGCGCCACCGACGTGCTGATCGGCGGCAAGGTGGCCGTGGTCTGCGGCTACGGCGACGTGGGCAAGGGCTGCGCCGACGCGCTGCGCGGCCAGGGCGCCCGCGTGATCGTCACCGAGATCGACCCGATCTGCGCGCTGCAGGCGGCCATGGACGGCTTCCAGGTGACCACGCTGGAGGACGTCGTCGGCATCGCGGACATCTTCGTCTCGACGACCGGCAACTTCGGCATCATCACCGCCGAGCACATGTCGCAGATGAAGCACCAGGCGATCGTGTCCAACATCGGCCACTTCGACAACGAGATCGACATGGCCGGGCTGTCCCGCATCCCGGGCATCGTGAAGAACAACATCAAGCCGCAGGTCGACGAGTGGGTCTTCCCCGACGGCCACTCGATCATCGTGCTGGCCGAGGGCCGCCTGATGAACCTGGGCTGCGCGACGGGCCACCCGTCCTTCGTGATGTCGAACTCCTTCACCAACCAGGTGATCGCCCAGATCGAGCTGTTCACCAAGACCGAGCAGTACCCGGTCGGCGTCTACGTGCTGCCCAAGCACCTGGACGAGAAGGTGGCCCGGCTCCACCTCGACGCGCTCGGCGTCAAGCTGACCACGCTGACCAAGAAGCAGGCGGAGTACATCGGCGTCGACGTCGAGGGGCCGTACAAGCCGGACCACTACCGCTACTGATCGAGCACACCGGCCGGACCCGGGCGAGATGACCGGCGGGCGGGGACGACGATGACGGCGCGCGAGCTGACCGACCTGATCGAGGCGGGCGAGCGGCGCATCGGGTGGGCGCGGCGGTCGATGCCGGTGCTCACCGCGATCGCCGCGCGCTTCGCCGACGAGCGGCCGCTGGACGGCCTGCGCGTCGCCGCCTGCCTGCACGTGACGGCGGAGACCGCCGTCCTGATGGGCGCGCTCCGGGCGGGCGGCGCGGAGATCGCGCTGGCCGCCTCCAACCCGCTGTCCACGCAGGACGACGTCGCCGCCGCCCTCGGCGGGTACGGCATCGCCGTACGCGCCCGGGCCGGGGTGGACATGGAGACCTACTACCGGCACA
Source organism: Microtetraspora fusca (assembly GCF_001570365.1). Classification (GTDB taxonomy): domain Bacteria; phylum Actinomycetota; class Actinomycetes; order Streptosporangiales; family Streptosporangiaceae; genus Microtetraspora; species Microtetraspora fusca. The sequence goes on along the minus strand of NZ_BBYK01000038.1, from coordinate 154,861 downwards.
TCCACCAGACGCTGGACGTCCCCCCGGACATCGTGCTCGACGACGGGGGCGACCTGGTCAACATCCTGCACACCCAGCGCTCGGAGCTCGCCGTGCGCGGCGGCTGTGAGGCGACCACGACCGGGATCATCCGGTTGCGCCAGATGGCCGCCGAGGGTGCGCTGAGGTTTCCCGTCGTCGCGGTCAACGACACCCGCACCAAGCGGATGTTCGACAACCGGTACGGCACCGGGCAGTCCACCCTCGACGGCATCATGCGCGCCACGAACGCGCTGCTCGCCGGGCGGACCGTCGTCGTCGCCGGCTTCGGGTTCTGCGGGCGCGGCGTGGCCGAGCGGGCCAAGGGGCTCGGCGCGCGGGTGATCGTCACTGAGATCGACCCGGTGAAGGGGCTCGACGCGGCGCTCCAGGGCTACGAGGTGCTCCCGATGGGGCGGGCCGCCGAGGTGGGCGACGTGTTCGTCACCGTCACCGGCAACCGCGACGTCGTCCGCGGCGAGCACCTGGCCGCGATGAAGGACGGCGTCATCCTGGCCAACGCGGGCCACTTCGACGTCGAGATCGACGTCCGCGCCCTGGAGGCGCTGGCCGATTCAGTGAACTACGGGGTGCGCCCCAACGTGGACGAGTACGTCCTGGCGGACGGCAGGCGGCTTCTCCTGCTCGCCGAGGGCCGCCTCGTCAACCTGACCGCCGCCGAGGGACACCCGGCCGCCGTCATGGACATGTCGTTCTCCGCCGAGGCCCTGGCCGTCGCCTGGCTCGCCGGCGAGGCGGACCGGCTGCCGCCCGGCGTGTACGACGTGCCCGCCGACATCGACGCCGAGGTGGCCAGGCTCAAGCTCGCGGCGACCGGCATCGCGATCGACGCGCTGACCGCCGAGCAGGAGGACTACCTGCACTCCTGGCGCGCCGGCTCCTGAGTACGGACGTACGGGGTTTCGAACACCTTCGGGCGAGCCGTCGCGTCACCCCGCGACTCCTGCCGTGCGGGCTCCTGAGCCTTGTTAGTCGGATGGAGGCGGCTCAGTCGGATGGAGGCGGCCGGCCGACTCTGTCCCTCTGCGGCCGGCCGCCTCCACCCTGCCCCCTTGCGGGCATGCCCCCATAACCCGCAGGTCGTCACATGTGCCCTGCTTTGCGGCTTCTACACCTCAATTTGGCGGGACGAATCCCCCCGGGGTGGGACCGGCGGGATCCGAAGGCGGGGGCGGGGTCACGGGAGCCGGCGGGCCGCCCCGGGGAGCGCCGCCGTATGTGCCGCTGTGAGGAGCGCCTGCGTACGGGGACCCGCCGTAGGGCGCGCCCGCGTGCGGAGCCGCGCCGTACGCGCCTCCGAAGGACGGCGCCGCGGCCCTGGCCCGGGTGAGGCGCAGTTCCTCGCGGCGGCGTCGCTCCGCCAGCACGGCGGCGAGATAGGTGTGCGGCGGCAGGCCGGGCGGCGGCGGGGGAGCGACCACGGCGGACACCTGGCCCGCGATCCGGACGCCCATCTGGTGCCGTACGTCGGGGCCGAGCTGGTACCACCGGCTCAGGTACTGCCGGGCCGTGTCGGCCAGCTCGCCGGTGAGCTGCGACAGCTCCAGCGAGGCGGCCCACGGCGCGAGCCCCGGCGGCATCTCCGGCGGCGGCTCCTGGCGCGGCCCGCGCTCGGAGATGACGATCGTGCCCGCGAAGACGTCTCCCAGCCGCTTGCCCCGCTGGTTGACCAGCGACGTGATGAGCGCGGGCGCGCCGAAGAACATCCAGAACTCCAGGAAGCCCGCGAGCCCCCGGAACAGCGCCTGCCGGAACCGCTCGGGCCCGCCGTCGTCGCCGACCACGCGCAGGCCCATCGCCAGCTTGCCGAGGCTGCGCCCCCTGCTCGCGGTCTCGAAGGCGACGGGGTAGCCCACCAGCACGAGCACCGTCAGCAGGATCATCAGCCCCGCCGTCATGGCCGTGTCCGTGACCAGCGACGCGCTGCCCAGCAGGATGTACATCACGATGAGGGCGGCCCACTGCACGACCCAGTCGATGAGGAGCGCGACGCCCCGCGTGGGGAGCTGCGCGATCCGCACCTCGACGACGACGGCCTCGCCGGTCACAACATCGGCCACATACCGCACCCTACTGGGGCATTAGCGATCGATAGAGTGCCCACCGTGGACATCGATGCGTTCGTCGCGGCCCACCGGCCCACCTGGGACCGGCTGGAGGACCTGGTACGGCGCCGTCGCCGGCTCGCCGGGCCCGAGGTGGACGAGCTCGTCGAGCTGTACCAGCGGGTCGCGACCCACCTGTCCGTCGTCCGTTCGGCCTCGACCGACGCCGTCCTGGTCGGCCGGCTCTCCTCGCTGGTGGCGCGGGCCCGCTCGGCCGTGACCGGGGCGCACACGCCCGCCTGGCGGGAGGCGGTCCGGTTCTTCACCGTCTCGTTCCCCGTCGTCGCCTACCGCGCCCGGCGCTGGTGGCTCGGGGCCGCCCTGGCCTCGCTCGTGGTCGCGTACGTGATGGGCGCCTGGGTGGCGGGCAACCCCGACGTGCAGGCGGCCGTCGGCACGCCCGAGGAGATCAGGCGGCTGGTCGACCACGACTTCGCCGACTACTACTCGGAGAACCCGGCCACCTCGTTCGCCGGCCAGGTGTGGGTCAACAACGCCTGGGTGTCGGCGCAGGTCATCATCTCGGCCGTCCTCCTCGGGCTGCCGATCCCGTACATCCTGTGGCAGAACGCCGCCAACGTGGGCCTCATCGGCGGGCTGATGACGGCGTACGACAAGGCGGACGTGTTCTGGGGGCTGATCCTCCCGCACGGCCTGCTTGAGCTGACCGCGGTGTTCCTCGCCGCCGGGGTGGGGCTGCGGCTCGGCTGGACGGTCATCGACCCGGGGCCGCGCCGGCGGGGCGAGGCGCTGGCGGAGCAGGGGCGGGCGGTGATGAGCGTCGCCCTCGGCCTCGTCGTCGTCCTGCTGGTCTCCGGGCTGATCGAGGCGGGCGTCACGCCCTCCGGGTTGCCGACCTGGGCACGGATCGGCATCGGCGTGCTGGCCGAGGTCCTCTTCCTGGTCTACGTGGCCGTGTTCGGCCGCCGGGCCGCCCGCGCGGGCGAGACCGGCGACATCGAACACGCCCCCGACCTCGCCCCCACCGCCTAATAGGAGCACGCCTGGCGGGCACGCCGCTCGTCCCCGTCAGGTGACAGGCGTGACGTCCTGGTTCGAACCGCCCCACAGTCACGCGAGGGGCGCGGCGGTGTCTGGACTGAGGAACGAGTGGGAGCGAGGGACGTGAGGGGCGCGGCGGTGAAGTAACCGACGAGCGAGCGGGCGAGGGACGAGCCCCGAGCGAGGAGGGCACGAGCCGACTTCGGGCGCCCCGAACCGCCGAGCGAAGCGAGGCCAATAGGCACAGCGACTCCGAGTGACGAGGGAAGACATCGCCTGAGGGCGCCCCGAGCCCGCGCGAGCGAAGCGAGCGCAAAAACTACAGGCGGCCGGCGGCCTTCAGTGCCAGGTAGGCGTCGGCGAGCGCCGGGGCGAGCTCCTCCGGCGGCGCGTCCACCACCTCGACCCCCTGCCCGCGCAGCCGGGCGGTGATCCAGCGCCGCTCGCCGCGCAGCCGCTCGGCCGCCGCCGCGTCGTAGACCAGCTCCGCCGTGCCCCGGCCGGAGGCCATGTCCGCCACCCGCGGGTCGGCGACGGCCGCGACCAGCACCGTGTGGCGGGACGACAGCCGCGGCAGGACCGGCAGCAGGCCCTCCTCCATCGCGGCGGCGTTCAGGTCGGTCAGCAGCACGACCAGGCAGCGGCGCTTCGCCCTGGCCAGCACGGCGGAGACCATCCCCGGAGCGTCGGCCTCCACCAGCTCCGCCTCGATCGGGGCCATCGCGTTGACCAGCGACGACAGCAGGTCGTTTCGGGACGTCCCGGACAGCCAGGCGCGCACCGTGCGGTCGTGGGCGAGGAAGTCCACCCGGTCGCCCGCCCGCGCCGCGAGGGCGGCGAGCAGCAGCGCGGCGTCCATCGACCAGTCCAGCCGGGGCCAGCCGGACGGCTGCCCGGGGTGGGGCGCCACGCCCACGCGTCCGGCCGACGTACGGCCCGTGTCCAGGACGATCAGCACCCGCCGGTCGCGTTCCGGACGCCATGTGCGCACCACGACATCGCTGCGCCGGGCGCTGGCCCGCCAGTCGATCGAGCGCACGTCGTCGCCGACCACGTACTCGCGGAGCGAGTCGAACTCGGTGCCCTGGCCCCGGACGAGCGCCGGGTGGCGGCCGTCCAGCTCCCGCAGCCGGGCCAGCTTGCCGGGCAGGTGCTTGCGGCTGAGGAACGGCGGCAGCACCCGCACCGACCACGGGACCAGGTGCGATCCCTGGCGGGCGGCCAGGCCCAGCGGGCCGACCGACCGTACGGTGACGGTGACCGCCTCCCGGTCGCCCCTGCGCGTCGGCGTCAGCGTGGTGACCAGGCGGCGGCGCTGCCCCGCGGGGACGTCCAGCTTCAGGTGACGCGGCGCCGCCCCCGCCGACGGAGGCCACGCGTCGCGCACCACGCCCCTGACCCGGCGCCGGCCGGGGTTCTCCACGACCAGTCCCACCGCGACCGACTCGCCGAGCCGTACCAGCCGCTCGCCGTCGCGGTGGAGGCGCAGCCCGCGCACACCGCCGGCGAGCAGCAGGTCGACCGCCACGAGTACGGCGAGCAGCAACGCGAGCCCCAGCACGGCCACAGACGGGTCGGGCGCCAGCAGCACCACGAGCGCGCCCAGCGCCGCGAGCAGGCCCGCACGTCCGGTCAGCGCCACCGCCGCGTCCCTCCGTTCATCGCTTCGCGCGTCATCAGCGGGGGACGGGGACGCCGGCGAGGATGCCGTCCAGGACGCCGTCCGGGGTCGCGCCCTCCAGCTCGGCCTCGGGACGGAGCTGCACGCGGTGCCGCAGCGCGGGCCGGGCGAGCGCCTTCACGTCGTCCGGCGTCACGTACGAGCGGCCGGACAGCCAGGCCCAGGCCCGGGCGGCGGCCAGCAGCGCCGTGGCGCCGCGCGGGGACACCCCGAGCTGCAGCGAGGGCGAGTTCCGGGTGGCGCGGGCCAGATCGACGATGTAGCCGAGCACCTCCGCGCCCACGTGGACCTGCTTGACCGCCTCCCGGCCCGCGTCCAGGTCGGCGGCGGACGCGACGGCGGCGACCGACGAGAGGTCGCGCGGGTCGAAGCCGAGGGCGTGCCGCTCCAGCACGGCGATCTCCTGCTCGCGCGGCGGCAGCGGCACGGTCAGCTTGAGCAGGAACCGGTCGAGCTGGGCCTCGGGAAGCTGGTAGGTGCCCTCGTACTCGATCGGGTTCTGCGTCGCCACCACGATGAACGGGTCGGGCAGCTTGCGGGCCGCGCCGTCCACGCTGACCTGGCGCTCCTCCATCGCCTCAAGGAGGGCGGCCTGGGTCTTCGGCGGGGTCCGGTTGACCTCGTCGGCGAGCAGCAGGTTGGTGAAGACCGGCCCCTCGCGGAACTCGAACTCCGCCGTTCTGGCGTCGTACACGAGCGAGCCGGTCACGTCGCCGGGCATCAGGTCGGGCGTGAACTGCACCCGCTTGAAGTCCAGCGACAGCGTCGCGGCGAGCGTGCGGACCAGCAGCGTCTTGGCCACGCCGGGGACGCCTTCGAGCAGCACGTGCCCCCGGCACAGCAGCGCGATCACCAGCCCGGTGACGACCGAGTCCTGTCCCACCACCGCCTTGGCGACCTCGGCGCGCAACGTGGCGAGCGCCTCGCGGGCCGCGTCCGCCCCCGGGGAGCCGGGTGTAGATGTGGTCAAGAGTCCCGTACCTGCCTTTCGAGTGTGTCGAGCTGTGCGGCGAGGGCCACCAGGGCGCCGTCGTCGGCGGGCGCCGGCCCGTACATCGCGGAGCGCACCTCCGGCGCCTCCCGCCCGGTCCGTACGGCGGCCGCCGCGACGATCTCCTCGGGTGAGGCCGTCGGGGGCAGCCCCAGGCGGGGGGCCATCCGGTCGATGGCGGCGGCGCGCAGCGCCTGCGCGGCCCGGTCCCTCGCCCGCCGCGACCGGTAGAGGCGACCGCGCCCCTCCACGGTCTCGGACGCCCGGACGACCACCGGCAGCCGCTCGGCGACGACCGGACCGAGGCGGCGTCCTCGCCACACGGCGACCACGGCCACCGCGACGGCCAGTTGCAGGATCGCCCACGGTACGGCGTCCGGGATGAGCTCGCCCAGCGTCTTGTTTCCGCCGGTGCCGGTCACGCCGGACGTCGGCTCCTCGGGGGCGGTGAGCCAGATCAGCCGGGGCTTCGTCCCGGCCAGGTTCAGCGCGAGCGCGGCGTTGCCGTCCTCGCCGAGGCGCTGGTTCGTCATGAACGCGCTGTCGCCGACCACGGTGACGGTCGCGCCGTCCACGGTGTGCCGCACGAGCGTCGGCCGCCCCGCCGCCGGATAGCAGCCGGTGGCGCCCTCCGGGACCGTGAACGACACGCCGCCGATGAAGGCGCTGCCCGCGCGGGTCGCCTCGGGGAGCGCGCACTGCGGCTCGCGGGACCTGGACCGGACGTCCTTTCCGGTGAGCACGCCCTTGGCCAGGATGTCGAGGTGCGTCTGGTGCCCCGCGATCAGCCGGTCCCCGCCGGACGCGGCGATCGCGCGCGCGTCGTCCGCGCTGAGCGCGACGGTGTCACCGATGAGGAGCTGGCTGTCCGGGCCCGCGCTCGCGGCCATCGCGGAGACGCTCTCCACCCGCTCGACGGACACGCCGTGCCGCCGGAGCAGCTCCGCGAGCGCCTTGCCGCCCAGGAGTGAGGAGTCGGCCGGATCGAGCGGGCGGTCCCGCGTGTCCGGCGACGACACCAGCACGGGGACCATCGCGGTCACGAGCACCAGCAACGCGATCACGAGCACGCCGCGCCCGCCTCGCCACACGCTCCGGGCCGTCGGAGAGGTGGAGACCGACGTCGGCGGGGTCACGGCGCTCACGCGTCCGCCCCCAGGCTCACCCGGGCCGCCGCGAGGCGCCCGTCCAGCTCCGCCACGCTCGCGTAGCCTTCTCTGCTGCCCGGGGCCTCGCCGTACGTGACGTCGTCGAAGAGCCGCGCGGCGGCGGTCAGCGCGGCGGCGTGGGCGGGCAGCACCCGTCCGGCGTCCGCGGCCAGCTCGACGGCGGTACGGCCCGGCATGGGGGTGAGGACGGCCCGCTCCTCCAGGTCGCGGGCGACCGCCCGGAGCCGCTCCCTGATCGCCTCGGCCCAGTTCCCGGCGGCCGCCAGCCGCTCGGCCTCGGCCCGGTGCTCGGCGGCCGTGCGCACGCCGCCGCCGAGGAGGCCCTCCTCCACGGCCCGGCGGGACCGGGACACGCGGCGCAGCGACCACAGCAGCAGCGCCGCCAGCAGGACGATCACCGCGACGATGACGATCAGCGCGACCACGCCCCCGGCCTGCCCTCCGGGCGCGCTGTCGAACAGGTCGCCGAGGAACTGCGTCAGGTGCCGCCACAACCGGTCGACCAGGGACTCCTGCTGGTATCCCGAGCGCAGTAATTCCTTCGCGGCCTCCTGCCCGGCCTCGTCGCGGCCGAGGTCCAGCGGGGGGCCGGAAGGGCCGAGCGCCGCCAGGGCCGCGGCCGGCGCGGATGCGGGCAGGGTCACAGCCGGGGACCGCCCGGAGGCGCGCCGTACCCGCCCCACCCGTCCTGACCCGGGCCGGTGCCGTACGGGCCGTACGCGGAGGCCCCGGCGCCGGCCGCCGCGGCGTTGGACGGGTCCCACAGGTCGTCCACCGAGGAGTGGACCCAGCCCTGCGTCTGGTTCTGCGCCGCGGCCGAGCGCAGCACGAGGTCGAACGCCTCCGCCCGCATCCGCCGGTCGGCGTACAGCAGGCCGTTCACGCCGGCCTGGAAGGGATAGGTGATCATCGCGCTCAGCGTGCTGCCGAGGGCGGTGAGGAGGGTGACCAGCACGGCCACCCCCGCCGACGAGCCGCCCATCAGGCCGACCAGCGTGCCGGCGAGTGAGAACGGGAAGGCCAGGATGGAGCCGATGATCCCGGCGAGCAGCCCGGTCAGCAGCACGATGCCGAAGATCCGCCACGAGTCGCCCCTGACCAGCCCCCACGAGCGGCGCATCGCGTCCACCGGGCCGCGCCCCTCCAGCACGACCGCCGGCGCCGACAGCGCGAACTTGGTGCTGAAGAACAGCGCGTACACGATGTAGGCGACGAAGCACAGCATGAGGAGGCCGACCCAGCCGAGGACGCCGGAGGAGTCCGTGGTCGGGTCCAGGGCTCCGGACGCGATCAGTCCGATGAACACGGCGGAGATGAGCAGCACGGGCAGGATCAGGACCAGGCCTTCGAGCACCACGAGGCCGAACAGCGCGGGGAGCCGACGCCTGGTCAGCCGCCAGGCCTCGCCGACGGTGATCCTCCCGCCGAACACCGCGCGGCCGAGCACCCGGGTCATGATGCCGGTCAGGATCGTGGTCGCCACGAACGTCAGCGCCATCGAGATCAGCGCGCCGAGGAACTGCGCGGCCACCCCGCCCAGCGCGTCGGCCGTCCCGACCGCCTCGGGGTCGGCGAGCAGCGCCGACGAGGAACGCACGTAGATCGCCTGCCCGGCCGACACCGGGAGCGTGGTGATCGCCGCCACGATCGCCGACAGGCCGAGGGTGGCCTTCGGGTGCGACCGCACCATCTTGATCGTGCCGTCGAGGATGTCGCCGAGGGCCAGCGGCCGCAGCGGGACGATCCCCGGCCGGGGCGCCTGCGGCGGCGGCCGGAACCCCTGCGGCCCCGGGCCGTACGCGCCGTAGGAGCCGTATCCGCCCGGCTGCCCGCCGTACTGCGACTGCCCGTACGGCTGGCCCTGCGGCGGCGGGGGCGGGGGAGGAGGCGGCGGCGTCTTGCCCGGCCCGCCCGGCCCGCCCGGGGCGGCCCAGGAGGATCCCGGGGTTCCCCGGAACGCCGGAGGCTGGTCGGACGCCCAACCGGGCGGCACATCGGGGGCGGGGCCGTCGTGGTCAGGGCCGTCTGTCATGTCCCAATCCTGGCATGATGTACGACCTCCCGGCAGGGAGAGACGGCGCGGGAAAGCCCGATCCCGCCCGCGTGAACGCCGCTTCCATGATCGAAATAGCGAAACGATCAAGGGCTCCGCACGCGGATCCGTGCGGGAATTCCCGTTCGGCCGGGCAAAGGACGTGGTGCGGCCCTGGCCGCATTTGGTCACATCATCGCGCGTTCCGCCCCGTGCGCCTAAACTCCTTCCTTTGTCATGGTCGTGTATCGCTCATACGGTCGCCACGGTAGCCTTCCGATGAACGTGTGATATCGCCCATATCTCTCAAATTGCGTAGAACGAATGAGGGGCCATGAAAGGACGCGTGCTGGTCGTCGATGACGATGCCGCTCTCGCCGAGATGCTCGGCATCGTGTTGCGCGGGGAGGGATTCGAGCCGTCCTTCGTCTCCGACGGCGACAAGGCGCTCGACGCATTCCGGGACACGCGGCCTGATCTGGTCCTTCTCGACCTGATGCTCCCCGGCGCCGACGGCATCGACGTGTGCCGCCGCATCCGCGCCGAGTCCGGCGTGCCGATCGTCATGCTGACGGCCAAGAGCGACACCATCGACGTCGTGCTCGGGCTGGAGTCCGGCGCCGACGACTACATCGTCAAGCCGTTCAAGCCGAAGGAGCTCGTCGCCCGGGTGCGCGCCCGGCTGCGCCGCACCGACGAGCCGACCCCCGAGATCCTCCAGATCGGGGACATCACCATCGACGTCGCCGGACACTCGGTCAAGCGCGGCGAGGAGACCATCAACCTGACGCCGCTGGAGTTCGACCTGCTGGTGGCCCTGGCCCGCAAGCCGCGCCAGGTCTTCACCCGCGAGGTCCTGCTGGAGCAGGTCTGGGGCTACCGCCACGCGGCCGACACCCGGCTGGTCAACGTGCACGTCCAGCGGCTCCGCGCCAAGATCGAGAAGGACCCCGAGCACCCCGAGATCGTCGTCACGGTCCGCGGTGTCGGGTACAAGGCCGGCCCCGCCTAGCCTCCCGGCCGACCCGCGATGCCCGCCCCCGCCAAACACCCCCTCCGGAGGAGCCCACGCCAGATCGCGCGCGGCGTCCGCCGGAGGGCCCGGCGCGCCGCGCGCCGGGCCCGCGGCGTGTGGCGGCGCTCGCTCCAGCTCCAGGTGGTGACCAGCACCCTGGTCATCTCGATGACCGTGGTCGTGGTCCTCGGCGTCTTCCTGATGCAGTCCATCGTCAAGTCCATGGTCGACGGCCGCAGGAACGTCGCCGTCGCCGAGGCCGCCGCGAACGTCACCACCATCTCGGGCTACTTGGAGAACCCCCCACTCGCCGGCGACTCCAGCAAGCAGCAGGCGTCCGGGGACGGTGCGGCGACCTCCTCGGACAACCCCGTGGACGTGGTCGCCAAGAGCCTCGCCGAGCGGGCCGGCTCCCGCTACAGCGTGGTCATCCGCAACGAGTCGGCGGTGGGCGAGGACCGGGCGACCGGCAACATCGACTGGCGGAGCGTTCCCGAGAAGATGCGCGACAAGGTGCGCAAGCTCGGCCCGCTGGACCCGCCCTACGCCCAGATCGGCGTCCCGCTGCACTTCCTCGGCAAGGCCCCCGAGATCGGCATGGTGGTCGGCGCCAAGGTCGTCTCGTACAACGGCACCGTCTACGAGATCTACCACCTCTTCCCGATGGGCGAGGAGGAGCGGACCCTGTCGTCCATCAGGCAGCTCCTCATCGTCGTCGGCGCCGTCCTCGTGCTGCTGCTCGCCGCCATCGCCTCGCTGGTCACCCGGCAGGTCGTCACGCCGGTACGGCTCGCCCGCCAGGCGGCGGAACGGCTCGCGGCCGGCCGCCTGGAGGAGCGGCTCAAGGTGCGCGGCGAGGACGACCTGGCCCGGCTGGCCACGTCGTTCAACGAGATGGCGTCCAACCTCGCCGTCAAGATCCACCAGCTTGAGGAGCTGTCCCAGGTCCAGCGGCAGTTCGTGTCCGACGTGTCGCATGAGCTGCGCACCCCGCTGACCACGGTCAGGATGGCCGCCGACCTGCTGTACGAGAGCCGCGACGACTTCGAACCGGCGGCCAGGCGCTCCGCCGAGCTGATGCAGAACCAGCTCGAACGCTTCGAGTCGATGCTCGCCGACCTGCTGGAGATCAGCAGGTACGACGCGGGAGCCGCGACGCTCGACCTGGATCCGGTGGACATGCGCGACGTGGTGCTGAGCGCGATCGGCGACTCCGAGGCGCTGGCCGAGCAGCACGCGACCCGCTTCGAGCTGCGCCTGCCGAGCGAGCCCTGCATGGCCGAGGTGGACAGCCGCCGGGTGGAGCGCATCCTGCGCAACCTGCTCTTCAACGCGATCGAGCACGGCGAGGGCAAGGACATCGTCGTCACGCTTGGCGGCGACCGGGACGCCGTGGCGGTCGCCGTACGCGACCACGGCGTGGGGTTGAAACCGGGCGAGGAGAACATGGTCTTCGACCGGTTCTGGCGGGCCGACCCCTCGCGGGCCAGGACCATCGGGGGCACGGGGCTCGGCCTGGCCATCTCGCGCGAGGACGCGCTGCTGCACGGGGGCTGGCTCCAGGCGTGGGGGTCGCCGGGGGAGGGGACCCAGTTCCGGCTGTCGCTCCCGCGTCAGGCGGGGGCGGAGCTGAAGGGGTCGCCGCTCCCCCTCGTCCCGCCCGAGGTCGAGATGCGGCGGAGCTGGCGCGGTCACGTGCCCGCGCTGCCCACGGGGATGGGGGACGGGGGCGTCTTCGATGTGGACTAGGTCGGGCCCGCTCAGGTACGCGGCGGCAGCGGTCACCGCGCTCGCGCTCGCGGGCGGCGGGACGGCGTGCGCCATCATCCCGACCAGCGGGAGCCCCATCCCGGCCAAGGAAGAGAGCAACAGCGACCCGCTCAACGCGCCGTACGTGCGGATGATCGCCGCGCCGCCGCGGCCCGGCGCCCAGCCGCGCGACATCGTCGCGGGCTTCCGCGCCGCGATGTCGAGCGTGGAGGACCCCGGCTGGAAGATCGCCAGGCAGTACCTCACCGGCGACGCGCTCACCGAGTGGGATCCCGCGAGCGGTGTCACCGTCTTCGACGGGGCCGGCCCCAAGCAGGAGAACGACGGCGACGGCGTCACCATGACCTTCCACGGCACGGTCGCCGCGACCATCGACGGCGAGGGGCGCTACCAGGACCTCACGCTCACCGGCGTCGAACGGGACGTGACGTTCGGGCTCAGCAAGGTCGGCCAGGAATGGCGCATCTCCTCCGCGCCGCCGGGGCTGCTCCTCTCGTCCGCCGACGTCAAGCGCGCGTACGGGGCGTTCGACGTCTACTACCCGGACGTCAGCGGCAGGTGGCTCATCGCCGACCACGTCGCCATCCCGATCGATCCGAGCGAGAGCCAGGTGGAGACCCTGGTGCGGTGGCTGCTGCGCGGCCCCGGCCGGTCGCTGCGCGGCGCGGTGGGGAACGTCCTCCCTTCGGGTACCCGGCTGATCCGCGTCGTCGCCGACGGCGACAGCGTGATCCTCGACTTCACCTCCTCGATGGCGGTGATCGGCGACCGGCTCGACCAGTTCAGGGCGGTCTGTGCGCAGCTCGCCTGGACGCTCAACCAGGTCATCCCCGGCCAGAGCATCCAGATCCAGGTGAACGGGGAGCCGCTCCCCGGGGACGGCCGCAGCATCAAGTGGCAGAACTACCCCGAGTTCAATCCCGCCGTTCTCACCGGCGAGCAGCCCGCCTACTTCATGAGGGGCGGGGTGCTGCGCCGGATCGACCACGAAGCGGACGACCCCGTGGTCGAGGGCGCGGCGGGCCAGAAGACCATGGGCTTCTCCTCCCCGGCGATCTCCGGCACCGACCGGAAGGCCAAGGTGGCCGCGCTCGGCGACGACGGCGCCGTCTACGTCACCTCCATGGCCGAGGACAGCCGCTGGGACAAGTGGATCGGCGGGGCGAAGGGCAGCATCCTCACCCCACCCTCCTGGGACCGGTACGGCGCCGTGTGGACGGCCGAGAACATCCCCGGCGAGCTGCGCGTCTGGACCGCGTACGGCGCGGCGCCGCAGCGGGTTCTCATCCCGGCCGACATCGCCGCGGCCAACGTCGAGGCGCTCCGCGTCTCCCGCGACGGGGCCCGTGTGGCGATGATCGTCGACAGCGGCCACGGACCCGAGGTGCGGACCGGCCCGATCCTCCGGGACGAGGGCAACCTGCGGATCGGCGAGCTGCGGACGCTGGTGGAGGCCAAGGAGGGCCAGCGCATCTACGACGTCGCCTGGAAGGACGGCCAGCACGTCGTCGTCCTGTCCGAGAGAAAGAAGGGCGGCGGCCGCGTCTACACCGCGTACTCCGTGACCGACGGGCGGTCCGAGGAGCCCAAGTCGGCCGCGCAGGTGTCCAGCATCAGCGCTGCGGGGGACTCCTTGCTCGCCGGCAGCGACGACGGCGGCGACGGCGGCGAGGTCCTGTCCTGGGACGGCAAGAAGAGCGAGTGGGTGACCGAGGCCAAGGACGGCGCGAGCACCCCCGTCTACCCCCTCGGCTGACAGACGGTCTGAGGGGGCTGTACCGGGGCGTGACCGGCCGGAACGGGAGCAGCGCCGGGCCGGAACTGTCGGTGGTCCCTGGCAGGGTGGGCGGGTGCTCGCGGCCCTGCTCGACCTGGTCCTGCCGCCCCGCTGCGCCGGGTGCGGCGAGCCCGGCGCGCTTGTCTGCCCGCTCTGCCTGGAGGAGATCCTCCGCGAGCCGGCGCCGCGCCCACCCGACCCGGCTCCTCCCGACCTGCCCGAGTGCTGGTCGGCGACCTGTTACGACGGCGCCGCCCGCCGTGTCCTGCTGGCCTACAAGGAGCGCGGCCGTACGGCCCTGGCTCCTCTGCTGTCGGCGGTCCTGGCCGAGGTCGCGGAGAGCGCCCTCGCGGCCCACGCCTGGCGTCCCTCCGTCGACACGGGGCGCGTCGGAGCCGAACGCGGCGGGCCGGCGGGGCGGTCCGCGGCCGCGGCTCGGGGCGCGCTGCCCGGCCAGATCGCCCTGGTGCCCGTGCCCAGCGCCCGCGCCGCGTCGCGGAGGCGCGGCCACGACCCAGTCGGCGTGATCACGTCCGGGGCGGCGAAACTGCTGCGGCGGCGCGGGCTTCCGGTCGCCGCCGCGCCGATGCTGCGGCAGGGCCGCCGGGTGGCGGACCAGGCGGGCCTCAGCTCCACGCAGCGGGCCGCCAACCTGCGGGACGCATTCGTGGTAGTCCCCGGCCGTACCGGCACTGCACGGCCCTCTGGGGGCCGCGTGGGCGCCGTCCTGCTGGTCGACGACATCGTCACCACCGGCGCGACCCTCGCGGAGGCGGCCCGCGCCGTACGGGAGGCCGGCGCAGAGGTGCCGCTGGCGATCACCGTCGCCGCCACGCCGAGAACCCGGGCCAGGGACCGGAATCCGGCGGCGCGACACGCCGGGGAGACATAGATCACGCGGTTGACGGAGGGTAAAGAAACGATCGATCCAGGCCCTGTGTCCGATGCCACAACTTTGGTCCGTGATGGACAGGAAGTCCTGTTCAGCGGGCACTGATACCCCTGTGCGGCAGGGGTGAACCGTCCGCGCCGGACCGGTGGCGCGGAGGGCGGATCCCCCTGGAGGTCACCGGCTGTGATCAATCGGCGGGACACGCGGCTGACATTCGGCCCGGCAGCGACTAGCGTTCAGGACATGGCACCCGTTCGGGTCCGTGGTTGCGCCGGATCGACCCCCTTGAGGGGGCCGGTTCTGCTAGCCGATGCCAGCCGCAGGCGAAACGGTCCACGTAAGGCGACTCTTGGTCGTCCGATCACGGTGCGGCTTAGAGGTAAGTCCTGCCTTCCCGGGGGTCCAGATGTCCCCCGCAAGGAGAGAAGGGCGCTAGTGGCAAAGAGCTGCGAAACCCTCAGCAGGCGGATGTGGGGACGAAGACCAGGTCGGCCGGACGGGTGCCGCGAGCGCGTTGCGCTCTCCATCACAGTCGAGATGCGAAGGGGGGCTTTTGCGTGGACATCATCGTCAAGGGACGGCACACCGGTGTGAGTGACCGATTCCGTGAGCACGTGACCACGAAGCTGGCCAGAATCGAGCGACTGGACAACCGGCTCATCCGGGCGGACGTGGAAGTGTCCAAGGAGCGGAATCCTCGGATGAGCGATCAGCGGGAACGCGTGGAGCTGACGGTCCGCTCCCGAGGCCCGGCCATCCGCGCCGAGGCCGCGGCGGACGATCGCTTCGCGGCGCTGGACCTCGCGCTGGGCAAGCTGGAGGCGCGCATGCGCAAGCTTGCGGACCGGCGCAAGATCCATCACGGGAAGAGCTGCCCGCCCTCAGTGGGCGTCCTCACCGCCGGACTGGGCGAGGCCATACCGGAGGTCACCGAGCCCTCGCCCCAGGTTGAGCCCCGGACCGAGGTCCCGCAGCAGACTGCGTATGAGGAACCGATCGTACAGATCGAGATGGACGGCGAGGGGCCGCTCGTCGTCCGGGAGAAGTTCCACGAGGCCGACCCGATGACCATCGACCAGGCTCTGCTCGAGATGGAGCTCGTCGGGCACGACTTCTTCCTCTTCAGAGACAAGGAGAGCGGGCAGCCGAGCGTCGTCTACCGCCGGCGCGGCTACAACTACGGCGTGCTCAGATTGGTCGAGCGATAGGAGCCACCCGTGGATTCCGCGCCCCGCGGAATCCACGGGCCCGGCCCGCCCCCCGCGAACGAAGATCCTCTCTCGCGCCGGAAGCCGTGTAATGATGGCGATCCGGCTACCTTGACCCCCGCAAGGAGGAGAAGTGAGGGAGCGAAGCGGTGAGCCGATCCGTGTCCTCATCGTGGACGACCACGCGCTGATCCGCCGCAGCCTGGAGCTCGCGCTGGCGGCCGAGGACGACATCGAGGTGGTCGGCGAGGCGAGCGACGGCCAGGAGGCGGTGGAGCTCGCCGGCCGGTTGCTTCCCGACGTGGTGCTCATGGACGTCCGGATGCCCCGGCAGGACGGCATCGGGGCGACGAGGAGCATCAAGGAGTCGGTGCCGAGCACGCGGATCATCATGCTGACCGTGAGCGACGAGGAGGAGGACCTCTTCGACGCGATCAAGGCCGGCGCGACCGGCTACCTCCTCAAGGACGTCCAACTCGATGAGGTGCCCGACGCCGTGCGCGGCGTCCACGAGGGCCAGTCGCTCATCAACCCGGCGATGGCGGCCAAGCTGATCAGCGAGTTCCAGCACATGAGCCGCAAGGAGGCCGAACGGCCGCCGCAGCTCCCGGTGCCCCGGCTGACCGACCGCGAGATGGAGGTGCTCCGGCTGGTCGCCAAGGGCATGAACAACCGCGAGATCGCCAAGGACCTGTTCATCTCCGAGAACACCGTCAAGAACCACGTGCGCAACATCCTGGAGAAGCTCCAGCTGCACTCCCGGATGGAGGCGGTGGTCTACGCCGTCCGGGAGCGCCTGCTGGAGATCACCTGACGGTGGCTCAGGCGGGACCGTCCGGCGGCTCCGCCTGAGCGGCGAGCGCGGCGCGGAGCGGGCCCTCGTGCTCGGGCGAGGTGACGCGCTCGACACGGACGCTCGTGCAGCCGACCCAGCTCGCGGCCTCCCACAGCGCGTCCCGCATCGCCTCGACGGCCGCGGCCGGTCGGAGCCCCGGCTCGAACCCGACCTGCCGGGCGACGAGGACCGACCCCTCGCGGGCCGGGTCCACCCGGCCGACGATCCGCCCGCCGGCCAGCACCGGCATCGCGAAGTACCCGTGCACGCGCTTGTGCTTCGGGACGTACGCCTCCAGACGGTGGTTCAGCCCGAAGACGCGCTCGGCGCGCGCCCGTTCCCAGATGAGCGAGTCGAAGGGGGACAGCAGCGTCGTGCGGTGCCGTCCGCGGGGCTCGCTCTCCATGGCGGCCGGATCGGCCCAGGCGTTGGCCGCTCCGTCACCCGCCGTGCCCCGTCGCGACCGCGCGGCCGGCCAGCCGGAGACGCGGACCGGCACCAGCCCGGCGGCCCCGCTCTCCAGCGCGTCGTCGAGGAGTTCCGCGTACCCGCCCCTGACCCGGGTGAAGTCGACGAGGTCGGCCCGCGTCGCCACGCCGAGGGAACGGCCGGCGATCGCGGTGAGCGCGGCCACGCCCTCCGCGTCGGTCATCTCCCGATCGAGCAGCTCGCGGGGGACGGCCCGCTCGGCCAGGTCGTAGACGCGCCGCCAGCCGATCCGCCGGGTGCAGACCACCTCACCGATGTCCAGCAGGTACTCGATCGAGATCTTGGCGTCGGACCAGTCCCACCAGGGGCCACCGTTTTTGGCGCCGCCGATGTCGGTCGTGGTGATCGGGCCGTCCTGGCGGACCTGCTCCAGGATCTTGTCGATCGTGGGCGGCACCTCGTGCCAGCGGTACCGCCGCTCCCGGTAGGCGCGGCGGCGGAACGCGTACAGGGGCCAGTGTTCGAGGGGAAGGATGCAGGCGGCGTGGCACCAGTATTCGAAGGCCTGCGCCGGATCGTGCCAGTACGCCCGCTCGGCGGCCGCCCGGCCGATGGCCCCGAGCCGGGCGTACGCGACGAGTTCATGAGAACGGGCGAGCACCGAGATGGTGTCGAGTTGTACCGCGCCCACGCGTCGGAGCATGCCGCGCACTCCGCCACTCCGGGAGCGGGCGCCGAGGAAACCCTGGGCCCGGAGGATGATCCTGCGGGCCTCGTCTGCTGTCAGGTCCGTCACAGCGGCCGATGTTAGACGCTGTGACCGACAAAACGCTTACGACGGTGTGCAGGGCTGGATCAGTGGTGGGTCAGCTCGTGGTGCTCGAAGGGGGAGTGGTGCTCGCGCTCTGGCATCACCCGCGGAGCGTCGATGATCACATCGGACAAGATGTCGACGAGGAGGGCGACCACGCCGCCGACCGCGCAGATGCCCGCTCCGACCCAGAAGGTGATCCAACTCGGGCCAAGAGTGAGGCCGACGCCGCCGACGGTGAAACCGGCGACGATGATGATGACGGCGAGCCAAGACTTGGGGCTTCCGCCATGACTGCCCTGATGTGCGCTTTCTGCCATACAACGTTTTCTACCCGATGGCCTTGTCGGTATGCGAGCCGGGGAACGACTGAGAGGCTTCGGCCGTTGTAATGACGCCGCTCCGTCCTCTCCACGGTGGCTGTGTCCGGTGGAGGAACGGCCTACGATGGCAGCGGGGAAGTATGTCTCGTCCTCACACTCCGGTGGATCCGCCGGGGTAGACCTGCGAGGAGCTTTACTAAAAGTGGCAGCCATTCTCGACAAGATCCTTCGCGCCGGCGAGGGCAAGACTCTGCGCAAGCTCAAGCGAATCGCCGAGCAGGTCAACTCCATTGAAGAAGACTTCAAGAGCCTGTCCGACGCCGAGCTGCGTGCCCTGACCGACGAGTACCGGCAGCGCCACGCCGACGGCGAGTCGCTCGACGACCTGCTGCCCGAGGCGTTCGCCACCGTCCGGGAGGCCGCGCGCAGGGTCCTGGGGCAGCGCCCGTACGACGTGCAGCTCATGGGCGGCGCGAACCTGCACATGGGCAACATCTCCGAGATGCGCACCGGTGAGGGCAAGACGCTCACCTGTACTCTCCCCGCCTACCTGAACGCGATCTCCGGCAAAGGCGTCCACGTCGTCACGGTCAACGACTACCTCGCCAAGCGCGACGCCGAGACCATGGGCCGCGTCCACCGCTTCCTCGGCCTCGAGGTCGGCGTCATCCTCGCCAACATGCCGCCGGACGAGCGGCGCAAGCAGTACAACGCCGACATCACGTACGGCACGAACAACGAGTTCGGCTTCGACTACCTCCGCGACAACATGGCGTGGTCCATCGAGGAGTGCGTCCAGCGCGGCCACAACTTCGCGATCGTCGACGAGGTGGACTCGATCCTCATCGACGAGGCGCGCACCCCACTGATCATCTCCGGCCCCGGCGAGCAGTCCGGCAAGTGGTACGCCGAGTTCGCCAAGATCGTGCCCAGGCTCCGCCGGGGCGCCGAGGGCAAGGACGGCGAGGAGAGCACCGGCGACTACGTCGTCGACGAGAAGAAGCGCACGGTCGGCGTCCTGGAGGCCGGTGTCGAGAAGGTCGAGGACTGGCTCGGCATCGACAACCTCTACAAGCCCGAGCACACCCACCTGGTGCAGTTCCTCAACAACGCGCTCAAGGCCAAGGAACTGTTCAAGAAGGACAAGGACTACATCGTCGTCGACGGCGAGGTCCTGATCGTCGACGAGTTCACCGGGCGCGTGCTGCACGGCCGCCGCTACAACGAGGGCATGCACCAGGCCATCGAGGCCAAGGAGGGGGTGAAGGTCAAGGACGAGAACCAGACCCTCGCCACCATCACCCTGCAGAACTACTTCCGCCTCTACGCCAAGCTCGGCGGCATGACCGGCACCGCCGCGACCGAGGCCAACGAGTTCCACCAGACCTACAAGCTGGGCGTCGTCCCCATCCCGACGAACCGGCCGATGGTCCGCAAGGACCAGGCGGACGTCGTCTACAAGACGGAGGACGCCAAGTTCCAGGCGTGCGTCGAGGACATCAAGGAGCGCTTCGAGCGGGGCCAGCCGGTCCTGGTCGGCACGACCAGCGTCGAGAAGTCCGAGAAGCTGTCGCGGATGCTCAAGCGCCAGGGCGTGCAGCACGAGGTTCTGAACGCGAAGAACCACGCCCGTGAGGCCACGATCGTCGCCGAGGCGGGGCGCAAGGGCGCCGTCACGGTCGCGACCAACATGGCCGGCCGCGGCACCGACATCATGCTCGGTGGCAACCCCGAGTTCCGCGCCTCCCTCGAGCTGGAGCAGCGCGGCCTGTCTCCGATCGAGACCCCCGACGAGTACGAGAAGGCCTGGACCGAGGCGCTGGAGAAGGCCAAGGAGGCCGTCAAGGCCGAGCACGAGGAGGTCACCGATCTCGGCGGCCTGTACGTCCTCGGCACCGAGCGGCACGAGTCCCGCCGCATCGACAACCAGCTCCGCGGCCGTTCCGGCCGTCAGGGAGACCCGGGCGAGTCCCGGTTCTACCTGTCGCTGGAGGACGACCTGATGCGGCTGTTCAACTCGGCGCGGGTCGAGATGATCATGACGCGGCTGAACATCCCCGACGATGTGCCGATCGAGTCCGGCATCGTCTCGAAGGCGATCGCGTCCGCCCAGCACCAGGTCGAGCAGCAGAACTTCGAGATCCGCAAGAACGTCCTCAAGTACGACGAGGTCATGAACCGGCAGCGCAAGGTGATCTACGCCGAGCGTCGCCGGGTGCTTGAGGGCGCCGACCTGCACGAGCAGGTCCGCGGCTTCGTCACCGACGTGATCGACGACTACGTCAAGGCCGCCACGGCCGAGGGCTTCGCCGAGGAGTGGGACCTCGACAAGCTGTGGAAGGCGTTCGGTCAGCTCTACCCGATCTCGCTGACCGTCGAGCAGCTCGTGCAGGAGGCCGGCGGCGACCGCGAGGACCTGAACGCCGCGCTCATCGCCGAGAAGATCAAGGCCGACGCGCTTGAGGCGTACCAGCGGCGCGAGGAGGAGCTCGGCTCCGAGGCGATGCGCGAGCTGGAGCGCCGGGTGATCCTCTCGGTGATCGACCGCAAGTGGCGCGAGCACCTCTACGAGATGGACTATCTCCAGGAGGGCATCGGCATGCGCGCCTATGCGCAGAAGGACCCGCTGGTGGAATACCAGCGCGAGGGCTTCGAGATGTTCGCCGCGATGCTCGACGGCATCAAGGAGGAGTCGGCCGGCTACCTGTTCAACCTCGAGGTCGAGGTTCAGGCGAACCCGATCGTCGAGGAGCACGACCACGACCACGAGCATGAGCACGGGGACGCCGTGTCCGAGGCGGGCTCGATCATCGCCAGGGCGCTGCGCCAGCCGGCCCGCCCCAGCGAGATGGTCTACACGGCGCCCGGCGAGACCGGCGACGTCGAGGTCAGCCGGGTCCGTTCCACGCCGGAGCAGCGCGCCGCGTACGGCAACGTGGAGCGCAACTCCCCGTGCCCGTGCGGCTCGGGCAAGAAGTACAAGCGGTGCCACGGCGACCCGAGGAACGCCGAGGCCTGACCGCGTGGTCAGGGGAGGCCCCCGCCGGAGAGACGGCGGGGGCCTCCCCTTTTCTCGCCGGAACGGCCCGTGCTCGCACGGTGAACCGCGCCTGTCGGCGCGCATCGGCCGGCACGGGCCGGTTCGGCGTCAGCGGGCCGTCCGGCGGTGGCACGTCCCCTGGTGTCACGCGGTCTCGAAGTCGGTGACGAGCCACTGGACGCCGCGGCGTTCGAGGCGCAGGGCGAGGGCGTGGCTGCGCGGGCCGCAGTGGATGAGCAGGCACATCTCCACCACGCCGTCGTCCGGCCGCTGGATGTGCGGAGCGCCGACCATGGGCGGCCGTGGCGCGTCGATCATCTTCCCCGCCCGGATCAGCTCGCCGTACGCGCGCTCGCTGAGCCGGTCCTGCACGGTGGCGGGCGGACGGCGTCCGCAGAGGATCTCCGCCATGGCGCGGCCGAGGCCGCGCAGCCGCCGTTCGTCGGGCAGCGCGCCGGACGGCCCGTGGAGGAGCGGCCCGCCGCCCGAGGCCAGGGCGAGCGCGCCGTACGTCCGGGGCGGGTCGTCCGGCACGGTCGCGTCCGCCGACAGGCGACCGGTCGGGGCCTCGTCGTACGCGGGATCGGCGGCGGGAACGGGTAGGAGCCGCGGCAGGCGGATCGGGCGCGGCGTCGGTACGGGCATCGGAACCCCCGGGTTCGTCGGCGGACATGACGACTACTAGAGATTCCGGCCCGGCCGGTTGATACGAACGCCGCCAACTTTCCGGTCCGAGGGGTGGTGATGTGGCGCTATGCGCGCAAGATCCGGCCGGTACGGCAGGCGGTTGGAGCGATGCCCGCCGGATTACGGCGCATGCCGGGCGGAGTTTCGCCCTGACCGGATCAGAGGCGGGTGCGGACCGGCTCCGCGCTCTCGCCGGAGTCGACGTCCGGCTCGGGTTCGCGGCCCGGTGTCATGAAGTTCAGCTTCTTGATCAGGAAGCTGAAGACCGCGTAGTAGATCACGGCGTAGACGACGCCGATGCCCATGACCAGCCAGAACTGGTGGGTGTTGCTCTTGCTGAGGTTGAGCAGGGCGTCGGTGGCGCCGGCGGAGAACCCGAAGCCGAGCCGTCCCCCCAGCCAGGCGGTGAGCGCCATGGAGACGCCGGTGAGTACGGCGTGCACCACGAACAGCAGCGGGGCGACGAAGATGAACGCGAACTCGATCGGCTCGGTGATGCCGGTGACGAAGGAGACCAGCGCCGCGGAGATCATGATGCCGCCGACGGCCTGACGCCGGTGGGCGGGAGCGGCCCGCCAGATCGCCACCGCGGCGGCCGGCAGGCCGAACATCATGACCGGGAAGAAGCCGGTCATGAACGAGCCGAAGCCGTCCGCGCCCTGGAGGTAGCAGGTCAGGTCGCCGGCGAACTGCGCGCCGGCCGCGTTCGAGCAGCCGGGCACCTGGAACCACACGATCGAGTTGATGATGTGGTGCAGGCCGAGCGGGATGAGCAGGCGGTTGGCCACGCCGTACACGCCGGCGCCG
Organism: Microtetraspora fusca; assembly: GCF_001570365.1. Lineage (GTDB taxonomy): Bacteria > Actinomycetota > Actinomycetes > Streptosporangiales > Streptosporangiaceae > Microtetraspora > Microtetraspora fusca. The sequence continues at coordinate 132,248 of NZ_BBYK01000038.1, read as the reverse complement.
ACCACGCTGTTGTCGGCGAGCACCTTGCCGAAGCTGTTGATCCACTCGCCGACCGGCGGCCAGATCAGGCCGAAGACGACGCCGAGCACGACCCCGGCGAAGGCCGTCACGATCGGGACGAACCGCCGGCCGCCGAAGAAGGCCAGCCAGGCGGGCAGCTTGATCCGGTAGTACCGCTGCCACAGCAGCGCCGTGACGACGCCGATGACGATGCCGCCGAGCACCCCGGTCGGGTTGTTCGCGGACCAGTTGATCGTGTCCCGCGCCACGCCGTCCGCGCCGACCACCGTCTGCGCGACCCGCTTGTGCACCGCGTCCACGACGGGGGCCTGGAAGAACAGCCCCTTGGTCACCCGGTCGAAGACCAGGTAGCCGACCAGCGCCGCGACGGCCGTCGAGCCGTCCGAACGGCGGGCGAAGCCGACCGCGACGCCCACCGCGAACAGCAGCGGCAGGGCGTCGAAGAGCGCGTCGCCGGCGTTGAGCAGCACGGTGGCGACGTGGGCGACCCACTCGAACCCCGACACGTCCGCCAGGCCGCCGGGCGCGGGCCCGTTGGACCCCAGCATGTCGGGCTGGCCGAACCGCTTGAGGATCGCGGCGGCGGGCAGCACGACGATCGGCAGCATCAGGGAACGGCCCAGGCGCTGCAGCAGGCCCATCACGACGGATCCCGAGGACGGAACGGCGGGCGATCCCGTCTCGGCCGAGCGTGAACTCATCGGTGTTCCTCCAGGGCTGGGGTTCGGGAGGATCGCTTGCGCTACGGACGGCGGACGGGGATCTCCAGGAGCGTTCTGAGTTGGTAACGGTCGGCGCGGTAGGTGGAGACGCCGAGCTCGGCGCACATCCCGCCGGCGAAGGAACGCCGGGCGAGCAGCAGGACCGCGCCGCCCCTGGGCAGCTTGAGCAGGTCGGCGTCGCCCGGGTCGGCGATGCCGCCGTCGATGGTGAGCTCGCCCGCGTCGAGCACCAGGCCGTACCGCGACTCGAGCAGCGCGTACAGCGAGCGCCCGGACAGGTCGTACGCGTCGAGGTCCGGGGCGAGCGCCACGGGGATGTGGGCGCGCTCGATGGCGAGTGGCTCCCCGTCGGCGGTGCGCAGCCGCTCGATGAAGTGGACGGCGTCGCCGGGCTGGATGCCGAGCTCGCGCGCGAGGTGGGCGCTGGCCCGGACGATCCGGCGGTCCAGGTCGCGCGAGCCGGGCGTGAGGCCCCGGGCGCGCATGTCGTCGCTGAACGACGTGAGCTGGAGGGCCAGCTCGATCTTGGGCCGGGCGACGAACGTGCCCTTGCCCGGAACCCGGTGCAGCCTGCCCTCGGACACCAGGTGGTCGACCGCCTGCCGCACCGTCATGCGCGAGAGGCGGAACCGCTGGCAGAGCTCGCGCTCGGAGGGGATCGCCGCGCCGATCGCCAGCTCGTTGCTCTCGATGAGATCGAGCAGGATCTCCCGGAGTTGGAAGTACTTGGGCACCGGGCTGTCCGGATCGATCTGAGCCACTGATCCCTCCCCTCTCGATCTGATCATTTCAGTTGGGTTATGGTTCGTGCTGGTCTAGTCCGGACTAGACCACAGCTGGGAATTGTGTGTCAATGTACGGACCAGAGACGGATCGATAACGGCAAGGTCTCGCCAAGCCGGGATTTGAGGATGGCACCAAATGACGACCAAGATGCGCAGCGAGATCGCGGAGCAGCCCGCCGCGCTCCGCGACACGCTTGACGCGCTGCTGCCCCGGGTGGACGAGGTGCGGCGACTCGCCGGACAGACCCGGCACCTGCTGTTCGTCGCCCGCGGCACGTCGGACAACGCGGCGGTGTACGGCCGCTACCTGATCGAGGCCCGCGCCGGTCGCATGTGCGCGCTCGGTGCTCCGTCGATCGCCACCACCTATCGCCGCAGGGTCGACCTGGACGGCGTGCTCGCGGTGGGCCTGTCCCAGTCCGGGCGCACCGAGGAGATCGTCGAGACCCTCGACTGGGCGAAGAGCTGCGGCGCGAAGACCGTCGCGATCACCAACGGCGGCCCCGCCTCGCCGCTGGCCGAGGTCGCCGACCTGGCCCTGTGCACGCTGGCGGGCGAGGAGAAGGCCGTCCCGGCCACCAAGACGTACACCACGCAGCTCGCCGCGCTCGCGGTGCTCGCCCTCGGGGTCGGTGCCGACGTGAACGCCGACGACCTGCAGCGGGTGCCGGACGCCGTGGAGAAGCTGATCGACGACCCGGGCGACCTGTCCGCCGTGGTCGAGGGCCTCGTCGGCAAGCCCGGCGTGGTCGTCTCCGGCCGGGGCTTCGCCTTCTCCACCGCGCTCGAGCTCGCGCTCAAGCTGAAGGAGGCCTGCTACCTGCACGCCATGGGCCTGTCGTACGCGGACCTGCTGCACGGGCCGATCGCCGTCGTGGACGAGGACACCCCGGCCATCCTGGTGGCGGCCGGCGAGGGGCCGACGCTGCCCGGCACGGTCGCGCTCGCCGAGCGGGTCACCGGCGCGGGCGCCTCCGCGTTCGGCGTCGGCGGCGGCACGTCGCTCGCCGCGGCGGCCACTGCCGCGCTGAACGGTCCCGACCTGCCCGAATGGGTGGCACCCATGGGTCTGATCGTCCCCGGCCAGCTCCTCACCGAGGCGCTCGCCCGCAGGCTGGGCATCGACCCCGACGCTCCGCGAGGTCTGAACAAGGTCACCCAGACCGATTAGCCTGCGCACAGCACGCATATCGAGGAGGACCGACATGGCGGCAGATGTCCGGGCGATCATCGCTGGGCTCGGTGGTGTGGACAACGTCATCGAGATCGAGCCGTGCATCACACGGCTGCGGACGGAGGTGTACGACGCCTCCAAGGTCGACCAGGCGGCCCTCAGGGCGGCGGGCGTCCACGGCGTGATGCTCGCCGGCAACGTCGTACAGGTCGTGGTGGGCCCCGACGCCGACACGATCGCGAGCGACATCGAGGAGATCATCGGCTGACGCCGAGGGGCCGAGCCGGACAGGAGGGGGCGTGGTGACGACGGTTCTCGCCCCGGTGGCGGGGACGGCGGTCGGTCTGGCGGCCGTGCCGGACCCCGTCTTCTCCCAGGCCATGGTCGGGCCCGGGTCGGCGATCGATCCGTGGCGCGAGCCCGGCCAGGCCGTCGCCCCGATCAGCGGGACCATCGTCAAGCTGCGCGCGCACGCCTACATCGTCATGGGGGACGACGGCAGGGGCGTGCTCGTGCACCTCGGCATCGACACCGTGCAGCTCAAAGGGGAGGGCTTCCGGCTGCTCGCCGCCGAGGGGGACCGGGTCCGAGCCGGCCAGCCGGTGGTCTTCTGGGATCCGGCCGCGGTGGAGGCGGGCGGCCGGTCGCCGATCTGCCCGGTGGTGGCCCTGGACGCGGCGGCCGGCGAGGTCGACGGCGAGGTCCGCGGCGGGGTGGGCGCGGGCGACGAGCTGTTCCGCTGGTCGTGACGGCGGCCCGCCGAAGGAGGTCCGGCGGTTCCGGTACGGCGCGGCGGAGCCGGCCGTCGTCCGCGGTTCCGCCGCGGCGCCGGAGCGGCTCCGGGCGGTCGTGAACGCCGGTCCGCCGGGTAAATGAGTGCCGAACGGGGCCCCGCCTGGCGGCGGACCGCCCGTGCCGAGCAGAATCCCCGGGGGAGACCTCCGATGATCCGGGGGAATCCGTGAGAAAACGCCGGGAGAACCCCGACCGAAAAGGAGGAACCGTGGCCGAGCGCAAGGTCACCGTCATGTCCGAAGTGGGGCTGCACGCCCGTCCCGCCGCGACGTTCGTGCAGACCGCGGCCCAGGCGCCCTTCGACGTCACCATCGCCAAGTTCGGCGTCCCGCCGGTGAACGCGAAGAGCATCCTGTCGGTGCTGGCCCTGGACGTGCGCCAGGGCGAGACCATCGTCATCAGCGCCGACGCCGATGGCGCGGACGAATTCCTGGACCGGCTCGCCGCCATCGCGTCGGCGCCCTGACCATGCACGCGGATCGGCTGGCCGGCGTGGGCGTGAGCCCCGGCGCCGGTTACGGCCCGGCGCACCGGCTGGTGCGCGACATCCCCGAGCCGCCCAGGGCCGCGCGTCACGGCGGGGACGCGCGGGCCGAGCTGCGGCGGGCCGAGCAGGCCCTGGAACGGGTGGCCGCCGACCTCGCCGCGCGCGGTGACCGGGCGGGTGGCGAGGCGCGGGACGTCCTCGCCGCGCAGGCCATGATGGCCCGCGACCCCGACCTCGCCGCGAGGGTGGCCGAGCTGATCGAGCAGGGCGTCGCGGCCTCCCGCGCCGTCTTCGACGCTTTCACCGGATATCGGGAGCTGCTGGCCGCCGCGGGCGGCTACCTGGCGGCGAGGGTCGCCGACGTCGACGACATCAGGGACCGGGCCGTCGCGGCGCTGGAGGGGCTGGCGTTGCCGGGCCTGCCCGCCGACCCCGCCGAGCCGTACGTGCTGGTGGCCAGGGACCTCGCGCCCGCGGACACCGTGCTGCTCGACCCCGCGACGGTCGTGGCGTTCGTGACCGAGGAGGGCGGGCCGACCAGTCACACCGCGATCCTGGCCCGGGCGCTGGGCGTGCCCGCGGTGGTGGGCTGCGCCGGAGCGAGCGCGATCCCGCCCGGCACGCCGCTGCTGGTTGACGGCTCGTCCGGCGTCGTGCGGCTGTCGCCCCATGAGGACGAGGTGGCCCGGGCGGTGCGGGGGGCGGAGCAGAACACGGCGCTCCTCGCCGCCGTCTCGGGGGCGGGCGCCACCGCCGACGGCCACGTCGTGCCGTTGCTCGCGAACGTGGGCGGGCCGGCCGACATCGCGCCCGCGCTGGCGGCGGGCGCGGAGGGCGTGGGCCTGTTCCGCACCGAGTTCCTCTTCCTGGACCGGGTCGACCCGCCGACCTGGAGGGAGCAGCAGGACGCCTACCGCGAGGTGTTCGAGGCGTTCTCGGGCTCGCGGGTGATCGTCCGCGTCCTCGACGCCGGCGCCGACAAGCCGCTCGACTTCCTGCCGCCGCCGGCTCCCGAGCCCAACCCCGCGCTGGGCGAGCGCGGGGTGCGGATGTTCCGCCACTTCCCCGAGGTGCTGGCCGCGCAGCTCGAAGCGCTGGCCAGGGCGGCCAAGGGCACGTCGGCGCGGGTCCAGGTGATGGCGCCGATGGTCGCCACGGCGGAGGAGGCCGCCTGGTTCGGTGAGGCGTGCCGTGCGGCCGGGCTGCCCTCGGTCGGAGTGATGATCGAGATCCCGGCGGCCGCCCTGCGCGCCGCCGACATCGCGGCGGTGACCGACTTCTTCTCGATCGGGACGAACGATCTGACGCAGTACACCCTCGCCGCCGACCGGGAGGCGGGGGCGCTCGCGGGGCTGCAGGACCCCTGGCACCCCGCCGTGCTCGACCTCGTCGCGCTGACCGCCGCGGCCGCCATGGGCTCCGGCCGGGACTGCGGCGTCTGCGGTGAGGCGGCGGCCGACCCCGCGCTGGCCTGCGTGTTCGTCGGTCTGGGCGTGACGTCGCTCTCCATGGCCGCGGCCGCGCTGCCCCGGGTGCGCGCCGCGCTCGCCCGGCACACCGTGGACGACTGCCGCCGGGCCGCGGCCGCCGCGCGGGCGGCCGGCACGGCGTCCGCCGCGCGGACCGCCGCCCGCGCCGAACTCCCGGCTCTCGCCGACCTGTCGCTTTGAGGTGCCCCTGCGCCTGTGGATAACTGTGGGGCACATGGTGCGAAGCGCGGATACGGTGAAGGGGTGTTTCGACGACTGGGCCTCGGACTGCTGGTGATCGCGATGGCGGGCTGCTCCGCGGTGGAGGCGGAGCAGACGGCGCGCCCCACCCCCGCCGCCTCCCCTTCCTCCGCCGCGCCGGGCGGGGCGGGGGCGACGCCGTCCCCGGAGGAGACGCCGTCCGGCGAGGCCGCCGGTGCGGGCGACCCGGCGACGGAGGGCGGCGGCGCCGGAGCCGCGACGGGAGACGTCGCCGCCACGCTCGCCCGGATGAGCGTGGAGGAGAAGGTCGGCCAGCTCTTCATGCCCGTGGTGTACGGCTCACGCGCCGACGCGGCGCACCAGGAGAACAGCGCGCGGTTCGGGGCGGGCAGCCCGGTCCAGGTGATCAAGAAGTACCACCCGGGCGGCGTGATCATCTTCCCGTGGGCGGGCAACGTCTCCGACGCACGGCAGCTCGCCGCGCTGACCACCGGGCTGCGCGAGGCGTCGCGGGTCCCGCTGATGATCGGTGTGGACCAGGAGAACGGCACGGTCTCGCCGCTCTCCGCGATCGTCACCAAGCTCCCGGGGGCGATGGCCATCGGTGCGACCGGCGATCCGGCGAACGCGCGGGCCGCCGCCCGGCTCACCGGCACCGAGCTCCGCGCCCTCGGCATCACGATGGACTTCGCGCCGGTCGCCGACGTCAACATCAACCCGCGCAACCCGGTGATCGGGCCGCGGGCCTACGGCTCCGATCCCGGCAAGGTCGCCACCATGGTGGGCGCGGCGGTCGACGGCTTTCACGCCGCCGGCGTCGCCTCGACCGCCAAGCACTTCCCCGGTCACGGCGACACCTCGACGGACAGCCACACCGGCCTCCCCGTGATCACCCACACGAAGGCGCAGTGGCGCAAGCTCGACGCCCCGCCGTTCCGCGAGGCCATCGCGCACGGCGTGGACGCGATCATGTCGGCGCACGTCGTCATGCCGAAGCTCGACCCCTCGGGCGACCCGGCCACGCTGTCCCGGACGATCCTGACCGGTCTGCTCCGCGACGAGCTGGGCTTCGACGGCGTGATCAGCACCGACGCGCTCAACATGGCGGGGGTGCGGGAGAAGTACGGCGACGCCGAGGTGGCGGTGCGCGCCGTCCTGGCCGGGGCGGACGTGCTGCTTATGCCGCCGGACATGCCCAAGGCGTACGGCGCGGTCCTCGCGGCGGTGAAGTCCGGGCGCATCTCGGCCGCCCGCCTGGACGCCTCGGTGACCCGGATCCTCCGGCTCAAGGCGAAGCGGGGCATGTTCGGCAAGGTGACGACCGACCCCGCGTCGGTGCGCTCGGCGGCCCATCTGAGCCTCGCCCGGCGGCTCGCCCGGGAGGCGAACCTTCCCTGACGCTCTATTCTTTTGAACCAGATTCCACCGGGAGGTGCCGTGCTCAAGGGAGTGCTGATCGACTGGGGCGGGGTGCTCACCACGAGCCTCTCCGACTCGATCGCGGGCTGGATCGCCCAGGACCGGATCGACGCCTCGCACTACAAGGACGTGATGCGCGACCTGGTCCTGCACGCGTACGAGGGCGGCGGCGAGAGCGCCATCCACGCGCTCGAACGCGGTGAGATCTCGGCGGCCGACTTCGAGCGGGACCTGGCGGCCAGGCTGATGACCCTCGACGGCGTCCCGCCGGCGGCCGAGGGGCTGCTCGCCCGGATGTTCCTCGGGTTCAAGCCGGTCGAGGAGATGAACGAGATGCTGCGGCGGGCCCGCGCGGCCGGCATCCGCACCTGCCTGCTGTCCAACTCCTGGGAGAACGACTATCCCCGCGACTCCTGGGACGGGCTGTTCGACGCGATCGTCATCTCGGGCGAGGTCGGCATGCGCAAGCCCGAGCCGCGCATCTTCCACCACGCGCTCGACCAGGTCGGGCTGCCCGCCGAGGAGTGCGTGTTCATCGACGACATCGAGGCGAACATCGTCGCGGCCCAAGCGCTCGGGCTGCTCGGCATCCACCACAGCGACGCCTCCGCGACCATCGGCGAGCTGGAGGGCCTGTTCGGCCTGCCGCTGCGCCCCCTGACCTGACCGACGAGAGGTTCCCATGCGCGTCTATCTCCCGTGCACGCTCTCCGCGCTGGCCCGCGTGGTCGCGCAGGGCGAGCTCGGCCCCGCGCCGCTGACCGGGTACGCGGTGACGCCCGCGCTGGTCGAGTGGTACGCCTCCGGCGACACCGAGGAGCTGGAGTACGTCGCCATGACGGAGGCGGCGCGGGCCTCGCTGCGCATGCTCGCCGAGGAGGGCGCGGGGGAGCGGGCGGGCGACCTCGCCGCGCAGGGTGGCACGGAGCGGATCGGGGCGGAGCAGGCCGGGGCGGACAAGGCCGCGGGGCCGGCCAGGCGGGTCGTGCTGGCGGCCGAGGTGCCGGACGCCTGGGTCGCGATGAGCCCCGATCCGGACGAGCGGGCGCGGGTGCGGCTCACCGAGCCGGTCCCGATGTCCCGGATCGCCTCGGCGCACGTGGACGACGCCGTCGCGGCCCCGGACATCGAGGCCGCCGTCGCGGCGCTGTCCGCCGCCGACCTGGGGGACGACGACGCCCGGTTCACCGTGGACGGAGCCGAGGCCCACGAGCTGATGTGGTACGCGACACAGGAGATCCCCGACCTGCTGGTCTAGGAGGTCGCGCAGGTAGGTGCAGAGGCTGATGTTGGTCATGCACGACAACGGCACCGTCCGCCGCCCGGCAGTTGATAGCGTGATCGTCGTGACAGAACTGGAAGAGCTGGTCCTGAGCCCCGGCGAACGGGCCCAGGGGGATCACGTCGACAGCGTGATGTTCACGATGGACTGGGCCGGTGAGGACTACCCGGGCCAGCTGGCTGCGTTCGTGGCTGGTCGAGTACGGGCCTTCGGGGCGGAGCTGACAAACGTCGACACCAACGTCGTCTACCGAGCGGCCGAGACCGACCCGACTCTGCGCCGCGGTGATTTGCCGGTCCGTCAGCTCGATCACCTGTCCGGTGTGCTGGCAGATCTCCGCTGCACGCTCATGGTGTGGGAGAACGGCACCGACACCTACGAGGTACTGGTCGCGCTGACCGATGAGCGTGAGCCGACTGGGTTGATGCACCAGGGCCTCCCGGTGCGGGCCTGGGGCTCGGAACCCGAAGAGACCCTGGTCAGCCTGGACTGCCCGAACTGCTCGCAGATGCTGGTCTGGGAATTGTCGGCGGACCAGACCCTGGCCGACGAGCGCTGCGATTGTGGAGCCGCGTTGTTCGACGCCACTGGCCGTCCGCTGCCCCACGTCACTCTCCACGGCTGAGCCGCTCAGCGCCCTCTGACCCCGACTCGTCCTCACCGATGCACTGCTCATCGAATGCAGCGCCCACTGATCCGCACGAACCGCGCCTGCCCGTCTTCACGTCACAGCGATCTACACCCAGCACTTCATGCTCGTCGGGTGCGGATCGCGCACAGAGACGCCGGTGGTCAAGGCCGTGGCTCGATGGTGGGGCCCGGCAGCAGGACAGGCACGGGTGCCGACGATCAGGGAGTTGCGACGCTCTGTGATCACTGGGGAGACTTGTGCCCGCGCTTCCATCATGGCTGACAGAACCGCTCTGGGGCCAATTCGCAGCCCTGCTGCCCGAGCGGCCGGAGTACCACCCCGGCCATCCGCTCGGCTGCCACCGTCGGCGCATCAGTGACCGGGTCATCTTCGACAAGCTCCTGCAACTGCTTCGTTTCGGCTGCTCTTACGAGGCGATTGCCGACACAACCTGCTCGGCCACCACGATCCGCAGCCGTCGCGACGAGTGGATACGCCTGGGCGTGTTCGCCCGGCTCAAGCAGATAGCGCTGGACTCCTACGACCGGATCATCGGCCTTGTCCTCGACCAGATTGCCGTCGACGGCTCCATCACCAAGGCCCCCGGAGGCGGCGAGGCCGCCGGCCGCTCACCGGTCGACCGCGGCAAACAGGGCCTCAAACGCTCGGGCATGACGGACGGATACGGTATTCCACTGGGCCGTGTCCTGGCCGGCGCCAACCGTCACGACTCCCCGTTGCTCGCCCCGACCCTGGACCGTCTTGACGACCTGGGACCGTTGCCCGACGACATCACCGTGCACCTGGACGCCGGCTACGACTCGGACAAGACCCGCGCTCTGCTCAACGAACGCGGCCTGCACGGACGCATCGCGCACAAGGGGGAGAAGGCGCCCAGCCAGGCCAGTCAGCGTTGGCATGTCGAACGCACTCACGCCTGGCAGAACGCCTTCTGCCGGCTCGCCCGCTGCTACGAGCGGCGCACCACCGTCATCGACGCATTCTTCGACCTCGCCGACACGATCATTACCGTGCGTAGCCGGATCAGGCAGGCATGGACGACTCACCGCTGGGACGAACGCCCGGACCGCCGACCGTGACCGCACGCCTATCCGCGCGACCTCTTAGGTCGCAGTTCTCGCAGGCACGGACTCTCCGCGGGGCTCGGGATGGTCGGCCGGAGGCTTGGCTCCGACCTCCTCCTCCGCCTCGTGACGCAGCCATCTGGATCCGCACTCGCGACGGGCAGCATGTGACAGGCTCTCCTCAGCGGGCCTTTCGCGGTGGCCCTGGGGGCGTTGGTGTGGCGCGTCACCGCTATGAGGTGGCGGAGCGCTCCTGCGCCGGTGTCATGGCTGGATATCATCCATGTTGATATGACACACATTGTTTGGGACTGGAACGGCACGCTGTTTCACGACATCGATGCCGTGGTGGGCGCGACCAACGAGGTCTTCCGCCCGTACGGCATCGGCCCCTTCGACCCCGACGGGTTCCGCGCCGTCTACACCCGCCCCATCTGGGTGGCGTACGAGCGGATGCTCGGCAGGTCGCTCCACGACGGCGAATGGGAGCGGCTCGACGAGGGGTTCCACGACAACTACCACCGCCTGATGCTCGCCTGCGAGCTGGCCGACGGCGCCCTGACCTGCCTCCAGGAGTGGGAGGCCGCCGGGCGGACCCAGTCGCTGCTGTCGATGTGGAGCCACGAGCGGCTGGTGCCCAAGGTCGGCGAGATGGGCATCGACCGGCACTTCAGCCGGGTGGACGGCCTGCGGGCCGCCGCCGGCGGGCCCAAGGCCGAGCACATGGCCGCGCACGTCCTGGCTCTCGGCATCGACCCGGAGAAGGTCGTCGTGATCGGCGACAGCGTGGACGACGCGCTCGCCGCGCAGCACGTCGGCGCGCGGGCCATCCTCTACACGGGCGGCATGAGCAGCCGCGCCGAGTTGGAGGGCGTCGGCGTCCCCGTCGTCGACTCGCTCGCGAACGCCCTCGACCTGATCTGAACCCGGCCCGCGTCCCCCTCCGGAGGCCACGATCAACCGCCTCGTTCTCTGGAACGTCGATCTCACCCTGGTCGACGTCACCATCGTCACCCGGGAGGCGTACGCCGACGCGTTCCGCATGGTGACCGGGCGGCCGCTGGTGAAGCTCGCCCCGGCCATGGGCCGCCCCGACTCCGAGATCGTCTTTGAGACGCTGGCCGTCAACGGCATCGCGGTGGAGGATCACCACCTGCCCAAGTTCCTCGACGCGTTGCAGGTCAGCTTCGCCGCGAAGCGCAAGCGGCTGGCCGCCGAGGGGCGGGCGATGCCCGGCGCGAAGGACGCGCTCAAGGCGGTGTCCCGGCTCGACGGCGTGATCCAGTCGGTCCTCACCGGGACGATCCGGAGCAACGCGGTCCACAAGCTCACGGCGTTCAAGCTGGACAAGACGATCGACTTCGCAGTCGGGGGATACGGCGAGGAGGTCTATCCCAAGGCCACGCTGCTCCAGGTGGCCCAGGGGCGGGCCAAGGAGCGGTACGGCGGGGCGTTCACCTCCGCGAACACGGTGCTGATCGGCGACTCGACCCGGGACGTGCAGGCCGCCCGCATCGGCGGCGCGGCGATGATCGCGGTCGCGTCGGGCCGGTCCACCGCCGCCGAACTGCGCGAGGCGGGGGCGGACATCGTCCTGCCCGACCTGTCCAACGCCTCGGAGGTCGTGGCGGCCGTCGCCCGCCTCACCGGCCGCTGAGTGAGGCCGTCCAGGAAGCGGGCCGCGGCGGGCGCGGCCACGGCGGCGCCCATGCCGCCGCCCTCGACGATGACGGCGAACGCCAGGTCGCCCCGGTAGCCGATGAACCACGAGTGTGTGGGCGGCTCCTCGCCCGAGCCGTACTCGGCGGTCCCGGTCTTGCCGGCCGTGCCGGCGGGGAAGGCGACGCCCCGGGCGGTGCCCTCGGAGACGACGGCGGGCATGAGGCGGCGCAGCGCGCGCACCACGCCCGGCTCCAGCTCGCGCGGGCCGGAGCCGCCGGGCGGGACGAGGTCGGCGGGCACGAGCCGCGGCGGTCGCCAGGTGCCGTTCGCGACGGCGGCGGCGACGGCGGCCATGTTGAGCGGGCTGGCCAGCACCCGGCCCTGGCCGATCGCGGCCGAGGCGAGGTCGGTCGCGTCCTTGGGGGCGGGGAACTGCGCGCGGACGGCGGGCACGCCGGGCTGGATCGGCAGCCCGAAGCCGAAGCCGGACGCGACCGCGCTCATCCGCTTCGCGCCGAGCCGGTTGACGGCGAGGTCGCCGAACGTCGTGTTGCACGAGTGGGCGAAGGCCGCCAGCAGCGGGATCGTGCCGAAGTCCTCGTGGTGGGAGTTGTGGAAGGTGTAGCCGCCGATCGTCTGCTCCGCCGGGCACTTCACGGTCTCGGTGGCGCTCATGCCGTCGGCGACGAGCGCCGACGCGGTGACGACCTTGAACGTCGATCCGGGTGGGTACGTGCCGAGCAGCGCGCGGTTGAATCCGCCCGGTTTGTTCACGACGGCGAGGATCTCGCCGGTCGAGGGGCGCAGCGCGACGAGCGACGCGGGCTTGGACACCTCCTCCAGGGCCCGGGCCCCGGCCCGGTGGACGCCCAGGTCGATCGTGGTCGTGAGCGCCTCGCCCGGCGACTTCTCGGCGGCGGCGACGGTGCGGGCCGAGCCGTCCGCGCCGATGAGATCCACCCTGGTGGACGGGGTGCCGGCGAGGCGGGAGCCGTACCGCTCCTTGAGCGCCTCGACGAGTTGCCGGACCGAGCCGGGCGCGTCCGGGGTGTCGATCCTGGTGCCGTCGGCCGCCGTGATCGGCGCCGGTTCCGGTTTGGCCGAGATGACCCGGAATTTGCCGCCTCCGGCGAGGCCGGGATGGAGCGCGGCCGGCGTCCACGCCACCCGCCAGGCGCGGTCGCGCTCCACCAGCCGCAGCTCGCCGTCGTAGGAGAAGTCCACCGCCGCGTCGAGCGCCGCGTGGAACCGTACGGCCTCGCTCCCGTCGCCGTTCTCGCGGGCCTTCCCCTTCACGGTGAACCGGGCGGAGGCGAGTTTCAGGGCGGCGCGGAAGTCCGTGTACACGCGCTGGAAGTCGGCGGGCGGGTCGGCGGTCAGCGCGCGCATCGCCCCGTAGTCGGATCTGGACCAGGCGGCGAGGAAGGACGCCGCGGTCTCCTCGGGCGACCCCGTGGTGCGCAGCGCCCACACCGCGCCGCCGGCCGCCAGGACCGGTACGAGCGCGGCGGCCGTCACGAGCGGCCACCGGCGCCGCCTCTTCACCTCGTGTTGCTGCATCCTAAGTTCCGTAAATCGCGGCACATTTCCCCCTTGCGTGTCCGTGCAGGCAAGAGGACCAGACCCCGGCGTTCGTGTCCAATAGTGATATCGGTGTCAAACCGATATTGAACCGGATATCATCACAGCCCATGGACCTCGTACGGCATCTGAGGTACTTCGTCGTCATCGCCGAGGAACTGCACTTCGGCAACGCGGCGGCCCGGCTCGGCATGGCGCAGCCCCCGCTCAGCCAGCGGGTCAAGCGGCTGGAGGACGAGCTGGGCGTCCGGCTGTTCGACCGGACCAGCCGCCAGGTCAGGCTCACCGGCGCCGGGCGGCTGCTGCTGCCCGAGGCGCGCGAGCTCGTGGCCCGGGCCGAGCGGATCAGGGAGCTGATGGCGCGGACCGTGCGGGGTGACACGGCGAGCCTGCGCGCCGCCGTCCCGCCCGACCTGGGCGCGTCGGTGCTCGCCGCGCTGATCGCCCGGTTCCGCGCCGACAACCCCGACGTACGGCTCACGCCGGCCGAGATGGGCACGTCGGACCAGGTGGACGCGCTGCTCGGCGGCGAGCTCGACCTGGGCGTGCTGCGGCATCCCGTGGCGGCGTCGGGACTCGGCTTCGGCCCCGTCCTGGTCCAGCACCCGGGGGTGCTGCTGTGTGAGGAGGACGAGCTGGCCACGCTGGCCACGGTGCACCTGGCCGACCTGGCCGGGCGCGAGCTCGTGCTGCCGCCCCGCACGCTCGAACCCGGCCTGCACGACGAGACCCTGGCCGGCTGCAGGCGGCACGGTTTCGTCCCGGCCGAGGTCCGGCACGCCGTCCACGGTCAGTTCACGATCGGGCTCGTCCTCGCCGGGACCGCGGTCGCGCTCGGGCAGCGCGCGGACGTGCCCGGTGTGGTCTGGCGCCCGCTGGCCGGCTCCCCGCTGGCCTGGCGGATCTCCACCGCCTGGCGCGGCGAACCGTCCGAGCACGTGGCGGGGTTCGCCGATCTCACCACACGCGTTCTGCGGGAGGATGCGGGGATGTCCGACGAAGGCGCGCCGCCGCGCACGTGGGTGGCCCCCCGTCCCGCCATGGGGTTCCTCTCTTGAAGCAGCTCGAACAGATCTTCCGTACGGCGGGGGTCACCGGGTGGTTGCACGCGGTGGACATCGACACCGGCCGCGAGGTCGGCCTGGGCGCCGACGAGCCCGTCGTGCTGGCCTCGGTGTTCAAGGTGCCGCTGCTGGTCGCGTTCTATCGGCAGGCGGAGCGCGGGCTGATCGATCCGGCGGAACGGGTCACGGTGTCCGCTGAGGGGCGCCCCGGAGGCGGCACCGGCGTCTCGGCCATGCTGGACGAGGTCACGGCCTCGCTCAGGGACCTCGCCTACCTCACGATCAGCGTGAGCGACAACGCGTCGGCGGACACGCTGCTCGCGCGGGTCGGCCTCGACGAGGTCAACGCCGTGCTCGCGGACCTCGGCCTGTCCCACACGTGGGTCGAGCACTCGTGCGCCGAACTGTTCACGACGATGCGGGAGGACGCGGGGGCGGCGGACATGGCCGAGCTCTCCCAGATGACCACCGACCCGGCTGTGCTCTCCCGGCTCCGCGTGCTCGACCCGGCCAGAACCAGCCGCAGCACGTGCCGGGACATGACCCGGCTGCTCGGCATGATCTGGCGGGACGAGGCCGCCGGGCCCGCCTCGTGCGCCGCCGTACGCCGGCTGATGGGCCTGCAGGTGTGGCCGCACCGGCTCGCCTCCGGCTTCCCGTACGACGACGTGGCGGTCAGTGGCAAGACCGGGACGCTGCCGACGGTCAGGAACGAGGTGGGCGTCATCGAGTACCCCGACGGCGGCCGGTACGCCATCGCCGTGTTCACCCGGTCGATCGGCACCGCCCAGAACCAGCCGCGCGCGGACGCGGCGATCGGGACGGCCGCGCGGGTCGCGGTGGACCACCTGCGGGCGCGGTTCATGGGGGCGGGCACCATATGACGGGTCTGTCGTATGTGGATGGAGATGGTGACACGGCGGGCCTGCCTCGTCAGGATGGGGGCATGGTCGAGGAAGGTGCTCTGCTGTGGGAACCCACCGCGGAGGTCGTGCGCAACGCAAAGATCACCCGCTACGCCGAGTGGCTCGGCAGGGAGGGTGACTACCAGGACATATGGCGCTGGTCGGTCGAGTCTCCGGCCGAGTTCTGGACGTCGATCTGGGACTACTTCGCCGTGGTGGGCGACCGGGGTGACGGGCCGGTCCTCAGCGGGACGATGCCCGACGTCACCTGGTTCGAGGGCACGACCCTCAACTACGCCGAGAACGCGCTGCGCGGCGACCCCGACCGCCTTGCCGTGATATTTCGTGATGAATCCGGAAACAGGCGGACGTACACGCTGGGTGAGCTGCGCGCCGAGGTGGGCCGGGTCCGGGCGGGCCTGATCCGGCTCGGCGTGGGGTGCGGCGACCGGGTCGCCGGATATGTGCCGAACATTCCGGAAGCACTGATCGCGTTCCTGGCCACGGCGTCGCTGGGCGCCATCTGGTCGTCCTGCTCGCCCGACTTCGGGGCGCCCAGCGTCATCGACCGGTTCACCCAGATCGAGCCGAAGGTGCTCGTCGCCGTGGACGGCTACCGCTACAACGGCAAGCAGTTCGGCCGGGCGGGCGTCGTACGCGACATCGCGGCCAAGCTGCCCGGCCTGGCCGCGACGGTGTGGATCCCCTCGGTTCCCGCCGAGGACGGCGCGGACGTCGCCGCCGGCGAGGAGCTGGACTGGGAGACGCTCCGCGCCGAGGTCGCCGAGCCCGCGTTCGAGCGGGTCCCTTTCGGCCACCCGCTGTGGGTGCTCTACTCCTCCGGCACCACCGGGCTGCCCAAGCCGATCGTGCACGGCCACGGCGGCATCGTGCTCGAACACCTCAAGGCGCTCAGCTTCCACCAGGACCTGGGCGAGGGCGACGTGTTCTTCTGGTACACCACCACCGGCTGGATGATGTGGAACTTCCTCATCGGCGGCCTCCTCGTGGGCGCCACCGTCGTCCTGTACGACGGCAGCGCCGCCCACCCGGACACCGGGGCGCTGTGGGAGGTGGCCGCGCGCGAGGGCGTCACCTACTTCGGCACCGGCGCGCCGTACATCGTGGCCTCCATGAAGGCGGGCCTGCGGCCGTCCGGGCTGGAGCGGCTGCGGGGGATCGGCTCGACCGGGTCGCCGCTGCCGCCCGAGGGCTTCGCGTGGGTCTACTCGGACGTGAAGCCGGACGTGCAGCTCGGGTCGTTCTCCGGCGGCACGGACGTCTGCACCGGCTTCGTGGGCGCGGTGCCGCTGCTGCCGATCCGCGCGGGTGTGATCCCGTGCCGCTGCCTGGGCGCCCGGGTCGAGTCCTTCGACGCGGCCGGGAACCCGGTCGTCGGCGAGGTGGGCGAGCTGGTGGTGACCACGCCCATGCCGTCCATGCCGGTCATGTTCTGGAACGACCCGTCCGGCGACCGCTACCGCGAGTCGTACTTCGCCGACTACCCGGGCATCTGGCGGCACGGCGACTGGATCAAGATCCTGCCGGACGGCGGATGCGTGATCTACGGCCGCTCCGACTCCACCCTCAACCGCGGCGGCGTCCGCATGGGGACCAGCGAGTTCTACCGGGTCGTCGAGCGGTTCGAGGAGATCGAGGACAGCCTGGTGATCGACACCGGGCAGCTCGGCCAGGACGGGCGGCTGCTGCTCTACGTCACCCTCGCGCCGGGCGCGGAGCTGACCGAGGACCTGGTCGCGCGGCTGCGCGCTGCGCTGCGCAGCGAGCTGTCCCCCCGCCACGTGCCGGACGAGTTCCACCGGGTCCCCGGCATCCCGCGGACCCTTTCCGGCAAGAAGCTGGAGGTCCCGGTACGGAAGATCCTGCTCGGCACCCCGGTCGAGAAGGCCGCCAACCGCGACGCGATGGCCAACCCGGAGGTCCTCGCCCACTTCGTCCCGGAGTCGTGAGCCGTCCCCCCGAGCGGCGTCCGGCCGCTCGGGGGTTCACGGCGACCTGAGGCCCGCCTCGTACGCGGCGATGACGAGCTGGGCCCGGTCGCGGGCGTTCAGCTTGGCGAGCAGCCGGCCGACGTGCGTCTTCACCGTGGCCATGCTGACGCTCAGGTGGTCGGCGATCTCGGTGTTGGACAGCCCGCGGGCGATCAGCGTGAGCACCTCGCGCTCGCGGTCGGTCACCCCGTCCAGCGTGGAGGCGGGGCGGCGCGCGGGCTCCGGCCGACGGGCGAACTCGGCGATGAGGCGGCGGGTCACGCTCGGCGCGAGGAGCGCGTCGCCGGAGGCGACCACGTCGATGGCGGCCAGCAGGCCCGACGGCGGCGTGTCCTTCAGCAGGAAGCCGCTCGCGCCCGCGCGGAGCGCGCCGTAGACGTAGGCGTCGAGGTCGAACGTGGTGAGGATGATCACCCGCGTCCCGGCGGTCTCCGCCGCGCCGCATATCCGGCGGGTAGCCTCGATGCCGTCCATCTCCGGCATCCGGATGTCCATGAGGACGATGTCGGGACGCTCGCGCCGGGCCAGCTCCACCGCCTCCGCGCCGTCGCCCGCCTCGCCGACCACGGTCAGGCCGGGGGCGGTCTCCACCAGCAGGCGGAAGCTGCCGCGCAGCAGGGCCTGGTCGTCGGCGATGAGCACGCGCACCGGGCCCTCCGAGACCGCGGTCACCGCGGCGTCCCGGTCAGCGGCAGGCGAGCGGACACCTCGAAGCCTCCCTCGGGTCGCGGTCCGGCGGCGAACGTTCCGCCGTACATCATGACGCGCTCGCGCATCCCCACGAGCCCGTGCCCGGGAGCTGGTGGGAGGGTGCGCCTCCCGGGGCCGTCGTCGGTCACCTCGACCCGCACCTCGCGCGCGCCGGCCTCGACCCGTACGCGGCAGCGGGCCGGGGCCGCGTGTTTCACCACGTTGGTGAGGGCCTCCTGGACGATGCGGAAGACCGACAGCTCGACGCCGTCCGGCAGCCTCTCCGCGCCGCGTACCTCCAGTTCCACCCGGACGCCCGCCATGCCCGCGCGCTCGGCCAGCGCGGGCAGCCCCGCGAGACCGGGAGCCGGGCCGAACGCGCCCTCCGCGTCCCGGCCGGGGTCCGGCTCCTGTTCCGATCGCAGGACGCCGAGCATGCGCCGCATCTCGGCGAGCGCGTCGCGGCTCGCCGTCTCGATGACGCGCAGCGCCTCGCGGGCCTCCTCCGGGCGTGCCTCGGCGACGTGGTTGGCCACGCCGGCCTTGACCGCGATCAGGCTCATGCCGTGCGCGACGACGTCGTGCAACTCGCGCGCGATGCGCAGCCGCTCCTCGGTCACCGCTCGCTGGGCGACCTGCTCGGCCCAGCGCGCGGCGTAGTACCGGCGTCCCCGTACGGCACGGGCGACCGTCAGCGTGCCGGCCATGGCCACGAGGCTCACCGGGACGGACCCGAGGCGGTTCATCCACCACGACGGCGTCTCGGGGAGGGACAGGCCGAACGCGAGGAGCGCGGTGAAGCCCGCCGCGGTGAGCACGCCGGCGACCGAGGTCGCGGTCCTGCCGCGCGGCGGCCGGGCGAGCACGACGGCGTAGAGCGCGTAGCAGGCCGCGAGGAACGGGTCACGCAGGACGCCGAGCAGCAGCGCGGCCAGTGACATGGTGACGACGGTGGAAAGGACCGCGACCGGCCACAGCCGCCGGACCGCCACCGGCAGGCCGACGCCGGCGAGCACCAGCGCCTGCGCCCACGTGGGCGCCCCAGTCGCCCGGTCCGACTGGAGCGTGACCGCCACCACGAGGGAGGTGTAACAGAGGGCGACCGCGCAGTCGAAGGCGACGAGCGCCCACCGGTCCCCGGAGGCGCCCCCGGGGCTCTCCGTCGGGGAAGCGTTCACCCGGCCGACCGTACCCGCCGGGCTCCGGCCGCGCCTCCGCCCGGAGGCCGTCATCCCCTGGTCTGACACCCGGCCGGGTCCGTACGACGGTGTCGGAGCGGCGGCCGACCCGGGAAATCCCGCCCCGGCGCGATGTGCCGGACGGACACCGCGCGGGATCGTGACGGACATGATCGAAGTGAGAGACCTCGTCAAGCGCTATGGGAGCACCGTCGCCGTGGACGGGCTGTCCTTCCAGGTGAGGCCGGGGCAGGTCACCGGATTCCTCGGCCCGAACGGGGCCGGGAAGTCGACGACCATGCGGATCGTCCTCGGCCTCGACGCGCCGACCTCGGGGGAGGGGCTGATCGGCGGCCGGCGCTACGCGGCGATGCGCCGCCCGCTCCAGCAGGTGGGCGCGCTTCTCGACGCGAGCGCGGTGCATCCCGGGCGCAGCGCGTACGACCACCTGCTCACGCTGGCCCGGACGAACGGGATCGGACCGCGACGGGTGGCCGCGCTGCTGGAGTCGGTCGGGCTGGCGGGCGTGGCCAGAAAGCGGGCCGGGACGTTCTCCCTCGGCATGAAGCAGCGCCTCGGGATCGCCGCCGCGCTGCTCGGCGACCCCGCCGTGCTGATGCTGGACGAGCCGGTCAACGGCCTGGACCCGGAGGGCGTGCGCTGGATCCGCGAGCTGATGCGCTCGCTCGCCGCCGAGGGGCGCACCGTGCTGCTGTCCAGCCACCTGATGAGCGAGATGGCGCTCACCGCCGACCACCTCGTGATCATCGGCCGGGGGCGGCTGATCGCGGACTGCCACATGCGCGACCTCGTGCCCGACGGCGAGTCGCTGGAGGACGCCTACCTGCGGCTGACCGCGGGCAGCGTGGAGCACGGAGCGGCCCGATGATCGCCTCCCTGTCGTCGGAATGGCTGAAGATCCGCTCGGTCCGCTCGACGTACGTCGTCCTCGCGGTGGTCGCCCTCGCGGTGGTCATCGGCGCCCTGTTCGTCTGGCAGGGGATGGCGGCGTTCGACGGGCTGCCCCTGGATCGGCGGGAGAAGTTCCGCGTGATCCCGATGGAGGAGTACATGCTGCCGATGGTCCAGCTCGCCCTGGGCGTGCTGGGCGTGCTGACGATCACCTCGGAGTACGCGCACGGCACCATCAGGTCCAGCCTCGTCGCCGTGCCCGCGCGGGGCACGCTGCTGGCGGCCAAGGCGGCGGCGGTGGCCGCCGTCGCGCTGGCGGCCGGTCAGGCGGCCGTGTTCGCGACCTTCCTCGTCACCCGGGCGCTCGTCGGCGACCGGCCCATCCCCGACCACGGCGCGTCGGTCGCCCAGCAGGCGCCGCAGCTCCTCCTGCTGGGGCTCTCCGTGGCGGTGTGCGCGATGGTCGGGCTGGCCTTCGGGGTGGCGACGCGGTCCACGGCCGGGGCCATCGTGTCGGTCGTCGCGCTGCTGTTCGTGATCCCGGCCGGGATCACCTACCTGCCCGCGCCCTGGGGGACGCGTTTGTCGGCGGTCATGCTGCCCAACCTGCCGGACCAGATCGCGGGCTCGCTGGGGTGGCGGTCCGAGGAGGTGGTGGTCGGGCCGTGGGCCCGGATCCCCGTCCTGCCGCCCGCCTGGGCGGCGGTCGCGCTCGCGGCGTACGTCGTGGCGCCCCTCGCCGTGGCGGCGGTGCTGTTCCGCCGCCGTGACGCGTGACCGGACCTCTCAGACACCCTGGGGGAGGCGGAACAGGCGGTCCGGGTCGTAGGCGGCCTTGACCCGGGCCAGCCGCTCGGCGTTGGCCCCGTAGTACTGCCGCCGCCAGCCCGTCAGCTCGGGGTCGATGTAGTTCACGTACGCGTGGTCGCCGAAGTGGGGGCGCATCGCCGCGTGCGTCGCCCTGGTCCAGGCGGCGCCCCCGGCCTGATGGGCGTAGTACTGCACGCTGAACAGGGCCCGGCGGTGCGGGAACGCGGTCCCGTCGGGCGCGATCCGGCCGACCGCGCCGCCGAGGGCGTCGAGCAGCACGGAGTGCCGCCCGGAGGCGGCCACCTGCCCGAGCAGCGCGGTGATCCCCGCCGCCGGCAGGGGCGCGTACGCCATGTGTGACTTGGCGGAGAACGCGTCGCGCACCAGCCGGCCGTCCGAGGTCTGGCCCGGCAGAGAGCCGGGGCGGTGACACTGCGACACCGTCATCGTCGAGCAGCCCGCCATGATCATCATGGCGTGGCCGTACGACGAGGGGGAGATCCACCGGCTGGACGGGTCCGACCCCACCCGCCGGACGAGATCGGCGAGCAGGCGCTCGCAGCCCGCCCGGTCGCCCACGTAGAGCCCGCCGATCTGCACGTCGAGCGAGGGGTCGTGGTTGAGGTGCAGGTTGGACCACATCGCGTCCGGCGCGTACGGCGCCCACGCCTGCCAGGCCCGGACGGCCGCGGCCGCCTTCTTCCACGGCCAGTGCAGGAAGAACACGGTGACGTCGCGGGTGGCGTGGGTCCGGAACGTGAAGGACGTCGCCACGCCGAAGTTGCCCCCGCCGCCTCCCCGCGACGCCCAGTAGAGGTCGGGGTGCTCGGTGGCGGAGCAGGTGACGACCCGCCCGTCGGCGGTCACGATCCGCGCCGACTCCAGCACGTCACAGGTCAGGCCGTACTTGCGGGAGACCACGCCGATGCCGCCGCCCAGCGTCAGCCCGGCGACGCCGACCGTCGGGCAGGACCCGGCGGGGATGCTCACGCCGTGCGCGCCGAGCCGGGAGTAGACATCCACCAGTCGGGCGCCCGCGCCGACCGTCGCCCGGCCGCCCGAGTAGCTGACCGCGTTCATCGGCGACACGTCGACGACCAGCCCGGGGCCGGTGGACCAGCCCGCGTAGCTGTGGCCGCCCGACCTCGAGGTCACCGCCACGCCGTACTTGCGGGCGAAGGCCAGGCACTCGGTCACGTCCGCCGCCGTCCGGCAGTACGCCACGGCGGCCGGACGCGTCCCGTCGAACGCGGTGTTGAACACCTTGCGCGCGGAGTCGTAGGAGGCGTCGCCGGGGCGGATGAGCCGCCCGCCGAGCCCGCGGCCGAGCGCCGACCAGTCCGCCGGGCGCGGACCGGCCCACGCGGGCGTGCCGGAGGCGAGGGCCGCGCCCGACGCGAGCGCCGTTCCCGCCAGCGCCGACACGCGGAGGAAGGCACGCCGATCGATCATGGTTCACTCCCCGAGGTTTGATCTCCCTCGTGAGACGTCCCGAGACCGATGATGGTTTGGTCACATTCCGGTCACCGCGCCGTATCGGCTCGCGTGAAATCCCGGCACCGTATGGAATCCGACCGGCGGCGGCTGAGTTGACGTGTGTGGCGTTCTGAGGTGGTATCGGGAACGTGGGTGGCGTGGAGCCCCCGGTCAATGGGGATCGGGGGACGAGACGGGCACCTGAGGAGAGATGACATGTCGGGGACGCGTCGGTCGCGTCGCGGGGGCTGCGCCCCGCGCTGTGGGATGCTGGTCGTACCGTCCTCTTCCGGCGTGACCGGTCCGCCTCTTATCACGAGGTCATGGACCCTCCGCTGAGGTCATCGGAATCCCGACAGCGGGTGCCGACCACACATGATTCCCCCTTTCGCGGACCGATCGCCTTGTCATGGGGCAGTACCACCAGGACCGCAACGAATATCCAGTACCTCACAAAGGAGTGAGTAGCGAGATGCCGCTCGAGACGGCGGGGAGCCGGCGCGAACCGGGAACGGCGCGCGGATCGGAATCGGCCCAGACGGAGCCGGAACCTGACGGAACTCGGACGGGGCGCGAACCGGAGGAGGCGCTGGACAGACTGCTCCGCGCCGCCGCCGAGAAGTGCGCACCCGCCCCGGAAGCCTCCTCGGGCGGGGACATCCTCGCCTTCCTCCGTGACTACTATCGCCTCGTCCCCCTTGAGGACCTGGCCGACCGCGACCCCGTGGACGTGTACGGCCCGGCCATGGCCCACCGGGACCTCGCCCGGAACCGGCCCCAGGGCAGGGCGCTGGTCAGCGCCTACACACCGACCATGGACGAGTGTGGCTGGGACCCCGGCCACTCCGTGATCCAGATCGTCACCGACGACATGTCGTTCCTGGTCGACTCGGTGATGATGGAGCTCGACCGGCACCACATCGGCATCCACCTCCTCGTCCACCCGCAGATGCGCGTCCGCCGGGACATGGCCGGCGCGATGCTCGGCTCCGGCCAGGACGAGGCCGCCGGCCAGGTCCTGCCCGAGTCGTGGATGCACATCGAGATCGACCGGCAGACCGACCCCGCCGCGCTCAAGGAGCTGGAGTCCGACCTGCAGCGGGTCCTGCAGGACGTCCGCCAGGCCGGCGAGGACTTCCCCAAGATGCGGGCGCTGGCCGTCAACACGGCGGAGGACGTCGCCGCCGACCCGCCGCCGCTCGCCGCCGCCGAGATCGCGGACGGCGTCGAGCTGCTCCGCTGGCTGGCCGACGACCACTTCATCTTCCTCGGCTCCCGCGAGTACCGCCTGGAGCAGACGGAGGAGGGCGACGCGCTGCGCGCCATCCCCGGCACCGGCCTCGGCATCCTGCGCGCCGACAAAGCGGGCTCGGAGAGCTTCGCCGCGCTGCCGCCAAAGGTGCGCGCCAAGGCCCGCGAGAAGCAGCTCATGATCGTCACCAAGGCCAACAGCCGCGCCACCGTGCACCGCCCGGCCTACCTCGACTACATCGGCGTCAAGCTCTTCTCGCCGCAGGGCGAGGTGATCGGCGAGCGCCGCTTCCTCGGCCTGTTCACCCACGACGCGTACAACGAGTCGATCACGCGGATCCCCGTGCTGGGGCGCAAGCTCGCCGACGTGCTCGACCGGGTCGAGCTGCCCGCCGACAGCCACGACGGTCAGGATCTGAAGGAGATCCTGGAGACCTACCCCCGGGCCGAGCTCTTCCAGATCCCGGCGGACGAGCTGCTGCCGATCGCGCTCGGCGTGCTCCGGCTGCGCGAGCGCAAGCAGGTCAAGCTGTTCCTGCGCAGGGACGACTACGGCCGCTACATCTCCTGCCTGATCTACCTCCCCCGCGACCGGTACACCACCAAGATCCGGCTCCGGATGCAGGAGATCCTGCTCAAGACGCTCGGCGGCTCCTCGCTCGACTACAGCACCATGATCGGCGAGCAGCCGCTGGCCCGCCTGCACGTGGTGATCCGCGGCGAGCGCGGCAAGTCGCTGGCCGAGGTGCCGGTCGACGTCGAGGAGCTGGAGGCGCGGCTCGCCGCCGCCACCCGTTCCTGGGACGAGGACCTGGTCGACGCCATCACCGGGCTGTGCTCCCCCGAGGAGAGCCCCGCCCTCGTCTCCCGGTACACCAACGCCTTCCCTGAGGGCTACAAGGCCGACTTCCCGGCACGTACCGCCGTCACCGACCTGAAGCGGCTGGAGGAGCTTCGCGAGGACGAGACCGGCGACATCGGGATGAACCTCTACGAGCCGTACGGCGCGGCCGAGGGCGAGCGGCGTTTCAAGATCTACCGGATCGGCGCGCACATCTCGCTGTCGCACGCCCTGCCGCTGCTGCAGCGCATGGGCGTCGAGGTCGTGGACGAGCGGCCGTACGAGATCAGGCGGGACGGCGACGCGGTCAAGGACGCCTGGATCTACGACTTCGGCCTGCGCTACACCCCCTCGGGCGAGGTCGACAGGAACGACGTCAAGCGGCTGTTCCACGACGCCTTCGCGGCCCTGTGGCGCGGCGAGGTCGAGAACGACGGCTTCAACGCGCTCGTGCTGGCCGGCGGCCTCACCTGGGAGCAGGCCGAGATCCTGCGCGCGTACGCCAAGTACCTGCGCCAGGCGGGCACCACGTTCAGCCAGGACTACATCGAGAAGGTGCTGCTCGGCAACGTCCGGCTGGCCCGGCTGCTCGTGCGGTTCTTCGAGGCGCGGCTCGCGCCCGGGCGTTCGGAGGAGGTCCGGTCGGAGCTGTGCGACGCGCTCAATGAGGAGATCCTCGCCTCCCTCGACGAGGTCGCCTCGCTCGACGAGGACCGCATCCTGCGGGCCTACCGGGAGATGATCGCGGCCACCCTGCGGACGAACTTCTACCAGAGGGCCGAGGGCGGCGGGCGCAAGCCGTACATCTCGCTCAAGTTCGACCCGCACGCGATCAGCGTGCTGCCGCTGCCGCGCCCCAAGTACGAGATCTTCGTCTACTCGCCGCGTGTCGAGGGCGTCCACCTCAGGTTCGGGAAGGTCGCCCGCGGCGGCCTGCGCTGGTCCGACCGCATGGAGGACTTCCGCACCGAGATCCTCGGCCTGGTCAAGGCCCAGATGGTGAAGAACACCGTCATCGTGCCCACCGGGTCCAAGGGCGGGTTCGTCGTGAAGCACCCGCCCGCGGGCGGCAGGGACGAGGTGCTGGCCGAGGGCATCGCCTGCTACCGGCAGTTCATCTCCGGCCTGCTGGACATCACCGACAACCTGGTGAACGGCGAGGTCGTCCCGCCGCCGGACGTCGTGCGGCACGACGGCGACGACACCTACCTCGTGGTCGCCGCCGACAAGGGCACCGCGTCGTTCTCCGACATCGCCAACGGGGTGGCCAAGGAGTACGGCTTCTGGCTCGGCGACGCTTTCGCCTCCGGCGGCTCCGTGGGCTACGACCACAAGGCCATGGGCATCACCGCGCGGGGCGCCTGGGAGTCGGTCAAGTACCACTTCCGGGGCCTGGGCGTGGACGTCCAGACCACCGACTTCACCGTCGTCGGCGTCGGCGACATGTCGGGCGACGTCTTCGGCAACGGCATGCTCCTGTCGGAGCACATCCGGCTGGTGGCGGCCTTCGACCACCGGCACGTCTTCGTGGACCCGTCGCCCGACTCGGCGACGAGCTACGTCGAGCGCCGCCGGCTGTTCGGGCTGCCGCGCAGCTCCTGGGCCGACTACGACTCCTCGCTGATCTCGGCGGGCGGCGGCGTCTGGCCGCGCACCGCCAAGTCGATCCCGATCTCGCCGCAGATGCGGGTCGTGCTGGGCATCCCCGAGGGCGTCACCGCCCTCGCGCCCAACGAGCTGATCAGCGCGATACTCAGGGCCCCCGTCGACCTCCTCTGGAACGGCGGCATCGGCACGTACGTCAAGGCCGCGTCGGAGAGCCACGCGGACGTCGGCGACAAGGCCAACGACGGCCTGCGCGTCAACGGCGCCGACCTGCGCTGCAAGGTCGTCGGCGAGGGCGGCAACCTCGGCTTCACCCAGCTCGGCCGGATCGAGTTCGCCCTGAACGGCGGGTTGATCAACACCGACTTCATCGACAACTCCGCCGGTGTGGACACCTCGGACCACGAGGTGAACATCAAGATCCTGCTCGACCAGGCCGTCCGCGAGGGCGATCTGGCCGACCGGCAGCGCGACGAGCTCTTCCTGGACATGACCGGCGAGGTCGGCGAGCTGGTGCTGCGCGACAACTACGCGCAGAACGTCGTGCTCGCCGCGGCCCGCGCCCAGGCGCCCGACATGCTGCACATCCACGCTCGCTACCTGCGGAAGCTGGAGCGAGCCGGGCTGGTCAACCGCGATCTGGAGCACCTCCCCTCGGACAAGGTCCTGGCCGAGCGGCGGCAGGCCGGCCTCGGGCTCACCCAGCCCGAGTTCTCGGTGCTGCTCGCCTACACCAAGCTCGTGGCGGACGCCGAGCTGCTCGCCTCCGACCTGCCCGACGACCCCTACCTCGCTCCGTGGCTGGTGTCGTACTTCCCGTCCGCGCTGCAGGACCGGTACCAGGGCTCCATGGACGCGCACCCGCTCCGCCGGGAGATCATCACGACACGGGTCGTGAACGACGTGGTCAACTTCGGCGGGACGAGCTTCGTGTTCCGTTTCGGCGAGGAGACCGGCGCGTCCACGCCGGACATCGTCCGGGCCTACCTCGTCGCCCGCGAGGTCTTCGACCTGCCGAGCCTCACCAGCCAGGTCGAGGCGCTGGACAACGAGGTGGACACCGCGACCCGGATCGCGATGCTGCTCGAAGGGCGCAAGCTGTCCGAGCGCGGCACCCGCTGGCTGCTCGGCAACCGGAGGCCGCCGCTCGACCTCGCGACGACCGCCCGGTTCTTCGCCGACGGCGCGAGCGCGCTGCTGCCGCACCTGCCCAAGCTGCTCACCGGCCTCGACCTGGCCGCGTACGAGGAGCGCAGGGACGGCTTCGTGGCGCGCGGTGTGCCGGACGAGCTGGCCGAGCGGGTCGCCGCGATGGTGCCCGCGTACTCCACGTTCGACCTGGTCGAGATCGCCGCGCTGACCGGGCTGCCGCTGCACGAGGTCGCCGAGGTGTACTTCGACCTGGCCGACCGCCTGCAGCTCGCCCGGCTCAGGGAGCGGGTCATCGCGCTGCCCCGGGACAACCGGTGGAACTCGATGGCGCGTTCCGCGCTCCGCGACGACCTGTACGCCGCGCACGCCACCCTCACCAGGGAGGTGCTGCTGCGCAGCGAGTCGGGGCTGTCCCCCGAGGAGCGGCTGGCCCGCTGGTCGGAGGCGAACGAGGCGGCCGTCGGACGGGCCAGGCAGACGCTGTCCGAGATCTGGGAGAGCGACCACTTCGACCTCGCCACCCTGTCGGTGGCGCTGCGGGCGGTGCGCACCCTGGTCACGTCCAGCAACCTGCCGCACACGGACGAGTGAGGCGCGGGGTGACCGAGGTCAGCGGGTCGTGGCCTTGGTCACCCGGCCGTCGTACCCGATGACGTGCGCGGGCGCGGTGGAGCTCCTGGGCGGCACCGCGCTCGCGTACTGCTGCGTCTCGATGATCCGCCGCTCCCTGCGCACCACCGGGTTGCTCAGGTCCCAGCGGGCGTCCTTCGGTATGGCGAGCGGCCGGCCGTACCCGCAGCTCAGCACGGGTGACCACGTGCTCGTCCGGAGCAGCGTGTAGAGGATGAGGCCGCCGCCGTCCTTCGTGCGCAGCGCGAAGACCGGGTAGTCCACTGCCGCGGCGAACAGCGAGTCGAAGTTCATGCAGTCGGCCTGGCGCGCCTTCTCCCGCCGGTTCTTGATATCGGTGGCGTACCCGGTGGTCTGTGGGCCGGGTGCGATCAGGCCGGAGGCGAAGCCGTCCTTGCCCTCCTCGGCGATCGTGGCGTGCAGCGGGCCCATCAGGTTCGGGCTGATCGCCACACTCTGGTCGCGGGACTCGAGGGGGGCGGCGTAGCCGTCCGCGTCGAGGGCCACCTCGGGGGCCTTCTCGTCCTTGTACAGCAGGGATTGGAAGCTGTTCTGCCACGCCGACTCGGCGTTCTGCCGTACGAACGTCAGCAGGGCGGTCCTGACCTGCCCGGAGGAGTCCCGGCGCTCCGCGGTCGCGGCGAACCACTGGTGGGACGCCTTGGCGGGCAGCCGGGGCACCAGCAGGGTGCGTTTGCCCCAGGTGTAGCGGGGCGGCTTCCCGCCGGAGGAGTGGAACTGGGCGATCGTGATCGGGCGCTGGCCGTCCCGATAGAGCTGGAGCGTCCAGCGCTGCGCCCGGCCGGCGCGTACGACGTCGTCGGTCGCGAGGAAGGTGTCCAGCGCGCTGCGGGCCTCCGCCAGCGTCACGGCGGGCGAGGCCGGCGGGCGGCTCGCCGAGGGCGACGCGCTCGCGGTGGCGGCGACCGGGCTGGGTGAGGGGGCCGGCGCGGCCGCCGAGCAGGCGGCGGTGGCGGCCAGGGCGAGCGCGAGCGCCGGACGGCAGGCGGAGGCGAGCACGCGTGCGGCTCCGTCCACCGTGGCCTCCTCTCGCGCACCCGGCACGCTGACAGCGGCCGCATGAGGGGCCACATCCCGGCCACATCGTAGCCAAGGCGCCGTACTCAACAGGGTCCCGTGTTCGCGTACCCTTTACAGACGTGGCAGTCATCGATCCAGCCGAAGAGATCAACGAGCTTACCGGCACCCTGAAGGGCATTCAGGACGTGCTCGACCTCGACGCCCTGCACAAGCAGATCGCCGAGCTGGAGGAGCAGGCTGCCGCGCCTGACCTGTGGAACGACGTGGAGCAGGCGCAGCGGGTCACCAGCAAGCTCTCTCACCTGCAGGGCGAGGTCAACCGGGTGCAGGGCCTGGCCCGGCGCCTGGACGACCTGCCGGTCATGTTCGAGCTCGCCGCCGAGGAAGGCGACGACGAGGCGCTCGCCGAGGCCGAGAGGGAGCTCGCCGCGCTCAAGTCGGACGTCGGCGCCCTGGAAGTGCGCACGCTGCTGTCCGGCGAGTACGACTCCCGCGAGGCGCTCGTCACGATCAACTCGCAGGCGGGCGGCGTGGACGCCGCCGACTGGGCGCAGATGCTCCTCCGCATGTACCTGCGCTGGGCCGAGCGCAAGGGTTACTCGACCGAGGTCTACGAGACGTCGTACGCCGAGGAGGCCGGCATCAAGTCGGCCACGTTCACCGTCAAGGCGCCCTACGCGTACGGCACCCTGCGCGGCGAGCACGGCACCCACCGCCTGGTCCGGATCAGCCCGTTCGACAACCAGGGCCGCCGCCAGACGTCCTTCGCGGGCGTGGACGTGGTGCCCGTCGTCGAGCAGACCGACCACATCGACATCAACGAGGACGACATCCGCGTCGATGTCTACCGCTCCTCCGGGCCGGGTGGTCAGGGCGTCAACACCACGGACTCGGCGGTCCGCATCACCCACCTGCCCACCGGCATCGTGGTCTCCTGCCAGAACGAGCGCTCGCAGTTGCAGAACCGAGCGACCGCCATGGCGGTCCTGCAGGCCAAGCTGCTGGAGCGCAAGCGCCAGGAGGAGGCCGCCGCGATGAACGAGCTCCGCGGTGAGAGCACGACCTCCTGGGGCACCCAGATCCGCAACTACGTCCTGCACCCGTACCAGATCGTCAAGGACCTGCGCACGGGCGTCGAGGCCGGCAACCCGACCGCCGTGCTGGACGGCGATCTCGACGAGTTCATCGAGGGCGAGATCCGCTGGATGCGCCGCCAGGAAAACGAGTAGTCCCCGGCCCTTCTCTCCTTCTCTGCGCCCCTCGCCACCGGCGAGCGCCATCAATCCTTACGGCGCCGAACCATCACGCGAGGGGCGCGGCGGTGTCTGGACTGAGGAGCGAGTGGGGAGCGAGGGACGAGCGACTCCGAGCGACGAGGGAAGACATCGCCTTTGGGCGGCCCGAGCCCGCGCGAGCGGAGCGAGCGCAAATAGACACGGACGCGGCGGTGTCTGGACTGAGGAGCGAGTGGGGAGCGAGGGACGAGCGACTCCGAGTGACGAGGGAAGACATCGCCTTTGGGCGGCCTGAGCCGCGCGAGCGGAGCGAGCGCAATGAACACAGCGCCCCGAGCCCGCGCGAGCGGAGCGAGCGCAAATAAACGCCGTAGCTCAGCCCACGTGTTTGAGCGCGAGCAGGGCCAGGGCGAGGATCACCGTCAGGGCGATGACCATGGGCGATAGCCCGAGGAAGCCGTGGTGGTGGACCTTGGCCCGGCCCGCGCGGCACACCGGGCAGCGTCCCTCGACGACAGGGCCGGCGCACGCGGCGCAGATCAGATGTTCACAGCTCATGGCAGCTCTTCCTTCCCGCCAGCCAGACCCTAATCGTTTTGTTTCCGTTATGGACGTTCCGTGTCAGTGTTACCCCTAGACTGGCCTTCGGCCAATCGGAACGTCGATCCTTCGCAAAGAGACCGGCGCCCCCCGGGCTGGTTGTCCCAACCCCTAGACTGGCATGCCGTGATGCGCTCGTGATCCATTTCGATAATGTCACCAAGGTCTACGCGAACCAGAACCGGCCCGCCCTCGACCACGTGAGCGTGGATGTCGACAAGGGCGAGTTCGTGTTCCTCGTGGGTCCGTCGGGATCGGGGAAGTCGACCTTCCTCAGGCTGGTCCTCAAGGAGGAGCGGCCAAATTCCGGTGCGATCCATGTCGCCGGCAAGGACCTCGCGAAGCTCTCGAATTTCAAGGTGCCGCACCTGCGGCGCCGCATCGGATGTGTCTTCCAGGACTTCCGGTTGCTGCCCAAGAAGAACGTCTACGAGAACGTGGCGTTCGCCCTCGAGGTCATCGGGAAGCCCCGCCGGTTCATCCGCAAGGTGGTCCCCGAGGTCATCGAGCTGGTCGGCCTGGAGGGCAAGGCCCACCGCATGCCGGAGGAGCTGTCGGGTGGTGAGCAGCAGCGGGTCGCCATGGCTCGCGCGTTCGTGAACCGTCCTATGATCCTCCTTGCCGACGAGCCGACCGGGAACATCGACCCGGCGACGAGCATCGGCATCATGAAGGTGCTCGACCGCATCAACAGGACCGGCACCACCGTGCTGATGGCCACGCACGACGCGGCCATCGTCGACTCCATGCGGAAGCGTGTGGTCGAGCTGGAGGACGGCAAGATCGTCCGTGACCAGTCGCGCGGGGTGTACGGCCAGGCGTACTAGCCCACGAGTGGCGGTCCGGGGCGGCGCCAGGCGCCGCCTGGGCGCCGCGTAGTCAGTTTGGAGTAACGGGGAGCATGCGGGCCAATTTCATCTTCTCCGAGGTCTGGATCGGCCTCCGCCGAAACCTCACGATGACCATCGCGGTCGTCGTGACCGTCGCGGTCGGCATGGGGCTGCTCGGCATCGGACTGATGATCAACTCCCAGGTCTCGTCCCTGACCAACTTCTGGATGGACAAGGTCGAGCTCTCGGTCTTCCTCTGTGGGAAGAACGACGCGTTCCCCGCCTGCAAGAACAAGGGCGCGATCACCCCGGACCAGAAGACCAAGCTGAAGCAGACGATCGAGGCCATGCCCGACGTCCAGAAGGTCGACTACGAGGACCAGAACGCGGCGTACAAGAACTTCCAGGATTCCGGGGGCAACAGCATCCTGCTCTCGGTGCTCAAGCCGGAGGACCTGCCCGAGTCCTTCCGGGTGAAGCTCAAGGACCCGGACAAGGCGTCGGCGGTCGAGCAGAGCCTGAAGGGCCAGCCGGGCGTCTCCAACATCGTGAACCAGCGGCAGATCCTCGACTCGGTCTTCGGCTTCATGGGGAAGCTCCGCAACATGGCCCTCGCCATCGCCATCCTGATGGTGCTCGCGGCGACCCTGCTGATCGGCAACACGGTCCGGCTCTCGGCGTACAACCGCCGGAGAGAGACCGGCATCATGCGGCTGGTCGGTGCCTCGAACGTCTACATCCAGCTTCCGTTCGTCATGGAAGGCGTCATCGCCGGCCTGATCGGCGGTGTTCTCGCCGCGGTTCTGCTGATCGTCACGAAGATCCTGATCTTCGACCAGATCCAGATGTACATGACCGCGCCGCTGAGCTGGAACACGCTCGCCGGAGTGATCACGCTGACCATGGTCGTGGGTGTGGTGATCTGTCTCCTGGCGTCCTTCGTGACCCTGCGTCGTTATCTGAAGGTGTGACGGGGCCATGGTCGCGCTCTTCCGCGCCGTTCGAGGCTCCGGCCGCCGGTAGGCTCCCTATATGCCACGTGAGATCGGGCGCAAGCTCATCGCTCAGAACAAGCGTGCCCGGCACGACTACTTCATCGAGGACACGTACGAGGCCGGGCTCGTCCTCACCGGCACGGAGGTCAAGTCCCTCCGGGCCGGAAAGGCCAATCTCACCGACGGCTACGCGACCGTCGACGGCGGTGAGGCATGGCTGATCAACGCGTACATCCCTGAGTACAGCCAGGGCACGTGGACCAACCATGCCGCGCGGCGCACCCGCAAGCTGCTGCTGCACCGCAAGGAGATCGGCAAGATTCTGCAGATCCTCAAGGAGCGCGGCCTGACCCTGGTCCCTCTCTCCCTGTACTTCAAGGACGGCAAGGCCAAGGTCGAGATCGGCGTCGCGCGCGGTAAGAAGGACTACGACAAGCGGCAGACCCTGATGGAGAAGCAGGCCAGCCGCGAGATGGCGCGGGCGATGTCCAACGCCGTCCGGCGTCGGGGGGGCCGCTAGGCCGTGTCCGCCGCGAAAGCCGTACGGGCGGCGCTGGCCCTGGGGCTGGCCGTGCCCATGCTGACCGCCTGTTTCGAGGAGCCGTCCCCGCTCGACGCCGTACGAGACTTCCTCGTGGGCTGGCAGAGTGGGGACTACGCGGGCGCGGCCCGCAGGGCCGACGGCGACCCGGCCGTCGTACGGCGGGCCCTGGAGGACGTCGGCGTCCAACTCGACGCCGCGTCGTTCCGGTTCTCGCTCAAGGGCGTGAAGCGTGACGGCGACAGCGCGAAGGCCGAGTACCACGCCGAGGTGGATCTCGGTGAGAACAACCCGCTGTGGGAGTACGACAGCACGCTGCCGCTCCACCAGGTGGACGGCCAGTGGAAGATCCAGTGGTCGCCGAGCGTGATCCACCCCGAGCTGCACGCCGGGGAACGGTTCGCCGTGGACGTTGAGCCGCTGGCGCGGCAGCCGATCCTCGACCGGGCGGGCGAGTCGCTGCAGGACGAGACGCTCCGCTACGTCGCGGGCGTCTATCCCGACAAGATCGCGGACAAGACGGCGCTGTGCGCGCAGCTGTCCCAGGTGACCGGGTTCGCGGAGGACCGCCTGCTCAGCCGCATCCTGTCGTCGCCGCCGCAGTCGTTCGTGCCGCTCGCGACGTTCGGTGGCAGAACCTTCAGCCAGGTCAAGGACAAGCTGAAGGCCATCAAGGGCATCTCGATCGTGACGGACAGCCTGCCGGTGGCGCCCAAGTCGCCCAAGGACATCGTCGGCCGCGTCGCCGCGATCACCCCGGAGGCGGAGCAGCAGCTCGGCGGCCCGCAGCGGGCCGGCGACACCGTGGGCCGGGACGGCCTGCAGAAGGCCTACCAGGACCAGCTCACCGGCTCCACCGAGACCAAGGTCGTGATCCTCGACTCCTCGGGCAAGCAGGTCAAGGAGCTCAAGGCGTGGCCGGGCCGGGCGAACACCTCGGTCCGTACGACGATCGACTCCGGCCTGCAGGCCGCGGGGGACAGCGCCGTCGCCGCGTCGCAGCAGGTCGCGCTGGTGGCGCTCCAGGCGTCCACCGGCGAGATCCGCGCGGTCTCCACTCAGGGGATGAGCCAGCAGAAGGACGCCCTGGCCGGGAAGTTCCCCGCCGGCACCACCTTCTCGATCATCGCCGCCGACGCGCTGCTCAAGAACGGCTTCGACGCCAAGCAGAAGGTGCCGTGCAGCGCGGACCGTTCGGTGGCCGGGGCGCGGTTCCAGCACGCCGGATACACCGGAGGGACCACCCCGACGTTCGCGACCGACTTCGCACGCGGCTGTGTGACGGCGCTGGCGTCCCTGGCCCGGCGGGTCACGGGTGACGCGGTCGTCGCGAGCGCGGAGAAGTACGGCATCGGCAGCCCGTGGGAGCTCCCGCTCGCCTCGTTCAGCGGCGCCCTGCCGAACCCGGCGAGCGACGCCGCCACCGCGAAGCTCATCGCGGGGCAGACCGTGCGGGTGAGCCCGCTGACCATGGCGCTCGTCGCCGGGGCGGTCAAGTCGGGCACCTGGCGCCCGCCGGTGCTGGTCACCTCGCCGTCCTCGCCGGACCCCACCGCGGAGGTGGCCCCGGCCGCGCCGCCCGCCCCCGTACCGCTCGACCCCACGGTCGTCGAGAAGATCCGCACGCTCATGCGCGCCGGGGTGACCTCCGGGGCGGCCCACGCCGCCACCGCTCCCGGCGACCCCGTGTACGGCGTGGCGGCCGGCATCGGCTACGTCGTGAAGAAGCAGCGGCGCGACCTGTCGTGGTTCGTCGGCTGGCAGGGCGACATCGCGGTCGCCGTGGTGGCGGAGAGCACCGACGCCTCCGCAGCGGCGACGGTGGCGGGGCGATTCTTCCGCCAGGCGGACCCGAAGAAGCTCTGACAGAAAAAAATCTGAGAGGCGAGCAACCATCCGGGCCTCCGGAGGCGTCTGTCTAAGTGACTGAGCACCGCTTGGGGGGTTGCGGACTCAGTCACCGTGATGAGACCAGGGCTCCATCTCGGGGGGAGCCCTGCCGTCCGGACCGGCTCGACCCTGCCGGTCGGCCCCCGGGGGCGTGCGTGATGGCGCGCCTCCGGGGGCTTCGTCATCCCCGCCGGCTGATCGGGAATTGGGTTCGCGTGCCCAGTGTTGGGCATGTATGGTTGCGATGCCGATCCCCGCGGGGGCCGGGTTGACAACTCAACAGGGGGTGACCGGTTTCGACTTCGACATTGCAAGTCAGGGGAAGCGGGTCGAGGACTGCGGACATAACCTCGTTAACACTGTGACCGCAAACCAATAAGTGCCAATAACACGCGCACTGAGGTCAGCCAGGGCTCCCTGGCCCTCGCCGCCTAAGCAGCGAGAGACCTCTGTCAGCCCGGGACCGCCTCCGGCCCGGATCTGACATCGCTAGGAGGCTCAACCGAGCGACCCGGTCACGGGGTCGATCGGGAAACCAAACAGTGACTGAGCCCGTCGGCGACTCGCCTGTGAGATTGCCGGGGCTGAGAAAAACGTAACAGGCTGCACCCGGAGAAGCCCTGTCTTGGTGTTGAAGGACGCGGGTTCGATTCCCGCCACCTCCACTTGGGAGACCCGTGGTCGACGGCTTTGCAGCCGTCTTCCGCGGGTCGTTGTTTTTACCCAGGGGGTCGACCCCCTGGAACCTCCGAATGCAGACCCGTGGTCGACGGTTTGGTAGTCGTCTTCCGCGGGTCGTTGTTTTGTCCGGGACCTGGAACCCAGGGCAGGAGCCGCGAGGGGCGGTCGCGTCGGTGGACATCACCGACGGGGCCGCCCCTCGGCGCGTTCTCAGGCCCCTGCGGCGGCGTCGAGCGCGGCCGGTCCGAGGCCGGGGCCGGGGCGTGCGCGGACGAAACTGTCGTGGCCGAGCAGCCCGAGCAGCCGCAGGTGGTCCAGCCCGGCCGTGCCCGGCGGCGGGGTGAACACCAGCACCCGCTGGTCCTCCGAGGGGGTGAGCAGGGTCTCGCAGTCCAGTTCGAGCAAGCCGATCTCCGGGTGCAGGACGCGCATCCGGCTGCCGCGCCGTACCGCGACCTCGTGCCGGTCCCACAGCTCGGCGAACTCGGGGCTCGCGGCGCGCAACCGGGCGACCAGGGCCCGTGCGGGGGCGTCGCCGCCACGCCGGGTGAAGGCCGCGCGCAGGTCGGCGACGTGGACCCGGCTGTAGTGCTCCTGCTCGTCCTCCGGATAAGCGGCCCGGACCACGGGGTCGGTGAACCAGCGCCACACGATGTTGCGGTCCGGCGGACTGACGGAGCACACGCAGCCGAAAAGGGCCTCGGCCAGCGTGTTCTGCGCGAGCAGGTCGCCGAGGTCGCTGAGGATCTGGGCCGGGGTGTCGGACAGCCGGTCGAGCAGGAACAGCAGGCCGGGCCGTACGTGTGATCCGGCCTGGCGGCCGGCGGGCGGGCGGTGCCCGGCGAGCAGGTAGAGGTGGTCGCGTCCGTCCTCGTCCAGCCGCAGCGCCCGCGAGAGCGCGGCGAGCATCTGGACCGACGGCTGCGGGCCGCGGGCCTGCTCCAGCCGCATGTAGTAGTCCGCCGACATGCCGGCGAGCCGGGAGACCTCCTCCCGGCGCAGTCCGGGGGTGCGCCGCCGGGGCCCTGACGGGAGTCCGACCTCCTCTGGCCGGAGCCGTTCGCGGGATCGACGGAGGAAATCGGCGAGTTCGTCGCGATTCATCGCCATGTCGGGAATTCTGGCAGCTCACGCTGACCATAACCACGGACCGTCGGTCCTAGGCAAAGCGCTCCGCTCCTCAACGCCGGCGGGCTCGGGCAGCCTCCTCGTGGGGCGACCGGAACACCGGTCGACCGATGACGGATGAGGAAGGAATCATCATGCCGAGTGTGCGGGTGGACGACGCGCTGGTGCCGTACGGGATGAAGGGGTCGGGTCCTGGGCTGGTGCTCGTGCACGGCACGGGGCCGGGGGCGGGGATCACCTGGGACGGGGTGGCGGACCGGTTCACCGACGCCCGTACGGTGATCACGCCCGATCTGTCGGGCAGCGACCCGGCCGAGGACGACGGCGGGGACCTGACCGTGGAGGCGCTGACCGGGCAGCTCGACGTGGTGATCGGGGACGCCGGGACCGGTCCGGTCGATCTGGTCGGGTTCTCCCTGGGGGCGCCGGTGGCCGCCGCCTTCGCGGCCACCCGGCCCGAGCTGGTACGGAGTCTGGTGCTGGTGGCCGGGTGGGCCGGTCCGGGCGACGAGTACCTGCGGAATCTCATGACCGTGTGGCGGCGGATCGCGGACGACGCCGACGCGTTCGGCCGGTTCTCCACCCTCACCGGGTTCAGCCGGGAGTTCCTGAACGCGCTGGGCCCGGACGGGGTGGAGGGGCTGGTGCCGAACCTGCGGCCGAACCGGGAGCGGCTGCGCCAGATCGACCTGAACCTGCGGGTGGACGTCCGGGACCTGCTGCCGAAGATCCAGGCGCGCACCCTGGTCATCGGGTGCGGCCGGGACCTCACCGTGCCGGTGGAGAACTCCAGGGAGCTGCACGCGGCGATCGCGGGGAGCGAGTACGCCGAGATCGACAGCGGGCACGTCGTGCTGCTGGAACGTCCGGAGGAGTGGGTCCGGCTGGTGGCCGAGTTCGTCCTGCGCCCGCAGTGATCTCCGCGTCCGCCGGCTGTCCCGCGCGTCTTTGTGCGGAACCCAGGGCAGGAGCCGCGAGGGGCGGTCGCGTCGGTGGACATCGCCGACGCGACGACCGCCCCTCGGCCTGTTTTCAGGCGCCGACGCCCGCCGCGTACGCGTCGATCTCGGCGAGCAGGGCGTTCTTGCCCTCGAAGGTGAGGAACGACGCGCGTACGCCGTTGCGGGCCAGGTCGGCCACGCCGTCCCGGTCGAGCCCGAGCAGCTCCGCGGCCACCGCGTACTCGTTGTTCAGGGTGGTGCCGAACATGGGCGGGTCGTCGGAGTTGATGGTCACGGGCACGCCCGCCTTGACCAGGGTGGCGAGCGGGTGCTCGGCCAGGTCGGCGACGGCCCGGGTCCGCACGTTCGACGTGGGGCAGACCTCCAAGACGATCCCCTCGGAGGCGAGGTGGTCGAGCAGCGCTGGGTCTTCGACGCTGTGCACGCCGTGCCCGATCCGCTCGGCCTTCAGCTCGCGGATCGCGTCCCAGACCGTCGCCGCCCCGGTCGTCTCGCCCGCGTGCGGGACGGAGTGGAGCCCGGCGGCGCGGGCCGCGGCGAAGTGCGGCGCGAACTGGGCGCGGGACACGCCGATCTCCGGCCCGCCGAGGCCGAAGCTGATCAGGCCGTCCGGCCGCTGCTCCAGGGCCACCTTGAGGGTCTGGTCGGCGCCGTGCACGCCGTCCTCGCCGGGGATGTCGAAGCACCAGCGGAGGATCGTGCCGTAGTCGCGCTCGACCGCGCGCCGGGCGTCCTCGATCACCTCGCAGAACTCGGCGGCGGCGAACCCCCGGGAGAGGTGCAGGTGCGGCGTGACGGTGAGCTCGGCGTACCTGACCCGCTGCGCGGCGAGGTCGCGGCCGACGCCGTGGAAGAGCGACCAGACGTCCTCGGGGTCCCTGATCAGGTCGACGACGGCCAGGTACACCTCGATGAAGTGGGCGAAGTCGCGGAAGACGAAGTAGTCGGCGAGGAGGTCGGGGTCGGCCGGGACGGGAGTTGAGCCCTCGTGGCGCGCGGCCAGCTCGGCCACGATCTGGGGCGACGCGGAGCCCACGTGGTGCACGTGCAGCTCGGCCTTGGGCAGCCCGGCGATGAATTCGGTGAGGTCGGGAGCGATCACCGGATGACCGTAACAACGGTCGCCGACCCCGTACCAAGCTCGAACGCCCTTTCTCACACAAGAATGTCAGGATCAGCCCGGGAGCTGGCCGAGGGTGACGGTGACGGTGCTCGTGGTCCCGCTCGGGTACAGCAGCGTGACCTTGGTGCTCTGGCCGGGCTGGAGCCGGGCGAGCGCCTCGGACAGCGCCGTCGTGTTCGGGGTCGGGGTGTCGTTGACCTTGACGATCACGTCACCCGGCCTGATCCCGGCCTGTTCGGCGGCGCCTCCGTTGGTGACCCGGCCGACCAGCACGCCGATCGGCGAGCCCAGCGCGTCCACCGCGGTGCCCACCTGGATGCCGAGCGCCGCCCGGTGGCTGTTGACGACCCTGCCGTTCTTGATGATCTGGTTGGCGATGTCGGACGCCGTGTCGCTCGGGATGGCGAAGCCGATGCCGGGCGCCGCGCCCAGTTCGGGGTCGACCGCGGCCAGGCTCGGGATGCCGATGACGCGGCCGCTCATGTCCACGAGCGCGCCGCCGCTGTTGCCCGGGTTGATCGCGGCGGAGGTCTGGATGGCGTCCGGGATGGTCGAGGTGGGCGTGCCCTCGCCGCTCGATCCGCTGACAGTGCGGCCCAGCCCGGAGACGATGCCCTCCGTGACGCTGCCGGAGTAGCCGAGCGGGTTCCCCATGGCCAGCACGATCTGGCCCACCCGCAGGTCGGCGGAGCGGCCGAAGGACGCGGGCTGCAGGCCCTGCGTGTTGTCCACCTTGATCACGGCGAGGTCGCCGGCCGGGAAGACGTTCATCAGCCGGCCGGTCCGTTGCTTCCCGCCGGTCGCGAGCGTCACCGAGAACCGCTTGGCCCCCTGCACCACGTGGGCGTTCGTCAGGATGTGGCCGTCCTTGTCGTAGACGATGCCGGAGCCCAGGCCCCGGTTGGTGGTGATCTGCACGATCGATGGCAGGACCCGCTTGATGACCTGTTCGTACGAGCCCTCCAGCCCGGACGGGCCGCCCGGGTGCGCGGGCGTCGCGCCCGCCGGGGCGGACGGTGACGGGGGCGGTGTCCCGGTCGGGGCGGAAGCGCCGGCGGTGAGGCCGGCCATCGGGCTTCCGCAGGCCGCGCAGACGAGCAACGCCATCGACGCCGCGGTGCGGCCGAGGGTGCGTGAACGTCCCATGCGCGAGCGACTACCCCCGTGGAGGGAGGTATTCCTGACGGACTGTGACAATGCCGTCGCGACGTGGCGTTTGTCGCGTAATCTGCGGGCATGGCCGAGGCTGGTGAGCCCTACACGACCCCGATGCCCCAGGTGCGGCCGGAGCCGCCTCCACGTCCACGGCGGGCCCGCCTGATCTACACCGCGCTCGCGGCCGTGGGGACGGCCGTCGCCATCGTGCTGGTGTTCACGGCGTTCTCCGGCGACCGGCCGGGGGCCGCGCCCACGCCGCTCCACCAGGGGCGGCCGGGGACCGGTCCCACCGTCTCGGCGTCCCCTTCCGCCTCGGCCGTACCGCGGCCGGTCCGGCTGCCCCCGGTCCCCACGGCGCTGTCCATGGTCGTCCACCCGGGCGCGGGCACCCCGGCCGGCGACTTCGTGGTGGACAAGAAATCGGGCATCGGGTACGGCGGGTTCGCCGCCCCGTGGCGGACCGCCGCCCACCCCGCCCCGTTCACGCACACGCAGCGCGCGGGCCGGGCGCTGATCGTCTCCTGCCCGATGCCGGGAACGGTCCCGGGCGGCCTCACCACCCCGGAGGCGTACCGGGCGGTCGCGGCGCGGGCGGCCAGGTGGACGCTGCGCTTCCAGCCGGAGGGCGGTTCCCTTGACTGGACGGCGTCGCAACCGCTGCGGCGGGGGACGGGGTGGCTGCTCGGCTACCGCGTGACATACCGGATCGACGGGCGCAGGCACGCGTCCGAGGCGATCGTGGCCGTGGTCGGCACCGGCGGAAAGAAGCCCGCGCTGCTGTTCGCCACGGTCCCGGACACGCGCCAGGAGCTCTATCGCGACCTCAATATGCTCTT
Source organism: Microtetraspora fusca (assembly GCF_001570365.1). GTDB lineage: Bacteria > Actinomycetota > Actinomycetes > Streptosporangiales > Streptosporangiaceae > Microtetraspora > Microtetraspora fusca. The sequence goes on along the minus strand of NZ_BBYK01000038.1, from coordinate 91,367 downwards.
TTGGACCCTTCGTCCCATGTAGAGGGATGTAGCCGGAGAACAATCCTCCAGAATATGATTCTGGGAAATTCCCCTGCGATGGTTCGAGCCTGGAGGGTCGGATGGCGATCGGTCTGAGCGAGGAACACGAGGCGCTGCGCGAGTCGGTCACCGGGTGGGCCGAGCGCACCATCCCCGCCGACGTGGTGCGGAGCGCGGTGGCGGCCGCCGGCGGCGGGGCCGAGGAACGTCCTCCCTTCTGGGCCGGCCTGGCCGAACAGGGATTGCTCGGCCTGCACATCCCCGAGGAGCACGGCGGCGCCGGGTACGGCCTGCTGGAGGCGGCGGTGGCGATCGAGGCGCTCTCGGAGCGGGTGGCCCCGGGCCCGATCGTGCCGACCGTGCTCGCGGGCGCGGCCATCCTGGCGGCCGACGGCAAGGCCCACGCGGAGCTGCTGCCCGGGTTGGCCGACGGCACCCTGGTCGGGGCGGTCGCGCTCACCGGAGCGATCTCCGGCGTCCGCGAGGGCGGGGTCTTGACGATCAGCGGCGTGGCCGAGCCGGTGCTCGGCGCGACGCTCGCCGACGTGCTGGTGCTGCCGGTCTCGACGGACCGCGGCGAGGAGTGGGTCGCGCTGGACGCGGCCCAGGCGACCGTCACCCCGATCCCGTCGCTCGACCTCACCCGCGGTGTGGCCAAGGTCGAGGTGTCGTCGGTGGCCGTGCCCGCCGAGCGCGTCCTCGACGGGCTGGAGGGCCCGGACGTCCTCAACCTGGCCGCGATCGTCCTCGGCGCGGACGCGGCGGGCGTCGCCTCCTGGTGCGTCTCGGCCGCCGCCGACTACGCCAAGGTCCGCGTGCAGTTCGGCCGCCCGATCGGGCAGTTCCAGGGCATCAAGCACAAGATCTCGCGGATGCTGGTCGCGTTGGAGCAGGCCAGGGCGACGGTGTGGGACGCGACCCGGGCCACCGGCGAGGAGCTGGCCTACGCCGCCGCGATCGCGGGCGTGACGGCTCCCGACGCGGCCGTGCAGTGCGCCAAGGACGCCATCCAGGCGTTCGGCGGCATCGGCTACACCTTCGAGCACGACGCGCACCTGTACTACCGGCGCGCGCTGAGCGTGCGGGCGCTGCTCGGACCGTCGGCGGACTGGGCCGAGACCGTCGCCTCGCTGGCGCTCGGCGGCGTCTCCCGCGAGATGGAGATCGACCTGCCCGAGGATGCCGAGCCGCTGCGCGTCGCGATCCGGGAGGAGATCGCCCGGATCGCTGAGCTGTCCACCGAGCCGGACGGCCCCGGCGGGCGGGGCAGCGAGCAGAAGCGCGCGCTGGCCTCCTCCGGCTTCGTCCTGCCGCACCTGCCCAAGCCGTGGGGCCGGGGCGCGAGCCCGCTGGAGCAGGTGCTGATCCACCAGGAGCTGCGCGCGGCGAAGGTCGCGCTGCCCCAGATGATCATCGGCGCCTGGGTCGTGCCGTCCATCGTCACGTACGGCACGCCCGAGCAGCAGGAGCGCTTCCTGCCGCCGACGTTGAGCGGCGAGATGATCTGGTGCCAGCTCTTCTCCGAGCCGGGCGCGGGTTCCGACCTCGCCTCGCTGCAGATGAAGGCGGAGAAGGTCGAGGGCGGCTGGCGGCTCAACGGCCAGAAGATCTGGACGTCGGTCGCGCACGTCGCGGAGTGGGCCATCTGCATCGCCCGCTCGGACAGCAGCCGGCCCAAGCACGAGGGCATCACGTACTTCATCGTGGACATGAAGGCGCCGGGCGTGACCGTGCGGCCGCTGACCGAGATGACGGGGGAGAACCTGTTCAACGAGGTCTTCCTCGACGACGTGTTCGTGCCGGACGACCTCGTCGTGGGCGCGGTCAACGAGGGCTGGAAGGTCGCCCGCAACACCCTGTCCAACGAGCGGGTGTCGCTGTCGTCCGGTTCGGGCGGGACCGGCGCCTCGGTGCCAGACCTGCTCGGTCTGTGCGGCAAGCTGAACCGGGAGCTCACCGCGGTGGAGCGGCAGGAGCTCGCCCGCGTCGTCTGCGAGAGCCACTCGATCAACGCGCTGTCGCTGCGGGTCACGCTCAAGCAGCTCGCCGGGAGCGAGCCCGGCGCCGACGCGTCCGTGCGCAAGCTGCTGTCCACCTCGCACGCGCAGAACGTGGCGCAGGCGGCGGTCGGCCTCCTCGGCGCGGCGGCGGTGACCGCCGCCGACTGGAAGCTCGGCGACGCGGGCTACTGGAACCGGGCCATCCTCGCCACCCGAGCGATGACGATCTACGGGGGCACGACCGAGGTGCAGCTCAACATCATCGCTGAGCGTATGCTCGGCCTGCCGCGCGACCCGGAGCCCGGCAAGTAGGCCCGTTCCCCGCGCCGGTCGGTGACGGGCCGGGAGCGGTGGAGGGAGCGATGCGCCGGTGCGCCCGCACGTGACGCGGCCAGGCCGCTCCCGCCGCCTGCTCGCGCGCTTCGCCCCGGCCGCCGTCGGGTTGCTGCTCGGCGTGCTGGCGCTCGGGCCGGCGCTGGGACCCGGCTTCGCGCTGCGGTACGACATGGTGTTCGTGCCGGACCCGCCGCTGGTCCTCGGATCGGGCGGGTCCGGCGGTTTTCCCCGGGCGGTGCCGAGCGACCAGGTCGTGGCGCTGCTGTCGCTCGCGCTCCCGGCGGACGTGGTGCAGAAGGCGCTCCTGCTCGGCGTCTTCGTGCTCGCCGCGTCAGGGGCGGCGGCGCTGTCGCCGGGGGACCGGACGGCGGCGCGGCTCGCGGCCGCCGCCTTCTACGCGTGGAACGCCTATCTCGCGCAGCGGCTGCTGCTCGGCCAGTGGGCGCTGCTCCTGGGGTTCGCCGGGCTGCCCTGGGCGGTGCGCGCGGCGGCCCGGCTCTGCGCCCGCTCCGGCGTGGCGCGCCTGCGCGAGGTCGCGGGGGACACGGCGCGGCTGGCGGTGGCGCTCGTGCCCGCCGCGGTCGGCGGCTTCCAGGCGATGCTCGTCTCCGCACTGGTCGTGCTGCCGGTCGCGGCGCTCGGTCGTGGCCTGGCCGACGGCCACCAGGTGGCGACGCCGCTGCGCCACCTCGGCCGCCGGGACCTGTCGGAACGGGCGCGGGCCGTTCTGGTGAGCGTTGTGGTCGTCGGCGTGCTGAGCCTGCCGTGGCTGGTCCCGGCTCTCCTCAGCCGGGCGGTCACGGATCCCGCGGGGGTGGAGGCGTTCGCGGCGCGGGCCGACGGGCCCTTCGGGACGCTCGGCAGTCTGCTCAGCCTCGGGGGTGTCTGGAACGCCGAGGCGGGGGTGCCGGGGCAGGGCTCGTGGAGTGTCGCCGCCGTGCGTCTCGTCCTCAGCGTGGTGGCGCTGGCCGGGTTCGTGGGATTCGCCCGGGTCGCCGTCGCGGGGGAGCGGCGGTTCGCCCTCGCCGGGTTCGTAAGGCTGGCCGGAAGGGGTTGGGGGAGGAACGCCGGCGCCGGGCGGTATGTGCCGGGGCTCGCGGTGGCGGCGGTCGCCGGCCTGGGCGTGGCCTGCCTGGGCGCCTTCGCACCTGGCGTGCTCAAGGGGCTGATCGGGTGGTGGCCGGGGTTCGGCCCGTTCCGCGACGGCCAACTCTTCATCGCTCCTCTCGTGCTCTGCCAGGCGATGGGCTTCGCGTACGTGGCCGACCGGCTCGGACGCATGGGGTTCGCCGCGGCGGCCGTGCCCGTGCTGGTGCTGCCCACGTTCGCCCTGGGCGCGTTCGGCCGACTGGCGGCGGTGGACTATCCGGACGAGTGGCGGCGGGTCCAGGCCCTCGTCAATGCCGACCCGGCCCCGGGCGCGTTGGTGTCGCTGCCGTGGGGCGCGCACCGCGCGTTCGCGTGGAACGGCGGGCGGGTGATCCTCGACCCGGCCACCAAGATGTTCGCCCGACCGGTCCTGTGGGACGACACGCTCGTGGTCGAGCGGCGGGCCGGAGGCGCGATCCGGGTCGCGGCGGAGGCGCCGCGGGCCCGGCGGATCGGCGCGCTGATCCGGGACGGGCACGGCCCGCTCACCGCGGCCTTCCTCCGCGAAGACGTGAAATTCGTTCTCATCGCGCAAAAAAATGAGAACGAGTTCTCGTCTCGATTCCCCGGGGCGCGGCCGATTTTGAGTGCCGGAGAGCTGCTCTTGTTGCGGCTGTGAGCTGGGATTACCGGACAATTGGCCGGATACCAGAGGGTAACTTGCATTGTCACGGTTTGACTAACGCTCTGGCTTATGACCTGTATCACGTTCTACTCTCGGCACACTGCGTACGGATCCGGGAGGGAGAGGCACGATGTTGAAGGTGCTGGCCGCGCTGGCGGTCGGAGCGGTGCTCGCCGGCGTCGCCTCGGTGGCGGTCGTCAACGTCGCTTCGCCGACGCCTGAGCCTCCGAACAAGCCGCTCTACAACTACGGCACTCGCTGATCTTTTCGATCGCGCTGAACTAGATCACCGGTAAATCCGGTCCGCGGGCCCGGCGGGCGATGGGTTCTGTTTCGCCATGCCTTTTCCGGGTTTCCGGGCCGTCGCAAGTATTCACGAAATTTCCCGCCTTTTCGATTTTCTTCGCAGAGCGCGGCGGAGCCGCGTCGGAAAGCAGAGTGCGGCGGAGCCGGCACCAGGGAGCCAAAGTGCGGCGGAGCCGTACGAGGAACGGGAGGAGCGATCGTGGCCGTACCGGATGTGGGAGCGAGTGGCCCGTTCGCGCCCGAGCGGCGCGGCCGGCACCGTCCCCAGCTCCTCGGGCCCGCCGCCGCCTCCCAGCCCTCCCTGCGCGGCGTGCGGGTCGCCGTGCTCAACTTCCGCGAACCGCTCCAGTCGGTCGCCGGGGGCGCCGAGGAGTACGCCTGGCAGGTCAGCCGCTTCCTCGTGGGCGAGGGCGCGCTGGTCCACTTCGTCACGAGCCGGGAGCCCGGGCAGCGCGCGGCCGAGCTGCGGGACGGCATCGAGCTGCGGCGGATGGGCAACCGCTACCTCGTCTACCTGCTGGTGCCGCTGTGGCTGCTGCTCAGGCGGCGGAGGTTCGACCTGGTCATCGACTCGATGAACGGCATCCCGTTCTTCGCGCCCCTGGTCGTCGCGCGGCGCACCGCCGTCGTGTCGCTGGTCCACCACGTCCACGACCGGCAGTTCTACGCGTTCTTCCCCCGCTGGCTGGCGTGGATCGGCTGCTTCGTCGAGGGGCCGGTCGCCCGCGTCGTGTACCGGAACCGGACCACGGTCACCGTCTCGGAGTCGTCGCGCGACGAGCTGCGCGCCCGGCTGCGCTGGCGGGCGCCGATCGTGATCGTCCCCAACGGGAGCCCGGTCGCCCGGCCCGTCGCGGACATGCCGGTGGAGGGCGAGCCGGCCCTCGTGTACGTGGGCCGCCTCGTCGGGCACAAGCGGATCGACCGGGTCGTGGACCTGGCCGCCGACCTGCGCGAGGCGTGGCCGGGCCTGGCCGTCCACGTGGTCGGGCGCGGTCCGGAGCTGGACCGGCTCGCGGACCGCGCGCGGGAGCGCGGCGTGACCGAGCGGGTGCGCCTGCACGGCTACCTCTCGGAGCCGGAGAAGAACGCGGTCATCAAGGCGGCGGTGCTCAACGTGACCGCCTCGGAGTTCGAGGGCTGGGGCCTCACGGTGATCGAGGCGGCGGCGCTCGGCGTGCCCACCGTGGCGTACGACGTGGCCGGGCTGCGCGACTCGGTCAACGACGGGGTGACCGGCTGGCTGGTGCGCGAGGGCGACTGTCTGGCCACCGTCGTCGAACGCGCGCTCAAGGAGCTGGCCGACCCGGAGCGGCGCGCCCGGATCCAGGACGCATGCCGAAACTGGGCAAGGGAGTTCACATGGGGCAAAACCGGAGCTAGCATGGCGGATCTCGTCGCCGCCGAGCTCGCCAAGAGCACCCCCTTTCCCGGAGCAGCTCAGTGACCCTTGCCGGCTGGATCCGCCAGGTGGCACCACCCCCTTCAGACCACGAGAACGGCCCCGGGAACGTCCCCCGGAACGGCCGCGAGAACGACACGGAGAGCCGCGCCGGGGCCGACCCCGGGGCGTGGCCGAACCACGACGCCGGTGACGACGGCGGACGGGACGGTGGTGGCGGGGACGGCGGTGGCGGGGACGGCGGCTACAGCGGGCGCTTTCGGCATCGGCTGCGCCTGCTCGCGGGATGCCTGCTCCTCGCCGCGGTGGCCTTCAACACCGCCACCGAGAAGATCATCGCCGAGACCAAGCTCGACATGGCGGTCAACCCGCTCGCGTTCCTCGGCCGCGCGCTGCACCTGTGGGACGACGCCTACTTCGGCCACCTGCAGAACCAGGCGTACGGCTACCTGTTCCCGATGGGCCCCTTCTACGCGCTGTTCCTCGCGCTGGACATGCCCGCGTGGAACGTGCAGCGCCTGTGGATGACGTTCGTGCTGTGCGCCGCCTTCCTCGGGACGGTCCAGCTCGCCCGTGCGCTGCGGATCGGCACGCCGGGCGCCCGGATCCTAGCCGGGTTCGCGTACGCGCTGGCCCCCCACGCGCAGGCGCTGATCGGCATCAACTCCTCGGAGTTCCTGCCCAGCGCGATGCTGCCGTGGGTCATGCTGCCGCTGGTCAAGGGGGCCAGGGGTGAGCTGGGGCCGCGCCGGGCGGCGGCGCTGTCGGGGGTCGCGTTCCTGTTCTGCGGCGGCGTCAACGCGGCGGCCGAACTGGCCGTGCTGATCGTCCCCTTCGTCTACCTGCTCACCCGGGCGCCGGGGCCGCGCCGCCGGCGGCTGCTCGCCTGGTGGCTCGGCGCGGTCGCCGCCGTCGCCTGCTGGTGGCTGGTCCCGCTGCTGGTGATGGGCCGGTACGTCTTCTCGTTCCTGCCGTACATCGAGAACGCCGCCGCCACCACGCAGGTCACGTCGCTCACCAACACCCTGCGCGGCACGTCGAGCTGGCTCGCGTTCCTGTCCGTGGACGGCGAGCCGTGGATGGCGGCGGCCTACGAGCACGCGCTGCGCCCCTGGCTGATCGTCGTCACGGTGCTGATCGCCTGCCTCGGACTGGCCGGCCTGCTGCGCCGCGACCTGCCCGAGCGCGCCTTCCTGCTGATCTCGCTCCTCACCGGGGTGGCGATCGTGGTCGCCGGGCACGCCAGCGCGGTCGCCGGCCCGCTCAACCCTCCCGTGCTCGGCCTGCTCGACGGCGTGCTCGCGCCGTTCCGCAACCTGCACAAGTTCGACGCGCTGATCCGCCTGCCCATGGTGCTCGGCCTGGCCGGGCTGCTCACCCTGGCCCGGGCGCGGTGGCGGCCGCGGCTCGCCGCGGCGAGCGCCGCGCTGGTCGCGCTCACCTGCGTGCCCGTGGTCGCCCAGGGGCTCGCCCCCTCCGGGGCGTTCGCGGAGATCCCGGACTACTGGAAGCAGGCGACCACCTGGCTGGACGACAACGCGGGCGACGGCACGGTGCTCGCCCTGCCCGGGTCCAAGCACGGCGAATACCTGTGGGGCCGCCCCCTCGACGAGCCCATGCAGCCGCTGCTCACCGCGCGCTGGGCGACGCACACCATCGTGCCGTGGGGGTCGGCGGGCGTCACCCGGCTGCTCGCGGCCATCGACGACCGCTTCTCCAGCGGCCAGGGGTCGGCCGGGCTCACCGCCACCCTGCGCCGGATCGGGGTCTCCCACCTCGTCGTGCGCAACGACCTCGACCGGCGCACGATCGGCGGCGCCTGGCCGGCCCGCGTCCATCAGGCGATCGAGGACTCGCCCGGCCTCAGGCTGGTGGCGAGGTTCGGCCCCGGGGTCGGGATCGCCCGGAACGACACCGCCTCCGGCTGGCTGGACCAGCCGTACCACGCGGTGGAGATCTACCAGGTCGAGAACCCCGCGCCGCGCGCCGGCACCGTGCCGGTCGAGGGCGCGCTGCGGGTGGGCGGGGCGCCGGAGGCCCTGCTCACCCTCGCCGAGCAGGACCTCCTCTCCGGCGACCGCCCGGTGATCCTCGGGGACGACCCGGGCGCGCTGGACATCCCGCCGTACGACACGATCGTCACCGACACCCTGCGGAAGAGGGGGGTCGCGGTCAGCGACCTCAGGCAGGCGTCCACCGCCACCCTGACCAGGGACGACCCCGACCCGGGCACCGACCTGACCGATCCGGCGTGGACGACGTTCCAGTCGACCGCCCGGCTGTTCGAGATCGTGGACGTGCGCGCCTCCTCGTCCGAGGCGGACGTGACCGCCATGCCGGGCTCGCGCGACCCCGGGCACCAGCCGTACGCGGCGCTGGACGGGGACCTGCGGACGAGCTGGCGCTCCAGCGGCTGGAAGGGAGCGGTCGGCGAGTGGCTGGAGGTGCGCCTCACCCGGCCGGTCCAGCTGCCGTACGTGACGATCGCGCTGGAGCAGGCCGCGATCGGACCGCCGCCGGCGGAGATCGAGGTGGAGACCGACGCGGGCACACTGCGGCAGCCCGTACGCGACACCGAGGCGGAGCAGCGGCTCGCCGTCCCGCCCGGCGAGACGAGCCGGGTCCGCGTCCGGGTCACCCGGCTGGCCTACCCGCCGAAGACGACGCTCGGCAGCCGGGTCGGCGTCGCCGAGCTGACCATCCCCGGCGTGCGGCCGGGCCGCACCGTCGTCGTCCCCGAGGTGCCCGGCGACCGGTCCGGCGAGGCGACCGTGTCGTTCAGCCGCAACGGGAACGTGCCGGCCTGCATGCGCGGCTCCTACGTGTGGACGTGTTCCGGGCGGCTGGAGGTGCTGGGCGAGGACGGGTACGGCTTCGACCGCTCCTACGTCTCGCAGGGGTCGGGCGACCGGGTCGTCACCGGCCAGGCCGTGCTCACCGACCGCACGGCGGTCGAGAAGCTCACCACGCTCCCGAACGACCCGCTGACCGTCACGACCTCCTCGACCTTCACCGGCCACCCGGCCGCGCTCGCCAGGTCGGCCTTCGACGGCGACCCCAAGACGGTCTGGTACGCCTATCCGTTCGACCGCAGGCCGTCGCTCGACGTGCGGCTCGCCCGCGAGACCACGCTGTCCCGGATCAAGGTCGTCTTCCCCGACTCCCATCTCGGGGCCCCTCCCGTACGGGTGACGCTGCGGGCGAAGGACGGCGGCGTCCGCGAGGGCTGGGTGGGCCGGAACGGGTGGATCGCCTTCCCTCCGCTCAAGGCGCGCGAGCTGACCATCGAGTTCAGCGCGCCCAGCTCGCGCTCGCTGGAGGTCACCGACATCACGATCCCCGGCGTGCGTCCCCTCGGTGGGCTGGGCGGCTTCGCGCTGCGGCTGCCCTGCGGCTACGGCCCGACGCTGCGGGTCAACGACGTGCCGGTGAACACCGAGATCGTCGGGGGCACGCTGGCGGACGTCCTGGCCGGCCGGCCGCTGACGTTCCGGACGTGCGAGCGGGTGAGCGTCCTCCCCGGAGAGACCCGGCTGACCGCGGCGGCGGACGATCCGTACCGCATCCAGGCGGCGGTCGTGCGGGCTCCGGGGGCGGCGACGGCGCCGGCCACCGCGATGCGCGCGGTCGACGAGGAGGAGTGGACCGGCTGGGAGCGCCGGGTCCGGGTCGCGGCGGGCCGGGAGAGCTACCTGGTCGTCAACGAGAACTTCAACCAGGGCTGGCACGCCTACGCGGGCGACCGGGAGCTGACCGCGGCGCGGCTCGACGGCTGGCGGCAGGCGTGGATCCTGCCCGAGGGCACGGCGGGGACCGTGACCATGCGGTATGAGCCGGACGCGGTGTACCGCGCCGGGCTGGTGGCGGGAGGCGTCCTCTCCCTCCTCGTGGTCGCGCTCGCGCTGGCCCCCACCCGCCGCCGGGACGGCCCCGCGCTGCCCGCCTGCGCGCCCAGGCGTGTCGCGGCGCGGTGGCTCTGGCCGGTCACGGCCGCGTACGGCTTCTGGACCGGCGGCGTCGTGGGCCTCGTCGTGCTGGCCGCGGTCTTCGCCGCGACGCTGTGGTTCCGCCGGATCTCGACCGCCGCGCACGCCAGACGCGGCGCCCTGTTCCGCCTGCTGCGGGCGCTCGCCTCGCCGCGCCTCGGGATCGTGTCGTTCGCCCTCGCCGGGCTGAGCCTGGCCGTGGGGACGTACCTGCTCGGCGTGGAGAACACCGCGTGGGGCCGCCCGCTGACCGACCTGGTGCCCCAGCTCCTCTGCCTGGCGCTGCTCGCCTGCCTGTTCGGGAACATCCCCGGCAGGCCGGTCGCCGTCCGGGCGCCCTCGCTGCCGCGGGTCGAGATCGCCACTCGTGATCCCAGCCTTTCGGGAGTACCGTGACAAACGTGATCACGCCCGTCGAGGGAACGGCGAAGATCCGGATCACGCTCCCGCCCGAACTCGTGTCCTTCCTGCGCGGCGCGCGTGACCTCCTCCGCCGGCACGGCCTCCTCCTCGCCGCGCTCGGACTCGTCCTGCTGCAGACCGCGTGGAAGGCGTCCGTCGTCGCCGAGGCGTTCTTCAAGGAGGACGACTTCGAGTTCATGGCGCGCGCCGCCGAGAGCGGCCTCACCTGGGACTACCTCACGCGGGTCCACCACGGCCAGTTCATGCCCGGCGGCTTCCTGCTCGCCTGGGTGACCGCCCGGCTCGCGCCGTACGGGTGGGGCCTGGCGAGCGGCACCGTGCTCGCGCTGCACGCGTGCGCCGGCCTGGCCGTCTTCCGGATGCTCCGGGTGGTGTTCGGGCCGCGGCGGGCCGTCGTCGTGCCGCTGCTCGTCTTTCTCGTCGCCCCGGTGACCGTGCCCGCGCTCGCCTGGTGGGCGGCCGGCCTCAATACCGTGCCGCTGCAGATCGCGCTGCCCATGGCGGTCGCCTCGCACGTGCTGTACCTGCGCTCCGGGCGGGCCGTCCACGTCGCGGCCGCCGCCGGGTGGACGTTGTTCGGGCTGGCCTTCTTCCTCAAGGCGTTCGCGATCCCGCTCGTTCTGCTCGCGCTGACCGCCGTCTACTTCGGCGGCCCGCGCGCCGCGCTGCGACGGCACACCCGGGTCTGGCTCCTGTACGGCGGGACGCTCCTCGCCTACCTGGCGGTGTACCTGGTCCGCGTGGCGGCGGGCGACGCCGAGGGCGGTCGCGTGCCCGAGGTGGACGACGCGATCGGGTTCGTGTGGGGACTGGTCGCGCGCACGTTCCTGCCGACCGTGCTCGGGGGGCCGTGGAAGTGGTTCTCCGGCGGCGACTGGGCGGTGACGTCGCCGCCCGGCGTGCTCGTCGCGCTCTCCTTCGTGACGGCCGCCGCCCTGTTCGCCGGCACCGTGCGCTACCGCCGCCACGCCGCCGCCGCGTGGGGGATCCTCCTGGCGTACGTCGTGGTCGCGGACATCGTGCCGCCCCTCTATGGCCGCGTCTCCCTGGTGGGCTCCTTCGCGGGCAGCGACTCGCGCTACGTGGCGGACGCGATGCCGCTGCTCGCGCTGGTCGCGGCCCTCGCCGTGCTGCCCCTGGCGGGCGAGGCGGAACCGTACCGCAGGGCGCTGCCGTCCCGGGAGGTCGTCCACGGCCTGGGCGGCCTGGTGGTGGGCGGCTTCACGGTGGCCTCCCTGGCGTCCACGGCCGTCTTCGGCGGCCACCTCGGGAGCGCGCGGCGCCACTCCTACGTCGCGACCGCCGGGCGGGCCCTCGCCGCCGCGCCCGCCGACGCCGTCGTCTACGACCGGACGGCGCCCGCCGACGTCGTGGCCCCGTCCTACGGCTCGTACGCGCTGACGTCGCGGGTGCTCGGGCCGCTCGCGACGCCGAAGCTGCGCGAGCGGATGTACCGGCCCCCGGCGTCGCCCGTGGGGTTCGTCTTCGACGCCGCCGGGCGGCTCGTCCCGGCCGAGGTGAAGGGGGAGAGGACCGTGCCGACCACCCTCGACGGGTGCTGGCCGGCGTCCGGAGCCGCCGTCGAGGTGCCGATCAGGAGGCCGACCGCGGCCCCGGGCCCGGCCGGCACGCTGGTCCGGCTCGGCTACGCCTCGCGCGTGGCGGTCAGGGTGACGCTGTGGATCGGGGATCGAAGCACCGGGCTCTTCCTCAGGGAGGGCTTCGGCAAGGTCTTCTTCCTCGTACCGCCCGGCGTCGACCGGGTGCTGGTCACCGACGTCCCGGCGGGCAGCGGCTTCTGCACCGGCGACGTCACCGTCGGGGAGGCCGTGCCCACGCCATGACCCCGCCCACGACCCTGACGTCCAACCCGGTCCTCGCGAGCGCGGTCCGCGCGGCCGCCGCCCTGCTGCGCACGGCCGCCACGCGGCGCGCCCTGGCCCTGGTGCTGGTCGGCGCGGGCGGCTTCCTGCTGACGCTGGTGCCGCTGCTGCGCGGCTACGTGTACGACCAGGTGGTGCGCGCGCCGCTGGAGCGGTCGTCGGTCGCCCGCCTGTACGCCAAGTCGGCGACGTTCTTCGATCCGGCGACCCAGCGGACGCGCACCGGGCCGATCGTACTGACCCGTACGGTCACCGGCGACGCGAAGGCAGGGGACGACGACCACGCGGTGTGGATCGAGTTCGCCTCGCTCACCACCCTCGAAGGCGACCGGATCGGCTACCACGAGCGGCGGGTCGCCTTCGACCGGCGGACCGGCGCGATCGTCGACTGCTGCGGCGCGTACGTGGACGGCGACACCTCGGCCCGCCAGTCCGGCCTGGCCTTCCGGTGGCCACTCGGCGCGGAACAGCGCGACTACGAGTACTACGACGTCGAGGCGCGGCGGGCGCTGCCCATCACGTTTTCCGGTGCCGAGACGCTGAACGGCACGCTCACCTACCGGTACACGCAGCGCACCCTGCCGGTGAAGACGGAGGACGTGGCGACGCCGCTCCCCGGGCGGCTGCTCGGCCTGCCCATGACGCGCTCGGCGCCCGTCACCCGCTGGGCGGGGACCGAGCGGACGATCTGGGTGGAGCCGGTCAGCGGCGTCCCGGTCAAGACCGAGGAGCGGGTCCGGCACACCTTCCGCACCGCCGACGGCGTGGACCGGCTGGTCGCCCTCCAGGCGGACCTGCGCACGCCGGCGGAGGATCTGGCCGCGAACCTGGCCGAGGCCGAGGCGTTCGCGTCGTGGACGCGGTGGATCCGCGTGGTCCTCCCGATCGCCGGGGTCGCCCTCGGCGCCGTCCTGGTCGGCGCGGGGCTCCTGCTCCGCAGGTCAGCGTCTGCGGAGCACGAGGAGCAGGTTCCAGGTCACGACCTCGCGGACGCCCGGTAGGAGGACGACATGCCTGGCCCACCGGGGGTGATAGCGCGGGAGCGCCTCGACCAGCTCCGCGTCCCCCCGGAGGTGCTCACGGCGGGCCCAGGCGAGCATCTCGGCCACGGTCACCGCGTACATGCTCTCGCCGTAGACGTTCTTGGGACGACGGCCGTACCGGCGCTCGTAGCGGCGGGCCGCGCGGTGGCCGCCCAGGTAGTGCCACGGCGAGGTCTCGTGGCCGCCCCAGGGCGAGAACCAGCTCGTGTACGAGAGGTAGATGAGCCCTCCCGGCCGGGTGACCCGGACCATCTCGGCGGCCATCGCGCGCGGATCCGGAACGTGTTCCAGCACGTTGGAGGAGAAGCAGACGTCCACGGAGCCGGTGCGCAGCGGCAGGCAGAGGGCGCTGCCGAGCACCGCGCCCTCCGGCATCGCGCCGTCCCTGGCCCGCATCTCGCCCGCGTCGCAGTCGACGCACACCGTGCGCGCGCCGGCCTCTCGGAGGGCGTCGGCGAAGTATCCCGGGCCGCCGCCCACGTCCAGGACGAGCGCCCCGTCCAGGCGGGTGTAGCCGCGGAGCTGGGCGACCGTGTCGGCGGCGAGCATGCCGTAGAAGAAGTCGGGGTCGGTCTGCTCCTTGCGGAACGCGCTCAGCAGCCGGACCGAGCGACCGAGATCGGCGCGGAAGGGTGGGATGTGGGTCTCCACGCGGCGGAGCCTACACGGTATATAGAACGTGTTGCGATATAGAACGTGTTTCATTGACGAATTCTGCGGAAGGGTCCTCCATGACCGAGACGGACGTCGCGCGAGAGGGGCGGCCGGACGTCGTCCAGATCCGCATCCCCTCGCTGAGGCTGGGTCCGGTCGTCCTCGCGGCGCTCGCGCTGATCGTGATCTCGCTGGTGCTCAAGGCCGGGATGCTCGCGCGCGGCTACTTCATCGAGGACGACTTCCTCTTCGTCGGGGACGCGTACGAGCACGGCCTCACCTGGGACTACCTCACCCGGGTGCACAAGGGGCACCTCATGCCCGGCGCGCTCGCCCTCGTCTGGGTGCTCTCCCGGATCGCGCCCTATAACTGGTTCCTGGTCGCCGCCGTCATGCTGGCGCTGCAGGCGGCGGCGTCCGTGGGGATGCTGGTCCTGCTGCGCCGCCTCTTCGGCGACCGGGTCGGCATCCTCGTCCCGCTCGCCCTGTACCTCTTCGCGCCGCTCACCGTGCCCGCGCTGAGCTGGTGGTCGGCCGCGCTCAACGCCGTGCCGCTCCAGGTCGCCATGGTGTTCTCCCTGGCCGCGCACGCGCGGTTCCTGCGCGCCGGGACCGCGCGGCACGCCTGGCGCGGCCTGGCCTGGGCGGCCTTCGGGATGGCGTTCTCCACCAAGGGCGCCTTCCTGCCCCTCGTGACCTTCGCCCTCACCACCGCGTACTTCGGGGCGGACCGTACGCGCGGCTGGGCGCGGACGGCGGTCCGCGAGGTGCGCGCCCGCCCCCGCCTCTGGGGCGCGTACGCGGCGCTGCTCGCCGGCTACGCCCTGCTCTACCTCCTGCGGCAGGGGACCGCGGGGGAGGAGGGGGCGGGAGTCCCCAAGGCGGACGTGGCCCGCGACCTCGTCGGCTGGATGCTCGGCCGCACCTTCCCGACCGGGATCGTCGGCGGCCCGCTGAACTGGGGCGGCCTGGCCGGAACCGGAGGGTTCGCCGACCCGCCGATCGCCATGATCGTGGTGGCGTGGCTGGCGCTGGCCGCCGTGGTGGCGTTCACCTGCCTCCACCGCAGGGGCGCCTGGCGGGCGTGGACCGTCGCCGCCCTCTACGTCGTCGTCGCGGACGCGATCCCGACCATCCTGGCGCGGGGCAGGTACACGGCGCTGGTCGGCACCGAGACCCGCTACGTCGCCGACGCCGTCGTCGTCTTCGCCGTCTGCCTCGCGCTGAGTGCGCTGCCGCTCCGGGGCGAGGACGACGCCTACCGCAGGCGGCTGCCCGGCGTCATGCCGCTGACCACGGTCCTGCTCACCGTCGCGTTCCTGGTGGCCTCGGTGGCGTCCGTCAACGCGTACGGGAACACGCTCACCGCCGCCGACCGGGTCCGGCCGTACGTGGAGAACGTGGTGGACTCGCTGGCGCGGCTCCCCGAGGGCGCCCAGATCTATCCCCGGCCTGTTCCCGATCACGTGGTCCTGCCGTGGAACGGCGACCGGCGGCTGACCTCGCGCGTCCTCGCCCCGCTCGCGGACGAGGCGGTCCGGGCCCGGATGCGCGACCCCGCCCCGGCCGAACAGCCGTATGTCGTGGACGACTCGGGGAAGATAGTGCCGATAGATCACCTTTTCGGGTACTTCGACATGGCGGAGAACCTGAACGGGGACGGCGGCAGGGCCACGGGGACCACGGGCCGCCGCGCCGCGGGCAGGGAACGGACGTGCTACGAGCTGCGGTCCGGCGCCGTCGCCTTCCCCGTCGAGGCGCTCGGCGGCCCCGAGGGGGTGGGTGCCCTGTCGTACCGCAGCGCGCGTCCCGTCACGGTCGAGGTGTCCCTGGGCACGGTGACCCGGCGGATCGACCTGCCCGCGACGGGGGAGAACCGGCTCGTCTACTTCCCCCACCCGGGGGCCGGGACGGGGCTGCGCATCGCCCTCGACGCCCCGGAGACCGCCGGGTTCTGCCTCAAGGCGGTGGCCTTCGGCGCGGCGGTCCCCGCCGAGTCCCGCTGACGGCGACCCGGTCAGGGAGCGGGTTCGAGGGCCCGCTCCCTCGGCTCCGCGGACCGCGGCGTGTTCACGTAGCGGATCAGGCGGCGGGCGGGCTCCTCGACGAACCGGTAGGTCAGGTGCGCGACCAGGACGGTGAGCGCGGCCACCGGGACGAAGTTGAGCAGCAGGTCGCCGGTCCAGGTCTGCTGGCCGGTGAACTCGTACCACAGGTAGAGGACGACGAACTGCCAGAGGAACACGCCGTAGGAGATCCGGCCGAGGTGGCTCATCACCCGGTTGCCGAGCAGGGAGCGCACGACGTTCGGCCGGTCGGGCTGCAGCGCGGCCGGCGCGACCAGGCAGAACGCCACCGTGGTGTAGAGGACCTGCTCGAACAGGCCGGTCCACAGCCCGTCGATGCCGACGAACCGCGCCCCGGTGACGGGCGTCGAGGCGATGACGTACGCCAGGGCCGCGACCAGCCAGAGGGTTCCGGTGGACGAGGTGACGGCGTGGCAGAGGCGGCGCGGCAGGCCGTCCTCCAGACGCGCCCAGGCGGCGAGCACCGCGAGCATCATGCCGGGGACGAAGAACGTCCACGAGCGCGGCAGCCACAGGTTCATCCAGGGCCGGTACTCGGGATGGAACTCGAAGATCGTGTAGACGTACGAGAGCGCCCCGACGGCGGCGAGGCCGACCAGCAGCCGCCTGGCCCGGCGGCCGACGTCCGTGACGCCTCCCCTGGTCGCGTACGCGCGGAGCAGCGCGGCCATGATCGGCAGGGTGAGGTAGAACGCGACCTCGACCGAGAGGCTCCACATCTGGCCGAGCCCGCGGGGGCCGAGGCCGAACCACCAGTGGTCGATGTCGTAGTTGTGCAGGAGCAGCAGCATCTCGGTCCACGTCCACGCGTCCGTGCGGTGCTCCTCGGCCCAGAGCAGCAGGGCGACCACGACGACCAGCCAGTACGCCGGCATGATGCGGAAGAACCGCTTCCACAGGTAGGTCTGCGTGTCCGGCTCGCGGCCGCCGGCGAGCACGGACTGGGCCCACGGCCGGTACAGCAGCAGCCCGGACAGCGTGAAGAAGATCGGCACACCCACCTCGCCCCGGGCCAGCAGCCCGCCGACGAAGCCGTTGCGCAGCGCGGCGCCGGTCTCGATCGCGACGTGGAACAGCAGGACGCCGAAGGCGGCGAGCGCGCGGATGCCGTCGAGCGACGTCTCGTGCCCGCTGACGGAGGGCAACCCGACCGGCTCGGGAGACCCCGGCGCCGGCTCGTTCGGAAGGGCGGTCGGAGGGAGGGAGAGCGGGCCGTTTTTAGAACCTGTTTCGGTCACTTTTCCGCATCCCTCGTGACGTGGATCACTCTCCGCACTAACATATCGCGAAATAGAACCGGTTTTCAGAACAAAACGGCAGACGATGCCTTCACCCCCCAGGAGGAGCGATGCGCCGCTTAGTTGGTGTGGTTCTGTTGGCAGCCGGCGCGTTCTTCATCGTTCTCGCACCGCTGGTCAAATTCGTGGTGGCGGGCAAGCTGATCCAGGCCCCGGCCGACCAGTACGGAGTCACCTATCTCAAGGCGGAGAACGCCCAGTACTTCAGCATCCCGGACCTGAAGGTGCTCACCGGCACGGTCGACATCACGGTGACCACCCGCGGCGACGTCAAGGAGGCGAAGGACGACCACGTCGTCTGGGACCAGTTCACCTCCGTCAGCGACGTCACCAACGGGCGGCCGGGCATCTCCATGACGGAGTTCCGCAGTGCCTTCAACAAGTACGACGGCGTCGGCGTGAACTGCTGCGGCGCGAACGTGGACACCGAGCCGGTACAGCTCGAGGGCCAGATCTACCTGTTCCCCTTCGGCGTCGAGAAGAAGACGTACAAGGTCTTCAACTCGTCGACCCGCAAGGCGTACGACGCGGTGTTCGCGGGAGAGGACACGGTCGAAGGCCTCTCGGTCTACAAGTTCGTGCAGAAGGTGCCGCCGACGGTCGTCCAGAGCCTCAACGTCCCGGCCTCGGTACTCGGCATGACGGAGACCGGTGACGTCGCGGCCGACCGCGTGTACGACGGCGTGAACACGTTCTGGGTGGAGCCGAGGACCGGCGCGCCGGTGAAGCAGGAGCAGCAGCGCCACGAGGTGCTCAAGACCAGCGACGGCGTCGAGCGCATGCCGGCGTTCGTCGCGACCGCGGTCATGACGCCGGAGACGGTCAAGAACCTGGCCAAAACGGTCCGCGACAACCTGAGCCAGATCACCCTCATTTCCACCGCACTCCCGCTGGTCTCGCTGATCCTGGGCGTGGCCCTGGTCCTCGGCGGGATCGTGCTTCTCCGCGTCCCGTCGTCCCGCGAGGCCTGATGGGGCGCGGAGGCGCGCCCGTCCGCCCGCCGGTGGCACCGCCGCCGGCGGGCTTTCGCGCGCGGAGGTCTCTCGCGGTCGGGCTGCTGCGGGCCTGCCGTCCCCGGCAGTGGCTGAAGAACGTGCTGACGTTCGCGGCCCCGGCCGCCGCCGGGGTGCTGACGACCGGGCCCGGGGCGCGCGGCTCGCTCATCGCGTTCGCCGCGTTCTGCCTGGCGGCCAGCGCGACGTACCTCTTCAACGACGCCGCCGACGTGGAGGCGGACCGCAACCATCCGCGCAAGCGGTTCCGGCCGATCGCCGCGGGGATCGTGCCGGTCCCGGCGGCGCGGGCGGCCGGCGCGGTGCTGCTGGTCGCGGGCCTGGCCGTCGGCCTGGCCGGGGGGTGGCGGCTCGGCGCGGTCGTCGCGGGCTATCTCGTGCTGACCTTCTGCTACACGATCTGGCTCAAGCACCAGCCGGTGGTCGATCTCGTCGCGGTCGCCGGCTGCCACGTGATCCGGGCGTACGCGGGCGCGGTGGCGGTGTCGGTGCCGGTCACGAGCTGGTTCCTGGTCGTGATCACACTGGGGTCGCTCCTGCTGGTCGCGGGCAAGCGGGAGGCCGAGCTGCGCGCGCAGGAGCGGAAGGGGGTGAAAGTTGCAAACCCCGCGAAGAGCCGGAACGCCGGCAAGGCGCGGGAAACCCGCTCGACGCTCAGCGTGTACACCACGTCCTATCTGGCCGGGGTCCGCTCCATGACCTCGGGCGCGATGATCGTGACGTACTGCCTGTGGGCGCTTCAGGAGCACCAGGGGGCGGCCCTCGGCCTCCATGCGCTGAGCATCGTCCCGTTCGTCCTCGTCGTCCTGAGACACGCGCTACTTGTGGATCGCGGCATAGGGGAGGAACCTGAGGAACTGGCCCTCAGGGACCGGCCGCTGCAGGTCTTCCTCGGCCTGCTGCTCCTCCTGCTCGCCATCGGGATCTACCTCACATGACGCTTCTGACCGGCTGGGGACGCACCGCCCCCACCCCCGCCACGCTCGCCCGCCCCCGCTCCGCCGACGAGGTGGCGGCGCTGGTGAAGGAGAACACGGCCGGGCGCGGGCTCCTCGCCCGGGGCCTCGGCCGCGCGTACGGCGACGCGGCGCAGAACGCGGGCGGCACGGTCCTGGACTGCACCGCCCTGCCGCCGTCCTGGACGCTCGACCCGGAGGCGGGCGAGGTCACCGCGTCGGCGGGGACCAGCCTGCACGACCTGATGAATGCCCTGGTGCCGCGCGGCTGGTTCGTACCCGTCACGCCGGGCACCCGGTACGTCACCGTGGGCGGGGCGATCGCCGCCGACGTCCACGGCAAGAACCACCACGTCGACTCGTCGTTCGGGGCGCACGTGCGCTCGCTGACCCTGGTCACGGCCGACGGGAGCGTCCGCGTCCTCGGCCCGGCCGACGACCTGTTCTGGGCGACCGTGGGCGGCATGGGCCTGACCGGGGTGATCGTCGAGGCGACCTTCGCGTGCGTCCCCATCGAGACGTCCCGGATGCGGGTGGACGTCGAGCGGACCCGCGACCTGGACGAGACGCTCGACGTGATGACCGCGACCGACGACCGCTACCGCTACACCGTGGCCTGGATCGACCTGATGGCCCGCGGCGGGCGCACCGGCCGGAGCGTGCTCACCCGCGGCGACCACGCGACCCGCGAGGACGTCCGCGGCGTGGTGCGCGGCGACCCGCTCGCGTTCGCTCCCCGGCAGCGCCTGGCCGCGCCGCCCTGGGTGCCGGACGGCCTGCTCAACCGGGCCACCGTCGGCGCGTTCAACGCCGTCTGGTACGGCAAGGCGCCCAAGGCCAGGCGAGGGCTGATCCAGGGCGTCACGCCCTTCTTCCACCCGCTGGACGCCGTCGCCGGCTGGAACCGGATGTACGGCTCGGGCGGCCTGGTGCAGTACCAGTTCGTGGTGCCGTTCGGCGCGGAGGACACCCTGCGGCGGGTGGTCGGGACCCTGTCGACCCGCCGGGTGGTGTCGTTCCTCACGGTGCTGAAGCGGTTCGGCGTGGGCACTCCCGGCATGCTGTCGTTCCCGATGCCGGGCTGGACGCTGGCGCTGGACATCCCGGCGGGCGTGCCGGGGCTGGCCGGGCTGCTGCGGACGTTCGACGACTGGGTCGTGGAGGCGGGCGGGCGGCTCTACCTGGCCAAGGACTCCCGGACGTCGGCCGCGTCGGTCGCCACGAGCTATCCCCGGTTGGAGGAGTGGCGCGCGATCAGGGACGCCGCCGACCCGGACGGCGTGTTCCGGTCGGATCTGGCCAGGAGGCTGCGGCTGTGAACCGGCCGTCGCATGAGGAGGGGTGGGCGTGAGGAACGCGCTCGGTTCGGTGGACACGGTGCTGCTGCTGGGCGGCAGGAGCGAGATCGGCCTGGCGATCGTGGCCCGGCTGGTCCGGGACGGCGCGAGCCGCGTCATGCTGGCGGCGCGCGGCGGCACGGTCCCGGACGAGGAGCTGGAGCGGCTGCGGCGGCTCGGCGCCGAGGTGCACGTGGTCGACTTCGACGCGTCCCGGCCCGAGACGCACCAGGACGTGATCGACACGGCCGCGGCCAAGCTGGGTGATCTCGACGTGGTGATCCCGGCCTTCGGCGTGCTCGGCAGCCAGGCGGCCTACGACCGGGATCCGGAGGTGGCCGCCCGCGACGTCGCGGTCAACTTCGGCGGCCACGTCTCGGCCGGGCTCGCCGCGGCGCGCCGGCTGCGCGAGCAGGGCCACGGCACGCTGGTCGTGCTCTCCTCGGTCGCCGGGGTGCGGGTCCGCCGGGCCAACTTCGTGTACGGCTCGGCCAAGGCCGGCCTGGACGGCTTCGCGCAGGGGCTGGGGGACGCCCTGCACGGTTCGGGGGCGCGGGTGCTGATCGTCCGCCCGGGATTCGTGATCGGGCGGATGACCGAGGGGATGACGCCCGCGCCGATGGCGGTCGGCGTGGACGAGGTCGCCGACGCGGTGATCGAGGCGCTCAGGTCGCGGGCGCGGGTGGTGTGGGTCCCGGCGCGGCTGCGGCCGGCCTTCACGGTGATGCGGCTGCTGCCCCAGGCGATCTGGCGGCGGATGCCCCGCTGACGGCGCGCGGGAGGCCCCCGGGGCGGGTCGCCGGAGAACCGCCGGGCGACATATCGGAAACGATCTATATAACGCGTTCTATTTGACTGCCGAGCTCTGGTTACTGATCAGTAGCGTGGCGTTCAGAAAAGCCGGAGAAAGGTTCTCACTAGAACACGTTGCAGTCTGGTGGGGCCCGGCATACAGTCGGGCCATGCGGACACGTGTCACCGACATGTTCGGGATCGAGTTCCCGATCTTCGCGTTCAGTCACTGCCGTGATGTCGTCGCCGCGGTCAGCCGCGCCGGCGGCATGGGAGTGCTCGGCGCCCTCAACTTCACCCCCGAAGAGCTCGAAATGGAGCTCAAGTGGATCGACGAGCACGTCGGCGGCCGGCCGTACGGCGTGGACGTGGTCATGCCGGCCTCCTACGAGGGCGCGGACCTCGGCGTCGACTCTCCCGCCGACCTGCTCGCCCGGCTCCAGGGCATGATCCCGGCCGGGCATCGCCAGTTCGTCGAGGACCTGCTGGCCCGGCACGACGTGCCGCCGCTCACCGGGGACGACCCCGGCAAGGTGCTGCTCGGCTGGACCGACGTGACCGCGCGGCCGCAGGTCGAGGTGGCGCTGCGGCACCCGATCGCGCTGCTCGCCAACGCCCTCGGCCCGCCGCCCGCCGACGTGGTGGAGCAGGCGCACGCCCACGGGGTCAAGGTGGCCGCGCTCGCCTCCACGCCCCGCCACGCGGTCAAGCAGGTCGAGGTGGGCGTGGACGTCGTCGTCGCCCAGGGCACCGAGGCCGGCGGCCACACCGGCGAGATCTCCACGATGGTGCTCATCCCCCAGGTGGTGGACGCGGTGGACGTGCCGGTCTTGGCCGCGGGCGGCATCGGCGACGGGCGCCAGATGGCGGCGGGCATGGCGCTCGGCGCCGAGGGCGTGTGGACCGGCTCCATCTGGCTCACCGTCGAGGAGGCCGACACGCCCGAGCTGGCCCGGCAGCGGATCCTCGCCGCCACCTCCCGCGACACGGTGCGCTCCCGGAGCTGGACCGGCAAGCCCGCCCGGCTCCTCAAGAACGAGTGGACCGACGCGTGGGAGTCGGCGGAATCGCCCGGCACCCTGCCGATGCCGCTCCAGTTCATGCTGATCTCCGACGCGCTGCGCCGGATCGGCCGGTCGGACGCGGGCGAGCTGGCCACGTTCCCGGCAGGCCAGATCATCGGCACGATGAACCAGGTCAAGTCGGCCAAGCAGGTCGTCTTCGACCTGGTCGAGGGCTACGTGGAGGCCATGGACCGCCTCGGCCGTATCTCCGACGACTGAGCGGCCACCGACGACGAAAATCTCCAGAAATCGGACTCACCGGCTCCGCGATCAAACGTTATCGCCGTGTGCTCATTCCCTTGTGGTGATCTGCGGTAAAACGTGACTCCCAGCATGATTTTCGGCCGCTGCGGGGAGATGCCGACCTCACAGAGGAGCGGAGCCGGTGGAACCGAGAGCTGGCGCGGGCGCCCCGTCGAGGAGCTTCGAGATCGAACTCCCTCGCTGGTTCAGCGTGGCGTTCCTGCGCCGGTAGGCGCTGCCGTCCGCCGCGCTCGCGCTCGTCGCGGCGCAACTGCTCTGGAAATGGTCGCTGTTCGGTCGCGGCTACTTCTGGGGCGACGACTTCGCCTTCGTGGCCAGGGCCGCCGAGCGCGGCCTCGGGTGGGACTACCTCACCGCTCCGTGGGGTCCGAAGCTGCTGCCCGCCGGGTTCGCGCTCGCGTGGGTCGTCACCCGGATCGACGCGTACGGCTGGGAGCTGGCGAGCGGCGCGCTGCTGGCGCTCCAGGCCGCCGCCTCGCTCGCGATGTACCGGCTGCTGCGGGTGCTGTTCGGGGCTCGGCCGCTGATCCTGGTGCCGCTCGGGCTGTACCTCTTCACGCCGCTGACGCTGCCCGGCCTGCTGTGGTGGGCCGCCGGGCTCGAACTGGTGCCGCTGCAGCTCGCGATCTGCATGGCGCTCGCCGCACAGGTGCACTACGCGCGCACCCGCCGGATCCGGCACGTCGTCGCGGTCGCGGGCTGGTACCTGTTCGGGCTGGCCTCGTTCTTCCTCAAGGCGGCGGTCGGCATCCCGCTGCTGCTGTTCCTGCTCACGAGCGCGTACCTCGCGGCGGGTCCGTGGGCGCGCGGCTGCTGGACCGCGCTGCGCCGGAACCTGCCCGTCTGGGGCGCGCTCGCCGTGGTCCTCGCCCCTGCGGCTGTGCTGTACGCCGTCACGGCCGACACCGGCCACCAGCCGGTGCGCCTGCCCGGAGCCGGCGAGACCGCGCTGTTCGCCGCGCGGCTCCTGGGCGAGACCTTCCCCACCACCGCCCTCGGCGGCCCGGACACCTGGTTCGGCGGGCTGGTCGCGCCCTCCTGGTGGGGCATCGCGCTGGCGTGGGCGGTGCTCGCGCTGTACGCGGCGGCGACGCTGGTCCTGCGGGCGCGGGTGGCCCGGGCGTGGACGACCCTGCTCTCCTACCTGGTGGTCGCCGACCTTCTCCCGGTGCTGCTCGGGCGCGGCGCGTTCGAGGCGCAGGCCCTGGAACCGCGCTACGTGGCCGACGCCGCCGTCGTCTTCGCCCTCTGCGCCGGCCTGACGATCCTGCCGGTGGGGGAGGAGACGCGGCCGTACCGGGCGCTGCCGCCGCGCGGCCTCGCCGTCCCCGCGGTCTCTGTCGTGCTGGTGGGCGTGTTCCTCGTCGCGTCGTACGCCTCGGCGGACGCGTACACGGGGCAGTTCGCGGCGCAGCGGGCGCGGGCGCGCGGCTACGTCGAGGCGGTCCGGGCGACCCTGGCGGCGGCCCCGGCGACCGCCGACGTCTATCCGCAGCCGCTCCCGGAGGACGTGCTGATCTACGGGTTCGGCGAGGGCAACCTCAGCTCGCACCTGCTCAGCCCGCTCGCCCCGGAACCGCTCCGGGACCGGATGCGCCACCCGCGCCCCACCGCCGAGCCGCTGGTCCTGGCCGAGGACGGCCGGAGCCTGGTGCGCCGCGCATCCTCGGCGGCTATGCCGCGCCCGAGCGGGGGAGCCGGTGCTTCCCCCAGGAGGACGGCACGGTGACGCTCCCCGTGCGGTCCGACGGGGCGTACGCCGTGGCCGGGTTCACCTACGTCGCGGAGCGGGCCACCGCCGCGACGGCCCGGCTCGGAACGGCGCGGGCGGAGCTCTCCCTGCGCGCGGGGCAGGCGGGGGTCTACTTCCCCGCCACGGGGACGGGATCCGCGATGACGCTCACCCTGGCGGACCCGTCGGTGGATCTGTGCGTGACCGGGGTGGTGCTCGGGATCCCCGCCCCGAACACCACCCCGTGACCCGGCCCAGCGACCGCGTTGCCGCTCGTGAAAGACGACGTGCTCGACCACGTTCGGCTGCACGTCATGAGCTTCCTGAAACCCTAGGAGGCACGCCGACAGATCGCGCTGCTCGCCTCCCGCGGACTCGCCACCAGGCTGTGGTCAGCGGGGAGAGGCCCGCCGGTAGCCGATCGCCGCGGCGAGCTCGGGCACACCGGCCACGCGGGGATGCCGCTCGGCCAGCTCCACTGCTATTTGCCGGATCGCGGACCGGTCGCGGACCTCGCTCGGAGCATGCCCATGCGCCGCAAGCAGGGCTGACGCCGTCTGCTCAGGCTTGCGCCACTGCCACCAGGCGCGCGCCAGATCGGTGTGCAGACGTCCACGCCGCTCGGGCGTTGAGAACTGGGCCGCACGTAGGACACGCCCAGCATGCAGGGCGGCGCCGGCATCGCCCAGGGACCAATGCACGCCGACCTGATAGAGGGTGACGTGCGCAGGGGTGACGGTGAACGGCTGGCCTGGCACCGGATAATCAGGCAGGGTGACGGTGGCGCGCTGCGCCTCTCGGATCATCTCCAAGGCACGGTCGCGATCCCCCGCCTGCGCAGCTGTGTAAGCGCTGGTGCAAAGGATCTGAGCGTAGGTCGCCGACTGGGCTTGGGTCCTGAGGCCAGTCATCTCCAGGGCGGACAACGCATCGGAGGCGAGCTGGTCGGCGACACGGTGGCGGCCGTCGTGCCGGAGCACGATGCCCAGGGACCGCGCAGCGGCGGCTTGGGCGATCGGCGAGCCGGATTGCCTCGCGTACAGCATCGCCCGGTCCGCGGTCACCCTGCTCGCACGGGTGGCACCGACCTTGTTGAGCGCCTCCGCGGCGAGGTCGTAGCAGGCAGCCAGCCGCGCCGTTGAGGCGGGCGTGCCTTCGCGGTCGGTCGCCTCGTGGGCGACAGCGAGCAGATCAGGCAGATCAGCGACGAGGCGGGACACGGCCCCCATGTCGAACTGGTGGCGCGCGCGGGCGAGGCGAGCCGCTACCTCTCCGGAGTGAGCGGACCGTGCCGGCGACGGCAGCAGTACCAAGGCGTCTTCAAGACTGGCCAGCAGCCCAAGCGGGATGATGCCTGCGAGGAACGTGCGTCGACGCATGGGGTCATCCTCTATCGGCTGGGCCGTCGTTGTCGCTACCCGCGCGGCGGTGAGGCCCAAAAGCTCGCCCAGAACCTCGACGGGCACGTCGAGCACGGACATGACATGGTGCAGGATCGCCATGTCCGTCGATGCGCGTTTGCTGGTCTCCAGCCGGGAGATCGTCGACGCCAAGTATCCGACGTGCCGGCCGAGGTCGGCCTGCCTCCAGCCGCGTAGCTGCCGGGCGAATTTGATCGCGCCGCCGATGTCACGAGCTGCGATCAACGACCGTGCTTGTGGAGAGCACCACACGCTGTCATGTGCGCCCATCACGGCTCCCGAAGGTCGCCCGGCCACCCCGGCTGTGAGTACCTTCCGTGACTGATCATGATCGGATGGTCAGCTCGTCGGCTTCATGGTAGGCCGATCGCCACTGCTGTCCAGCCCGTTTGCAAATTCTGCATTCGCCCGTGCAACCCGTGAAAATCCACTTCTCTGCGCGACATGACGGGATTCTCCTTGCAAATGGCCGCCCTGAACGGCCGTCCGCCCCATCGCTGCATCAAGCCACGATGAGAGGAGAACCGCTGATGTCGTCTCCCACCCGAACTCTCGGCCGCTGCGAGATCACCACGCCTGCGGCCGGCACCCACACCGCCGACACCCGGCTCATCCCCGCCTACTACACCGACGCCGCCGCCAGCCCATACGTGGCCGACCTGCTGGCCCGCTGCCGCACGGTGTTCGACATCAAGCCCGTCATGTGCGCTGACCTGGACACCCCCGGAATTCTGGCTGTCGCCAGCGGCGGTTTCGTCGCCGACGACGCCCATGTGGAGGGCCTGGTCATCGTTCAGGCCGGAGCCCGCATCGAGGCCGGCGCCCACGTCGTCGGCCCAGTGCTCATCTGCTCGGGCGCAGTGGTGGCAGCCGGGGCGCTGGTGCGTGACCACAGCGTGATCGGCCCCGGCTGCCGCATCGGCTTCGCCGCCGAGATCACCCGCAGCCTCCTCGTCGCGGACGTGCTGGCCAAACACCCCTGCTTCGTCGGCGACTCCGTCATCGGGCGAGGCGTCAACATCGGCGCATTCTGCTCGACCACCGGGCTGCGCTGCGACCGAGGGCCGGTGGCCGAGCCCGCCACCGAGGAGATCACCATCACCCTGGACGGGCAGCGGATCGGCACCCGGCAGACCAAGTTCGGGGCCGTGATCGGCGACGGCGTCGCGCTACCAGCCGGGACCGTGCTGTCACCGGGCACCCTGATCGGCCCCGGAACCGTCATCTACCCCCGCGACCACGTGGGCGGCTTCCTGCCCGCCGGCGCCCGGGTGCGGTGAGACACCATGACCAGCAACAGCACCCCGACCGGCAACACTCACGGCAGCGGTTTGAACGCCGTGGTGAAGGCCACCGGCGGTATCCCGCTGAACGGGCGGGTACCGGTGCAGGGCAGTAAGAACATCGCGCTGCACCTGTACGCCGCCGCGCTGCTCGCCGACGCCCCCGTCGTGCTGGCAGGCGCCCCGGACATCCTGGACACCGACGTGTGCGCCCGCATCCTGACCGCGACCGGCACCCCCGCCCGCTTCTGGGGCGGCCGCCTGTCCATCACCCCCGCCACCGCCCTGACCCCGGTGATCGACCCGCTGCTCGGCGGCCGTGTGCGCACCACTGCGGTGCTGGCAGCCGCCGTGCTGGCCCGAGCCGGGCAGGTGACCTTCCCCGCGCCGGGCGGGGACGCCTTCTGCCAGCGCCGCATCGACCGGCACTTGGCCGCCATGCGCGCCGCCGGGGCCGAGGTCACCGGCGACGGCCACCTCATCCGGGCGGTGTGCGCACGCGGCGGTGTGCGCCCGTTCCACGTCGACGTGGCCACGCCGTACGGGCCGAGTCTGGGTGCCACCGTGACCGCGATGCTGCTGGCCGCCCGTGCCAACGACACCTCGTTGATCACCAACCCGTCGATCGAGCCCGAGGTCACCGAGACCGCCCGCTTCCTGGCCCAGCTCGGCATCACCGTCTCGTTCGACGGCACCGGCCTGTACGTGGCTGGCAGCGACCGGACCGGAGGCGGCACGTTCGCCGTGGCCGCCGACCGGATCGAGGCGGCCACCCTGATCATGGCTGCCGCCGCGACCGGTGGCCGTGTCCAGCTGGACGGCGTCACCACCAGCGCCCTCCCCGAAGGGCTGCTGCAGACCCTGGGGGCGGCGGGCGTCCACCTGGCCGACGAACCCAGCGGCCTGGTGGCCAGCGTGCCTGGCGACCTACAGGCGGTTCGGGTGGCCACCGGGCCGCACCCGGGCCTGCCCACCGATACGGCCCCGCAACTGGCCGCCCTGCTCACCCAGGCCCGCGGCGGCTCCGCGGTCGACGAGCGCGTCTACCCGCGCCGCGACACCCATGCGGCCGGGCTGCGCCGCTTCGGCGCCGACGTGCACGCCACCGGCACCACCGTGCACGTGCGCGGCCCAGCCAGCCTGCGCGCCGCCCACGTCGAGGGCGGCGACATCCGGGCGGTGACAGCTTTGCTGATCGCCGCACTGGCCGCCCACGGCACCTCTACCATCGCCGGGATGTACCACCTGCGGCGCGGCTACGGCAGCCTACCGGCCAAACTCGCCGCGCTCGGAGCCGACATCACCATCCACGATGTGGAGGCAGCCTGATGCCCACAGACTTCACCCTCGACGACACGAGCCGCCTGGCCGAAACCCTCCGCCAAGCCGTCGACGGCCGCGTCACCCCGGGCGGCGTCATCGTCTGCGGCACCCGCGACGGCGAACGGCACGTCATCACCGCCGGGACCATCGGAGAGGAAGCCAGCGGAGCGCCCGCCACCGAGCACACCCTGTACGACATCGCCTCGCTGACCAAGGTGGTGTCCACCTGGCCGCTTGCTGGCCAGCAGCTCGACGCCGGCCTGCTGAAGCTCGACGCGCCGGTACGCGACTTCCTACCCGTCTTCTCCGGCGAGGCACCCAGCGGTCAGGCGACCATCCGCCAACTGCTCAGCCATACCAGCGGGCTGCGCGCGGCCACCCGGCTGGACCACTACCGCGGAGCTGAGGCACCCCTGCACGAGCTGCTGTGCCGCGAGCCCCTGGAGGACGAGCCCGGCACCCACCGCTACATCAACCGCGGCTACATCCTGCTCGGCCTCGCCATCGCGCACATGGCCGGACTGCCGCTGGAGGCTCTCGCCGACGACCTGTGGGGCCAGATCGGCATGACGTCCACCTGCTACGGCCCCGTCGCCCGACGGCCTGACGTCGCGCCCACCGAGCAGCGCATCCCGGGCGCGCCCCGCATCTGGGGCAGCGTCCACGACGAAAACGCCGCCCTGCTCGGGGGTATCGCCGGGCACGCCGGTGTCTTCGCCACCCCGTTCGATCTGGCCCGCTACGCCGAGCAGCTCCTGGCCGCGTACTCCGATGGCCAGTCGGAGCTGGGCGGGTGGCTGCGCGCCAGCCTCATCGGTCAGGTGACCATCGAGCCGGGCGTGCAGCGCGGCCTGGCGTGGATCCTAGCCGACGACAGCCGCCTCGCCTACCACCACGGCTGGACCGGAACCAGCCTCTACCTCGCCCCGCACGACGGCCGCTACGTGGTGATCTGCACGAACGCCGTCTACTACGGGTACGGCCGCGGACGCCTGGCGCCGCTGCGCGACCTGGCCCTGAAAACCCTCTCCGCCGCTTGAACGAAGGGATCCGATCATGGGTGAGCAGCTATCCCAGCACACCACCCTCCGCCTCGGCGGACCCGCCCAGGAACTGCTCACCCACACCGACCCGGCCACCTGGCCCGACCTCGCACACGCTGCCCGCCGGCATCCCAACCCTCCCTGCACGCTCGGCGGCGGCAGCAACATCCTGGCCGCCGACGCCGGATACCCCGGCCTGGTGATCCGCATGGCCACCACCGGCATCAGCGCCCGGGCCGTCGGCGACGGCGCGGTCGAAGTGACCGTCCAGGCCGGGGAACCTCTGCAGCACCTGGTCCGCTACACCGTGGCCGAGCACCTGTCGGGCATCGAGTATCTGGCCGGGATCCCCGGCAGCGTCGGGGCCGCTCCGGTGCAGAACAGCGGCGCCTACGGCCAGCAGATCGCCGACACCCTGACCGCCGTCACCGCCCACGACTGGCGGTCGGGGCAGATCGTCCACCTGCCGGCCACATCCTGCGGCTTCGGCTACCGCACCTCGCGTTTCAAAACCGAGCCCGGGCGGTGGACCATCCTGGCCGTCACCCTGCGCCTTACCCGCAGCCGCCACGCCGCACCCGTGACGTATCAGCACCTGGCCGACACGCTTGGTGTGCCGCTCGGGACCCGGCCGCCGCTGGCCGAGGCCGTAGACGGTGTCCTGGCAGACCGACGCTCCCGGGGCCTGCTGCTTCCCATCGACGGTCCGGACGCCCGCCAGGTCGGATCGGTCTTCCTCAACCCTCCGCTCACCCCCAACCAGGCGGCCATGGTGGGGGCCTCCGGCGGACCGCTCAACCGCCACGACAGCACCGACGGGCGGCAGATCGTCCGTGCCAGCGCCGGATGGCTTCTGCAGCAGTGTGGTCACCACCCAGGTCAGCGCCTGGCCCCGGGCGTGTACTGCTCTACCCGGCGCACCCTCACCTTGGTTGCCAGCGACGGCGCCACCGCCACGGCGTTCGCCACCGCGCTGCGCACTCTGGCCGGCCAGGTCATGCGGCAGACAGGAATACGGCTACGCCCGGAACCCGTCATGGTCGGTCATCACATATAGCTACATGATCACGGTGCTCTCGGCCGGATTCGAACCGGCGTTTCCGAGTCCCTTGCGGGTGCTCGGTGTCCTGGGCCGCTAGACGAAAAGAGCAAGTAGCGTGCTCATGATCTCACAGAAAGAACGCCCGCCCTCCCGTCACGGGGAGGGCGGGCGTTCTTCCCGCCGGTGACGGGGGGCAGATGGTCACCGGACGCCCCCGCCCATGTCCGGGCGCCGTCGGGCGTTGGCTCGGCCGCCTCGTCGAGCACCAACTCCATGAAGTGGTCCCGCGGGAAGGCCGTGACCCGGGTCAGCGGGCCACGGCGTAGAACGTGTCGGCGATGTTGCCGTACCCGTGGCCCTTCGGCAGCCAGACGCCGGGCACGTTGGCGATCCAGCTCCGCGCCACCAGCTCCCAGACGTTGCGCGGCCAGCCGAACGGCGTGTCCTCGGTCCAGTTCTTGGACTGCCAGTCGGCGTTGACCTTGGCGACCTTGAAGCCCCAGGCGCCGTAGTTGACCTTCAGGGTGCTGTTGAGCGTGTCGTTGAGCAGCACGGACTGCTTGGCCTGGCTCTTGCCGTCGTCGCCGAGCAGCCAGGCGGCCACGCCCGGGTTGTACCAGTCCATGCCGATCAGCCGGGTCGAGCGGTGCGCGGCCAGCTTCAGGCCGCCGACGACCTCCGGCATGTGGAGGGCGGCCGAGGCGGTGCCCTTGAGCATGCAGCCCGTGTTCGCGCCGCCGTCGGGCGTGATGCAGCCGTAGACGTCCTGCGCGCCGATGCTGACGGTCACGTACCTGACCTTGGCGCCGTTCTCGCGCAGGAACTTCCTGGCCGCGGCGAGCTGCGACTTCGCGCCGTCGTACGAGCAGACGCCGCCCTGGACGAAGGACTTGGTGGTCTCGCCGAGGCAGCCGAGCTTGACCAGCCGCAGCGTGGGCTCCTCCGCCCTGAGCTTGGCGTAGAGCTGGTCGGCGTAGCCCTCGTCGGTCGGGACGGTCGCGTTGTCCTGTCCGAGCGGCTGCGCGCCGACGGAGAGGGAGTCGCCGAGGGCGAGGTAGTAGGTCACGTCGTCGGCCTGGGCGGGGGCGGCCGGGGCGAGCGCCAGCAGGGCGGCGCCGACGGCGGTCGTGATCGCGATACGCGGGGGCATCGTGACGTCCTCCTCGGGGGGTGAACCAAGCTACTGCTTGGTAATGGCGGGAGGGATCGTAACGTGCCCCCGGTGTCGCGAACAGTCCCAATTCACAACGGTCGCGACGCCCCTGTCACGCTCCGCGGTAAACCGGCGGGCGCTTCTCCCGGAAGGCGAGCGCGCCCTCCTTGGCGTCCTGCGAGCCGATGACCGGCCATCCGATGGCGTCGGAGACCTCCAGCGCCTCGGCCTCGCCCATCCCGAGCGTCTCGCGGTACGTCCGCAGGATGGCCTGGACGGCGAGCGGCCCGCACGCGGCCACCTCCGCGGCCAGCTCGCGGGCGTGCTCCAGGGCCGTGCCGTCCGGGACGACCCGGTTGACCAGGCCCATCGCCAGCGCCTCGGACGCGGTGATCGCCCGGCCGGTGAGCAGGATGTCCATCGCGAACGCGTACGGGATCTGGCGCGGGAGCCGGATGGCGCAGCCGCCCATCGGGAAGAGCGCCCGCCGGGCCTCGAACAGGCCGAGGGTGGCGCTGTCGGCGACGATCCGCAGGTCGGTGCCGACCAGCAGCTCGGTGCCGCCGGCCACGGCGTACCCCTCGACCGCGGAGATGATCGGCTTGGTGGGCAGGGACGCGGTGTCGCGGAGCAGGCCCTTCCAGTGGTAGTCCCCGATCTCGGCGGCCCGCCGGCGGGTCCGCTCGTCGCCCGAGGGCGACCCCATGGCCTTGAGGTCGGCTCCGGCGCAGAACGTGCCGTTCGCGCCGGTCAGGATGCCCACCCGGACTTCCGGCTCGGCCGAGATGTAGGCCCACGCGTCGGCCAGGCCGACCAGCATGTCGGTCGAGAGCGCGTTCTTGGCCTCGGGGCGGTCCATTGTGACGATCACGACGGGGCCGTCCCTCTCGACCCGGCAGTGCGGCGTGCTGATCGGCAGGAGATCCACGGACACCTCCGCTTAGTCAAGCGCTTGGTCACGCAAGAGAGAACCTGATCCTAGATCGGCCCCGCCCGCCGCCGCCAGATTGACAAAACGAGCGCTTGATCGGCGAGCATGCCCGGGTTAGTCTGCCCGCAACGTACTAGAACCGATTCTCGTTTGGCATCGCCGGTCGGGCCAGGGGCCGACACAGCCTGGCGTGTTCTGGGGGCAGAAACAGGGGGAGAGACCGCGCCGCGACGGAGTCCTCGGCTCACGGATGGGGCGCGCCGAAACGCACCGGACAGGGAGCATGGACATGGGCTCGCTTGGTTTCTGGAGGATCGCGCAGGCCGATCCGGACTGGATCGCCGCGGTGGATCCGGACGGCACGGAACACCGGGCGGGAGACCTGCTCGCCCGGGCGAACCGTCTGGTCCACGGCCTCCGTGAGCTCGGCCTCCAGCCGGGGGACGGCATCTGCGGACTGGTGCCCAACGGCGTGGACGGCCTGACCCTCTATCTCGCCGCGTTGCAGGCCGGGTGGTACTACACCCCCGTCAACTGGCACCTGACCGGACCCGAGATCGGCTACATCGTCGCGGACAGCGAGGCCAAGGCCTTCTTCGTCCACGAGCGGTACGCGGCCGAAGGGGCGAAGGGCGCCGAGGAGTCCGGCATCGCGCCGGAGCGGTGCTTCGCGTTCGGCCGGGTCGAGGGGTTCCGCCCGTTCGCCGAACTGACCGACGGCCGCCCGGACACCCTCCCCGAGAACCGCACCGCCGGCGCGACCATGCACTACACCTCGGGCACGACCGGCCGCCCCAAGGGCGTGCGGCGTCCGCTCAGCGGCCTGGACCCGGACGACGCGGCCGAGTTCCTGTCGTTCCTGCTCGGGTTCTTCGGCATCACGAGCGGACGGCCCAACGTCCACCTGGTCACCTCGCCGAGCTACCACACCGCGGTCACGCAGTTCGGCGGCACCGCCCTGCACATGGGGCACACCCTCGTCTACATGGACAAGTGGGACGCCGAGGAGACCCTGCGCCTGTGCGAGAAGTACCGGGTCACCAACTCCCACATGGTCCCGACGCACTTCAAGCGGCTGCTGTCGCTGCCCGAGGAGACCCGCCGCGCGTACGACCTGTCCTCGCTGCGGTGGATGATCCACGCGGCCGCGCCCTGCCCGGTACCGGTCAAGCTCCAGATGCTGGAGTGGTGGGGCGACGTGATCTACGAGTACTACGCGGCCACCGAGGGCGGCGGCACGATCGCGACCCCCGGGGACTGGAAGAAGCACCCGGGCACCGTGGGCAACGCCTGGCCGATCAGCGAGATCCTCATCGTGGACGACGACCTGCGTGAGGTGCCCGCCGGCACCCCGGGCACCGTCTACATGAAGATGGCCGGCGCCGTCTTCGAGTACAAGGGCGACCCGGCCAAGACCGAGGCGGCCCGGTTGCCGGTGGGGGTGGGTGCCCGAAGGGGGGTCGGGGGAGACACTGACTACTTCACCGTCGGGGACATCGGCTACCTCGACGAGGACGGCTTCCTGTTCCTCTGCGACCGCAAGGCGGACATGATCATCTCGGGCGGGGCGAACATCTACCCCGCCGAGATCGAGAACGAGCTGCTGGTCCACCCCAAGGTCGCCGACGCCGCCGTCTTCGGCATCCCGGACGACGAGT
The DNA here is from genome assembly GCF_001570365.1 of Microtetraspora fusca. Lineage (GTDB taxonomy): Bacteria > Actinomycetota > Actinomycetes > Streptosporangiales > Streptosporangiaceae > Microtetraspora > Microtetraspora fusca. Next base: position 57,142 of record NZ_BBYK01000038.1, on the reverse strand, counting down.
GGGGCGAGCAGATCAAGGCCGTCGTCGAGCCCGCGCCCGGCTCCACCCCGGGGCCCGAGCTGGCCGCCGAGATCCTCGACTCGCTCAAGGGCCGCCTGTCCAAGATGAAGTGGCCCAGGAGCATCGACTTCATCGAGGAAATGCCGCGCGAGCCGAACGGCAAGCTGCTCAAGCGCAAGCTCCGCGACCCCTACTGGGAGGGCAGGGACCGTGCCATCTGACCCGCCGTCCGCTTTACCCGCCGACACTCCGCCCGCCGTGTCCGACCCGCTGGAGGCCCGGCACGTCCTGGAGTTCCCCGGCGGCTACACCCGCAGCACCGGCCCCGTCATCGGCCGCTTCCTCACGGAGCTGCGCGACCGGCGCATCGTGGGCGTCCGCACGGCGGGCGCCCGGGTGCTGGTGCCTCCCCTGGAGTACGACCCGGACACCGGCGAGGCCGTGACCGGCGAGTACGTCGAGGTCGGCCCGGCCGGCACCGTCCAGGCGTGGGCGTGGGTGAGCGCGCCGCGCGCGGGCCACCCCCTCGACCGGCCGTTCGCCTGGGCCACGATCAGGATGGACGGCGCGGACACCTCGCTCGTCCACGCGGTGGACGCGGGCGCCGCCAAGGCGATGCGGCCCGGGCTGCGGGTCCGGCCACGATGGCGGGAGCGGCCCTCCGGGGACATCACCGACATCGAGTGCTTCGTCCCCGAGGTCACCATGATCAGCGCGCCGGTGCGGGCGGAGTACCGGGTGCGCCCCGGCGCGGCGCTCACCCGCTTCTTCACCAAGATCAAGGACGGCGTCCTCCTCGGCGGCCGGTGCGCCGCGTGCGACCAGGTGTACGTCCCCTACCGCACCTCCTGCCCGTCCTGCGGGGCCCTGATCGAGGAGGAGCGGGAGGTCGCCGACACCGGCACCGTCACGACGTTCGCCATCAACAACCTGCCCGACCCGCGCGCCCCCGAGGTGCCGTTCGTCTCCGCGTACATCCTGCTCGACGGCACCGACATCCCGATGATCGCCCTGGTCGGCGGCGTCCCCGCGCACGAGGTGCGGCAGGGGATGCGGGTGCGCGCCGTCTGGGTGCCTCCGGAGGAACGCACGATGCCCATGGCCAACATCAGGTGGTTCGCCCCCACCGGCGAGCCCGACGTCGATCTCTCCGCCGACGCCCCGGGAGGTGAGGCGTGATGCGCGACGTCGCCATCGTGGCGTTCGCCCAGACCACGCACACCGGCCACGACACCGGACTGACCGAGGCCGAGATGCTGCACCCGGTCATCGAGGAGGTCCGCCGGGCGACCGGGCTGTCGCGGTTCGGCTTCACCTGCTCGGGCTCGTGCGACTACCTCGCCGGCGCGCCGTTCTCGTTCGTCTCCGCCCTCGACGCGCTCGGCGCCTGGCCGCCGATCAGCGAGAGCCACGTCGAGATGGACGCCGCCTTCGCGCTGTACGAGGCGTGGGTCCGGCTCCAGCACGGCGACATCGACTCCGCCCTCGTCTACGGCTTCGGCAAGTCGTCGACCGGCGAGCTGCGGGAGATCATGACGCTCCAGCTCGACCCGTACTATCTCGCGCCGCTCGGCCTCGACCAGGTCTCCTACGCCGCCCTGCAGGCCGCCGCGCTCGGCCGTGACCGGACCGAACTGGACGAGATCGTACGGCGCAGCCGCGCCGACGGCCGGGCCAACCCCCACGCTCTCGACCTGCCCGACCCCTCCGGGGCGGAGTACGAGGTCGAGCCGCTCCGGCCGTACGACATCGCGCCGATCACCGACGGTGCCGCGGCGATCGTGCTGGCCGCCGGCGACCTGGCCAGGGAGCTGGCCGAGAACCCGGCGTACATCGGCGGCATCGCGCACCGGATCGAGCCGCACTACCTCGGGATGCGCGACCTGTCCAGGTCGCCGTCGGCGGCGGACGCGGCCCGCGCGGCGGGCGTCGGCAAGGGGCCGGTGGACGTGGCCGAGCTGCACGTGCAGTTCAGCCACGAGGAGCCCATCCTGCGCGCGGCGCTCGAACTGCCCGAGGACACCGTGATCAACCCCTCGGGCGGGCCGCTCGCCGCCAACCCCGTCATGGCGACCGGGCTGATCCGCCTCGGCGAGGCCGCGCGGCGGATCCTCGACGGCGGGGCCCGCCGGGCCGTCGCGCACGCGACCTCGGGTCCCTGCCTCCAGCAGAACCTCGTCGCGGTGCTGGAGTCGGCGCCCTCGTCCCAGGAAGGAGCCCGTCGTGGGTGAACGCTGCGCCGTCATCGGCGTGGGACAGACGCGCTACACGACCAAGCGCACGGACGTCTCCATCGCGGGGCTGGTCCGCGAGGCCGCCATACGCGCGCTCGACGACGCCGGGCTGACCTTCGCGGACATCGACGCGGTCGTCGTCGGCAAGGCCCCGGACCTGTTCGAGGGCGTCATGATGCCCGAGGCGTACCTCGCCGACGCGCTCGGCGCCGCGGGCAAGCCGATGATGCGGGTCCACACGGCGGGCTCGGTCGGCGGCTCCACCGCGCTGGTCGGCGCGTCCCTGATCCAGGGCGGCGTCCACGACCGCGTGCTCGTGGTGGCGTTCGAGAAGCAGTCGGAGTCCAACGCCACCTGGGCGCTGTCCACGCACCTGCCGTTCGGCGCCTCGCTGGTCGTGGGCGCGGGCGGCTACTTCGCCCCGCACATCCGCGAGTACATGCGCAGGTCGGGCGCGCCCGACCACATCGGCGCCCTCGTCGCCGTCAAGGACCGGCGCAACGCGCTGAAGAACCCGTACGCGCACCTGCGCATCCCCGGCATCGACCGCGCCATGGTGGAGTCCACCCCGATGCTCTGGGAGCCGATCCGGTACCTGGAGACCTGCCCCTCCTCCGACGGCGCGTGCGCGATCGTGCTGGCGTCGGAGAAGGCGGTCACCGGGACGCCCGCCTGGATCCACGGCGCGGCCATGCGGTCCGAGCCGCTCACGCGCGCCGGACGGGAAACTGTCAGCCCGCAGGCGGGCAAGGACTGCGCCGCCGACGTCTACCGCCAGGCCGGTGTCACCGACCCGCGCAGGGACATCGACGTCGCCGAGGTCTACGTCCCGTTCTCCTGGTACGAGCCGATGTGGCTGGAGAACCTCGGCTTCGCCCCCGAGAACGAGGGATGGAAGCTCACCGAGGCCGGATGCACCGCGCTCGACGGCGACATCCCGTGGAACGCCTCCGGCGGAGTGCTGAGCTCCAACCCCATCGGCGCGTCCGGGCTGATCCGGTTCGCCGAGGCCGCGCTGCAGGTACGCGGCATGGCCGGAGAGCACCAGGTAGAGGGCGCGGCCACCGCCCTCGGCCACGCGTACGGCGGAGGCGCCCAGTTCTTCGCCATGTGGATCGTCAGCAACCGGAAACCTTAGGTCGTGTCCGCCAAATCAAGCCCTGCTGCGCGCGGCCCAGACGGCGCCTCGCCTCGTTGTCGGAGTCGTCCGCTACGGCCTCCTTCTCCGCCTTGCGATGCATCCGTCTGGATCCGCGCTCGCGACGGGCAGCATTTGTCAGATACTCCCTAAACGGCAGGGAAGGTCCCCGCGATGGAGTTCAACCACGCCGACCTGTTCGAGGGGCTCGCCGATGCGGTGGGGGACCGCACGGCGGTCGTCTGCGGTGACGAGCGCGTCACCTACGCCGAGCTGGACCAGCGGGCCAACCGGCTGGCCCACCATCTGGCCGCGCACGGGATCGGGCCCGGCCGGCACGTCGGGCTCCACCTCTACAACGGGGTGGAGTACGTCGTCGGCCTGCTGGCCGCGCTGAAGATCCGCGCGGTGCCGGTGAACGTCAACTACCGGTACGTCGAGTCCGAACTGCTCTACCTCTACCGCGACTCCGACATCGCGGCACTCCTGTTCGACGTGGAGTTCGACGACCGGGTCGCGGCCGTCGCCCCGCGCGCCCCCGAGCTGCGCCACCTCATCGCGGTCGGCGGCGACTCCCTCGTGCCGGGCGCGGTGCCGTACGGCGCGGCGCTGGAGGGGAGCCCGCCCACCCGCGACTTCCCGCCGCGCTCCGGCGACGACCTCTACATCATCTACACGGGCGGCACGACCGGCATGCCCAAGGGGGTGATGTGGCGGGTCGAGGACCTCTTCATGGCCTTCGGCGCCGGCAACCCGTACGGCGAGCCGGTGAAGACGCCGGAGGCGCTGATCGAGCAGGCCAGGAACTCCGGCCCGCTGGTCATGATGGCGGCGGCCCCGCTGATGCACGGCGCGGCCCAGATGGCGACGTACATCGCCTGGTGGTTCGGCGGGACCATCGTCTACACCCGGAAGTTCGACGCGGCCGACGCCCTGCGCGCGATCGAGCGCAACGGCGTCTTCACCGTCAACCTCACCGGCGACGCGATGGCCCGCCCGCTCGCCGAGGAGATCGCGTCGGGCTCCTACGACCTGTCCTCACTCGGCGTGATCAGCTCCACGGGCGCCATCCTGACCGGGGCGGTCCGCGACCGCCTCCAGGAGGTGCTGCCGCACGTGATGATCGTGGACAACTTCGGCTCCACCGAGTCGGGGTACACCGCGTCCGCGCTGTCCGACTCCTCGCCCGAGTCCGGCATGAAGTACCAGCCCAACGCCAACTCGACGATCGCCGTGCTCGACCACGCGCTAAGTCCGGTGAAGCCGGGATCCGGCGAGATGGGCACGGTGGCCAAGACCGGGCGGATCGCCACCGCCTACTACAAGGATCCGGAGAAGTCGGCCCGCACCTTCGTCACCGACGAGAACGGCACCCGCTGGCTGCTGACGGGCGACCTCGCCCTGGTGGAGGAGGACGGCACCATCCGCGTCTTCGGCCGCGGCTCCCAGTGCGTCAACACCGGAGGGGAGAAGGTCTTCCCCGAGGAGGTCGAGGCGGTGCTCAAGGGCCACCCGGCGGTGTTCGACGCCGTGGTGACCGGCATCCCCGACGAGCGGTGGGGATCCCGGGTGGCCGCCGTCGTCCAGCCGTACGAGGGGACCGCGCCGACCCGGGAGGACCTCGACGCCTACTGCCGGGAGCGGCTGTCGGGCTACAAGGTGCCCCGGGCGTACGCGTTCGTGGACGAGATGGTCCGCTCGCCCGCGGGCAAGGCCGACTACCGGTGGGCCAGGGAGACGGCGGAACGCGCCGCCGCCACCACAACCTGAACCGGCGGGCTCGGCGCGGCTCAGAGCTTCCTGGCGCCCTCGCCCGCCAGGGCGGCCACCGCGCCGAGCCCCAGATACACGACGCCGCTGCCCACGTCGAGCCGCCGCCGGGCCCGGGCGGAGCGCCGCAGCCGCCCGGCGAGCGCCGAGGCGAGCAGCGCGTACGTGCCGTCGCTGGCCATCCCGAGCACGATCCAGATCACGCCGAGCAGCACGATCTGCGGGGCGATCGGGCCGCGCGCGGGGTCGGCGAACTGCGGCAGGAACGCCAGGAAGAAGATCGCCGTCTTGGGGTTGAGCACGTTGACCACGAACCCCTCGGCGAAGAGCCGGGCCCGGGAGGCCCGCTCGATCTCGGGGTCGCCGTCGTCCGGGGTGCGGCTCATCAGCTTGCGCACGCCCAGCCAGACCAGGTAGGCCGCGCCGACGTACTTGACGATCGTGAACGCGGTGGCCGAGGCGGCGAGCACGGCGCTGATGCCGAGTGCGGCGGCGACGACGTGGACCACGGAGCCCGCGTGGACGCCGAGCACCGAGACCAGCCCGGCGGACCTGCCCTGGGCGACGCTGCGGGTCACGATGTAGACCACGGCCGGGCCGGGCACGATGAGCAGCGCCAGCGTGGCCGCCGCGAAGAGAACAAGAGTGGTGATCTCGGGCATGGGCGGAGCATAACCAAGCACCCCACTCCCGCGACATCCCGTTTTTCCGCCGCGCGAGACGCCGCCCCGGAACCCATCGGGGCTCAGACGGGAACGACCCTCGCCTGCACCCCGGGCAGATCGTCGAAGACCGCCGAGGAGTCCATCGTGATCAGCGTTCTCGCGGTGGCGGCAGCGGTGGCGGCGATCTGCAGATCGTAGGCCCCGCGCGGCTTGCCTTGTCGCCGGACATGCGCCATGAGCCGCGCGTGGACTCGCGCGACGTCCGTCGTGTACTCCTCGACGGGAATCAGCGCCAGGACCTCGTCGACGAAGGACTGCCGACTCTGGCGGTGAGCCATGTCAGCCATCTCGACACCCATGAGCAGTTCCGCCACGGTAATCGCGGCGATGGCGACGTCGTCGGCGTCGCCGATCACCTCGTCCAGGCGGCCGCGACCCCGTTCCGCCGCGATGAGAACGCAGGTGTCCAGCATCAGGCGTCCGGCCACAGGGTCCTCATCTCGTCGTCAACCGCCTCACGAGCCGCCGCGACGTCGGTCTCGAAGTCGGCGTCCACCTTGCCTGCGCTACGGGCGAGAAATGCCTTCACCATGCGACCCGGTGCGGTCGGGGCCGGTCCGATCACTGCGATGCGCCTGCCTCCTCGCGTGACCACGATGGTCTCCCCGCTCTCCACCTCGTCCAGAACGGTCGCGAAGCTTCGGGACGCCTCTGTGGCGCTCATCACCTTCATGTAATCAGATTATCTGATAATGCGAGCGTGTGGCCACGAATAGGGTCTCCCCGGGGCTCGCTTCGCGTCAAAGCGGTCAGAAGGGCGGCGGTGGCGGGTGGGTCGGGTGGCTCGCCGTATGTCGCGGCGAAGACGCGCCGAGCCGATCCCGGCAGCTCGGCCACCCGGATCCCGGGAGAGTGATGCGCGGACAGCGCCAGCGCAGGGAGTACGGCGACGCCGAGGCCGGCCGCCACCATTGCCTGAACGGCGACGTAGTCGTCAGTGGTGAACGATATGCGTGGCTCGAACCCCGCCTGTGAACAGAGGTCGAGCAGGTGGGACCGGCAGCGGTCGCAGCCCGCGATCCACCGCGAACGCGCGTGCGCTCCGACGCCCTCCACGCCCGTGTCCGCTGTGCCCGCCGGGGTGACGAGGCAGGTCGGGTCGTCGAAGAGACGCGTGAGCCGGATCCCGTCGTCCTCGGGGCCGGTCTCCTCATAGCGGAAGATCACGGCGACGTCGACGTCGCCGGCGCGGAGCATTCGCAACGCCTCCGGCGGCTCCGCCTCCGCGAGCCGCAGGTCCAGCCCCGGATGGTCGTCGGCAAGCCGGACGGCCGCCGTCGGGACGAACGTGCCAAGAGCGGATGGGAAGGCGACCAGCCGCACCCGGCCGGCGCGGAGCCCGATATGACTGTCGAGCTCCGCTTCGGCGGACTCCATGCGGCCGAGAATCTCCGCCGCGCGTTCGGCCAGCAGCAGACCGGCCTCGGTCAGCCGGATGCCGCGGCCGACCCGTTGGACCAGTTTCGCCCCGGTCTCGGCCTCCAGCCGGGCGAGGTGATGGCTCACCGAGGGCTGCGAGTAGTGCAACTCGCGCGCCGCCGCGGTGACGGAGCCATGGGCGGCGACCGCGACCAGCACGCGAAGCCGTACGGGATCGAGCATGGTCGCCCCCTCGCGGATCCAATGGAAATATCAACCCTATCTATATGAAACCGCGAAAATCTCTGTTGGACTGATGAATGCCGGGCCCGCGACTCTGGAGCGCATGACAGATCTTCGCGATGTCCTGCGCGCCCGGACGCTGCTCGCCCCCCACCTGCCCGAAACGCCGATGTGGTCCTATCCCGTGCTGAACGCGGTCGCCGGGGCCGAGGTGCACGTCAAGCACGAGAACGTCCAGCCGACCGGCGCGTTCAAGGTGCGCGGCGGCATCACACTGCTGGCCGGGATGGCGGACCGGTCGAGCGGCGTGTTGACGTACTCGACCGGGAACCACGCCCAGTCCGTGGCGTACGCCGCGCGGCTGTTCGGCGTGCCCTGCTCCATCGTGATGCCGGAGAACCCCAACCCGGCCAAGGTCACGGCGGTGGAGGCCCTCGGCGCGACCGTCGAGATCGCCGGGGCGAGCATGGTGGAGGCGGCGGACCACGCGCGGGAGAGCGCCGCGCGGCAGGGAATGCGGCTGATCGGCCCGGCGGACGAGCCGGACATCATCGCCGGGATCGGCACGCTCTACCTGGAGATCCTCGCGCGGCGGCCCGACCTCGACGCGATCTTCGTCCCGGTCGGGTCGGGCACCGGCGCGGCCGCCGCCTGCGTCGTGGCCAGGGCCGTCGCGCCCGGCTGCCGGGTCATCGCGGTCCAGTCGGCGCAGGCGCCCGCGGCCCACGACTCGTGGCGTCTCGGCGAGCCCGTCCGGCGGCCGGTGAAGACGACGGTCGAGGGCCTGGCCACGGGATCGGCCTTCGCCGTGCCCCAGGAGGTCATGCGCGAGAGCCTGTCGGACTTCATGTTGGTCGGCGACGACGACATCCTCGCGGCACAGCGCCTGCTGGTCACCCACGCCCACACCCTGGCCGAAGGGGCGGGCGCCGCCGCGCTGGCCGGGCTGCTCGCCCGCCGGGACGAGTTCGCCGGAAGCAAGGTCGCCGTGGTCTGTACGGGGGCCAACGCCGGCCCCGCCGAGCTCGCCCGCCTCCTGCCGAGCTGACCGGGATCGAACCGACCCCGCTAACCGAGGTCGCCGCGGGTGGCCTCCTCGACCTCGCGCAGGCTCTGCCGGGTGAGCTCCAGCTCGGAGGTCAGCTCGTCGAGCGCCGCCGTGCCGCCGTCCACCGCCGAGGTCGCGGTCATCGCCGACACCTCGATCACCCGCGCCACGAGGCCCTCCAGGCTGATCGCGCCGGACTCCAGGCGTGCCAGGACCCGGCCGCGCGCCGCCGTCAGCCGGTCGATCACCTCCTGCTGCGCGTTCAGCGCGGCGATCGACCGGTCCAGCTCGCCGGCGACGTCCGGCGTGGCCGCCCGGCGGGCCTGGTCGAGCCGCGCGCGCTCCTGCGCGAGCCGGCCCGGGTCGAAGCGGGCCAGCGCCGCGCCGGTGACCGACGCCTGCCCGGCCAGCCGCCGCAGCGTCGCGACGGTGTCGTCGACCTGCGGCGCCATCGCGGCGATCCGGTCGAGCAGGATCCGGCCGCGCATCGAGGCGGTCAGGTCCGCGAACGAGCGGGCCGCCCGTTCGGCCCGCCGCAGCCACCCCTCCTCCGGGCTGCCCTTGGTGACCGGCGGCGGCTCCGGCTCGTCCCGGCGGCTCTCGCCGCCCGTGGACACCCAGGCGGAGGCGAACGCCTTGGCCAGCCACACCGCGATCCCGACGCCCGCCGCGGCGGCGGGGTGCACGTCGACGGCCCAGGCGGCCCCACCCGCGGTGGCGCCGATGAGGAGCCCCCAGGGGTCGCGGAGCTCGTCGGTGAAACGGGACACGGGAGGGCTCCTGACTCAGAAGTTGGAGATCACGGCGGTGAAGACGTCGTCGATGCTCCCGGCCTTGCGGGAGTCGTAGGCCGCGGCGTCCGTGGTCTGGGAGATCTTCTTGAGCGTCTCCAGGTCGGCGTCCGAGCCGTAGGCGATCGTGAACACGCGGACCGTGTCCTCCCCGGCCTCCGTGTGCAGCTTGGAGATCAGCGTGTTCAGCGAGATCGAGTTGTTGTCCTCGTTCTTGCCGTCCGTCAGGAAGACGACCGCGTTGATCGCGTTGTCATCCCGGTGCGACATCACGTGCTGGTACGACGCCAGCGTGGTGTCGTACAGGCCGGTCCCGCCGTTGGGGATGAGACCGTTCAGCTTGCTCTCCAGGGTCTTCTTGTTGTTCTTGGCCATGGGGGCGAGTTCGAGGTAGTCCTTGCCGCCGCCCTGGTCGAGGGAGAACATCCACAGGCCGACCCGGTCGTTCGGGCCGAACTGGGGCAGCGCGTTGATCGCGGCCTCGCGGGCGAGGTCGAGCTTGGTCTTGCCGGTGCCGGCCACGTCGGCGCCCATCGAGCCCGAGGTGTCCATCACGATCAGCACGTTGGCCGGCTTGCGCAGCTCGGCCCAGCTCTTGAGCGTCTTGTCCAGCACGTTCGGGATCGGGACGCTGAGCGTGGTCGCGGGCTGCTTCGGGTCCAGCCCGTTCGCGGCGGTGATCAGCTCGCCCGGCTTGCCGTCCGCCGAGCGGAAGGCATACGACGCGAACTTCTTCTGCTGCTCGTCCTCATGGAGGAACTTCAGGAAGTCGAGCGCGGCGGCGCGCTTCTCGTCACCCGCCCAGGACAGCACCGCGTACGGGTTGTCCGAGAGGAGCGTGCCCTCCTTGGGATAGATCGCCACCAGCGGAACCTTCGGCTTCGGGTGGTCGCCGAGGGTCTTCGGGTCGCCGCTCGGGTTGCCCTGGTTGTAGTCCCAGACCGACTTCTCCTCGACGGTCACGGCCGAGATGTACGACATGGCCGCGCCCTGGTCGTCGGCGTGCTGGAGGTTGGTGAGGAAGGTCAGCGTGGTGTCGCCGTAGTGGACGATCGACCGCTCGACGCCCTGGACGAACCGCCGGGTGGCGGGGTCGGAGACGTTCTTCTCCGACAGGTCGCCGGAGAGGCCGGTGGCCGCGAAGTACGCGCCGACGGTGGCGTTCAGCCCGGCGGTCGAGAACTCGGGGTTGGTCTTGCCGAGCCGGAACCGCCCCCACTCGGGGTGGCCGTACTTCGCCCAGCCCTTGGGGTCGTTGGCGAGGTCGAGGATGTCCGACCAGCCGAGCTGCTTGCCCGGCCAGCCGAGCGCCTGCGCCATCGGCTTGGGCATGGCGATGACGAGCGGGGTCGTGGCGATCGACGGGTTGTCCCCGGAGACGATCTGCCCCTTGTCCGCCCCCGCGGCGTGCTGTTGCAGCATCGTGATCCAGCCGGTGCCGGCCGGGGTCCACACGTCCGGCTTCGGGCCGTCCTGCTCGGTGTTCCAGCCTCGGGCGAGGGCCTGCATCGCGCCGCCGGACGCCTTGGCCTTGATCACCACGTCCACACAGTGGCCGCCGACCTCGCGGCCGTTGTAGCGGTTCGCCATCTCCCGGAGCAGTTCGGCCTTCTCGCTGGAGGCGGCGACCGTCACGGTCGTGCCGCCGTCGCCGCAGGCGAGCTTCTGGCCGGTGGCGCCGCCGCCGTCGTCGCCACCACCACCGAGGCTCACGCCCCCGCCGAAGAAGAGCTTCAGCCCGACGATCAGGGCGCCCGCGAGGATGATCGCGACGATGAACGGAGCGAAGCTGCGGCGTCGCCTCTGCTGCTGGGGCTGGTACACGCGTCCTCCGGGGGAAGGCGGGCCACGGCCTCGATCCGGCCGCTGAGATCGCTGTCTATCCTGACGAACGGCGAACTACGTTAGTTGCAGATCGTCTCGGAGGGCTAACCCGCTTCGACCGATTTGGTCACCGACGGCGCGTCACGCGTGACGTCACCCGCGGGTCACCCGGCCGTGGATCAGCTCGACCAGCGTGGCGTGGACCTCCTCCAGCGGGCGCTCGGGACGCAGCACCCGTCGCTCGATCGAGACCGTCAGCACCATGCCGAACAGCGCGGTCGCCGCGGTCCCGGTGTCGAAGTCCTCACGCAGCTCCCCGGCGGCGACCGCGTCCGCGAGGACGCGCTCGTAGACGCCGAGCGCGTTCTCCCGGAGCCGCACGACCGCCTCCTGCCAGGCCGTGCGCCACATCTCGCCGAACAGCACGCGGGCGAACGGCCCGTACTCGTCGAGGAAGCGGAGCTGCGCCAGCACGACCGCGTCGAGCCGGGCCAGCGGGGCGGCCGGCTCGCCCGCCGCCCCGGGCGCCTCGGCCGCCTCCGCCAGGGACGCGCTGAGCCGCCCGATCCCGTGGTCGAGCAGGGCGGCGAACAGGGCGTCCTTGCTGCCGAAGTTGTAGAACACGGTGCCCTTGGCCACGCCCGCCCGCTCGGCGATGGCGTCGACGGTCGTGCCGGAGAACCCCTGCTCGGCGATCAGCTCGACCGCCGCCCGGAAGAGCCGGTTCCGGGTGTCCTCGCGGGTCACAGCGCCAGCTCCGGCTTGAGCCTGCGCATGGTCCAGGTACGGCCCTTGCGCACCGCGAGCATGGTCAGCGCGAGGCCGGCGACGACGAAGACGGAAAGCACGCCGCAAGCCTGCCACACGATGATCGTGTCGCCGCCACTGATCAGCCGCCGCATCCCCGCGACCACCCAGCTCATCGGCAGCCAGGGGGAGATGGTCTGGAAGAACCCGGGCGAGGTCTCGATCGGGTACGTCCCGGCGGCCGAGGTGAGCTGCAGCATCAGCAGCGCCAGCACCAGCACCCGTCCGGGCGGCCCGACGAGCGCGTTCACCGCCTGCACGATCGCGAGGAACGCCGCCACCGTGAGCAGCAGGAACGCGGCCGCCCCGGCCCAGTTCCGCGCCTCCATGCCCAGGCCGAACCGCAGCACGGCGAGCAGCACCGCGACCTGCAGCGCGCCCATCGCCACGCCGGGCAGCCAGCCCGCGAGGGCGGTACGCCAGGCCGGGGCGGAGCCCGCGAGCATCCGGGGGTTGACCGGCCGCAGCACCATGTAGGTCACCATCGCGCCGACCCACAGTGCGAGCGGCACGAAGAACGGCGCGAAGCCGGTGCCGTAGTTGGGCACCTCGTTGTCCACCTCGGTGGACACCCGCACCGGCTCGCTCATCACGTCGGTACGGCTGTCGCGCTCGCCGGCGCCGTAGGAGGGGATCTGGGCCGCGCCGTCGCCGAGCTTGGCGGCCAGCTCGCCGGAGCCGTCGGCCAGCTCGCCCAGGCCCGAGCCGAGCTTGCCGGCCCCGCCGCGCAGTTCGCCGATGCCGTCGCCGAGCTTGCCCGCCCCGGAGGCGAGCGTGCCGAGTCCGGCGTTGAGCTGCTGGGCGCCGCTGTCGAGCCGGTGCAGGCCGTCCGACAGGCTGCCCGCGCCGCCGCGCAGTTCGCCGATGCCGCCCGTGAGAGAGGTGGCCCCCTTCAACGCCTTTCCGGTGCCGTCATGCAGGTCGGAGGCGCCCTTGGCGAGCTGCTTGAGCCCGGAGTCCAGCGTGTCGAAGTCGCCTCTGACCTTCTCCAGCCCGCCGCCGAGCGCGGGCGCGGCGTCGGCGAGCGCGCGGGCGTCGGACGCGAGGGCGCGGGCCTTGGCGGCGAGGTCGTTCACCGCGCCGGACTGGGCGGCGACCTTGTCCCGCAGGCGGCCGGCCGTGCTCGCCAGCTCGCCCGCCGAGCCGGACGCGCGGCCGACGAGGGAGCGCAGCTCCGGGTCGGCGTCGGGGTGGGAGTCCAGCCACCGCTCGACCGCGCTCAGGTCGCGCTGCGCCTGCCCGGCCTGGTTCCGCACGGAGTCGGGCAGGTCGCCGAGCGCGTTCGCGATCGTGTCGGCGCCCTCCGCGACGGTCAGCGCCGCCGACCTGATGGCCGGGCCGTTCTCCTTCAGGATCGGCACGTACTTGTCCACCGCCTGGTTGATCTTCGGGGCCAGCGCGTGAACGTTCTCGTACGCCTGCCGGTTGCCCTCGGCGAGCTTCGCCGCGCCCTTGTCGAGGGCGGCCAGGCCGCCGCGCAGCTCGCCGACGCCCTTGCCGGCCGTGGCCAGGCCGCCCGCCAGCTTGGTCGAGCCCTTGTACGCCTCGTCCAGGCCGCGGGCCAGCGTGCCCGAGCCGTCATGGAGCGTGGTCGCGCCGGTGGAGAGCTTGCGCACGGCGGTCTGCGCGCTGCCGAGGCCCTTGTCCAGCTTGATCGCGCCCTTCTGGGCGGTCGTGGAACCGTCGTGGATCCGGTCGGCGCCGTCGGCCGCCTTCGCGGTCGCGTCGTGCAGGTCGGCGAAGGACAGGAAGATCTGGTCGAGGTACCCCTTGACCGCGGTGCGGTCGGCCGCCGCCTTCACCTCGTCGAACACCGCGTCGGAGATGGTCCGCATGATGTAGCTGCGCCCGGTGTCCACGCGGACGCCGAGCAGGGCCGGGTGCGGCTGCCCGTCGCCGGACGGCGAGGTGAGGTTGGCGCTGAAGTCGCGCGGGATCGTCAGCGACAGGTAGTAGGTGCCGTCGCGCATGCCCTGATCGGCCCCGGCGGCGTCGGTGCGGTGCCAGGAGAAGACCTCGCGCTCTTCGAGCTCGCGGGCCAGGTCGCGCCCGGCGTCGACGGTCTTGCCGTCCGTCGTCGCCGGCTGATCCTCGACGACGAGGGCGACGGGGATGTTCTTCAGGTTGCCCTGCGGGTCCCAGAACGACCACAGGTAGAGCCCGGCGTACAGCAGGGGCAGCATGACGACGCCCACCAGCGCGGCCCGGGTCAGCCGGGACCGGGTGAACCGGCGCAGCTCGAGTCGGCCGAGGTGCAGGGGGAGCGGCTTCACGGGGGAGATCCTCACGGGAGTTCTGTGACGGTGTCGGCGTGGCGCCCGGCGAGGGCCGGGCCGGTGCAGGAGGCGACGACGGTGAGGCCGGCGCGGGAGAGGTCGCGCAGGGTCCGCCAGAGCTCGTCGCCGCGTTCCTCGGGGAGCCCGAGGTCGAGGTCGTCGACCAGGAGCAGGCCGGGCCGGTCGAGCAGCGCGAGTGCGATCCCGAGGCGGACCGCCTGGTCGCGGGTGAGCGCCCGGGCCAGGGTGCGCTCGCCGCCGGGCAGGGCGGACACGTCGAGCCCGGCGTGCGCGAGCGCCTCCTCGGCGGAGCGGGAGAGCCGCCTGCGCCACGGCGGGCCCCACGGCCCGAGCCGCTCGTGCAGGTGCTCGCGTACGGACAGCGCGCCGTCGAGGTCGTTCACGCCGGCGGCCAGGCCGAGCGCGGCGATCCGCTGGATGCGCCGGGTCGCGCTCTGCCCGCCGACGGACAACGAGCCCGAGGTGGGTTTCATCCGCCCGCCGAGGGTCAGCAGGAGGGCGGTGCGCCCGCTGCCCGCCGCCCCCACGACGGCGGTCAGGCTGCCCGGTTTCGCGGTGAGGGACACGCCGGAGTAGACGAGTCCGTGCTCGCCCTTCAGCGTGAGGTCCTTCGCCACGACCTCGACACCCGGGAACACCACGGTTCCGCCTCCTCGCTGTTGAACTGACCGGTCAGTACAAATCGAGGACCATCATACGCCGACACGAAAAACGGCCGTGCGCCCCCCCGGGTAGGGGGCCGCACGGCCGCAGAGTGGGCAGGCGCCGTCAGGCGCCGTAGCTCGCCAGGAAGAGCGCCTCCGTGGCGATGACCTTGCGCAGCTCGTCGATGACCAGCCGCTCGTTCGGGGCGTGGATCGACGCCTCGCCGTCCTCGGCGCCGTACAGCAGGATCTCGGCCTCGGGGAACAGCCCGGCCAGCTTGGCGACCAGCGGGATCGAGCCGCCCTGGCCCACGTCCCGCGGCGGACGGCCGAAGGCCCGCTCCATCGCCGCGCCGACGGCGGCCCGCGCCCGGCCGCCGCCGCCGGCCAGGAAGCCGGAGCCGGTGACGAAGTCGCCGAACGTCACCTGGGCGCCCCACGGCGCGACCTTCTGCAGGAAGCCGGTCACGTCGTCGAGCGCGGTCTTCGGGTCGCCGCCGGGCGGGATCCGGACCGTGACCCGGGCCCGCGCCGCCGGCTGCACCGCGTTGACGGCGCCCGACACGGTCGGCACGTCCAGTCCGGTGACCGTGATCGCGTACGACGCCCAGAGGCGGTCGGCCAGCGAGCCGGAGCCGACCAGCGAGACGCTGTCGAGCACGCCCGCGGTGGCGCGGAACTCCTCCTCGGTCTCGTCCGAGCCGCCCTCGAACGTGCCCTGCGGCAGGCCGGGGACGCGCACGTCGCCCCGCTCGTCGTGCAGCGCGGACAGCATCCGCATGAGGGCGGCGAGGGCGTCCGGGGCGGCCCCGCCGAACGCGCCGCTGTGCAGGGCCTCGCGCAGGGTGCGCACCTCCACGGTGAAGGCGGCCATCCCGCGCAGCGTCGTCGTCAGGGCCGGGTCGCCCAGGCGCGGGTTGCCGCAGTCGGCGACCACGATCGCGTCGGCCCGGACCAGCTCGGGGTTGGCCTCGACGAAGTCCTCCAGGCGCTCCCCGGCGTACTCCTCCTGGCCCTCGACGATGACCTTGACGCCGACCGGGAAGTCGCCGCCGAACGCGCGCAGCGCCGCCACGTGCGCGATCACGCCGCTCTTGTCGTCGGCGGTGCCCCTGCCGTACAGCGCGCCGTCGATCAGCGTCGGCTCGAACGGCGGGGTACGCCACAGGGCGGGGTCGCCCGCGGGCTGCACGTCGTAGTGCGCGTACAGCAGCACGGTGGGCGCGCCGGGCGGGGCGGGCGCCTCCGCGTACACGGCGGGGAAGCTGCCCTCGACCGGGATCTGCCGCACGTGCGGCAGGCCCGCCTCGCGCAGCAGCTCCTCGGTCAGCGCCGCGGCGGCGAGCACCGGCTCGTCGGGGTGGCCGGGGAACGCCACGGACGGGATGGCGGCGAGCCGCCGGAGATCCTCCACGGCCCGCGGCATGCCGGCCTCTACGGCGCTCTCGATCTCTTCAGGTGTCATGCGGTTCCCCTCTCCGACCCCTTTGTCGGCTGTGTCTGGTGCGCCTCATTGCACCACACCGCCGATGTGAGGCAGAGGTGAGCAAGGTCGGGCTTGTCCGGTAATGGCATCACGGATTTCGTTGTGCTTGCATGACGATGTCACGGATTTCGAGGTACATGCACATTGCAGCCACGTAATCACTTGGCTTTTGGCGCATCTGCGTGCAGACTGAAGCGAGCACCAGATCACCCTAGGAAGGTTGCGATGACGGACCCCGACGTTCTCAAGGCCGCACAGGACAACCTGTGGATGCACTTCACCCGGCACAGCGCGTACCAGGACGCCGAAGTGCCGATGATCGTCAGGGGTGAGGGCGCGTACGTCTACGACATCCACGGCAAGCGCTACCTCGACGGCCTGGCCGGACTCTTCGTCGTCCAGGTCGGACACGGCCGTGAGGAGCTCGCGGAGGCGGCGGCGAAGCAGGCGCGCGACCTGGCGTTCTTCCCGCTGTGGTCCTACGCCCACCCCAAGGCCGCCGAGCTGGCGCAGCGGCTCGCCGAGCTGACCCCGGGCGACCTCAACCGCGTCTTCTTCACCACCGGAGGCGGCGAGGCCGTCGAGTCCGCGTGGAAGCTGGCCAAGCAGTACTTCAAGATCCAGGGCAAGCCGCTGAAGACCAAGGTCGTCAGCCGCTCCATCGCCTACCACGGCACCCCGCAGGGCGCGCTGTCCATCACCGGCATCCCCGCGCTCAAGCAGGTCTTCGAGCCCCTCGTGCCCGGCGCCATCAAGGTGCCGAACACCAACATCTACCGCGCCGACGAGATCACCGGCTTCGCCGGCTCGGACAAGGACCCCGAGGCGTTCGGCCGCTGGGCCGCCGAGGAGGTCGGCCGGGCCATCGAGATGGAGGGCCCCGACACCGTCGCCGCCGTCTTCGTCGAGCCGGTCCAGAACGCCGGCGGCTGCTTCCCGCCGCCGCCCGGATACTTCCGCCGTCTGCGCGAGATCTGCGACCAGTACGACGTGCTCCTCGTCTCCGACGAGGTCATCTGCGCCTTCGGCCGCCTCGGCACGATGTTCGGCGGCCAGAAGTTCGACTACGTGCCCGACATCATCACCTGCGCCAAGGGTCTGACCAGCGGCTACGCCCCGATCGGCGCGATGATCGCCTCCGAGCGCCTGTTCGAGCCGTTCAAGAATGGCTCCGAGACGTTCGCGCACGGCTACACGTTCGGCGGCCACCCGGTCGCCTCGGCGGTCGCCCTGGCCAACCTCGACATCTTCGAGCGTGAGGACCTGCTCGGCCACGTCACCGCCAACGAGTCGGTCTTCCGCGCCACGCTGGAGAAGCTGCTCGACCTGCCGATCGTCGGCGACGTCCGCGGCTCGGGCTACTTCTACGGAATCGAGCTCGTCAAGGACAAGTCGACCAAGCAGACGTTCGACGAGGACGAGTCCGAGCGACTGCTGCGCGGCTTCCTCTCCAAGGCCCTTTACGACGCGGGTCTCTACTGCCGCGCCGACGACCGCGGTGACCCGGTGGTGCAGCTCGCGCCGCCCCTGATCTGTGGCCCGAAGGAATTCGACGAAATCGAGGGGATCCTCCGCTCGGTGCTCACGGAGGCCTGGGCCCGGCTATGAAACCGTGACCCTATGAAGGGAACCAGCGCATGAAAATCGGAGTGCCTGCCGAGGTCAAGAACCACGAGTACCGCGTCGCCGCGACCCCCGCGGGAGTTCACGAACTCATCCGCCACGGTCACGACGTGCTCGTACAGCGTGGGGCCGGCCTCGGCTCGCACATCACCGACGAGGAGTACCTCGCCGCGGGCGCCAAGATCCTGGACACCGCCGACGCCGTCTGGGGCGATTCGGAGATGATCCTCAAGGTCAAGGAGCCGGTCGCGGAGGAGTACCACCGTCTCCGCGAGGACCAGGTGCTCTTCACCTACCTCCACCTCGCCGCCTCCCGCCCCTGCACCGACGCGCTGCTCGCCGCCAGGACGACGGCCATCGCGTACGAGACGGTGCAGGTCGGGAACGGCCTGCCGCTGCTCGCGCCGATGTCGGAGGTGGCGGGGCGGCTCGCTCCGCAGGTCGGCGCGTACAACCTCATGCGATTCAACGGCGGGCGGGGCGTCCTGCCCGCCGGTGTCCCCGGCGTCTCGCCGGCGAAGGTCGTCGTCATCGGCGGCGGCGTCTCCGGTCTCAACGCCGCCCAGATCGCCGTGGGCATGGGCGCCGACGTGACCGTGCTCGACATCAGCATCGACCGGCTCCGCTTCATCGACGCCATCTACCAGGGTCGTCTCAAAACCGTCGTGTCCAGCGCGTACGCGATCCAGCGCGCGGTGCTGGACGCCGACCTCGTCATCGGCGCCGTCCTCATCCCGGGAGCCAAGGCGCCGACGCTCGTGTCCAACGACCTCGTCTCCCGGATGAAGCCGGGATCGGTGCTCGTGGACATCGCCATCGACCAGGGCGGCTGCTTCGAGGACTCCCGTCCCACCACGCACGCCGAGCCGACGTTCCAGGTCCACCAGTCGGTCTTCTACTGTGTGGCCAACATGCCGGGCTCGGTGGCGAACACTTCGACGTACGCCCTGACCAACGCCACGCTGCCCTACGCCGTCAAGCTCGCCGATCTCGGCTGGCGCGAGGCGCTGCGCGGCGACGCCGCGCTCCAGCTCGGACTCAACACGCACGCCGGCCTGATCACCAGCGAGCCGGTGGCGGTGGCGCACGGCCTGCCGCTCACCCGGGTCGCGAAGCTCCTCGCCGCCTGATCCGCGTCTGATCGCTCGTCGCGCGGTGTCTCGGGGGACACCGCGCACGCGGCCGGGTGGACACGCTGTCAGGTGAACGCGCCGGCCCGATGATCGCGTTCAGACGGACATGCGCTCAGGTGAACCGGATGAATCCGGCGTACATCCCCATGCCGCACGCGTAGCGCAGG
Source organism: Microtetraspora fusca (assembly GCF_001570365.1). Taxonomy (GTDB): domain Bacteria; phylum Actinomycetota; class Actinomycetes; order Streptosporangiales; family Streptosporangiaceae; genus Microtetraspora; species Microtetraspora fusca. The sequence goes on along the minus strand of NZ_BBYK01000038.1, from coordinate 37,853 downwards.
TCGCCCGGCCCACGCGGCGGCAGCCGTACCGCATCCTGGCCGGTCACGGGCAGCACGACGTCGCGGCCGTCGACGGTGACGGTGCGGGTGCAGCCGTAGTTGTCCCGCGTGCGGAAGACGATTTCCAGGGGCAGGTCGGCCCGGGCCGTGACGATGCCCGGCCGGAACCCGCGCTCGGTCGCCCAGATCGTGATCCGCTGCACGCCGTCGGGTCCGGCCGACGCCGCCGGGACCGACTCGGCCCGCGCGGCGGGACCGGCGCCGGGCAGCCACCCGCCCAGGCTGAGCCCGGACGCGACGGTGAAGAGCCCGGCGGCCAGCGCCGCCACGGCACCCAGTACGGCCAGCCGGGACGAGGCGAGACGGCGCAGCAGCAGTCCGAGCGCGGCGAGGGCCGGGGCCGTGCCGAGGGTGAACCCGGCCAGCGCCGCCGCCCCGGCGAGCGCCGACCCGCTGGAGACGGCGGCGACCTCCATGCTGATCGTCACGCCGCAGGGAACGAGCAGCGTGGCCGTGCCCAGCGCCAGGCCCCGCCGTACGGGTGACCGCGTGGCCCGAACCGGCGCGGCCGCCGGGATGTCGTGGTCGCGCGAGCAGTCGGAGCATCCCGTGGGCTCGCCGCATGTCGTGCATTCGGGGCGTCCTGCCCGTTCGGGGTCTTTGGAGCGTTCCCGAGGGCCGCCGACGCAGGCGGCGCCGCCGCGACGGCGCAGGAGCCGGACCGCGTGGACGGCGACCATGAGCCCGGCGCCGACGAGCAGCACCGCGCGCACGGACGCGCCCAGCCGTACGGCCGACCCCGCCAGGCCGAGCAGCCCGCCGAGGAGCGTGTGGGAGACCAGCCGTCCGGTGAGGAACGCCCCCACCGCCGCCGCGTCGGCCCCGGTGCGGGCTCTGGCGTCGGCTGCCGTGCCGGTGGAGGCCTCGGTACGCGCGGACGGCCCGGAGGGCCCGCCGGCCGGCCTGACCAGGCCGACGAGCAGGCCCCCCTGGACCGCCGCGCACGAGGCGGTGCCCGCCGCGAGTCCCGCCGCGAGCCCGCTCGCGAAGAGGGCGGCCGGGCCCACGCTCAGGTGACGAGCGCCAGATCGTCCAGGCTGCCGTTCTTGGCGGCCTCGACGATCGAGCCGAACTGGTCGAGGCTCATCTCCACCCGCTGTCCGAAGTCGTCGGTGATCACGACCTGGCGCTCTGGGGGCGCGGAGGAGTCGATGAAGAGCTCAGGGCAGCCGCAGTCGCAGTTGCCGCAGAAGCGCGCGATTGACCTCACATGGTCCTCCCTGGGCTTTGGCCTACTCGCGCAACCTAACGTCGCCAACCCCTGACGACCAGTAACAGTTGGGTGGCTTCGTCAGGACATCACCCGATCGCCCGCGACGTCGATCGTCACCCTTGTGGGCCGGGACGATGCGGACACGAGGACCGTGGCGGCCCTGCGGACGGCCGATCTCCTGTCACCGGAGACGGCGGTTCGGCAAGGGCTGCCGTCCGAAGAGCCGCTGTTGTGGGTCGCGGACGCCTGCGCCGCCGCATGGCGTCGAGCCATGGCCGAGGGAAAGACCAATTGGTCGCAGTGGTATGAGCCCCACACGGCGTTGATCGATGTGCCGTTCACGGGGAGGGCGGGTGAATAAACGCGCCGAGCCGGGGTCCCGGCTGTGCGGGGGTTCCCGGCTCCACGACTTCCGGCTTCCTATGGAAGCCAGCTATGAGACAAGGGTCACGGATCGGTGGCGGGATGTCAACCGAAAGTGACGAACAGGTGGGTGCCGGGAGCTGGATAGCGTTGCGGGCGTGAAGTGGAGGGCGAGGGCGTTCGGTGACGCGGTGCTGTGGGCGGGGTTGTCCCTGCCGCTCCTGTGGGCCGGGACGTCGCTGCTGGCCGAGCCGTACACCGGCTGGGAGGTGGCGGCGGGGGTGCTGCTGATCGCGGTGGAGGTGGCGATCGGCCGCTCGCGCCCTCTCGCGGCGTTGCTGCTGGCCGCGTCGGCCTGGGTGGTCTCGGTCGCCTGGCGCGGCGACCCCACGGTGCTGTTCCCGCCGCTGGCCGTGATGGCCTACCTGGCGGGCGCGCGGATGGAGCGGGTCCGGCCCGCGCTGTACGGCATGGCCGGACCGGCCGGGGCGGCCGTGATCCTGGTGCCCCTGATGAGCCGGGATCTCGGCGCCCTGTTCTTCGCGGTCACCGGGATCGCCGTCTTCGGCCTCGTCCCGTGGCTGGCGGGGCGGGCGCGGTACCAGCACCTGGCCCTGGCCAGGACCGGATGGGAACGGGCGGAACGGCTGGAGCTGGAGCAGCGCATGGTCGCCGAGCAGGCCCGGCTGCGGGAGCGCCACCGCATCGCCGGCGACATGCACGACCTGCTCGGCCACGAGCTGAGCCTGGTCGCCCTGCGGATCGGCGGCCTGGAGGTGGCGCCCGACCTCGACCCGCGCCATCGCGAGGCGGCCGGTGCGGCGCGGGCGGCGGTCACCGCGGCGGCCGAGCGCCTGGCGGAGATCGTCGAGGTGCTGCGCGACGACTCCGATCCGGGACCGTCCCACGAGAGCGTCGAGGAGCTGGTCGAGGGGGCCCGGGCCGCCGGGATGCGGGTCGAGCTGCACGGCGCGGAGACGCCCGGCGACGGGGTACGGCTCCCGCCCATGCGCGAACGGGCCCTGCGGCGCGTAGTCCAGGAAGGGCTGACGAACGCGGCCAAGCACGCCCCGGGCGCCGCCGTGGCGGTCCGGATCACGCACGCGCACGGCGGGTCCGTGGTGTCCGTGTCCAACGCGTACGGCCGCGGCGGCTCCGCAGGCTCGACGGGGCCGGGTGGTGGCCGCGGGCTGGCGGGCCTGGCCGAGCGGGTCCGGCTGTGCGGGGGGAGCCTCACGGCCGGGCCACGGGACGACGGGTACGAGCTGGTGGCGCGGCTGCCGCACGCCGCCGGCCCGGGAGCCCACGCCGAGGCCGCCGCGCCGTCCCGGTCGTCGGTCCAGCTCGCCGAGGCGCGCAGGAGGGTTCACCGCAGCCGCTTCGCCGCCGTCGGGGTGGCGCTGGCCATGGGAGCGGCCGGGGTGGTGTTCGTGCTCGGGTTCATGGTGTGGGACGGGGCCACGTCCGTCCTGCGCCCGGCCGACTTCGTTCGGCTGCGGGTCGGACAGGCGTGGAGCGAGGTCGCCGCCGTGCTGCCGGGCCGTACGCGGATCGACGACCCGGTGTGGCCGGAGCCGCCCGCACCGGCGGGTGCGGTGTGCCGGTACTACGGCACCCACCCGAACCCCTTCGACGGGCGGCGGTACGAGCTCTACCGGCTGTGCCGTTCGGGAGGGCGGCTGGTGAGCAAGGATTTCCTTCCCCACGATCTGGCTTCGTAGAGTTCGGACGACGTCCCGGGGGAGGAGCGCGATGATCCGAGTGGTGCTGGCCGACGACGAGGCCCTGATCCGGGCCGGGGTCCGGACGGTGCTGTCCGCCGACCCCGGCATCGAGGTCGTGGCCGAGGCGGCGGACGGGCGGGAGCTGGTCGAGCTGGTCCGCGCGTACCGGCCGGACGTCGCACTGGCCGACATCCGGATGCCCGAGCTGGACGGCCTGGCCGCGATCGCCGAGCTGCGCCGGGCCGCCCCCGGTACGGCGGTGCTGGTCATGACCGGCTTCGGCCGGGACGCCTACATCGCGCGGGCGCTCGCGGAGGGCGCCGCCGGGTTCCTGCTGAAGACGGGCGACCCCCGGGAGTTCCCGATGGCGGTACGCGCGGCGGCCGAGGGCGCGGCGTACCTGTCGCCCCGGGTGGCGCGGCGGGTGGTCGACGAGCTGGCCGGCGACCGGGCGGTCCGCGCGGCGGCGGCCCGCGAGCGGATCGAGGCGCTCACGGACCGGGAGCGGGAGGTGCTCGCCCTGGCAGGCGCGGGGCTGTCCAACGCGGAGATCGGCCGCCGGCTTCACCTCGCCGAGGGCAGCGTCAAGACGTACATGAGCACGATCCTGAGCCGCCTGGGGGCGCGCAATCGCGTGGAGGCCGCGCTCATCGCCTATGAGTCAGGACTGACGGACTCGTCCGCGCGTCGGTGAGCAGGACGCGCAGGGCGGCCGTGCGCCGGGCCCATCCGGCCAGGGGCGTCACCGGCACCGCCAGGACCAGCATGATCAGGGGAGCGGCGATCGCGCCCAGGAGCATGCCCGCGACGACGTCGTGCGGGAAGTGGACGCCGACGAAGACCCGGGAGAACGCGCCCAGCACGGCCAGGATCGCCACGTACGGCAGGGTGCGGCGCCAGGCGACGACCAGGGCGGCCGCGGCCCCGGCGACGAGCGTCGAGTGGTTGCTCGGCAGCGACCAGTCCCCGAGCGGGGGACACTGCGCGATGGTGACGACGCCGGACACGAGCCGGCAGGGACGGTCCTCCCGGATGAAGGTCTTGATCACCTCGCTGCCCACGTAGGCCGTCACCATCGCCACGGGCGCGAGCAACGCCAGGGCCATCGTGCGGTCGTCCCGCTTCCTGGCCCGCCACCACGCGCCGAGGAAGAGCGCGGCGAAGACGAAGAGCACCGCGTCCGTGCCGACCTCGACGAACGTCTGGAACCAATGAGGGGTCTGTCCGGCGAAGTCGACGATGTCCCGGTACAACTCCACGCTGACGTCGGGGATGTCATCCAATTGCGGATCCATGCTGTTCTCCGTGCCGTAACCGATCGTTAACTGAACACAGGACAGTACGGCCATTCGGGAGTGCGTGCGCCCATCCGAGGTCGCGGACCGGGGTTGACCTTGTCAATCCGCGTAAATTCCGGTCGGCCCCGATCCGTCCCGACGGTGTCGCCGGATCTCAGAGCCGGCCGGGCCGGACATCAGGTCATTCCCGATGTGCCCGGACGATGGTGCAGAGCTCAGAGCCAGCCGGGCCGGACGAGGCCCGACTCGTACGCGATCACGACGAGCTGGGCGCGGTCGCGGGCATGGAGCTTCATCATCGTGCGGCTCACGTGGGTCTTCGCGGTCGCCGGTGACATGTACAGCTGGGCCGCGATCTCGTCGTTCGTCATGCCGGTGCCGACCAGGGCGAGGACCTCGCGCTCCCGTTCGGTGAGCACGGCCAGCTCGCGCGCCGCGCCCGGCGACTTCGACCGGGCGGCGTACTCCGAGATGAGACGGCGGGTCACGCTCGGCGACAGCAGCGCGTCTCCGGAGGCGACCACTCGCACGGCCTGGATCAGCTCGGCGGGCTCGGTGTCCTTGACCAGGAAGCCGCTCGCGCCGTTCCGCAGGGCCTCGAAGACGTACTCGTCCAGCTCGAACGTCGTCAGCATGATGATCCGGGTGGCGTCCAGCGCGGGGTCCGCCCCGATCGTCTTCGTCGCGCTCAGGCCGTCCACGCCGGGCATCCGGATGTCCATCAACACCACGTCGGGACGCAGCTCACGTGCCAGCCGTACGGCCTCCGCCCCGTCGCCGGCCTCGCCGACCACGGTCATGCCGTCCTGGGCGTCGAGCAGGGCGCGGAACCCGGCCCGGACGAGGGCCTGGTCGTCGGCCAGCACGATCTTGATCACTTGGCCTCCTCGGCGGGTAGGGGGAGCGTGGCGGCCACGCGGAAACCGCCCTCGGGGCGCGGACCGGCCGTCAGCGACCCCCCGAGCGCGGCGGCCCGCTCGCGCATGCCGGGGATGCCGTTGCCGCCGCCGAGGCCCGGCACGGCCTTCGCCGCGCCCGTGCCGTCGTCCTCGACGAGGATGGCCAGCTCGCGCGGGCCGTACGTGACCCGGAGGGCGACCCGGGAGCCGGGCGCGTGCCGGGTGATGTTCGTGAGGGACTCCTGGACGATCCGATACCCGGCGCGGTTCACCCCCGCGGGCAGTGGCCGGACGTCGCCGTCGATCGTGACCGTCACCCGCAGGCCGCTGTGCTGGACCAGGTCGTCCAGCCGGTCCATGCCGGCGGTGGGGGAGCGCGGCGCGCCGTCCCGCAGGACGCTCAACACGCCGCGCATCTCGGTCAGCACGTCCTTGGACGCCTGCTTGATCGTGGCGAGGGCGGTGCGCGCCTGCTCGGGGTGGTCGTCGATCAGGTGCAGCGCGGTGGACGCCTGGACGTGGATCAGCGAGATGTTGTGCGCGAGGACGTCGTGCAGTTCCTGGGCCATGCTGAGCCGTTCCTCGCTGGCCTGACGCCTGGCCTCCTCGGCCTCGACCCGCTCGCGCTCGACCTGCCGCCCGCGCCGCGCCCGGGAGAACTCGGCGACGGTGAGGGTGAGCAGCAGGAACGCCGCGACCGCGGTGTGGTGGAACCAGCCCTGCGGCTCGGGGATGAGCCACGTGGAGTACACGACGAAGAACAGGAACGTCGTCCCTCCCGACAGCCAGGCGGCCAGGCGGTGCCCGGAGACGACCACCCAGAAGAGCATGACCACCGGGCTGACGAACACGGGTCCGTACGGGAAGTCGAGCAGCAGGTACGCCCAGGTGGCGGCCAGCGTGGCCAGCAGGGCGGGGACGGGGAAGCGGCGGCGCACCGCGATGGCGAGCGGGCCGATGAGCAGCAGCACGTAGCCGCGCCAGTCCAGCGGCAGCCGGCCGAGCCTCTCGGCCGTGACCTGTACCCGCTCCACGGCGTGCGAGCCGAGCGTCTGGACGACGGCGACGGCGACGGCCAGCGGAAGGGCGGATCGGGCCAGGCGGTGCCAGGGGGAGCGGTTGCGCACACCTGAACGCTACCGATCGCCTCCGGCCGGGTCATCCGCCCACCGCCGGACCTGGGGATACACCCTCGGGAGTACTCCGAGGCGCACGGTATGTTGAATTTTCAAGCGATTTTTGGCATGCGTCTAAGGAGCGATATGTCCAGGCCGATTCTGCAGATCATCGTGGCGAGCACCCGTCCCGGACGGGTCGGCCTCCCAGTGGCGGAGTGGTTCCGCGACCGCGCCGTCGCCCACGGCGCCTTCGAGGTCGAGATCGTGGACCTCGCCGAGGTGAACCTGCCGTTCCTGGACGAGCCGCACCACCCCCGCCTGCGCCAGTACGTCCACCAGCACACCAAGGAGTGGAGCGCGACGGTCGAGCGCGCCGACGCGTTCGTGTTCGTGACCCCCGAGTACAACCACAGCTTCAACGCCGTGCTCAAGAACGCCCTCGACTACCTGCACGGCGAGTGGCAGTACAAGCCGGCCGGGTTCGTGAGCTACGGCGGCGTGTCCGCCGGCACCCGGGCCGTGCAGATGCTCAAGCAGGTCGTCTCCGGGCTGAAGATGCTGCCGGTCGTCGAGGCGGTGACCATCCCGTTCGTCCGTGAGTTCGTGGACGAGGAGGGGCGCGTGCGGCCCAACGACGTCATGAACCAGGCCGCCGACGCGATGCTCGCCGAGATCATCAGGACCGCTCCGGCCCTCCGGGACCTGCGCGGCCCCGAGGCCCGCTGACCCCGTAGCGGATCCCCTGAAACCACGGGCCGGGGGGACGGTCGTGCCCCCGGCCCGGGCCCGATCCGCCTGACTTGACGCCGACCCGCCGTGGCGCTTTCTGACTCTCTCGGTCATGCTGGGGTGATCTACGGAGGTCACCATGCGGATCACGGCACATCGCGGCGCCCTCGCGCCGCTCACCATCGCCCTCGTCACCTCTGCCACTTCCGTCACCTCGCTCACCGGCCTCGTCGCCCCTCCCGCCCATGCGACGCCGGAACTCACGTACGCGGCACCGGGCTGGGCGACCGGGAAGGTCCCGGTCGCCGAGGGGTACGGCGGCGCGGTCGCCACCGTCGACCTGGACGCCAGCAAGGCCGCGTTGAAGATCCTCAAACAGGGCGGCAACGCCATGGACGCCGCCGTCGCGGCGGCGGCCACGCTCGGCGTGACCGAGCCCTACTCGGCGGGCCTCGCCGGTGGCGGGTTCCTCGTCTACTACGACGCCCGGCGTAAGTCCGTGTTCACGATCGACGGCAGGGAGACCGCGCCCCGGGCCATGACGGCCACCGCGTTCGAGGGCATCCCGTTCGCCGAGGCGGTGACGAGCGGGCTCTCGGCCGGCGTGCCCGGCAGCGTCGCGCAGTGGGATCTCGCGCTGCGCCGGTTCGGCACGCTCCCGCTCAGCCGCGCCCTGCAGCCCGCGATCCAGGTCGCCGAGCGCGGGTTCGTCGTCGACCAGACGTTCCACGACCAGACGGCCGGCAACGCCGACCGGTTCAAGGACTTCCCCTCCACCGCCCGGATCTACCTGCCCGGAGGCCGCCCACCCGCCGTCGGGTCCGTCCTGCGCAACCCCGACCTCGCCGCGACGTACCGCGAGCTGGGGCGCCGCGGCCCCTCCTGGCTGTACGGCGGGGCGCTCGGCGCGGAGATCGTCGCCACTGTGAAGCGCCCGCCGGTCACGCCGGGCTCGACCCGCGTGGTGCGGCCCGGCCTGATGGAGCTCTCCGACCTGCGCGCCTACCGCGCGGTAGAGCGCCCGCCCACGCACGTCTCGGTCAAGGGGCTCGACGTGTACGGCATGGCGCCCCCGTCCTCGGGCGGCTCCACGGTCGGCGAGGCGCTCGGCATCCTGGCCGCGACGGGAGAGACCGCCACCGCCCCGCTGCACGCGTACCTGGAGGCGTCGCGGCTGGCGTTCGCCGACCGGAACGCCTTCGTCGGCGACCCCGCGTACGTGAACGTGCCGCTGGGCGAGCTGCTGTCGGAGGGGTTCGCCAAGGAGCGGGCCTGCCTCATCGGCCCGGTCGCGATGCCGAACCCGGCACCGCCCGGCTCGCCCGACGGGACGTACGCCCCCTGCCCGGTGGCGTCCCCGGCGCAAGGCGACGGGGCCGCCGACAAGGGCGTACCGGACAAGGGAGCCCAGGAGAAGGGCGTTCAGGACAAGGGCGTTCAGGACAAGGGCGTTCAGGGGGAGAAACCCGAGGGGCCGGAGACCACGCACCTCGTCGTGACCGACCGTTGGGGTGACGTCGTCGCGTACAACATCACCATCGAGCAGACCGGCGGCAACGGCATCGTGGTGCCCGGGCGCGGGTTCCTGCTGAACAACGAGCTGACCGACTTCACGTTCGGCCCGGCTCCCGGAGACCCCAACCTGCCCGCTCCCGGCAAGCGGCCCCGCTCGTCGATGGCCCCCACGATCGTGCTCAAGGACGGCAAGCCGCTGCTCGCGGTCGGCTCGCCGGGCGGTGCGACGATCATCACGACCGTGCTGCAGATCCTCGTCAACCGGTTCGACCTCGGGATGTCCCTGCCGGAGGCGCTCGCCGCGCCCCGGGCCTCGCAGCGCAACGCCGCCGCGACCGAGGCGGAGCCCGCCTTCATCGAGCGCCACGGCCCGGAGCTGACCGCGCTCGGCCACACGTTCACCACGACCCCGGAGATCGGGGCCGCCACCGGGCTGGAGTTCCTGGGCGGCGGCCGGGTCCAGGCGGTCGCCGAGCCGGTGCGCCGGGGCGGCGGCAGCGCCCTGGTCGTGTCCCCCACACGCTGACAGGGAGCGTCCGGGCTCGCCGCCGTCTTGGGCTTCGGCGCCGTGTGGCGGGTCGCCACGCGGCGCTCGTGCCCGCCGTACGACGGCTGGAGTCGGGCCGCTCCCACGAGGAGGACCTGACCTGATCGCTAGGACGCGTCGGACGCGTACGGCGGCAGGCCGAGGTGGACGGAGATGACGCGGAGCAGGGCGTCGCGCATGCGGGTCCGCGTCATCCCGGCCACCTGGGTCGCCACCGCGATCTCCAGGCCGTCGATCTGGGTGAGGATCAGGTCGACGGTCTCGTCGACGTCCGAGGAGACCCGGAACACCCCGTCGGCCAGGCCCTCCTCGATCGCGGCCTTCATCGGGGCGCGCCAGCCGTCGTACTGCAGGCCGAAGAGGCGGCGCAGCTCCTTGTCCCTGGCCGACGCGGCGGCCATCTCCATGAAGGCGAGGCATCGGTTGCGGAAGCCGCGCGGCTGCGTGATGTACTCCACCAGCCCGCGGATGCGGTCCCACGGGTCGGCGTACCGTGTGGCGATCTCCTCCAACCCCTGAACGACCTTGCCCGTGTGGTGGGCGAAGGCGGCCAGCATCAGGCCGTCACGGGTCTCGTAGTAGTGCTGCAGGGTTCCGATGGACACTCCGGCGTGCTTGGCGACGTCGCGGAGCCGTACCCGCTCGTAGCCCATCTCGGAGACCAACTCGATGACGGAGGCCAGGATCCGGCCTCGTTGACCGTCGGTCCGCAACTGCAGTGCCGCGTCCACCCTTGGCCCCTTCTTCGCCCGGCCGTACGCGCGGGGCGACCTGGCGCGCCTGTCGCGCCGGTCGAACTATAGCGGCGGATCATGCCTGAAAGGAACTTCAATACCCCTATTGACAAGCACATGAAGGCCCTCTTCTAATAATGCGGTATTACCGGACGGGGTGCTCGGCCAGCGCCTTTCGGCAGCAGATGAGCGGTCCGGCGAGCGACTGATCCGGAGGGGGTCGATGGGCAAGACGATCGTGTGTCCGTGTCACGACGTGACCGTGGAGGACATCCGTGCCACGTACGCGGCGGGCTACACCCATCCCGAGACCCTCAAGCGGGCGACCGCGGCCTTCATGGGACCGTGCCAGGGCAAGCACTGCGCCGGCGCGGTGATGTCGCTGCTGCGCGAGCTGATCGGCGAGCCGGCGGGCGAGCCGATGACCCGGCGCCCCACGGCGCGGCCGCCGCTGCGGCCCGTCGCGCTCGGCCTGCTCGCCGCCGCCGCGGAGACCGGCCCGGAGAACGGTGCCGAGACCGGTGCCGAGGCCGGCGGGACCGGCGCCGCGGGCGCGACGACCGGAGGTGCCTGACCGATGGCGATCCCAGGAGCCGCCCGCACCCCGCTGCGCCGCGCGTACGACGTGGTCATCGTCGGAGCCGGCGTGCAGGGCCTGGCCCTCGCCTACGAGCTGGCCAAGCTGGGCGTTCGCGACGTCGCCGTGCTCGACCGGGGCTATCCCGGCGGGGGCGGCAGCGGACGCAACGGCGAGATGATCCGCTCGGCCTTCGGCTCTCCCGAATGGAGCGGCCTGTTCGACGAGTCGCTGCGCCGCTGGCGCACGCTCTCCGCCGAACTCGACTTCAACGTGCTCTTCTCCGGAAGCGGCTACCTCGTGCTCGCCTCCACCCCCGAGCAGGTCGAGCGCTGCCGGGCCGACGCCGTACGGCAGGCCGAGCTGGGTGTCCGCTCGGAGTTCGTCACCGCCGAGGAGGCGCGGAAGATCGCCCCCGAGGTCAACCCCGACCTCGCGCTCGGCGGCGTCTACCAGGAGCACGCCGGGTTCGCCCACCACGACGCCGTCGTCTGGGGCTACGCCAGGGCCGCGGCCCGGCTCGGCGTGGAGCTGCACACCGGGGTGACCGTCACCGGCGTCGATGTCGCCGGCGGAGCGGTCAGGGGCGTGCGCACCGACAAGGGCGACGTCTCCGCGCCGATCGTGGTGAACGCGGCGGGCGGGGCCGCCCGGCGGGTCGCCGAGATGGCCGGGGTCGCCCTCCCGACCCGCACCTGCCGTCTGGAGATGATCGTCACCGAGTCCGTGGCGCCGTTCCTGCGGCCCGCGCTCGCCACCCTGGAACTGCTCGGCTACTGCCACCAGACCGCGAGGGGCGAGTTCGTCGGTGGCACCGAGCTGCCGGTCCCGGACGTCAGTGACAGCCTCAACGGCACCTACGACCTGCTCCTGGACATGGCGGCCAAGTTCGTCCGGCTGCTGCCCCGGCTGGCCGGGGTCCGGCTGCTGCGGCACTGGGCCGGGCTGGTGGACCAGAGCGAGGACCTCTCCCCGGTGATCGGCCCGGTTCCGGAGGTCGCCGGCTTCCACCTCACCTGCGGGTGGGTCTACGGCTTCATGGGCGCTCCCGCCACCGGGGCGCTGCTCGCCCGGGGCATCCACGACGGCGTCATGCCGGAGCTGATCCGGCCCTTCTCGGTCACCCGGCTGCACGAGGGCCGCTTCATCCAGGAAGGCGCCCTCGTGGTCGCCGCGGAGGAGGGAGAGGCCGCGTGAACCCGCGGATCACCGACCATCCGGCCGTGCCGTACGAGCGGACCCGCAGGGTCGCCTTCACCTTCGAGGGCCGCATCCTGCACGGGTACGAGGGCGAGCCGGTGGCGACCGCCCTGCACGCCGCCGGGGTCCGGGTGCTGTCGCGCAGCTTCAAGTACCACCGCCCCCGGGGCATCGGCCTGACCTGCGGCGCGCCCTCGTGCCCGAACTGCCAGCTCACGATCGACGGCCAGTACGGCGTGCCGGGGTGCGCGACGCCGCTGCGCGGCGGCGAGTCGGTGCGGCGCGAGCGGGCCTGGCCCAGCGCCGACCACGACCTGTTCGGCGTGATCGACCGGTTCTCCCCGTTCATCCCGGCGGGCTTCCAGTTCCGGCTGTTCCGCCGCTCGCCCCGCCTGGCCCACCTCGCGGAGCGGGTCATGGGCCTGATCGCGGGCGGCGGGCGCGAGGTCACACCTGACGCGATCGCGCGTGCCGCGCGGCCCGGCCTCGGCGAGCGGCGGACGGCGCTGGCGGTCGTCGGCGCGGGCGTCGCCGGGCTGGCCGGCGCGCTGGCCGCCGCCGACGCGGGGCTGGAGGTCGTCCTGGTCGACCAGGGAGCCGAGCCGGGCGGCGCGCTGCGCGCGGAGACGGCTCCGGTCCGCACGCCGGACGGCGGCGCGGCGCCCGGCTTCGCGCTGGCCGCCGAGCTGGCCGCCCGGGCCGCCGCGCATCCCGCGATCGAGGTACTGACCGGATCGACCGCGCTCGGCTGGTACGAGGGCGGCGTGCTGCCGGTCCACACCCCGTCCGGGGTGCTGACGCTGCGGCCGGCGCGGCTGCTGGTCGCGACCGGCGACTACGACCAGCCGCTGCTCTTCCCGGGGAACGACCGGCCCGGCGTCATGCTCGCGGGCGCGGTTCAGCGGCTCGTCAACATCGACCACGTACGGCCCGGCAGCCGCGCGGTCGTGGTGACCCGCGACGCGTACGGCTACGCGGTGGCCGCGCAGCTCCGCGCGGTCGGCGTCGAGATCGCCGCCCTGGTCGACCCCCGGCCGGGGGAGCGGGCCGGCGCGGACGCGGAGGCGTCCTTCCCGTCGGGGGTCGCGGCCTCGGGGGTGCCGCACCTGACGGGACACCGGCTGCGCGAGGCCCTCGGCCGCCGCACGGTGACCGGCGTGGTGGTCGAGCCACAGGAGGGCGTCGACGGCCGGGGGCGTGCCGTACGGCTGGACTGCGACGTCGTGGTGGTCTCGGCGGGGCGGCGTCCGGCCGAGGAACTGCTCCTCCAGCGGCTCTACCACGGCGACATCACGCTCGACCCGGGACCCGGTACGGCGCTGCCGGACGGGGTGGCCGTAGCCGGCGGCGCGGCCGGGATCACCGACCCCGCCGAGGCACTGACCACGGGCGCCGACGCGGGCGCCCGCCTGGCCCGGTGGTCGCCCGAGAACCCGGCCCTGCCGGAAATTTCCCCCTACCCCCTCTCGCCCGGCCAGGCTGGGCGGCCATCTTCCTCAGGAGGAACCAGTGAGTGACACCGGCGCGCCCGGGAGACTCTCCCGCCGCACCCTGTTCGTCCGCGGCGGCCAGGGGCTCGGCCTGCTCGCGGCCTCCGGCCTGCTCAGCGCCTGCGGCGGCGGCTTCTCCTCGTCCTCGAACGGCGGCGGTGGCGGCACCACCCTCACCATCGCGAGCTACGGCGGCGACTACCAGAAGTTCCAGGCCAAGGCCCTGTGGGGGCCGTACGCGGCGAAGAACGGCATCACGATCAAGGAAGACGGCCCCTCGGACAACGCCAAGATCAAGGCGCAGGCCGAGTCGGGCAACCCGACCTGGGACATCGTGGTCGTCGGCAACGACTTCGGCGGTGACGCCGACGCCAAGTGGCTGGAGCCGATCGACTACTCCGTCATCGACAAGGCGTCGATCATCGAGGGGTACGCGCAGACCTACCGGATCTGCGCCGACGTCGAGGGCACCGTCCTCGCCTACCGCTCCGACAAGACCGGCGGCGCCGCGCCCGAGCCGTGGGCCGACTTCTTCGACGTGAAGAAGTACCCGGGCAAGCGGACCGCGTGGAAGTCCGTGGGCGGGGGCATCTTCGAGATGGCCCTGCTGGCCGACGGCGTCGCGCCCGCCGACCTCTACCCGATCGACGTGGACCGGGCGCTGAAGAAGCTCGCCACGATCAAGGACCAGCTCATCTGGTGGGAGACCGGCGCCCAGGCCCAGCAGTACCTGGAAAGCGGCGAGGCGGTCATGGGCATGGTGTGGATCGCCCGCGCCCTCCAGTCGGCGGCGAACGCGCCCATCGCGATCGCGTGGGACTCGTGGCTGTCGCAGGAGGCCTACTGGGTGGTCCCCAAGGGCACCAAGAACAAGGCCGAGGCGATGAAGCTCATCGCGCACATGACCTCCGCCGAGCCCACCGCCGAGCTGACCAAGTACCTGCCGTACGGACCGGTCAACGTCGGCGCGCAGGACAAGATCGACCCCTCGGCGAAGGACAACCTGCCCACGACCCACCTCGACACCCAGATCAAGGTGAACGACGTGTGGTGGGGCGAGAACCGGGACGCCGTCAACGACAGGTTCCAGCAGTGGCTGCTCTCCTGACCCCCGTCGCCTCCGGCGGGCGGGCAGGGGCCGCGCCCCCGCCCTCCGGCCGGCCGGGGAGGCTGGCCCGGCACTGGCCGTTCCTGCTCATCGTCCCGGCGCTGCTCGTCCTCCTGGCCGTCTTCGTCTACCCGGTGGCGCAGACGTTCGTCGGCGCGTTCACCATCCCGGAGCCCGGCACGGAGAACTTCTCCTGGTTCTTCGGCTCCCCGGCCAACGTCGCCGTGCTGACCCGGACGTTCTCGACCGCGCTCTGGGCGACCCTCATCTGCCTGGCCCTGGCGTACCCGTACGCGTACCTGATGACGGTGGCGTCGCCGAAGGCGCGGGCGGCGCTGCTGCTGATCGTCATGCTGCCGTTCTGGACCAGCCTGATGGTGCGCACCTTCGCCTGGCTCGTGCTCCTGCAGGACACCGGCGTGGTCAACGATTTCCTCGGGCTGTTCGGCCTGGGGCCGTTCGGCCTGGTCCGTAGCCGGACCGGGGTGCTCGTCGGCATGGTGCAGATCCTCATGCCGTTCATGGTGCTGCCGCTCTACTCGGTGATGAGCGGCATCGACCGGCGACTCCTCACCGCCGCGCAGAGCCTCGGGGCCCGGCCGATCGTCGCGCTGCTGCGGGTCTTCGTGCCGCTCTCCCTGCCCGGGGTCGCGGCCGGATCGACGATGGTGTTCATCACCTCGCTCGGGTTCTACGTCACGCCCGCGCTGCTCGGCTCGCCGAGCGAGGCGCTGATCTCGCAGTTCATGTACACCCAGGTCAGCGGCATGCTCAAGTGGGGCAGGGGCGGCGCCATGGCGGTGGTGCTCTTCGCGACCACGCTGCTGCTGATGGGGCTGCTCGGCCTGGCCATGCGCGCCGGCCGCCGGACCCGGGCGGCCGTCCGATGAGCGCCCGTCTCGCCCGCGCCGCGCTGTGGCTGACCGGCGTCCTGGTCGCCGCCTGGCTGGTCGCGCCCACGCTGGTGGTGATCCCCCTCGGCTTCACCGACAAGGTGTCGCTGACCTTCCCGCCGACCGGCTGGTCCACCCGGTGGTACGCCAACTTCTTCGGCGATCCCGCCTGGACGGCCGCGCTGGCCAACTCGCTGCTGGTCGGCGTGCTGGTGGCCGCGGTGGCGACCGTCCTCGGCACCGCCGCCGCGTTCGGGCTCAGCCGCTGGACGAGCAGGCGCGGCGCCGCGGCGGCCCGCGTGCTCCTGCTCGCCCCGATGATCGTTCCGGGGATCATCGTCGCCATCGGCGTCTACGCGGTCTTCCTGAAGTTCCAGCTCGCCGGATCCCTGGCCGGCTTCGTCGCCGCGCACACCGTGCTCGCCCTGCCGTTCGTGGTCGTCTCCGTGTCGGCGTCCCTGGGGACGTTCGACGTACGGCTGGAGACCGCGGCGGCGAGCCTGGGCGCGGGCCGCTGGGCGACCTTCCGCCAGGTCACGCTGCCGCTGATCATGCCCGGTGTCGTGTCGGGCGCGCTGTTCGCCTTCGTGACCTCGTTCGACGAGGTCGTGGTCTCGCTGTTCATCCAGAGCCCGGCCCTCGTCACCCTGCCCGTGCAGATGTATTCGAGCGTGACCCGCGAGACCGACCCGACCCTCGCCGCCGCGGCGACCATGATCCTGGCGCTCACCACGGTCCTGGTCACCGGCGGACTCGCCCTGTCCGCAAGGAGGAACCGTGCCCGTTGACCGGCCCGCAGGCGGGACCGCCCAGACAGCGGCATCGACGTACCCGCCGGTCGCAGCGCCGGCCGCAGCGCCGGCCATCAGGGGGGCCCGCATCGACCTGCGCGGGATGACCAAGCGCTTCGGCGCCTCCGTCGCCGTGGACGACGTCACCCTGACCGTCGAGCCGGGAGAGTTCATGACCTTCCTCGGCCCGTCGGGGTCGGGGAAGACCACCACGCTGAACATGATCGCCGGGTTCACCGACATCTCCGCCGGCGCGCTGGAGATCGATGAACGTCCCGTGGGCGGCGTCCCCGCGCACAAACGCGACATCGGCGTCGTCTTCCAGCACTACGCGCTCTTCCCGCACATGACCGTCGAGGAGAACATCGCCTTCCCGCTCCGCCAGCGCAGGGTCCCCAAGGCGGAGCGGCGCCGGCTGGTCGCCGCCGCACTGGAGACCGTCCAGCTCCCCGGCCACGCCGCCCGCTACCCGTCCGAGCTCTCCGGCGGGCAGCAGCAGCGCGTCGCCCTGGCCCGGGCGATCGTGTTCAGCCCGCGCGTCCTGCTCATGGACGAGCCGCTCGGCGCGCTCGACCGCAAGCTGCGCGAGTTCCTCCAACTGGAGATCAAGCGCATCCACCGCGAGGTCGGGTCCACGTTCGTCTTCGTGACCCACGACCAGGAGGAGGCGCTGATCCTGTCCGACCGCATCGCGGTGTTCAACAACGCCGGGATCGAGCAGGTCGGCACCGCCCACGAGCTCTACGAGCGGCCCGCGACGCTCTTCGTGGCGAGCTTCCTCGGCGAGTCCACCATCCTGCGCGGTACGGCGAGCCCGGACGGCGGCGGCTCGACGCTGGCCGGGGACGGCTTCGTCGTACGCGCGCCCGGCCGGCTCGAGGGAGGGCGGACGGACGCCGCGCTGGTCGTGCGGCCGGAGCGGCTGCGGCTCACCCCCGACGCGCCGGCGAGCGCCTCCGGGGACGCGTCCGGAGGCAACGCGGTCCCCGTCACCGTGGTGGAGGAGATCTACCTCGGCGCGGCGCGCAAGCTGGAGGTCATCCTGCCCGGCGGCGCCCGCGGCCTCGTCCGCGAGCAGGCCGGCGCGCTCAGCGGGCTGCGCGCGGGCGACCGGGCCACCCTGCGCTGGCATCCGGAGGACGGCGTCCTGCTGCCCGACGACCCGACCATTGAAAGGATCTTCACGTGACCGTCAACGGCGGCGTGTCGTTCTGGTACCGAGAGATCGGGCTCCCCGCCCGGCGTCCTCCGCTGGAACGTTCCGTCACGGCCGACGTCTGCATCGTGGGCGCCGGATACACCGGCCTGTGGACCGCCTACTACCTGAAGAAAGCCGACCCCGGCCTCGACGTCGTCGTCCTGGAACGTAAGTTCGCCGGGTACGGCGCCTCCGGCCGCAACGGGGGGTGGCTGACCGCGGCCCTGGCCGGGTCGCCCCGCAGGTTCGCCAAGACACACGGCCGCGAGGGCGTGTACGCCCTCCAGCGAGCCATGAACGCGACGGTGGACGAGGTCATCGCGGTCGCGCGGGCGGAGGGCATCGACGCCGACATCGTCAAGAGCGGGATCCTCCGCGTCGCGCACGCCCCTTCACACCTGCCGCGGCTCGTCGCGGGCGTGCGCACCGCCCGCTCCTGGGGTGACGACGACCTGGAACTGCTCGACGCCGCGCGGACCACGGCCAGGATCCGGGTGGACGGCGCGCTCGGCGCCTCGTTCAGCCCCAACTGCGCCCGGGTGCAGCCGGCCAAGCTCGTCCAGGGACTGGCCCGGGTCGTCGAGGAGCTCGGGGTGCGCATCTACGAGTCCACCCCCGTCACCGAGATCGTGCCGCACGAGGCGCGCACGCCGTACGGCACCGTTCGGGCGAAGTTCGTGCTGCGCGCCACGGAGGGGTTCACCGCCGGGCTGGGCGGCGAGCGCCGGACCTGGCTGCCGATGAACTCCTCGCTCATCGTCACCGAGCCGCTGCCCCAGCGGGTCTGGGACGAGATCGGCTGGGAGGGCCGCGAGCTGCTCGGCGACATGTCGCACGCCTACATCTACGCCCAGCGGACCGCCGACGACCGCATCGCGATCGGCGGGCGCGGCGTGCCGTACCGGTTCGGCTCCCGTACCGACGACGACGGGCGCACGCACGCCACCACGGTGCGCGCGCTCCACGACGCCCTCGCCCGGCTGTTCCCGGCGGTGCGCGACGCGGCCGTCGAACACGCCTGGTGCGGGGTGCTCGGCGTGCCGCGCGACTGGTGCTCCACCGCGTCGCTCGACCCGCGGACCGGGCTGGGCTGGGCCGGCGGGTACGTGGGACACGGTGTGGCGACCACCAACCTCGCCGGCCGCACCCTCCGCGACCTGGTGCTCGGCGCGGACACCGAGCTGACCCGGCTGCCCTGGGTCGGCCGGAAGGTGCGCAAATGGGAGCCGGAGCCGCTGCGCTGGATCGGCGTGCGCGGCATGTACGCGGCGTACCGGGCCGCCGACCGGGCCGAGATCGTGGAGGGGCGCTCCACCACGTCGCCCATCGCCAAGGTCGCCGACATGGTGGCCCGCCGCCACTGACCTGCCGAACCGACCGGCGGATTCGCTGACAAGGAGAAGAGCATTGCAGAGCATCGTCGTGCCCGACGCCGGCACGGCCGAGCTGGGGCCGTACGCACCGAAGCCGACCTCGATCGCCGGAGAGCAGCGGGAGGCGTCGCTCACGGCGTGGACCTCCGCCGACGGCAGGACCCGTGCCGGGGTGTGGGAGTGCACCCCGGGCACATTCACCGCCATACGCGACGGCTACCACGAGGTCTGCCAGATCCTGTCCGGACGGGCCACCATCGTCGCCTCTGACGGCACGATCCAGGAGGTCGGCCCCGGGAGCACGCTGGTCATGCCCGCGGGCTGGCAGGGGGAGTGGCGCGTCCACGAGACCGTGCGCAAGACCTACGTGACCACTCGTCTGTGACAGCGCCGCTTACGGCAAGGACCTGTCGATGTACGGCTTCGAGGACTACACGCGGATCAAGCACGTCATGAGCGCTGTCAAGGTGTGATCCCCCGGAGGGGGCCGGGTCAACGGAGCAGCTCGTAGGCGCCGGGGCGCATCCGGCGGGTGCGGGTCCAGTACTCGAAGCTGAACCCGGGCCAGACAGCGCGGTTCTTGCCGCGCTCGTCCAGGTACCAACTCGTGCACCCGCCGTCGGACCAGACCAGCCGGTCCAGCCGCCGCTGGAGGCGGTCGTTGTACGCCCGCTGGACCTCGGGCCGGACGTCGATCGCCTTGGCCCCGGTCCTGGACAGCAGACGGAGGCAGTCCATGACGTACCGGACCTGGGACTCGATCATGAAGACGACCGAGTTGTGGCCGAGTCCGGTGTTGGGGCCGAGCAGGAAGAACAGGTTCGGGAAGCCGGACGCGGTGATGCCGAGGTAGGCCTCGACGCCGTTCTGCCAGGCTTCCTGGATCTTCCTGCCGTTCCTTCCGATGATCCGCTGCTCGCTCAGCGCGTCGGCGACCTTGAAGCCGGTGCCGTAGACGATCACATCGACCTCGTGCTCCCGGCCGGTCGCGTCGACGATCGAGTGGTCCCGGATCTCGGTGACGGCTTCCGTGACGAGTTCGACGTTGTCCCTGGTCAGCGCGGGATAGAAGTCGTCGGACAGCAGGATGCGCTTGCAGCCGATCGTGTAGTCGGGGGTCAGCTTGGCACGGAGCGTGGGGTCGGCCACCTGACGGGCGAGATGCCGTTCGGCCAGGTGCCGGTGGGCCCGCATCAGCCGGGGGTCGATCGTGAAGCCGAGCGCGCGCGACTCCAGCAGCCAGTAGATCGCGTTCCGGGCCGTACGAGCGGCTCCGGGCAGCCGGAGGATCCGCTTCGCGCGCTCGGAGAACACGATGTCCGGTTTGGGGTGGATCCACGGAGGCGTGCGCTGGAACAGCCGCAGCTCGGCCGCGACCTCGGCCACCCGGGGGACGAACTGGATCGCCGACGCGCCGGTCCCGATCACCGCGACCCGCTTCCCGGCCAGATCGACGGAGTGATCCCACTCGGCCGAGTGGAAGGCGGGACCGGCGAACTTTCCGGGGATGTCGGGAAACGACGGCACATGCAGCGCCCCGATCCCGGAGACGACCGCGTTGGCCGTGATCGGCTCACCCGCGCTCGTGGAGACCCGCCACACGTTGCGGTCGTCGTCGTACTCCAGCCCGGTGGCCTCGACGCCGAAGCGGAGATGCGGCGCCAGGTCGTACTTCTCGGCGCAGTCGCGCAGGTACGCCCAGATCTCCTCCTGTGGAGAGAACATCCGGGACCAGCCGGGGTTCAGTTCGAACGAGAACGAGTACATCGGTGACGGCACGTCGCAGGCGCATCCCGGATAGGTGTTGTCCCGCCAGGTCCCGCCGAGGTCGGCGGCCTTCTCCAGGATCACGAAGTCGTGGTAGCCCGCTTCCTTGAGCTTGATCGCCATGCACAGCCCCGCGAAGCCCGCCCCGATGATCGCGATCCCCATGCCGCCCCCTCCGCGTGCCTGCGAGTCGGCAAAGCGCTCCTATTGGAACATTTGTCCAATTTAGCGCGCACGGAGTCGCCCGGTCCAGGTCCGTACGGCCGCGGGCACGCGAAAGCCGCCGACGGGCGCGGTCGTCGGCGGCGGGTACGCGGATGTCCGCCGAGTGGAAACGGCCGGCGACGCGGGATCAGGAAAGCAGCAGGTACGCCACGACGGCGATCGCGGCGACCGCGACCACGCCCACGACGATCCAGATCGGCAGCCGGGACGGCTGCTCTTTGGCGGCTTCGACTTCCTGCTCCCGGGCGAAGGCGCGGAACGCCTGTGTGTTCCCGGCCGGGTCAATCTGCGGTTCGGACATGACAGGCACTTTACCGAGATCCCTCTCGTCCAGGGCACCGTTTTGTCGCTTTTCGCGATCGGCATGGAGACTGTGAAAGCCGGGGACGCGCCCCTCCCGATCGCGCCTGCCGGACCGTGTGCCGGACCGCCGTGGGCGGCGGATAGCGTGTTAGCCATGCTCCGCACCCTGTTCTCGCCCCGGCTGGTGGCCCTTCACCTGCTGCTGGTCGGAGTGCTGGTCTCCTTCTTCCTGCTGGGACGCTGGCAGCTCGGCGAGTTCGAGGCATCCGGGAAGCCAATTGCGGCCTCCGACCCCGCGCCCGTCGCCGTCGCCGAACTCGCCCGGCTGGACGGCCACACGGGGTCGGACGTGGCCGGGCGCCTGGTGACCGCGCAGGGAACGTACGACGCCAGGAACCAGCTCCTCGTCGCCGACCGGGAGCCCGACGTCTCGGCGCCGGGCGGGCGGGTCGCGAGCGGGCGCGGCTTCTGGATCCTCACGCCGTTGCGGCTGGCCGACGGGACGAGCGTCCCGATCGTGCGGGGCTGGATCCCCACGATGACAGATCCGGCGACCGCCGTGCCCGAGGGGGCGGTGACGGTCACCGGACGGCTCCGCCCGGCCGAGCAGACCGACGCCGTGCAGCGGAGCGGAACCCTGCCCACGGGCCAGGTCGCCACCGTCTCCACCAGCGAGCTGATCAACCTGTGGCCGGAGGGCAGGCTGCGCAGCGGGTTCGTCGTGGCGACCGAGCAGGCCCCGCCCGCGACCGCCAAGCCGGTCGCGGTGCCCGCTCCCACCGTCGGCGGGGGGCTCACCTGGCGCAACCTGGCCTACGCCGCGCAGTGGTGGATCTTCGCGATCTTCGCCGTGTTCATGTGGTACCACTTCGTCCGCGACGCCGTACGCGCGGCGCGGACGGGGGAGCGGTCGCCCGACAGGGCCGAGGCGGACGGACCGGCGGACGGACCGGCACCGGTCGCGGATATCGTGTGAGGACAGTTTTCCCAGCAGAGGTAATGATCGTCGTGCAATCAGCGCTCAAGCCGTACTGCGTCATGGCCTACATCGTCGGCGTGATGCTTCTCCTGCTCTGCGCCGCCATGGTGGTGAAGTACGGGTTCGACAACGGCACCTTCGTCGCGGTCATCGGGCCGGTCCACGGCTTCCTGTACATGGTCTACCTGCTGGCCGCGCTCAACCTGGGGCTCAAGGCGCGCTGGCCGGTCGGATACCTGCTGCTGGTGCTGATCGCGGGCACCATCCCGTTCCTGTCGTTCGTCGTGGAGAAGAGCGCCACGGTGCGGGTGACCCGCGAGATCGAGGCGGCGGCGTCCACCGCCTGACCTCGTCCGAAACGGAGACGGCGCCCGTGACCTTCGAGGGGTCACGGGCGCCGCTGTTTCTCTCCGGCTGCGGCCGTCGGTTCGACCGGGCGTGTGTCAACCGCCGATCTGGCGGCGTCTGATCCGGCGCAGCCGAGCCCGCTGGGACTCGTCGAGCATGAAGTAGGCGACGACCGGCGCGCCGAGGACGCCGATCACGACGAGCCAGGCGACCAGGCTCGGCAGCAACCAGAGCGAGAGCACGGAAACCGCAGCCGCGCCGATGTAGTACTTCCCGAGTGGAGACATTGTCCGGGCCTTTCCGTCCAGAGCGTCGCCTATGACAACGTCCGCGGATACAGCCGAGTTCCTGACGTCCTACTCGGTGCTCTCCTCGCCTGTGGTCTTCTTGCCCATCGCCTTGCGGATCACGTCCCGCGCCCTGTCCATGATCGCCACCGGCGGTCCGAGCAGCAGGTTCGCCGCGGCGGACTCGACCCCGGCGTGCGGGTGGGTGGGCGCGAGTGCCTCCGCCGCCTTGACCCCGACGGCCAGCGCTCGGCGCTCGGCCTGGCTCGTCGAGGCCCTCAGCTCGGCGAACTCGTAGCGTTCCTCGGCGGCCGCGTGCGCGAAGACCGAGGCCCGCAGGATCTGCAACTGCCGGGAGAACTCGGACGTCGAGGTGTCCATGCCGTCCATGCGGGACAGCATCTCCTTGGCCTCGTGCTCCTCCTTCAGCCGGCTGTCGATGATCGATTCGCCGTCGACCAGCTTGCGCCGGGCGAACGGGTGCACGATCTCCTCCTCCGCGGTCTCGTGTACGGCCAACAGGCGAAGCAGCCGCGCGAAAGCCTCCTTGCGGGCGTCTCCCTGGCTCCTGTCGACCTCGTCGAACAGGTCCCTGATGAGGCTGTGCTGCCGCAGTAGCAGGTCGATGACGTCGTGTTCACGCATCGTTTCCGGCGTCGTCTGGCGGTCCATGTGCTCCTCCTTCCGGGTCCTGTCTGGGCCTACCCCTCCCTACCAGCCGAAACCTCTCAGGAGGGGTTGTCGCGGCGCAGCCAGCGCTCGTGCGCGCTGTACAGGCGCTGCCACAGCTTCTCCCGCTCGGCGGCGGACACGTCGTCGAGCGGCATTCCGAAGACGTCGGCCAGCGCCGCGAAGTAGTCCTCCGGCCGGTCGAGCGTCGTGGGGGAGCCGGTCTCCGAGCCGATCCGCTTGAGGACGAGGCCGGTCAGGGAGTCGACCCCGGTGGCGTCGCGCCGGGCGATCGCGGCCGCCCGCACGAACCCGGACTCCGGTGACGTGCACAGGAACTCGTGTTTCGCGGCGAAGGCGTTCATCTCGCACGGCTCCGGCCGGAAGTCCATGCCGGTGAAGCTGCACCGATGGTCGTGGTCGAACCGCCAACCGCCCGGATCACTTGCGGACGGGCGCAGACCGTACTGGAACGGGCCCTGCCCGTAGGTGCCCTCCACCAGAGGGAGCGGCTCGTGGATCCCGTCGCCGAGCCCGGCGTCCACGAACCACCGGCCTTCCGGATTGCCGTCGGACGGCAGGCCGGAGACCACCAGCACCAGATGGTTGCCGTTGGCGCCCGGCGCGATGTCGGGGGAGTTCTGCACCCCGCCGTAGTGCCGGGTGACCTGGTACCCCAGCCGTTCGAGCAGCAGGGAGAGGGCGCCGTTGAGGTGGAAGCAGTACCCGCCCCGCCCCGAGATGATCCGCAGGGCCGACTCCATCGGATCCACCGTCGTCGGACGGTCCAGCCAGATCTCCAGGTTCTCGTACGGCACGCGCTCGACGTGAGCTCGCTGCAGCCGGAAGAGGCCCTCCACGCTGGGCGGCGCGTCGTTCAGCCCCAGGCGCCGGAGATATCGATCAATCACCGGCTCACGGTACAACGCGGGTACGACAGGGCGTTGCGCCGAGCGCGGCGGCCACCGCAGGGGATCGCGCCGGAGGAGAGCGGGAGTACCACGCGGGGTGGCTGGAGTACGACGCGGAAAGCGAGACGCGGCCCGGCGCGGGGGAATCCCGGCCGATCTCTTCTGTTGCACGGGATCTGCACATTCGACCCTGATCTCTCTGCACACGGCGGTCCTAGGCTGCCGCCATGGGTCCCTCACAGCATCGGCGCGTCCTCGTGGTCGAGGACGACGAGACGATCGCGACAGCCGTACGGAACCGGCTCACCGCCGAGGGTTTCGACGTGCGGGTCGTACACGACGGCGAGGCCGCGCTGGCGGCGTACGCCCGGGCGGAGCCCGATCTGGTGGTGCTGGACCGGCTGCTGCCCGGCCTGGACGGTCTGGAGGTGTGCCGCCGCATCCAGGCGGCCCGGCCGGTCCCCGTCCTCATGCTGACCGCGCTGGGCGAGGAGACCGATGTCCTGGTGGGGCTCGGCGTGGGCGCGGACGACTACCTCGCCAAGCCGTTCAGCATGCGAGAGCTCGTCGCGCGGATCCACGCGCTGCTCCGCCGGGTGGAGCGCGCGGCCGTCCTGGCCCATGAGGACGCGATCATCCGGGTCGGCGAGGTGGAGATCGACACGGCGGAGCGGCGCGTCTTCGTACGCGGGGCCGAGGCGCAGCTCACCCGGACCGAGTTCGACCTGCTCAGAAGGCTCGCCGAGCGTCCCGGCCAGGTCTTCGAGCGGGAACGGCTCCTGTCGGACATCTGGGGCTTCTCCGAGGCCGCGGCCACGCGGACCGTGGACAGCCACGTCCGCGCCCTGCGCCGCAAGCTCGGTCCCCAGGTCGTCCGTACGGTCCATGGCGTCGGATACGCGCTGGTCCGTCCATGAGGCCGCTCGACTTCCTGGGCCGGATCAAGGTCAAGCTCGGCCTCGTGATCGTGCTCGCGGTGGTCGCCGCGTTCGTGGTCAACGAGGTCGGCATCAACTCCGGACTGTCGCGGAACGTCAGGATCGCCATCGCGGTGGTCCTCGCGTTGATCATGGTCCAGCTTCTCGCCCTGGGGATGACCAAGCCGCTCCGCGAGATGGCCGCGGCCGCCCAGACGATCGCCAAAGGCCGGTACGGCATGCGTGTGTCGGCCACGTCGAGGGACGAGGTCGGCGAGCTGGCCCGGGCCTTCAACGCCATGGCCGCCGATCTGGGCGAGGTCGACCGGCAGCGGCGCGAGCTCGTCGCCAACGTCAGCCACGAGCTGCGCACCCCCATCACCGGGCTGCAGGCCGTGCTGGAGAACGTCGTGGACGGTGTCTCGCCCCCCGACGTCGACACGTTGGGCACCGCGCTCGCCCAGACACAGCGGCTCGGCCGCCTGGTCGCCCAGCTTCTCGACCTGTCGCGCCTCGACTCCGGCGCCCGGCTGATCGAGCCGGAGACGCTCGACCTGGTGTCGCTGTGCCGCCAGGCGGTCGGCGAGGCGGCGCTCGCCCGCGACGACGTCACGGTGCAGAGCCACGTCCCGCCCGGCACCCGGCTGGTCGCCGACCCCGGCCTCCTCGCCCAGGTGCTCGCCAATCTGCTCGACAACGCCGTACGGCACAGCCCGCCCGGCGGGACGGTCCGGCTGTCCGCGCACACGTCCGGCGTGGACGTCGAGATCGCGGTGGTGGACGGCGGGCCCGGGATCCCCGCCTCGGAGCGCGCCCGGGTCTTCGAACGGTTCTCCCGCCTGGACGCGGGCCGGGCCGCCGACGCGGGAGGCGCCGGGCTCGGCCTCGCGATCGCCAAGGAGATCGTCGAACTGCACGGCGGCCGGATCCGGATCGGGGACGGCCCCGGATGTCGCATGATCGTCGAGCTTCCCGGTCTGGCTTCGCCAATGGAGTGCTCGCTGCAGGCGGCCTTGGAGACGTCGCCGATCTCGGAGACGAACGAGGCCTCCAAGGCATTTGCGGCATTTGAGAGTTCAGAGGCATTTGAGGCGTCGGGGTCTTCGGCCTCGACTGGACCGCATGCATCGGGCCCGGAGGCATCGCCGGCTTCGGCGCCGGGCGCTTCGGCGTCCGGGAAGGCCGCCGCTTCCGAAGGCTGGATGCTGCCTGGAATCGGCAGAGCGGCTTCCTCCGCCCCCGAGACGGCGGAGGCACCGGTGCCCGCGGCGCTCACCACCGAGTCGCCCGTGCTCGGGATGGCTGGGGCTGAGCCGCCGGTGCCCGAGGCGCTCACCTCTGCATCGCCCGTGCTCGGGATGGCTGGGGCTGAGCCGCCGGTGCCCGAGGCGCTCACCTCTGCATCGCCCGTGCTCGGGATGGTTGTGGCTGAGCCGCCGGGATCGGAGAAGACGGGATCTGACGTCGGCTCCGAGGCGGCCCGGGCTGAGGTTCCGGGGGTTCGGGCTGAGTTTCTGGGGGTTGAGGTTCCGGCGGCTCGGCTTGAGGTTCCCGGGGCCCGGGCACCGGGATTCGACCTGGCCGACGCTGTACCCGTTGGGAGTGAGGCGGCAGGCATGCGGCACCATGCGGCGGATCCGGAGACCATCATGGGCACGTCGGCGTCCGACGCCACCACGTCCGAGGATGTCGACTCGGAGGAAGTGCTTGATCGCGCGGGCTCGGAAGTCCTGCCTGATCCGGCGGACTCGGAGGAGGTGGCTTTCGGCTCCCGCGATGCCGCTGAGCCCGCCGACGTCGATGTCGAGGCTGCGGCGAGATCGATGTCGGAGACCAGCGTGTCTGGGGTGCCTCCTGTCTCTCCCAACGTTCCCGCAGCATCAGCGCCGCCTCCACAGCCCCTCAGGCCCTCTACGCCCCCCCAGCTTCCGGGGTCGCCAGTGCCTCCCCAGCCGCCGGGGCCGCCCGCGTACGTGCCCCCGTCGCTGTTCCCGAGGCCCGAGCTGCCGGAGGCGCCGCGATGGATGCTCCCCGCGGCGGCGGCGGGCGGCCTGGTGGCGGCTGTGGCCATGCCGTACGCGCCGCTGGGGGCGGGGGTCGTGGCGGGGGCGGTGAGCCTCGGGGCGGCCACGCTGCTCGCGCTGCTCCCTGTGGTGCGGCGGCGGTTGACCCCGTGGGCGGTGGGGTTCGGCCTGCTCGCCTACGCGCTGGTGTCCGTGGCGGTGTTCCGGGACGCCGACTGGCTGGTCACGCCGTCGCTGCTCGCGGGCTTCGGCGTCGCCTCGCTCGCCGTGTCCGGCGCGGGTACGGGCTGGCTGGGGGTGATCCGGGGCGGGCTGTCGGTGCTCCTCACGCTGCCACCGTTGCCGTGGTTCCTCTCCGCGCCGATGAAACGGCTGTTCAAGGGCCGATGGCTGCTCTCCGGGCTGGCCAGCGCCGGCCTCACGGTCGTCCTCCTCGGGGTGTTCGGGCTGCTGTTCAGCTCGGCCGACGCGGTGTTCTCCACCTTCGCGCGCGAACTGCTGCGCGCCCCCGACTGGACGGCGGACCTGCCGTACCGGACCGTCCTGTTCGTGGTGTTCGGGCTGCTCGTGGTGGCGGCGGTCCTGGTCGGCCTGCGGCCCGTCGTCGAGCCCGAAGCCCCGAACCTGCGGGCCCCGGTCAGCCGCATGGTCTGGGTGGTGCCGCTGGTCGGGCTCAACCTGCTGTTCGCGGCGTTCGTCGCGGTGCAGGTCACCGTCCTGTTCGGCGGGAACCGGCGGGTCCTCTCCACGGCCGGTCTCACCTACGCCGAGTACGCGCGGTCGGGGTTCTTCGAGCTGGTGACGGTGAGCGTCTTCGTCCTGGGCGTCGTCGCCGCCGCGGTCGTCTTCCTCCATCTCAAGGGCGCCGCCGACCGATGGCTGCTCGCCGGGCTGCTCGGGCCGCTGTGCGTGTTCACGCTGGTCGTCCTGGCGTCGGCGCTGCACCGCCTGGACCTCTACACCAGCGCGTACGGCGTGACCCGGCTGCGGGCCATCGTCGAGGCGACGCTGTGGTGGCTGGCCGCGGTGTTCGTGCTCGTCCTGGCGGCGGGGGCGGTACGGCTCGCCCGGCACCGGACGGCGTGGTTCTCCCGCACGTTCGTGCTCGTCACCGGCCTGTCAGTGCTGGCCTTCGCCGCGTGGAACCCCGAGGCGCGGGTGGCCGAGACCCAGCTCTCGGTACGCGGGGTGCACCGGCTGGACCACGACTACCTGGCCGGTCTCGGCTCGGAGGCCGTACCCGCGCTGGACCGGCTGCCCGAGCCGGTCAGGAGCTGCGTGCTGCGAGATGTGGTCGCGGCGAACCGCCTCGACCGCCCCGACCCGTGGAACGGCTGGAACCTCGCCAGGGAACGGGCGCGCGACGTGCTGCGCCGGCACCCGGTCCGCGCGGACGCCGAGTGCCCGGACCCTGCCGGCAGGTTCGCATCCTGACGCCTGTCCGCCCGCTGCCTGGGCGGACAGGCGAAACGCCGGCACGGGAAGCCCGACGCTCCGGCGGCCGTCTGCCGGTGTGGCGCATGATACGGCCGGCGATGTGGCCCGCGCGCGGACAAGGGCACGGAGAAGGGCACGGAGAAGGGCACGGACAAGCGCGCGGGCAAGGCCGTGGACAACGCCCGATTCACCGGGAAAGTGATTGAATCGGGCATTGTGAATCTTGATGTGCTGATCATCGGCGGCTGGGTGGTCGACGGGACGGGAGCGCCTCCCTACCGGGCCGATGTCGGCATCGCGGACGGCCGGATCACCGTCGTGGGGCCGCTGCGTCCTTCGGCCACCGAGAGTCCGTCCGGAGAGCCGGGATCCGACCCGGAGGGCGAGAGCCACGCCGCCACCGTCATCGACGCGACCGGCCGGTACGTGCTGCCCGGGCTGGTCGACTGCCACGCCCACGGCGACGCCGTCGTCCTCGATCCGGAGATCCAGCTCGCGGCGCTGCGGCAGGGGGTGACCACGTTCGTCCTCGGACAGGACGGGCTGTCGTACGCGCCGACCACGACCAAGGCCGGGTTCGACTACGCGAGCCGCTACTTCGCCGCCGTCAACGGGGGCCATCCGGGCGTGGACGGGCCGGTCGCCGTCGCCGAGCTGCTCGACGGCTATGACTGCGCGACCGCCGTGAACACCGCGTACCTGCTGCCGCACGGCACCATCCGGTTCGACGTCATGGGCGCGGCGGAGCGAGCCCCCGACGCGGCCGAGCTGCGGGCCATGCGGGAACGCGTCGAGCGAGGGCTGTCCGAGGGCGCCGCGGGCCTGTCGTCCGGCCTGGAGTACGCCCCCGGCCGGTACGCGGACACGGCCGAGCTGGCGCACCTGTGCGAGCCGCTGGGCGGCCTGCCGTACGTGACCCACATGAGGGGCTACGGCGCGACGGCGCCGACGGGCATGGCGGAAGCGGTCGAGATCGGCATCCGCTCCGGCGCGCCGGTGCACGTCTCGCACTACCACGGCCCGGCGCGCACCCTTCTCCCGCTGCTCGACGACGCGCGGCGACGGGACGTGGACCTGAGCTTCGACACCTATCCGTACCTGCGGAGCAGCACCATCCTCGCGATGGTGCTGCTGCCGTCCTGGGTGCCCGCGGCCGATCCCGCCCGCGCCGTGGCCGCCCTGCGCGCCGAGCCGGAACGGCTGGCGCGGGACTGGGCCGGGTTCGCCGACGTGTGGGGACGGATCACGCTGTCCCACGCGCCCGGTTTCGAGTGGGCGGAAGGCTTGACGCTGCCCGACGCCGCCGGACGGCACGGCATGGAGCCGGCCGAGTTCGCCCGGACGCTCCTGATCGAGACCCGGCTCGAAGCGGGCTGCGTGGCGGCGCGGCCGGACGAGGGCCCCGAGGGCGAGGCGTCGATCCGTGCGATCTTGCGCGACCCCGGACACACCGGCGGCTCCGACGGCATCTATGTGGGAGGTCACCCTCATCCGCGGGGGTTCGGGGCGTTCGCCCGCTATCTGGGCAGGCATGTCCGGGAGCTCGGCGATCTCACCTGGGAGCAGGCCGCCGTCCACCTCGCGTCGCACCCCGCCCGCCGTTTCCGCCTGCCGGACCGCGGCCTCCTGCGGCGCGGCCAGGTCGCCGACGTGATCGTGGTCGATCCGTTGCGCGTCGCCGACACCGCGACGTACGAGAACCCGCGTTCCCTGGCGGTCGGCATCGATGACGTGCTGGTTTCCGGCGTACCGGTGCTGGCCGGGGGACGGCTGACCGGCGCCACACCTGGCCGCGCCCTGCGACCCGCCTCATGAAGCCGCCGGTCCAGTACGATCCACCCAGGTGGTCTATACCGGGGCAAGGGGGACGGCGTGCGCATCGCGGATGGTGACGTCGGCGGCGGCCTCAGCCCGGACCCGATCACCGGTCAACCGGCGGGCTCCGGCCTCGTTCCCGGTTCTGTCCGCGGCGACGCGGCCGACGTGATGATCGACTGGAGCACGCGCGGATTCCTGCACACCGGCGAGCCGATCACCGCGCGTGAGTTCGCCGCGGCGCGGCACTCCCTGTTCGACGGATCCTTCACCTGGCCGGTGATGGTCGTGAAGCGGTCGGCGCTCGACCACAACATCGCCACGCTCGCCGCCTTCACCCGCGCCCACGGGATCGCGTTCGCGCCGCACGGCAAGACCACGATGGCTCCCGCGATCTTCCGGGCGCAGCTCGACGCCGGTGCCTGGGGGATCACCGCCGCGACGCCCGGGCAGGCGCTCGTCTACCGCCGCCTGGGCGTGCCGCGTGTGCTGCTGGCCAACGAGATCGTCGACCGGGCCGCGCTGCGCCTGCTGGCGGGCGAGGTGGAGCGGGGGCTGGAGTTCCTCTGCTACGCCGACTCCGTCGAGGGGGTGCGGATCCTCTCCGAGTCCGCCGGGGCGGTGCCGTTCCGGGTCCTGGTCGAGCTGGGCCACGCCGGCGGGCGGACCGGTTGCCGCGGCCTCGCCGAGCTGCTGGCCGTCGCCGACGCCGTACGGACGTCTCCCGGTGTGGAGCTGGCCGGCGTGGCCTGCTACGAGGGCACCCGGTCCGGGCCGGACGAGGTGCGGCAGATCCTCCGCGAGCTGCGCGCCGCCGCCGAGGCCGTCGCGCCGCACGTCGTCCCAGATGTCTCGCCGGAGGGCTCCCCGGTCGCGGCCGGGCGGCTGGTCGTCTCCGCGGGCGGGAGCGCGTGGTTCGACCTGGTCGCCGAGGAGCTGGCCCCCTTGGCGCGATCCCGGGAGGAGGGCGGGCTCGACGCGCTGGTGCTGCTGCGGAGCGGGGCCTACGTCACCCACGACGACGGCTTCTACCGGGAGGTCACGCCGTACAACCGGATCGAGGGCCGGCTGCTGCCCGCCCTGGAGGCCTGGGCGCAGGTGCTGTCGGTGCCCGAGCCCGGTCTCGCGCTGCTCGGGATGGGCAAGCGGGACGTTCCGTACGACATCGACCTGCCGACGGTGCGGACCGTGAACGGCGAGACGGCCGGATGGCTGGAGGAGGCGCGGGTCGTCAAGGTCCAGGATCAGCACACCTACCTGCGCTTCCCACCGGGGGAGGAGCGGATCCGGCCGGGAGACCTGGTGTCGTTCGGCCTGTCGCACCCCTGCACCGCGTTCGACAAGTGGCGGATCATCCCGGTGGTTGACGACGATTATGTCGTCATTGATGTGATCAAAACCTATTTCTAGCGACGTCCAGGAGTTGGGTGACATGAAGCGGGAGATCCGTACGACTGAGGGTGCCGCGCCCGTCGGCGCGTACTCGCAGGGGCTCGTCGTCGGCGACTTCCTCTACACCTCCGGCATGGGGCCGCTCGACCCGGAGACCGGCGAGGTCGTGGGGGACGACGTGGCGGCCCAGACGCACCGCACCATGCAGAACCTCGGCGCGGTGCTCGCCGCCGAGGGGCTGACCTTCGACGACGTCGTCAAGGCCACCGTCCATCTGCAGAACCTGAAAGAGGACTTCGCCGCCTACAACGAGGTCTACAAGTCGTACTTCACCCCGCCCTATCCGGTGCGTACGACCGTCGGCTCCGACCTGATGGACATCCTGGTCGAGATCGACTTCGTGGCGTACAAGGGCCGTTGACGTGGACAGCTCGCTTTACGTCTTCGTCGAGGACCTGCGCGGCGAGGGAGTGGACGAGGTCCTCGACCGGGTGGCCGGATACGGCGCCCAGGGGGTGACGATCGCCGCCGCCTATCACCGGGCGCGGGATGTCACCCCGCACGGCGCCTCCCGCGTGACACTCAGGCGGGACGGCGTCCACTTCCCACCGCCCGACGACCTCTTCGCCGGGCTGCGGCTGGCTCCCCCGGTGCAGGAGGGCGCCGACGAGGAACCCCTCGCCGATCTGCGCCGCGCCTGCGCCGAACGCGGCCTCAAGATGCACGCCTGGACGGTCTTCCTGCACAACACCACGCTGGGGCTGGCCTTTCCGGACGTCACCGTCCAGAACTGCTTCGGCGACCGGGGATCTCCCGCCGATCTCTGCCCGGCCCACCCGGACGTCCGCGCGTACGCGGTGGCGCTGGGCCGCGCGGCGGCCCGGCAGGGTGTGGACAGCGTGGTCGCGGAGGCCCTGCACTTCGGCACCTTCGGCCACGGCTACCACCACGAGCGGTGCTTCGTGGCACTCGGGCCGATGGACGCGTTCCTCTTCGGCCTGTGCTTCTGCGACCACTGCATGCGCCGGGCCACGGACCTCGGCGTGAACGCCGAGGTCGCCCGCGAGGAGTGCGCACGCATCGTCGGCGGCGTCCTGGACGGCGACCCGCCCGCCCAGGGCGAGGTGACCCGTGCCGCGCTGACCGCCTACGCCGGCCCCGAGGTCGTCGCGTACGCCAGGGCGCGCTCCGAGACGGTGACGTCACTGGTGGCCGAGGTGTCCGAGGCCGTGACCGCGGAAGGCGCGCGGCTGACCTTCCTGGACGCGACCGGCGCCTGCAAGGGCTACGCCGACGGCCTGCCGTCCGCGGGTCTCGCGGCCCACGACTCCTGGCAGCTCGGGGTGGACCTGGTCGCCCTCGGGGACATCGTGCCGTCCTTCGCCGTGCTCGCCTACGCCAGGGACGCCGCCCGTGTGGCCGACGACATCGCCGCCTACCAGCGGTCGGTGGGCAAGGACCGGGAACTGCGCGCCGTCCTGCGGCCGGGGCCGCCCGACACCGACTCCGAGGATCGGCTCGCCGCCAAGGTCCGCGCGGCCAAGGCGGCCGGAGCCGAGGCCGTGGACTTCTACGCCTACGGCCTGGCCTCCTTCGACGTCCTCGGCCGCATCCCGGGAGCACTCGGCTGACCCGAGCGTCCCCGTATTAGGCGGATTCGCGGACGACGAGTTCGGTGGGGAGGATCACCGGGTCCGTGGGGCCGCCTTCGAAGAGGCCGAGCAGGAGCTTCACCATGGCCGCGGCCTGCTCGGTGAAGGGGTGCCGGATCGTGGTCAGCGGAGGTTCGGTGAACTTCGCGGCCTCGATGTCGTCGAAGCCCACGACCGCCACGTCGTCCGGGACCCTCCGGCCCGCCTGCCGCAGCGACTGGAGCGCGCCGACGGCCATCAGGTCGTTGGCCACGAAGACCGCGTCGAGGTCGGGGTCGTCCCGAAGGAGTTGGCGCATGGCCACCGCGCCGGACTCCCGGGTGAAGTCGCCGACGGCGACGATGGAGCGGCGGTCGGACTCCCGGAGCACGTTGCGGTAGCCGGCCAGCCGGTCCTGGCCGCCGATCATGTCCTGCGGTCCGGCGATGGTCGCGATGCGCCGCCGTCCCCTTTCGAGGAGGTGGCGGACCGCCTTCTCCGCGCCGCCCACGTTGTCGTTGTCCACGTACGGCAGGGGCACCGGCACGGCCGGCCTGCCGTACGAGACGATCGGGACGGACATACGGGAGATCGCGGCGGGCAGCGGGTCGGCGCCGTGCATCGAGATCAGCATGACGCCGTCCACGTGGCCGCCGGCGATGTACCGCTCGATCCTGGCGTGGCTCTTGGCGGAGCCCGCCAGCATGAGCACGACCTGGCGGTCGGCGGCCTCAAGCTCCAGGCTGGCGGACCTGATGACCGTGGAGAACATCGGGTCCTCGGAGAAGACCCTGGTCGGCGGCTCGGAGACGACCAGGGCGATCGAGTCGGTCCGCTGGGTGACCAGGCTGCGCGCGGCCGAGTTGGGCACGTATCCCAGCTCGTCGACCGCACGCAGCACGGCCTCCCTGATCTGCGGCGTCACGGTCGCCTGGCCGTTGACGACCCGGGAGACGGTCGCGCGGGACACCCCGGCCCGCGCGGCGACCGCCTCCAGAGTGGGTCGCTTCATCTGTCCCCCTGAGAGCCGTAGGAGAGGCCGTTGCGGCTGATGACCTCCCGATACCACAGCGCGCTTTCCTTGGGAATGCGCCGCTGGGTCGCGAAGTCGACGTACACGATGCCGAACCTCTTGTGGTAGCCGTAGGCCCACTCGAAGTTGTCCAGCAGCGACCATACGAGATAACCGCGCAGGTCCGCACCGGCCGAGATCGCCGCGTGGGCGGCCCGCAGGTGGCCGTCCAGGTAGCCGATCCGCTCGGTGTCGGCCACCCGTCCGTCCCGGACGACGTCGTCGAAGGCGGCGCCGTTCTCGGTGACCAGCAGGCCGACCTCGGGATAGTCGCGGGCGAGCCGGAGCAGGAGCGACTCCAGACCCGACGGGGCGATGGGCCAGTCCATCGCGGTCGTCGGCCCGGCCGGGCGGTCGAACCGGATGCCCTCGCTGCCGGGGTAGACCCGGTCGCCGGGAGCGCCGGGCGCGCAGGACACGAAGGACGGGTTGTAGTAGTTGATCCCGAGCAGGTCCAGCGGCTGGTGGATGATCTCCAGGTCGCCGTCTTCGATGTGTTCGAGGCCGCCATGCCGGGCGACGATCTCCAGCACGTCCAGCGGATGGCGACCACGCAGCGCGGGTTCGAGGAACTGCCGGTTGAGCAGCCCGTCCACGGTGCTCACGGCGGCGCACGCGTCGTGCCGTTCGCACGCGCCGGTCCCGATCACGGGCGCCAGGTTGAGGGTCAGCGCGATCTCTGCGGCGCCGGCCGCACGCAGCGCGGAGGCGGCCAGCCCGTGCCCGAGCAGCAGGTGGTGCGCGGCGCGGAAGGCGGCGGCCGGGCTCTGCCGTCCCGGCGCGTGCACGCCGGAGCCGTAGCCGAGGAAGGCCGCGACCCACGGCTCGTTCAGGGTCGTCCAGGTCCGGATCCGGTCACCGAGCCGATCGTGTACGGCGACCGCGTAGTCGGCGAACCGGTACGCCACGTCCCTGCTCGTCCAGCCGCCCTCGTCCTCCAGAAGCTGGGGGAGATCCCAGTGATAAAGCGTCGGGTACGGCGTGATGCCGTGCGCGAGCAACTCGTCCACCAGCCGGTCGTAGAAGTCGAGGCCGCGCGGGTTGACCGGGCCCGAGCCGGTGGGCAGCACGCGCGGCCAGGCGACGGAGAAGCGGTAGGCCGCCAGGCCGAGATCGGCCATGAGCCGGACGTCCTCCGCGTAGCGGTGGTAGTGGTCGCAGGCGACGTCTCCGGTGTGGCCGTCCGCCACCTTGCCGGGCAGACGGGAGAACCTGTCCCAGATGGAGCGCCCCCGGCCGTCCTCGTCCCAGGCGCCCTCGATCTGGTACGCGGCGGTCGCGGCGCCCCAGACGAAGCCGTCGGGGAAGACCGGCCCCGTCTCGCCGCGTCCGCTCGTCTCGTCTCGCGTGGCCGAGGGCTCCCCCGAGTGCGCGGTGGTCGTGGTGCTCATCCTTTGACCGCTCCCTGCATGATTCCTCCGATGATCTGCTTGCCGAGAAGGACGAAGATGAGCACGAGCGGGAGGGTCGCCACCGCCGTCCCGGTCAGCCCGAGCGTGAAGTCGCGGACGTACCCGCTGGCGAGCTGGGACAGCGCGACCTGCACGGTCGGGTCGTCGGGGGTGAGGACGACCAGCGGCCAGAAGTAGTCGTTCCAGGCCGTCATGAAGGTCAGCATGCCGAGCACCGCGGCGGCGGGCCGCGCCGCCGGGACGACCACGTGCCGGAACAGCCGCCAGGTGCCGCAGCCGTCGATGCGCCCGGCCTCGAGCAGCTCGGTGGGCAGCGCGCGGCTGAGGTACTGGGTCATGAAGAAGACGCCGAACGCGTTGACGAGCGCCGGCACGATCACCGCGTACAGGGTGCCGGTCCACTCCAGCTTGATCATCAGCATGTAGAGCGGGATGATGCCGAGCTGCGTCGGGACCATCATGGTGACCACGGTGAGCAGGAGCAGCGCGTTCCGTCCCCGGAAGCGCAGTTTCGCGAACGCGAAACCGGCCAGCGTGGAGAAGAACGTCACCGAGACGGTGATCGTGCCGGCCACCACGAACGAGTTGGCCAGCGCGAGCGCGAACGGCGCGGTGTCGAAGACCCGGGACACGTTGGCGAGGAAGTTGCCGCCGGGCAGCAGCGGCGGCGGCATCTCGGCCAGCGCCGCGTTGTCGTGCGAGGCGACGATCACGCTCCAGTAGACGGGGAAGGCGGAGAAGAACGCGACCGCGAGCAGCGTGAGATAGGTGAGCGGGTGCTTGCGCAGGGATCTCATCCGCGCCTCCCGGCTCCGTCGCCGTCGCCGGTACGGCGGATCACGTCAGGCACCGAGACCTCCCCGCATCCTGCGGACCAGCAGGTAGTTGACGCCGACGACCACCACCACGAGCAGGAACATCACCCACGCGGCGGACGAGGCGTAGCCGAACTCGA
This sequence comes from Microtetraspora fusca, assembly GCF_001570365.1. GTDB lineage: Bacteria > Actinomycetota > Actinomycetes > Streptosporangiales > Streptosporangiaceae > Microtetraspora > Microtetraspora fusca. The sequence continues at coordinate 879 of NZ_BBYK01000038.1, read as the reverse complement.
AGCTCCGGAAGCCCTTCTCGTACAGGTAGAGCGCGAGCGTCTGGAACTGGCGGTCGGTGCCGCCGGTGGTCGCCGCGCCGTTGCTCACCTGCGCGCCGAACAGCAACGGCTCGGCGATGATCTGCATGGAGCCGATCGTGGTGACGATCACCGTGAAGATGACGGTCGGCCGGATCATCGGGATCGTGATGTTCCACAGCTGCCGCGCCGCCGAGGCGCCGTCGATGGTCGCCGCCTCGTAGATCTCGCGTGGTATGGCCTGCATCGCGGCCAGGTAGATCAGCGCGTTGTACCCCGTCCACCGCCACATGATCATGATGGCGATGGCGACGTGGGAGCTGAGCACGTTGGCCTGCCAGTACACGCGGTCGATCCCGACGAGGTCCAGGAGCGCGTTGACCAGGCCGAAGTCGCGGCCGAAGAGCTGGCTGAAGATCACGACCACCGCGACGACGCTGGTGACGTTGGGCAGCAGCAGCGTGATCCTGAACAGGGTCTGCGCCCGGAGCGGCCGGTTGAGCAGGTGGGCGAGCACCAGGGCGAGGATGAGCTGGGGCACGGCGGACAGCACGCCGATCGACAGCGTGTTGAACGCCGCGTTCCAGAAGTAGCCGTCGGACAGCAGTTGCCGGTAGTTGTCCAGTCCCACGAACGGGTTCTCGCTGCTCAGCAGGTTCCAGTCATGGAGCGAGACCCACGCCGTGTAGATCAGCGGGAAGACGCCGAAGGCGGCGAAGAGCAGGAAGAAGGGCGCGACGTAGGCGTAGGGAGAGACCGACCGGTCCAGCCGGTGGCGCCACGGCATGGTCGCCGACCGCCTACGGCCGTCGCCCGGCCGTGGCGGGCTCTGGGCGTTCGGCGCCCGATTGGCGACGGGCA
>NZ_BBYK01000037.1 GCF_001570365.1 Microtetraspora fusca | reverse complement strand
CAGCGGCGGTTGTGGTTCGTGGACGGGGTGGTGGGGGGTTCGCGGGATTACTGCGTGGTGTGGCCGCTGCGGCTCCGTGGACTGCTGGATGTGGACCGGTTGGCGGCGGCGGTCGCGGCGGTTGTGGCGCGGCATGAGGTGTTGCGGTCGCGGTTTGTGGGGGTGGACGGCGAGCCGGTGATGGTGGTCGAGCCGCCGGGTGATGTTCCGGTGGAGTTCGTGGATTTGTCGGGGGCTTCGGAGGATGCGCGTGTCCTCGAATTAAAGGCGTTTATCAGCGAGGAGGGGGATCGGGTTTTTGATTTGGCGGCGGGTCCTGTCGCGCGTTTCCGTTTGGTGCGTTTGGGGGTGGCTGAGCATGTGTTGATCGTGGCGGCTCATCATATTGTTTTCGATGGCTGGTCGGGGTCGGTGTTTCTGTCGGATTTGGGGGTGCTGTATTCGGGGGGTGTTCTTCCGGATTTGGCGGTGTCGTTTTCGGATTTCGTGGTGTGGGAGCGGGAGTGGTTGTCGGGGGGTGTTCTGGAGGAGCAGGTGGGGTTTTGGCGGCGGGCTTTGGCGGGTGCGCCGTCGGTGGTGGAGTTGCCGGTGGATCGGGTTCGGCCGGCTCGTCGGTCGGGTGCGGGTGCGCGGTTGGCGTTCGGGCTGGATGCGGGTGTGGTGGCGGGGCTTTCGGGGGTGTGCCGGGTTGAGGGTGCGACGTTGTTCATGGGTTTGCTTGGTGTGTTGAATGTTGTGGTTTCGCGGTATTGCGGGGTTTCTGATGTGGTGGTGGGGACGTTCGCGTCGAATCGGACCATGCCGGAGTTGGAGGAGCTGGTCGGGTTTTTCGTGAATACGTTGGTGTTGCGGACGGATGTGGCGGGGGATCCGGGTTTCGCTGAGGTGGTGCGGCGTTCTCGGGTGACGGCGGTGGGGGCGTTCGGGCATCAGGATGTGCCGTTTGATCGGGTGGTGGAGGAGGTTGCTCCGGCTCGGGTGGCGGGGGTGATGCCGTTCGTTCAGGTGGCGTTGGTGGTGCAGAACGCGCCGGAGGCGGGGGGTGATTTGGGGTCGGGGGTGGTGGTGGAGCCGGTTCCGGTTGAGGTGCGGTCGGCGGCTTTTGATTTGTCGGTTCAGGTGTGGGAGGCGGCCGGTGGTGGGGTGGAGGGGTTTGTTGAGTATTCGACGGAGTTGTTTGATCGGGTGACGATCGAGCGGTTTGTTACGGCGTTTGGGTTGGTGGTGGAGGCGGGGGTCGCGGATCCGGAGCGGCCGATCTCCGAGCTTCCCCTCGT
>NZ_BBYK01000036.1 GCF_001570365.1 Microtetraspora fusca | reverse complement strand
CGGCGTTGATCAACACCAGCAGCTCGGTGCCGATCTGCTGCTCCAGCAACGCGATCAACACATCCGCGTTCCGCACCCGCAGCGGCCGCTCATCCCCCTCCGCCTTCGGCTTCGCATACGCGTCCAGCAACGTCCGCAACCGCGCCCCCGCCTCCCGAGGTAGCCGGAACTCCCCCTCCAGCCCGCCCGAGGAACTCTCCCGCACCAGCAGAAACCGCTCCCGGTAATCCGCCTCGCTGTCATCGGCCTCCCCGTCCGGGTCCAGCACCGCACGCAGATACCGCCCCGCACGCGCGATCTCCGCCGGAGTCGCCTGATCCGCCAACCCCACCAGAATCGGCTCCGCCACACTCGCCTGCTCATCCGTCAGCCGTGCGGTGCCGAGCAGATCGCCGTCACACTGCCCTCGGCCAGGCTCCCCTGCGCGAACCGCGCCCGCACCATCGGCAGCCGTGCCAGCTCGGTAGCCAACGCCAGCACCCGGCCCGCCCCGGCCACGCTCATCCCCGCCGC
>NZ_BBYK01000035.1 GCF_001570365.1 Microtetraspora fusca | reverse complement strand
TCGCGGGGGTCCAGTCGAGGTGCGAGGGGGCGTTGAAGTCGCCGGTCAGCAGGACGGGGGTGCGGCCGGAGGCGGCGAGGTCGCCGGACATGGCCGACATCACCTGCCGGATCTGCTCGGTGCGCTTCGACTCGGCCTCCCTGGCCAGCAGCCGGTCCACGCTCCATCGGCCGAAGCACGCGTCGTACGGGCCGTACGGGGTGTAGCCGAGGTGCACGTTCCAGAGGGCCACCTCGTGCCGGTCATCCAGCTGATCCGCGCGTTGACCCGGCCAGGCCCGACTCGGAGGGCAGCGGCCCGCGCGAGACGATCGGGTAGCGGCTGATGATGCCGACGTCGGCGCCCGCCTGGTAGTGGTCCCAGCCGAGCGCCTCGGCCAGTTCCTTCGCCGAGGTGGACGACGTCTCCTGCAGGCCGACCACGTCCACGTCGCGGTCGAGCAGGAACTTCAGCTGCTTCTCCCGGCCGCCCTTGACCTGGCTCCCGCCGTGCCACAGGTTCCAGGACATGGCCTTGAGCTCGGGCACCAGCGGGGCGCCCGGCGGCCGGACCCGGATGCGGACCGTGGCGGAGGTCCGCTCGCCCGCGTCGGTGCGCGCCTCGACGGTGACCGCGGCCGTCTTCGCGGACGCCGACGCCGGGGGAGTGCCGGTCACGGAGCCG
>NZ_BBYK01000034.1 GCF_001570365.1 Microtetraspora fusca | reverse complement strand
GCGGTGCTGGTCGGGCGGCCGAAGCTGCTGGCCGAGTGGTCCCAGCATCTGCCGGTCGAGCTGGAGCGGGCGTTTGAGGGGGCTCAGGCGGCCGGCCGTACCGCGGTGGCGGTGGGCTGGGACGGCACGGCCCGTGCTGTGCTGGTTGTCGCGGACACGGTCAAGGCGACCTCGGCCGAGGCTATCGCTGAGTTGCGCGGGCTTGGGTTGACGCCGGTGTTGTTGACCGGTGACAACGAGGCCGTGGCGCGTACGGTCGCCGCCGAGGTCGGCATTGAGGAGGTGTCGCCGAGGTGCTGCCGGCTGACAAGGTGGACGTGGTCAAGCGTCTGCAGGGGCAGGGGCGTACGGTCGCGATGGTGGGCGATGGGGTCAACGACGCGGCGGCGTTGGCGCAGGCCGATCTTGGTTTGGCGATGGGGACCGGTACGGACGCGGCGATCGAGGCGTCGGATCTCACGTTGGTTCGTGGTGATCTGCGGGTGGCGGCGGATGCGATCCGGTTGTCGCGGCGGACGTTGCGGACGATCAAGGGGAATCTGTTCTGGGCGTTCGCTTATAACGTGGCGGCGTTGCCGTTGGCCGCGGCGGGGTTGCTCAACCCGATGATCGCGGGTGCGGCGATGGCGTTCTCGTCGGTGTTCGTGGTGAGCAACAGCCTCCGTCTGCG
>NZ_BBYK01000033.1 GCF_001570365.1 Microtetraspora fusca | reverse complement strand
GGAGAGGTCGTAGATCGACAACGAGAGAGGTCTCCGGTAATTGGTTAGTCGACCAAAACGAACCTGAAAACCGGAGACCTCGTGCCCACCTTAGCGGTGACGAGGCGGTTCGACCTGACCGATGCGCAGTGGGCGGTGCTGGAACCGCTGCTGCCGACGCCGAAGCGGTCAGGGCGGCCGTCGCTGTTCAGCAAGCGGCAGTTGATCGACGGGATCCGCTGGCGGGTGCGGGTCGGCGCGCCGTGGCGCGATGTGCCCGTCTGCTACGGATCCTGGTCAGCGGTGTACGCGTTGTTCCGGCGCTACCAACGTGACGGCACCTGGCAGCAGATCGTGACCGCGTTGCAGGCGCTGGCGGACGCGGCTGGGCGTATCACCTGGGACGTCAGCGTGGACTCCACGATCGCCCGCGCGCATCAGCACGCCGCTGGAGCGCGGAAAAGGGGGATCTTCAGGCCGAGCCGCCGAGTGGTCCAGGTGGTGATGAGCCGGCCGATCACGGGCTGGGCCGCTCTCGTGGCGGGCTGACCACCAAGCTGCATCTGGCCTGTGAGCAGGGCCAAAAGCCGTTGTCGATCGTGCTGACCGCCGGGCAGCGCGGAGACAGCCCGCAGTTCACCGCGGTCATCGGCGGCATCCGGGTGCCCCGCCTGGGCGGTGGACGGCCCCGAACC
>NZ_BBYK01000032.1 GCF_001570365.1 Microtetraspora fusca | reverse complement strand
AGCTCGGCCGGCTCGGGCGAGGGGTCGAGGCCGAGCTCCTCGGCGAGGCGTTCGCGCAGGTCGGCGTAGCTCGCCAGCGCCTCGCTCTGCCGTCCCGCCCGGTAGAGCGCTCTCATGTGCGCGGCGCGCAGCCGCTCCCTGAGCGGATGCGCGGCGACCAGCTCGGCCACGTCCACCGGCTCCCCCGCCGCCAGCCGCGCCTCGGCGAGATCTTCGACGGCGGCCAGCCGGGCGTCCTCGAGCCGCGCGATCACGGGACGGAGGAACTCGGCGTCGGCGAAGTCCGCGAACGCCGCGCCGCGCCACAGCTCAAGCGCCTCGGCCGGGCGGGACTCGCGTACCAGCCGGGCGAAGCGAACGGCGTCCAGCGCGTCCGGGTCGATCCGCAGCGCGTAGCCGGGGGCCCGCGAGACCACCAGCTCCCGCCCGCCGGGCTCGGCCTCCTCCAGCGCGCGGCGCAGCTGCGAGACCCGTACGTGCAGGGCCGCGACCGGGTTGCCGGGCGGCTCGTCACCCCACAGGTCGTCGACCAGCCGGTCGGCCGACACCACCCGCCCCTCATGGGCGAGCAGGTCAGCGAGCAGCGCGCGTACCTTCAGGCCGGGGATCGCGACGACGTCGCCCGCGTCGGTCCAGACGGTCACCGGGCCCAGCACCCCAAAGCGCATAGGCCCGACCTTAAGCGA
>NZ_BBYK01000031.1 GCF_001570365.1 Microtetraspora fusca | reverse complement strand
GTGGCTCTGCCTGCCAGCAGGTGGAGGCCCGCACCGACTGGGAGGTGGTGGGTGCCGTGGCGCGCCAGCCAGATCCCCGTCTCGCGGGCGAGAGCATGGGGAAGCCACGATAGGTCGTCCGGTTTCAGGTGATCGAGCACACACAGGGGTGCTCTCAGGTCGCGGATGTCGTCGTGGAGCGCGGCGAGGGAGCGGTCCGGCTCGGTGCGGAACTCCTCCAGCGCGGCGAGGAGCCTTCTGAGCGAGGAGGACGTGGAGGCGCGCCCCCACGCATCAGGCTCGTCGTCCTGGTCCGGACAGAGGCAGCCGCCGTCGGGAAGCGGCGGGTCGGGCACTGGAGCGTGGAGCCGGGAGGCGTGATCGAACAGGGAGGGTCGGTGGTCGAGCGTCCAGCGCTCGTCGGCCACGTTCACCGCTGAGAAGAGGTCTCGATTCTCTTGGTCATAGGCGACACCATACTGTTCCCAGTCATCCGTACTGGAGTCGAACTACTTGAGCGTGATCGGCTGCGAGGATCTATCCTTCCGTCTCGCGCTCGCCGCCTGAGTTCATCGATACGGTGATGGCCACCCAGCTGACGCGCATCACGCAGAACGAGACCTAGCCTCGTCCGCCCGATTTTGAGTCGCCTCAAGCAGGGTTAAGGCGGGTTGTTGCGGTCAACGTCGCCGTTCGTGCGCGCGTGTTCGAACGAGCGTCCTCGCTTTGACCTGCCTTCGGCG
>NZ_BBYK01000030.1 GCF_001570365.1 Microtetraspora fusca | reverse complement strand
GGTAGAAGGGGTCTCACCACAAGATCCTCACACCGAGAAAGCTCCACGTGATCGCCTATCCTGCCATGCTCGACGTCTCCCGTGAACTGGTCCGCTACGTCGGCCGCCTGCTACACACCGAACGCCGCCACCGCGGAACGCCCAAGGGGTCGCGGCGCCCGACCTGCTTCTACCAGGCACTGTTCGCCCTGGCCTGGTTCCGCTCCAAGCCCAACCTCCGCCTGCACGGCATCGCGTTCGGACTGTCACAGGCCACCGCCTACCGCTACCTGCACGAGGTCATCGACGTCCTGGCCGACCAAGCCCCCGACCTGCACGAAGCACTGGAACAGGCCGCCGCCGACCGCGTCCCCCACCTCATCCTCGACGGCAAAATCTTCGACACCGACCGCTGCCGCATGAAGACCACCAGCGTGAAGGGCGAAACCATCGACGCCTGGTTCTCCGGCAAGACCGGCGATTTCGGCGGCAACATCCAAGCCTTGTGCGAACCCGACGGCTTTCCCGCCTGGACCAGCGACGTCGAGCCCGGCGGTGTCGTCGATATCGAAGCTGCTCGCCGTCACGTGCTTCCTGCCGTCTACCCGTACGCCAAGGCCATGCCCGTCCTGGCCGACCCCGGCTATCAAGGTGCAGGTCACGGCATCGTCGTTCCGTTCAAGCAACCTGCTGATGGCAACATGCTCAGCGTCGACAACCGCGCCCGCAACGCCCTACAACGAGCGCT
>NZ_BBYK01000029.1 GCF_001570365.1 Microtetraspora fusca | reverse complement strand
TGGGGCGGAGGTGTGGATCCCGAGTGATCAGCTCGCGGTGGGGGACCGGTTCGTGGTCCGTCCCGGCGAGAAGATCGCCACCGACGGGGTGATCGAGGAGGGCGCCTCCGCGGTCGACGCCTCGATGCTGACGGGTGAGTCGGTGCCGGTGGAGGTGCGGCCGGGGGATGCGGTGACCGGCGCGACGGTCAACGCCGGCGGCCGCTTGGTCGTCCGGGCGACCCGGGTCGGCTCCGATACCCAGCTCGCCCAGATGGCCAGGCTGGTGGAGGAGGCGCAGACCGGTAAGGCGCAGGTCCAGCGGTTGGCCGACCGGATCTCCGGCGTCTTCGTCCCGGTCGTGATCGCGCTCGCTCTGGGCACGCTGGGTTTCTGGCTGGGTACCGGGGACGGTGTGGGGGCGGCGTTCACCGCCGCGGTGGCGGTGTTGATTATCGCCTGCCCGTGTGCGCTTGGTCTGGCGACCCCGACCGCGTTGCTGGTCGGCACCGGTAGGGGGGCCCAGCTCGGCATCCTGATCAAGGGTCCGGAGGTGCTGGAGTCGACCCGGAAGATCGACACGGTCGTTTTGGACAAGACCGGCACGGTCACCGAGGGCAAGATGACCCTGATCGAGGTGCACACCGCCGACGGGCAGGAGCAGGGTGAGGTGCTGCGTCTGGCGGGAGCGTTGGAGCACGCCTCCGAGCACCCGATCGCCCAGGCCGTCGCGCGTGGCGCGGCCGAGCGGGTCGGCACGCTGCCCGCGATCGAGGACTTCGCGAACGTCGAGGGGCTCGGTGTTCAGGGGATCGTGGATGGGCAT
>NZ_BBYK01000028.1 GCF_001570365.1 Microtetraspora fusca | reverse complement strand
CGGGGCGGAGGTGCGGATCCCGAGTGACCAGCTCGCGGTGGGGGACCGGTTCGTGGTCCGTCCCGGCGAGAAGATCGCCACCGACGGCGTGATCGAGGAGGGCGCCTCCGCGGTCGACGCCTCGATGCTGACCGGGGAGTCGGTCCCGGTCGAGGTGCGGCCGGGGGATGCGGTGACCGGCGCGACGGTCAACGCCGGCGGCCGCCTGGTCATCCGGGCGACCCGGGTCGGCTCCGACACCCAGCTCGCCCAGATGGCCCGGCTGGTGGAGGAGGCGCAGACCGGTAAGGCGCAGGTCCAGCGGTTGGCCGACCGGATCTCCGGCGTCTTCGTGCCGGTCGTGATCGCGCTTGCTCTGGGCACGCTGGGTTTCTGGCTGGGTACCGGGGACGGTGTGGGGGCGGCGTTCACCGCCGCGGTGGCGGTGTTGATCATCGCCTGCCCGTGTGCGCTTGGTCTGGCGACCCCGACCGCGCTGCTGGTCGGCACCGGTAGGGGGGCTCAGCTCGGGATCCTGATCAAGGGTCCGGAGGTGCTGGAGTCGACCCGGAAGATCGACACGGTGGTTTTGGACAAGACCGGCACGGTGACCGAGGGCAGGATGACCCTGATCGAGGTGCACACCGCCGACGGGCAGGAGCAGGGTGAGGTGCTGCGGCTGGCGGGAGCGTTGGAGCATGCCTCCGAGCACCCGATCGCTCAGGCCGTCGCGCGTGGCGCGGCCGAGCGGGTCGGCACGCTGCCCGCGATCGAGGACTTCGCGAACGTCGAGGGGCTCGGCGTTCAGGGGATCGTGGACGGGCAC
>NZ_BBYK01000027.1 GCF_001570365.1 Microtetraspora fusca | reverse complement strand
CGGGGCCGGGACAGGCGGTCAGATCTCGGCCAGGACCTCGATGTCCTCCGCCGTGACGTCGCGGGCCACCGCGAACGCCGCGACGGCCTCGGGGGTGCCGGACGCGGACTGGCGGGCCGCGGGAGGCTGGCGGCCGAATCCCAGCGCCAGACGCCGACCCATGTCTCGTCGTTCAGCCGTCCGAGGCGTGCCTCGGTGAGGCCGGGCAGGGTGGCTCTGATCGCGGTGACCAGGGCGGCGTGCCGGGCCTGGACCTGATCGGCGTCGGCGGGATCGGCCTGGAAGCGGGTGACGCTGATGACCGGCATTACTGAACCTTCTCTCTAGAGTTCACTTCTAGTGACTTAAGCTAGAGATAGACTCTAGCCATGAGTGATGTCAAGCGGCCGAACAAACGAGCGCAGAAGGCGAAGGAGACGCGCCGGCGCATCCTCGCGGCGGCACTGGAACTGTTCGTGCGGGACGGATACGGCGCGACGAACCTGCAGGACGTCGCGGACAAGGCCGAGGTGGCGGTGCAGACGATCTACTTCGTCTTCGGCAACAAACGCGCCCTGCTCAAGGAACTGGTCGACGTCACGATCGCGGGTGATGACGAGCCGGTGGCCATGATGGACCGACCGTGGTACACCGCCGCACTGGCCGCCGGCACCGCCCGGACATGCTGCGCGCCTATGTCGCCGGCACGACCTCGGTCCTGGAACGCGTCGCGCCGATCGGCAAGGTCTTGGAGGCGGCGGTCGCGAGCGACCCGGAGGTCGCCGCGCTGTGGCCGCACGACGTCGATCCCCGGTACGTTGTCCAGC
>NZ_BBYK01000026.1 GCF_001570365.1 Microtetraspora fusca | reverse complement strand
TCCGGTTCGGCTGGGCACGGCGGGCATGGCGGGCACGGGCACTGACGCCGGTGTGAGGTGAGGAAGGAGAGACGATGACGTCCGTCACCGAGTCTTCCGTCGCGGAAGATGGGCCCCTGGGTTCGGTCGAGCTCTCGATCGGCGGCATGACGTGCGCGTCCTGCGCCAACCGGATCGAGCGCCGGCTCAACAAGCTGGACGGCGTGACCGCGACGGTCAACTACGCCACCGAGAAGGCGAAGGTCACCTTCGTCGAGGGTGTCGTCCCGCAGGATTTGATCGCGGAGGTGGAGAAGGCCGGCTACACCGCGCAGTTGCCTGCCCCGCCGCGTGAGCAGGGTGAGGGTGAGGGCGGTGGTGGGCCGGAGGAGCCGCGCGATGAGCTTCGTCCGCTGCGCGCCCGGTTGATCACCTCGCTGGTGCTGGCGGTGCCGGTGATCGCGATGGCGATGATCCCGCCGCTGCAGTTCACCAACTGGCAGTGGCTGTCGCTGACCTTGGCCGCGCCGGTGGTGGTGTATGCGGGCTGGCCGTTCCACAAGGCGGCCTGGACCAACCTGCGCCACGGCGCCGCCACCATGGACACGCTGGTGTCGCTCGGCACGATCGCCGCGCTGGGATGGTCGCTGTGGGCGTTGTTCTTCGGCACCGCGGGCACGCCTGGCATGACGCATCCGTTCGACTTCACGATCCAGCGTAGTGACGGCTCCGGGAACATCTACCTGGAGGCGGCCGCCGGGGTGACGGCGTTCATCCTGGCCGGACGCTACTTCGAGGCGCGGTCCAAGCGGCGGGCGGGCGCGGCGTTGCGGGCGCTGCTGGAGTTGGGCGCCAAGGACGTCGCCGTGCTGCGGGG
>NZ_BBYK01000025.1 GCF_001570365.1 Microtetraspora fusca | reverse complement strand
GTAACTGTGGAGTCCGCCGAGGGGAAGGTCACGGGCCGCGGGACAAGCGCTCGCGCCATCCCGTCTGCCATCGACCCCACTGCGGAGCGGCAGCGGGCCGGCGACGGAGGTGCAAGCCCGGCTTGACGTGTCCCTTCGCCTGGGCACCTTCCACGGTCAGCGGATGCCAACGGTCACAGCCGGGCTTGCGGCGGAGGAGGCGGGCTGCTGGGCTTGCCTGGGGTCGATGGCTGGCGGGATGGCTCTCACATCAGCCACCCCACAACCCGCACATGCGTTCGATGCCGTCCCCGCGGGTCCCCCTTTATGACCGCCACATCTGGCATGTCCGTGGCATGAGCTTGATCCCCGTGAACATCACCCTGTCCGCCGCTGCTGAAGCTCGTGAAGCCACGCGCGCACCTGCTCGTCATCGTGGAGATAGTCTCCGGTTGGCCCTGCCAGGAGATCGATCCCGGCCAAGAGGTTCAGCGCCCACCACTCCGGGGCTTCCCAGACGAGATCACCATCGGTAACCCAACGTACGGCCCACCGGTCCGCTTCGTCACGGCTCAGCCGTCCCTCAAGAATCGCGACGAAACGCTCCTCGATCTCTTCGAGATCGGGCTGACCGCTCATGCGCATGCGCCGACTGTACAGAGCAGTGCGAAGGTGGTGTTGCTACACGGGATCTTCGTTCCGCGATAACTCGATGGAGGGCGGGGTCATGGGATTCTGCCTGTGTCCATGCTGTTCGGTGTCACGCGGACGGTGGGCGGTGGGCGACGGGCGGTCCCCGTATGCGAGGACACCAGGACAACGGGGCTCTCGGTTGCCTGGGGCTGATTGAGGACCCATCGGGCGAGCACGGACAAGACCTGGCCGACCTGCGGGAATCCCCAGCCGTCC
>NZ_BBYK01000024.1 GCF_001570365.1 Microtetraspora fusca | reverse complement strand
GGGCGTGGCGGTTCTGAGTCCGCCCATTCCTGTGCCGAGGTGCGGGTGGTGTTCAACAGTGGCGCGTTCCGCGCCTCGATACTGCTCACGTCGGCTGGCTTGTTTTCGAGTACGGCCTGCAGCATGGGCCCGAAGTCGATGTCGTTGCCGCCGAAGCCGGAGATCACCAGGTCGGTGGCGTCGTCCAGTCCCCCGTTCTGTGGCGGGTTGACGCGGCCGTGGTCGTTCTGGCCGGCGAAGAAGTGCTCAGTACTGGCGCCGGAGGAGGCGTTGAAGCGGACGTCGAAGAAGATCTCGGGGTTGGCGCGGCGCAGCTGGTCGATGGCCTGCAGGACCGCGGCGTTGGCCGAACGGTGG
>NZ_BBYK01000023.1 GCF_001570365.1 Microtetraspora fusca | reverse complement strand
TGGGCTCGGGCAGGAAACCGCGCTTGTTGAAGTAGTCTCCCGCCCCCTCCCCCGACATGTACGAGTCGCCCATGATGACGATCTTCACGACCCTCTGCCCCGGCAGTGGGACGCCCTGACGGAACTGGGCGGGCTTGTCGTCCCCCCAGAACAGCGGTCCGCCCGGCCCGGTGCCCGTCGGTGGGCAGGGGTCGGTCGGCGCGTATCGCTGCTCCAGGTACGCCAGGCCGCCGACGTCGGGGAGGTTCGCGAGCGATTCGGCGTCGTAATCGTCGAGGAGCGGGATATCGGTGACCGCGGTGGCACTCGCGGGGGTGAAGCCGGAGCTCGCGACCAGGGCCAGGGCGAGCGCCGCTCCTGTGAGCGCATGGGGCAGTGACCGATGTAAGGATCTTCACATCATGCCGTCAACTATGAGCAGAGCTCATATAGAGGGCCTCCTGCTCAGGGAGGAGCCCGTTCTCCGCCAACTGGCCGCCGACGCTCCTACAAGAGGCCGCACCTCAGCCGCGACATGGGAGAACGCCGATCAGGTCGCCTAATGGAAGG
>NZ_BBYK01000022.1 GCF_001570365.1 Microtetraspora fusca | reverse complement strand
CCCGTGGTCGCTCAGCTCTTGATCTGGTCGGCGTCGGTCCTCAGCGCATGAGCTGGCTGGCGTCGATCTTTATGTCATATACGTCACGCTGCGGGATCCCGCTTCCTCCTCCTCTAGGCCACAGGTAGGGCAGCGGCTGGGTCAGGTCGATGGGGATGATCGGATTCGTGGGCTGGACGGTATCGACCGGATAGATGTTCCATCGCGGGGTCGACTCTGTCGTCCCTGTTCCGGGGGAGGGCTGTGAGCCGGTGGGGGTGGGCTTGGGCTCGGTGTTCGTGGGCCCGGGCCCATCATGAGGCAGTGGCGGGTCGATGTTGACGTAGGTCATGGTCGAGCGTGGGCCCGTGTTGGGGGTGCCGGCTCCGCCCCCGCCGGTGGTGCCGCCGCTTGAGGTGCTCCGGGTGGGCGTGGCGGGCAGATTGTGGCGATCGTTGGGGCCGGCATCGCACGGGTCCGCCGCTGTGGCCCGGGGACGGGCTCCGTCGGGCGCCTTGACGCGCAGCCCGAGCTCACCCGCGATCATCAGGGCGTAGTGGCCCGCCAGTGCCTTCTGTCCCTGTTGGTTGGGATGTCCTGTCTGCTGTTTGCTGTTGAAGTTGTCCCCTTTGTCGGCAATGCCGAAGGCGACGTTACGGATGTAGGGGGCCTTGGTCCCCAGCTCATGGCCGGCGAAGGTGTTTTCGATGTCCAGCATGTCGGCGGCGATCCCATTGTCGGCCAGGACCTGCTGCGCCTTTTTGATGGAGGCGGTCAGCTGAGGCGCCAGAGCGCGGAGTTTCGCCCAGTCCGCCGGACGGTTCCGCACCAGCCATCCCATAAGGCCTCCGGGCTGGAGACCGTCTGCGACGCCCTGGGGGTAGTTGACCATCATTATTCTGGCCTTGCCGCTGGTGGCGACGCGCATCGCCCGCACCAGTTGCACCAGCCGCGCCGACAGGGTCGACGGTTGCGTCAGCGGTCGGACGAACGGC
>NZ_BBYK01000021.1 GCF_001570365.1 Microtetraspora fusca | reverse complement strand
GTATCAGCCGTCCAAGATCGCGACGGGCTGCGGACGGTAGTCGGCGTAGTGCGAGTTCCAGGGTGTCCCGCGCCTCGGTGGGATCGCAGCAGGGACATTCATTTATGGGGAGGTACAGGATCCGGCCGTGACGTTGGAGGAAGCCCCTGTATTGATAAAACGCTTGAGCGACTGTATCCGTCCCCAGTCCTTGGGCCTCCAGGCGGGCGATCGCCGTAACGGTCCCGCTCGACAGGCCGGGAATCTGACGAGCTGACCGACCTCGTCGGGTTGCTGCCTGGTGGGCGCGGATGGCGCTCGGCGGCCTACGCGGCATCGCCCTTTCTGATCGTCATGGTTCGCATCGTGTCACACCTGGGCTCCATCAACCATCTGGCGGCGTGTCTTCGGGAGGCTCGGAATCGTTCCGGAGAGCGGCGAAATCTGCGAGCCGACCTGCGAAAACGCCCCCAAGATCATTCCGGATATGTTCCGGAAGTGGTGGCATCCAGCTGCGTTCGGCGGCCTGCGGGTGCATACGCGGCGCATGCCGCACCAAGGCAAAAGAGCAGGTCACACGGGATGTGGCCTGGTCTGGAGAGCGCGCCCTGAGGGATTCGAACCCCCGACGGCCGGATTAGAAGTGGATGATCTCTTTCCTGACTCCAACGCCCGTGACCTGCGGTGTTGCGATACGAGTCTCTCTATCGGCGGAGATCCTCTATCACCCAAGTAGCGGGGAGATCCTCAATCGGCCGCGAGATTGCCTTCGGCAACCTGCTTGATGTACTGATTCCGGACCCGGATCAAATTGGGCATGTAGTGACGGAGAGCCAGCATTTCAGCGATCCTCCCGAGAGGACCGAGAGGCGCGGCGAATTCAATGACGTCGCTCATTACCGTACCGTCGTGGCCGCAAGGTCGAAAATAGTGAGCGTGATACCAGCGTTTAAAAGGTCCTGACACCTGCTCATCGACGAAATATCCAGGGCGATCGTAAACGCTGATCATAGAC
>NZ_BBYK01000020.1 GCF_001570365.1 Microtetraspora fusca | reverse complement strand
CGGGCGGTTGCAGTCGGTTGCTGTTGACGGTTGTCAGGGACGGGATAGTGCGCGTGAAGATCGGAAACATCGGGGTCCTTCCAGTAATGGACGGAGTGGGGGTCGAGGTCGCGGCGGACATCCTGTCCCGTCCGGGCGTGGATGATGCGTGGGCCTGTCACACCGAGCACATGGAAGCGGACGGCACTCTGCGGTTGCCTCTCGGCGGTTTCTGCGTACGCACGGGCGACCGGACCGTGCTGGTCGATGCTGGCGTGGGCGCGTTCGATGACGGCAAATACGTCGGGGGAGGCATGCTCGACTCCCTGGCCGCCCACGGAATCGGCCTGGCGGACGTCACCGACGTCGTCTTCACGCACTTGCACTTCGACCACATCGGCTGGGCCACGCACGACGGAGCCGCCGTGTTTCCGAAGGCCACCTACCGCGCGCACCGGGCCGACTGGGAGCACTTCGTTACGGGGGAGAACGCGCAGCCCGGAGCGGTGGAGAAACTCACACCGCTCGGTGCGCGCCTGGAACTGTTCGACACCGACTTCACCGTGGCGCCCGGCGTCGACGCACGCCATGTGCCCGGCCACACGCCCGGCTCGACGGTGTACGTGATCTCCTCCGAGGGCCGTCGCGCCGTGCTGCTCGGCGACGTGGCGCACTCGGTGGTCCAGTTCAGCGAGCGGGACTGGGAGGTGATCTGGGACGTCGACCCGGTTGCCGCCTCGGCGGTGCGCAACCGCTTCGCGGACGAAGCCGCCACCACTGGTGACCTGCTCGTCGCCTCCCACTTCCCCGACATGCGCTTCGGCCGGATCATCGCTGGTGCCGGCGCCCGCCGCTTCGTCGCCGTGTAGGTCCGTCCAGGACTTGTCCGGGCGATCTTGTGCGCTCATGGACACCCCGAACATACCGCCACTTTCCGTGCGGCCCGCACACTTTCGTCCTGTCCTGATCTCTCGTCTGCCGTCGACCCATCGCGAAGCGACAGCGGGCCGGCGACGGAGGGG
>NZ_BBYK01000019.1 GCF_001570365.1 Microtetraspora fusca | reverse complement strand
CTGTCCTGGCCATCACCGCCAGCCCTGCGTGCATCAGCGCCGCGGCTGTCGGCGGCAGCGCCCCAGCCAAGAGCGTTCCGACCATCACGACCAGCGCCTCGTTGATCACCACCAGCGGCCGGACCCACACCGCCCTGGCCATCACGGCGAGCGCCTCGGCCCTGCCCCTCAGCGGCCGGGCCATCACCCCCGACGCGGTGGCCATCAGCACCCCGGCGGCGACCAACGTTCCAAGCGTCACCGCGGCCCTGCCAGATCCCATCCCACGCCGACAGGCCGACACAGTCGTTCCCGAACCGCCGTAGCTCCTCCCGACCGAAAAGAGCTCCATCGTCGATGCCGAAGCGCTGCGGCTCGGCCCCGCCGTCAACCTCTTCTCCTGGCTCGGCCGTCTTCTCACGGGTGGGCGCTACGGGAGCGGGCGCGATCGGCCATCGCAAAGGACCCGAAAGCCGGCCACCGCCGCCAGGCTTGTGGTCTTCTGCCGCATCAGGGAGGCCGAGCAGCCGCCGCGCCCAGGACAGCGTCTCGTCCGGCTCGCCGCGTCGCCCACCTCGCCCGGCAGAGCGCGTCGTGTCAATCGGTGCGGGACCAGGGGCTCCTCCGCCGTCACCGGCACTGCGGGCGCGGTCGAGGAGAACCGCGCCATAGGAGTCGCCGGCGAAGCGATCGGATCCGATGAACGGCGTGTGCCGCCTGGACCCGCGCCGCCATCGCGATGACGTGGAATGCGCGGCGGATGAGCGGGGCGCAGGTGTGTCCTCCGGTCGGTGCGACAGCAGCACGCCACCCGAAAGCATCATCTCCTCACACCCCCGCTCCCACTCTGATCGTCGATCCTCTGCGAGGATATCGTTCACACGTTCGATAAGCAACTCTAAGTAGTCACACTTGTACTATTTGTGAGCGTCGCGCATGGCATTCCGTTTAGTCGGCATTCGCGAGCGGAGAGGTCGCACCCGGTCAGCGCCTTGGCTACGACGCTGCCGCCAGGTCGGACACAGGAGCAGTTGCTGGCTCCCAATGACGTTTTCTCACCGAGATCGACTCGGACATT
>NZ_BBYK01000018.1 GCF_001570365.1 Microtetraspora fusca | reverse complement strand
CTAGGGCGCGTATTCAGTCGTGATCAAGGGATGGTCCTGGTGAGGTCTTTGATCCAGATCATCGCGGCGCGAAGGTGGAGGCCGGCGAGGTAGCTCTCAGGGGTCTTGTCATAGCGGGTGGCGATGCCTCGCCAGGCCTTCAGCTTGTTGATCAGGCGCTCGACGGTGTTCCGCTCCTTGTAGAGGTCGGCGTCGTGACTGACGGGCCGACCGCCCTTGCTGCCCTTCTTCTTCCGGTTGGCAGCCTGGTCCTTCTTTTCCGGGATGACCGCCTGAATGCGGCGTTTCCGCAGGTAGGCGCGGCTTCCGCGGGACGAGTAGGCCTTGTCCCCAGCAACCGCGTCGGGCCGGGTGCGGGGACGACCGACGGGCCCCCGCACCCGTATCTTCTCCAGCACGGGGATGAACTGCGGACTGTCCGCGGCCTGCCCCGCGGTCAGGACGAACGCCAGCGGGCGGCACTTGCGGTCGGCGGCAAGGTGGACTTTGCTGGTCTGCCCGCCCCTCGATCGTCCGAGCAGGGCAGCTTTCAGCCGGAGTTTGTGTCGGCGCCGGATACGTCGCCGCTCTTCCCGTTCGGGGTCGTTTCCGGCGTCCTGGCCGTCTTGTCCTTCCGGGCCGCCCCCTTTTGCCGGGCCTTCTCCTCCTGCTCGGCGGCCTTCTCCAGGGCGGTGACAACGTCCTGGCCCAGATGCATCCCGGCAGCGTCGTGGTGAGCCCGGGCGGTGGTGGAGTCCACGCTGACGAGGGACAAGTCCACCTCACCGCGTTTCGCGGCTTCCGCGATCAGGCCCTCCAGCAGGGCTTCGAAGATGCCGGCGTCCCGCCACTGGCGGAAGCGGTTGTGGACGGTCGGCCAGGCGCCGAACTCCTTCGGCATCTCCCGCCACTGCGCGCCCGTCTTGAACCGCCAGATCACGCCCTCGAACTGTTGCCGCAGCCGCTCGGGGTACGGGCCGAACCCGCCGATTGGCAGGTAAGGCTTGATGAACTCCCACTCTTCGTCTGTTAGTTGGCCTCGCGTCACACAGGACGGCCTATCGGATCAGGCCTCGCTATCCGGGCGAATCCCGCAGATTGATCACAATCCGATACGCGCCCTAAGC
>NZ_BBYK01000017.1 GCF_001570365.1 Microtetraspora fusca | reverse complement strand
TCCCCCAAGGCCAGGTAGTTAAGGCTTTCGTGGTGCCGTCAAGCACGTGAGTTCTCAGGACATAAGGACGGAGATCCAGTAGAACGGTGATCTTCCACAACCAGCCGTCGAAGAACTGGATCTCCGTTGACTGCCGAGTATGCCAGCTCTGCTGTTTCCAGCACTGTCCAGACGGGCTCCTTGCCCCGCCTGGCAACCAAGAAATTGTTCGCTCCCGGCCACTTGGGCGAGCTGACCGCGCTCGTGCCCTTCGAACTCGTCGATGCGATCCTTGATGAGACACGCAACGTGCAGCGTCGCCTGCGCACCCTGCCCACGCGTGTCGGGGTCTACTTCCTGCTGGCGATGTGCCTGTTCCCCGAGGTCGGCTACCTGCTGGTCTGGCAGAAGCTGACGGCCTCGCTGATCGCCCTGCCGGTTGTGACGCCCACCGCCAAAGCCCTGCGTGACCTGCGCCGCAGAGTCGGCAGCGCGCCGATGCAGCGCTTGTTCGAGGTGCTGAGCGGACCACTGGCCCAGCCCAGAACTCCGGGAGCACGGTTTGGGCCCTACCGCACGGTCTCCTTCGACGGCTGCAGCTCGCTCAAGACTCCCGACACCGCCCGTAACCGGGCCTGGCTTGGCAGCCCCGGCCACGGCGGCTACCCCCTGCTGGAGCTGATGACTCTCGTCGAGACCGGGACGCGGGCCCTGATCGGCGCGGTCTTCGGCGCCACCGGCGAAGGCGAAACCGGCTATGCCCGCCGCCTGCTGCACCTGCTCAAGCCGGACATGCTCGTGTTATGGGACAAGGGCTTCGACAGCAACGCCTTCCTCGCCCAGGTCAGCGCCACGGGCGCACAGTTCCTCGGCCGGCTGCGCAGCAACCGGCGCACCCCCATCCTGGCCTCGCTCACCGACGGTTCCTATCTCTCGATGATCGGCACCCTCAAGATCCGCATCATCGAGGCCCGTGACGGTAACCTGCGCGGACGGCACCACCTTCACAGGCACCTACCGCCTAGCCACCACGCTGACCGACGCACGCCGCTATCCGGCCGCCGCCCTGGTCAGCCTCTACCACCAGCGGTGGGAACACGAGTCGGCCTACTACGCGCTCCGCCACACGATCATGCAGGGGCGGATACTGCGCTCGGGCGA
>NZ_BBYK01000016.1 GCF_001570365.1 Microtetraspora fusca | reverse complement strand
CCGCCCTCACGGGCTGGGCTTCCTGCTTCACAGCCGACCGCCGAAGGGAGGACCCTTGCGGACTTACATCAGCTCCACAGGCAAGCACCGCTCGACCAGCGGCCAGGATGTTCTTCGCGGCGTTGACGTCCCGGTCATGCCGGGCGCCGCAGGACGGGCACTGCCACATCCGAGTGCCAAGCGAGAGCCCTGCGAGCAAGTGCCCGCACGTGCTGCACGTCTTCGAGCTGGGATACCAGCGGTCGATCACGATCAGGTGGCGGCCGTACTTGGCGGTCTTGTACTCCAGCTGGCGGCGGAACTCCCCCCACCCGCAGTCGGAGATGACCCGCGCCAGCTTCCGGTTCCGCACCATGCCCTTGACGTTAAGGTCTTCGATCGCGATCACGTCGTGGTCGCGGACCAGGCGGGTGCTGGTCTTGTGCAGGAAGTCAGCGCGGGCGTCAGCGACCTTGGTGTGGGCGCGGGCGACCTTCGCCTTGGCCTTGGCCCGGTTCGCGCTGCCCCGCTGTTTGCGGGCCATCCTGCGCTGGTAGCGGGCCAGATTCTTCGCCTTGCGCTCCAGGTGGCGCGGGTTGGGATCTTCTCCCCGGTGGCAGGACCGCGAAGTCGCTCACGCCGAGGTCGATCCCGACCTGCCCGCCAGTCGCGGGCAGCGACTCAGGTTCGGTCTCGGTCTCCACCGCGAAGGAGGCGTACCAGCGGCCGTCAGGGTCGCGGGACACGGTCACCATCGTCGGGTCGATCGCGGCTGGGTCCACATCGGGCCAGGACCACACGAACTCGACCGGGCCGTCCATTTTCGCGAGGAACAACCGGCCGTCGCGCCAGCGGAACGCCGACCGGGTGTAGGTCGCGGACTGGCGGCCGTGCCGGGACTTGAAACGCGGGTAGCGGGCGCGGCCGGCGAAGAAGTTCACGAACGCCGTGTACTGGTGCCGCAACGCCTGCTGCAACGGCACCGAGGACACTTCGTACAGGAAGTCGTGGTCGCCGTCGCGTTTCAGTTCGGTCAGGTACCGGTCGGTCTGCGCGTAGGAGGTTTTCACACCCTCGGCGTGGTAGCGGGCGTGCCGCCACGCGAGGACCGTGTTCCAGACCAGGCGTACACATCCGAACGTGCGGTTCAGCGCCGCAGCCTGTTCGGGGGTGGGGTAGACCCGCACCTTGTACGCCGTACGC
>NZ_BBYK01000015.1 GCF_001570365.1 Microtetraspora fusca | reverse complement strand
TCGAGCAGCTTGGCATCACCGGCATCTCCAAGAGCCAGGTCTCGCAGATGGCCAAGGTGCTCGATGAGCAAGTGGAAGCCTTCCGCACCCGAGCGTTGGACGGCGGCCCGTATGCGTTCGTCTGGCTGGACGCGCTGACACAGAAGGTCCGCGAGGGCGGGCGGATCGTCAACGTGCACGCCCTGGTCGCCACCGCTGTCAACGCCAACGGGCAGCGGGAGATCCTCGGCCTGGACATCACCTCCCGGGAGGACGGCGCCGGCTGGCTGGCGTTCCTGCGCAGCCTGGTCGCCCGGGGCCTGTCGGGGGTGCAGATGGTCATCTCCGACGCCCACAGCGGGCTGGTCGAGGCGATCGGCGCCACCCTGCCCGGGGCGTCGTGGCAGCGCTGTCGAACCCGCTACCTGCGGAATCTACTGACGACCGTCCCGAAGTCGGCGCAGCCGTGGGTGGCCACCCTGGTACGCACCATCTTCGACCAGCCGACCGCCGAGCAGGTCCGCGCCCAGCACGCCTGGGTCATCGACGCGCTCGCGGCCAAGTACCCGGCCGCGGCCGACCACCTGGACCAGGCCCAGGAGGACCTCCTGGCGTTCGCTCAGTTCCCGCGGGAGATCTGGAAGCAGATCTGGTCGAACAATCCCCAGGAGCGGCTGAACAAGGAGATCCGCCGCCGCACCGACGTGGTCGGCATCTTCCCCGACCGAGCCGCGATCATCCGCCTCGTCGGCGCCGTGCTGGCCGAGCAGACCGACGAGTGGACCGAGGCCCGCCGCTACATGGGCCTGGACGTCCTGGCGAAAGCACGTCTACGCGTGATCCCCGGCGACACACCGAACCAGGAACACCTCCCGGAAACCCTCACCGCTTAACCTGCAGAAACGGATCGCGTGGTGGCTACTCGTACACCACCTCCGTGGACGTGACCC
>NZ_BBYK01000014.1 GCF_001570365.1 Microtetraspora fusca | reverse complement strand
CCCCCACGATCACCAACGACGGTGTCTCCATCGCCAAGGAGATCGAGCTCGAGGACCCGTGGGAGAAGATCGGGGCCGAGCTCGTCAAGGAAGTCGCCAAGAAGACCGACGACGTCGCGGGTGACGGCACCACCACCGCCACCATGCTCGCCCAGGCTCTGGTACGCGAGGGCCTGCGCAACGTCGCCGCCGGTGCCAACCCGATGTCCCTGAAGAAGGGCATCGAGGCCGCCGTCGAGCGCGTCAGCGAGGAGCTCTCCAAGCTGGCCAAGGACGTGGAGACCAAGGAGCAGATCGCTTCCACGGCCACCATCTCCGCCGGCGACGCCCAGATCGGCGAGATGATCGCCGAGGCGATGGACAAGGTCGGCAAGGAAGGCGTCATCACCGTCGAGGAGAGCAACGCCTTCGGCCTCGAGCTCGAGCTCACCGAGGG
>NZ_BBYK01000013.1 GCF_001570365.1 Microtetraspora fusca | reverse complement strand
TCAAGGCTCCCGGCTTCGGTGACCGCCGCAAGGCCATGCTGGGCGACATCGCCATCCTCACCGGTGGCCAGGTCATCAGCGAGGAGGTCGGTCTCAAGCTCGAGAACGCGACCCTCGACCTGCTCGGCAAGGCCCGCAAGGTCGTCATCACCAAGGACGAGACCACGATCGTGGACGGCGCCGGTGACGCCGAGCAGATCGCCGGCCGCGTGAACCAGATCCGCGCCGAGATCGACAACACCGACTCCGACTACGACCGCGAGAAGCTCCAGGAGCGTCTCGCCAAGCTGGCCGGCGGCGTGGCCGTCATCAAGGCCGGCGCGGCGACCGAGGTCGAGCTCAAGGAGCGCAAGCACCGCATCGAGGACGCCGTCCGCAACGCGAAGGCGGCCGTCGAGGAGGGCATCGTCCCCGGCGGTGGCGTGGCCCTGCTGCAGGCCGGCGCCAAGGCGTTCGACAAGCTCGAGCTCAACGGCGACGAGGCCACCGGTGCCGCGATCGTCCGCAAGGCGCTCGAGGAGCCGCTGAAGCAGATCGCCGTGAACGCCGGCCTCGAGGGCGGCGTCGTGGTGGAGAAGGTGCGCAACCTCACCCCGGGTGAGGGCCTCAACGCCGCCTCCGGCGAGTACGTCAACATGTTCGAGTCGGGCATCATCGACCCGGCCAAGGTGACGCGCTCCGCCCTGCAGAACGCCGCCTCCATCGCGGCTCTGTTCCTGACCACCGAGGCCGTCATCGCCGAGAAGCCCGAGAAGACTCCGGCCGCCCCCGCCATGCCCGGCGGCGGCGACATGGACTTC
>NZ_BBYK01000012.1 GCF_001570365.1 Microtetraspora fusca | reverse complement strand
GTGACCTGTCGCGAACCGTCGGCCGAGCTGAACGCCACCACGAGGAAGCCCGGGCCACCGCCGCCGTGGCCGAACGCAGTGCCGCAGGGCAGGGGCGCCACCTCCAGCCCCAGCCCGTACCCCTTCGCCGTACCGGGGTCCTTCATCTCCTTCAGCAGATCAGGACGGAGCAGCTTGCCCTGCAACAGGGCGCGGTAGAACCGGTTGATGTCCTCGTTCGTGGAAATGATCTCGCCCGCCGCACCGGCCATCGTGGGATTGAACCGCGTGACGTCAACAGGGACGACCATGCCGCCCCTGGTGACCGGCACATAAGCGTGGGCGTGCGGGCCGTACACCTCCGGAGAGGCCCCAGGAACGCGGGTGTGCCGCAAGCCGAGCGGCCGCAGGATCCGCTCCCTGACCTCTGTCGCGTACGGCCTGTCGGTGACCTTCTCGATCAGCATGCCGAGCACGATGTAGTTCGTGTTGGAGTACCTGTAGTCAGTCCCAGGCGGGAAGTCGCGCGGGAGCTTCTCCGCCCTTTCCACCAGTTCGCGTGCCGACCAGGTGCGGTAGCGCTCCTTGGGGATGCCCGCCTCGTCCATCATGCCCGTCGAGTACTCGGGAAGGCCGCTGGTGTGCTGGAGGAGGTGCCTGATCGTGATGTCGGCGCCCTTGTCCACGAGCCCCGGCAGCCACTGTTCCACGCTGTCGGACAGTCGCAGCTTTCCCTCTCCCACGAGTTGAAGCACCACGGTCGCCGTGAATGACTTGGTGACGCTCCCGGCCCGGAACCGCCCGTTCACCGGAGCCGGCTGGGCGTTGTTCAGCTTCGCCTTGCCGCTCGCGGCTCGCCAGGTCTTGTCTCCGTCGCGAACTTCGGCGATGGCGGCGACCGAGCCGTCGGCGACGGCCTTGTCCAGCAGCGCCTGCAAATTCGGCCGACTGCTCGGGTTCGTGTCGGCCGCCGCGGCGGTGGTCACGGCAGGTGTTGCCAGCAGTGACAGGGTCACGCAGGCCACGACGGCCGCGCTGGTGCGTTTTCCCTTCATGTTTGTTCCTCCGATTCACGGAGTCCGGCTCTCGGCCTCCGCCGCATCACGATCGGCCACGAGAGGGCAGTGCGGCATCGGAGCTGTCCCTGACGGAAACCCTGATCTCAGGCCGACGATCTCCGACTCGGGAAGGATGCCTGGGTTGGCCTTTTGGCCACCCCAGCCTTTGAATCTCTCTATCCTCAGACCGCGCCGGGGTCGCCGACGCGCTCGTAGACATCGGCTTC
>NZ_BBYK01000011.1 GCF_001570365.1 Microtetraspora fusca | reverse complement strand
CAGCAACGCCTGCGGACGGCCGCGCAGGTTCTGCTCGAAGAAGGCCAGCGGGTAGGCGCGCTGGAAGGCCAGCGCCCGCTCGGCCGGGATCGTGCCGACGACCTCCTGGAGCTGCTCCTTGCTCAGCCCCAGCGGCTCGGCCGACATGGGGATGAGCAGGACGTCGTCGCCGAAGGAGTTGTGCGCCGCCCCCTTGAGCGTCACGTTGAGCCGCCAGCCGCGCAGGCCGTCCCAGAAGGTGCGCAGTGTCGGATTGGTCGCCATGCCGCCCTTCCCATCGGTGTCGACCACCATGTACGGCCGGTCGAGGCCGGACTGCGCGACCTTGCCGAAGACGGCGCCGTCCAGGCCGAGTCCGGCCTTGATCCGCGGGTCGGCGTACATGGCGGAGGAGGTGGCCGCGCCGCCGAGCGAATGCCCGAACATTCCGATCCGCGCGAGGTCGAAGAGCGGCTTCCCGTTACGGCCGGGCAGCTTCTCCTCCAGGGAGGGCAGGCTGTCCAGGACGAAGCGCACGTCGGCCACCCGGACGTCGACCGCCTTGGCGAAGTCGGTCAGCTCGGCGCCCGTCTCCACCCGGCCGCCGGGGAACTCCACCACCGCCGCGTCATAGGGATGATCGACGGTGACCACCGCGTACCCCTGGCTGGCCAGCTCCTCGACGACGCCGGTCCCGTACGCGCGCGAGGCGTTGGCGCCCGGCGAGTACAGGACGACCGGCAGCCTGCCCAGGCTCGTGTCGACGGGCGCGCCCTCGTGGCCGTCGGTCCTGTCCAGTAGCAGCGAGCCCGGCTCCAGGTCGTTCATCTTCAAGTACCGTTCCGCCGCCGCCTTCGGCATCCAGGGGGCGACCGGGTGGGCCTGCACGTCCCGGGCCGGGTACCACAGGCTGACCATCAGCTCCCGCTTCCTGCCGGAGCCGTTCCAGGGATCCGGGCGGGACTGGTCGACCAGGTGGACCGAGACGGTCCCCACCGGATGCGGGCCCGTCGGTTTTGGGACCGTCAGGCGCTGCGGTGGGGTGGAGCCGCATCCGGCCAGCGTGAGGGCCAGGGCGGTGAGGATGAGTGCACGTTTCACCCTGTTGACGATGCCGGTCGTGTACGGCTGCCGCCTCGGGCGTGGGTAGGACCTCCGGCTCAACCCAGGAGGGTAGAGCTCGACGAAGATCGTTTTCAGGGATGGCGCTCACGAACGAACCGCGCCTGAGCCCAGGACCTGCCGGCGACCTGGTTCATCACCACCCGCCTTACCCAGACGGCCGACGATCAGGAGTTCGCCCAG
>NZ_BBYK01000010.1 GCF_001570365.1 Microtetraspora fusca | reverse complement strand
GGTCCCCGTACGAACGCTGAGGACGATCGTTGTCCCGATCGCCGAAGGTACGCCGCGGACGGTCCCCACGCGCCGCATCGCGATCGCCGTACGAACGCTGCGGACGATCGCCCGCGTTCCTGCTGAAGGGGCGGTCACCGCGATCGCGTTCCCGGAAGTCGCCTCGGTCGCCAGAACGGCCCTCGCTCCGCTCGCCATAGCGCCTCACGGGGCCCCCTCGGCGCTCGTCCCCTCCGGTGCTGCGGTTCGGCCGGTCATTGTTCTCTTCGCCACGGCCCACGCCGTCACGCCCGTCTTCTCTGTTCACTTCTGTCCTCTATTACTCACTCACCGCGTACGGCTGGCAGGGAAACTGGTCCCTCGTCACGCCCCGCAGGAGATGGACTATGAGCCGGACGATGCTGAACGTCCGCTTCCGGCCGAAAGCCTGGTTGGCTGCCAGCTCTCGTCGCTCGCCGTGGCCTTCGCTCCTTGCCTGACGCGAAGAAGGCCACCCAAATTGGGGGTGGCCCGACGGTGTCAAGCCTAGCAAGTCGCCACTACCACACGAGCCGAAGTCAGAACCCGCATCTTACGTGGCCTCCATCGCCTGTTTGCCACCGTCACCGCGGCAGCGGAATCTCTGCCTCATCCACCGCGAAGAAGTTGCCCTGCCTGCCCCGAACGGCTGAGGTTCGTAGACACCGCGCAGGGCTGAGGTTCGTAGACACCGCGCAGGGCTGAGGTTCGTAGACACCGCGCAGGGCTGAGGTCC
>NZ_BBYK01000009.1 GCF_001570365.1 Microtetraspora fusca | reverse complement strand
CCGGCCTCCACACCCCCCGCCTCCGCGCCAATCTCCCCCGCCATACCTCGGCCAAGACCACAGCCCACCTGACTAGCCACAGTCCGCAGGCAACGCAGCCAAGACCAGAGGCAACGCCACGACCTCCAGCACCTTCGCCCCCACCAGAAACGACAAGTCCACCGCGAGCACAGCAGCATCCACGCCTTGCCCGGCACCACCAGCACCCCGCCAACAGCACCGTGAGCCGTCCAGGCGAAGTGAATATCACGCCTTCACTACCTCCGGAAACAAAAAAGCCCAGAAACGCCCAGGGAAACAAAGAAGGGGCCCGCCACGGACCCCCACACATACCCACCACACCGACACCGTTGGCCGGCCACGGAAACCACGCCACAGCTCCGCAGCCGACAACCCTCAAACCAGCCCCCGGCCCCGGAAAAGCCCCGCAACCCCGGCACCACCACCGAACGCAGGAAACAAACCCAGCCCCCGGACCCAGAACACCACACCCCAGCCCCGGCCGACAACCACCAACACCACAACCCGCCAACCCCGGGAAACAAAAAAAGAGGGGCCCCACCACGGACCCCCCACAAAACACGCACCACAACCAGCCAGAACACCACACCCCCGGCCGCGGG
>NZ_BBYK01000008.1 GCF_001570365.1 Microtetraspora fusca | reverse complement strand
GAGCAATGATCGAAACCTGTGGATCTGACGGGAAGGGGTGTACCTTCCCGAGTCATCTGATCATGGTTTCGAGATAAGGCCGACGTTGCAGCGTCGGTCGGGAAGGCACACCCGTGCTCACCGTAGTGCCCGAGCTGCCCGCTGACGACAGCACCTCGACATCCGTTTCGTCCTCGTTGATCGACCAGATCGTTCGCGAGGGAGCCCGCAAGATGCTCGCCGCCGCGTTGCAGGCCGAGGTGGACGCCTACATCGCCGCGTTCGCCGACGAACGCGACGAGGCCGGCCGCCGCTTGGTCGTGCGCAACGGCTACCACCAGCCCCGCGACATCCTCACCGCGGCTGGCGCGATCGAGGTGAAGGCTCCCCGGGTCAACGACAAGCGCATCGACGAGGCCACCGGCGAGCGCAAGCGGTTCTCCTCCGCGATACTGCCGCCGTGGTGCCGCAAGACGCCGCAGCTGACCGAGGTGCTGCCGCTCCTGTACCTGCACGGCCTGTCCTCAGGGGATTTCGTCCCCGCGCTGGGGCAGTTTCTCGGTTCGACAGCGGGCTTGTCCGCCTCGGTGATCACGCGTCTGACTGAGCAGTGGAAGGCCGAGCAGCGCACCTTCGCCGCCCGTGACCTGTCCGGCGTGGACTACGTCTACCTGTGGGTCGACGGCATCCACGTCAACATCCGGCTGGAGGAGCACAAGCTGTGCCTGCTGGTGATGATCGGCGTGCGGGCCGACGGACGCAAGGAACTGGTCGCGCTGACCGACGGCTACCGCGAGTCTGCCGAGTCGTGGGCCGACCTGCTGCGCGACTGCAAGCGACGCGGGATGCGGGCGCCGGTGCTCGCGGTTGGGGATGGCGCGCTCGGCTTCTGGTCCGCGCTGGGCGAGGTGTTTCCGCAGACCAGGGCCCAGAGGTGCTGGTTTCACAAGATCTCTAACGTGTTGGGGGCGCTCCCGAAGTCGGCCCACGCCGGTGCCAAGAAGGCGCTGGCGGAGATCTGGAACGCCGAGGACAGGGACCACGCCGAGCGCGCGGTGAAGGACTTCCAGGCTGTCTACGGTGTCAAGTACCCCAAGGCGGTGGCCAAGGTGGTCGATGACCTCGACGAGTTGCTGGCGTTCTACGATTTCCCGGCCGAGCATTGGGTGCACCTGCGCACGACCAACCCCATCGAGTCCACCTTCGCCACCGTCCGCCACCGGACCAAGGTCACCAAGGGGCCGGGCTCACGCGCGGCCGGGCTGGCGATGGCCTTCAAGCTGATCGAGTCGGCGCAGAAGCGCTGGCGCGCGGTTAACGCGCCGCATCTCGTCGCCCTGGTCCGCGCTGGGGCGACGTTCGTCAAGGGCAAGCTTGTCGAGCGGCCCAAGGAGTCACCGGCCATCGAGGATCAGTCGGTAGCCGCCTAAAAGATCCTGATCCACAGGTCTTGACGATTGCTC
>NZ_BBYK01000007.1 GCF_001570365.1 Microtetraspora fusca | reverse complement strand
TGCGACCCTAGGCGAGCTGTCGTACAACTACTGGGATTGACCCGAGAGCATCGAGGAAAACCGGCCGAGTGAATATTGGAGGCCACCAGTAAACCCTCTCGCCTCTATCAGCGAAAACTCTTACACATACCCGTGCATTCAACCGGTGATCGAGCCGGACACCTGGTCGGCCGCCTGCTTGTAGATGTCGTACAGCTCGCCATCGAAGTACGGCGACAGGCTGGTGTCGATCCTCTCGTCGTCGTCGGTGTCCGACACCGCGACGGTCAGGCCGTTCAGGTAGCCCGTGCGGGTGAGGTGGCTGTATCCAGCCAGCCAGGCCGAGCCGGAGGCGCCCCCACCGGTGAAGGGACACGGGACGGCGAACAGTCTCGCGGCCTGGAGGTCCAACGACCAGGCTGCGGAGGTCGCGCCATAGCACCACTTCTCGGTGTCGCCGGTGACGGCGTCGCCGTCCGTGTCAGCCCACCCGCTCGGGTAACCGACCACGAGCACAGGCTTGCCGGGCTGCTGGTTGTAGGCCAGGCCCTGGCCGCCGACGTTGTCACCGAGGCGGCCGGCGTCGGCGAACTTCCACACGAAGTACTCGCCGCTGGGATCCGCCTTCGTGAACTGGTCGGCCACAAACGAGTAAGTGCCGTAGCTGCTGTACTCGTCGTACTCGTCCTTGGAGACCTGCGTCCACTCGCCGGGCACGGCCCCGCCTTCGGGCGGCGCCTGCAGGCCGTTGTAGACGGTGACGAAGGCGTAGTCGTAGTCGAACTCCTTGTACACGTCGAATTTGTCGTGCGTGAACGCCTGACTGCCCACGTAGAGGCCCCACGGCAGCTTGCCCTTGTAGTTACCGGGCACGAAGACCCAGTAATTCAGTGCGGCCGCGTTG
Organism: Microtetraspora fusca; assembly: GCF_001570365.1. Lineage (GTDB taxonomy): Bacteria > Actinomycetota > Actinomycetes > Streptosporangiales > Streptosporangiaceae > Microtetraspora > Microtetraspora fusca. The sequence continues at coordinate 597 of NZ_BBYK01000007.1, read as the reverse complement.
GACTTGGTGTCGTACACGCAGTGGCCGGCCGTGGCGACCAGGTTGCGGTACTTGGACTGGAGCGAGGTGGCGCTGCACCAGTGCGGTTTGCCATCGGTGCCGAGGAAGAACACCTTGCCGGTGGTCTTCGGCAGGTTGACGTTCTCGTTGTCGGAGCTTCCGCCGGGCTTGCCGCCGATCGGCTCAACCACGCCGGGCTCGCCGTCGGCGCCAGGCGCGCCGACGGCGAACCTGCCCTTGGACACGTGCCTGGCCTGCGGCTCGACGTCGTAGGGCGTCGCGGCGAGAAGGTTCGCCTGGTTGTTGGCGTACCAGAAGGTGGCAACGTTCCAGGCCGCGACGCCGCTGCCGGCCAGAGTGGCGGCGGCCGGCTCCGGCGCGGCCGAGGCGGCGGGGGCAACGAGTGTGGAGCCAAGAAGGCCCGCGGCGGCAACCGGGAGGACCAGATGCTTGGCGCGGATGTGCATGGGGCTCCTTCCATCAGAGGGGCTGGGAAGAAGTTAGGAATCCGTGCTTTCACCCCGCTTACAGCACACTTGCCGCGTTCAGCCGCAATAGGTAGGCCTTACGGCCGTCGGCTCACAGGCGATCGGGGCC
>NZ_BBYK01000006.1 GCF_001570365.1 Microtetraspora fusca | reverse complement strand
GGTTCCTAATCAGTTCTGGGAGTAAGCCATCCGGCAGACTCCTGGTGGTAGCCGCCGGCAGGTGAGCACTTCTGGTTCCTGGACGTTGAGTCCTGACGAAAGACCGTGCCCCTGCCGGTCGGCCGGGAGAGTTGATCGCTGATGGGATGTCGTGCCCGCCTGGTTGGCGTGAGCACTGCTTGATTAGGTCGCTGATGGTTCTCTCGCTGGCTGCGCAGGGTGATCGACATCGAGAACGGGAGGACCGTTGCGGTTGTTCGTGGGTGATGACTGGGCTGAGGACCATCACGATGTGGAGGTGATGGACGGCTCCGGCCGGCGGCTGGCCAAGGCCCGACTGCCCGAGGGCGTGGCCGGAATGGCCCGGCTGCACGCCATCGTCGGCGAGCTGGCCGGGGACGAGGCCGACGAGGTTGAGGTGCTGGTGGGCATCGAGACCGACCGGGGGCCGTGGGTGGCCGCGCTGGTGGCCGCCGGATACAGGGTGCTGGCAGTCAACCCGTTGCAGGCGTCCCGGTTCCGTGACCGACTCGGGGTCTCGGGAGCCAAGAGCGATGCCGGTGACGCGCATGTGCTGGCCGATATGGTCCGCACCCACGCCCACGAGCTGCGCGCCGTGGCTGGGGACTCGGCCCAGGCCGAGGCTGTCAAGGTCGTGGCTCGCACGCACAAGACGCTCATCTGGGAACGGACCCGGCACACCCAGCGGCTGCGGCATGCCCTGCGTGACTACTTCCCCGCCGCGTTGGAGGCGTTCGAGGATCTGGATGCCGTCGATGCCCTGGAACTGCTGGCCAAGGCCCCGACGCCGGTACAGGCCGCCCGATTGACGATCGGGCAGATCAGCGCCGCGCTCAAGCGGGCCCGCCGCAAGAACGTGGCTGGCAAGGCCGCCGCGATCCAAGCCGCTCTGCGAGCCGAGCACCTGGGTCAACCTGAGGTGGTGGCCGCCGCCTACGCCGCCTCCGTCCAGGCGCTGATCGCTGTCCTGGAGGTGCTCAACACTCAGGTCAAGACGCTGCAAGGGCAGGTCGAGGCGCATTTTGGCGAGCACCCGGCCGCTAAGATCGTCCTGTCCCAGCCCGGGCTGGGACCGGTCCTCGGCGCCCGGGTGCTCGCAGAGTTCGGTGACGACCCCCAGCGGTACGCCACCGCCAAAGCCCGCAAGAACTACGCCGGAACCTCCCCGATCACGCGAGCCTCCGGCAAGAAGAAGATCGCCCTGGCGCGGTTCGTGCACAACGACCGGCTTATCGACGCCTTGCTCACCCAGGCTTTCAGTGCCCTGAGGCTCTCGCCCGGCGCGCGTGCTTACTACGACCGGCAACGCGCCCGCGGAGCGGGCCACAACGCCGCGCTGCGCCAACTCGCCAACCGGTTCGTGGGCATCCTGCACGGCTGCCTCAAGACCGGCACGCTCTACGACGAGGCGACCGCCTGGTCGCATCACGCAGAGTCGGTTGCAGCTTGACATCTAAGCTCCTGGGATGTCTTTCGT
>NZ_BBYK01000005.1 GCF_001570365.1 Microtetraspora fusca | reverse complement strand
GCGGATACTCGTTGGCGAGGGTGTTGAAGCAGTGCGGGCAGGTCGCCACGATCTTCTTGACGCCGGCCTCGTTCAACGTCTCGATGTTCTGCTGGGCCAGCATGTTGAAGAGGAACTCCATGCCCAGGCGGCGGGCCGGGTCACCCGTGCACGCCTCCATCGGGCCGAGCACGCCGAACTTCACACCCGCGATGTGCAGCAGCTCGGCGACCGCCTTGGTGGTCTTCTTCGCCCGGTCCTCCAGCGCGCCCGCACAGCCGACCCAGAACAGGTACTCGACGTCCTCGGGCATCCTCTCGTCGATGATCGGGACCTCGAAGTCAAGCTCCTCGATCCACTCGGCCCGCTTCATCTCCGACATGCCCCACGGGTTGCCCTTGTTCTCGAGGTTCTTGAGCATGACGCCCGCCTCGGACGGGAACGAGGACTCGATCATGACCTGGTAGCGGCGCATGTCCAGGATGTGGTCGATGTGCTCGATGTCCACCGGGCACTGCTCGACGCAGGCGCCGCAGTTGGTGCACGACCACAGCACGTCGGGGTGGATGACGCCGTCCTCACCGACCAGCGGCTTGTCCAGCAGGGCGAGCACGTCCTCAGGGTAGGAGTCCCTCTTGTCCTCACCCGCCAGCAGATACGGAGCCACCTGGAAGCGTGGTCACGCTGGTCGATGATCAGCATCTTCGGCGACAGCGGCTTGCCGGTGTTCCACGCGGGACACTGCGACTGGCAGCGGCCGCACTCGGTGCAGGTGTAGAAGTCCAGGAAGCCCTTCCAGGTGGTGTCCTGGATCTTGCCCCGGCCGAACACGTCGACCTCGGGGTCGGCCTCCTCGAAGTCGAGCACCTTGCCGCCGCTGCGCATCTCCTGCGCGGCGCCCAGACCGTCCGGGCGGCGGGAGAACAGCACGTTCAGCGGCGCGGTGAAGATGTGCAGGTGCTTGGAGTTCACCACGATGATCAGGAACACCAGCATGACGCCGATGTGCAGCAGGAGACCGATCTCCTCCAGCAGCTCGCTGGTGGGCAGGATCGTGGCGGTCAGCTCCGAGGCGAACGCGCCGGAGGCGTACGGGAAGTTCCCGGTGTTCACGGCCGCGCCGCGGAACAGGAACATCGTCCAGATCACGTTGAAGATCATGAAGAGGACGAGCCACGCGCCGCCCAGGTGCGAGCCGGAGAACCGGGAGCCCCGCCCGAGCTTCTTGGGCGAGTTCTTGATCCGGATCACCGAGAAGGCGATCAGTCCCATGAGCGCGGCGACGGCGATGAAGTCCTGGAGGAAGCCGAGCACCGGCCACGTCCCGATCAGCGGGATGTGGAAGTCGGGCGTGCCGGTGATCGCTCCCTGGATGAGCGCGCCGTAGGCCTCAAGGTAGACCGTCGCGAGAATGAAGAACGCCCACATCACGAAGAAGTGCGCGGTGCCTGACGGCGTCCACTTCAGGAGCTTCTTCTGCCCGAAGACCTCGACCAGCTGGGTCTTGATCTCCGTGCCGGCGTTCTCCTTGGCGTACGTGATCCGTTCCGGCGCGGGCTGGCCGCTGGTGGCGAGCCTGTAGAGGAACGCCACGCGGCGGCCCGCTAGGGCGAGCGCGACGCCCGTAGCGACGAGCCCGATGATCGCAACCCAGAGCACGGGTCCT
>NZ_BBYK01000003.1 GCF_001570365.1 Microtetraspora fusca | reverse complement strand
AGCCGGGAAGGCACGGACGCCGTGGCCTTCCCGCGGGTAGATCACGAGCTGGGACTCGACCCCGTGCGCGAGCAGCGCCTGGTGGAACTCCTGGGCCTGCGTCGGAGGCGTGCACCGGTCCAGGGCGCCGGCGATGTTCAGGCACGGGGTGCGCACCTTGCTGGCGTGCGCCACCGGGCTCCTGGAGTGGAACTTGCCGCCGGGGACTTCCGGGTCCCCGTCGAGGAACAGCGCGTCGAAGTAGGGGATGTTGCTGGTGAAGTGCTGGCTGTACCAGTCCGTCACGGGTGAGACCGGTACGGCGGCGGCCCAGCGCCGATCCTGGCTGACCAGCCACGCGGACATGTAACCGCCGTACGACCCGCCGATGACGCCGACCCTGGCCGGGTCCACGATCCCGCGCTCGACGAGGGCGTCGATCGCGGAGGTGAAGTCGGCCGTGTCCTCGCCACCCATCTCCCCGAACACCAGCCGGGCGAAGTCCTGCCCGCGGCCGGAGCTGCCCCGCGGGTTGGGGTTCAGGACGGCATACCCCTGCGCCACCAACAGCGGGGTAGAAGGGGAGAACATCGACCACATGTTCCGGTAGGCCCACACCGGACCACCGTGGATGTTCACCACGAGCGGGAAAGGCCCCTCCCCGGCAGGGACGCACAGGATCCCCTCGATGCGCAGCCCGTCGGGCGCCGACCAGGTGACCGTCTCGGCCGTGCCCGCGACCGACAACAGGTACTCGGTGCCCGAGTGCCCGATCCCCGCGAGCTCGACCCGCTCGCCGCCCAGCACCACGACCCGTTGCGGCGCCGAGTAGCCCTCCTCGACCAGCACCACGCGGCCGTCGGCGGACCAGGCCGCCTCCGGGTAGCGCGTGCCGCAGCTGGTGTCCGTGCTCGACCACAGCTCGGTGATCTTCCCGGCCACCGCGTCGTACACCGCGGCGACGGTCTCCAGGCCGCGGATCCCCAGAATCCCGAGGCGATCCGCGTCGATCCACTGGGTCGAGGTGACGTCCACCCCACCGGTGTCGACCCGCTGCAAGGCGGCACCGGGAGCGCTCACCAGCAGGTCACCCGCGACGACCCCGCGGTCGCTGCACACCGCCTCGACCACCGCCAACCGCCCTCCGGAAGGCGAGGCCGCGGGGCAGCCGAGCTGCACCTTGGAGCGGGCCAGTTCGGTGACCGCCCCGTCGAGGCCCAGGCGGGAGAGCACGGCCGTGTACCAGGCGC
>NZ_BBYK01000002.1 GCF_001570365.1 Microtetraspora fusca | reverse complement strand
GATGTTGAGTCCCTCCGGCGACAGCCTGGTGGTCGTCCCTGCCGCGAGGTCGTGGATCCACAACGACCGCCACGACTCCTGCCTCACGCCGGTCTCGACGCGAGGGTGCCAGTCCGGCAGCTCCTCCTTCGGCTTGTACGTCGTGCCGCTTCCCTGATCACTGGCCAGGTCGGCGCCGAGCCCCGCCACTCCGAGCAGCACCTTCGTGCCGTCCGGCGACCAGGAGCAGTACTCCACCGTCCCGGGCACGGCCGGGGTCGTCTCCGCCTCACCCAGCCGGCCGGTGTGTAGCAGGTACAGCTGGAACCGGCCCGCCTCCGTGCGGTCCGACAGGAACGCCACCGTCGTTCCGTCCGGGGAGAAGCGCGGTTGCCGCGAGGAACCGGACGGCCCCGTCAGCGGCCGCAGGTCCGCACCGTCGACCAGGAAGCAGGCCTGGCGCGGAAGGCCGGCCAGCTCGTCGTAGACGAGGCCGGTCACCGCGATCCGCGACCCGTCGGCGGAGCAGGACGGCTCCAGCAGCCTGTGCGGCTGCCCCATCACCGGCTCGTGCAACCGGCGGAAGTACTCTTCGACCAGGTCCCAGGTGGCGCTGCC
>NZ_BBYK01000001.1 GCF_001570365.1 Microtetraspora fusca | reverse complement strand
GATGACGGCGATGGCCTCTCCGGCGTGGATGAGGACGGTGTCGCCGACGGCGGCGTCGACGAGGGCGACGCTGATCTCTTCGGTGCCGGTTCCGGTGTCGGCGAGGGCCAGTTCGCCGTGCAGGAGCCGGACGACGGTGGCGGGGGTGGCCTGGTCGGCGCAGGTGGTGCAGGTGTCGCCGCAGGCGGGCGCCGGCTGTTCGGCCGCCGCGGGTCGCGTGTGGGGCTGGGTGTCGTCCGCGGGCCGGTGCGCGGTGGGGTGTTCCAGGAAGAGGTGGGCGAGCTCCCACAGCAGGTGGTAGGCGGTGACGTGGATCTCCTTGACCACGGCCGGGTCGGTGGAGCGGGCGAGCAGGACGTGGTCGGCGTCGATGCGGGGCCGCTCCCCCTGCGGCGGGGGGACGTCGCCGAGCAGGGCGACGGTGAGCAGGCCGAGGTCGCGGGCGGTGTGCAGGGCGCGCAGCACGTTGGCGCAGCGGCCGTCGCGGGAGATGCCGAGGGCGATGTCGTGGGGTGCGGCCCACTGCGTGAGCTGGTGGGCGAAGGTTTCGGTGAGGCCTTCGCGCGCGCCGATCGCGGTCATGGTGGCGGCGTCGTTGCTGAGGGCGAGGGCGGGCAGGGCGCGCTTGCCGACGATGACGGGGTGCATGAACTCGACGGCGATGTGGGCGGCGTCGGCGCCGGCGCCGCCGTTGCCGAAGACGATGAGTTTGCCGCCGCGGCGGAAGCGGTCGGCCATGGCCTGGCAGGCTTCGGCGATCGGGGTGGAGTCCCGGGCGAGGGCGTGGCCGGGTGAGTCCCGGCGGAGGAAGGCGTCCCGGAGGGCGAGCTGCATGGTGGTTGCGACAGACATGTGTACGCTCCGTTGTTCCGCGTGGCCGTCAGGCTACGTTTCGTGGTCGCGGCGGGGGCGGACGTGGGGCGGCGGGCGGGGGTAAAGGTCTGCTCACATGGCGTGGGGCACTGGTCACGGCCGGCGTGGCGGCGGTGAGGATGGCCGGGTGAGCAGCGGGGAGGTCGCCGGCCGGGGCGGGGGTCCGGCGCGGGTGCGGATCCGGGTCGAGGGGATCGTGCAGGGGGTGGGGTTCCGGCCCTACGTGCACGCGCTGGCCCGGCGGCTGGCGTTGTCGGGGTGGGTCGGCAACGACGGGCGTGGCGTGTTCATCGAGGCGGAGGGGGCCGCCGAGGACGTCGCGCGGTTCCAGCGGGAGCTGCCCGGTCAGGCGCCGCCGCTGGCGGTGATCGACCGGATCTCGGTGACGGCGATCCCGGTGCTGGGTGAGCGGCGTGAGCGCGGGTTCGGCATCGTGCCGAGCCGTGACGGCGGCCGGCGGACGCTGGTGTCCCCCGATGTGGCGACGTGCGCGGACTGCCTGGCGGAGCTGTTCGACGCGTCGTGCCGCCGGCATCGGCATCCGTTCGTGAACTGCACGAACTGCGGGCCGAGGTTCACGATCGTGCGGGATGTGCCGTATGACCGGGCGGCGACGACGATGGCGTCGTTCGCGATGTGCGGGGCGTGCGCGGCGGAGTACGGGGATCCGGGTGATCGGCGGTTCCACGCCCAGCCGGTGTGCTGCCCGCGGTGCGGTCCGGTGCTGCGGCTGCTGGACGGACGGGGCCGGGAGGTCGCCGGTGATCCGGTCGCCGGGGCGGTCGCGGTGCTGCGGTCGGGCGGTGTCGTGGCGGTGAAGGGGCTGGGGGGCTACCACCTGGCGGTGGACGCGACGGACGCGGGGGCGGTGGCCGCGCTGCGGTCGCGCAAGCGGCGGGAGGACAAGCCGTTCGCGGTGGTGGTCGCGAATGTGGCGGCGGCGCGGCGGCTCTGCGTGGTCGGTGGGGAGGCCGAGCGGCTGCTGGTCTCCCCCGCGCGTCCGATCGTCGTGCTGCCGCGCCACGCGGAGGCCGCGCCGGGGAGCCCTGTGGTGGCGGAGGGGGTGGCGG